>NZ_JASAMQ010000025.1:0-1140 GCF_029909865.1 Ochrobactrum sp. 19YEA23 | reverse complement strand
AGATAGAAGCGGTCTGCGACCTTGGCGGCAAAGCGGAAGTTCTGCTCGACCAGAAGGATGGTCATGCCGCGCTTCTTCAATTCCACCAGCACATCGCCGATGCGCTGCACGATGACAGGCGCCAGACCTTCGGTCGGCTCGTCCAGCAGCAGCACCTTCACGCCGGTGCGCAGGATGCGCGCAATGGCCAGCATCTGCTGTTCGCCGCCCGACAGTTTGGTGCCGGGGCTGTTGCGCCGTTCATGCAGGTTCGGGAAAAGCGCGTAAATCTCGTCCAATGACATCAGGCTCTGCTCGCCTTTTGCGACGACCGGCGGCAGCAGCAGGTTCTCATGCACGCTGAGCGTGGCAAAGATGCCGCGTTCTTCCGGCACGAAGCCCAGACCCGCATGGGCGATGCGGTGCAAGGGCACGCGCATGATATCCCGGCCGTCCAGCGTGATCGTGCCGGTACGCTTGCGGATGATGCCCATGATGGCGCGCAAGGTTGTCGTCTTGCCGACGCCGTTGCGGCCCAGAAGCGTGATGGTTTCGCCCGGCCAGATGTCGAGATCGACGCCATGCAGGGCATGGCTTTCACCATACCAGGCATTCAGTCCGCGCACGGACAGGAGCGGTTGGCCTTTATTCATGTTCGGTTCCCATATAGGCGGTGCGCACGCGCTCGTCCTTCGAGACGTCGGCATAGCTGCCAGAGGCGAGGATCTCGCCGCGTTGCAGCACCGTGACATGGTGGGCGATATCGGCCACCACCTTGAGATTGTGTTCCACCATCAAAACGGCGCGATCCTTCGCGACATCGGCAATGAGGGCGGCAATGGTGTGAACGTCTTCATGGCCCATGCCGGCCATCGGCTCATCGAGCAGCAGCACTTTCGGATCGAGCGCCAGTGTGGTGGCGATTTCCAGCGCGCGCTTGCGGCCATAGGACAGATCGGCGGCCAGTGCATGACGGGCATCGGCAAGGCCGACGCGTTCCAGAAGCTCGACGGCTCTCGCGTCCAGCCGATCAAGCGCTGAAAGCGCACGCCAGAATTGCGTGGCAAGGCCGTTCGGGCGCTGCAACGCCACCTTGACGTTTTCCAGCACGGTCAGATGCGGGAAGGTGGCCGAAATCTGGAACGAACGCACCAGTCCCAT
>NZ_JASAMQ010000024.1:0-1439 GCF_029909865.1 Ochrobactrum sp. 19YEA23 | reverse complement strand
CTAGCACTACTTTGGCAGTTTAGATTCTCGGGCGTGTGCCAGGAGCTTCTGACAGTGCGGGCATCTGCCGGGTGGCGACCGCATGAAGAGGTCGAGAATGGCTTGTCTAACTGCTGGCATGCTCGGTTGTGGCGGTGGACCGCCGACTCTTTTTTTTCCGTCCCGCAGCTTTAAGGCGGCGGGCTTGGAGAAAGGCGTAGGCGATCATGGTCATCAAGGCGTGTCTATGTAATCCAGTCCATGATCGACCTTCGAAGTGGTCGAGACCGAGCTCTTCCTTCAATTGCTGATGTGCCTGTTCACAGATCCATCTGGCCTTAATCGTGGCGGCAAGTATCTTGAGGCTCGTATCGGATGGTAAGTTGGACACATAGTATTTTTGTTCGCCAGTCGACCGGCGTTCGCCGACGAGCCAGATCTCCTCGCCTGGCATGCATTGCATGCGATTGTCGAGCATCCGGTGCTTATGACCATCCGCAACGCGGACACGTCGAGCCGCAAACAAGCATGTCAACCGGCCTTTAGTGCCACGCCGCCAGCTTATCTTGTGCCATTTCTCGCCAGACAGCATCGCCTCGGCAGAGACCGGCGGCTGGTCCGGGATGTGATATTGACGGCGCCTGCCGCTAGTCGCCACCGGGAAGATCAGATCAACATCGGCCGGATATACGTTTTGACGCCGCGATAATCCGACTGCCCACAGCAAACCGCGCTCACTCAGAGCCTGACGAAAAGCGCTGCTCGACCCGTAGCCCGCGTCAGCAAGCACACAGCCAAAACGCGAGCCTGAAGCGATGACACGATCAATCTCTTCGATGGCGATCTCCGGCTTTGTAAGAGCGACCTGTCGATCCTTCGGGACGCGCGCCCGCTTCATCCGCTCAGGATCATTCGTCCATGTGTCGGGCAGGAAGAGCCGAAGGCCCACCATCACGGGCACTTCGCGCGAGGCCAGGGTCACAGACACCAGTGACTGGCAATTGGATGTCTTGCCAAGCGACGAAGCGTATTGAGGCGCGACGCCAACTGAATATTGTCCCTTCTTCGGTAATGCTGTGTCGTCGATGACGAGAAAGCCCGCCTGATCGCCGACCAGACGATCGGCCTCCTTCAGTAGCGCGGCCTCCAGCGGAGAGCTGTCCCAAACCCCGGCCGCAACAAAATGATGAAGCTGATCGTAGCCGACATCGTCTGCGCGCGCGGCCATCGGTTGCACGCTCTTACGGTCGCCTGGCCCAATCAGTCCCGCAATGTAAAGCGGACACATCCTGCGTCGGGCTCGATGCGAAAGACCCGCCAAAAATGGCTGAAGCCAGTGCTCGAGGTCGTCCATACAATCAGCATTCATCACCAGCTCCCTTCAAAAGCTGGTTCCTTATGAATCACCGAAACTCCGCGGAGGGAAGCCCTAAATAATCAATCTGCCAAAGTAGTGCTAG
>NZ_JASAMQ010000023.1:0-1882 GCF_029909865.1 Ochrobactrum sp. 19YEA23 | reverse complement strand
GTGACGATTGTGACTGGGAAGTCGGATGTTGCGAGATAGTTCTGGAGGGCGACGACGAAGGCGGCACCGACGATGGGGCCGATCAGCGTGCCGATGCCGCCAAGCAGCGTCATCAGGATGACCTCGCCCGACATCTGCCAGCCGACATCGGTCAGCGTTGCAAACTGGAAGACAAGCGCCTTCATGCCGCCTGCAAGGCCCGCAAGGCCTGCCGACATCACGAATGCGGCCAGCTTGTACTGATTGACGGAATAGCCGAGCGATATGGCGCGGTTTTCGTTCTCGCGCACCGATTTCAGGATCATGCCGAAGGGCGAGTTGGTGATGCGCCAGATGGCGAAGACCCCAAGCACGAACACGGCCAGCACGAAGTAATACATGTTCATCTGGTTGTTGAGATCAATGAAGCCGAACAGATATCCGCGCGGCACGCCCTGCAAGCCGTCCTCGCCATGGGTGAAGGCCGCCTGCAGGCAGAAGAAGAAGAACATCTGCGACAGCGCAAGCGTGATCATGGTCGAATAGATGCCCTGACGGCGAATGGCCAGATAGCCGATGACAAGGCCAAGCGCTGCGGCGGCAAGAACGCCGAGGATCAGCCCCACTTCCGGCGTCACGCCCCATTCCTTCACCGTATGCGCGGTGATATAGGCAGCGCCCCCGAAGAAGGCCGCATGGCCAAACGAGAGAATGCCGGTATAGCCAAGCAGAAGATTGAAGGCGGAGGCAAACAGCGCAAAACACAGCATCTTCATCAGGAAGATCGGATAGACCACGAAGGGTGCGGCGGCCAGTGCGATGATGGCGATGACGAGAATGACCGCCGACAGGCTGTTGATCGCAGGCTTGCGGGATGAAGCAGCACCATGGCTTGCAGCCGTTGCTTTAAGAGCGGTATCAGCCATATCAGGCCTCCTTCCCGAACAGTCCGGCGGGTCGCACCAGAAGGACGATAGCCATGATAACGAAGATGACGATGCTGGAGGCTTCCGGATAGAAGACCTTGGTGAGCCCTTCGGCCAGCCCCAGCACATAGCCGGTGATGATGGCGCCGAGGATCGATCCCATGCCGCCGACAACCACCACGGCAAAGACCACGATGATGATGTTGGAGCCCATCAGCGGGCTGACCTGATAGATCGGGGCCGCCATGATGCCGGCAACGCCTGCAAGACCCGCACCCAGCGCATAGGTGAAGGTGAGAAGCAGCGGCACATTGATGCCGAAGGCTTTGACCAGTGTCGGGTTTTCGGTGGCGGCGCGCAAATAAGCGCCAAGCTTGGTCTTTTCGATCAGAAGCCAGGTGCCAAGGCAGATGATCAGCGAGGCCACGACCACCCAGGCGCGATAGTTCGGCAGGAACATGAAGCCGAGATTATGCCCGCCAGCAAGCGACGGCGGCACCGCATAGGGCTGTCCGGCCGCGCCATAATAATAGCGGAACGTGCCTTCGATCACGAGCGCCAGGCCGAAGGTGAAGAGCAGGCCATAGAGCGGATCGAGATTATAAAGCCGTGACAGCGCCACGCGCTCGACGATCGCCCCGCCAAGACCGACGATGATCGGGGCCAGAATAAGCGCTGGCCAATAGCCGATGCCAAGCCAGCTCAACAGCAGATAGCCGACAAAAGCGCCCAGCATATATTGTGCGCCATGGGCAAAATTGATGATGCGCAACAGCCCGAAGATGATGGCAAGGCCAAGGCTCAGCATGGCATAGAACGAGCCATTGATGAGGCCAACCAGCAACTGCCCGAGAAGCGCTTGCAAAGGTATTCCAAAAATCATTGTCATGTCAGACCCCCAGCGCTTCGTTCAGGGCTGCCATGCGGTCGGGCAGCTCGGCGGTCGGGAAGTTCTCCGTCACCATGCCATGATCCAT
>NZ_JASAMQ010000022.1:0-2542 GCF_029909865.1 Ochrobactrum sp. 19YEA23 | reverse complement strand
GAGGCCGCAGGTCAGGCCGCTTGAGCGTTGACTGTCGGAGGCGTCCAATTCCAAGGAAGCAGTTGCTCCAGCTTGGTCATCGGCGTGTCCGCGATACGGGCAAGGACATCGGCAAGCCACGCCTGGGGATCGATGTCGTTGAGCTTTGCCGTCATGATTAGCGTGGCCATGAAGGCTGCACGATCTGCACCGCGGTCTGATCCGGCGAAGAGCCACGACTTTCTGCCGAGCGCAAAGCCTCTGAGCGCTCGCTCGGCGGCGTTGTTCGTCAGGCAAATCCGGCCGTCGTCCAGGAATGACGTGAAGCCGTCCCATCGCTTGAGCATGTAATCAATCGCCTCGGCGACCGGGGAACTGCGTGAGAGTTTTGCCCGCTCGGTTTGAAGCCAGGCCTGAAGATCATCAACGAGCGGCCGGCTTTCCTTGCGGCGACGATCCAGGCGTTGATCGGCCGTAAGAGCGTTGATCTCCCGCTCGATATCAAACAGGCCGTCGATCCGTTTGACAGCTTCAAGCGCCATGGGTGAGATCGGCGCGGCGTTCTTTCCACGCTTGGCGTTTGCGGCAATGTCGGCGAGCACGAAGAACTTGCGCCGCGAGTGTGCCCAACAGAGTGCCTGGGTCAGCGGATCGGGATCGCGATCAACCTTGAACAGCGGATTGTAGCCGCCATAGGCGTCCGCCTGCAGAATGCCGGTGAAGGTCTTCAGGTGGCGCTCCGGATGCTCCTGCCGTCGATCCCGCGAGGCATAATAAAGGGCGGCCGGCGGTGAGAGCCCGCCGAATGGTCGGTCATCCCGGACATAGGTCCATATGCGACCGGTATCGGTCTTTCCCTTGGCCAGGATCGGCACGGTTGTGTCATCACCATGCAGACGTTCGGCAGCAAGGACATGCGCCTCGATCAGGGAGTGAATGGGCTTCAATGCCGCGGCACATGCTCCAACCTGATCGGCCAGCGTCGATAAGCTGAGGTCGACGCCCTCGCGGGCGTAGCGCTCGCTCTGGCGATTGAGCGGCTGGTGCTGGGCAAACTTCTCGAACAGGATCATCGCCAGCAGGTTCGGCCCTGCAAAACCGCGGGGCGTCACATGGAAGGGTGCTGGTGGCTGCGTAATCTTCTCGCACTCGCGGCAGGTGAACTTCTCTCGCACCGTCTGGATAACCTTCCAATGGCGCGGAACGACCTCCAGGGTCTCGGTAATGTCCTCACCGAGCTTTGACAGTTTAGCCGATCCGCAGCAGGCGCAATTCGTGGGAGCGGCGACAATGATGCGTTCGCGCGGCAGATGTTCAGGAAACGGTTTGCGTGATGGGCGCTTGCGCTCGAAGGCTTTGACGGCTGAGGCTTTGGCTGCGATCTCCGCGGCCAATTCATCTTCACCGGCGTCCGCTTCCAATTCCTCGAGTTGCAGTTCCATCTGCTCCAGGAGCCGCGCCTTGCGCTCGGACCGGCTGCCGTAGAGTTCACGGCGGACCTTGTCGATCTCCAGCTTCAGCCGAGCGATCAGCGCTTCGGAATGCGATACGAGTGCCTTTGCACTGGCGGCTTCTGCCTTGGCGGTTGCCGCTTCTGCTTCGGCTGTAACACGTCGAGCGCGTTCCTGGGCCAGCAGTGCAAGGGCACTGGCAAGGTCGTCCGGAAGCTCTTCGGTCGCGTCGCTCATGACAGGATGGAATCATATTTGACCCCATCATTCCAGTGTTTTTGCTTATCCGGCCGACGTCGGCCGCCAGGTCTTTTGCGGCATCCGCCAGTCGATACCTTCCAGCAGATAACCGAGCTGCGCAGGCGTGATCACCACCGTGCCATCGGCCACTGATGGCCAGATGAAGCGGCCACGCTCCAGCTTCTTCGTGAACAGGCAAGCGCCCTGGCCGTCATGCCAGATCACCTTGATCAGGCCGCCGCCTCGGCCACGGAATACGAACAGGTGACCGCACATCGGGTCGCGCTTCAGCACCTCCTGCACCATCAAGGACAGACCGGGGAAGCCTTTGCGCATATCGGTATGGCCTGTCGCCAACCAGACCTTCACGCCAACAGGAACCGGAATCATCGCAGACCCAATACGCAATCGAGAATCCGGCCAAGCGCGTCCGTGTCAATTTCACTATCCACGCGGACCCGACGGCCCCGGCCGAGCTTGATCGTTACATCACTGCGCTTCCGACGAGGATGGGATGTGGTGGGCGCTTCCAGCTGAACGGGAGAGACTGTCGAAGCGGCCTCGGATACGATCACCGGCACCAAAGTCGCCGTATCAGACCTTGGCTCCTCGATCCGGCAAAGCTCTTTGCGCCAACGGAACAACTGGCTGACATGGATGCCGGCCGCGCGGGCAATCTCGGAGATTACCGCGTCTGGCTCAAAGCAGGCAGCGACGAGGCGCTCTTTATCTTCGCGTGACCAGCGCCGACGGCGCTCCACGGACGTGATCACCTCAATTGGATGCTTCGTCATATGACTACTCCTAGTGTTACCACTAGGACTGGCAGTCAGCAGGCCGTCATCGCAAGACGGCCTTCACCGTGGGCTTAC
>NZ_JASAMQ010000021.1:0-2624 GCF_029909865.1 Ochrobactrum sp. 19YEA23 | reverse complement strand
TGCATAGCGGCAATCTAGGTGAGATTCAGCGTCAATCAGGATGAGACTCGCGCCGGGGTGTGACGAAGTGAGGGCGTAGCCCGATCGTAGTCATACCCCGGCGCGGCGCAGAATTTGGCGTCTCAAGATCGCGGTCGGTCCGGTACATTTGCGGTTTTCTGGATTGGAGAACCAGTTTGTGCCGGGTTGCCATGTAACCGATCATCAGATGAGACTCTTCATGAAGTACCGACAAACGCATTCCGTAGAGGTCGCCGCAGCAAAAGCGTCGATCAGCCGAGCTACGGCATACCGCCTCGACAAGGAGGTGCAACTACCATCTCAGAGCAAAGCGCCGCGTGGACGCCGCCGCCCTGATCCCTTGGAGCCAATATTCGAGACTGAAGTCGTCCCGCTCTTGAAGGCCGCACCCGGCATCCGTGCCGTCGCTGTCTACAACGAGATGCTGCGCCGACATCCAGAACTGTCTGAAGGTATCCGCCGCACGCTTGAACGACGCATTCGGTCGTGGCGTGCTGTCCATGGCGAAGCGCAGGAGGTTATCTTCCGCCAGACGCACGAGCCAGGCCGGTTGGGCCTTTCGGACTTTACCGATGCCAGCGGTCTTGGTGTGACCATCGCCGGCCAGCCGCTTGATCACCTGTTCTATCACTTCCGGCTTGTCTGGTCGGGCTTCGAACATGCCCATGTTATTCTCGGCGGGGAAAGCTTTGTCGCGCTGGCCGAAGGGCTTCAAAATGCTCTGTGGTCCGTAGGTGGTACGCCGCTTTATCATCGAAGCGACAGCCTTTCGGCGGCATTCCGCAACCTCGACGCCGATGCCAAGGTCGATCTCACGCACCGATACGACCAGCTTTGCTCCCATTATAGAATGACGCCGACGCGCAACAACAAAGGCGTCGCGCATGAGAACGGCTCGATAGAAAGCTCCCATGGCCATCTCAAGAGCGCCGTTCATGATGCCCTGCTGATGCGGGGGACTAAGGAGTTCGACGATCTCGGTTCTTACCGCGCCTTTGTCGACGAGATCGTCAGCCGTCGCAATGCTGCCCATGGCAAGCGTATCGATGCTGAGCGATCCCATCTGCAGGCGCTGCCAGAGCGCAGGACCACGGACTTCGAAGAAATTGTCGTCACTGTGTCCCGGACGGGCGGCTTCACCTTGCGCAAGGTCTTCTACACCGTGCCATCCCGCCTGATCGGCCACAGGCTACGAGTTCGCCTGTTCGATGATCGGCTGGATGTCTTCATCGGCGGTACGCATCTGATGACGTTGCGCCGCGGACGCGGCCACCCCGACGGGCGACACGATCAGGTCGTCAACTACCACCACGTCATCCATTCCCTGCGCAAGAAGCCGATGGCGCTCCGCGGCCTCGTTTATCGCGACAAACTCTTCCCGCGTCCGGAATATCGCAAGGCCTTCGAAGCCCTCATCGAGCATCTTCCCGACAAGCAGGCTTGCAAGATCACCGTTGAGCTTTTGGCATTGGCGCATGACCGCGGTTGCGAGCGCGAACTTGCCAAAGAATTGGCCAGGACCCTGGATGCGGGCGATTTACCGGATCTGGTCGCCATGCGAACGCTCTTCGGTCCGGATCCAGCCAAGCTGCCTACCGTTCATGTGCAGCTCGCATCGCTCAACGGTTATGAGGCCCTGATCGGGACAGGAGAAGCCGCATGAAGAACGCCCACGTAATCGACGAAGCACGGCTCGCCATCATGCTCAACGAACTTCGGCTACCGACCATCAAAACGCTGTGGCCGCAATTTGCCGAGCAGGCGGACCGGGAAGGATGGCCAGCAGCTCGCTTTCTGTCGGCTATTGCCGAGCACGAGCTGGCAGAGCGTGCCAATCGCAGGATTGAACGGCATCTCGCCGAAGCGCACCTGCCGCCCGGAAAGACCTTGGACAGCTTCGCCTTTGACGCGGTACCCATGATCTCGAAGGCGCAGGTCATGGCAATTACCGCCGGCGACAGTTGGCTCGCCAAGGGAGCCAACATCCTCATGTTCGGTCCGCCCGGTGGAGGAAAGAGCCATCTTGCTGCGGCTATCGGCCTTGCGCTGATCGAGAACGGATGGCGGGTCCTGTTCACCCGGACTACCGATCTTGTGCAGAAGCTTCAGGTCGCCCGCAGGGAACTGCAGCTTGAGTCTGCCATCGATAAACTCAACAAGTACGACTTGCTCATCCTCGATGACCTCGCCTACGTCACCAAGGACCAGGCGGAAACAAGCGTGCTATTCGAGCTGATCTCGGCACGATACGAGCACCGGTCGATCTTGATCACTGCCAACCAGCCGTTCGGAGAGTGGAACCGGGTCTTTCCAGATCCTGCCATGACACTCGCAGCAGTCGACCAGCTTGTGCACCATGCCACGATCTTCGAGATGAATGTCGAAAGTTATCGCCGCAGAACCGCGCTTGAGGAAAAACGCCAGCGGGGCCGACCGGCCTCGTTTGCGACAATCAGGACCTCAACGCTGTCTGTCGCGCAGCGGCAATCAGAAAACGAAGAAGAACTTGTCACCGGCAATCAGCATGATAATTTGATCCCGACCGCGACCTAAGAATCTCATCCAGATTGTCGCAAGCGTCTCATCCTGATTGTCGCGCTATA
>NZ_JASAMQ010000020.1:0-2500 GCF_029909865.1 Ochrobactrum sp. 19YEA23 | reverse complement strand
ATCAAACTTGGAGATAGCTGGTTCTCCGCGAAATCTATTTAGGTAGAGCGTCCAGCGAATACCCCCGGGGGTAGAGCACTGAATGGGCTATGGGGACTCACCGTCTTACTGATCCTAATCAAACTCCGAATACCGGGGAGTACTACTGGGCAGACACACGGCGGGTGCTAACGTCCGTCGTGAAGAGGGCAACAACCCTGACCACCATCTAAGGTCCCTAAGTTATGGCTAAGTGGGAAAGGATGTGAGGATCCCAAAACAACCAGGATGTTGGCTTAGAAGCAGCCATCATTTAAAGAAAGCGTAACAGCTCACTGGTCTAAATAAGGGTCTTTGCGCCGAAAATGTACCGGGGCTAAAGCCATACACCGAAGCTGTGGATGCACGTATGTGCGTGGTAGCGGAGCGTTCCGTAAGCCTGTGAAGGGACAGTCGTGAGACATCCTGGAGGTATCGGAAGTGAGAATGCTGACATGAGTAACGATAAAGGGAGTGAGAGACTCCCTCGCCGAAAGTCCAAGGGTTCCTGCTTAAAGTTAATCTGAGCAGGGTTAGCCGGCCCCTAAGGCGAGGCCGAAAGGCGTAGTCGATGGGAACCACGTTAATATTCGTGGGCCTGCAGGTAGTGACGGATCGCGTGTGTTGTAAGGTCTTATTGGATTGATCTTGCAGCGAAGCGGTTCCAGGAAATAGCTCCTGCATATAGACCGTACCCTAAACCGACACTGGTGGACTGGTAGAGAATACCAAGGCGCTTGAGAGAACTGCGTTGAAGGAACTCGGCAAAATGCACGCGTAACTTCGGAAGAAGCGTGACCTCCATTTAGGCAACTAGGTGGGGGTGGCACAGACCAGGGGGTAGCGACTGTTTACCAAAAACACAGGGCTCTGCGAAGTCGCAAGACGACGTATAGGGTCTGACGCCTGCCCGGTGCTGGAAGGTTAAGAGGAGATGTGCAAGCATTGAATTGAAGCCCCAGTAAACGGCGGCCGTAACTATAACGGTCCTAAGGTAGCGAAATTCCTTGTCGGGTAAGTTCCGACCTGCACGAATGGCGTAACGACTTCCCCGCTGTCTCCAACGCAGACTCAGTGAAATTGAATTCCCCGTGAAGATGCGGGGTTCCTGCGGTTAGACGGAAAGACCCCGTGCACCTTTACTATAGCTTTACACTGGCATTCGTGTCGGCATGTGTAGGATAGGTGGTAGACTTTGAAGCAGTGGCGCCAGCCATTGTGGAGTCATCCTTGAAATACCACCCTTGCCTATATGGATGTCTAACTGCGGCCCGTTATCCGGGTCCAGGACCGTGTATGGTGGGTAGTTTGACTGGGGCGGTCGCCTCCTAAAGAGTAACGGAGGCGCGCGATGGTAGGCTCAGAACGGTCGGAAATCGTTCGTCGAGTGCAATGGCATAAGCCTGCCTGACTGCAAGACTGACAAGTCGAGCAGAGACGAAAGTCGGTCATAGTGATCCGGTGGTCCCGCGTGGAAGGGCCATCGCTCAACGGATAAAAGGTACGCCGGGGATAACAGGCTGATGACCCCCAAGAGTCCATATCGACGGGGTTGTTTGGCACCTCGATGTCGACTCATCGCATCCTGGGGCTGGAGCAGGTCCCAAGGGTATGGCTGTTCGCCATTTAAAGCGGTACGTGAGTTGGGTTCAGAACGTCGTGAGACAGTTCGGTCCCTATCTGCCGTGGGTGTAGGAATATTGATAGGATCTGTCCCTAGTACGAGAGGACCGGGATGGACGTATCTCTGGTGGACCTGTTGTCGTGCCAACGGCATAGCAGGGTAGCTATATACGGACGGGATAACCGCTGAAGGCATCTAAGCGGGAAACCCACCTAAAAACGAGTATTCCCTATCAGAGCCGTGGAAGACCACCACGTTGATAGGCCGGGTGTGGAAGTGCGGCAACGCATGCAGCTTACCGGTACTAATAGCTCGATCGACTTGATCACTCCCATTTACAATATCCATCGAACAACGTTCGATGATCTATATCGCTCACGCCAGTCTGGCTTCGCCAGACGGCTGCGCGGGCGCGCCGGACTACCGGCGGCACACAGTCGTGTGCTTATTATTATCTGCACGAAAGACGGCAAAGTGAATGAAGCAGTGAGTAAACATACTCACCTACTGCCTTATTCCCCTACTGCCCTAACCAGCTTCTCAATTTGTGTTCTTCGCCGACCTGGTGGTTATGGCGGAGCGGCTGCACCCGATCCCATTCCGAACTCGGCCGTGAAACGCTCCAGCGCCAATGGTACTTCATCTTAAGATGCGGGAGAGTAGGTCGCTGCCAGGTCTGCTAAGCACACAAATCAAACCATCTTCTCTAAAACATACAAAACACTTCAAACATGCGTTAATCGCACAAAATACCCAACCGGTTCTAAAATAATCACCCTGGCGCGGGGTGGAGCAGCCCGGTAGCTCGTCAGGCTCATAACCTGAAGGCCGCAGGTTCAAATCCTGCCCCCGCAACCA
>NZ_JASAMQ010000019.1:0-17257 GCF_029909865.1 Ochrobactrum sp. 19YEA23 | reverse complement strand
GCGTCGATCTGGTCATACGCCTTGAATTCACCGAAAAACTTCGTGATTGCCGCAGTCAGCGAGGTCTTGCCATGGTCAACGTGACCGATGGTGCCAATGTTAACGTGTGGCTTCGTACGTTCAAACTTACTCTTTGCCATTTGAGCTCTCCGTAAATTTAGCCTGCTCAGGCATTCTTTTGATTGGGAGCGTAACCTTTAGATTACGCATGTCTTTCTCCCGGAACCGGTATCCACTTCCGGGAGACATGCGCTCCGATTACGCAAACTTCTTTTGGATTTCCTGTGCGACCGCCGTCGGAACCGGCTCATAATGGTCGAACTGCATCGTGTACTGTGCACGGCCCTGGGACATCGAACGCAACGAGTTCACGTAGCCAAACATGTTGGCAAGCGGAACGTTTGCATTGACGACCGTGGCGATGCCGCGGGCTTCGGTGCCGGAAATCTGACCGCGACGCGAGTTCAGATCGCCGATAACGTCACCAACGTAATCTTCCGGCGTAACAACCTCGACCTTCATGATCGGTTCGAGGAGCTGGGCGCCAGCCTTCTGCGCACCTTCACGGAACGCTGCACGGGACGCGATTTCGAAGGCGAGAACAGACGAGTCAACGTCATGGTATGCGCCATCGATCAGGGTGGCCTTCACGCCGAGCATTGGGAAGCCGGCGAGCGGACCCGCACCCATGACGCTTTCGATACCCTTCTGGACACCCGGAATGTATTCCTTCGGAACCGAGCCGCCGACGATCTTCGATTCGAAGATGAAATCGTCGCCATCATGCGGTTCGAAGATGATCTTCACGCGAGCAAACTGACCCGAACCACCCGACTGCTTCTTGTGGGTGTAATCGATTTCAGCCTGACGGGTGATCGATTCACGGTAAGCAACCTGCGGAGCACCGACGTTAGCTTCAACCTTGAATTCGCGCTTCATGCGATCGACGAGAATGTCGAGGTGAAGTTCGCCCATGCCGGCGATGATGGTCTGACCGGATTCTTCATCCGACTTGACGCGGAACGAAGGATCTTCAGCAGCCAGACGATTGAGCGCGATGCCCATCTTTTCCTGGTCAGCCTTGGTCTTAGGCTCGATCGCGATTTCGATAACCGGATCCGGGAATTCCATGCGTTCAAGGATAACCGGCTTCAGCGGATCGCAGAGCGTATCGCCAGTGGTGGTTTCCTTGAGGCCAGCCAGAGCAACGATGTCGCCTGCGAAGGCTTCTTCGATGTCTTCACGGCTGTTCGAGTGCATCTGCAGCATACGGCCGATGCGCTCACGCTTGCCCTTGACGGTGTTTTCGAGCGAAATGCCCTTGGTCAGCTTGCCCGAGTAAATACGGGCGAAGGTCAGCGAACCAACGAACGGATCGTTCATGATCTTGAATGCGAGCATCGAAAGCGGTGCTTCATCCGAAGATTCACGGGTGGTTTCCGTTTCGGTCTTGACGTCGATGCCCTTAATTGCAGGAACATCGGTCGGAGCCGGCAGGAATTCCACAACAGCGTCGAGAAGCGGCTGAATGCCACGGTTCTTGAACGCCGTACCGCAAAGAACCGGATGGAACTTAACGTCGATGGTACCACGGCGGATCAGTGCACGGAGCTGTTCGTTCGTCGGCATGGTGCCTTCGAGGTAAGCTTCCATTGCAGCTTCGTCAATTTCCACGGCCAGCTCAATGAGCTTTTCACGGTACTCTTCAGCCTGATCCTTGAGGTCTGCTGGGATTTCGCCAACTTCGGCAGCAGCGCCGATGGAGCCGTCCCAGGTCAGGGCCTTCATTTCGATCAGATCGATTACGCCAGTGAATTCGTTTTCAGCGCCAATCGGCAGCTGAACCGGAAGTGCAATAGCGCCAAGACGCGAACCGACCATTTCTACGCAACGGAAGAAGTCAGCACCGATCTTGTCCATCTTGTTGACGAAGACCATACGCGGGACGTGGTACTTTTCAGCCTGACGCCACACGGTTTCCGTCTGAGGCTCAACGCCAGCGTTGGCGTCGAGCAGCGCGATTGCGCCGTCGAGAACACGGAGCGAACGCTCGACTTCAATCGTGAAGTCGACGTGGCCCGGAGTGTCGATGATGTTGAAGCGGCGCTTCTTGCCATCCTGACCCTGCCAGAACGTGGTCGTAGCAGCGGACGTGATGGTGATACCGCGTTCCTGTTCCTGCTCCATCCAGTCCATGGTCGACGCACCATCGTGGGTTTCGCCGATCTTATGGTTCTTACCGGTATAGAACAGGATGCGCTCGGTCATCGTCGTCTTACCGGCGTCGATGTGAGCCATGATACCGAAATTGCGGTAGTCTTCGATTTTGTATTCGCGGGCCATGATAGTCGCTCTTTGAATAGGTTTCGACGATTACCAGCGGTAATGCGAGAAGGCGCGGTTGGCTTCAGCCATGCGGTGCGTGTCTTCACGCTTCTTCACAGCAGAACCACGGTTGTTAGCAGCGTCAAGCAGCTCACCGGAAAGACGATCGATCATTGTCGTCTCGTTACGGCCACGAGCTGCATTGATGAGCCAACGGATGGCAAGTGCCTGGCGGCGTTCTGGACGCACATCGACCGGAACCTGATAGGTTGCACCACCGACGCGGCGCGAACGGACTTCGACGTGCGGAGCTACGTTGTCGAGCGCCTGATGGAACAGCGCGACCGGCTCGGACTTTGCCTTGGCTTCGATTGAATCGAGCGCACCGTAAACGATGCTTTCAGCAACCGACTTCTTGCCATGCAGCATGACTGCATTCATGAACTTCGTGATAACGAGATCGCCGAACTTTGGATCCGGATTGATCTCACGCTTCTCAGCTTTATGACGTCTAGACATTTCGTCTTTTCTTTCAATTACATCGGGCTCAGCTCACCTTACGGCAGCCGGTATCCCCGGAAAATCTTACTTTGGACGCTTTGCACCGTACTTCGAACGGCGCTGCTTGCGGTTCTTGACACCCTGGGTATCGAGAACGCCGCGGATGATGTGGTAACGCACACCCGGCAAGTCCTTTACGCGACCGCCGCGGATCATGACGACCGAGTGCTCCTGCAGGTTATGCCCTTCACCAGGGATATAACCGATAACTTCGAAGCCGTTCGTCAGACGAACCTTGGCAACCTTACGGAGAGCCGAGTTCGGCTTCTTCGGGGTCGTCGTGTACACGCGGGTGCAAACGCCGCGCTTTTGAGGGTTTGCCTGCAGTGCAGGAACCTTATTGCGCTTTACCGGCGCAATGCGCGGCTTGCGGATAAGCTGGTTTACGGTTGGCATACAACCTTCCTCTATAAAAAATCTCGTATCCACGCCCATATGGGCCGTTTCACCGCCATGCTGATGCACGAATTCGGGACAAGTCACGACAACCGGTGACCACCCC
This sequence comes from Ochrobactrum sp. 19YEA23, assembly GCF_029909865.1. NCBI lineage: Bacteria > Pseudomonadati > Pseudomonadota > Alphaproteobacteria > Hyphomicrobiales > Brucellaceae > Ochrobactrum > Ochrobactrum sp. 19YEA23. Next base: position 13,869 of record NZ_JASAMQ010000019.1, on the reverse strand, counting down.
GAACAAAAGCAGAGGAAGCTGACGCTTCATGCGAACGGCAAATTGCATTTCGATCGTAAAACGAACCCTGTTTGAGACGAACTTCAGGACGCGTCGTCCCGAACAAGCCAGTCTCACATCGGCTCAGATGGGCTGCTGATACGTCTTTCGCGACGTTTCGTCAAGGGAGCAGAGCCAAGTTTCTTAGCCAAAGGGCAGGAAACCGGCGTTTCGGCATTGGCCGGACAGGTTATTGCGCTGTGATCAGCGCTAAATCGCACTTATTTCGCGATCAAAACCGTCATTTTTGCGTGGCAGCATAGCGTTGACGCCCCGGAGCCGTTATTGAAACACATCCGAGTCGAAACGCAACCCAATATTAAGAGATTCTCAATGTCTTCCACTACCGCATCCACCGGCGACGATTCGCCAACGGTCCACCTCATCATCGCAGACGTCTGGAACGAAGGTGAAGAATCCCCCGTCGAAGTGCATCTGCTCATGAAGGCTGACGAAGACGAAGATCTGGTTCAGACCGTTCTCGGAATTCTCGCCGAAGAAGGTTATCATGAAGCCGAACTTCTCGAGATGGGCACCCTCACCGAAGAGCCTGCCGAAGAGCCGCATAAAAGTGCATGGGCAACCGCTCTTAGCGGTGAAGTCGCGCTGATCGAATTCGACGGCGACGACGAAGAAGAAGAGTAAGATTTAGAGAGGGGTTTTCCGGCACGGGTGCGAAGCACTCTGCGGAAAATGCTTCATAGGACAAGGCGCATTCCGAAAACCGGATGCGCCTTTTTCTTTTGCTTTCACGGTGCCGCCTCTCCCGCTCATAGAGACAAACAAAAAGGCCGCCTCGAAAGGCGGCCTTTTTCAATTTTGTATCTACCGATTACTCGGCAGCGTTGTTGGTCATGTCCACCAGCATCGCATTGGCTTCCGACGAACCGGAAGACTTGCGGCGCTCGTCGATGATCAGCTCGTCGCGAGCCGTCGCGATGCGACGGATCTGGTTGGTCATGCCGCCAGTACCAGCCGGGATGAGACGGCCGACGATGACGTTTTCCTTGAGACCCTGCAGCGTGTCCATCTTGCCGGCAACCGCAGCTTCGGTAAGCACGCGGGTCGTTTCCTGGAACGACGCAGCCGAGATGAAGGACGGAGTCTGCAACGAAGCCTTGGTGATACCGAGGAGAACAGGATTGCCGTAACCCGGCTTCTTGCCTTCTTCGACCAGACGTTCGTTGATCTCGTCGAGTTCGATACGATCCACGTGATCGCCGGTGATGTAACCGGTATCGCCGGAATCGGTGATCTCGACCTTCTGCAGCATCTGACGGACAATCACTTCGATGTGCTTGTCGTTGATCAAAACGCCCTGCAAACGATAGACTTCCTGGATTTCGTTCACGAGGTACGAAGCCAAAGCTTCGACGCCCTTGATCGCCAGAATGTCATGCGGCGCCGGGTTGCCGTCGAGGATGTACTCACCCTTTTCGATGACGTCGCCGTCCTGAAGATGGAACGGCTTGCCCTTCGGAATGAGGTACTCGACCGGCTCGACCGTTTCGTCGTTCGGCTCGATGATGATGCGACGCTTGTTCTTGTAGTCGCGACCGAAACGAACGGTACCATCGATCTCTGCGATGACGGCATGGTCCTTCGGACGACGTGCTTCGAACAGTTCGGCAACGCGCGGCAGACCACCGGTGATGTCCTTGGTCTTGGCGCTTTCCATCGGCAGACGGGCGATAACGTCACCAGCCTTCACATGGCTGCCCGGTTCGACCGAAAGGATCGATTCCACCGAGAGCATGAAGCGGGCATCGCCACCCTTCGACAGCTTGAGGATCTTGCCAGCCTTGTCCTTGATGACCATGGCAGGCTTGAGATCCGAACCGCGAGGGGTCGAACGCCAGTCGATAACGACGCGCTTGGTGATACCGGTCGACTCGTCAGCCGATTCCGAAACCGAAAGACCATCGACGAGATCTTCGAACTCAACGTAGCCTTCAACTTCGGTCATGATCGGACGGGTGTACGGATCCCACTCGGCAATACGCTGACCGCGCTTGACCGTGTCGGCCTCGTCAACGAACAGACGCGAACCGTAGGTCACGCGATGGACCGCACGTTCCTTGCCCGTGTTGTCGAGGATCAGAACAGCCATGTTACGGCCCATCACCACGAGGTTGCCATCGGAGTTGCGAACCACATTGCGGTTACGCAGCTTGACGGTACCTTCATACGAAGCTTCCAGATAGGACGAGTCGACAACCTGTGCCGTGCCGCCCAAGTGGAAGGTACGCATGGTGAGCTGGGTGCCCGGCTCGCCGATCGACTGAGCAGCGATAACGCCGACAGCTTCACCCTGGTTGACCGGAGTACCGCGTGCAAGGTCGCGACCATAGCACTTGGCGCAAACGCCGTTGCGGGTTTCGCAGGTCAGTGCCGAACGAATACGGATCGACTGGATCGCCGCCTTCTCGATGATCTCGACGTCCTTTTCCTCGATCATGCGGCCGGCTTCGACGATGACTTCGCCGGTGGTCGGATGCAGGATCGGATCGAGAGCCGTACGGCCCAGAACGCGCTGACCGATCGAAGCCACGATCTGACCAGCATCGACGATCGGCTGCATGGTGAGACCGATTTCGGCGCCGCAATCGACTTCCGAAATGATCGCATCCTGTGCAACGTCAACGAGACGACGGGTCAGGTAGCCCGAGTTAGCGGTCTTCAAGGCGGTGTCTGCCAGACCCTTACGGGCACCGTGGGTCGAGTTGAAGTACTCGTTAACGGTCAGGCCTTCCTTGAAGTTCGAGATGATCGGCGTTTCGATGATTTCACCCGACGGCTTGGCCATCAGGCCGCGCATACCGCCAAGCTGACGCATCTGGTTGACCGAACCACGGGCACCCGAATGCGACATCATGTAGACCGAGTTCATCTGCTTCTGGCGACCGGTCACCGGATCGAACTCGACGGCCTTCAGGCGCGCCATCATCTCTTCGGTGATCTTGTCGGTTGCCTTACCCCAAGCGTCAACGACCTTGTTGTACTTTTCGCCCTGAGTGATCAGGCCGTCATTGTACTGCTGTTCGTATTCAGTCGTAAGCGCTTCGGTGTCCGCAACGATCTTCGCCTTGGTGTCCGGAATGACCATGTCATCCTTACCAAACGAGATACCCGCACGGCAGGCATGGGCAAAGCCGAGCTGCATGATGCGATCGCAGAAGATAACCGTCTCTTTCTGACCGCAATGGCGGTAGACGTGGTCGATCATCTTGGAGATGTTCTTCTTCGTCATCTCCTGATTGCAGATGTCGAACGGCACCATGGCGTTCTTCGGCAGCAGTTCACCCGTGATCATGCGGCCAGGCGTCGTGTCGTAAATCTTCGACACAGGCTTGCCCTCGGCATCAACCGTCTTGAAACGGCCCTTGATCTTGGTGTGCAGCGTGACAGTCTTGGTTTCCAGCGCGTGCTGAAGCTCGCCCATATCGGCAAACATCATGCCCTCGCCCGGCTCCTTGTCTGCCACGATGGACAGATAATAGAGGCCAAGAACCATGTCCTGCGAAGGAACGATGATCGGCGCGCCGTTTGCCGGGTGCAGGATGTTGTTGGTCGACATCATCAGCACGCGTGCTTCAAGCTGGGCTTCAAGCGACAGCGGCACGTGAACAGCCATCTGGTCACCGTCGAAGTCGGCGTTGAACGCCGTACAAACGAGCGGATGCAGCTGGATTGCCTTGCCTTCGATCAGAGTGGGTTCGAAGGCCTGAATGCCAAGACGGTGCAGCGTCGGAGCGCGGTTCAGAAGAACCGGATGCTCACGGATCACTTCGTCAAGGATATCCCAGACTTCCGGACGTTCCTTTTCAACCAGCTTCTTCGCCTGCTTGACGGTGGACGAATAGCCCTTGGCGTCAAGGCGAGCGTAGATGAACGGCTTGAACAGCTCGAGCGCCATCTTCTTCGGCAGACCGCACTGGTGCAGCTTCAGTTCCGGACCGGTCACGATAACCGAACGGCCAGAATAGTCGACGCGCTTGCCGAGCAGGTTCTGACGGAAGCGGCCCTGCTTGCCCTTGAGCATATCAGACAGCGACTTCAGCGGACGCTTGTTGGCGCCGGTGATCACGCGGCCACGACGGCCGTTGTCGAACAGCGCGTCCACAGCTTCCTGCAGCATGCGCTTTTCGTTACGGATGATGATGCCCGGTGCGCGCAGTTCGATCAGACGCTTCAGACGGTTGTTACGGTTGATAACGCGGCGGTACAGATCGTTCAGATCCGACGTCGCGAAACGACCGCCGTCCAGCGGGACGAGCGGACGCAGATCCGGCGGAATGACCGGAACGATCTTCATGATCATCCATTCCGGGCGGTTTCCCGACTCCAGAAAGTTTTCGACGATCTTCAGACGCTTCATCAGCTTCTTCTGCTTCAGGTCCGAGGTGGTCTCGGCCAGATCGACGCGCAGATCGGCGGCAATCTTTTCGAGTTCCATCGAAGCCAAAAGCTCGTAGATAGCTTCTGCACCAATAAGAGCCGTGAACTGATCTTCGCCGAATTCATCGACGGCGATCATATATTCCTCTTCCGAAAGAAGCTGATGCTCCTTCAGCGAGGTCAGGCCCGGTTCGGTCACGATGTAGTTTTCGAAATACAGGACGCGCTCAATATCCTTGAGCGTCATGTCCAGCAGCGTGCCGATACGGCTCGGCAGCGACTTCAAAAACCAGATGTGAGCAACCGGAGCTGCGAGTTCGATGTGGCCCATACGCTCGCGACGAACGCGCGAGAGCGTGACTTCAACACCGCACTTTTCGCAGATGATGCCCTTGTATTTCATACGCTTGTACTTGCCGCACAAGCATTCATAGTCCTTGATCGGGCCGAAGATGCGCGCGCAGAAGAGACCATCGCGTTCTGGCTTGAACGTACGGTAGTTGATAGTCTCCGGCTTCTTGATCTCGCCGTATGACCAGGACAGAATCTTCTCAGGGCTGGCGATCGAGATTCTGATGGAATCGAACGTTTGCGCTGGAGCCTGAGGATTGAAAAGATTCATGACCTCTTGGTTCATGCCGTTCTCCTTAAGGGCGATCCGCCGCCCTGTGTGTCGTCGATGACAGGCTGAAAATCCCTGCCATCCGGAAAAGAAATCGCGGTACTACTCAGTTTTGAACTGGCTTGCCGTAGTCTCGTTCCCTCTTGCGGCAAATAAATTCGCCTTCACTGGAAACGAGTATACGGGCGCGCCACGGCAAGACCATGGCGCGCCTCGATTTTTTTACTCTGCAGCGTCCGGCAGGGCCGGCTGTTCAGCATCGCGCGTGTCGTCGAGTTCGACATTGAGGCCGAGCGAGCGCATTTCCTTGACGAGAACGTTGAAGCTCTCTGGAATACCCGCTTCGAACGTGTCGTCTCCGCGCACGATGGCTTCGTAGACCTTGGTACGGCCTGCCACGTCGTCCGACTTGACCGTAAGCATTTCCTGCAGCGTGTAAGCTGCACCGTATGCTTCCAGTGCCCAGACCTCCATTTCGCCGAAGCGCTGGCCACCGAACTGGGCCTTGCCGCCCAGAGGCTGCTGCGTAACGAGCGAGTAAGGTCCGATCGAACGGGCGTGGATCTTGTCGTCGACCAGGTGGTGGAGCTTCAACATGTAGATGTAGCCCATGGTCACCTGACGGTCGAACGGCTCACCCGTACGTCCATCATACAGCGTCGACTGACCCGAGGTCGCAAGACCGGCATCCGTCAGCATCGCATTGATGTCGGCTTCGACGGCACCGTCGAAGACCGGCGTTGCGATGGACACGCCGCGCTTCACCTGATTGGCCAGCATGACAACGGAATCGTCATCATAAGACCGGATCGGCTCATTGCGGTCGTTGTCCGGATAGATGTGCTCCAGCGTCTCGCGCAGCGGCTCAATATTGGCCGTCTTGCGGTAAACGTCGAGAAGCTCACCGATCTTCTTGCCCATGCCAGCGCAAGCCCAGCCGAGGTGGGTTTCCAGAATCTGGCCCACGTTCATACGGCTCGGAACGCCAAGCGGGTTCAGCACGATGTCAGCATGCGTACCGTCTTCGAGGAACGGCATGTCTTCGACCGGCAGAATGCGCGAAACCACACCCTTGTTGCCGTGACGGCCAGCCATCTTGTCGCCTGGCTGGATCTTGCGCTTCACAGCGACAAAGACCTTGACCATCTTCATGACGCCTGGAGGCATCTCGTCGCCGCGCTGTACCTTTTCGACCTTGTCCATGAAGCGTGCTTCGAGCAGCTTCTTGGATTCATCGTACTGGCCACGCAGAGCTTCCAATTCACCCTGAAGCTTTTCGTCTTCAACAGCAAACTGCCACCATTGCGAACGCGGATACTCGGTCATGAGTTCGCGGCTGATCGTCGTGCCCTTCTTGAAGCCCTTCGGGCCGGCAGCGGCAACCTTGCCATCGATCATGTCGGCGAGGCGGCCATAGACGTTGCGGTCCAGGATAGCCTGTTCGTCGTCACGGTCCTTGGCGAGACGCTCGATTTCCTCGCGCTCGATAGCCATGGCGCGTTCGTCCTTTTCAACGCCGTGGCGATTGAAAACGCGAACTTCCACAACGGTACCGTAGGTTCCGGGCGGCATGCGCATGGAGGTGTCACGAACGTCGGACGCCTTTTCACCGAAGATGGCGCGCAGAAGCTTTTCTTCCGGCGTCATCGGGCTTTCGCCCTTCGGGGTGATCTTGCCGACAAGAATGTCGCCAGGATGCACTTCAGCACCGATATAAACGATACCGGCTTCGTCGAGGTTCTTCAGCGCTTCTTCCGAAACGTTCGGAATGTCGCGGGTGATTTCCTCAGGTCCAAGCTTGGTGTCACGGGCGGCAACTTCGAATTCCTCGATGTGGATCGAAGTGAACACGTCGTCCGAAACGATCTTTTCCGAGAGGAGGATCGAATCTTCATAGTTGTAGCCGTTCCACGGCATGAACGCGACAAGCACGTTGCGGCCGAGAGCCAGATCGCCGAGATCGGTCGACGGACCGTCAGCAATGATGTCGCCCTTACCGATCGGATCGCCGACGCGAACGAGCGGACGCTGATTGATACAGGTCGACTGGTTCGAACGCTGGAACTTCTGCAGACGATAGATATCGACGCCCGACTTGGACGGATCGAGATCTTCCGTAGCGCGGATAACGATACGGGTCGCATCGACCTGATCGACGAAACCGCCACGACGCGCTGCAATCGCTGCACCGGAGTCGCGAGCCACAATCGGTTCCATACCCGTACCGACGAACGGCGCTTCAGCGCGAACGAGCGGCACAGCCTGACGCTGCATGTTCGAGCCCATGAGGGCGCGGTTGGCGTCGTCGTTTTCAAGGAACGGAATGAGCGCTGCTGCAACCGAAACGAGCTGCTTCGGCGAAACGTCCATCAGGTCCACGTTTTCACGCGGTGCCATCATCACTTCACCGGCATGACGGCAGATGACGAATTCGTCAACAAAACCGCCCTGTGCATCCAGCTCTACGTTTGCCTGGGCAACCGAGTGCTTGGCTTCTTCCATGGCCGACAGATAGACAACGTCGTTCGTTACCTTGCCGTCGATCACCTTACGGTACGGGCTTTCGATGAAGCCGTACTTGTTGACGCGGGCAAAGGTTGCAAGCGAGTTGATCAGACCGATATTCGGGCCTTCCGGCGTTTCAATCGGGCAGATACGGCCATAGTGGGTCGGATGCACGTCACGGACTTCGAAGCCAGCGCGCTCACGGGTCAAACCGCCCGGTCCAAGAGCCGAAAGACGGCGCTTGTGGGTGATTTCCGAAAGCGGGTTGGTCTGATCCATGAACTGCGACAGCTGCGACGAACCGAAGAATTCACGAACGGCAGCCGCTGCGGGCTTCGCGTTGATGAGATCCTGCGGCATGACCGTGTCGATTTCGATCGAGGACATACGTTCCTTGATCGCGCGCTCCATGCGGAGCAGACCGACGCGGTACTGATTTTCCATCAGCTCGCCGACCGAACGCACGCGGCGGTTGCCAAGATTGTCGATATCGTCGATTTCGCCACGACCGTCACGCAGTTCCACGAGCATTTTGACCACGGCCAAAATGTCTTCCTTGCGCAGCACGCGCACGGTGTCTTCCGCATCGAGGTCCAGACGCATGTTCATCTTGACGCGACCGACGGCCGAAAGGTCGTAACGTTCTGCATCGAAGAACAGCGAGTTGAACATCGCTTCGGCGGAATCCATCGTGGGCGGTTCGCCCGGACGCATCACGCGGTAGATGTCGAACAGTGCGTCCTGACGGCTCTCGTTCTTATCGACAGCCAGCGTGTTACGGATGTAACCGCCGATGTTGATATGATCGATGTCCAGAACGTTGATCTCGGTTTCACCGGTGTCGAGCAGCGTCTTGAGGACCTTCTCGTCGATTTCGTCACCAGCTTCGAGATAGATCTCGCCGGTTGCGTAATTGACAACGTCTTCCGCCAGATAAGCGCCGAACAGGTCGTCTTCGGTAGCCTTGATGGCCTTCAGACCCTTTTCAGCAAGCTGCTTGGCCGAACGGGCCGTGAGCTTCTTACCGGCTTCCAGAACAACTTCGCCCGTATCCGCGTCGATGAGATCGGAAATGATCTTCATGCCCTTGAAGCGGTCAGCGGAATACGGAATGCGCCAGTTGTCGCCGTCACGCGAATAGGTGACGGTCTTGTAGAAGGTCGACAGAATTTCTTCGCCGTCCATGCCGAGCGCCATGAGCAGCGTCGTTGCCGGCAGCTTGCGGCGACGGTCGATACGCGCATAGACGATGTCCTTGGAATCGAACTCGATGTCGAGCCAGGAACCGCGGTAAGGAATGACGCGAGCAGCGAACAGGAGCTTACCCGAAGAGTGGGTTTTGCCCTTGTCGTGATCGAAGAAGACGCCCGGCGAACGGTGCATCTGCGAAACGATCACGCGCTCCGTGCCGTTGACGATGAAGGTGCCGTTGTCGGTCATGAGCGGCATATCGCCCATGTACACGTCCTGCTCCTTGATGTCCTTGATGGACTTCGCGCCGGTATCTTCGTCAATATCGAATACGATAAGACGCAGCGTCACCTTGAGCGGCGCAGAATAGGTCAGGTCGCGCTGACGGCATTCGTCAACGTCGAACTTCGGTGGATCGAATTCGTAACGGACGAATTCGAGCATGGAAGCGCCGGAGAAATCCAGGATAGGGAAAACAGACTTGAAAACCGCCTGCAAACCCTCGTCAGGACGCCCACCGGATGGTTCTGCAACCATTAGGAACTGGTCGTAAGATGCCTTCTGAACCTCGATAAGGTTCGGCATCTCGGCGACCTCTGGGATCTTGCCGAAAAATTTGCGTACGCGCTTGCGACCATTGAATGAATGGGTCTGAGCCATCGTCGCTCCTCGTTCTATAGCCTTGCGGCTTGCTCACGCCTTGCGGCCTTTATCATGCGCCGCCTTGCGGCGGTCCTTCGAGCGTATGGCTTTTCAAGTTGATGAGACCTGAAACCGACCATGCGCAATCTCGTCGTATCAGTGCACCCTATTCGCTGATTCGCGCTTTAGGTGCTCTAATGGGCTAAAACCCATTTCCTGAAAGCCGCTCTGGCGTTCAGAAAAAGGGTTTCCACTTAGTCGATCCACCGTCTGACGGGCGGAAACTGGCGGATGGAAAACCATCCGCCAGAATAGTCCGAACTTACTTGAGTTCGACCTTGGCGCCAGCAGCTTCGAGCTGTGCCTTGATCTTCTCAGCTTCGTCCTTCGAAGCGGCTTCCTTGACAGCCTTAGGAGCGCCTTCGACGAGGTCCTTAGCTTCCTTGAGGCCGAGACCGGTGATTGCGCGCACTTCCTTGATCACGTTGATCTTGTTAGCGCCGCCATCGACGAGAACGACGTCGAATTCGGTCTTTTCTTCAGCAGCAGCGGCCGGAGCAGCGCCACCAGCAGCAGCAACTGCTACAGGAGCAGCAGCCGAAACGCCCCACTTCTCTTCGAGAAGCTTCGAAAGCTCAGCAGCTTCGAGAACGGTCAGTGCCGACAGGTCGTCAACGATCTTTGCGAGATCAGCCATTTTGGTATTTCCTTAGTTTCAAGGTTTGAACAATTGACAGCGAAAAACGGCCTTACGCCGCCTCGTTCTTCCGGGCGTGCGCGCCAATAACGCGAGCGATCTGGCCCGCTGGTGCGCTGGTAAGTACTGCGAGACGCTGAGCCGGGGTCTGGATCATTCCAACCAGCTTTGCGCGCAGTTCGTCGAGCGATGGGAGCGAAGCAAGCGACTTGACGCCATCAGCGTTAAGCGTCGTTGCACCCATTGCACCGCCAAGGATAACGAGCTTGTCGTTAGTCTTGGCGAATTCGACGGCTACTTTCGGAGCAGCAATCGGGTCGTTTGCATAAGCAACAACCGTCTGACCTGTAAACAGATCAGAAATGCCTTCCGATTCCGTGCCCTGAAGAGCGATTTTGGCAAGGCGGTTTTTCGCGACTTTAACGGACCCACCTGCATCACGCATCTTCGAGCGAAGATCGCTCATCTGCGCAACGGTGAGACCGGTATAGTGGGCCACGACGACCGAACCGGACTCTTTAAAAGCGCCGTTCAGCCACGAGACAAATTCGCGTTTTTCCGCTCTATCCACTGTCTCTCTCCAGTAGGCAGGACCACATGGCCCTGCCGGGTTGCCTTTGTCGGACGAACTTCACAGTCAGCCCGACGTTCGAGGATCCTGTCCCCTTCAGCGCCACCTGCAGAAGCAGGCTTTGCCCAAAGGCAACTACGGTTCAAACCTTGCATGCGTTCACACGCGAAACAGGGTTATTCCACGTCTCATGCAGGCCGTATGTTTAAGGACTATCACCCGAAGATGATGATCCGCCTGCAATCTCGGACAGGATAACCGGACTTTCGTCCGGCTATCCGGATCATACGATCCGGAATTCTTGCACTTTGACCGCTTTCGCGATGCCGGCGTGCCGCCGATGCGCCCTCCCCTGAAGGAAAGGCTTAGGCTCCGGCGAACCGGAGCCCTGATAGATTAAGCAACGACCTTGACGGTTGCCGGATCGACCTTGACGCCAACGCCCATGGTCGAGGAAAGCGAAACGCGCTTGACGTATTCGCCCTTGGCAGCAGTCGGCTTTGCCTTGATGACGGCGTCAGCGAATGCCTTGATGTTTTCTTCGAGCTTCTGCGAGTCGAACGAAACCTTGCCGATACCGGCATGGATGATACCAGCCTTCTCGACGCGGAATTCAACTGCACCGCCCTTGGAAGCAGCAACAGCGGCAGCAACGTCGGTGGTGACGGTGCCAACCTTCGGGTTCGGCATCATGCCACGCGGGCCGAGAACCTTACCGAGACGACCGACGAGCGGCATCATGTCCGGGGTTGCAATGCAGCGATCGAAGTCGATCTTGCCGCCATTGACGATTTCGAACAGTTCTTCCGCACCGACGATGTCGGCGCCAGCCTTCTTGGCTTCTTCAGCCTTGTCGCCACGTGCGAAAACAGCAACGCGAACCGTACGGCCGGTGCCGTTCGGCAGGTTGACAACGCCGCGAACCATCTGGTCAGCGTGACGCGGGTCAACGCCGAGGTTCATCGCGATTTCGATGGTTTCATCGAACTTGGCGATTGCACGTTCCTTGACGAGGCCGATAGCAGCCGACAGATCGTACAGCTTGTTACGATCGACGCCTTCGCGGATCTTGTTAATGCGCTTGGAAATCTTCGCCATCGTCTCAGCCCACCACTTCCAGGCCCATCGAACGGGCAGAACCTTCGATCATGCGCATCGCTGCTTCAATGTCAGCGGCGTTCAGATCTTTCATCTTCGCTTCAGCGATCGTGCGAACCTTGTCGCGGGAGATCGTGCCGGCGCTTGCCTTGCCCGGGGTCTTCGAACCGGACTTGAGGTTAGCGGCCTTCTTGAGGAAGTAGGTCACCGGAGGGGTCTTCATCACAAAAGTGAAAGACTTGTCCTGGTAATAGGTGATCACGACTGGAATCGGCGAACCTTTTTCCATTTCCTGCGAGGCAGCGTTGAACGCCTTGCAGAATTCCATGATGTTGATGCCGCGCTGACCCAGAGCCGGGCCGATCGGAGGCGACGGATTGGCCGCACCGGCTGCTACCTGCAGCTTGAGCTGGCCTGCAATTTTCTTAGCCATTACTTTCTGCCTTTTTTTACAATGCCGGAAAACCGGCTTCTCGATTGACGCCGGAAAATCCGGCTTTCGACTGACGCCAATCAGACAAATGTCAGACTGACGGGCAGTTCGGTGGTGCGGATATCGACGACCGGCTAAGCCGCCTTCCCTTCCACCACTTCCACTCCGGTTGGATTTTTGATCCCGCTTATGCCCTCAGGCTCAATTCAGGATCTCGCTCCGGAGTGAAATACCCTTGCGGGCAAACGATCAGAGCTTATCGACCTGACCGTATTCCAGATCCACAGGCGTCGCGCGCCCGAAGATGGAAACTTCAACCTTGAGACGCGCGCGCTCTTCGTCGACTTCCTGAACGATACCGTTGAACGATGCGAACGGACCGTCGGAAACGCGAACCTGCTCACCGATTTCGAAGGAGACCGAGGTCTTCGGACGATCAACACCATCCTGAACCTGGTTCAGAATCTGATCGACTTCCTTCTGGGAAACCGGAACCGGCTTGGAGTCACCGAGGAAACCGGTGACGCGCGGCGTATTCTTGATCAGCGAAAAGACAGCGTCGGTCAGCGTGGCGTGCACGAGCACGTAACCCGGAAAGAACTTGCGCTCAGCATCGACCTTGCGGCCGCGGCGCACTTCAACGATCTTTTCGGTCGGCACAACGATCTGTTCAATCAGATTGGACAGACCCTTCTGCGCAGCTTTGGCTTCGATGTCCTCAGCCACCTTCTTTTCGAAATTTGAATAGGCATGAACAATGTACCAGCGCGCCGTCATCTAAAAACTCCCCAATCCTGACTTATCGACCAAGGCCGAGAATAAATTCTACGCCATAGGCCATAAGCTGGTCGGCAAGGAAAAAGAACGCAGCAGCCAGAAACGCCATAATCACCACCATAATGGTGGAGATAATCGTTTCACGCCGGGTCGGCCAGGTTACTTTCGCCGTTTCGGCGCGGACCTGCTGAAGAAAGGTGATCGGATTCGTTTTGGATGCCATCTGCCGCTCTGTCATTGATCGAGCGCGACCTCCAAACTTTGAGCAGCTAATCGTTTCAATCAGCGAATCAGAAGCCGGAACCCACGCGTATACGGCGCGCAAAGCTGAATTATCAGCCCCACGCACCGCGTGTCTGTTGACGTTACATAGAATCGATTCCCACAAAACACAAGCCCAAAGGTTAAAAGAATACCATACAGGCTTGTCGGAAACCCGACCCTTGCACACACCGCTCTACCACACCATTCAATCGTGTGATTGCGGCCTTCCCTGCCCGGCCAACAAATCCGGCAGGAAATTATCATTCTCCGACAATGTCATAGACCGCTATAAAAGCGCTCAATACGAGCAGCGCCGAAAAAGTTAAGGCAACGTAAACGCTGCCAGACTTATCCTTATATAGAAAACGGGCGCATGCAGTCAAGCCGCATACACCCGTTTCAAAAATGGCAGGGGCAGCAGGGCTCGAACCCGCGACCTACGGTTTTGGAGACCGTCGCTCTACCAACTGAGCTATACCCCTATATGACGCTGGGCGTCATAATGACCGGCGGCGAACCGCCGATCAATGATAATTCATTACTCGATGATCGAAGCGACGATGCCTGCACCGACGGTGCGGCCACCTTCACGGATAGCGAAGCGGAGCTTCTCTTCCATGGCGATCGGGACG
>NZ_JASAMQ010000018.1:0-54462 GCF_029909865.1 Ochrobactrum sp. 19YEA23 | reverse complement strand
ATCGGCACGCTGATCGGCCCCATCGTCGGTGCCGCCTTCGTCGTCGCCCTCCAGAACTATCTCGCAACATCCGACTTCCCAGTCACAATCGTCACTGGCCTCATCTTCATGGCATGCGTCATCCTCTTCCGTAAAGGTATCGTCGGAGAGTTCTATGCCTCACGTCTAGGAAAGAAACTGTTCGGGTAACCACCCATCAATGAGCCGCTGCATCTGCTGATCGCGGCTCCGCATTTTACTGGATATGCAATCATGACCGACACCTACGATTACATCATCGTTGGCGCGGGCACGGCAGGCTGCGCGCTCGCGAACCGACTGTCCGAGAACCCCGACCGTTCCGTCCTGCTGCTCGAAGCGGGCGGCAAGGACAATTATGCGTGGATCCACATCCCGGTCGGCTATCTCTATTGTATCGGCAATCCGCGCACCGACTGGTGCTTCACCACGGAGGCGGAACCCGGCCTGAACGGTCGTGCGCTCGGCTATCCGCGCGGCAAGGTGCTCGGCGGCTGCTCGTCGATCAACGGCATGATCTATATGCGTGGTCAGGCCCGCGACTATGATCTCTGGCGGCAGGCCGGTTGCGAAGGCTGGGGCTGGGACGATGTGCTGCCGCTATTCAAGAAATCGGAAGATTATTATGCGGGCGCGAGCGCCTTGCACGGCACCGGCGGCGAATGGCGTGTCGAAAACGCCCGCCTGCATTGGGATATTCTCGATGCTTTCCGCGATGCCGCCGTTGCCGCTGGCATCCCCGCCACCGACGACTTCAATCGCGGTGACAATGAAGGCGTGTCCTATTTCAAGGTCAATCAGAAGCGCGGCATTCGCTGGAATACCGCCAAGGCCTTTTTGCGCCCGGCGCTGGAACGCAAAAACCTGCGCGTTGAAACCGGCGCACATGTACGCCGCATCGAGATTGCAGAACTCCGCGCCAACGGCGTGACCTTCGACCAGAACGGCGCGGCCCGCACTGTTAGGGCAAGGCGCGAGGTCATTCTCGCTGCCGGTTCCGTCGGCTCGCCGCATGTGCTGGAACTGTCGGGCATCGGGCGCGGTGACGTGCTGCAGCAGGCAGGCATTCCGGTCACGCTGGAACGCAGCCAGGTTGGCGAGAACCTTCAGGATCATTTGCAACTGCGCTGCGCCTATAAGGTCACCGGAATTCCGACCCTCAATGAGAAGGCCAACAAGCTTTTCGGCAAGGCGATGATCGGGCTGGAATATCTGCTGCGCCAGTCCGGCCCCATGTCGATGGCCCCAAGCCAGCTTGGCGTCTTCACCCGTTCAGACCCGTCTTACGAAACCGCCAATCTGCAATATCATGTGCAGCCGCTGAGCCTCGAAAAATTCGGCGAAAACGTTCACCCCTTCCCCGCTTTCACGGCCAGCGTATGCAATCTGCGCCCGGACAGTCGCGGCTCGATCCACGCCAAATCGCCGGATCACCGTGCCCAACCGGCCATCCGGCCGAACTATCTGGCGGAAGAAAGCGATCGCCGCGTCGCCGCCGATGCAATCCGCCTCACCCGTCATATCGTTGCGCAGGCGCCTTTGCAGCAATACCGCCCGGAGGAATTCAAACCCGGTCCGAGTTATGAAACGCAGGAACAGCTGGAAAAAGCCGCAGGCGATATCGGCACGACCATTTTCCATCCGGTCGGCACCTGCCGCATGGGACAGGACGCGGAAGCGATTGTCGATCCACGCCTGCGGGTCAACGGCATTGCAGGATTGCGTATCGCCGATGCTTCCATCATGCCGACCATCACCTCCGGCAACACCAATTCGCCGACGCTGATGATCGCCGAGAAGGCCGCACAGATGATTATCGCCGACAATAGATAGAACCAGATTCCTGAGAGAACCGTGAGCGGAAATGGCAATCCGCTCACGCGTCTGTGAACGCAATTTCAGATTTGCTGCGGCTCGATTTTCAGAAAAAATTTTCCTTGTTTAATTCCATGCAAACGGGAATTATCGGCATCAGGGAGGGCTGGGGAGAATGATCATCTAATGATCGCAATCCGGGACCGGCTTTCCAAAATGTTCAGCTAAGGAAAACAAAAATGTCGTCAGCCCTTTCCCGTTACGCTTTGAGCCGTCGCGCCGGTCTGAAAGCCCTTCTCTTCACCGCTGCAGCGCTGACCGTTGGCTTTGCCTCGGCTCCGAGCCATGCAGAAGACAAGACCATCAAGGTCGGCATCATGGGCGGCGAAGACGAAGACGTCTGGAAAGTTGTCGCCGAAGAAGGCAAAAAGCACGGCCTCAACATCGAGCGCGTGACCTTCAACGACTATAACCAGCCGAATGAAGCGCTGGAGCGCAAGGAAATCGACGCCAACGCTTTCCAGCACAAGCCTTATCTCGATGAGCAGATCAAGCAGCACGGCTACAAGATCAGCGTTGCCGGTTACACGGCTGTCTGGCCGATTGGCATCTATTCGCGCAAGCTCAAGAGCCTCGACGAAGTCAAGGAAGGCGGCGTCATCGGCGTGCCGAACGATCCGTCGAACGAAGGCCGCGCGCTTCGCGTTCTCGAAGAAAAGGGCCTGATCAAGCTGAAGCCGGATGCAGGCATTCTCGCAACGCCGATCGACATCGTCGAAAACCCGAAGAAGCTTGAAATCAAGGAACTCGACGCCGGTGTCGTTGGTCGTTCCATCGACGATCTCGATGCAGCCATCGTCAACAATGACTGGGCTGCCAAGGCAGGTCTGAAGAAGGAAGAAGCCATCGGTTGGGAATCGAAGGAAAACAATCCTTACAACAACTTCATCGCGGTCCGCACCGAAGATGAAAATGCTGAATGGGTGAAGAATCTGGTCGCGTCGTTCCAGAACGACGCCGTGAAGGCCGAACTTGACCGTGCCTATAAGGGCACCGGAATTCCGGCCTGGAAATAGGTTTTTCATCCGCAAAACACCGCGCCGGAAAGTGTTTCCGGCGCGGCTTTTATTGACGTATGAAAAAAAATTGCCCAAAAGCATCGGCGTTGAGCATTAGCTCCATGGCTTAGCCAGGCCTCATCATTCCTTGAAGCCTTATCCGATTGCAGTTTGCCGCTGTGCGCAGCGGCGCTTCAAACTATAGAAGAAACGAACGTGACCCCCGTGACCCCCACGCTCATTGAACCGCCATCCACCGCAACAGCGCCCATCGTCGAGATGAAAGACGTGCGCCGAATGTTTGGTAACACGGCAGCCATCAATGGCGTGTCGCTCTCCGTTTCGCGCGGCGAAATTCTTGGCATTATTGGTCGAAGCGGCGCGGGCAAGTCCACGCTGATCCGCTGCGTCAACGGCCTCGAAAAGCCCGACTCAGGCTCGATCCAAATCGAAGGTCGCGAAATCAGCGGCCTCGGCGAAACCGAATTACGCCCTTTGCGCCGCCGCATCGGCATGGTGTTCCAGCATTTCAATCTGCTCTCGGCCAAGACCGTTACGGATAACATCGCCCTGCCGCTCAAGATCGCAGGCAAATCCAGGACCGAGCGTGCGCGCCGTGTCGCCGAGTTGCTCGAACTGGTCGGCCTGTCCGACAAGGCAAACCATTATCCGGCCCAGCTTTCCGGCGGCCAGAAGCAGCGCGTCGGCATCGCACGCGCACTTGCCGCCGAGCCTGCCCTTCTGCTGTCCGACGAAGCGACGTCGGCGCTCGACCCGGAAACCACCCAGTCCATTCTGGCGCTGTTGAAAGACATCAACACCAAGCTTGGCCTGACCATCCTGCTCATCACCCATGAGATGGATGTCATTCGCCGCATCGCAGACCGCGTTATCGTGCTCGATCATGGTGCGATTGCCGAAGAAGGCCCGGTCTGGAAGGTCTTCGCCAACCCGCAATCGCCGGTCACGCAGAGCATGTTGCAGGTGCTGACACCGGAACTGCCCGCCTCGTGGCGTGCGCGCCTGACGGATAAGGCAGGTGATCGCGCCATCCTCCGCGTCAAGCTTTCAGGTGAAGCCGCACGCGGCGCTTTCTTCAACGATGTGGCAACGGCCACCGGCCTTGTGCCGCAGCTGATCCATGGCGGTATGGACACGATCCAGGGCGAGCCGGTCGGCACGCTCTTCATCAGCCTGCCCGCTCAGGACAAAGCGAAATTCGAAGCCGCCATCTTCTATCTCAACACCCATGCAGACGCCACGGAGGTACTCGGCTATGTCTCAGGCGATGCTTGATCTTCTCTGGCGCTCCTTCTGGGAGACCATCATCATGACCGGCTTTTCGAGCCTGATTTCGCTCGTGGTCGGTCTGCCGCTCGCCCTCATCATGATCCTGACCGAACGCGGCGGCCTTGCGCAGAACCTGACGGTCAACACCCTTTTGGGCGCGATCATCAATGGCTTCCGTTCAGTGCCGTTCATCATTCTTCTGGTGGCGCTGATCCCCGTAACCCGCTTCATTGTCGGCACGTCGATCGGCACATGGGCCTCCATCGTCCCGCTGTCGATTGCGGCTATCCCCTATTATGCGCGCATCGCGGAAGTATCGCTGCGTGAGGTGGATCACGGTCTGGTCGAAGCGGCGCGCTCGATGGGCGCAAGCCGCTGGACAATCGTGCGTGAAGTGCTGGTGCCGGAAGCCCTGCCCGGCATCATTGCCGGTTTCACCGTGACGATCATCACGCTGGTGGGTGCTTCGGCCATGGCTGGCGCCATCGGCGCAGGCGGTCTGGGCGATCTCGCCATCCGCTACGGTTATCAGCGTTTCGAAACGCAGATCATGATCGCCGTTGTGATCATTCTGATCATCATGGTCTGCGGCATCCAGTGGATCGGCGACCGTCTGGTCAGCCGCCTCGACAAGCGCAACCTGCGCGCCTGATCAGGCTCGCTTACCGCTTCCTCTCACGGAAACCCGCTTCCAGCGTGTTTCCGTCGGGATCGAAGACCAGCGCCGCGTAATAGCCCATCTCTTCCGGGCCCTGATAAGCGGGTTGGCCGCTATTGCTGCCACCGGCGTTGAGCGCTACCCGGTGAAAGGCGTCCACCGCATCGCGGCTCCCGGCAGTGAACATAAGGTGCAGATGCTCGCCCGGCTTCGCCTCGGCTGCGTCCATGGCCGCCCCGTCTTCAGGTCCTCCAGAGCCATGAATCCAGAGGAAAGGCACAGGCGCCCTCTCCCCGCCGCTGACGAAGAAGCCACTGCCCGAACGTGCAATAACTTCCAGTCCAAGCTCAGGCATACAGCTTTCATAGAATGAAAGGCTGCGGCGAATATCTTTGGCTTTGAAGCCAATATGATCGAAGAGCGACATAGATACCAATATATCGCAGGCTAGAATAAAGAAAAGCGGCACGCCCGATTTTGGAGCGCGCCGCTTTTCATGTGGAAATGTTTTCGCAAATTATCCGCGTGTGCGTGAAAGACCGTCCTTGGCAGGCTGGTATCGCGGATCAAGCTGCACAGCCTTCGAATAAGAGCTGGCGGCTTTCGCCTTCTCACCGCGATGCTCGTAAACCAGCGCCTGATTGGCCCAGCTTTCCGCAACGCCCTGATCCAGCGTGATGGCCGTGTTGAAATCGTCGAAAGCGTTGTCGTAGTCGTTCAGCGCCACATAGGAAAGGCCGCGGCCGTTATAAGGCTCCGGCGCTGTGGAGTTGAGCGAAATCGCCTTGGAGAAATCCTCGATGGCCTGCTTGTGCTGGCCCTTGGCCTGATAGATCAGGCCGCGATTGTGATAGGCGCGACCATCAGTCGTCTGCAAGGCGATAGCCTGATTGAAATCGTTCAGAGCCTGATCGAGACGGCCCGCCTGGCGGTAGACATTCCCGCGACCGATATAGGCGGCGTCATACTGTCCATTGAGCTGGATGGCCTTGCTGTAGTCCTGCGCAGCCTTGTTGGTATCGCCCATATAGCGATAGACCAGCGCGCGGTTGGAATAGGCCTGATAGAAATTCGGATTGAGCGCAATCGCCTGATCGAAATCGCGGATCGCTTCCTTGTAACGCCCGGCCTTGCCATAGGCAGAGCCGCGAACATTATAGCCTTCCGGATCACGCGGATTGGACTGGATCACGCTGGTGAGCGAACTGATATTCTCGCTCGAACCCTGCGCCCGATCAACAGTACTCAGCGCCGTCGTGGTCGAGCTTTGGCAACCGGCCACGGTCAGAGCCAAAAGCGTGGCGGCAATCAAAAAACCGTGACGACCGATTCCAGCCCGGTTTCCACCGAATGTCTCAACTCCCGAAATCCTGGTTTCGGACGATTGCATCACCTTGAAGCGTGTTGGCAACGACAGTGTTCCTTTTAGTTCCATCGAAACCGGGCATTTATGACCCGTTTCTTCTCCACCCCGCCCCGGCTTTCGTTCAACGCACGGGCGCTTCAGAGCCGAAGAGTCTTGCGGGACCGCCTTGTTCATTTCAGTCCGCGCCAGCCCGGCAAGGGCTCACTGGAACTGTCAGATAAAAACAGCGAAAAGGCGGCAGCAAAAAGCCTGTATCGCCTTCCAATATCCGGCCCGAAAGCTGAATATCCTAATCATTTGTTTTTACACATAACTCGCCCGGCAAAGTCTAGAAACTTTTTTAGAGCCAACGCTAAACTTTAATAAAAAGATGAAACCGAGCTGTTTCGGCAACAAAAACTCTGAAATCAGGACATGCAAAAACCGGCGCAACCGAAGGAAGCACCGGATAGCAAAAAGGCGCCACAAAAGCGGCGCCTGTTTTGAGGTCGATCAGCGAGCGCCGCGGGCGCCGCCAACGAGGCCTTCACGCTGTGCACGCTTGCGAGCGAGCTTACGGGCGCGACGAACGGCTTCTGCCTTTTCGCGAGCGCGCTTTTCAGATGGCTTTTCGTAGTGGCCGCGCATCTTCATTTCGCGGAAGATACCTTCGCGCTGCATCTTTTTCTTGAGAGCGCGGAGAGCCTGATCAACATTATTATCGCGGACGAGTACCTGCACGTGTATTCCCGTATCGGTTAGAATTTCGGTTAAGCCTGAGGCCGTTCGGGGGTCTTTTAACGATTTCAGCCGGTCTGACCGGCCGAGCAACGCCCTAAGGCTCCCAAGCTTCGCAACGGAAACGCTGCAAATTGGTGCTGGCTATTACCAGATCGAGCCCGGGCTGTCCACCTCAACATGCAAATTTGGCCATCTCCCCCTGTGAAATACCGTCTTTACACCAATTGACTATAGTTCCGGTCAGACAAATGCGTTAATGAGCCGCTCGTTTCCCGCATAATTCGGCCTCAATAGCCGTCCAATGGGGATGCCCCACCCCGCTACCGGCTCCCTACGGGATTATCCGGCGCGTTTCCTGTTTTTTGATTCCATTTGTTTGTTTCATGTCCCTCCGCAAGCGACTCGTTATCCAGTTCACAGGCTATGAAGGCCTGCACCCCAAAGCCGTCCGCGTGCGCCACGCGCAAGTCCTGAAAGACTTCGACAAGCTCTGGAACGCCAAGACCAAGCTGCCGCCCATGACGGACGAGCCGGACAATAGCGGCACGACGTTGGCTGTCACTGAGGGCAATGGCTGGCGAACGGAGACCGAGTTTTGCCAGTTCGGCACTGCGGACATTTTTGACGATTATGCCGCGCGCTCGACGCCCAGGCGGATGCTGACCGGCTTCTTCGCCTTCATGAACATCCTGTTCACCGGCACGCTGTGGCGCTATCTCACGACGAGCTGGCGCTTCGTGCTGTTCTTCCTGTGGCCATTCCTGCTGTCGCTCGCCATTTTGGGCGTTGCAGCCCTTGTCGCCACTGCGCCGATGCTGGCCGGTTTTTCAGCGCTGCATCTTCTCTGGTCCGCGCCGCTCGCAGCCTTCCTTGCAACGCTTCTCGTGCGCAAGCCCGGCGACAAGTTCTTCATGTCCTATCTGCTCGACGACTGGTCGGCAGCCTATGACCGCATTCATGACCGCAACGCCAAGCTGAACCAGCGCCGGGCGGCTTTCGCCGAAGCGCTGATGCGCAAGATCGAAGAAAGCCATGCGGATGAAGTCATCATTGTTGCGCATAGTCTCGGCACTGTGCCGGCTGTCGAGGCGCTTGCCACCGTTCAGCGTCAGCGCCCCGACCTTCTGAAGCGGCAGCCGGTATCACTGCTGGCCGTGGGCTCCTGCCTGATGATGATCGCCCTGCATCCACGAGCGAAAGCGCTCCGCGAGGATGTGCGCGTGGTGCTTGAAGACAGCCCGGTCCTATGGTCGGAATTCCAGGTGCTGACGGATATAATCCATTTCTACGGTTCCGACCCAGCCAGCGCCCTGAAGATCAAGGCGGCCAATCCGCCACTCATTCATCGCATCCGCTTCAAGAACGTCCACAGCGAAAACCGTTACAAGCGCTCCAAGGGCAACTTCTTCCTGATGCACCTTCTCTATGTGCGCGGGGCGGAAAAGAAGAACTTCTACGATTTCGGCATGTTCCTGCATGGCCCGTTTTTCTTCCGCGAGCTGATGACCACGCATAAAGGAAAAGCCGCCCCTCTCGATGAAGAAGGGCGGCTTCCGGTATCCTATCGCGAAGCGGCTTGATGCCGTTCAGCCTTAGAGCCTGAATCAAAAAGCGACATGTGTGTGCGAAAATGGTGATTTTCGAGTACCGGAGCGGAGCGTACTTTTGGGTACGTGAGCACCGGAATGAAGGAAATTGCCATTTGCAGCCACACAGGGCGACTTTTGGAACAGGCTCTTAGTCTTTTGGCGGCTCTACAACGGCAATCGTCAGCCAGGTGGCCGTCAAGGCCGGCTTCAGCGAGTTCTCGATTTCGAGCGTCACATCGTAATAATTCACGACGCGGCCCGATGGGCGAATATCGGCATCGGCCAGCTTGAAGCGCGCACGCACCCGCGCGCCGGTCTTGACCGGCGATTGGAAACGCAGCTTGTCGAAGCCGTAATTGATGCCCATCGTTGCGCCTTCCAGCATGGGAAGCGCTTCATAGGCCAGCGTGGACAAAAGCGACAGCGTCAGAAAGCCATGCGCAATGGTGCCGCCAAAAGGCGTTTCCTTGGCAGCGCGGTCCGGATCGACATGGATGAACTGATGATCGTCCGTCGCATCCGCGAACTGGTTGATCATTTCCTGTGTGACTTCGCGCCACTCGGAACATCCGATTTCCGTGCCGATTGCGTCGCGCAACTGATCGAGCGTGATTGCGTCTTTCATTCGCTGGCCATTCCTGCTGAACTGATTTGCCCTTTGTTTACCTTATAAACTTTAGGCGGCAACCAGAATTTCCCGGGCAATATCATCCCAATGCATGAAAACCTGATGCGCGCCCTTGGACGAAAGGCGCTCGGCATGGCCGTCATAGGTATGCGCGCCGCCGGTGTAACCAAAAGCGGTCATGCCTGCGGCAATCGCGCCTTCGACACCGAAGGGCGAATCTTCGATCACCACGCAACGCGACGGGTCGACGCCCATCTTGTCGGCAGCGAACAGAAACAGATCCGGTGCAGGCTTGCCGCGCTTGACCATGGTGGACGAATAAACGGCATCGCCGAAATAATGATTGATGCCGGTCTTTTCCAGACTGAAGGCAATGCGCTCCGGATGCGAGGACGAGGCCACGCAACGCTTCTGCGGCAGTTCACGCAGGAAGCTCGCGATGCCGATTGTCGGCTCCAGCGCTTCGGCAAACAAGGTTCGGGTGGCGGGCCAGAATTCGCCATCCACGCCATCCGGCAGGCGATGGCCGGTCATATCCTCGATCATCTTCATGATATCGGCCTGTTTCATGCCGATGCCCTTGGCCACCGTGCCCTGCGGCAGTTCCATGCCGTGATTGGCATAAACGCGCTCGAAAGCGAGGCAGGACAGAACTTCGCTATCGACGAGAACGCCGTCACAATCGAAGATCACAAGATCAAAGGGGGATACACTGCTCATTTTGGCTCCAGTGGCCCTATAAAGGGATGCATATTTTGTCGCGCAGATTGGGGATGCGCGCCTGTCGGTGTTGATATAGAGACTGTTGGTCTATTACGCACGTAATTCAACACGAACGTGACAATATTACCGATTACCTGCCAGGCATTCCCAGTAAAAGTGTGAAGCGATTTTGCTTTCGGGAATGCGTAGATACAAAATTGCGGCCATTAGCTTTGCGGAGAGTTTCATGACGACAAATGTGGCATTGGTTGGACTGGCACGCGATCTTGCAGCGCGAGCTGAAACCGGCAAGCCTATCCGCATCGGTCTGATTGGCGCTGGCGAGATGGGCACGGACATCGTCACGCAGGTGGCGCGGATGCAGGGCATCGAAGTCGGCGCACTTTCCGCACGCACGCTGCCAAACACGTTCAAAGCTGTGCGCACCGCCTATGGCGACGAAGAAAACGCGCAGGAAGCCAATAGCGAAGCGGCGATGACCCGCGCCATCGAGAATGGCAAGATCGCCGTCACCGGCGACAACGACCTGATCCTCTCCAACCCGCTGATAGACGTTGTGATCGATGCCACCGGCATTCCGGAAGTGGGCGCGGAAACCGGCATCAAGGCGATCCGCAATGGCAAGCATCTCGTGATGATGAATGTCGAAGCCGATGTCACCATCGGCCCCTATCTCAAGGCCGAGGCCGACAAGCAGGGCGTGATTTATTCGCTGGGCGCTGGCGATGAGCCTTCATCCTGCATGGAGCTGATCGAATTCGTGTCCGCCATGGGCCACAAGGTTGTGGCCGCAGGCAAAGGCAAGAACAATCCGCTCAATTTCGATGCGATCCCCGACGATTATCAGGAAGAGGCGGATCGGCGGAACATGAATGTCCGCCTGCTGGTGGAATTCATCGACGGCTCCAAGACCATGGTTGAAATGGCGGCCATCGCCAATGCTACCGGGCTTGTGCCGGATATAGCAGGCATGCATGGCCCTAGAGCCGCAATCGACGAACTGAGCCGCACCCTGATCCCGAAGGAAGATGGCGGCGTTCTCAATAAATCGGGCGTGGTCGATTATTCCATCGGGCGCGGCGTATCGCCGGGCGTCTTCGTCATCGCCAAGATGGAACATCCCCGCCTTGTCGAGCGTCTGGAAGACCTGAAGATGGGCAAAGGCCCCTATTTCACCTTCCACCGCCCCTTCCACCTCACCTCGCTGGAAGTGCCGTTGACCGTGGCGCGCGTGGTGCTGCACGGCAAGTCCGATATGGTGCCGCTGCCGAAGCCGGTGGCGGAAGTTTGCGCCGTGGCCAAGAAGGATTTGCAGCCCGGCGACCATCTCGATGCCATCGGCCAATATTGCTATCGCTCATGGATCATGACGACGCCGGAAGCCCGTGCAGCCAAGGCTATTCCCTGTGGCCTACTCCAGAACGGCTCGGTCATCGCGCCGATCAAGAAGGGTGAACTCATCACCTACGCCAATGCTGCGCCGCAGCCCGGCTCGAAGATCGCCGAACTACGCGCTCTGCAGGACTATATGATTTACGGCTGATCCTGCTCCATGGGATCAGGCGAAAGTCAGTCTGAAAATTCAACTGAACTGAACGAGGGTGTCATTGACCCGAAATGCAATTCTGATTCTGAGCCAGAAAACTAGTTGCTGGTTTCCTTGTCGAGAATGAAAATTGAAATATCTGGCTGCGGGATCGCTTCCACCGTTTGATTGCTGAGCTTGATATCCGACGCCTGTTGATCATCCAGAAATTTGGCAAAATATTCGGTTTTAAATATTGTTTCTATCTCATCATCACTCATGGACGTGCATTTACTATACACATCCTTCCCAAATTTATGAAGATGTTCCAACGTTGCCAGCACTCGCATTATCTCGTCAGGCTTGCCTCCCATTGCATCGGAGGCTGCAGCATGTAGCAGAAACAAAGAACCCGGCAAGGCTTGACGCTCTCCTGCGGCACAATAGATAAACGTTGCGGCTGAAGCTGTCATACCACCGTTGATGGCCCTGACGGGAACAGATGAACCCTTCACAATCGTATAAGCTAGCAATCCGTCAAAAGCACTTCCACCCGGGCTGTTGATGACGAGATTTATGCCTCTCAAAGAAGGATATTTTGTACTGAGCTGATTGAACGCGTCCCCCAGTTCTGCAACACTCTTTTGCGTCACTGTAGCAGTAAAATAAACATTAGCCGTAACCGCATTTTTACCGTCGCCCTGAGGGAAAGTAGCGATAACTTCGGCTTGTGCGTAAGAAAAATTAAAAATATACATCATAATAAAAATAATGAAGTTTTTCATAAAACCTCCAAAGAAATAAATAAAGGACGGGAAGTTCCCGCCCTTTATTTCAATCACAAAGATATTTAGTGATCAAGCGCCTTCACAATACTTTCTACCATCTTCTTCGCGTCGGCGAAGAGCATCATGGTGTTGTCGCGGAAGAACAGTTCGTTTTCCACGCCCGCATAGCCTGAGCCCATGCCGCGCTTGATGAACAGAACCGTGCCGGCCTTGTCGACATCGAGGATCGGCATGCCGAAAATCGGTGACTTCGGATCGGTCTTCGCGGCTGGATTGGTGACGTCATTCGCGCCGATCACGAAAGCCACATCGGCTTGCGCGAATTCCGAATTGATGTCTTCCAGCTCGAACACTTCATCGTAAGGCACGTTGGCCTCGGCCAAAAGCACGTTCATATGGCCCGGCATACGACCGGCCACCGGATGGATGGCGTATTTGACTTCGACGCCTTCCGCCTTGAGCTTGTCGGCCATTTCACGCAGCGCGTGCTGCGCCTGCGCCACCGCCATGCCGTAGCCCGGCACGATGATGACCTTAGAAGCGTTCTTCATGATGAAGGCCGCATCGTCGGCAGAACCCTGCTTGACCGGACGCTGTTCAACCTCGCCCGCCGGACCGCCAGACGTATCGCCGCCAAAGCCGCCGAGAATGACCGAGATGAACGAACGATTCATGCCCTTACACATGATATAGGACAGGATCGCGCCCGACGAACCGACCAGCGCGCCGGTGATGATCAGCGCCAGATTGCCAAGCGTGAAGCCGATGCCTGCCGCTGCCCAGCCCGAATAGGAGTTGAGCATGGAGACCACGACCGGCATGTCCGCACCGCCGATTGGCACGATGATCAGCACGCCGAATACCAGCGACAGAAGCACGATCAGCCAGAACACGAAATGGCTTTCGGTGTTCACCAGCACAACAACCAGCACCACGATGGCAGCTGCCAGCGCGGCATTGATGACATGACGTCCCGGCAGCATGATCGGCTTGCCCGACATGCGACCGTCAAGCTTGAGGAAGGCGATGATCGAGCCGGTGAAAGTGATCGCGCCGATGGCGACGCCCAGCGACATTTCGATCAGCGCCTGACCATGAATCTGGCCCACTTCGCCGATACCGAAGGAATGTGGCGAGTAAATTGCGGCAGCGGCCACCAGAACGGCAGCAAGGCCGATCAACGAGTGGAACGCGGCCACGAGCTGCGGCATGGCCGTCATGGCGATGCGGCGCGCGATAACGGCACCGATGCCGCCACCGATGGCGATGCCGATGACGATCAGCGACAGGCCGCCGAAGCTTGGACGCGCCAGCAGAAGCGTGGTGACGATGGAAATCGCCATACCGATCATGCCGTACATATTGCCCTGACGGCTGGTCGTCGGATGCGACAGGCCGCGCAGCGCCAGAATGAACAGCACGCCAGAGACGAGGTAAAGGAAGGCTGCGAGATTAACGCTCATAATGGTTCAGCCTCACTTTTCTTTTTTCTTGTACATGGCAAGCATGCGCTGGGTGACCAGGAAGCCGCCGAAAATGTTGACACTCGCCAGAATGAGCGCAATGAAACCGAAGCCGGTTGCCCAGCCCGAAAGCGAAAGGCCGACGGCCAGAAGCGCACCCACCACGATCACCGATGAAATGGCGTTGGTAACAGCCATCAGCGGCGTGTGCAGCGCAGGCGTAACCGACCACACGACATAATAGCCGACGAAAATCGCCAGAATGAAAATCGCAAAGCGGAACACGAACGGATCGATCGCGCCGCCCGATGCGGCATGCGCGGCAGCCGCCGCAGCATCACCCAGACCACCGGCGTTTTCCGCAGCCTGACGGACAGCATCTGCGGCCTGGTTCAGGCTCTCAAGAGCTTTATCGAGACTAGTTTCGGCCATTATGCCTCTCCTCCATCAACAGGAGACTTGGGGGAAGACGAAGACTTTGCAGCAGTCTTCGGTGCTTTTGCAGGCGCTTTTTTCGCTGCTTTCGGTGCCGGTTTGGCGTCGCCGACTACTTCCGCCTTTGCCACTTTCGGCTTCGGTGCCGCTTTCGGCTTGGCAGCAGGCTTCGCTGGCTTTTCGGCTGCAGGCGCGGCTGCGGCAGGCGCTGCATCAGCCTTGGCGAAGGCCGGGTGCAAGATCGCGCCCTGATGGGTCAGAAGCGTCGCCTTGACCAGTTCTTCCTGCGGATCGATCTTGAGAAGCTTGGTTTCCTTGTCGACGAGCGTTTCAAGGAAAGCAATCAGGTTGCGGGCATAGAGCTGCGACGCGCTCGCAGCAATACGGCCCGACATGTTGAGATGGCCGACGATTCTGACGCCATTCACTTCGGCAACTTGACCGGGGATAGCGCCTTCGACATTGCCGCCGCGCTCGACGGCGAGATCGACCAGAACGGAACCCGGACGCATGGAAGCGACCATTTCCTTGGACACCAGACGCGGGGCCGGACGGCCCGGAATGAGCGCCGTGGTAATGACGATGTCTTGCTTGGCGATGTGGTCGGCAACGAGTGCTGCCTGCTTCGCCTGATATTCCTTCGACATTTCCTTGGCGTAACCGCCAGAGGTTTCGGCAGCCTTGAACTCATCATCCTCGACGGCGATGAATTTCGCACCGAGCGAGGCGACCTGTTCCTTTGCAGCAGGGCGAACGTCGGTTGCCGTCACGACAGCACCGAGACGACGCGCCGTTGCGATGGCCTGAAGACCGGCAACGCCTGCACCCATCACGAAGACCTTGGCGGCAGGAACCGTACCGGCTGCCGTCATCATCATCGGCATGGCGCGGTCATAGACTTCCGCCGCGTCGATTACGGCCTGATAACCGGCAAGGTTTGCCTGCGACGACAGCACGTCCATCACCTGCGCACGGGTGATGCGCGGCATGAATTCCATGGTGAAAGCCGAAATTCCGGCCTTTGCGAGCGCCGCCACCGCATCTTCATGACCATAGGGATCAAGCATGGCAAACAATGCTGCGCCCGATTTATACCCTTTGAGTTCCGTTTCCGTGGGACGGCGCACTTTCAAAATAACGTCTGCCGTTTTGGAGTCAGCCGTCGTGCCTATGCGGGCACCGGCGGCAGCAAAATCGGCATCGGGAATGCGCGATTTCTCACCGGCGTTTTTTTCCACGACGACATCGAAGCCGAGCGCGATGAATTTCTTCACCGTCTCCGCCGATGCCGCAACGCGTGTCTCGTTGGGGGCACTCTCTAGCGGGATAAATAACGTCTGGGCCAAGCTGGTTTCCCTTTCATGGTCGTAATCCGGGCTTGATCCGGCCTTGCGGTCGGGCAGAATTGCGAGCCTCTCAAATGAGACCCTTTGAAATAAACTGAGATACAGACATGCATAAAACCTCGGCACGGTAACCCATGCCAAGGCATTCGATCAAATCATGCGGGGTTAATCCCGGTTCGGTCTTGGATCTTGCAACATTTTCGCAAGACCGGATGTCGCCATCCGGCCAGCGTCAATGCGCTAGAGGATGAACCAGGCAGCGACGCAGACTAGGACAAAAAGAATGGTCGCGGAAAAGAAACCACCAGCGAAAAAGCCGAACGCCATGGCAATCATAAGGGCGACGACCGCCACTGTGCCCCATTTAAACAGGCCCGTGAAACCGGCATAAGTTTTCTCATGCTCAGCATAGTCCATCGGTGCGCCAAGTTCAGCCGGAGCCGTCGTATGATGTTCTGCCATTTTCGTTCCACCCATTCAGATTTTCCACCCAACATCGATGATGTTAAGCGAAAACACCTGCGATCTTCAATCTGCACACAACAAAAGCCCGGCACGAACGCCAAGTCTTTTCGTCGCAGCAACCCTCTCTCTCCGCGTAAAGCGGTTCCGCAGTCTTCGTAAATCGGATTCGCGCGATGCGCTACATCTAATTATTTAGAACACTGCCTATGGAGCATTTCCAGCAAAAGTACGAAGCGCCTACGCGGGGAAATCAGTTCACCGGACTGATTTCTGATCCCGCTTCGATGCGTCGGATAATGCGTAAAAACAAATGGATAGAGCGGCTCCGGCGATTCCGTTAAAATGGGAACCGCTCTAGAAAGCATAGTAATCGCTTATACGCCCAGTCCCGTATATTTCGCAGTCGGCAATATCGTCAGCGGCACAACAGTGCTGCGGCTATCGGCAAAGATCGCCTGCCGCTCGCGCGGCAATGACTTGAAGAACGGAAAACGCACCGCAACCGCGTCGCGAATATTGCGGATCGGCGCGGCACCCAGCCCGACCTTGATGCCATAGCCCGCATGTTCACGCGCATCGGCCATCATCGACGTGCCGAAAATACGTTTGTAAAACGCCATATGCTCCGGCTTGACCGAGGCAAGGCATTGATCGGCCACGAAGAATTCCGACGCCATCGCGGCAATGCGCAACGTGATATAGGGGATGGCCGGATATTCGCTCAGCAACTCTGGATCGGCGGCAAAGCGGGTCGGATCGACGAAATGCATGCCGCTATTGAGCAACGGATCGAGGATATCGGGAAACAGCGCATAGCTTGTTCCCTTGCGATGATCGGGCGTGATGTGATGAATGCGCAATGTGCTGACGAGCTGCCCGTCAACATGCACCCCATAGACGAAAGCGTGGCTGTCCCGATCGATATCGTCGACAATGGACGGCACTTCGGCCTCATCCATCACATTGCGGGTACGATAGGAGCGGTAGCGAAGCCGACCGATCTCTTCCAAATCTTCCGCATGGACGATCCGTCGATACTCGACACGATCCAGAAAATGCAGCAGCTGTCGCGCAAAATTGGATAGCGGCGGTTTCTCCCCCGAGACAGCTGAATCAGTCATATAAGCGATTTCCGCACCACCAAATCATGCACTTCAATTTAGCGCGCAGAATAAGCAGGTTTACCTTCATGTAAAGGTATAAGTTCAACCGCATATACGCCCCCGCGCCTTTTTCCCGGCATAGTATTGCCACAGATTCGCCACATCGAAACAGCGTTTTTTCAATGCGTGGCATCCGAAATGCGCGATGAACCGCATTTCAGGGCATTTTGCCGTCTTTGCCATAATTACTCGACCTGCGCGGAGCGACATCTTCCTTGTCGAAACGAAGTTCAGCCCGCCCTCGCCCGCATCCGTCGCGCGCAATTGTCACGGGGCATGGTTCCGTCCAAAAATTGGATCAGGCCGATGGTCAGGCGACGGTACGACCGCCTTCGCGCCATGTGACGGATTTTGTCGTCATGGAGCCGATTGTATCCGCTGGCAGCGGCATGCCGAGAAGATAGCCCTGCACCAGATCGGCACCGGCGGCAACGCGAATAAGCGCGAGCTGCTCTTCGGTCTCCACACCTTCGACGGTGACGCCAAGACCCAGCTCATGCGAGAGCTGCGTTACCCCGCGCAACAACATCAGCGACCGGCGGTCGGTAGTGATATCGCGGACAAAGGAACGGTCCACCTTCACCTTGGTCAGCGGCAGCGTGTTGAGATAGCTGAGGCTGGAATAGCCCGTACCGAAATCGTCGAGCGCGATATTGATGCCGGCATTTTTCAGCCGCTGCAAAACCATCGACGTCTTGTTGCGGTCGGCGATGATTGCGCTTTCCGTCACTTCGACTTCCAGACGATGGGCGGGAAGACCGGACTTCTGCAAGGCAGAGGCGATATCGCGGGCAATCTCGCTGCTCTTCAGATCGATGGCCGACAGATTGACGGAAACACCAATGCGATCACCCCAGGTCAGGCAGTCCATGCAGGCCTGTTCCAGCATGAAACGGGTGATATCTGTGATGATGCCCATTTCCTCGGCCAGCGGAATGAATTCGGCAGGCGGCACGTTGCCCAATTCTGGATGCACCCAGCGCGCCAGCGCTTCACAGGCAACAATGCGCAGAGATTGCGCACTGACGATCGGCTGATAGACGACCTTGATTTCATTATTGCCGATGGCCTGCCGGAGGTCGGCCTTGAGCTTCTGGCGGCTGCGATATTTGGTATCCATCGCGCCGACGAAAACCGCCCATTGCCGGTCTTCGTCACCTTTCGCTTCATAAAGCGCCAGATCGGCATTGATATGCATATTGCCGACATCGCAATTGGCAATGTTCTCCATCGCAATACCGGCGCTGATATCGATATGGACGTGATCGCCGTCGAGATCATAGACGCCGGACACAACCGACGTGATGTGATCCATGACACCGGTAATTTCGGCCTGTGTCTTGAGATTGAAAACAAACACGACGAATTCGTCGCCGCCAAACCGTGAGACCACAAAGCGCTGCTGGTCGAGCGAATAGAGCCGCTGCGCAAACAGCCGCAACAACACGTCGCCCGTATGGTGGCCGAGCGTGTCGTTGACATGCTTGAAGTGGTTGATATCGATGACCACCAAAGCAGCAAGGCTTTCCGGCGACTGTTGAGCGCGCAGCGTGCGCACCATGGTCTCAAAATAGTTACGATTGGGAAGACTGGTCAGACCGTCGAACCGCGCCATGTGCTGAATGCGGGCTTCCGCCTCGACGCGCTGCGTCACGTCCTCAAACATGAGAACCGCGCCGTCGCCGACTGTCTGGTTACCGATACATTCTATATAGCGATCGCCGGAAAGCTGGAAAATGTCGCGCGTCTTGCGTCCGGCGACAAGGTCGGTCATGCGGGCGCGGACATTCGCCATATCATTATGCGGAAACAGCCCTTCCCGTGCGCAATAGCGCAGCAGCACTTCCAGCCGACGCCCGTGCAACTTGGTGTGCTCGGCGATCCGCAGCATCGCCTTGGCCTTGTTGTTGATCACCGCAATCCGCTGCTGGCCGTCGAGCATAAGAAGGCCCTGCGGCATGTTATTGAGCGCGGCATCGAACCGGCCCGCCACAATCGACAAACGCCGCTTGCCCATGACGGCTGCAAAGAGAAACTCACGCAGTCCGTTGGCCATCTCGATATTGGACAGGAAATACGGGATCAGCAGCAGGCCGATGATGATGTGAAAGGGAGTCCCCGCAAGCACAAGCCCGGCCAGCACCGGGATAAGCGTGCAAATCGACATCAAGACGACAGCCTTCGCCGAGGCATAATTGCGCCCGACGATGGAAACGACCGAAGCCAGCAGAATGGTCAGGCTGGCCAGTTCGGCAAAGGGATCCCGCAGCACGAAGATCGAGAAGAAGCACAACATGCCAAGCGTCGCGCAAACCAGCGAAGCGCCGACGAGATAGCGCAGTTCCCAGCGGTCGAGATCGGCGGATGTGAGATGGGTAAGCCTGGCGCGATCGAACTGCCGCATGTCGTAGAGACGACCGAGAGCGACAACGGCAAAAAGCCCGGCAAAGCCAATGAAATGCCAGTCGACAGTTTTTACATAGATGACGACACAGGCCACCACATGGGCCAACAAGCCAAACCAGAGCGTAGTGCGATTACCATACAGTGATCGCATGAAAGAAAGCCGCACGTCTGCAGGTATGTCAGGTTTACGGCTCCGCCACATGTCCTTGCTTGTGTCCCTATCGTGGGGGCAATTATTGCACTAATGACTTAAAAATATCTTTCGCGAAATGAAACCACAAGCTGTTACCCCCGCCACCATAAGATGTATCCCAATTATTCACAGAAGAACAACTTAACCGCAACCTATCAAATAGCAATACAACCAGAGGCTTTTAAAGCGAACGCCTTCAAGTAATTTACCCTTGAAAGCAGAGTGGCAAAACGAGCTGTATTACGCCTCCCGGCGTGTGCGCTCTTCACAGGTATTCTACAATAAAACTAGAGAATATCCCCGGATAATGGTAACCGACGGGGAAAACCCGGAGGAAACCACGCTGGTGCGGAATAAATCCCTATCCCGCACTAAGGCCCTCAGAGGCTGTGACCACCGTCCACATTGACGATGGTGCCGGTCATGTAGCGGCTGGCTTCAGAGGCCAGCATCAGCACCACACCGTCCAGATCCTGCGGTTCGCCGAGACGGCGCAGCGGATTACGTCCTTTGAAGTAGCCCGCGGCCGGTCCATTGAGCTGTTCTTCATTGATTCGGGTCGGAAACCAGCCCGGCGAAATCGCATTGACGCGAATATCATGCGCGGCCCATTCGAGTGCAAGCGCGCGTGTCATCTGCGTGATGCAGGCCTTCGACATGGAATAGGCGGCTGCGCCTTTCTGCGGCCTGTCGCCCAGAATGCTGGTGGTATTGATAATGGAGCCGCCTGCGCCCTGCGCGATCATACGGCGTGCAGCTTCCTGCGCCACGAAGAAAGCACCCGCCACATTGACCTCGAAAATATGTTCGAGCATGTCGCGCGTCGTGTCGAGCGCCCGCGCCATATGGGCGACGCCAGCATTGTTGAACAGGGTCGAGATCGGCCCGAAACGCTGCTCGGCTTCGTCGAAGGCGCGCATGATTTCATCCGGATGGGTGACATCCGCCATGATTTCAAGAACCTCACCGCCCGATGGGCACAGGCTTTCACCTGCATGCGTGCGTGAAATAGAGATCACCCGCGCCCCGTGCCCTGCCAGCACATGCACCATGCGCAAGCCCAGACCCGAGGAGCCTCCCGTCACGGCAATGACCTTGCCCCGGACGGAGAACAGCTGATCGTCAGTCATACATCCCCTCAACTGCCAATCCATCTTTGCCCCTGGTAGAGCGCACCCCGAAAAGTGTGAAACAATTTTCGGGGTGCGCCTCATTGCAAAATTCTAGAGCACATTCATAGCGGCATTTGAACCGCACACAGACGCAAATTTAGCCTTAAATCGGGACAATACACAAAAGGCGCGCGAGCGTGATGAAAAGACGACACTTCCCGCCAATCGCGTGAGGTTATGCTGATGCACATCCTACCTGAAAATTGTTTCACTCTTTTCGGGATGTGTTCTATTGCAGAAGGCTGAATGCCGCTCCAGATAAGAGCCAAATCAACGGATCCGAGTGCTATGTCGAAGTCCCGCCCCCTGATTGCTGTCCCAACTGACGTCAAACCTTTCGAGAATTACACCTGGCATGCAGCACCGGATCAATATCTGGCTGCGGCAATCGATGTCGCGCAAGTGACGCCGCTTCTCGTGCCAAGCTTTGGCGACAAGATGGATCTCGACGCCATTCTCGACGCGGTGGACGGCGTGTTGATCACCGGCTCGAAATCGAACGTCAATCCGTCGCTTTATGGCGTGGAACCGAGCGCCGCTTTCGAACCCTATGACAATGCCCGTGACGCGACCTCGCTGCCGCTGATCCGTGCCGCCATTGAAAAAGGCGTGCCGGTGCTGGCGATCTGCCGCGGCATTCAGGAGCTGAATGTGGCGCTGGGCGGTACGCTCGCTACCGAGATTCAGCAGTTACAGGGGCGCATGGACCACCGCGCGCCGGAATCTGAAAGTCAGGCAGAGCGTTTCGCAATCCAGCACCCGATCCAGATCAAGCCGGATTCATGCCTTGGCGCAATTTTGAAGGAAGACAGCGTGTGCGTGAATTCGGTTCATCGTCAGGCTATCGACCGGCTTGCGCCGCGCCTTGAAGTGGAAGCTGTGGCTGAAGACGGCACCGTGGAAGCCGTTTCCGTCAAGGACGCAAAGGGCTTTGTTGTCGGCGTCCAGTGGCATCCGGAATATTGGGTCCAGTCCGACGCTCCCTCGCGGAAGATATTCGAGGCGTTTGGCGATGCGGTGCGGAAACATAGGGGAATAGGGGAATAGGGGAATAGGGGAATAGGGGAATAGGGGAATAGGGGAATAGGGTGATTGACGCAGAGGCGTCTATCAAGCTCCTTCTTCACTTACTCCCCTACTGCCTTATTCCCCTACTCCCTTAACGAATTCCGTTTCCGGCACAGGCGTGATCGCCTTGCCGGTGTCGAACCATGCAATGAGATTGTCGATCACCAGATCCGCCATGGCCTGACGGGTCTTATGTGATGCAGATGCGATATGCGGCAGCAAAACCGTGTTTGGGGCGTCGAGCAGGCCTTGCGGCACTGACGGTTCATTCGAGAAAACGTCCAGTCCCGCAGCGGCGATGGTGCCATTGTTCAGCGCCGCAGCCAGCGCATCCTCATCGACCAGCGAACCGCGACCGACATTGATCAACACGCCATCGGGGCCGAGCGCTTGCAGCACTTCTGCATTCACCGCCTTGGCAGTTTCCGCGCCGCCCGGGGCAACCAGAATTAGCGTGTCGACCGCCTTGGCCAGTTCAAGCAGGCTTGGATAGTAATCGTATGCGACGCCTTCAGCCTTGCGGCGATTGTGATAGGAAACCGGCAGGCCGAAAGCCTCCACACGATGGGCGACCGCCTTGCCAATACGGCCAAGGCCGAAAATACCGACCTTGCGTCCGCGCAGCGACAGCTTCGACAGCGGATAACGGCCTTCCTTTTCCCAGCGACCCGCGCGCAGGAATTCCTGCGATTTCGACAATTCGCGCACCGTATCGATCAGAAGACCAAGCGCCGTATCCGCCACTTCGTCGGTCAGTACGTCTGGCGTGTTGGTGACCATCACATTGCGGGCAGCGGCATGTTTGGCGTCAACCGCATCATAACCAACGCCAAAATTGCCGATGATTTTCAGGTTGGGCAAAGCGTCGATCAGCGCCGCATCAACGGTGGACATGCTGGCAATACCACGCACATCCTTCGCCCAGGCGGCATCAACCAGCGCCGCATCACCGTGCGGGATACGGCGGACGGAAAACTCACCGGACAGACGGTCGACGGCATAATCGTTGAAGTTTCCGAGCACCAGAACGGTTGCGTCGCGCTTGGTCATGACAATATTCCTCTGGGAAGCATTTCGCAGTTCACGGGGAGACCGGCGACCGGTCAGGGTACACCGGACCCGGAGCGGGGGAATCAGGGGTGTTTGGGCTTGGACGTCGATTGCCTTATATGCAGTTCCGGCTTGATGAGTTCCTGCGTCGAGGCAACCTCGACACCGTTCAACTGATCGAGCAGAGCGCGGGCGGCGCGGCGGCCCACTTCGCGCTGGCCGTTCCAGACGGTTGTAAGCGCGGGCGTGGCAATGGCCGCCTCTTCCAGATCGTCATAGCCGGTGACGGAAATATCGTCGCCCGGCACCAGTCCGGCCCGCGCGATCCCGTTCATCAGGCCAATTGCGGTCAGATCGTTCCAGCAGACGGCAGCGGTCGGCTTGTCCTTCAAGGCGAGAAACTGCGGCGCGACTTCGAACCCGCCCTGCTTGGTGCGCGGGCCTGCGATGCGCCAGTCGTCGCGAATCTCCAGCCCGGCCTTGTCCATCGCCTGCACATAGCCGCGATAACGGTCACGGCCGGTCGAGGTCTGGTCAGTGCCGCCGATCATCGCAATGCGCTTATGACCGAGTGAAATCAGGTGGTTGGTGGCAAGGCCGACGCCATAGGCATCGTCGCCACGAAACACAGGCGCGTGAACGCCCTCGACACTGCGCGCGATGAACACGACCGGCAGGCCGTTATCCTCGGCAATCTGGATATCTTCCGGTGGCGTGCCGATGGCGGGCGACATGATCACCCCGTCGGCGCCGAGCTGCAAAAGCGTATCCATGAAGGTGCGCTGCTTTTCCAGCTGGTCGTAGTGATTGGACAGAATGAAGGTCTGGCGCGACCGGTCGAGTTCCGATTCGATGGATTTCAGAATTTCCGCGAAGAACGGGTTCATGATGTCATGCACCACGACACCGACGATCCCTGACCGTGATGTGCGCAGGCTCGCTGCCCGACGGTTATAGATATAACCGATGGCGCGGGCATGTTCCTTGATCTTCTCACGGGTCTGGTCGGCAACAAGCGGACTGTCGCGCAGCGCAAGCGAAACGGTAGCTGTCGAAACACCCAGCGCATCAGCGATGGTCGAAAGCTTGATTTTCTGGGCCAAGTCGCCTCCCCCAACGGTCCATGCCACGAACACCCCTATGTCTCACGTCACACGGGCGTCATCATTAAAACGGTTATGCCATTGCAATTATTGAATTGAAAGTTTTTTTGGCAGTAACCCGTAGCCGGATTTGCTTATTCGGCTTCGTCGTCGTCGCTGGCATCGGAAGACGGTTCTTCAACAATACGCGAGAGACCGCGCAGCGCAAGATTGCCTTCCATACGGCCAAGCATTTTCAGGAAAGTCTTGCGTTCCTTCTTGTCGAGGCCCTTCAGCATGTCCTTGTCGGTCTTGCGGATGGATTTCTCGATCGCCTTGATCGTCTCAAGCCCGGTCTGGGTGAGATAGACATGCGACTGGCGCTGATCTGTTTCGGACGCACGCTTGGCGACAAAGCCCTGCCCTTGCAGGCGCGCAATCGTCTTGGTGATGGTTGGCGGACGCACACCGAGGCGCTGCGCAAGCACGCCGGGCGTCAGCCCGTCTTCGGCAGCCAGTTGCAGCATCACTGCGTCCTGCCCGGCATAAAGTCCCTGTTCCAGAAGCCGTGTGGCCAGAACTGTTCTTGAAAGACGCGCGACGGATTGTAACCGGTAAAGTACAACCGCTTTATTGTCCTTGTTCATTGCCACCTCACCCTTTGTTGCGACTTCATTTTGTCGCTCGATCGACATTGCCCGAGATGTTTATAGCGTAAAATATTGTCCGACTTATGAAACAACAAGGTTAAAAACGTTCCGCTAAATCAAAAGCCAGTCTTGTCGCCGCTCGGCTTGCCCCCCCGGCGAACCGAGTTTAGGTTCAGGGCCCAATAAACAAAGTGAGGAAAACATGACGGAACTGCGCGATCAGAACAGCGATATGATTGTCGTCCTGCCCCTTGGCGCACACGAACAGCATGGCCCTCATCTGCCATTCGAGACGGATACGATTATCGCGGAAGGTATTGTCGCGCGGGTTGGCGAGGCGATTCCGGCTGGTCTGAACGTCAATTTCCTGCCGGTACAGCCCGTCGGCTATTCCATCGAACATATGGATACGGAAGGCACCCAGAGCCTCGCCTTTTCGGAAGCGGTCAACCAGTGGATCGGCATTGGCGAAAATCTGCATGCGGGCGGTATCCGCAAGCTGGTCATGCTCAATGCCCATGGCGGCAATTCGCCCCTGATGACCATCGTTGCCACCGAATTGCGTGTCCGCCTTGGCATGCTTGCGGTCGCAACCAGCTGGACGCGCTTTGGCCTTCCTGAAGGACTGATCACCCCGGAAGAGAAGGCGCTCGACATCCATGGCGGCTTTATCGAAACCTCAGTGATGCTGGCCCTGCGACCCGACCTCGTGGATATGTCGAAAGCACGCAATTTCGGCAATGCACAATCCGG
Organism: Ochrobactrum sp. 19YEA23; assembly: GCF_029909865.1. NCBI lineage: Bacteria > Pseudomonadati > Pseudomonadota > Alphaproteobacteria > Hyphomicrobiales > Brucellaceae > Ochrobactrum > Ochrobactrum sp. 19YEA23. The sequence goes on along the minus strand of NZ_JASAMQ010000018.1, from coordinate 29,038 downwards.
CTTTGCCCAGGAGTTCAAATATCTGCGCGCTTATGGCCCGCATGCGTTCGGCTGGAAAATGCACGATCTCAACCCGGAAGGCGTTGCAGGCGATGCTGCCGCCGCAACGGCCGAGGCTGGCGAAAAACTGATCACCAATGCCGTGTCGGGCTTTATCGATCTGCTGGGCGATGTCGACCGTTTCGATCTTTCCCGCTTCGCATCGCAACAATTGGCCGGCCAGACCAGCTGATCGGAAATTTGGGCAGTGCTTGATGCATATGATTATCGCAGAGGCCGGACATGCACAGCTTTGGGCGCAGTTGCGCCACGCACTTTGGCCAGATACGAGCCTCGAAAGCCACCTGAAGGATATTCATGATTGGCTCAACGAGCAAAATCCGGAAGCCGTCACCCTTCTGGCTGAAAGCCCGTCGGGCGAGATCGTCGGCTTTGCGGAAGCCGCAATCCGGCACGACTATGTCAATGGCTGCTCAACCTCGCCGGTTCTTTATCTGGAGGGCATCTATGTATCCCCCGACTATCGCCAGCACGGCGTGGCGCGATTGCTTTGCGAAGCAATCGCCAATTGGGGTCGCACACGAAGCTGCAAGGAATTTGCCTCCGATGTTTCACTGGCAAATACTGAAAGCCAGCGCTTTCACGCGGCGCTCGGATTTGACGAAACGGAGAGGGTCATTTTCTATCGTAAAGCGCTTTAGCAGATTGAATTTGAACACTGTTTCAAGCGTCTAACTCCGCGGAAACCGTCCGCCTATCATCAAAAGGGAAGCTGCCGAAATCGTGAAGCATGCCAACGTAATAATATAGCATTGCATATGGCATTCACGCCGCCCTTCCCTTATATGAAGTGTCAAAATCTAAACCTCGGCACTATCGTTTTGCACGAACTGGTGCGAGGTTAGCTCCTATGTTTATGGGCATAGTCTTGTCAGAAAAATCGAATATCTTTTCGGGATTATGCTTTAACTTCAAGAGGCAAGACCATGAGCCAGGCTGAAGCCCAAACCACAGCAGAGGCGACCACCGAAGCTGGCCGCATTCCCGTTACCGTTCTGACCGGCTATCTGGGCTCGGGCAAGACCACCCTTCTCAACCGTATTCTGACCGAGAATCACGGCAAGCGTTATGCCGTGATCGTCAATGAATTCGGCGAGATCGGCATCGACAACGACCTGATCGTCGAGTCGGATGAAGAAATCTACGAAATGAACAATGGCTGCATCTGCTGCACCGTGCGTGGCGACCTGATCCGCGTGGTGGAAGGCCTGATGCGCCGCCCGGGCCGTTTCGACGCCATTGTCGTGGAAACCACCGGCCTTGCCGATCCGGTTCCGGTCGCACAGACCTTCTTCATGGATGACGATGTGCGCGCCAAGACCGGCCTCGACGCCGTTGTCGCGCTGGTCGATGCCAAGCATCTGCCGCTGCGCCTCAAGGACAGCCGCGAAGCCGAAGACCAGATTGCCTTTGCCGATGTGGTGCTGATCAACAAGACCGATCTGGTAACGCCGCAGGAACTGGCCACCATTGAAGCGACCGTGCGCGCCATCAATCCGCATGCCGTGATTCACCGCACCGAGCGCGCTTCGATCCCGCTTGAGCGCGTGCTCGACCGTGGCGCTTTCGACCTGAAGCGCGTGCTGGAAAACGATCCGCATTTCCTCGACCATGATCATCCGGATCATGTCTGCGGTCCGGATTGCGACCACGATCATGGGCATGACCACCATCATCATGATCATCATGGGCACGACCACCACGCGCATGATCATCATCACCATGACCACGATCATGTCTGTGGCCCGGACTGCGACCACGATCATCACCATCATGACCACGCCTCGCCGATCCATGATGTCACCGTTAAGTCCGTTTCATTGCGGGCCGGTGAAATCGATCCGGCAAAATTCTTCCCGTGGATTCAGAACATTACCCAGACCCAAGGACCGAATATTCTGCGCCTTAAGGGCATCATCGCTTTCAAGGACGATCCGGACCGCTATGTGGTTCAAGGCGTTCACATGATCATCGAAGGCGATCACCAGCGCGCATGGAAGCCGGAAGAAAAGCGGGAAAGCCGCCTTGTGTTCATCGGACGCGAACTCGACCCGGCTGAATTGAAAGCCGGTTTCGAAAACTGCCAAGTTAAATAAGAAATACTGGACACTGATGCCTACAGTTGCCCCGCTTGACCTCGAAGGTCATTGCCTCCATGCACGCTTCATTGGCGGCGTTCCATTTTTTGCCATGGCCGATGGGACGATCCATCGGCTCGATAACGGCAACCAGAGTTCAACGGCCCATGACGGGCTGTTGAGCGCTGCGGTTGCTGTTGACGGCAAATCGCTCATCACCGGCGGCGAAGACGGTCGCGTCTGCCGCACCGATGCCAGCGGCACGGTGACCGAACTTGCCAAAGTTCCGCGCAAGTGGATGACGGCGGTTGCTTCCGGTCCCGGCGGCACGGTCGGCTTTGCATCGGGCCGCTCGGCCTGGGTGCGCAGTTCTGATGGCAAATTGCAGGAATTCCCGCAGGAACGCAGTGTTGAAGGCATTGCCTTTGCGCCAAAGGGCCAGCGGCTTGCGATTGCCCGTTACAACGGCGCAACGCTGATCTGGACCGGCACGGCAGCCAAGCCTGCCGAACTGGAATGGAAAGGCGCGCATATCGGCGTCATTTTCTCGCCCGACGGCCGCTTTCTCATCACCTCGATGCAGGAAAATGCCCTGCATGGCTGGCGTCTCGAAGACACCAAGCACATGCGCATGACTGGCTATCCGGCAAAGGTGAAGGACTGGTCGTGGAGCGTGAAGGCCAAGTGGCTTGCAACGTCCGGTGCGCCAGCGGCCATCGTCTGGCCTTTTGCAGGCAAGGACGGTCCGATGGGCAAGGCCCCGCTTGAGCTTGGCCTGCGCGGCGACAGCATGGTGACGGCGGTTGCCTGCCATCCTGTCGAGGATATCGTCGCCATTGGTTATAATGACGGCATGATCATGCTGGTTCGTTTTGCCGATCAGAAGGAAGTTCTGCTGCGCCGCCCCGGCAAGGGCGCGGTCTCCAGCATGGGCTGGGACGATCAGGGCCACCGCCTCGCATTCGGTTCGGAAGCGGGGGATTGCGGCATCGTGGATATTACGAGCTGAGATATAGGGGAATAAGGGAGTAAGGCAGTAGGGGAATAGGTTTGAAGAGAGTGTCAGGCGCTTCTCGCCCAACATACTCCCCTATTCCCTTATTCCCCTACTCACCTAAAACTTCAGGGTCTCTTCATCGAAACCGCAGGCGCGCCGTCCGGTCCGAGCGATGCGACCCACTGGCTGATTGCGGCAGCATCCTTGTCGCCAAGCATATGATCGGCATCAACCGTGCGCGCATCGACACGCGCGCCGCTGGAACGCAGAAGCGCTGAGAGTGCTGGCGCAAACGGCGAATAGAGTTTGTCTTCGTCACCGGTGATCGTCAGCACGCGCGTCTTGCTCAGATTGGCGACCGGCGCATTGTCCAGCACCGGCATCGAGCGCATCAGCACAGCGCGTTTCACCAGATCAGGATGCAGCATCATGGTTGCCGCCAGCAGATTGGCGCCGTTCGAATAACCCACAAAGGTCGCGTGGGTGAGGTCGAGGTCCTTGTCGTCGGCAAGGCGCGTCAGGAACGTCACGAAAGCATTGGCTTCGAGCTTGATATCCTTCTGGTCGAACTTGACCGGCGTGATGCGCTTGTACCAGCGCGTGCCGCCGTCCTGCATGACGCGACCGCGAATGCCGAGCAGCGTCGCGCGCGGCCAGATCTTGGATGCCAGCGGAATGAGGCTGGTTTCATTGCCGCCCGAACCGTGCAGCAGGATAACCAGTTCATTGGACGCCTTTTCCGGCGTATAGAAGCGGTGAATGAACTGCTTGCTGCGGGAAAAATTCTGTTCCGGCGTGATTTCCGTATCCATCTTCTTCTCGCGTATGGTGACGCCTTCACCGAGCTTCGGGGCGCCTTCTTCTTCTTTCATCGAAGCGGCGATGCCGCTCAGTGCCTTGCCCTGACCTTTCGTGGAAACAGCCACAGGCTGCCCCTCAGCAAAAGCCGAGCCGGTCGATACCATAAGCGCAGCCGCCAAAGCGGCAATAAACATCTTCTTTACCATGATCTCTACATAGCCAACGAGACGTTAACGAAGGTTTGAAAGTGGCACTCGCAGAAAGCCCATAACGTGCCTGCCTTCGCGGCGAATGCAACTCCCTTAACAGCAGAGATTGAGCGAGAATATGGCAGAATAACGAAAAATTTCGACGTGTTACAATTCTGTTACAAGTTGAGCAAACCATCAACAATGCGTGAGCCACGAACAAGTGGCGAAAACACCATGTTTCTGACGTGTTCAGCGGCAAAATAGGGTATTATTCCAGCAGGATGGATCAACGGACATGAGCAGCTTCAAACCCGGTCGTCTTTCGCATGCCCGTCTCACGCATGATGCGGTGACACCGAAAAACATCTATCTGCATCGCCGCCAGTTTATGGCAGGTCTTGGCGCGCTTGCCACAATGGGCACAGTTGGCAGCTTTGCATCCTCGGCATTTGCAGACCCGCTCAAGGCCGCTGCCTCCGCCTATAAGGTCGATGAGAAGCTGACGCCGAAGGAAGACGTCACGACTTATAATAATTTCTATGAATTCGGCACCGACAAGAGCGATCCTTCCGCCAATTCCGCGGACTACAAGCCGCTGCCCTGGAAGCTGACCGTCGACGGACTGGTGAAACAGCCAAAAGAATTCGACATGCGCGACCTGATCGCCAAGATGCCGCTGGAAGAGCGTATCTACCGTATGCGCTGCGTCGAGGCGTGGTCGATGGTGATCCCGTGGATCGGCTTTCCGCTGGCAAGCCTGCTGTCGCAGGTCGAGCCGCTCGGTTCCGCCAAATATATCGCCTTCACCGGCGTCGTGCGCCCGGAGGAAATGCCCGGCCAAAAAGGGCTGTTTCAGGTTCTGGACTGGCCCTATGTCGAAGGGCTGCGGCTTGATGAAGCCCGGCATCCGCTGACCATTCTCGCCGTCGGGCTTTATGGCGAGACGCTGCCCAATGCCAATGGCGCGCCGATCCGCCTTGTTGTGCCGTGGAAATACGGCTTCAAGGGCATCAAGGCCATTACCCGCATCTCCTTTGTCGAAAAGCAGCCGCCCACCTCCTGGCAGCAACAGGCTGCCAATGAGTATGGCTTCTATGCCAATGTGAACCCGGCGGTCGATCATCCGCGCTGGAGCCAGGCAAGCGAACGGCGCATCGGCGAAGACAGTTTCTTCGCCTCAAGCCGCCGCCCGACCTTGCCCTTCAACGGCTATGCGGACGAAGTCGCATCGCTCTATGCCGGCATGGACCTGAAGGCGAATTACTGACATGACGGCTGAGAAGGCAGCGACAAGCGAAACGCGCAGGAAAAAGCCGACGGGTCGCAAATCTGATGGCTGGAAGGTCTGGCTGCTCTATGCAGTCGGGTTCGTTCCGGCGGTCTGGACCTTCTATCTCGGCGCGACCGGCGGTCTTGGTGCGGATCCGGTCAAGACCTTCGAACATACGCTCGGCCTCTGGGCGCTGCGCTTTCTGATCCTGACCCTGCTCGTGACCCCGATCCGCGATCTGACCGGTCTCAGCCTGCTGCGCTATCGCCGGGCGCTTGGTCTTCTCGCCTTCTATTATGCGCTCATGCATTTCGCGACCTATATGGTGCTCGATCAGGCGCTGAATTTCCCGGTGATCCTCGCCGATATTCTCCGGCGTCCTTTTATCACCATCGGCATGGTCAGCCTCGCTTTGCTGGTGCCGCTGGCGCTGACATCCAACAACTGGTCGATCCGACGGCTCGGACGCCGCTGGATCAGCCTGCACAGACTGGTCTATGTCGCCATCGCAGGCGGTGCGATCCATTTCATCATGTCGGTCAAAAGCTGGCCTGCAGAGCCAATCATCTATGCAGCCATCGTCGCAGCGCTGCTTCTGTGGCGAATGGTGCGTCCCTACAGACGCAGCCGCAAGACCACAGCGCCGCGTCCGCGCGGAGAGGCCGTCGCCGTCAAGAAGTAACAGCTTATAGAAGCTTCAGTTTTTAAAGCTTCCAGTCTATCGAGATAAATTTCTCCAATTTCTGGATAGGCACTGACATAGTGCCGCAAATCATGTCAGTATCGCCGCAGATTCCTCATTTATTACTGCAACCGGCGAGCACTGAGGTACATGACGTCTATTTTGAGATCGGCGCCCGTTCGCATCGCAGGCAAGTTTATCTTCGTCGTTTTTGCTCTTATCTTTGCGATCTGGGCAAGTTTTGCGATGTGGTATCAGTTGCCATTCGGCAGCGTTGTTCGCCAGGCGGTCATCGCGCTTTGGCTGCTCATCACACTTTGGATTGTCGCCGGGGAACGGCAATTCTCATGCTGGCGCAAACGACTGTTCTTCTGCCTTCTCGCCCTCATCATTATCGGCTGGTGGACGACAATCCGCCCTTCCCTCGACCGGATATGGGCTCCCGATGTTGCACGCACCGTCACCGGCAAGGTGGATGGCGACATGGTCACTTTGTTCAATGTCCGCGATTTCGAATGGCGCACGACCGAAGACTTTACGGAAAACTGGAAAGACGAAACCTACGATCTGAGCACGATCACGTCGGTGGATATCTACCTGTCCTATTGGTCGAGCCCGGCCATCGCCCACACGCTGCTTTCCTTCGGCTTTGCTGACGGACGTCATGTGGTCTTTTCCGGCGAAATCCGCCGCGAACATCATGAGGTTTTTTCGTCCATTGGCGGCTTTTTCCGCGAATTCGAGCTGGCGATGATCGCCGCCGAGGAACGGGATATCATCTATCTGCGCACCAATGTCCGCAAGGAAGACGTCTATCGCTATCAGGTCAAACTGCCGCCCGGACCGGCCAGGCAATTGTTCCTGTCCTATGTAGAACGCGGCAACCAGCTGGCCGCCAAGGCGGAGTTCTACAACACGCTGACCACAAACTGCACGACCATGATCTTCGGCATGGCGCGCCTGCTCGACCCGACATTCCCGTTCGACTACCGTATTCTGCTGTCAGGCTATCTGCCGGGTTATCTCTATGACAATCACTGGATCGAGAATGGCGGCTCTCTGGAAGAAGTACGCCAGCGCGCATCCATCGATGCAAAAGCGCAGGCGGGCGGTCGCGACGGATTTTCACAACGCATCCGCGAATAAAAAAGCCCCGCAAAAGCGGGGCTTTCTCATGCATTTACGCTGTGATCAGATCGCAGCGGTGATGATGATTTCGACTTTGTAGTCCGGCGTTGCAAGTGCTGCTTCACCGGTTGCGCGGGCTGGCGTGTTGGCCGGATCAACCCAGGCGTCCCAGACAGCGTTCATTTCGGCGAAATCCTTCATGTCGGCCATCCAGATGATCGCCTGAAGGATCTTGGACTTGTCCGAACCGGCTTCCTTGAGCAGGCGATCCACTTCAGCCAGAACGGCCTTGGTCTGATCGGTCACGCTGGCGCCCGGCAGGCCGACCTGACCGGCGAGATAAACAGTATTGCCGTGAACCACGGCCTGGCTCATGCGCGGACCAACTCCGATGCGACGGATGCTCATGGTGAACTCCTCTGAATGCTGCTGCGGAACGTGCTCCGCATTGGAAAAAATGTGCGCTCTCTTATGGAAGCCCGGGCGCTGTTTGGCAATGGCATTGCCATGCGCAATCGCTTAAATTCGAAAACAGGAGGAACGACTATGGAGAAGCCGCTTGCCGACATTTACCGGGATTACATTGCCTGCCTGAACCGACAGGATTGGGATAATCTCGGACGCTTCGTCCATCAGGCGGTCGCACATAATGACAGGCCTTTCGGACTGGCTGGCTATCGCGCCATGCTGGAGCAGGATTTCAAGGCGATCCCTGATCTCCATTTCAATATAGACCTGCTCGTCAGCGAACCACCAACTGTCGCCGCGCGCCTGGCCTTCAACTGCACACCCATCGGCGTCTTGTTCGGCCTGCCGGTCAACGGTCGCAAGATCCGGTTTGCGGAAAACGTCTTTTACACCTTCGAAAATGGCCTTGTAAAAGCGGTCTGGTCAATTATCGACAGAGCATCTATCGAAGCGCAGCTTTGATCGCATCTGCGGATTGACTCTTGGGGCCCCTCCCCCTATAAGCCGCGTCACGTTCGCCCGCGCGGGTTAACGGATGGTTTGCGCTGTCCGCCGCAAGGGAAAAGAACCAGCTCCTGTTCATGCGAGCATGATCCCGGAAACGGGAAACCGGCTTCGGGCCAGATCATGCTCAACTGAAAAACAGAATTAAGAAGGGCCGCACACCGCGGTATTAAAAAAATGAAGCGCACTTATCAGCCATCCAAGATCGTCCGCAAGCGTCGTCACGGTTTCCGTGCACGCATGGCTACCACCGGCGGCCGCAAGGTTCTCGCCGCTCGCCGTTCGCGCGGCCGTAAGCGGCTTTCCGCTTAATCTTTTCCCGCGCAGCTGCGCGGTGAACAAAGATATGAAAAAGCCGAAACAAATACTCCGCCTTCGCAAGAGAGCGGAGTTTTTGGCTTTGAGGAACGGTGAAAAGCGGCGTGGACCGCTGTTTCTTCTCGAAGTTCGCGAGCGGACGGAAGAGGAATCGGCAGTGGCCAAAATTGGCGACAAGCCCCGCGCTGGCTTCACCGTCACCAAGAAGAACGGTAACGCCGTGATACGAAATCGCATCCGCCGCAGGCTGAGAGAAGCGGTACGTTGTCACGCGGGACGTGACATGGCGCCTTCGACCGACTATGTGATCGTAGCGCGCGAGCAAGCTCTCACTGCGCCCTTTTCGCGACTGACCGAGGAACTCACCCGCCGCATCACGGCCAGGGCTGAGCGGAAGGGCGAAGGGAAACGCCGAACGGAAAGACCGGAATCAGGACCCGTCAATGGAAAATAAACGCAATTTCTTCATCACCATTGCCCTGTCCATCCTCATACTGACGCTGTGGCAAGTGTTTTATCTGGGTCCGAAAACGGAAGCCCAGCGGGAGCAGGCACGCATTGAGGAGCAGCAGCGGCAGGCCCAACAGGCAGCCCAAACGAGCCAGGCAGGCAATGGTGCAGGCGATACGCCGCAGACGCCAGCCGCCTCAGGCACAATTCCCGGCCATGGTGATGTGGCAGCCGCTGGCGGCGCACTGACCCGCGAAGCAGCAATCGCCCAGACGCAGCGCGTCCAGATCGATACGCCTTCGCTGCGCGGTTCGATCAATCTGACCGGCGCGCGTCTTGATGACCTCTTCCTCAAGAACTACCACGAGACCGTCGACGACAATTCTCCGAATATCGAACTGCTCGCGCCTTCCGCGCTGAAGCAGGGCTATTTCGTCGAACTCGGCTTTACCGGCAATGACACGACCGGCCCGGTTCCGGGTCCAAACACCGTCTGGTCCGTGGAAGGCAACGACAAGCTGACCCAGACCACGCCGGTCACGCTGACCTATACCAACGAAAAGAACATCACCTTCAAGCGCGTCATCTCGGTTGACGACGCCTATATGTTCTCCGTTGACGACACGATTACCAACAATACCGGTGCGCCGATTTCGCTGGCCTCCTATGGCCGCGTTACCCGCTTCAACCAGCCCGAACACGCCAGCGCTACCTATGTTCTGCATGAAGGCCTGATCGGCGTCATGGGTCAGGACGGCCTGCAGGAAATCAAGTATTCCAAGGTCGAAGACGACAAGGACATTTCGTTCAAGGACGTCATGGGCGGCTGGCTCGGCATTACCGACAAGTACTGGGCCGCAACGCTCGTACCGCCGCAGGACGAAAAGTTCACCGGCCGCTTCTCGCACTTCACCAATGATCGCCCGCGCTACCAGACCGATTTCCTCGGCGCGCCGATGACCATTGAGGCTGGCCAGTCGCAGACGCTGAAGAACCACGTCTTTGCCGGTGCAAAGGTCGTCACCCAGATTCAGGCTTATGAAAAGCAGCTCGGCATCAAGCAGTTCGAACTGCTGATCGACTGGGGCTGGTTCTACTTCATCACCAAGCCGATGTTCTACCTCATCGACTGGATCTACAAGTTCTCCGGCAATTTCGGCGTCGCCATTCTGGTTGTCACCGTTCTGCTCAAGGGCCTGTTCTTCCCGCTCGCCAACAAGTCGTACAAGTCGATGGCGCGCATGAAGCTGGTTCAGCCGAAGATGACGGAAATCCGCGAAAAGTACGCGGATGACAAGATGAAGCAGCAGCAGGCCATGATGCAGCTGTACAAGGAAGAGAAGATCAATCCGCTCGCGGGCTGCTGGCCGGTGCTGGTGCAGATTCCGGTGTTCTTCGCGCTCTATAAGGTTCTCTACGTCACCATCGAAATGCGCCATGCGCCGTTCTTTGGCTGGATTCAGGATCTTGCAGCGCCCGATCCAACCTCGCTCTTCAACCTGTTCGGCCTTCTGCCTTTCGCCGTGCCGCACTTCCTGATGATCGGCGTCTGGCCGCTTCTGATGGGTATCACGATGTTCCTGCAGATGCGCATGAACCCGACCCCGCCGGATCCGACGCAGGCTGCGATCTTCACCTGGATGCCGATCATCTTCACCTTCATGCTGGCTTCGTTCCCGGCTGGTCTCGTGATCTACTGGGCATGGAACAACCTGCTCTCGATCACCCAGCAGGGCATCATCATGAAGCGTCAGGGCGTCAAGATCGAGCTCTTCGATAATCTGAAGAGCCTCTTCAAGCGAAAGCCCAACGAGGCGAAGAAATAGAACTGAAAGAACCCCGCTTAGGCGGGGTTTTTCATGCCGTCATGTTGACAATGCGGCCCATACCATTGATGCGTGTGTTCTACAGAATAAAGCGACCAGGATAAAAACATTGAGCGAGCAGGATAAGAAGCAGGCGGCAATCAATGCGGCTCAGGCGGCGGCAGATGCGACCCGCGCGGCGCAGGCAGCACTGGTCGAGCAAGGCCGTGCGCTTTTCAAGAAGTCGTGGATCTTCATCCGCGGCGTGCCGTCGATGCAGTTCCTGCCACCGGAAGGCCCGGTGGAGATCGCCTTTGCCGGACGCTCCAATGTCGGCAAGTCATCGCTCATCAATGCTCTGGTCAACAAGAAGGGCCTTGCGCGCACGTCCAATACGCCGGGCCGCACGCAGGAACTGAACTATTTCGTGCCAGACGGTTATTCCGGCGAAAACGGCGACCTGCCGCCGCTGGCCCTTGTGGACATGCCCGGCTATGGCTTTGCCGAAGCGCCCAAGGCCCACGTCGATGCCTGGACGCGTCTTGTTTTCGACTATCTGCGCGGACGCACCACGCTGAAGCGCGTCTATGTGCTGATCGATGCCCGCCATGGCATCAAGAAGAACGACGCCGAAGTGCTCGACCTTCTCGACAAGGCAGCCGTGTCCTACCAGATCGTGCTGACCAAGATCGACAAGATCAAACCGGCAGGCGTGCCGCGCCTGATGGCGGATACGCACAAGCTCACCTTCCGTCGCGCAGCCTGCTTCCCCGGCATTATCGCCACCTCATCGGAAAAGGGCCTTGGCCTCGACGATTTGCGCGCCGCTATTGCTCTGGTGATCAAGGAATCCTGATTTTCGCCTGACCTGTCCTTAGAGCCTGACTCAAAAAGCGGCCTGTGTGTGCGAAAATGGTGATTTTCGAGTACCGGAGCGGAGCGTACTCAAGGTACGTGAGCACCGGAAGCCTCGCATAATCCCGAAAAGTTGCAGACTTTTCGGTTCAGATTATGCGAATGCAAATCTCAAATTGCCATTTGCAGCCACACAGGGCGACTTTTGGAACAGGCTCTCAAAGAGGACAGGTTTCCGGCAGGTGGTTCAGCCCCTGATTGCGGCGCTCGAACTGCGCGTCGGTTTTCTCCCCGTCGCGGGTGATGCGCAGCACATAGATGCTGTCGAAATCGTCGCCTGACCATTTGGGCACGTCATGTTTGTCGCCGCCATTCTCTTTGACGATATCGCGCACCAGCTTAACGATCTGCTTGTGCTCCCAGCCGACCAGAACGGTCGCATTGCGATAGGCAGGTGCTGCCAGCGCTTCTTCCAGCTTGTCGATATCTTCGAAACCAAAACGCGTATCGACCGGCAGGCCAAGCGCAATTGCGGTCGGCTCGACAGTCGCCAGCGGACGCACATAGGCATAGGTCTCGCCCTTGTCGTCCTTCTCCTCGGACGGATTGGGCGCGAAAATCGCCGACGGTTTGCCGAACTGTTTGGCGATGACCGCTGGCAGTTTCAGCGAGCGGTTCAGGCCGCGGCAGCTCAGCTGCCCCAATCCTGCTTCCGGCTTTTCGCCATGGCGGACAAAGATCACGGTTTGTGTGGAGGATGCCGCAGCAGCAGTGCTTTGGGCGGCGTTGAGGGCAAAGAGCGAAACCAGAGCGGTCAAAATCAACCGACGCATTGAAACAACTTTCTTCATCATACAGTGAAACTATAAAACCACATTTACATAGAACATTGGCGTGAGCATGCGAAGCATGTGTCCAGCCAACTATTCGTGAAAAATAAGTCGCGAGACCGTTTTCGCGGATTCCATTTGAATCAAAACCGGTCTAGAAAAGCCTGCCTCTTCTGCCCTGTCGCCAGCCATGGAGCCCGCGATGACGACTCTTGAAAATTCCGAAAAGCAAGCGCAACTCCTCTCCGCCGCCCTGCCCTATATGCAGCGCTACGAAAACAAGCACGTCGTCGTGAAATATGGCGGCCACGCCATGGGCAATCCGGAGCTTGGCAAGGCTTTTGCCCGTGATATCGCGCTTTTGAAGCAGTCCGGCATCAACCCGATTGTCGTGCACGGCGGCGGACCGCAGATTCAGGCCATGCTGACCAAGCTGGGCATCGAATCCCGTTTTGAGGGCGGATTGCGCGTCACCGACGAAAAGACCGTCGAAGTGGTGGAAATGGTTCTGGCCGGTTCCATCAACAAGGAAATCGTCGCCCTCATCAATGCCGAAGGCGAATGGGCCATCGGCCTGTGCGGCAAGGACGGCAACATGGTTTTCGCGCAGAAAGCGCACAAGACCGTCATCGATCCCGATTCCAACATCGAGAAAGTGCTCGATCTCGGCTTCGTCGGCGAACCGGCGGAAGTCGACCGCACCCTGCTCGATCTTCTGGCGCGTTCCGAAATGATCCCGGTTATCGCACCGGTCGCTCCGGGCCGCGACGGCTATACCTACAACATCAATGCAGACACCTTTGCGGGCGCCATCGCTGGAGCGCTGGCCGCAACCCGCCTTCTGTTCCTGACTGACGTCCCGGGCGTGCTGGACAAGGATAAGAAGCTGATCAAGGAACTCTCCGTGGCCGATGCGCAGGCGCTCATCAAGGACGGCACGATTTCCGGCGGCATGATCCCCAAGGTCGAAACCTGCATTGAGGCAATCCGCCGTGGTGTGGAAGGCGTCGTCATTCTCAACGGCAAGACGCCGCATTCCGTTCTGCTGGAACTCTTCACCGAACATGGTGCCGGCACGCTGATCGTGCCATAAAGACCCATGACCAACAGTTCTGATCCTTCGGCCTTCACTCCAGCTTTTGCACACGTCACTGACTGGGTGTTTGACCTCGACAACACGCTCTATCCCCATGCCGCCAATCTGTTTTCGCAGATCGACGTGAAGATGACGAGCTATGTTGAAAACCTGCTTCAATTGCCGCGCGAGGAAGCGCGCCGCATCCAGAAGCAGTTCTATCTCGACTATGGCACCACGCTGAAAGGCCTGATGGAATGCCACCAGATCGATCCGGACGACTTTCTGCAAAAGGTGCACGACATTGACTATACCTGGCTGAAGCCAGATCCAGCGCTCGGCGAAGCGATCAAATCGCTGCCGGGCCGCCGCTTCATCTTCACCAATGGCGATCGCGGACATGCCGAACGTGCGGCCCGCCAGCTCGGTATTCTGGATAATTTCGACGACATTTTCGACATCGTGGCTGCGGGGCTGATGCCGAAGCCAGAACGTGTCACCTATGACCGTTTTCTCGGCGCTTTTGGCGTCGACGCCAGCAAGGCGGTGATGTTTGAAGATCTGGCGCGCAATCTCGTCGTGCCCAAGGCGCTCGGCATGAAAACTGTTCTGGTGGTGCCGAATAATTTCGAGCCGACCTTCTCGGAAATCTGGGAAAGCGATCCGGAATTTACCGATCAGGTGGACTATGTGACGGATAATCTGACCCAGTTTCTGGAACAGATCATTGCAGGCAGATAGGCATTTCACCGGCCTCGAACAGTCTATCGATGCAGCGGCCCACCGTGTCCTCGACCGGCTGCCGCGGAACCGCCTGACCGACGGACTGATTGAATTTCTGGTTTTCGGCCTGAAACAGGCATGGGCCTGTCTGTTTGGCGGCGCCATGCTCGGCCTCATCATCCTCACCCGCTGGCTTTGGCCGGAAAGCGGTGTTGACGGTGTTGCCAATGTCGTCACCCGCTATGATTTTCTCTTCCTTTCCGCGCTGGCTATCCAGCTTGCCATGCTGGTCTTCAAGCTGGAGGCATGGGAGGAAGCCAAGGTCATCCTGATTTTCCATGTCGTCGGCACGGCCATGGAAGTGTTCAAGACCCATGCCGGTTCGTGGGTCTATCCTGAAGAGAACTTCTTCCGTATCGGCGGCGTGCCGCTTTTTTCAGGCTTCATGTATGCGGCCGTCGGCTCCTATATGGCGCGCATCAACCGGATCTTCGATATCCGGCTGAACCATTATCCGCCGCTTTGGACAACAGTGGTGCTGGCAGCTGCAATCTACGCCAATTTCTTCGCCCATCATTTCATCTGGGACATTCGCTGGCCGCTCTTTGCGCTGACATTCGCCTTGTTCTGGCGTACCAGCATGCATTATCGCGTGTTCCGTTTTCGGCACAAAATGCCCCTGCTCGTCGCCTTCCTGCTGACCTCGCTCTTTATCTGGTTTGCAGAAAATATCGGTACTTGGTCGAAAGCCTGGCTTTACCCCAACCAGCATAATGGCTGGGTGCCGGTTTCGCTCGGCAAGCTCGGCTCATGGTATCTTCTGATGATCATTTCCGTCGTGCTGGTCACGCTCGTTCACCGTCCCCGCCCCTATGAGGGGCAGGAGGATGCCCAATCGCTTCCACCTGAAAAGGCGGAAGCATAAGCCTCCAACGCTCGGTCAAAACTTGCCCGTGACGTCGATACTTGCACCATAGGCCATATCCCGGTTCACCGTTCGCACAAGATAAGGCGTGACGCCGACACTCAACACCTCACTAAATGCGTAGGACAAAGTGGTCGACAGGCTGCCGCGTGTATGCGCTGCATCGGCATCGAAGCTGAGCGCGCCGATATATTCGGCACTCGCCGTCACGCTTGGATCATCATGCAATATGTCCTGCTCGATCTCTGCATTGATCAACCAGCGCACCCTGTCGCTCAACGGCATGGCATAATTCGCCCCGAGATAAACGCCCAGACGCTGCGACTTCACATCCGAATAGCTGAACGGGAAATAGGCGTTGGTTTCCGTATAACCATCCATTTTCAGATCGCTGTAGCGCAGCCCCGCATAATAGCCGATGGCAGCATTGTCGGAGAGATCGTGCGACCGCCCAGCCTCCAGAGACGCACCCCAGCCTTTTACCGCGCTCTCGCCTGTACCCGCCTCGGTATAATCCAGAACCTGCCGCGTCCGTTCAATATCGTAGCGATTGGCGGCGACCGAACCTTGCAGATACCAGTGACCCGTTGCCGTTGGCGCGCGCCAGCGGGCATAGAAACCGCCGCCAATATTGTCATTATCCCGGTCGAAACTGTCCGGCATGTCGCGCCAGAAAGAATGCGCGACGGTGATGCCCGCCAGAAAATTATCAGTGAAAGCGTGCGCCATGGAAATCCAGCCAAGCGCATCGGTCGTCCCGCCTGCGCGCCCGACATTTGCTGAAAGCGAGTAGCAACTTTCGCCCGCTTTTGCGACGTCGCATGAGCGCTGTAAGCGCCCCAATGTTCCGCGCTGCGACTCCATGACCGAGAATGTGTCCCCGGCCAGAGCCGCAACCGTTTTCGCAGTATTGGTCACATCAATGCCAACCGATTGCATGGGTTGGGTTGATCCAGTACCCGCTTGCGACGATCCAGACGATTGCGTACCAGCGCCTGCATCCGCCCCAGATGTCTGCTGCCCGGTTCCGCCTGCACCGGGCCCTGTTGTGGACGTTTCGGTAACCGGTGGCGTCGAACCGTTGCCCACTACTGGCGGTTCTGAAGTTTCCCCACCCGAAGACGAACCCGGTTGAGCGCCAGCCCCTGCTCCCGGTGTCTGCGATTCTGCGCCGCCCGAGCCAGTCCCCGGTGCAGGCGTTCCAGTAACTGGCGGCGTTCCCATCTCCCCCGGATCGGGATCAGGGTTCGGTGTTGGCGTGCCTGTGACCGGCGGAGACGAAATCAACAGCTTCCATATGGTTGCATGCGATGCCCCGGACGCCAGTGTGGAAGTTCCGACCACAACTGTCCCATCTGCCGACATGGCATTGGCTGTTGAAGACACGCCTCCAAGTGTGCCGAGATCGGTGGGCGCGGTCGCGCCATTCGCCCAATAGACAGCATGCAGATTGCCGTCCGTTGCCGACGACGATCCGGCAATGATCGAACCATCGGCAGATATGGAGGCGACGTCAGAATAATAGCCGCCAAGTGTGCCGAGATCGGTTGGCGTCGTCGCGCCTGACTTCCACGATACGGCGTGAGTTTCGCCAAGCTCAGTATAAGATATGCCTGCCAGAACGGAGCCGTCCGCCGACAGCGTGAACACATCGGAATAGAACCCGCCGAGCGTGCCAAGATCGACCGGCGATGTTGCGCCATCGGTCCACGATGCGGCATGGATTTCGCCACCGCTCGTTTCCGACTGCCCGGCAATGACGCGCCCATTGGCAGATACGACATTAGCTGCGGAATTTGAGCCGCCAAGCGTGCCGAGGTCCGCTGGCGTCAGTGCACCGTTTGTCCAGGAAACCGCGTGAGCAGCGCCAAACGAAGAGTCTGCGTAACCGACAATCACACTGCCATCAGCGGAAACCGCCTTGGCATAAGAAGTACTGCCGTTTAGCGTGCCGAGATCGATGGGCGATGTTGCACCATCCATCCACCTGACCGCACGGTTCTTGCCGCCCGATGTGGTGGAATTCCCGACAATGACACTGCCATCGGCAGACAAAGCAACAGCGTCGGAAAAATTACCGCCCAGTGTTCCGAGATCGGTTGCCAGCGTCGCGCCACCTGCCCATGCAACAGCGTGTTGCTCGTTGCCAAATGTAGCCTGACCGACAATGAAAGTGCCGTCCGCCGAGACGGCATTGACGCCGGAACTGCCGCCGCCCGACACTGACAGAACAGTCGGCGTCGCGCTTCCCCGAGACCAGGAAACCGCCGATAATCCGCCGCCAGCCATATAGGCCCTGCCCGCTATGACGGACCCATCAGCCGACACCGCCGTCGCAGTGGCATCGCCAGCAAGTGCTCCGAAATCCAAAGCTGGACCAGACTGCTCCACATCGGCAGCACACGCAGGACAAACGAAGGACGCCATCCCGAGCAGAAACACGGGAATACTTTTGAGAATCGCTTTCATAGCGACCTCTTAATTAACAATATGAGAGAACGCGGGAATATATACGTTATTTAAGAATATATAATACATGATACCCTCACACAAACATGTGGTTTTATCATATATTTAATTTTAACTACGACAACATCTATTGTTTCATATTAGAACACATTGTGTGTATTTATAATTACTTTTAAATAATACTTACATATAAACACAATGAGTTTCAAAAGGCATTATAATTCAGATGAACCGAAGCTGCGGGCCTAGCATCTGAGCTTTCAAGCCTCTCCTCTTCACTCCGCTCAATCAGTTTGGAGAGTTCCTTAAATGACGAAGGCGGGAGGGGTCACCCTCTCCCGCCTGTCTGTGCTTATTAGATCAGCCTCCACCGACCGGAACGCCTTAGCCAAAGATCACCGGCTCTGGCTTTTCCATTCATGCGCCCCCCGCGCCTATCGTGGCAAGCCCTAGAACTTACCGGAAAGACCGATGATGGCCCCGAACGCCGTATCCTTGTTGACCGTACGGTTGACATAAGGCGTGACACCGACACTGACGGCATCGCTGAATGCATAGGACACTGTCGTAGAAAGGCTGCCGCGTGTATGCGCTGCATCGGAATCGAACTTAAGCGAACCGATATAGTCGGCGCTGGCGATCACGCTCGGGTCCTTGTGCGAAAGATCCTGCTCGATTTCCGCATTGACCGACCAACTGACCTTGTCGGTCAGCGCCATGCCGTAATTGGCGCCGAGATAGGCGGTCGAACGCTGCGACTTCACATCCGAATAGGTGAACGGGAAATAGGCATTGGTTTCCGTATAACCATCCATCTTCAGATTATCGTAGCGAAGCCCGCCGTAATAGCCTACGGTTGACTGATTGGCGAGATCGAAGGATTGACCTGCTTCCAGCTGCACGCCCCAGCCATTGATAGTGCTGTCGCCCATACCCGGCTCAGTATAGCCCAGAACCCGTCGCGTCCGCTTGACGTCGTAGCGATTGACCGCAGCAGAACCCTGCACATACCAGCTGCCATGGGCCGTCTGGTCTCTCCAGCGCGCATAAAGACCACCGCCGATGTTGTTATCGTCGTGATCAAAATCACCCGGAAGATCGCGCCACAGAGAATGCGCAATGGAAACGCCTGCTGAGAAATTATCGGTAAAGGCATGACCGAGCGTCATCCAGCCGAGCATATCCTTGGAATTGCCCGCCTTGCCGATATCTGTCAAGATGGAGTAGCAGCTCTCGCCCGCCTTCCAGACATCGCAGGACGTTTGCAGACGACCGAGCGTCGCGCGCTGCGATTCCATGACAGAGAACGTGTCGTGAGCAAGCGCCGCCACCGTTTGCACCGTGTTGGTGACATCGATACCCACGGTGGTCGGAGTTGGGTTTGGCGGTGTCGGCTTGGGATCCGGATCTAGGGCGGGGGGCGGGACGAGCTTCCAAAGAGCCACATGATCAAAGCTGTCGTCAGTCATCTGCGCAGATCCTACAATTACCGTGCCATCGTCGGACACTGCATTTGCAGTACTGCTGACCCCGCCAAGCGTGCCGAGATCCATCGCATGCGTTGATCCGTTCACCCATGCCGCCGCGTGCTGATTGCCGTCGGTATAATCCGCCCCTCCAACGATGACCACGCCATTGTTGGAAACTGCCTTTGCAATACTCGTGCCTCCACCAAGGGTGCCGAGATCTGTCGCATCAGGAGATCCGTTCACCCATGACACCGCGTGGTAGGTTGCAGAAGTTCTATCCGAAGCCTCAACAATCTCTGACCCCCCAATAATCACCTTGCCGTCGCCAGAAACCGCAACTGCACTGCTGGAGTGTCCGTCACCATACGGGTTAAGAACTGTGGGCGTGCTCGCACCATTCGCCCATGAAAGTCCGCGTTCATGATTGGAACCGAGATCTTCATTCCCGATGATCACCGCGCCGTCGTTAGAAACTGCGACTGCCTGACTACTGATCGCCTCAACAGGTGCGTCGAGTTGTGTCGGAGTCGTTGCTTCGTCCCTCCATGACGTCGCGTACTGTTTTCCTGTTCTATCCTGCGCCCAGCCAACGATGACGTTGCCGTTCCTCGAAATTGCTAGTGCATCACTGCTGTTTCCACCGAGCGTGCCTAGATCCGTCGCGTAGTTGAAGACGTCCGGATCGTCTGACACGTTCACCCATTTTGCTGCGTGATAATTGCCGTCCTCGTCCTGAGAGTTACCAACGATCACACTCCCCTCACCGGAAACCGCTGTTGCTTTGGCGTTGAACAAGAAGTC
The DNA here is from genome assembly GCF_029909865.1 of Ochrobactrum sp. 19YEA23. Classification (NCBI taxonomy): domain Bacteria; kingdom Pseudomonadati; phylum Pseudomonadota; class Alphaproteobacteria; order Hyphomicrobiales; family Brucellaceae; genus Ochrobactrum; species Ochrobactrum sp. 19YEA23. The sequence continues at coordinate 9,139 of NZ_JASAMQ010000018.1, read as the reverse complement.
ATCAGCCGAATAAACACCCACGAGAGGAACCGCGTGTGACGAACCGTTCAACCACACTTGAGCTGAGTTCCGTTGGTCGCCTATCCAACCAAGGATCACCTTGCCGTTCGCGGAAACAGCAACTGCGCCACTCGCGTCAGTATCACCACGGTCGAGATCGGTCGCTACACCACCCACCCATGATGTCGCATGGCCGGTTTTGAGATCCAAAAACGCCGTCCCTACAATCACCTTGCCATCGGCTGAAATCGCAGCTGCACCACTCCCGTAGTAATCGGTGAGATCAGGAGGAAGGTCCGACTGCCCCAGCGTCCAGTCACCTGCCATCGCCATGTTTACACATCCCACCAGCGCGGACGTGCCAAGCAATAATGCAGCTGCTCTTCTCAAAACCGTGTTCATAGAAACCCTTTAAAATAAGCTTTGCAGTATTTCGCCCCACGCACTGCAAAAGAGGCATGAGGAGAGCCCAAGAGGCGGGAGGAGCCCTCCCCACCACATTGGCGCGACCGGCGCGCAAATGTGGAAACAACCGAGAAATTCCCGGAAAGATGGCAATAATTAAGCTGAAATGAACACAGAACCCGACAGGCCCGCCGCTCCCAGGAATAAGCTTGAGGATCTGCACACGCGTGACAGCTCACTGCCGGGCAAAGACGCGAACATCGCGCATCTTATATTCAATTGAGCTTTATATTGCCCATTTTTCCATAAAAAAATCAGTTCGAAGGCTATATTGAAATCAAAACCAAACAATACATAAGAATCCCAAATGTATTTTCAGATTATTTCATTCTAAATTTCTAATTAAATACATTGTGAACAAAATTAAAACGTGCACCACCATCTGTTGAAGGGCTGAGGAATTTTGGAATACATTAAAGGAGGCACCCAATCTGCGCGCAAGTCGGGTGCACTCAATTGTATATCGATTGCGGGTTCGAGACGACACCCGAAAAGGGCGCGAACAGGGATTTGGCCCATCCGACAGAATCGGAACTCGCCCGGATGCCCCCCCCCTGCTTGGCAGCCTACAGCTTGTAAAAATCCTTGATCTGATCCCAGGCTTCGTCCGCTGTTTCGACGAAGTTCAGAAGCTCGATGTCCGCAGGCGAAATCGTGCCCTGCTCGGCCAGAAATTCGATATTGATCGCCTTGGTCCAGAACTCCTTGCCGAACAGGATCAGCGGCATGCGCTCCATACGGTTGGTCTGGATCAGCGTCATCGCTTCAAACAACTCGTCCATCGTGCCGAAGCCGCCCGGAAACACGCAGATCGCCTTGGCGCGCATCAGGAAGTGCATTTTGCGGATCGCGAAATAATGGAAGTTGAAGCAGAGCTCCGGCGTCACATAGGGGTTCGGCGCCTGCTCATGCGGCAGCACGATATTGAGGCCGATGGTCGGCGCACCGACATCAGCCGCACCGCGATTGCCCGCTTCCATCACGCCCGGTCCGCCGCCCGTCACCACGATGAACTCGCGATAATAGGTCGTGGCGGAATATTCCGAGCACAGGCGGGCAAATTTGCGCGCTTCCTCGTAATAATGTGAATTGGCTTCGAGATTCTTCTTCTGCACTTCGTTCTTGGCCGCCCATGCCTCGCCGCCCGGCTCCGGAATGCGCGCGCCGCCAAACATCACCACCGTTGATTTGATGCCGCGGTCGGCAAGGATCAGCTCTGGCTTGAGAAGTTCGAGTTGCAGGCGCACAGGGCGCAGGTCGCGGCGCGTCAGGAAGTCGTCATCCGTAAAGGCAAGGCGATAGGCAGGCGCTTCCGTCTGGGGTGTCTGCGGTACGGTTTTTGCCTGCTTGATGGCTTCTTCGGAATTCGGGAACGGCGTCCAGCCGGACTTCTCCATCGGGTTCATGCTTCTCACCTGCTCCTTACAACCTGTTACCAAATCCATTCTGGCGCTAAATGCTTAATCTGTCTCAAACATGACAGACATTGTTCGAGAATGGAGATCAAGAGAGCGCAATTGCACCCCGATCATGATTGACCCATATGGCGCCTTCGCTTAATCACTTTCATGACAATCGGCCGGACCAAGCGCCCGGCCTGCCATCCGCCGCCCATTCACGGAGACTGCACCCCATGACCAAGCCAGACCTCGCCTCCCTTGAAAAGACCATCGACAAGGCTTTTGACGAGCGCGACGGTGTCAACACGGCAACACGCGGCGAAATCCGCGATGCCGTTGAACAGTCGCTTATCCTGCTCGATCGCGGCGAGGCCCGTGTCGCAGAAAAACAGGCGGACGGCAACTGGCAAGTCAACCAATGGCTGAAGAAAGCCGTGCTGCTCTCCTTCCGTCTCAACCCGATGGAAGTCATCAAGGGCGGCCCCGGCCAGTCCTCCTGGTGGGACAAGGTGCCGTCCAAGTTCGATGGCTGGACTGCCAATGAATTCGAAAAGGCCGGCTTCCGCGCCGTGCCGAACTGCGTCGTGCGCCACTCGGCCTATATCGCACCCAACGCTATCCTGATGCCGTCTTTCGTCAATCTTGGCGCTTATGTTGACGAAGGCACCATGGTCGACACCTGGGCGACCGTCGGCTCTTGCGCACAGATCGGCAAGCACGTGCATCTTTCCGGCGGCGTCGGCATTGGCGGCGTTCTGGAACCAATGCAGGCCGGACCCACCATCATCGAAGACAATTGTTTCATTGGCGCGCGTTCGGAGGTCGTCGAAGGCTGCATCGTGCGTGAAGGTTCGGTGCTCGGCATGGGCGTGTTCATCGGCAAGTCGACCAAGATTGTCGACCGCGCAACCGGCGAAGTCTTCTATGGCGAAGTTCCGCCCTACTCGGTGGTCGTCGCGGGCACCATGCCCGGCAAGAACGTACCCGGCGAAAACTGGGGCCCGAGCCTCTATTGCGCCGTGATCGTCAAGCGCGTGGATGAAAAGACCCGCTCGAAGACCTCGATCAACGAATTGCTGCGTGACTGACGCGTTGCAGAGCTGACAGACAAGGAAAAGGCGAAGCTTGTGCTTCGCCTTTTTCATTTGAGGCATTCGTGCTTCACGATGGACTGCCCTTCGGATGGCGCAATGCCTTCAGTCCAGGACTTCGCCCAAGAGCTTCATCCTAAAGCGGCGACCGTTTGGTAGTCTGGCCGCAACGCTTCAGGACCATCATCCAATGGAACGCACTATTTTCTATGGCTGGACGGAGAAGCGTCTCCGAACCGATTGGCCGAACCGTCCCTTTGAGCCGACGATTCACGACGGATGGTTGCGGGCGCAGTGTAATCGATATTCTGTCGGGTCCCCAAGAACGGGCCCGAACCAGTCATTCTGAAAGCCTTTTCCTGAGCAACCTGATCTTCGGGCATTCCCACATAAGGATTTTCAGCATGAGCAGCACCCGCACTGAAAGCGACAGCGACGGTGACGGCAGCAAGAGCTAATTTCTTCATGTTCGTACTCCTAACAATATGTCCCTTTATCGGCATTCAGCCTCAGCCTTTCACCAGGCCGTTAGGGACAGTTCAAAAGAGCGCAGCGCTTCCCGCAATCACTCCGCTGTCGCTCAAATGAGATACAATTAGAAGAAATTCCAGTCACGAAAATGCGATATTGACCACGGATATATACCTATAACTTCTTAGAAAAATTCTGCGTTGAAAATATTATTTAGTTATTTTAATTAGTTAGAGAAAATTTATGCGATCACACCCGTGTGATGCGGCTCCAATACCCCAGACAGTGCACATCGAACATTGTATTTCAAATATGAACAATGAGAAGCTTCTTATAATCCCTCGTGCCAAATGAAGAAGGCGAAGCTTGTGCTTCGCCTTTTTCATTTGGGACTATCGGTTGCGATCGATCTCTGGATCGATCGCTCCCTTCGGATGGCACGAAGCCTCTGGTCCGGGCATAGGTCCGGGGAGGCTTCGCAGCCATCCTCCGGGGAGATTCTATTCAATCAGACCATTAGTTCTCATAGCTGGAAGGCGAAGCATCACCGAAGCGATGGGCCGAACCATCCTGATAAACCGGGGCCGAATGGCGAATGGTTGCCGTTGCGGTGTAATCGACATTGCCCTTCGTGCTGAAGAGTGGGCCGGAATTCGGCTGCTGGAATGCCTTCTCCTGGGCAACCTGAGATTCAGGCATACCGACATAAGGATTTTCGGCATAAGCAGCACCGGCGCTGAGAGCGACAGCAAGGGCGGCAAGAGCGAGCTTTTTCATTTTCGATCTCCTAGTAAAATGGAGCGGCGTATGAATTCGTCGTTCCGATACATCCTAAATGGGTGACAGTGGTGGAAAGTTCCATGCACGAAAACGTGGAGATCATCACAGCTTCGTGCGCGGCCGTTGATCAAAACGTTGCGATTGATTTGAAAAAAATAAATAAAATCAACATTGTTATCTATGATAATATGATCACGTCCACATTACAGCCTTTAATCTGTTCATAACCAGTAAACAGTCTGTTCGACTATATTGTATAATAAAAGTGAACAATTAGGGAACTACCGGCAGTTTCACATACGACGATAGCGACCCGACCAATCAGGCATACATTCCGTTGCGACAGAGCCAGCGCAACAAAAAAGCCGCATCCAAGATGCGGCCTTTCATAAACAGTTTCGGACCCGAACTTACAGTTCGCTATCAGTTATTCGCGACGGCAACCGAACGCCCGGCAATGGAAACCCACTGGCCGGAATTGGCGGGCGACTGCATCTTGATATAGCGGTAGGACGTCTTCTCGACGGGCAGAACCTCGTCACGCATATTGTCGAGAATATAATCGCCATGATCGGTACGGGCGGTAAGCACAATATGCGCCTCGCTGCCCTGCACCATGGTGATGAGCAGCTGCGACGGGCTCATGCCGCGCGCCATCAACTGCGCACGCTTCATCAGAACGTAATCCTCGCAATCACCCTTGCCATTGACCGGAATGGTCCAGTAATCGCGCTTGCCGTAATTATCCATATCGGAAACCGGCTTGATACGGTGATTGACGGAGCTGCTGACGCTCTGCAGGAGCTTCATACGCTGTGGAGTAAGCTGCATCGGCGGCAACACGCTATGGCCACGGCAATCGCGTGGATTGCGCCCGCAATAGTCCTTGTGTCCGTAAGGGATGCTTGTCACTCCGCCCGCTTCACTCCACTGTGCAGCCTTGGCTGGTACCATCGTTGCTCCGAAGAGCGCCATCATGCCTGCTACAGTTGTGGTGATTAAACGCATGCACAGTTTCCCATTATTAAAAAACGTTCCCGCTGACCGGCCCGTTTCCCGGGTCTCGTTATCAACTCTTTTTTAACTAACGATGACAGAGGCCCTCCGGTCAAGAAAATTTCGTTCTCAAATTGCAACCAAGTTGGAAAAGCGCGTGAAGAGTGAATTTTCAGACATGGTTACGGCCAACGGTTTGTGGTTCCATCCGGACGCATCCCGATCTAGTCTCACTCTCCAGACGATTCTTGAGTGAAGAAGCCGACATCATGAGCCTACCAGTCAATCCCGCCGATAATCTCGCCGCCCTCATCCGCTGCCCATCTGTTACGCCCGCCGAAGGCGGCGCGCTGACGGCGCTGGAAGCAATGCTGAAACCAATGGGCTTTTCGATCGAACGCCCCGTCTTCAGCGAAGACGGCACGCCCGACATCGAAAATCTCTATGCGCGCAAATCCGGCAACGGACCGCATCTGATGTTTGCGGGTCATACGGATGTCGTTCCGCCCGGCGATGAAAACGACTGGAAGCATCCGCCCTTCTCCGCCGCCATTGAAGATGGCGTCATGTATGGGCGCGGCGCGGTGGATATGAAAGGCGGCGTCGCCTGTTTTGTCGCCGCTGTGGCCCGCCATGTAGAAAAGCATGGCAGCCTGAAGGGCAGCGTCTCTTTCCTCATCACCGGCGACGAAGAAGGTCCTGCGGTCAACGGCACTGTAAAACTGCTCGACTGGGCAAAGCAGCGCGGCGAAAGCTGGGACGCTTCGATTGTAGGTGAGCCGACCAATCCCAATGCGCTTGGCGACATGATCAAGATCGGTCGTCGCGGCTCGCTTTCCGGCACGATTATCGTTCACGGTGTGCAGGGCCATGCAGCTTATCCGCATCTGGCGGAAAATCCGGTGCGGGGCATCACCACACTGGTGGATAGCCTGCTTTATCCGGCGTTCGATCAGGGCACTGACGATTTTCAGGCCAGCAATCTGGAAGTCACCACCATCGACGTTGGCAACAAGGCCACCAATGTCATCCCGAACAAGGCGACGGCCTCGTTCAATATCCGTTTCAACGACACATGGACGGCGGAAAGCCTGCAAGCCGAAATCCGCGCACGCCTCGAAAAGGCCGCCCGCGACAACCGCCTGCGCCCCGGTCGCGAAACGCCAATCAGCTATGAGCTGACATGGCGCGAAAGCCCAAGCCATGTCTTCCTGACCCGCGATGAAAAACTGATCGGCACGCTGACGGCTTCCGTCGAGGCTGTGACCGGCAAGCGACCGGAACTGTCGACTTCCGGCGGGACGTCGGATGCGCGTTTCATCAAGGATTATTGCCCGGTGGTGGAATTCGGCCTCGTGGGCCAGACCATGCATATGGTCGATGAGCGTGTGGCCCTTGCCGACCTTGAAGGGCTGACACAGATTTATGAGCGCTTCATCGCTGATTTCTTTGGGTAACGCAAAGGCCCGGAAAGCTGCATGACTTTTCGGACTCGATAATGCGAAACATTGGGGAGCCCATGCCGAGCCTGGACGATATTTACAGATATTTCCTGGGTGTCTGGAAAATGATGCTCGGTCGCCGCGACGGTCTCGATTATCTCGACATATCCGCCGAGGGTTTCTGGTCTTCCTTTTTCGCGATAGCGGTGGCTCTGCCACCGCTTTTTGCCAGCTGGGTAGCCTATGCCGCCGATCTCACCGCCGGGCGCGAGGAGGCGGGTATCCGCTTTGCCATCGTCCTGAGGGCGGCCTTCGTCGATATTGCAGCATGGGTGGTGCCGCTTGCCCTCATCGGCATGCTGGCCAAACGGATCGGCATCGTCAAACGCTATGCAGCCTATGTGATCGCCACCAACTGGGGCAGCGCACTTCTGGCCTGGGTCTTTGCCCCGATCACCTTGCTACAGCTGTTCTTTCCGGGACGTTTTGATGTGGCGACACTTTTCGCGTTCATCATGTTCGGCGCTTCGATTGTGCTGAGCTATCGGCTGACCTTTGTGGCGTTGCAACGCCCGCACGCTTTCGCGGCACCGTTCTTCGCCTGCGTCTTCTTCGGCTCGCTGTTCCTCACCGTGCTGCTTCAGCAGATCTTCGGCATAGGCTTCGACCCGCACGCTTACTAGGTAAACAGGTAACAACTGAGAGAAAGGCCAGCTTTATCATATAAAATTCTTCGTATTTTATATTTTTGCAAAATATTTAATGGAGAAAATATAATGACCTTAGAAAATAGAGACGACGGCTATAACAAAGTAGCCGGCAGCCACCGCATAAGTGCTGATTTTAGCGATTCACCTAATGATAAAGATGTGATCCTTGAAACGTTCAGTGCAAGTTGGCCAGTTCCTGTCATCCCGGAAGCTCCCCACAATCAAACGGGTTTTAGAATATGGGGAGGATTACGCGCTTATAAGAGTAATTCTCAAATACAGTTGGCTTTGGGCTGGGATCCAGATCTTCAGTATTATCTCAGTATTATTTACATTCATGATGATGGACGAACTCAAGTATCCGACATAAAAAAAATAGAACCAAGCGGAACAATGTCTTTTACCACTAAAGTCGTCGTTCAAGGAGCAAACTATAGGTATAAACTCTCTATAGGATCCAGTCAAAATGAATCAATTACGGCTGAATACGATTTGCCATGCGCATTAAACCAAGCTGTTCTTGGCCTAGATCTTGATTCTAGCGACTATCGTGACCTTCCGCCACAGGATAAAGTTCTAGTGAACACCATTTCTGTTGGCTTAGCTCCAACAAATGGACAACCCACCCCGCTAGATAAAATCAACTGGAAGAATGAAACCTACGGTGTTCTTATTCCATCTGGATATATCGTTCTTGTTATGGAAAATACTAACAAATATGGACAGTACTGGATTGGATTGAGATAAATCTCAATAATAAATTATTGAGATTTTTCCAATAGATTCAAAAATCAAAAGTATAAAACCATGCAAGACACATATAAAAAATACACAATTGGCAGCCATCGCGCATATGGCGACTTCTGGACTGGCGCCAGCGACGACGAAGTAATTATTGAAGGTTTCAGCGCAAAATGGACCATACCATCAGCTCCTGTGGCCCCACATAATCAAACTGATTTAATGATATGGGCTGGCTTAGGCGCCTCCAACAGTGACAACCAAATACAACTAGTATTGTGGTGGATATCAAGTGAACAAAAATGGCTGGTTACTGTAATCTACCATACATCATCGGGCGTCACTCAAAATTATGGAGGATACGATGTGCGTCCGGGATACCAAATAGAAGGCGACATAATATTAAACAAAACTGATGACGTCATCAAATATGACGTAATATTTAAATTGTGGGATGAGGGGCTTGGCGGCGTGCCGATCATCAATTTCCAAACGGACATGCCGTGCGTATTAAACAGAGCTATTCTAAGTGTTGACCAGAATACAACAACCTATTTAGACCTTCCCCCAGATGATTTCTTGAATATCTATACAAGCGCCAAAGTAGCAAATTCATCGTTCGGATTGTCTCCTGACTATAATGCTTATTGGACATTCGAAGGAAAATGGGGCGCAACCGTGCCTTCTGGAAAGATGGGATGGGTTGCCAATCCGAGCATTGAATCCGGAGAAGTAGTTTTTGGCTTTAAATAACGGAATTTTAATGTAAGCAACGCAGCGCATACAAGTCCTAAAACGGGAAAGCGTAGTCGACACCGATCAGATAAAGACCGTAAGGCGGTGCGACTTGTCCGCAGGCCTTGCGGTCGCGCGCTTCAAGCGCCGCCTGCAAATCATCCGCCGTTCAGCGGCCAACGCCCACTTCCATCAGGCTGCCCGCGAAGGATCGGTAAGCCCACGGTGAAGGCCGTCTTGCGATGACGGCCTGCTGACTGCCAGTCCTAGTGGTAACACTAGGAGTAGTCATATGACGAAGCATCCAA
>NZ_JASAMQ010000017.1:0-78333 GCF_029909865.1 Ochrobactrum sp. 19YEA23 | reverse complement strand
CTAAAATAATCACCCTGGCGCGGGGTGGAGCAGCCCGGTAGCTCGTCAGGCTCATAACCTGAAGGCCGCAGGTTCAAATCCTGCCCCCGCAACCACTGATACCGACACTCCCGTGAGTCCAGCTCCGGGAGTTTTCGTTTTTTGAGCCTTTTCAGCAGTTTGCCGTTCGATCCAGTTCAGGATCGTACTTAGTTCTCCGTACAATAAAGCGTCGATTTCGCCCCTTGCTTTACCAGGTGAAAGGACGATCTTTTCGATTAAGGTCCGCAGGACTTCTGCAGCCTGCACTCTGTCCTCCGGCTGATTGAGTGTTGCGGTGAGATCCGCCACTTTTTTCGCGTAGATTGCCGAAGCACTTGGCAACAAGTCGGGCACATCTTGCGGACTCTCGGCCAGAAGTTCTCTCAGTTCGTCCTTACGAGCTTCGAGCGCGTCCATCTCGCACTTCATACTGGGATGGAACATGCCTTCCTTGATCGCCTCGATCATTCCTCGGATTTGCTTGTCGACCTTGGCCTGTTCCGCTCGCCAAACCTCGGCATTCGACCGCCGCTCGCGGTTGAGGCGATTGATCTCTCTGGCATAAGCGCGCATCGCTTCTGCAGCGACTTCCGGCGCCATCATACGATCTTTAAGACCGGCGAGGACGCGTGCTTCCAGATCCTCACGCGGGATCGTGCGGCTGTTTGAACAGGCGCCCTTGCTGATGTGGTTCGAGCAGGCGAACCGATCAGCGCCACGAAGCGAGTAGGGGCCGCCGCAGCAACCGCAGAATACCAGGCCGGACAGAAGGGACTTCGGCCGACGTGTGCCGTTCAGGCGGTTCTTCTTGTGGTGCTTGCGCACAGCCTCAGTGACATTGACGTATTTCTCGGCGATTGCGTCCTGCCGCTCGCGGACCGACTGCCAAAGCGCATCATCCACAATCCGCAGTTCCGGTACGTCTTTGATGATCCATTCCGATTCCGGGTTGAGCCGCGACACGCGCTTTCCGGTCGAAGGATCTTTGATGTAACGGAGGCGGTTCCAGATGAGGCGGCCGATATAGAGTTCATTGTTTACGAGTCCCGTGCCGCGCTTCACATGGCCCCGGATGGTGGTGTCGCTCCAGAGCTTGCCAGCCGGACCAGGGACATCTTCCTCGTTCAACGTGCGGGCGATTGTGCGCGGACCCAGGCCGGCGGCGAACTCGCGGAAAATGCGCCGGACAACATTCGCCTCGGCCTCGTTGATTTCCCGGTCGCCGCGAATGGGATCACCGCGGGCATCAAGCTGCTTGACGACATTGTAGCCAAAGCACAGGCCGCCGCCTGACTTGCCGTCTTCGACGCGGCCACGGACGCCGCGATGGGTTTTGGCGGCAAGGTCTTTCAGGAACAGCGCGTTCATCGTGCCCTTGAGGCCGACATGAAGCTCGCTGATCTCGCCCTCGGATAGCGTGACAATCGGAACGCCAGCAAATTTGAGGTGCTTGTAGAAGGTGGCGACGTCAGCCTGGTCGCGACTGATGCGATCCAGTGCCTCAGCAAGCACGATGTCGAACTGTCCAGCCTGCGCATCCTGAAGAAGGGCCTGAATGCCAGAGCGCAGGATCATGCTTGCGCCGGAGATGCCAGCATCCTTGTAGGTTCCGACGATCTTCCACTTCTCGCGCTTCGCCTGTTCGCGGCAGATGCGCAACTGGTCCTCGATCGACGCCTCGCGCTGATTGTCGGAAGAATATCGGGCATAAAGCGCAACGCGGGTCATATTGGCAGTCCTTTCAGGCTCCGTGTCGGGGGAGGTATCTTAATTCCGTTCAGGTTCGGAGGCGGCTTTGACGGTTCTGCCACTGCGCTGCGCCGCTGCCAGCAGCTCGTCATATTGGGCGGCCGACATCAGCACAAACTCGCGCCGGCCATGTCGCGTGATCTCTACCGGCTCACGGTGAGACTCGTTCAGATACTGTCCGAACTTGCGCTGGAATTCGAGGGAGGTTGTGGTTGGCATCGCAGACTCCAAGAGAATAGGCCTGCCTATATAATACGTGTTACACGTATAAATGCAAGAAGGATTTGAATGTCAGGGACGGACCTGACGTTGTGCTTTGCGCTCCGCTGCCAGTTTACGCTCGAACTGCTCGCGGGCGATCTGGCGACCGATCAGGCGAGCCAGCGACATTACGGGAGCGTCTTTGCGTGCGGGATCATTCCGGTCCGTTTCCGGTCCGGTCGAGGGTGTAACCTCGATATTGATCCTGTTCCGCTTGACCGCCACCGTTTCCAATATCCCATGCCCGAAAAGGGGTTGGGGCAATGGAAGCGTGGAATGTCAGCCGAGGGAAGGTCCCGGGCGCCGCTGTGCGGTGAATAGGATGCCGTGGCGTAGAAAAGGGACGGGTGAGTCTATCGTAGGAAGGTGGTCGTTCGAAGCAGAAGCTCGTCTATTCGCTATTTTCAATCATTCGCCATTAGTGAGGATGTAGCGTAGGAGACGCCCCGAAGCAGCCGCTCAAGCGCGTCGCAGCTAGGGGCCGAGCAGCCCATTGCGGACGGTCGAATATCGTCTCGCAGCATCACTGTAACGACCGATCTCTTACTGTAGACCTGAGGCTCTGACGGTACGGAGAGCCAGAGCGGCATATCTCATTTGGTCCCAGGAAGAACTGGAAGCCCCAATTCCCTCAGAAACGAGTTGTGGCTCGACGTTGCTTCCCGAATCTGGTTTTCGATGGAGACCAATTCCTGCTGCGTGGCAGCCAGGTCGATTTCAGCCTCAGCCACAGCGGTGCTGATGTATCGGGAGATGTTGAGGTTGAAGCCCTCCTCAGCGATGCGCTCCATGCTCACGCGCTTGGAGTAGCGGTCCTCTTCCTTGCGGAACTGGTACGTCTCGATGATCTTCTGAATGTCATTCGGCTTGCCATCTAACCCTTCACGCAGTCGGTTCTGCCGCTTGCCTTTTTCATAGTGCTCGGCCGCGTTAATGAAGAGCACATCATCCGGCTTCTTGCACTTCTTCAGCACGAGGATGCACACCGGGATACCAGTCGAATAGAAGAGGTTCGCGGGTAGGCCGATCACCGTGTCGATGTGGCCATCCTTCAGCAGCTTTGTGCGGATGCGCTCTTCGGCCCCACCCCGGAACAGAACGCCGTGCGGCAGGATGATGGCCATCACGCCCTCATCCTTCAAGTAGTGGAGACCGTGCAGTAGGAAGGCGAAGTCTGCGGCGGATTTAGGCGCTAGCCCATGGTTCTTGAACCGCACGTCATCGGCCATCGCTTCAGTCGGTTCCCAACGGAGGCTAAAGGGCGGGTTGGCCACGATTGCATCAAACGAGGGTTTCTTAGCAGGGTTCAGCTCTCGCAGGATGTCCCAGTCATTGCTCAGCGTGTCGCCATGATAGATTTCGAATTCTGTGTCTTTCATGCCGTGCAGCAGCATGTTCATGCGAGCAAGGTTATATGTGGTGATGTTCTTTTCTTGCCCATAGATTTTCCCGATGCCATGCGGTCCCATGCGCTTTCGCACGTTCAACAACAGCGAGCCGGAGCCGCACGCGAAATCGAGCACACTGGCAAGGCGTTCTTTCTTTCCCGTTGCGGGTTCCTGGCTGTCCAACGTCACGATCGCGGAAAGGATGTCAGACACCTGCTGTGGGGTATAGAACTCGCCTGCCTTCTTTCCGGAACCGGCGGCAAACTGGCCAATCAGATATTCGTAAGCGTCGCCCAGCGAATCGACATCGGACGAAAAATCGGCGAGCCCATTCGCGATCTCGGTGATGATGGTGCAGAGCTTGGCGTTGCGATCAGCGTAGGTCCGGCCGAGCTTTTCAGAGCCAAGATTGATTTCTGAAAAAAGCCCTCCGAACGTGCTCTGGAAGGACTCGTTCTCGATATATTTGAAGCCTGCCTGCAGGGTGTTCAGTAGATTGTCGCTCTGGGTGCGGGCCATGTGGGCGATGCTGGTCCAGAGGTGTTCCGGCTTGATGACGTAATGCGCCTTGAGGCGCATCTGCTTTTCAAAAGCCGAAACATCGTCGGGGTTTTGCGCGTACCACACGGAAAGAGGCGAGCGCCCACCATTGCCGATCGTGTTGGGATCCGGGTAATCACGTCCGAGCTCCTTCCGGACAGCCATCTCGTAGTTGTCCGACAGATAACGCAGGAACAGGAAGGACAGCATGTAATCGCGGAAATCGTCCGCGTTCATCGCCCCGCGCAGCGTGTCAGCGATGTTCCAGAGCGTCTTGCCCAGTTGCTTTTGGATTTGGTCGTTCATTGTGCGGGTGCTTCCTGGGGAACGGGTGCAGGCGCCGGGGCGGGCGCATGCAGAACGAAGTTGTACTTGGCTTTGATCCTCGTGAATACGTTCTCGAACATCGCCCGGTTGTCTGGATTCAGCTCGTCACTTTCGAAATAGTAGACCTTTTTGTGGGAGAGCGTGTTTACTATCCGCGCGACCTCGTCGACGTCAGTGATGCCGATCTGCCCAAGCACATACCCAAATTGGCCTACACCTAGAAACGAAGCAACGTTCTCCAAAACTTGCCGTAGCAAGGCAAAGTGGAATGCTCTCACATCACCGCTATCTTGCGCTTGCTGGAGGACTTGCAGCAAGCGCAGATGGTAAAGGAATACGTCTTTTCTTTCGGTCTCCAACGAAAGATCGCCACTCTTGGAGCTCAGAATGCAAACTTTTGCCTTGTCTCTAAACTTGCTGGCTTTCTCACCCTTCTTTAGCCAATCGGCAAGGATCGCGAAAAAACCCAAGTGATGCGTAGTGATGATGATCTTGCGCTTCTCGAAGTGTTCCTCGATCAAATCGAACAGCGTCGATGCCGTGATGAAGATGTTGTGGTCATCCAGACTGGATACTGGATCATCGATAAAGAAGTGGGATGCCTGCTGGTCTGCCCATCCCTCCACCTCGAAAAGCGCGAGGAAGAAGCACCAGACGAAAATCCGTTCTTCCCCGCGCGAAATCTTGAAGGCGACCTTTGAGATGTTGCTAGGGTCATTGGGGTCCGCTTCTTCTTGGAAGAACGACACCGCCTGAATGCCGTCTTCGGGATCGTCATAGGGAATGAACTCAAAGCGATAGCCTGGTTTGAAGCGGTTCAGCTTGTCGCGCACGTTATCTTCGGTCAGTGCGCTGTGGAACTTGTTAAGGCTGCACTTGCGGATATCCAGCTGGATAGGTGTTCCGTCGTTTTCGGGGTCGTTCTGCCAGACGAAAAGATCCTCGCTGTAGGCATTGTAATACACGCCCGCATGCGCGCCCCCTTCGTCCTTGGTAGCGTCCTTGTAGGCGACTGAGAGCCGCGTTTTGCCGGTTGCGTTGAACGCATAGAGCAGAATGATATTTTCCTTTGCCTTTAGGACGTGGTCGGCAATGTCGGAATGGTTCATAATTGAAGTTCTTCAATGGCTGGGAAAAGTTTCTGCATTAGCCCCTTCTTATGGGTCTTGAGCGTGTCGAGCTTTCGGGTCTCGGCGGTGATGAAGTCGTCGATGGTGGTGAGGCAGTCGGAGATGCGTTCTTGTTCGGGAAGTCCCGGAACGAGTAACCGCACCGAGGAGAACAGCGACTTATTGATGATCGGAACAGCCTGCTTACCGGCGAGCAAAGTGATGCGGTCAGTTGCATTCGACAAAGCAAAATAGACGAACCCACCGGAGTGCCTTACGTTAGGGATGACCGCATTGATTTGCTGGTTCGTCGCGCAGTCTCGAACGTTCTGGGCGATTTTTCCAATCGTGGAACCGATACACACGAAAAGGACGCTGCCCGCCCTGATCGGGCGAGTTTTCTGGAAGCCTGCCGCGGTCAGCGTGGTTTTGGTTTCGTCTACGTACCTTAGTTCAGAGATGTCCGCGGGCGACACGAATGGAATGCCGCCTCCGTAAAGGCTGGGATCAGTTGTGCTTGGCGTGCTCCCTGTGACGACCTGACCAAAGTCGCCAACCGACTGTTCTACCCAATCCCCCGTGCCCTCGAACTCGGGGAACCGGAGGCGGGGTTGGGTTTCGCCTTCCTGGGGGAAAAGCTGCTGCATCAGGCCCGTCTTGTGGGCTTTCAGTGCCTCCACCTTCCGCCCCTGTACCTCGATCAGCGCGTCGGCAGAAGCCAGGCAGTCGGCGATCTTTTGTTGCTCAGGCAGGCTCGGTGTCGGGATTTCGACTCCGAAAAAGGTCTCCTTGCTGATATTAAGCAATCCGTTGCCGCGCGCACCGCTGGTGATGTGCCTCTTGAGCTGCTTCCCATGCTGGTTCTGCTCAAAGCAATTCTGAAAGAAGCCGTTCGAATAGTTATCCTTGAGACGGAAAGCGATGAACACGTTAGGTGCGGCGACTTCCCCCCAGCCTTCCAGAAGGTAGATGCATCCCTGCGGAAACTTCAGGGAATTTCCTTTGTTGAAGACGAAGTCACCGTCGCGAACCAGCGTGTAAAGCTGATACTGATTGCCAGAGATATCGCGGCCGAACTTCTCGGCTTGGGGCACAAATCCGATACCAGCCGAAATGCTGACCGGGGTAAGTTTCCTCTCGCCAACACGTTCATCAACCGGAACCGATGCTTTCCGCAGGCTTATTGGTTTCCATGCCGGGGCATCCTGAAACTCCGGAAACCGTAGCTTGGGCACCAATGTAGCCCCTTCGTCCACCACGGCAGACGATTTCTCCTTACTGTTCATAAGCGCTCAGCCCCGAAATCTCGCGGCCACCGGCTCGCTTCAACAATAGCGACATCAGGTCGGCCATCAGATCCAGTTCCTTCACCCGCCGCGCCTTCCAGTTCAGGCCAAGGGGTTCCATCAGGTCGGTCAGCGCCTCTCCATCAAAGATCATACGTTGCAGGATGGTGTCGACAAAGCCTTGCAGCGCTTCGGTGGCCAGGCCGTGCTTGCCCGCGATCTCCGCCAGTTCCACTGCGTTCTTTTCCGCCTTGAAGCGGATATAGCCCTCGCGGATGGCCTTTTCGCTGAGGCCCTCGCCAGCCTTCAGGGTGTTGATGTAGGCGGCGATATCTTCGCGCTCGTCCATGAACTTCGCGTCGGACTGGATCAGGCCGATCAGTTCCTCGCGGCTCATCTTCTGCTTGCCGGGCGTTGCCTCGGAATAGCGGGCGATCAGGCCCATGATGTAGTCATAGTCGATGACGGCAGAAGCGAAGAGGACGAACTCGAAATCCAGTTGGTCGGCTTCCTGGCTGGGCTTTTCGGCGGCTGTGCCCTGCTGGGCGCGAAGGCGCTGCGCGGTTTCCAGATAGGCGCCGCGGAAGCCAAGCAGGTTGTCGCGAGGCAGAACCTGCTCGATAGTATTGCGGTTTTCTTCAGTCAGGTCAGTGTACTGGTCAAGTTGGGTCTTGAGCCGCTGGACCTCCTTGAAGTGTTCGATGAAGGCCGCGCGGGCTGCATCGCCCTTAAGGTTGGGCACCGCTTCCGGGGCGCAGTCGAGGCCCTGCGATTTCATGAAGGTATCAAGCTTCTGGACCGCGGTCTCCAGTTTCTGGATGACCACCGGGGCCTTGTCGACCAACCAGATTTCGCGCGCCTTTTCAGCTGCGGCTTCGCCCGAGAATAGCGCGATGGCGGCATCGACCGCGCCTTGCTGCTGGCGGAAGTCGAGGATGTTGCCATAGGGCTTGGTGGCGTTCAGCACCCGGTTTGTGCGCGAGAAGGCCTGGATCAGCCCGTGATGCTTCAGGTTCTTGTCCACATAGAGGGTGTTCAGGAACTTGGAGTCAAAGCCGGTCAGTAGCATGTCGACGACAATCGTGATGTCGATCTTGTGGTGTGGCTGGTTGGGGTAAGCCTTCTTGAGGTCGGTATCCGGCCATTGCTGATCTTTGATGCGCTTCTGGACGTCCTGATAGTACAGATCGAATTCACCGATCTTGTGGTTGGTGCCGAAATGGGAGTTGTAATCGGCGAGGATGGCTTTCAGCGCCTCTTTCTTCTTTTCCGGTTCGACCGCGTTGTCTTCCTTCTCCGTCGGCAGGTCTTCCTGAATCTGCTTCACGTCAGGATCGCCCTCGGCGGGCGGGGAGAAGACGCATGCGATGTTCAGCGGCTGGAAGCTCGGATCCGTTGCCAGTTTTTTGGCCTGAATTTTCTTGAAAAGGGTGTGATACTCGATGGCGTCATTGATCGACGAGGTGGCTAGCAAGGCGTTGAAGCGGCGGTGACCAGTGGCCGCGTCATGTTTCGCGAGGATCGCATCAATGACCGCCCGCTTGGCCAGTGGTTCACCCGGCTTCGGCAGCGTTTTGCCTTGCGGCTTGAAATAGTCAACATGGAACCGAAGAACGTTCCCGTCCTCGATGGCGTGTGTGATCGTGTATGTGTGAAGGCGCTGCTGGAAGAGGTCTTCCGTCGTCTTCATGCTGGCCTGAGTGTCTTCGATCTTCTGCTGCGCGGCGTTCTGATCAAAGATCGGCGTCCCGGTGAAGCCGAAGAGCTGGGCGCGCGGGAAGAACTCCTTGATAGCCTTGTGGTTCTCGCCGAACTGCGACCGGTGACATTCGTCGAAGATGAAGGCGATGCGCTTGTCGCGCAGGGGCTTGAGCTGCTCCTTGAAGCTCTTCTTGCCGTCCTTCTTCTGTTGCTTGTTGCGCTTGCTGTTTTCGTCCAGCGCGAGGCCCAGCTTCTGAATCGTACAGACAATGACCTTGTCGGCGTAATCGTCCGACAGAAGGCGTCGAACCAGGGAGGCAGTGTTGGTGTTCTCCTCGACACAGCCTTCCTGGAACTTGTTGAACTCCTCGCGCGTCTGGCGATCGAGGTCTTTGCGATCCACGACGAAGAGGCATTTCTCGATGCCGGGATTGTCCTTCAAGAGCGTTGACGCCTTGAAGGAGGTGAGCGTCTTGCCGCTGCCCGTCGTGTGCCAGATGTACCCGTTACCGCAGTCCTGGGCGATGGAGTCGACAATCGCCTTCACCGCGTAGACCTGATACGGGCGCATCATAAGTAGTTTCTGCTCGCTTGCGACCAGAACCATGTACCGGCTGATCGTCTGGCCGAGGGCGCATTTGACAAGGAATGTATCGGCAAAGCTGTCGAGATGGACGATCTTCTTGTTGTCGACGTCCGCAAACTCATAGACTGGGAGAAATCGTTCTTCTGCATTGAAGGCGAAATGACGCACATTGTTGTTCGCGAAGTAAAAGGTCCGATCGCGGTTGCTGACGATGAAGAGCTGAAGGAAGCATAGGATGGTCTTGGTATAGCCGTTCCCGGGATCGTTCTTGTAATCGACGATCTGCTCCATGGCACGACGAGGGCTAATGCCGAGGGTCTTCAGCTCGATCTGGACAATCGGAACGCCATTGATCAGGAGAATGACATCATAGCGGTGGTGGCTGTTGTCCGTATTAATACGAAGCTGGTTGATCACCTCGAAGGAATTCTTGCACCAGTCCTTGATGTTCACGAGTGTGTAGTTCAGCGGCGTGCCGTCATCGCGGGTGAAACTATTCCGCTCGCGCAAAGTTCGTGCCGCCGTAAAAACATCCGGCGTGACTATTTCATCGTGCAGCCGCTGAAACTCGCCATCAGTGAGCTTGATGCGATTTAGCGTCTCGAATTTGGTCCTAAAATTTGCCTCCAAAGTAGCTCTATCACGAATATCAGGTCGATACTCGTACTTAAGCTCCTTGAGTTTCGCGATCAGGACATCCTCAATATCGCGTTCGGGTCTGTTCGTGGTCATCACGAGACTCATTTGCTATCACGCCCGTCTGACGGGAAGAGTTTCCTGCCTAAAAATTGTATAGGTGCTTGGTTCGAGAAATTAAAAATTGGAAGCATTTGAGATTTGTGAGTATTTCGAATCATCATGCAGCCCCATCATTCTTGCTCGAGTGGTCATTCCTTTTAACCATTTCATTGTCCTTTAACCGCTCGTACTCCTCGACCGCAATTACCACGACGACGGCCCGACCATGCTTGGTCACCGCCACCGGCTCAGCTCGCGCAAGATCAATAAGCCGCCCAAATTCGTACTTTGCGTCTTTCGCGCTTAGGGTTCGCATTTCCCTGCTCCCAGCCTATGGTCTTTCATTTTGGCCATTTTGGCTAGATTTTGCAATGGTCTATCGCGTCCAAGGTCGCGTGTCAGTCGCCCCGATTCCACGATGTTGATTTCCACGCGGAACTGCCTTCAAGGTGTGCGGACGGAGCATCTTGCGGCTGGGCCCTTCAGGTAAATCTCCGTCAGAGACAAGAGGCGACCGTCGTCGTGATGGATGAGTTTCCAGCTTGTTTGGCGGCCGGACATTTAGCTGAAAGCCACGTTTCCTGATCGTCGGTTCGGCGCATTTGCAAGGTGTATGGATTTGCGACCGATGTTGGGGGAAAGCTTTCCCCCTGGTCGGCACCGGCGTTGCCGACGCACCCCCATCAGCGGGGAGACCCCGCAACGCCCCCTTCAGAGTGAGAGTGCGGACGGGTTTCCCGTGACGGGTTGAGGGCTGGAAGAGAGGCTTCCGGCGCCCGTCGCGGAGTTCATCCCGATGGCCAGACACGATCGCAGCCCCGCTGACGGTGGCGCGCGCAGCAACCTTTACGACGACATCACCAACAAGCTCATCGCCGAGCTAGAGCAAGGGCGGTTGCCATGGGTTCAGCCCTGGGGTGCGTCGCCCGGCACTGCCCCGCTGGGCCTGCCGAGAAATGCTTCAACCGGCCGGTTTTATTCCGGTATCGATATTCTCATTCTCTGGGGTGCTGTCATCCAGCACGGTTTCCCCGGTCAAGGGCGCGGAACGCATCGCGGCCACCTGGGCCAATAACCGCAAGGTCGCACAGGTCGCCTTCAAACCTGACTGGGCAAGACATGCCAAGGCAGCACCCTTCAAGCGCAACGACCAGATGCTCGGCGTCATGCCGATCGGGGTCATCATCTTTCCCGGTACGGGTATTCAGGACAACCTGGCCGACAAGGCCCGCAAGATGGGCATCCCGGTCTATCGCTTTGGGGCCGGCAGCGCGTGAGCGCTGCCTTCCCACCTCATCATGAGTATGACGATAGCGCCCGCCGATCATTCCATGTCCCCCAAACAGGCATATTCATGCTATATGTCGCGGTGCGCCATGGTGGTGGTGGAAGGCGCAACCGTCCAACCTTTTGCACGGAGACACCACCATGATCGTTCTCGGAATCCTCGTTTCCATCGCAGCCATCGGCACGATGTGCTGGCTGCTGTTTAACCTCGCCGTCTTCGCCCTGCCGTTCTTCATCGGCCTGAACGCGGGCATCTGGGCCTATGGCACTGGGGCTGGCTGGCTCGGCGGCATCGTCGTCGGTCTTCTTGCCGCCGGCCTGACACTGGCAGTCGGCCAGGGCCTGCTCATGCTGGTCCGTCCGATCTGGGCGCGGCTGCTGATCGCTCTGGCCTTCGTCGCGCCGGCGGGGATGGCCGGGTTCTATGCCACGCTTGGTATCGTCAAGCACATGATGCCGTCTGAGACATGGCAGCTCATCTTCTCGGTGATCGGGGCGATTGCGGTGGGCGTGGCGGCTTTCCTGCGCGTTGCAGGCATGGCGGCAGCCGGTCCAGCGGACGAGACTGTCGCGCGCGTGTAAAAATATCTTGCGCGGTTACTTTGAGCCCATTGCGTCCACTCGGACATGGTGCGGTAGGATCAAGGTGCCGGCTGGCACAGCATCTAAGTTGCAGAATTAGTACTGCCACGGCGGTAGCTGAGCGGGTAGAACTGACCTGCGCTGTGGTCGGCGGAACGGCCTATTCGCCGCTCATTCATTCCGTTGAATGACAGGCCTGAGTGATCACGTGCTTAATGTACCTCCACTGTTTCCCGCGGAAGAACTGTCCATGGAGAGCAGAAGCCTGTATCCCGACGAGCCGTAAGGCCCGATCTGGCGTCCATAGCTCTGTGTTTTGAACTTTAGTAAACTGCCAGATCGCGCAGCCGCTCATTCCGCCGATCGCGGGGCTGCAAAACCGATCCCCTGAAAACGATACCCCCTCTCGATCGAGTGCCAGAAAGAGGTCCAGCTGCGCTGAGACTGGCTGACGGGCACTTTGAGGAGCCGTTGCCATGACGGAGGTGCGATAGCTCGTTGGTTTCCCCGACAACTTCATGCCATCTTTCTTCAGCGTAGCTGAAGGGTAGCCAACCAGGAGGACATCTTCGTCCAACTCGGGATCCTTGCCGATTGAAATGTCTACAGCCCGCCAGCCCTGCTTCACGATGGTGTGGACTTCAGGTTCTTTTATCTCGATGCAAAGGATGTCAATATCTACACTAGGATCATCAACTGGCTTAAATACATTGGAGATCCCAAGAGTTTGAAGGCTTGAGCCTTCAGGTGACCTTGCGATCGCAAGGTCCGCCGGATTGCAGTCATCAAGGATATGGCGAGCTGTTAGCAGAAACAGCCTGTTCTGGCAGCTGATGAAAGTTCCGGTAGCTAGGTGATCTGCGTCATCCTCCTCTATCGCCTTGAATATCGGAACGGACGAGCGAAAGCCGAAGTCCTCAATGGCCCTTTTAATTTGATTATCGATTTCAGTCTGCATCTCTCGATCTCCCCTGCTGCCTTGACTATTTAGCGTGAAAACCAAATGTATGCATCACTTCAGGGAAACGCAGCACCCGCGAAGCTTTGTCCGCAGAGCAGTCATTGCCTCTAGATTTCCTACCCGTAGCGGGCTTGACGGCAACCGGGCCCGCGGACGGAAACCTTGCATCCACCTGAACTGCAATGATCCGTTGGTGCCGACCAGAAGCGGATGCGAATTATCTTCCATCTTCGTCAGGAAAATGGTGGCAGACAGCGACCAAGCATCGGATCAGCACGCTTGAGGCACAGACGCGGCCTGTAAGTGCGCAGAACGGTCAGCTCCAGCGTTTGTGGACCGACCAGAATCCGGTTGGGCGATGCCGGAGGAAGAGGCCAGGAAGAGAGATGCGCATGGCCTGAGACGCAGGGTGACAGGCAAGGCCGGTATTACCCGTCTAGTCATCATGATGGGCCTCAAGATTGCCACGTCTCCGTTCAGCCCCCGTGTCTCAACCGCTCCAAACGGCCTCTTCAATGGCCTGATCTGGCCGAAGAACAGCGCGATGCGCTTCGATCGCTTTAGCGCAACAGCGTCGTCACAACTTTCTTCCCCTGACGGCAGAGCCGCCATTCCGCGCGGAACAAGAAAGTTTCTCCTGTGCTGTCCAGCCCCCAAAGGGCGTGCGCCAGCGTTCGTCTCCGGCCGGTCGATCGCCATAGAGGCCGCAATGGTGCGGGCTCGGAAACGGAAAACGGAGACTTAAAATGGCAACCATCGGCACCTTCAAGAAGACCGACTCGAACGACTTCACCGGCGAAATCGTCACCCTCAGCGTCCAGGCCAAGGGCGTGCGCATCGTCCCCGACCTGCGCGCCACCGGCGAGAACGCCCCCAGCCACCGGGTTCTGGTCGGTCGCGCCGAAATCGGCGCCGCCTGGTCCAAGCGCTCCAACGAGGGCCGCGACTATCTGGGCCTCAAGCTGGACGATCCGAGCTTCAACGCCCCGATCTACGCCAACCTCTTCGATGACGAAGAAGGCGAAACCTTCTCCCTCATCTGGTCCCGTCCCAACGGTCGCCGCGGCGACTGAGGCGCGGCACAAAGGCCCCGACCACAAGGTCGGGGCCTTTCTCATGCCCGCAGGAAAGCCGTCACGACCACCGCAACCGCTACACCCGGTTCTCCACCCGCACACCGGGCATGCGGATGAACTCCTTCATATTGTTCGTCCCCACGATCAGCCCCTCGCTGCGGGCGTGTGCGCCGAACTGCATGTCGTCCGGCCCGCCAGGCCTGCCCGCACGCTCCAACTCGCGCGGACCTGCCCGTAATGGGCGGCCGCCCTGTCGCCCAGCGGGCCGCGCTTTCGGCTGCGCCGGAACCACGCAGTCGCGCGTTTCCGCCATTCGGGTGCGATCACTGACACGGGAATGTCGTCAGGGCGTCTCCCATGTGATGCGCAACAGTACTAACGAGAGATTCTTTAATGGATTGATCGGGTTAGGCGATCCACTTATCGCGTTAGATGCGCTACCGCAAAACCATTCAATACCGCAGCCTTTTCAAGTCGGACGTAGCCTTGTGCCGTCCGGCTTTGGGAGGACGCGCCATGCAGAGCATAGATTGGCGTACTCCGGCGGCCTATAAACGCATTAAAGACCTTCCGCCCGCCGGTTTCGCCTGGGAATATCTTCGTCGCAACGAAGACTATCGCCGTGACGTCGAGAGACTCACGCAGAGGAGAGAACCCGCGGGAGAAGAGGTTAACGCCTTTGCTTCCCGCTGGGGGGTGCGATTTCGCACACGACCCCGACGCGCAGCCTGACGGCGCACCGCCTTTCTGGTCGCCGCATTTCAATCCGCAGGCCATTATTCTGTCTCCGGTCGAGCAGAACGATCCGGATGACGGGCAGCTTGTCGCTCTCGCACATCTCGATGGCCTGATCCTGCGCCGCGCACCGGATGGCTGGCACGCAATCTGGCGTGTCGGTGGGATGGAGCATCAATTCTGGCTGCCACAGGGCGCGATCGATGCGGCAGCTTTCTATGCTGCAATCCTGCCCATGGACGAGTTCATGGAATTACGCGCCCATGCGGCCCGCCGCCTTTGGAGGTGCCTGACAGGCCGCTCTCCGGGGCCGGATATTCGCGCCATGCCAGCGCAGCTTCGGCAGTGGCACCTTCTGTCGCTGCGGGCGCTGGACGCACGGCTGCACGGCGAAAGCTATCGCGCCGTTGCCGAAGTCCTGCTTGGCTTCCGTGGCGACAAGGAAGATTTCGAGACTGATCCGCGCAAGAACAAGGCACGTCGTCTTGTTGCCCACGGCATCAGGATGATGCGCGGAGGCTATCGGCTGCTTTTGCATTATCCGGTCAAGCCGATTCCACGATCAAAAGGCGACTGAGGCAATCTCACTGATTCCTGTTTGCCGCAGCCTGTTCCAGTATTTGCCTGTAACCTTCCCGCGACAGCCATTGAGCGCGTTCCAGATGGCTCTGCCAGCATCGCCGGGTGCGCATCTCATCTGATGCCGGATCGCGGTGCAGAACAATTCGCGCCACTTCCTTCCAGTCGGCTTCCTCGGACTTGGCGTCCAGAATACGCAGATAGGTCACGAAGTGCTGCTCGTCATAGGCGGTGATGACATGGCCGGACGGGGCCAGATCATCCACATCGGGATCAAGTTCGACGGGTGCTTTCACGGTCATTCCCCTTCTTTCAGAAGAGTTTCTGCGGTTCGCCCCCGCAATAAAACTCTCTGACTCCTGGTGATCGGGGAGTTAGTAACCGTGACTAGACGGCCCCATGGCCTTTAGCTGGAAAGCCTGTTGCATACGCCACAGGCTCCCCGACCATAGGGTCAAGGAGTATGGTGCCGTCACGGCCGACACCAACCGCTAGTCAGGGGTTACTACGCCCCCGGAGCAGTGCGTCTGCTCCATCTGTATTCATAGCCGAACTGCATGCGGATGTCTTGGGCGAATCCGCATCGGCCTCCCTGAGTTGCTGAAATCTCACGTCTTTTCGCGCTGACATAGCCCCTTTCGGGGGTGCCGTCTGCGCATAGGCGCAAATGCGGCACGCTACACGCCGCCGATCACTTCCCATGGTTCGCCATAGCGCGCCGCCGTCTCCGGCAGCCGCATCAATCTGACGAACCGGAGGTGATCTCATGGCCGAGCGCCGCAACACGGAAATGCCACCGCGCATGCTGCGTACTCAGGAAGCAGCACGTTTCCTTGGCATTTCTCTTCGCACGTTGGAAAAACACCGGACCTACGGGACCGGCCCGACCTATCGCAAAATCGGTGGCCGGGTTCTCTACACGGTCGAGGATCTTCAGGCCTGGGCCGACATCGGCGCACGCAAATCCACCAGTGACAAGGACGCCGGCACGGTCTTTCCGGCTCGCCCCCTGACGCCTGAAGAGCGGAGCAAGCTCTGAATGCGGCGCGTCGATCACCCTGACGCTCTGCGGCGAGAAGGCGGCAGCGAGCGCAGCCACCTTGATCCCTTCGTGGTCGCAACCGGCGATGCCAGTCCGCGCGACCAGCGCGATCTGATGGAACGGCCTTTCTTCTCGCTGGCGAAGACGCCGCGCACGAAGCCCATCCTCTACAAGACCACCGATGTCGAGGTGCAGGTGTTCGGGATGCCCGAACATGCAATGGCGACGATCTGGGATGCTGATGTCCTGATCTGGGCTGCAAGCCAGATCGTCGCCGCCGAAAACAACGGCATCAAGACATCCCGCTTCTTCCGCTTCACGCCCTATCATCTGCTGCGCGCCATCGGCCGCGACACCGGAAACCGGCAATATCTGCTGCTGAAGGCAGCGCTTGCCCGGCTGCAATCCACGGTCGTCGCCACGACGATCCGTAACGGCACGCATTGGCGCCGCCGCCAGTTCTCCTGGATCAACGAATGGGAGGAGATGACCACGCGCGACGGTCGCGTCGAGGGCATGGAGTTTGTCCTACCCGAGTGGTTCTACAACAGTGTCCTTGACCGTTCGCTGGTCCTGACCATCGACCCGGATTATTTCCGGCTGACCGGCGGTATCGAGCGCTGGCTCTACCGTGTCGCCCGTAAACATGCCGGACATCAGCCGCATGGCTGGTTGTTCGAGGTTGCGCACCTCTACCAGAAGTCCGGCAGCATGGCCCGGCCATCGGACTTTGCGCTGGACCTTCGCCGCATTGCTGCCCGCCAGCCGCTGCCCGGCTACAGGCTCAAGATCCTGCGTGAAGACCGCCGCGAACTGCTGCGAATCCGCCCTGAAAATCTATCCACAGTGCCTGTGGATAACATTGTGGATGCCGTCGGTACATCAGGCGCAAAGGGTATCGGTACATCAGGCGCAGCACTATCGGCACATCAGGCGCACGAACCCCAGTTAAGTCTCTGGAACGAAAAGACGAATCCGGCTGCTAACTTAGAATCTAACATAGAATCTAACTTTTCTTCTTTGACGCGCGCGCATGAAAGGCACGGTGCCAGTGCCACTTCCCGCCGACCTGGGCGGGGTACGCCATGATCGTCGCGCTCCTCAATCAGAAAGGAGGCGTGGGCAAGACCACGCTGGCGCTGCATCTTGCCGGAGCCTGGGCTGCGCAAGGCAAGCGCGTCATCCTGATCGATGCCGACCCGCAAGGCTCCGCACTCGACTGGTCGGAGCGGCGCAGCCATGAAGGGCTGCCAAGGCTGTTCACCGTCATCGGCCTTGCCCGCGATACGCTGCACAGGGAAGCGCCGGAGCTGGCGCGTGACGCCGATCATGTCGTCATTGATGGTCCACCCCGTGTCGCTGGTCTGATGCGCTCAGCGCTGCTTGCAGCCGATCTGGTGCTGATCCCGGTGCAGCCATCTCCTTTCGACGGCTGGGCCTCGGCCGAGATGCTGGCGCTTCTGAACGAAGCGCGCATCTATCGACCGGAGCTGTCCGCCCGTTTTCTGCTGAACCGATGCGCTGCGCGCACCGTCATCGCCCGCGAAACGGCCGAGACACTGGCGGACCATGATCCGCCCTTGCTGGCCACGACGATCGGCCAGCGTGTCGCCTTCGCCGAAGCCGCACAGACCGGACGGCTCGTCTCGGAGACTGATGGCGGCGAACGGGCCGCACAAGAGGTCACAGCGCTGGCGGCCGAAATCGATGGCCTCGGTATCGGGAGGATCGTGCCATGACACGTCCGCCCGTCAAATCCGGCTTCGCATCGCGTCCGGGCAATCCCTATAGCTGGGTCAGGGCCGCCGAGGCGCCAGCAACCGGCAAGACGCCGACGGAGGCATCCACCGCCCGCCTGACCATCGACATTACGCCCGAACTGCGCGGACGCATCAAGGTTGCCGCTTTCCGGCGCGGCGTCACCGTCGCCGTGATGCTGCGCGAGCTGCTGGTCCGCGAGTTTCCACCAACCGAAGGAGATCAGCCATGACCGGCAAAACCGTGCGCGCTGCTCATGAACATCCGCAGGCGGACGGGCCTGCACCGTTCACCACATTGGTCGAACTGACCTTCCAGAAGAAGAAGGTCGAGCGGTGGATACGCTTTGGCCGCAATAGCTTTGAGCAGATCATCGACCGACGCCGCAGTCTGATCGGTTTTGCGCCCGAAAGCATCTTCGCTTTCGTCCGTTGGGCCTCCAACGATTACGGCACCATCGTTTCGCGGCTCGACATCCTGCGCGCTACCGGGCGTGGCGAACCGTTCCAGACCGTGCCCTTCGTTCGTCCTGGCGGCGAGATCCTGCTGCGGATCGATGGCTGGCCAAAGGTTCAGCGGGTGCTGGCCCTGATTGATGCCGTGGACGCGCTTGGCGTCGATCCGGCGGATGTTGCGCCGGATCATTGGCGGCATGTCCACAACCGTTTAAGTGCTGGTCAGGAACCCAATCCCTATACCCCGGAGCGCCATGCCGCATGGGTCAGCCGCCGGAGGATCGCGCCGTGAGCCGCCGTCATATCCTCGCCGTGTCGATGCTGGCCGTCGGAACGCTTGTTGCTACGGCTGTTTCCGATCTGCCAACCCGGCTGATCTGGAATGCGACTGCCAGCGCGCCCATCGGCTTCTACACAGTTGCTCCCGCTGATGCGCTCGAAGTGCCCGAACTGGTCGCCATCATGCCGTTTGAGCCGCTGGAGCGGTTCATGGTCGATCGCGGCTATATCGGACGCGGCGTCCCGCTGCTGAAGCGTGTCCTCGGACTGCCGGGGCAGCGCGTCTGCCGCAACGGTGCGACCATTACCGTCGATCATGTCGAGATGGGGGACGCGCTGGAGCGCGACCGCATGGGCCGCGATCTGCCGGTCTGGCAGGGCTGCCGCATCATCGGCGACGGTGAACTCTTCCTCATGAATTGGGACATCCGCGACAGCCTCGACGGTCGTTACTTCGGACCTGTTCCCGCCAGTTCCGTCATCGGCCGGGCGCGTCCGCTCTGGACCGATGGGGAAGGTGATGGCCGCTACGAATGGCGGGCGCCCACGCATTGAACCCACGCCACATCCACCAACACAGGAGACATACCATGCCACAGATCGGTCAATTTGCGCGTAACGCATCCGGCTTCGCCGGTCAGCTCGTCACGCTCACCATGAAGCGCGATCTCGTCATCGTGCCCGCCGAACATTCCGATGCGGAGAATGCGCCGGACTATCGCGTCCATTACATTGAACATGACGGGCCGGAGGTCGGGGCTGCATGGAAACGCACCGGCGAAAAGGCTGGTGAGTATCTCTCGGTGCTGCTCGACGATCCCGCCTTGCCGCAGCCGATCCGCGCCAATCTGTTCCGCGACGACGATGCAGGCTCGTCATGGTCGCTGCACTGGAGCCGTCCGCGGCCCCGCGAAGATCGGGACTGAGATCATGCGATCCCGCGCCCTTCTTCTCTTCACGGCCCTTCTGTCGGCGGGCAGCGGATTGACGCCAGCGATTGCGCAGGTCACGCCGCAACCCGCGCCTGTCACTGCGCATCCCCATGCTGCTTTCATTGCCGAGGCGTCACAGCGTTTCGGCATTCCAGAGCACTGGATTCGGGCCGTGCTGCGTGTGGAAAGCGCGGGCGATGTGCGCGCCATCTCATCGGCGGGGGCAATGGGACTGATGCAGGTCATGCCCGATACCTGGGCGGGCCTGCGCAGCCGCCATGGCCTCGGGCGCGATCCTTACGATCCGCGCGACAACATCCTCGCAGGTACGGCGTATCTGCGCGAGATGTGGGACCGCTATGGCAATGTCGCGGCCATGCTTGCCGCCTACAATGCCGGTCCCGGCCGCTATGACGAGCATCTGGCGACAGGCCGCACTTTGCCCGTAGAAACACGTGCCTATGTCGCCACGCTCGCACCTGTTCTCGGGCATACGGCTGCGCTTGATGTGCCGACGATCGTGCCGCCGTTACCGCCGGATTGGCGCGAAGCTCCGCTCTTCGTTGCGCAATCCAACGGCAATTCGGCGGCAGCCAGTCAGCAGTCGAACGACGTCCGCGCAACCGTTCCTCTACGTCATTCCGTCGATCAGGAGCCGCAGGACGGCGGCATATTCGTGGCCCGTGCAAGCAATGGAGATGCACCATGAGCATGGCGTCTCTACGCGCTTTCGGTCCGCTTCCGGTGTGCAGTCAGGCAGGGGGTCGCCTGGCTGTATTCCCGGCAGGAAGGGCAAAAAGGGCAGGGAAGGCGGAGGGCAAGATAAAGGAAACCGGCACCCTGTCGGGCCGGTTTCTGGGCAAACCCTTGTCTGCACACTGTTTTGAGGCGCGGCGCACGGCACCGTGCTTTTGGGTCTCTCGTGCCGCGATATGGCGGGAAGCCTTGGCTTTGCTGGGTTTTGACCGGCACTATAGCCGAATATCGCCCGATTTCTCTGAATTTTGGCTGGAGGCGCGTCCGTGAGCGCGGACGACGAGAACCGCTTTCGCCCCAAGCCAGGTCGGATCAAATCCGACGTCCCTAAGGCGGGCAAGGCGAAGAGCTTTCTGACGCAGGCAAAGAAGCTGGCGCGTCAGCATAGCAACAGCCTTGGCAGATCATCATCATTCGCATCACGGACGTCCTCGTCGCCTTCATCTGGCTTGGCCGGAAAGAGCGGGAAGGCATCGCGGACTGGCAAAGGTCCGGGCGTCAAGCGTGGCCGCGGCGCGGCCTTTGTCCGCGCACGCGCCCTGTCGGGCGGCTGGCGGCACGGTGCGGCCGGCGTGCGCCGCGTCGTCGTCAAAACCCGTTATGTCCAGAGCGCGGGGAGGAATGGCAAAGGGGCTGCCCATCTGCGCTACATCCAGCGAGACGGCACCTCGCACGATGGCGAACGTGGCCAGCTTTATTCCGCCACTGAGGATCGTGCCGATGGAGATGCCTTCCTTGATCGCGGCAAGGATGATCGCCACCAGTTCCGCTTCATCGTTTCGCCCGAAGATGCCGCCGATCTTTCCGACCTCACCGAACACACACGCGATCTGATGAACCGCATTGAGACCGACCTTGGCACGAAGCTCGATTGGGTGGCGGTCAATCACCACAATACCGGCCATCCCCATGTCCATGTCATCGTTCGGGGTAAGGACGATCTGGGCGAGAACCTGGTCATCAATGGCGACTATCTCGCCAATGGTATTCGTGAGCGGGCGAGCGAACTGACCACGCTGGAACTTGGCCCCGTGACCGAGATCGAGCAGAGCCGCAAGCTCTCTGCCGAAATCGATCAGGACCGCTTCACGCGCATCGACCGCGCCATGACCGAGGAGGCCGACGAACGGTTCCTCGACCTGCGCCATGAACCGGCAGATGCACGCCGCCAGTTTAACCGCACGCTTCGCCTGCGCCGTCTCGCCAAACTCGAAAAGATGGGAGTGGCCACGGAACATGCACCCGGCGTCTGGGAGCTTGGCGCGAAGATGGAACCGGCGCTGCGTGAACTCGGTGAGCGCGGCGACATCATCCGCAACATGCACAAGGCGCTGAAGGCCGATGGGCAGGAGCGCGACCCGATGACCTTCCAGCTTCACGATGCAGCACCCGCAGCACCCATCACTGGCCGCGTCGTGGACAAATATCTCACCGACGAGATGGGCGAGAACCTGACGCTCGTGGTGGACGGCATCGACGGGCGAACACACCATCTTCCCGGCATTGATCCGGCCCGCGTTGAAGATGCCCGGATTGGCAGTATCGTGGAAGTCGGCCCCGCCGATACAGCACAACGTCCCTCTGATCGCACCATCGCTGCGATCTCGGAGAATGGTATCTACCGACCAAGCCGCCACCTCGAACAGGCGAAGTTCGAGGGACGTGTACCGGGTGGTGATTACGAGGGCTATGTTGATACCCATGTACGGCGACTGGAGGCGCTGCGCCGCGCCGGGATCGCCGCACGGATCGACGCTGACCGGTGGCGCATCTCCGATGACTTCGAGAGCCGCGCCACCGCCTATGATGCCGGTCGCAACCGGCAGGCCAGCATCCGCGTCATCTCGACGTTCGATCTGGAAAAGCAGATCGGCGCCGATGGTGCGACTTGGCTGGACCGGCGACTGGTGACGTCGGACGCTTCGGACATTACCCCGGCAGGGTTCGGTCAGCAGGTGCGCGACGCCATGGACCAGCGGCGCGAGCATCATATAGCACAGGGCGATGCCGTGCGGCAGCAGAATGGACGCATTCTCTATCGGCGCAACCTGCTCGCCAATCTGCGCGAACGGGAAGTGGCCCGCGTTGGTGCGGAAATGGCCAGCAGCAAAGGCTTGCCGTTCCGGGCGGCTGTCGATGGCGAAAATGTCAGCGGCAAGTTCACCGGGACCGCACATCTATCGAGTGGCAAGTTCGCCATTGTCGAACAGAGCCACGAGTTCACCCTTGTCCCATGGCGGCCGGTGATCGACCGCCAGCTAGGGCGTGAAGTCATGGGCATGGTTCTGAACGGATCAGTTTCGTGGCAGCTTGGACGGCACAAGAGCTTGTCACTGTAGTCGCAACTGTCCTTAACGAATTTGCGAATCGCGGATTTGCTCGACGTTCAACATATCGCTTGGTTGCCATCGATAAAGCTACTGGTTGTCGTCATCATAGACGCGCCTGCATTCCTCAATTCGGGGAAGATTTTTCCATATCCAAGAGTTAACGCTTTCAAGCACCTGCAATAACTCGGAGCCCATATCGGTCAATTGATATTCAACGCGTGGCGGCACTTCGGGGAAATAGTGCCGTATCACCAAGCCATCTCGCTCAAGATTCCTCAGGGTAAGAGTCAACATACGATGTGTGATCCCTTCAATCTCGGACTGAAGCGCTGAGAAACGAAGTGTTCGTCCGTTAGCGAGCGAAAGATGCCAGATTACTTGAGCCGTCCATTTGTCTCCAAGCTTTCCACAAATCCCGTTGGATGGGTATGGCTGGAAGTGGCGACCATCATCCGCATGGTTACTTGTTTTACTGACCATCATCTTCTCCAAAACGCACATCTTTGTGCCTGACGCTAAGAAATGTGCGGTCTTCCGACCTGTTCGGAATTGTATATATGGATAGCTCTTGTTCAACACGAGGGTATCCCATGATAAACGATCGACGTCCAATCTTGGTTTTTGGCGCCACTGGCCGGCAGGGCGGATCAGTTGCCAAAGCATTGTTGAAGGCCCGCTGGCCTGTTCGTGTTCTTGTGCTCGATCCTTCAGGTCTCGCGTCCGTTGCGTTGCGAGATGCAGGTGCCGAGCATGTGCATGGGTCGCTCGCGGACACGGACGTGATTGCTTCCGCGATGAGAGATGTCCATGGCGTCTTCAGTGTGCTGCCAGCTAACCTGTCGGCGGAGGAAGAGGTTCACTATGGAACTTCGATTGCTGATTTGGCGGCGCAAAGCCGCATCGAACACTTCATCTATTCCTCGGGTGCAAGTGTTGGTGACAGGTTGACTGGCGTTCCGCGGTTCGATGCGAAGCCGCGGATCGAAGCACATATTCGCGCCTTGTCAATCACGGCAACCATTGTCCGGCCAATGATTTTCATGGAGATGCTCGTGCGGCCCGGCTTCGGCCTGGATGAAGGACGGCTGATCTCCCTGATCCGCCCCGATCACTCGATACAACTCACTGCCGTGGAAGACATCGGAAAAATTGTTGCAGCGATGTTTGCGGACAAACCGCTGTTTGCTGGCGTGACGCTAAAGATTGCGAGCGACAGAGTTACAGGCCACGAGTTAGAAGCCGCCTTTACCGAAGTTGCCGGCAGAACCATCACGTATTCCCGATTTCCAGATGAAGTCCTAGCAGCCAATGTTGATCTCCGACATATGGCGTCGAGCTTGGAGGATGGGCCGCTTGCGGAGCATGTCGATCTGACCGCTATGCGGAAACTCAATCCAGAGCTGCTTTCATTGAGGTCTTGGCTTGCTGGCAGCGGCCGCGATGCCCTCAACAGGGCGCTGAGCAAAGTGAGCGAGTAATAGTGGTCAATTGTGGGGCTCGCTCCTACCTATCCGCAGGGAGGTCGGTCGATGCGAGCATACTCAGCAACGCTTTGTCGATGACCCCACGGAGAAGCTGGTCACCTTTCGCAAGCAGGCGGCGAGCTTGCTGATGATCGATGAGTAGGAGACGTGTATGCGGCGGCGAAGGCAAAAAGAACATGTCGGCGAAGCGATCCCCCTGTCCTCTTTGCGCAGTGGTCGTTTCCCCATGGCTGTCCTTGTTCAGACGCTTGCTGTCGCTGAATATCTCAGCTTTCACCGCGCCGCCTTGGCGCTCGGCGTCAGCCAGTCGAGCGTTAGCGCTCGGATAAAGGCGCTGGAGGAAGACCTTGGCATTGTTCTCTTCGACCGCAACACGCGCGGCGTCCGACTGACGGAAGCCGGACACTGTTTCGTCGATCAGGTTGGCGAGGCCATGGGCATCATCGACCGCGCCATCAAGATCGCCGGGATGCAGGCGCGCGGCGAGGCCGGAGAACTTCGCATCGGCGTGCATGCGCTCACCCCAGGCTGTTTTCTCGACCGGCTATTGGAGCGCTTCCACATCGACCATCCCGGTATCCGGCTGCAAGTTGCCGAGGGAACGGCGAGAGAGGCTCAGTTCATGATCCGCGAAGGCAGGCTTGATGTGGCCTTCGGTGCTTGTATGCATGAGACACCTGATCTCAGTTCTTGCGTGATCTGGCGCGACCGCCTGATGGCCGCGATGCCGGTAGAACATAGCTTGGCGTCACAACCAGTTGTCGATTGGGACCAGCTTGTGGATGAAACGTTCCTAGTTTGTTATAGCGGCACTGGGCCACAGGTTCACGACCTGATCGTGGCTCGGGCCGCCGGCAAATGGCTGACGCCAACAATCCAACGATTAGATGTTGAGCGCAGCACGCTGCTGTCCATGATAGCGAATGGGCACGGCATCTCGATTTTCGCCAAGGAAGGTGCGGCGGACAGTACGGCGAATGTTGCTTTCCGACCGATTCGGGACGAGCCTGAAACCATCCCGTTTTCCGCTATCTGGTCGCCGTCCAATCGCGCGCCCGCTCTTCTCAAGTTGCTCGCGCTGGCGAAGAATATGCGCTGATCATTTCCAATGACCCGATAGCAACCAATCACCAGAAGAGTGCCGGAAGAATACCGCGACAGCCCGCCCTATTTGCCGCCGATAGTATCCTACATCCCTTGGGCAATGCCTTTGCTGTTGCAGAACCGATGATTGCCTATTCTCTGATCAGCTCCGTCTCTCTTGCCGATTGGAGCCTGTATGCGCGGAGGCCGAATACTCTGGGGGCAGATTGCTGTCGTATTAACCATTGTCATGGTGATGACATGGGCCGCGACGCAATGGGTGGCGTTCCGGCTTGGCTTTCAGCCGCAGCTCGGAAGCCCGTGGTTTGATCTGGCCGGTTGGCCGTTCTACCATCCGCCCGCCTTCTTCTGGTGGTGGTTTTCCTTCGACGCCTATGCGCCCGCGATTTTCATGCAGGGCGCGGCGATTGCCACGTCAGGCGGTATCCTCGCCATTGCCGCCGCCATCCTCATGTCGATCATCCGGGCACGCGAGGCCCGCAACGTCGCGACCTATGGTTCGGCGCGATGGGCCGAGGACAAGGAAATCCGCAGCGCCGGGTTGCTCGGCCCGGATGGCGTCTTGCTCGGCCGATACGATCGCGACTATCTGCGTCATGACGGGCCGGAGCACGTCCTATGTTTTGCTCCCACGAGGTCGGGCAAAGGCGTCGGCCTTGTGGTGCCGACGCTGCTGACCTGGCCGGGAAGCTGCATCGTCCACGACATTAAAGGGGAGAACTGGACGCTGACAGCGGGCTTTCGCTCTCGGCACGGTCGCGTCCTGCTGTTCGACCCGACCAACGCGAAGTCATCGGCCTACAACCCGTTGCTGGAAGTGCGGCAGGGCGAATGGGAAGTCCGCGACGTGCAGAATATCGCGGACATATTGGTCGATCCCGAAGGCAGCCTCGACAAGCGAAACCATTGGGAAAAAACCAGCCACAGCCTGCTGGTCGGCGCGATCCTCCACGTCCTCTATGCCGAGAAGGACAAAACCCTGTCCGGCGTCGCCAACTTCCTGTCCGATCCTCGTCGTCCGGTCGAGGCGACCTTGCGCGCGATGATGGACACGCCGCATCTGGGCGATGCCGGCGTGCATCCCGTCATCGCCTCATCAGCCCGCGAGCTGCTGAACAAGAGCGAGAACGAACGGTCGGGCGTGCTGTCCACCGCCATGTCGTTCCTCGGCCTCTACCGCGATCCGGTCGTGGCGCGCGCCACAGACCGTTGCGACTGGCGGATTGCTGATCTGGTCGACAGCCGCCGGCCGGTCACACTCTACCTTGTCGTGCCGCCGTCCGACATCAACCGGACCAAGCCGCTGATCCGGCTCATCCTCAACCAGATCGGCCGCAGACTGACCGAGGAACTGACGCTATCCGGCAAGCGGCATCGCCTGCTCATGATGCTGGACGAGTTTCCGGCATTGGGGAGGCTCGACTTTTTTGAAACCGCGCTCGCTTTCATGGCAGGCTACGGCCTCAAATCCTTCCTGATCGCGCAGTCTCTCAACCAGATTGAGCGCGCCTACGGGCCGAACAACAGCATTCTCGACAACTGTCACGTACGCGTCGCCTTCGCCACCAATGACGAGCGCACCGCCAAACGGGTATCGGATTCCCTCGGCACCGCGACCGAAATGCGCGATTCCACCAACTATGCAGGACATCGGTTGGCTCCGTGGTTGGGGCATCTGATGGTGTCGCGGCAGGAAACAGCGCGGCCGCTCTTGACCCCCGGCGAGATCATGCAGCTTCCGTCCGCCGACGAGATCGTCATGGTCGCGGGAACGCCGCCGATTCGGGCGAAGAAGGCTCGCTATTTCGAGGATGCTCGATTGCAGGAGCGCATCCTGCCGCCGCCCGAGCTGCCATCTGTTCCGGCGACTAAGCCGGCAACCGATGACTGGACGAGCCGCGTTATCCTAGCGGCGGACAGGCCAGCGATGACCCCTGCCAGTGGCGCGGAGGGCGATGCCGACAATGCTGGCATCCGCCGCGAGCCGGAATTGCCCGAGCATGAGGAGATCATCCCGCCGCCACTAACGCCCGCCCAAGAGTTCGACATTCTGGACGAAGATCCGGATGTGGACTCCGCCAAGGCCCGCGCACTGCGCTCGCGGATGCGGATGATCGCCCGGCAGGCCTCGATGACCCCCGATGACGGTATAGAACTTTGAGAGGCCGCCCATGACGACGCGCACCCGCATGAATGTCTATTTCGACCCAGAACTGCTCAAACAGGTCGAGGCGCTTTCGTTGCGCCGCCAGATATCGAAGTCCGCCATTGTCGAGGCAGCCGTCGCGTCGTTCTTGTCGGGCGACACGTCGGATCGGCTGGAAGCGGCCATGTCGCGCCGCCTCGACAAGATCGGCCGACAAATCGACACGCTGGACGAAGATCTCGCCGTGCTCGGCGAGACCCTATCCTTGTTCGTCCATTTCTGGCTGACGATGGCCCCGCCGTTGCCCGACAGCGTCAAGCAATCCGCACGGATTAAGGGGAATGAGCGGTTCGAGGGCTTCATGCAGAACCTCGGTCGCAGACTGGCGAACGGGGACAGATTTCTCAAGGAACTATCAAGAGATGTGCCACAAAAATTCGCTGCAGAAGCGTTCTCTCAAGAAGGTAATACTACTCCAGATGATCAAGTCGGCACCACTTCAGCGAGATGATGGGTATAGAGACCGCGCTATCGAGTGCCTTGGGGAACGCGAAGGACCGCCCTTCCTACTATCTCTTTGCCAAGAACGGCGCGCGCGACTGCATCGGTGTTGCGCCAATCCTCGACAATCGCAATGCTCGGATTCAGTCGGCCGCTCCCAACTTTCTCAGCCAGACTACTCAACACCGATGTGGTGTCGATGCGTCCTAGTTCGTTACCCAGAAAAAAACCGTACAGCATTGTGCCGCCATATGCAGTTCCGGGACGTAGTCGAAAGGCGTCGGGTCGAAAAGTCGTGACATCGTCATGTGCTGCGTTGCCGAACAGAACGCAAATTCCCTCCGATGTCAGATTCACGAGGGCCTCGGCCAGTAGCGTACCTCCAACGCCTTCCAGTATGAGATCGAAAGGTTGCTTCGAAAAAATTCCATCTTCCAGTAGCACGATGTCCCGCGCACCGAGAGATCGAACCAGGGTGTCATCAGCCGGGCTTCTTATAAGAGCGGTTACATGTGCATTTGCTTCGCTCGCGAGCTGAATTGCTAACCGTCCCACGGCACCCGTGGCCGCCGTGATCAAGACTCTGTTCCCTGGCCCCAATTGTTTTTTGGAAAGGGCTAACATTGCAGTCATTCCCGCCACGGGCAATGAAACAACCGTCTCGAATTCAACGTTGTCCGGAACTGCGGCAGCTAACTGTTCGGGTGCTGCAATCTGTTCTGCCCATGCTCCCTCCAGCATTAGTCCAAACACCCTGTCCCCGGGCAGAAACCGGCTGTCTGTATCGGACTCCAATACAATGCCTGCGTATTCCCAACCGGGACGCCAGCCCGCCGGAGAATCATTGAGAGCGGTATGGATTTCACCATGGTTTAACGAGATAGCATTTACCGAAACGAGTATCTCGCCTGCCTTGCGCGCCGGCGGGGGAGCTTCCGATAGAATGAGATGACGTCGGTTTTCCTGTAGATCGACATGAACGGCTTGCATGTAGCATATCCTGGGTGTTTAGTTTCTCAAGGATACTTAGCAACCCACACACGGCGATGTAAGAAGGAACCAACTGGCAACATGGGAACCGCGGAGAAACCACCCTCTCAAGTTTTGCAACCAAGTGGCTGTGGTCTTGCGACTGTCCTTGAAGCAGTTTCAGGAAAATGGGCGCTGATGGCTGTTGGCGCCTTATGTGAGGGACCTCTTCGTTTCAATACTTTGCGACGAACAATAGGCACTGTCTCGCAGAAGACGCTGACTCAGACTCTGCGCACTCTGGAGCGGAATGGGCTGATTCATCGAGAAGTCATTGCTACCGTTCCGGTAACAGTGATCTACTCGCTTACAGATTTAGGCGCGGAATTTGCTGCAGCCTCTCAGCCTCTTCGTCGCTGGTCCGAGAAAGTTGAGTTACGTATTCTGTCCAGTCGGGCATCATACAGATCCGAACCAGATATTTCGTGATCAATCCTATTCACCGCCATGCCCCGCCGATGGCCGCACGCGCGTAAACACCTGTTGAAACAGCCCAAAATCAGGTTCTTTTAATCGACCCCGATCCGGGGTCCGTCTTTTGCGCGCCCCGTCATGAACGGGGCCGCTATGACTGCATCATATCAGAAACCGGAAACGATCGCCCGTGGCGCGCGGATGCTGCGCACTGCGCTTGGAGCATCCATCGCCCGGTTTCTGGAAGATCCTGGTGTGGTTGAGGTGATGCTGAACCCGGATGGCCGGATCTGGATCGACCGTTTGTCCGAAGGGCTGGCCGATACGGGGGAGAGGCTGTCCGCCGCCGATGGCGAACGGATTGTGCGCCTCGTCGCCCATCATGTCGGGGCAGAGGTTCACGCCCGCAGCCCGCGTGTGTCGGCAGAGCTTCCCGAAACCGGCGAGCGGTTTGAGGGGCTTCTGCCGCCTGTTGTCGCCGCACCTGCCTTCGCCATCCGTAAGCCCGCCGTCGCGGTGTTCACGCTCGACGATTATGTGGCTGCCGGGATCATGACCGGTCTTCAGGCGGAGGTGCTGCGCCTGAACGTCGCCACGCGCGCCAACATCCTCGTCGCAGGCGGCACCTCCACCGGCAAAACCACACTGACCAATGCGCTCTTGGCCGAGGTGGCGAAGACCTCGGATCGTGTCGTCATCATTGAAGACACGCGCGAGCTGCAATGCGCCGCGCCCAATCTCGTGGCCATGCGGACCAAGGATGGCGTTGCCACGCTTTCCGATCTGGTGCGCTCATCGCTGCGCCTGCGCCCTGATCGCATTCCGGTCGGTGAGGTCCGCGGGTCCGAAGCCCTTGATCTGCTCAAAGCCTGGGGAACAGGCCATCCCGGCGGCATTGGCACCATCCATGCCGGTTCCGGCATCGGTGCGCTGCGCCGCCTCGAACAGCTCATCCAGGAAGCCGTCATCACCGTCCCGCGCGCTCTGATCGCCGAGACCATCGACCTTGTTGCTGTCCTCGCCGGACGCGGATCGTCGCGACGGCTGGTCGAACTCGCCCGCGTTGATGGGCTGGGACCGGACGGCGATTACGCCATTACCCCCGCTACCACCTCGAAAGGAGGCCCATCATGATCCCCACACTTTCCCGCGCCTGCCGCTTCATGGCGACATCGGCGGCAGCCGTTTCCATCAGCCTGATGCTGGCGCCCGCCGCTCATGCCTCCGGCTCGTCGATGCCCTGGGAAGCGCCGCTGCAATCCATCCTTCAGTCGATCGAGGGGCCGGTCGCCAAGATCATCGCCGTCATCGTGATTATCGCCACCGGCCTGACGCTGGCATTTGGCGACAGCTCCGGCGGCTTCCGTCGCCTGATCCAGATCGTGTTCGGCCTCAGCATCGCGTTTGCGGCGTCGAGCTTCTTCCTGTCGTTCTTCTCGTTCGGCGGCGGGGCGCTCATCTGATGGCGGGCGGCCTCGAACAGCTCGACGCGGTGCCGGGCTTCACTGTCCCGGTCCATCGGGCGCTGACCGAGCATATTCTGCTCGGCGGCGCTCCGCGCTCCATCGCGATCATGAACGGCACACTGGCCGGGGCCGTCGGCCTCGGCCTGCGCCTCTGGCTGGTCGGCCTCGCCATCTGGGCCATCGGCCACTTCGCTGCCGTCTGGGCGGCGAAACGCGATCCGCTCTTTGTCGAGGTCGGGCGCAGGCATCTGCGCATCCCCGGTCATCTGTCGGTGTGAGGGCGCGACCATGATGAACCTTGCCGAATATCGCCGCACCTCTGCTCGGCTTTCCGACTATCTGCCATGGGCAGCCCTGGTTGGGCCCGGCGTCGTGCTGAACAAGGACGGCAGTTTCCAGAGGACCGCGAAGTTTCGAGGGCCGGATCTGGATTCTGCTGTCGCCGCCGAACTGGTCGCGGTCGCCGGTCGCATCAACAACGCCGTGCGCCGTCTGGGTTCCGGCTGGTCGATCTTCGTCGAGGCACAACGCTCCGAGGCTGCGACCTATCCCGACAGCCGTTTTCCAGATGCAGCCTCCGCACTGGTCGATGCCGAGCGCAAGGCCGGGTTCGAGGAAGCGGGCACGCATTTCGTGTCGGGCTATTTCCTGACCTTCCTCTGGCTTCCGCCCGCCGAAGATGCCGCCCGTGCCGAAACCTGGCTCTATGAAGGCCGAGAGCAATCCGGCGTCAATCCGCATGAACTGATGCGCGGCTTCATCGACCGCACCGACCGCGTGCTGGCGCTGCTCGACGGCTTCATGCCGGAATGCCGCTGGCTCGATGACGCTGGCACGCTGACATACCTCCATTCGTCGATTTCCACGAACCGGCATCGCGTGCGCGTGCCCGAAGTGGCCATGCACCTCGATGCGCTGCTGACCGACCAGCCCCTGACCGGAGGACTGGAGCCGCGCCTGGGCGATCAGCATCTGCGGATCCTGACCATCATCGGCTTCCCGACCGCGACCACGCCCGGCCTGCTCGACGAGATGAACCGACTGGCCTTTCCCTATCGCTGGTCCACCCGCGCCATCCTGATGGACAAGACGGACGCGACGAAGCTCCTCACCAAAATCCGCCGCCAATGGTTCGCCAAGCGCAAGAGCATTGCCGCGATCCTCAAGGAGGTGATGACCAACGAACAATCGGCGCTGGTGGACACCGATGCGTCCAACAAGGCGCTCGATGCCGACATGGCCTTGCAGGAACTGGGTGCTGACGTCGCTGGCATGGCCTATGTCACCGCCACCGTCGCCGTTTGGGATGCCGATCCGCGTATCGCCGACGAAAAGCTGAGTCTGGTCGAGAAGATCATTCAGGGCCGCGATTTCACGGCGATGCCGGAAACCGTCAATGCCGTCGATGCCTGGCTCGGCTCGATCCCCGGACATGCCTACGCCAATGTCCGGCAGCCGCCGATCTCGACGCTAAACCTTGCCCACATGATCCCGCTATCGGCCGTGTGGGCGGGGCCGGAACGGAACGAACACCTCGGAGCGCCCCCCTTGCTTTACGGCAAGACCGAAGGTTCGACGCCGTTCCGGCTTTCCCTTCATGTCGGTGACGTGGGCCATACCCTCGTCGTCGGTCCGACCGGCGCAGGCAAGTCCGTACTTCTGGCGCTGATGGCGCTGCAATTCCGCCGCTATGAACGCAGCCAGATATTCGCTTTCGATTTCGGCGGCTCGATCCGGGCATCCGCACTCGCCATGGGTGGCGACTGGCATGACCTCGGCGGCGGTTTGACCGAGGGATCGGAGGTTTCCGTCTCCCTGCAACCGCTAGCGCGAATTGGTGATGCTTATGAGCGGTCATGGGCCGCTGACTGGATCGCTGCGATCCTGATGCGTGAGGGCATGACCATCACGCCGGAGGTGAAAGAGCATGTCTGGACGGCACTGACCTCGCTGGCATCCGCACCCGTTAGCGAGCGCACCATCACCGGCCTTGCGGTCCTGCTGCAATCCAATGACCTGAAGCAGGCGCTGCGACCCTATTGCGTCGGCGGCGCCTATGGCCGGTTGCTCGATGCCGAGGCTGAACATCTCGGCCACGCCGATGTGCAAGCCTTTGAGATCGAGGGACTGGTCGGAACCGGCGCGGCCCCGGCCGTGCTCGCCTATCTGTTCCACCGGATCGGCGACCGCCTCGACGGTCGACCCACGCTGCTCATCATCGACGAAGGCTGGCTGGCCTTGGACGATGAAGGCTTCGCCGACCAGCTCCGCGAATGGCTGAAGACGCTCAGGAAGAAGAATGCTTCCGTGATCTTCGCCACGCAGTCGCTCTCGGACATTGACGGGAGCAACATCGCATCCGCCATCATCGAAAGCTGCCCGACACGGCTGCTCCTGCCGAACGAACGCGCGATCGAGCCGCAGATCACTGCGATCTATCGGCGGTTCGGCCTCAATGACCGGCAGATCGAGATCCTCGCACGGGCAACGCCCAAGCGGGACTATTACTGCCAGTCGCGGCGTGGCAACCGCCTGTTCGAGCTGGGCCTGTCCGAAGTCGGCCTCGCGCTCTGCGCAGCATCATCCAAAACCGATCAGACCCGCATTGCCGATCTCGTCGCCGAGCATGGGCAGGAGGGCTTCCTCGCCGCCTGGCTGCGCGATCGCGGCGTCGAATGGGCGGCGGAGCTGATCCCCGATCTCACCAATCTCATCGCCCAGACTGAAAAGGAGTCCTGACCATGACTATCCGTCTTTCCCGTTCGCGCGCCATGCTCATGGCCGCAACACTGCTTGCCGCGCCGCTTGCGCTCTCGCCCCTGCTGACCAGCCCGGCCCACGCGCAATTCGGTTTCGGTCGCATCGTCTATGACCCGACCAACTACGCGCAGAACCTTCTGACCGCCGCGCGCACGCTGGAGCAGATCAACCACCAGATCACTTCGCTTCAGAACGAAGCACAGATGCTCATCAATCAGGCGCGCAACCTGACCAGCCTGCCATATTCCTCGCTCCAGACCTTGCAGCAGAACGTGA
The DNA here is from genome assembly GCF_029909865.1 of Ochrobactrum sp. 19YEA23. Lineage (NCBI taxonomy): Bacteria > Pseudomonadati > Pseudomonadota > Alphaproteobacteria > Hyphomicrobiales > Brucellaceae > Ochrobactrum > Ochrobactrum sp. 19YEA23. Next base: position 44,675 of record NZ_JASAMQ010000017.1, on the reverse strand, counting down.
GCCGCACACAGCAGCTTCTCGCCCAGGCGCAGAACATCGCCTTCGACGTGCAGAACGTCGATCAGATGTTCAGCCAAAAATACGGCAATGTCTCGCTGTCGGCCACCGACACCCAGCTTGTCGAAGATGCCCGTTTGCGCTGGCAGAACACAGTTGGCGGTTTGCAGGATGCCATGCGTGTGCAGGCCGGCGTGGTCGGCAATATCGACACCAATCGTGCCGAGATGTCGGCCTTGGTCGGCCAGAGCCAGAACGCCACCGGCGCTTTGCAGGCTACGCAGGCGGGCAATCAGCTTCTCGCCCTCCAGTCGCAGCAACTTTCCGACCTGATCGCGCTGATGTCGGCGAATGGCCGGTCCGAGGCGCTGATCGAGGCCGAGCGTGCCACCGCCGCCGAACAGGGCCGCGTCCAACGTGAGCGCTTCCTGACGCCGGGATCGGGCTACCAGCCCGGCAATGCCCGGATGTTCGGCAACGGCAACAACTGACCGGACAGGAGGGGCGCGACATGGACGACAAGATGCTCGCACGACTGGGCGCGATCATATTCGTTGCCATCGCCATCACCGCAACGGTGATCGAAATGACCCGCGAGGATGAACCGGCGCAGAACCGACCGGTGCCATCGCTTCAGCCCTCTGCCGATCCGCTGCGCCAGAGCCTGCGCAGTTGCCAGCAGCTAGGTGAGGCCGCCGTGAGTGATCCCGGTTGCCTCGCCACCTGGGCCGAGAACCGCGACCGCTTTCTCGGCCGGACGTCGGTGCCAGCCGCCCCTCATCAGAACGGGGGAGAGTGAACCATGGGTGGCACCGGCGTCATCGACAATTTTCTGGACGTATTCACCAGCTATATCGACAGTGGCTTTGGTCTGCTTGGCGGGGAAGTCGCCTTCATCGCCACCACGCTGATCGTCATCGACGTGACGCTGGCGGCGCTGTTCTGGAGCTGGGGTGCTGATGACGACATCATCGCTCGGCTGGTCAAGAAAACGCTCTTCGTCGGTGTCTTCGCCTATCTGATCGGCAACTGGAACAATCTCGCCCAGATCATCTTCGACAGCTTTGCGGGTCTGGGCCTGAAGGGATCGGGCACCAGCTTTTCCGCCGCCGATCTGCTGCGTCCCGGCAAGGTGGCGCAGACCGGCCTTGATGCCGGTCGCCCGCTGCTCGAATCCATCTCCGACATGATGGGCTACTGGTCGTTCTTCGAGAACTTCATCCAGATCGCCTGCCTGATGTTTGCCTGGGTGCTGGTGCTGCTCGCCTTCTTCATTCTCGCCGTGCAGCTCTTCGTCACGCTGATCGAGTTCAAGCTGACCACGCTGGCAGGCTTCGTGCTGATCCCCTTCGGCCTCTTCGGCAAGACCGCCTTCATGGCCGAGCGCGTTCTCGGCAATGTCGTTTCCTCCGGCATCAAGGTGCTGGTCCTGGCCGTCATCATCGGCATCGGATCGACCCTGTTTTCACAGTTCACGGCAGGCTTCGGCGGCGTGACGCCGACCATCGACGATGCCATGGCGATCGTGCTGGCAGCCCTTTCCCTTCTCGGCCTCGGCATATTCGGTCCCGGCATCGCTTCCGGTCTGGTTTCCGGCGGCCCGCAGCTTGGCGCCGGTGCTGCCGTCGGAACCGGCCTCGCCGCAGGCGGCATGATGATTGCCGGGGGCGCCGCCGCTGGCATGGCCGCGAAGGGAGGAGCTGCTGCGCTCTCTGGTGGAGCGGCTGCCGTCCGGGGTGGTGCTGCCGCCGCAGGTGCGGCGAGCGCCGCCTACAGTGTCGGTTCGCTTGGCCAGTCTGGTGCTGCCGGCGTCGCCTCCGGTCTGGGCGGTGTTGCCCGTGCGGCAGGCTCCGCCGCCGCATCGCCCCTGAAACGTGCGGCTTCCAAAGCCTCCGAAAGCATCAAGTCCAGCTTTTCCGACGGAGCGCGTGCCGGCTTCGGCGTCACCGGCGGCTCTTCGACGGCTGGAACAGTCGGAGGCGCAAACGAGGCTGCAAGCGCTGCCCCGTCACCCGCCGCGCAGGCTGGCGGCTCTCCGGCATGGGCAAAGCAGATGCAGCGCAAACAGACACTCAGCCACGGCACGTCGATGGCCGCCCATGCCGTGCGCTCCGGCGACAGCCATGGCGGCGGCTCCTCCATCAATCTTTCTGAAAGTGACCGCTCATGAACATCTTCAAACGTCCATCTGCCCATTACGGCAAATCGCCCGAACCCGAGACGCCCTATCAGAAAGCTGCCCAAGCCTGGGACGAGCGTATCGGTTCGGCTCGCGTGCAGGCAAGGAACTGGCGCATCATGGCCTTCGGTTCGCTGATTCTCTCGGCCGGCTTCGCCTCTGCCCTTGTCTTGCAGTCAGCACGCGGGACGGTAGTGCCCTGGGTGGTGCAGGTCGATAATCTCGGCCAGTCGCAGGCCGTCGCGCCTGCCGTGGCTGAATATCGTCCGACAGATCCCCAGATTGCGTTCCATCTCGGCCGCTTCATCGAGCAGACGCGCTCGATCCCGTCCGACGCCATCATCGTGCGGCAGAACTGGCTGCGCGCCTATGAGTTCACCACGGACCGGGGTGCTGTAACCCTCAATGATTATGCCCGCGCCAACGACCCGTTCACAAAGGTCGGTCGGCAGCAGATTGCGGTCGAGGTTTCCAGCGTCATCCGCGCCTCGAATGACAGCTTCCGTGTCGCCTGGACCGAACGCCATTACGAAAACGGCCAACTCTCCACCACCGAGCGATGGACCGCAATCCTGACCATCGTGATCCAGACGCCGCGCGATGCGGAACGCCTGCGCGCCAATCCGCTCGGCATCTACGTCAATGCAATTTCATGGTCGCGGGAGATGAGCCAATGACCCGCATGATGGCCCGCAATTCCGGCTTGCCGGTTCTCCGTAAACCCGCTTTGGCGGTTTTGTTGCTGTCCGCCACGATGCTGGCCGGTTGCGCAACCAACCGCACCCCGCAGTTCAGCTATGATGCTGATGTACCCGCCATGCCCGTGGTGTCAGCAGCCGTCACTGATGACCGGCCCCGGCCTTTGCACACACCCCCGGCATGGACTGTGGCGCGCGGCGGAACCGCTGCCGGAACGCCGACTGGCCGCGTCGAGAATGCCAATGCTGCCGCCCGTGTCGAACCGCGCCGGGAAAGCTATTACAACGCCATCCAGATCTACCCCTGGTCGGAAGGGGCGCTGTTTCAGGTGTATGCCGCACCGGGGCAGATCACGACAATCGCACTTGAACACGGCGAAAGCCTGACCGGCGCGGGGCCGATTGCGGCAGGCGACACCGCCCGATGGATCATTGGTGATACCGAAAGCGGATCAGGTACAAGCCGCCGCGTCCATATCCTCGTCAAACCGACCCGTGAGGATATTTCCACCAATCTTGTCATCAGCACGGATCGCCGCGTCTATCTCATCGAGCTTCGCGCCCGCGCGGCGCTCTATATGCCCGCTGTGGCCTGGGCCTATCCCGCGATACCTGCCGGTCAGCGCCAGAGCGTTCCGGCAGCCCCCATCATTCCTGTCGAGACGGCCCGCAACTATCGTTACGGGTTGACCGGAGACACGCCACCGTGGCGGCCGATTTCCGTCTTTGACGATGGACGCCGTGTCTATGTCGTCTTCCCGCGCGGCATCGTGCAGGGCGAGATGCCGCCGATCTTCGTCATAGGCTCCGAGGGCGAAACGCAGATCGTCAACAGCCGCATTCACCAGAACATTCTGATCGTGGATCGCCTGTTCGGGGCTGCCGAGCTGCGCCTTGGCAGCGGCGATCGCCAGCAGACCGTCAGGATCGTCCGCGTTGAACAAAGGCAGGCGGCCCAGCCTGCAAAGACCGGGGAGAATCCGTCATGAGCGAAGAGACGACCACCAATGCGCCTCCCATGCGTCTGCGCTCCGAGCCGCCGCGCGTCACCCGGCTGTCGCGCAAGATGCTGGCCGGTGTGGGTGCCGTCGCGCTCCTCGGCATTGGCGGCGCATTGATCTATGCGCTCCAGACCCGCGACATGAGTGGAGATGGCGAGGAACTTTATTCAACCGAGAACCGCCCCACAGCGGACGGGCTGGCCGGTCTGCCGCGCGATTATACTGGCCCCGTCCTGGGACCAGCTTTGCCGGGCGACCTTGGCGGCCCGATCCTTGACGCTCAGAACAGGGGGCAACCCGTTACGCCGCCCGCTATGGCAACACCTGCTCGTGATCCTGCCGAGGAGCGTCGTCTCGCCGAGGAAGAAGCCGCACGTCTTAGCACCGTGTTCTTCCAGTCGGGCCAAAGGACGGCGACGACACCAGGCTCTAACATGCCGGGCCTTACGGGCCTTGACCTTGGCGGTCAGCCCGCAACGCAGGACCGACACACGGCATTCCTGAACGGGCCGGTGGATCGTCAGACCGTTGCCATGGATCGGATCATGGCACCCGCGTCTCCCTATATCCTTCAGGCAGGGGCCGTGATCCCGGCGGCGATGATTACCGGCATCCGTTCCGATCTGCCTGGCCAGATCACCGCGCAGGTCACGGAAAATGTCTATGATAGCCCGACCGGCAGCCTGCTCCTGATCCCGCAGGGCACCCGCATCATCGGCAAGTATGACGCCGGAGTGCAGTTCGGCCAGCGCCGTGTGCTGCTGGTCTGGAACCGCCTCATCCTGCCCAATGGCCGCTCTATCGTGCTGGAGCGCCAGCCGGGTGCTGACGCTTCCGGCTATGCCGGTCTTGAAGATGGCGTCGATTACCACTGGTGGGATCTGATGAAAGCCGCGGGCCTTTCCACGCTGCTCGGCATCGGCACGGAACTGGCGACCGACGACGAAGACCGCCTGATCCGCGCCATCCGCGACGGGGCACAGGACACCATCAATCAGGCCGGACAGCAGATCGTCCAGCGCCAGTTGCAGGTTGCCCCAACGCTGACCATCCGACCTGGCTATCCCGTCAGGGTCATCGTCACCCGCGACCTGGTACTCGAACCCTACAGGAATTGACTATGACGAAGCTGAAACTTGGGCCACTCGTTGAAGACAAACCCGTGAAAGTGACGGTGGAACTGCCCGGTTCGCTCCACCGTGATCTGATCGCCTATGCAGAGGTGCTGGCCCGCGAAAGTCGCCAGCCCACTGCCGATCCCGTCCGGCTCATCGTGCCGATGCTGGAGCGGTTCATCGCCACAGATCGTGGGTTTGCAAAGGCGCGGCGGGGCAGGGGATAAGAAAGATAGATGACGAATTCTTTGAATGATAATGCTGGCAATGTTTGCATGCATTTTCGTCCTTGAATACAGGTCGACATCGATGCCTCTCGGTTTTCTAGCCGCATGGGCTTAAAGCATATTTTTATATCCGATAGTCCCAAGGAGCGGAAACGAAGCGGTATCCTTGTTCGGCGCGATCGACGTATCCGAACCCCGGAAAGTCCAAATGCGCACCAGCGACCATCAACTTGTCCGTCGCCACCATGTCCAGTATTCTCTTGCGCGTGGCCGCGGCCGCTCTCCGATCGGTGTCCAGCGCAAAAGCCCAATCAGGATTGGCAAATTGGTATGCCGGGGCAATCAGCACGTCTCCCCAGAATAAGAGGCTTTCATTCCCGCTATCCACCCGCAACCCTATGTGACCCGGCGTGTGCCCTGGCAGGGCCATTGTCCTGAGGCCTGGTGCGATCTCGGCATCCGGCTTGATTAATCGTTTCTGTTGATCGTACGGGGCGACCTTAGCACGCGAGATATGCAGGCCTTCACGAACCTCCTTTGACGAGGAGCCGTAAACCGCTTCATCGTGGGTAAACTGCCAGTCTGTTTCAGAGGCGATGACTTCTGCCTCGGGAAACCTTGCGGTACCTGTCTGCACGTCCGTCATGCCCCCGACATGGTCAGGGTGCAGGTGCGTCAGGAATATCGTGTCGATGTCGTTGATGTGGATTCCCGCCGCTGCCAGCGCTGCGTGCCAATTGCCGAGCGTTGGGGCAAGCCCCGCTGGCGATCCTGTATCGACTGCAATCACCCGGTTTCTGGTTCGGATAACGAAGGCATTGATACCCAGTGCCATCGTATCCGGAGAATGAGGATGATGCGCTCGTTTCGCCGCTGCGCCTGCCTCGTCTTCGTCATAGCCAGGCATCATTGTCGGAGGTCTTTGGATCACACCGTCCATAAGGGCGATAACCTCGATCTCACCCACCACACGGCGCTGGGAGTGTGAAATCTGCATTTCGCCGTCTTGCTTGGCCAGGGCTTTACCACCAAGACGCAGAAGTGCTGGCGCCGCCAGCACAGCTGGAGCCAGAGCTATTTGTTTTGCGAAAGTCCGTCTCGAAACAGGCATTGTAGATCCTTTCGTAGTGTCCATTGCGCCAGGTTCAAAACATAAGTATCTATAATGCTATGCTCGTCATATCGCGGGGATAATTATAGTTATCATAAGCAGATGTTATGGAAAATATTGCTGCCATCCACTCCTTGGTCACCGCCTGCGAAACAGGGTCCTTGTCCGCTGCCGCTCGACGACTCGGGATCACCCAATCGGCGGTCAGTCAGCAGATTGCCGCGCTGGAACGGTCGCTCGGGCTGGTTTTGGTGATACGCGGCCGGAATGGCATCCGTCCCACCGAGGCAGGCAAACTCGTCGCCAGCCACGGTGCGGAGGTGCTGGACTGCCTGTCGCAAATGCAGGATGCGCTTGCTGACCTGAAATCCGTACCCGAAGGTCGCGTCTCGATCTCCTGCGCCCTTCTGATGGCGCAAACCGTGCTAGCGCCGGTGCTGGCTGATCTTCAAAGCCGATATTCCAAGCTGAAGATTGACCTGCATGCCAGCGATAACGTGACCGATCTGACCGAATCCGGGTTTGATCTTGCGATACAGTCAAGTCTGAGTGCGGTTGGAAACGGCACAGCGCGTAAGCTCGCCGATATCGATCTATGCCTTGTCGCCTCGAAAGCTTATCTTGATCGGGTGGGTCGGCCCCGGACGCGGAAGGATCTGGAGTCCCTTGACTATATCCAGTACAGAGACGATCCCGATGAGAACAAGATCGTTTTCTCCGATAGCGAGACGGCTCCTGTAACCGTTGCCTTCGCCGCTCAGATGCCAAATCTTCTGGTGCATGCGGTCCAGAACCATATGGGTTTTGCCAAGGCCCCTCGTTTTCTAGTCGCAGATCTTCTGGCGGGTGGTCAGGTCGAGACCATCTTGCCTGAATATTACATCGTCCCGAAACCGCTGTACCTGATCCGTGCGACCGGCCTTGCCACGAACCGCCGCGTCAGTCTCTTTATTGACCGCTTCATCCTCGAACTCGCTGCCACCGAACATATCCGTCTAGCACCTGACCTAAAGCCTTCGGAAGGGGCAGATGGACTTCATCAATGATCACGAGAAGGTGGGGCAACTATCATCCGCCAGGTTGGCTTTCAAGCCCCCTGTGAAGCCTAGAGAGAAGAGGCGGTCCAACGGCAGCAATCGGCAAGCTGGACTGTCCAAGCCTCGTAGTGCCACGGCATGAAGGCATCGATTTCGCTGCAAGGCCATTCATTCACGAAGGCGCTCAAGTATACATCCGCGTCAGGCTTTCGGATCATCTGCCTTAAGAACGCCGTTTGGAGTAACGTGGCATTCGGCGGCGTTGTCGCACTATAGTGAGCAATCGGTGATGTTTGGCACCCGAGGCGCTTGGGTGACACCAGACGCCAGCGTCATTCTTCGGTATGCACAGATACCGGCACGGGCTGGGTGGGGGCGATCCGGTCCAGCGTCAATTCGCCGAAGTGCTTGTCGAACAGCGCCGCGGCCTCGGCCATTGTGTCCGCCATCACGGTATTGACGTTCCTTTCCACTAGGCAAGGTCCTTGTTCGCTGCGATTGCCGATGGCAAAAAGATTGGGTCGTCCGAGCGCCTCGTAGACGTCCAGAAGTGTGATCTGACAGAGCGGCCGCGCCAACTGCCACCCCCCGCCATGCCCCTTGCATGAATGCACGAGGCCTGCTTCGCGCAACCCTGCCATAGTGCGCCGGAAAACTGCCGGGTTCGTTCCCATACTGCGCGCCAGAACCTCAGATGTGAGCGGGGCACCCGCCTGCTCCATGTGCAGCAGGACATGGAGAACGTCCGACAGCCGGGTATCCCTGTTCATCGCTTAGCCTTTCTACTTCTCATGGTGACGGTACGAACCACATAGCCATAAATGAAATACGACATTTTTCGTATCTTTTATTGATACATGACGATAGTGCGATTATGTATCTTCTGATGATACATGTCTTGGTGTGCCCGTGTCCAGTTCGAACGGGGCGGTCATCATACTCTTGAAGGGAAAACCGCATGTTTTACGACGCGATTATTATCGGGGGGAGTTTCGCGGGCCTGTCGGCGGCGCTTTACCTCGGGCGCGCCCGACGATCTGTGCTCGTGCTCGACACCGGCGCGCCGCGCAACCGCTTCGCAGTCGCCTCTCACGGCTTCTTTGCTCAGGACGGTAGCGATCCGAAAACCATGCTCGACACGATGCGCGGGCAGGTGGCGGCCTATCCTACCGTGCAGTTTCAAAACCGGAAGGCTCTCGATGTGGTACAGCGGGATGGCGCTTTTCAGGTGATGCTTGAAACAGGAGAGACCGCAGCAGCCGCAAGGCTACTGCTTGCCTTCGGCGTCTCCGACATCCTGCCAAGCTTGCCTGGGATCGCCGAACGTTGGGGGAAGACGGTCATTCACTGCCCTTATTGCCACGGTTATGAGTTCAGCGGCTTGCGACTGGGAGTTCTCAACCTGTCGCCAATGTCAGTGCATCAGGCCAGCCTAATCCCCGAATGGGGCCCGACTACGTTCTTTATGAATGGTGGAACTCTCGAAGCCGGGGAAGCATCGATGCTCGAACAGCGCGGCGTGGTGATCGAGCCTTCACCGGTGGAGCGTCTTGTGGGGAACGGAACAGCCCTCTCGGCTGTCCGACTGGGCGACGGCAATGAATTTGCCGTCGATGCGCTGTTTATCGCACCGCCCAACAGCTTGAGCAGCGACATCGCCGAACGCCTCGGCTGCTCGATGGAGCAAGGCCCGTTGGGATCGGTGATTTCGGTCAACGAGATGAAAGCCACCAGCATTGAAGGGGTCTACGCCGCTGGCGACGCCACGCGTATGGCCGCCACCGTTACCTTCGCCTGTGCGGATGGGGTCATGGCCGCGCTCGCCATTCATAGGTCCCTGGTATTCGGAGGGGAATAGCCATGACTCCCAAGCACACCCCTTTTGTCGATCAAGTCACTGTCGCCTCTTACGTCGAAAATGTCCGACGCATTGTGCCGGGTCTAGACGATCTTCATCGCATGGCGATGCTGCTTCTGGCCGAAGAGGCACCGGAAGCCGCCCATATCCTCGTTGTCGGGGCGGGGGGAGGTATGGAAATTAGGGCCATGGCCGAAGCGCGACCGGCCTGGCGCTTCACCGGAGTAGATCCCTCCGGGCCAATGCTGGACCTGGCGCATGAGATGCTTCAGCCTGTCGCCGATCGTGTTGATCTACGCAAGGGCACGGTTGCGCAGGCCCCCGATGGCCCGTTCGATGGTGCAACTTGCCTATTGACCCTCCATCATCTCGACGGAGGCGAACGGCTACGAACGCTGGAGGGCATCCGGCGCCGTCTCACACCAGGGGCTAACCTTATTATCACTGAGCATACGGCTCCTGACCCCGACCCTGTTCGGTGGATGACGCGATCCGTCGCCTTTGGTGACCGAGACGGGCTTGATTGGGAGAAGGCCGAGACCACAGGCAGGATGATGATCGAGCGGTTGACGTTATTATCTCCCGCCGATGAAGAGAGTTTCTTGCGCGAAGCCGGCTTTACGGAAATCGCCCTGTTTTATGCTGCTCTGTCTTTTCGTGGTTGGATTGCAAGCGTCGGCCGGCCCTGATCAGCGTGTCGCAGCCGTTAAAATACGTTCAGGCCAGGACTTTGCACCCCATCTGGCTGTAATCTTCGCGTAATTCTGTTGCCCTAGCTGCGATGTGATCGAAGCGGTGCTCGTGTCGCCCAAAAGCAGACATGAGAATACAAGGGAGACGGGAATGAAAATTCGCAGCAAGGGGATACAATTGTCCCGGCCCGGCTGGCCAGAAGTCGCAGTCGCTTTGCTCATCTATTTGATGCTGCTAGCCGTCATCGCCGTCATGATGGCACGGATTTCCGACGAGTATGCCGTATTACGTGGCAATTTTGGCATGGTGGCTAATGGTATAGCCGGAGTTCTCGCGTTAGCAGCGGCGATTTCCATGCGCATCCGCAGCCTAAGAAAATTCGGCTTTTGCCGCGTTGCTGTGGCATGGCTATTTGCGGGCGTGGTGATTGGGATTGCGGCCTACGGCATCAGTCATGTCTTGGAGGCCGTCTATTTCACCTACATCGCCGAGCAAAACACTCAGGCAGATTTTCGGGCCGCCGCAACTGATGGGGCGCTCTCGTTTCTCATATTGCTGGTGAGTGGCGCGATTCTTACGCCGTTTGGCGAAGAAGCCGTGTTTCGCAGCGTCGTCGCCAACGCTTTGAATCGCTATGGCGGATGGGCCGGCGTCGGCGGCAGTGCATTCATCTTTGCTGCCATTCACGGGCCAAGTGTGGTCTTCCTCAACGCATTTCTTATAGGCGTCCTCACCGGCCTGCTGTTTCGCAAGACAAATTCGATTTGGCCCGGCCTTGTCGTGCATGTCGTTTTCAACGGCCTATGGCTGATCACCTATGCGGTCGTCTGAATGGTTCGGCTCCCGGGGAATTTGGTTTCAGGCCCTGTGGTCGCGGCCATTTAACATGAAGAACCGCAGCGGGAACTGAAGATCCACTGTTTTTTACTTCAGCGATGGCGAAGACGATCCGGTTGACGATAAGGGCGAACAGCCCATGATTATTGGCGCACAGCTTTAAAACGATGCGGCCTCGGTCGTCCCGCGTGACGCTCCGTTTCCACAACTCGCCCGCCCATTTAATCGGGCGAGTTATGCCGGTGGGGCAACGGACCAAAACGCGGTCACTCAATTTTATGACACGGAGGGGATGCGCGCGATAACCTTTATCTCAACATCAAACCCTGCAAGCCAGTTCACTCCAACAGCTGTCCAGTTTGGATAGGGCGCTTCTGGGAAGGCCTCGGCCTTCGCCGTCATGAAGGCCTCGAACTGCTTTTCCGGATCGGTATGAAAGCTGGTCACATCAACGATATCGGCAAAGCCGCATCCGGCTGCTGATAGGACGGCTTTGAGATTGGCGAAGGCGCGGCGGGCTTGCGCCGGATAATCTGGTTCAGGACTACCATCTTCTCGACTGCCGACCTGCCCAGATACGAAAAGCAGATCACCGGATCGAATTGCAGCCGAATAGCCATGCGCTTCGTAAAGAGCATGGCGGTCGGCGGGGAAAACAGGGGTAGGGGTCGTCATTATTACCTCGTGGGTTCGAGAGCCTTCACACTTGGCAAGGTTTCAGATACGATACGTATGTGTATTTGACATACTGTTCGTATGTCAATCGGGTGTGTGACAGAAAGGCAACCTAGTGGTGAGAGACACGTCCAGAAACCGGTCTTCAATGATGGAGGAAACCCGGCTTAGACTGATCGCTGCAGGAAGGCGCGCCTTTGCTGAGAAGGGTTTCGCTGCAGCGTCAATGGACGACCTTACGGCTGCTGCCGGACTTACGCGAGGTGCTCTGTATCATCATTTCGGCGACAAGAAGGGGTTGTTGGCCGTAGTTGTGGCGCAGATCGATGGAGAGATGGCCGAGCGCGCTCGGCTGGCAGGAGAAAAGGCAGTAACCGGTTGGGCAGCGCTGGAAGCACAGGGCGTAGCCTACATCGAGGCGGCACTTGATCCCGAAATTCAGCGTATTGTGCTGTTAGACGGGCCGGCCTTTCTGGGCGATCCATCGCAATGGCCCAGCCAATGCGCATGTCTTGAGGATACCCGCGTTGCGTTGGCCAAAATGTCCGAGGCTGCTGTTCTCAAGCCAGTTGACATTGAAGCCGCGGCACGCCTGCTGAATGGGGCGGCTCTGAATGCAGCACTTTGGGTCGCGGCGAGTGACGATCCGCATGCAACACTGCCCAAAGCAATAGAAGCCTTCCGGCTGATGTCGTCGGGGTTCCTGGCGACCTGAAGCAAAAGCATCGTTGCAGCAGCGTATGGAAACAGCAGACGTCCGATTTGCGCGGGCTCTTATCTTCAACTCTCATATTCCTCTGTCCACTCGTCCGGGCACCGACCGTCGTCGCCGCCTGCAGGAACATTGTCTTGGTTCCAGTTTGGCCGTCAGTTGGGTACGGCGAAGCTTCGGTGAACGGTATGGACGTGCGAAGCATTGATCGGGCCTTTCCTCCCTGACGCAATGGGAAGGCGAGCGTTTTGAGCACGATCACCGTGTCCCTGCAGATCAAGGGTTCTAACAGGGATGAAATGCGTCGGTGTCACTGTCGACGATTCTACGTAACTTCTATGTAATTTTCGGCGGCCATAGGTCTCTGCGTTGGTGCGCCTCAATGATCGAATGGTGATCGTCGCGGCGATGATCGAAAGGACAGACATGAAAAAGATTATTTCAGGCATATTCGTTTGCTTGATGCTGACAGCGTGCAGCCAGACGGAAAAGGGTGCAGGCATTGGTGCGGCGGGTGGCGCCATCATTGGTGGGCTGGCAAGTGGCACTTGGGAAGGTGCTGCAGTGGGAGCTGCGGCAGGTGGCGCGGGAGGGGCCGTGGTAGGAAACATCCGCGAACGTAATGACAAGAACCGTCGCGACCGCTGGGAACAGCGGGACCGCCGAAACTACGATTGCAGATATCGGGATTATTACGGTCGCTGCCGATAAAGATTCCGGCCTGCGTGGCGCAAGCCAAAGGCGAGACGGATACCGGTCGGACTTCGGTTTCTCCGGTCTCCATGTCCATCGCAGTTTTATGATATCGATCAACTTGAGGTTTAGGATGGCACGAACGTCGAGTTTATCTGAAGCGGAGCAGTAGATTCGCTATAGAGACCATTGGGAATGATAGTCAGGAACTTGACTGATTAGGCGACTATGAAACTTCTGCTTATCGAAGACGATCCGGAAATGACGGATGCCTTGAGGACGGCCCTCTCGCAGCATGGCATCGTGCTGGACGCTGTTGGAGATCTGGCGATGGCGCGGGAAGCAATCGCCCTGGCGGATTACGATATTGTCCTTATCGACCGGCAACTGCCGGATGGCGATGGCAGTACCTTCCTCGCCGATTTGCACCGTACGGGTTCAAATACGCGATCGATCATCATCTCTGCTCTGAGGTCAACCGACGAGCGAATTTCCGGCCTCAATGACGGTGCCGATGACTATTTGCCGAAACCGTTCGAAATTCCCGAACTGATTGCCAGAATGAGCGCTGTGCTGAGGCGGGTGCCGACAGCAGGCCCATTCGTCCTGTCGGCAGGAAACGTTACCTATGATCGGGTTTCATGCGATGTGCATGTCAACGGCGTCAGGCTTGCGCTCACCCGCAGGGAACTGCTCATCATCGAAACTCTTCTGAGAAACCGTGGTCGCACCGTGTTGCGCTCGTCCCTTGAGGGGCAGGTCTATTCCTTTGACGACGAAATCCAATCGAACTCACTGGAATCGAATATGTCTCGCCTGCGCCGAAAGCTTGTCGAAGCCGATGCCGACATTGTTATCAAGAACATTCGTGGCATAGGCTACTACCTTCATGAGCAGAAATAGGATGACCAGCACATCCCTTCGCTGGCGATTCACTTTTGGTTTTATTGTCCTGCAGCTCTGCGCGGTCATCGCATCGCTCAGCCTGGTTTTCTATCTCCTTTCCGGCCTCAAGCCCGATGTGGCGATCACGTCCATCTGGCTGTCTCAAGAAATCGCAGACTCGGTCCGTCTCGAGCCGAATGGCCGACCCCATCTGGTTCCGACGACCGGGCTCAAAGAGATTATGGAGGAAGCGTCTGATCTGTGGTTCGTGGCAGACCTGGGCAAAGATATCGTTCTGGCACATGGCGTGCCTCCCGGGAAAATTGCCGACAACATGCCATTCTTGCGGACATTCAGAAGTGTCGAACTTCATGGTGATCTAGACGATCCGTTGAGTGTCGCCCGCATGGAGCGTTTCGACACAGACGCCGGTGAGGCGACGATTTTTGCCGGCGGTGTTTCGATGTCCCAATATGGTGTGACAATGCTGTTGGGAAACCTTGCCATCGGCGTGCCGGCGCTGATCCTCGTCGCTATTTCGCTCATTGGCACCCCTTTTGTCACACGCTGGGCTTTACGATCTTTCAGCGATCTGACGACTCGTCTCGACAGGATAGATCTCGACACACGTGGCTCCCTGGTGGAAGAGCGGGGATTGCCCAATGAGGTGCTTCGACTCGTGCGCGACATCAACAGGGCGCTGCGTCGTCTAGATAATGGCTTTGAGGCGACGGAGCGTTTCTTCGTTAACGCGGCGCATGAACTTCGAACGCCGATCGCTGTCCTGCAGGTGAGGATTGATACGCTTTCTCCAAGTTCTGACAAGACCCACCTGCAGATGGCCATCAAGCGACTTACAGCAATTGCGAACCAGCTTCTCGATACCGAGAAGTACCGACAGAAGCCCCAGCAGAATGCTCCTGTCGATCTCAACTGCGTTGTGTCGAAGGTGGTTGCCGACCTTGCTCCCCTGGCGATCGCCAAAGGTTACGAGATTTCGTTCGACAGCGATGCGGAAAACCTGTTCGTTCCCGGCGATGCCGAAGCTCTGGAGCGTGCATTCGTCAATCTCGTCCGTAATGCAGTCCAGTACGGAGGCGGAAGAGGACAGATATCGGTCAGTATTGAGGCTGACGGCAGCGTGACGGTCGCGGATCAGGGCTGCGGAATTGCCGGGGATAAGCAATCGCGCATATTCGAACCGTTCTACCGGGTCAGCCCTCACGGCTCAGGTGCGGGCCTGGGGCTCAGCATGGTCAACGAGATCGTGACCCGTCACGGCGGCTACGTTGAGCTTTCGTCCGCTCCAGGCAAGGGCAGCACATTTGCCGTGCGCTGGCGCGAGAAGCGCGTTTTCCAGCAGTGGTAGGTGCCGTCGCCTGCGCCAACAGGTCAAGGCATCTTCATCCGTCGACGTCGGCTGGGCACGACCGCGATCGCTTGATGCTTGACGGGCAATTGCTGGCACGCCATCCACATTGCAAACACTCTTTGCCGATCGGTTGATTTTACAGTGCTTGCCAAACGGATAGGCGCGACGACGGCTCCCCGTAATTTTCAGGTAACTTCCGTGACAGAGAAAGCCCGCAAATTTCAATAGCACGGGCCACGACTAAATGACACGACACATTACCCGCAAGCGTTTCATCCTGGCGGCGGCAATCCTTGTCGGTCTGCTGGGCGTTTGGCTGTTGTTTCTGCGTCCGCAGGTAAAGCTTGAACTGGTGACCGCGCAAGCGCGAACGGGCGACATTGAAGAGGTGGTGCTGGCGACCGGAGTTCTCGAACCGCTCGAGTTGGTGCGTGTCGGCGCCCAGGCCTCGGGTCGCATTGAGCGCCTGGCTGTCAAGATCGGCGACATCGTCGAGGCTGGCCAATTGGTGGCCGAGATCGATTCAAAGACCCGGCGTAATACCTTGCGGGACCGGGAGGCCGCCCTGGCCAACATCCGCGCCATCCATACCGCGCGCCTAGCCAGTCTGGGGAAAGCCGAAAAGGATTTCGAGCGCCAGCGTGAGCTGCTGGCAGGCGGTTCGACGCCACGCGCCCAGCATGACGCGGCTGTAGCCATGCTACACAGTGAGCGGGCGCAGGTTCAGGCGCTGGACGCCCAGATCAGCCAGGCCCAGGTCGCGCTCGATTCTGCGGGCATAGAGCTGGCTTATACCCGCATTACCGCCCCAATCGCAGGCACTGTGGTCGCGATCGTCACTGACGAAGGACAAACCGTAAATGCCCTGCAGACTGCGCCGACTATCGTCATGATCGCGCGCCTGGACACAATGACGGTGCGCGCGGATATCTCCGAGGCTGACGTCGTGCGCGTCAAACGGGGCCTGCCGGTATGGTTCAGCATCCTTGGTGATCCAAAGCGCCGCTTCGATGGGGAGTTGCGACAGGTAGAGCCGGCCCCAGCTTCAATCGCAAACGAGAGCAACGCCGCTGCTAGCCGGATTAGCTCACCCAACGGCGCGGTCTATTACACCGGGCTGATCGACGTGGCGAATGCCGACGGGGTCCTGCGGCCCTCAATGACGGCGCAGGTGTCCATCGTTTTGAGCCGCGTCAGCGGCGCCGTCCTGGTTCCGCTCAGTGCAGTGGAAGGGGCGCCCCGGGCCGGCGATACGGCGCGTGTGCGCATACTGGACGCGATGGGCGAGGTCCAGATCCGGCAGGTCCAGGTCGGCATCGATAACGGCGCGGACATCCAGATCCTTAGCGGTCTTCAGGCAGGCGACACCATCGTCCTGGGAGCATCCACGGACGAACGCACGGATGGTCAGGCTCAACTGGCCGCGGCGAAGCGGTAGGGAGCGTTATGACGGAACCACTGATCCGCGTACGTGGGGTATCCCGCGCTTTCCCCGCAGGCGACGAGATGGTGCGGGTGCTGAAAGACGTCGACCTCGACATCGAGGCCGGCGAGATGGTGGCCATCATTGGCGCCTCGGGCTCCGGCAAGTCGACGCTGATGAACATCCTTGGCTGCCTCGATCGTCCGACGGACGGCAGCTACTGGATCGAAGGGCGCGAGACCTCGAAGATGTCCGTGGACGAACTGGCGGCGCTACGCCGTGAGCGTTTTGGTTTCATCTTCCAGCGCTATCATCTGCTTGGCGATCTCAGCGCGGCCAGCAACGTCGAGGTGCCGGCCATCTATGCCGGACGTAGCCGATCCGACCGGCACAAGCGAGCGATATCCTTGTTGACCCGGCTGGGCCTCGCCGAGCGGACGGGCAATATCCCGGGCAAGCTTTCG
Source organism: Ochrobactrum sp. 19YEA23 (assembly GCF_029909865.1). Taxonomy (NCBI): domain Bacteria; kingdom Pseudomonadati; phylum Pseudomonadota; class Alphaproteobacteria; order Hyphomicrobiales; family Brucellaceae; genus Ochrobactrum; species Ochrobactrum sp. 19YEA23. The sequence goes on along the minus strand of NZ_JASAMQ010000017.1, from coordinate 27,698 downwards.
GGCGGCCAGCAGCAGCGGGTGTCGATCGCCCGCGCCCTGATGAATGGCGGCGAGATAATTCTGGCCGATGAACCGACCGGAGCGCTGGATACGCACAGTGGCGCCGAAGTCATGAAGATCCTGCGCGAGCTTCATGCCGAAGGGCATACCATCATCCTCGTCACTCACGACAAGAAGATCGCCGAACACGCGGATCGGGTTGTCGAGATCAGCGACGGTGTTATCATTTCCGACGAGCGCAATATATCCAAATCCGCCGCGACGGCCCGTCCCATCCGCGAGCACGCGCCGGGCGCTGGCTGGCGTGGCGCAATTGATCGGGTGACCGAAGCCTTTCGTATGGCGGGCGCGGCGATCTGGGCGCACAAGATGCGCTCGCTTCTGACCATGCTCGGCATCATCATCGGTATCGCCTCAGTGGCGGCTATCTCGGCACTGGGAGCCGGTTCGCAGCAACAAATCCTGAGCAGTATCAGTTCGCTCGGCACCAACACGATCGAGGTGCGGGTCGGAAAAGGCTTCGGCGATCTGGAAGCGGGCAAGATACGGACGCTGGTTCCCGCCGATGCCGAAGCGCTGGTGAACCAGCCCTATGTCGACAGCGTGACACCAACCGTTACGACGAGCGTAACTGTCAAGCGCGCCGCTGTGGCCGTCAATGCGTCAGTCACCGGAGTTGGCGCCGACTTCTTTCGTGTACGGGGTCTTGATCTGGCACATGGACAACTGTTCGATGCCCAGGACATTATCGCCTACAGCCAGAATGTGGTGATCGATGCAAATGCTGCGCGAGACCTGTTTCCAGACCGGGTAAACCCGGTGGGGCAGGTCATCCTTCTGGGCACAATGCCGGCGAGGGTCGTGGGTGTGACGAAACGGGAAAACTCCTTCGGCCCGGCTGTTGATACACTGACCGTTTATGCGCCTTTCACAACCGTCATGGGCCGCATGCTGGGTCGTCCGAACGTCGACGGTATAACGGTCCGTATCAGAGACGATGTTGATCCGGGCAATGTCGAGGCCGCAGTTTCGCGCCTTCTCGAGCGTCGACATGGCGCGAAAGACTTCTTCCTCACCAACTCGGCGACCATTCGCGAGACTATCGAGGCGACCACGCAAACCCTGACGCTTCTGATTTCGTCGGTCGCTGTTATCTCGCTGATTGTCGGCGGCATCGGCGTGATGAACATCATGCTGGTGTCCGTGACCGAACGTACCAAGGAGATCGGGGTTCGTGTGGCCGTCGGCGCGCGCCGCAGCGATATTCTCTCCCAGTTCCTGATCGAGGCCATTCTGGTCTGCCTCGTCGGCGGCTTCATGGGAGTGATGCTCGCCCTCGGGATCAGTGCTCTCTTCAATTTGCTGAGCCCCGACTTCAAAATGATCTTCTCTTCGGGCTCCATCATGGTAGCCTTCGCCTGCTCAACCCTGATCGGAATCGTCTTCGGCTTCCTTCCCGCCCGCAATGCGGCAAAGCTGGACCCGATCGAAGCCTTGGCGCGCGACTGATGACCTTGGAAGGACATCGTAAACTTGACGGTGTGGGAAAACGAAGCATGACAAACCGTAAGCTGGTTCATCGCCGCTATGGTTTCCCAGCCAAGATCATGCCTCATGCTATGTGGCTCTACTTTCGTTTCCCTCTCAGCCTGCAGATGGCCGAGGACATGCTGGCGGCCAAAGCCATCCTCATCTCGCCTCAAACGGTCCGGCTGTCGAAATGGCACCCACGTTGTTGCGTGGTACCAAATCGCCGAGGGAATTGAGTATGGAGGGAATCCATCCGAGGCAACGCTATGTAAGGTGAAAGAGGAAACGGACTTAAAATCCGATAACTTCTATTCACCAGATATAGGCGAGCAGTTCTATGATGTCGATCGGCGCACAATCAGCATGTTCCACTGGTCCGTCGGCTTTGAAGATGGTGCCGTTTGCAGGGCAGCGCCCAGTCCTAACACACGTAGAGGCCGAGTTCATTCAGTGGAAACTCGCTCAACATCTTCTCATCAATCACATGTCGCGTAACTCGGGATCATTGCGGCACAAACTATAACGGATTCTCATATGAAGCTTCGCCGCGGTTTACCAACTGACGTTCCTTTTATTTATCGCTTGGAAAAACACTACATTGAAGAGCTTGAAAATGATCAGCTAACCAGATGGCAGGAAAATACTGAGCGTCACCTCGAACAATGGATTGACAGCCTTCCCAACACAACAGTTGCACAGTTGCAGGGCATGCGGGCAGGCTATCTGTTTTGGGAGCGCGAAGGCGACAAAGCGCTAATTGCGTCGGTGAATGTTGCTACTGCATTCAGACGCAAGGGATTCGGCTTGGCTCTGTTAGAACGTTTCGAGAGTGAAGCTCGACTCGCCGGGTGTGCCTTGGCGGAACTGGGGGTCATTACCAATAATCCTGCGCGATATCTATATGAAAAAATTGGCTATCAGCCCTCGGGTATAGAAGGCCGATATTTATTGATGGCCAAGTGTTTATGAAAATGACGAGCTTCCGATTTTGGGATATTGGGCTGGAATTTTCCGGGGTTCATCAGCCGAGAAATGATTATGTTGAAGTTGCCCGAAGAGGCGAAACATTCCGAGGCAACCTCTTCTAGATCTTTTGTCTCGTACATAATCGGAACTGCCGGGGCGACTTGCCCAAGCGTTGTTTGAACACTTCATAAAATCTGGGTGTGGAACCAAAACCGCAATCAAGGGCGATTTCGAGAATGGCGTCATCCGTTTCTGCAAGCCTCTGCATCGAACGCGCCAGACGATAACGGGCGAGATACTCCATGACGGTGATGCCAAGCACTTCGCGAAATGCGCGATTTGCCGTTGTCGCATGTAGGCCAGCGAAACCAACAGCGTTGCTAGATCGCTACCTTCACCGAATGTCGGTATCGGTATTTGCGTGCCCCCGCAACCAAGAAACAACAACAAATACAATATGTTAAAACCTCCGTAAGGAGGCTTTTGTCGTTTCCAGAGTCAGACGTGGAAGCACACTGGAAGCACCGCGGATATGGCCGCAGCGTAAAAACGGCGGATCAGCCTTCCATGAAAAATGGTGGAAGGCTGTGGCGGAAACGCAACGCCGTCGAAGGTGAGTAGCGCCAGGGAAGTGCCGAACGACCAGGCGCCAGTCACTGAAATATCTGGAAAGGTCGTTGCGGCTACAGGCGAATGTCCGACATCCGCCCGTACCTTGGACGCCACAAGTCGGCAACCATCCACCAATTAATCAAAGTGGCCGGTGCGCGGCTCTCATTCTTGCCACCCTGTTCGCCGGACCTAAGTACGATCGAACAGGCCATCTCCAAGATTAAACATTGGGTGAGAAATGCGCAAAAGCGCGCCATCGCCCACACATAGCGTCATATCGGCAGCTTGGTCGCAACCATCCAGCCCGCCGATTGCCAAAACTATCTCGATAATGCCTGATAAGATTCCGTCAAAAGATGAAACGCTCTAGATATCAATGACCAGTTTGCCCTTCGCACGCCCACCTTCCAGCTCGTCATAAGCATGCGGCGCTTGGTCCAGCGAAAAGCTGCGATCATCCACAATGGGACTGAGCTGACTCGCCTCGACTATCTTGGCTATGTTCCTCAGGATCTCGCCGTGCTTGGCTTTCTCGTGATTATGGAGCATCGGGATGAGCATGAAAATTCCATGCAATGTGAGGCCCTTGGCGTGGACAAGTCCGAGATCCAGGGTGGCCCTTGCCGCCGTCGTTGCGATGCGTCCGTCGAGGGAGGCCGCCTCGAAGGAATTTATGAGGTTCGGACCACCGACTGTATCGATGATAGCGGAGAAGCCTCGCCCCTCGGTCAGACGCTGCTTGTATTCGGCAGGGCTCTCTTGCTTGAACAAGATCGCTTCGCTGGCACCCAGCGAAAGTGCAACGCGTGCGTCATCCTCATTCTCGACAGTCACTGTGATCGAGTTGGTGATACGCTTCGCGAGTTGAAGCGCGATGTGCCCGACGCCGCCTACGCCGCCATGGATGAGAAGGTTGTCATCTTCACGCAGTTGTAGGCGCTCAAGCAGGTTTGTTGCGGTAATCGACACCAGAGGAAGCGCCGCACTCTCTTTCACTGAAATGTTCGATGGCCGTTTCGCGATCAACTCCTGGTCTGCGGCAATGTACTCGGCAAGAGCGCCACCGCGTCCCTTCACGCCGCCAGCGCAGCCGAATACCTCGTCTCCGACTGAAAAGCCTTCAACGCCATCCCCGATCGTCGCGATCACTCCAGCGAAGTCGCAGCCGATCACAGACGGAAGTTCTGGGCCGATAGGAAGACCTGCGCGGATTTTGTTATCGATCGGGTTGAGCGAAGCCGCTGCTATCCGGACAACCACCTGCCCCGGACCCGGGCGAGGAGTTTCGATGTCCTGGACCTCGAAATTGCTGGTCGGGCCGTGTTCTTTTAGGATTAGTGCTCTCATGACAAATCTCCCGTTTGTGTATCACTGACGGGTAAGCGATGTTCATAAATCAGACAAACGAATAATACTTCTTGACCCTATTAGCTTTACTAATGACGTGGCGCTTCGCTCATGTTAGATCGCGTTTCGATCTGAATGAATCAGATCGGCGCTCTACCCTTTCTATTTCAAGCATAATCTTATCGATCCTCGTTTCACTCCGGTCGGATTATGCTCTAGTAACCTTGCTATGAATAGGGACTTTCCAATGCGCGTTCCAGACCTCGAAATCGATTTGCTTCGCTCTTTCAGCGCCGTCGCTCTTTCAGGAAGCTTTACCACCGCAGCAGAGCTTGTAGGCCGCTCACAGTCGGCAATCAGCCAGAGGATATCGCGTTTGGAGGCGACCCTTGGCCAGAAGCTGTTCGAGCGAACAGCGAAGGCCGTGGTACTGACCCGAAATGGGGAGCGCCTTCTAGCCTCAGCCCGACGATTGCTCGATTTGAACGATGCCGTGGTACGCGATTTGATGCGACCGACAACAAGTGGTAATTTGCGACTGGGAATATGCGAAGACTTCATTCCTTCCCAACTGCCCCAATTGTTGTCCAGGTTTAGTCACGTCTATCCAGACGTCCACCTCGAGCTGATGACCGGACTGAGCGGCGAGCTCCACGCAGCCTACCGAGATGGCCAACTGGATGCTGTCATTGCAAAAAAGGATGGCGGGGCAAAGAAGGGCCGCGTGATCTGGCGGGAGCCTTTGGTCTGGACAGCGAGCAGCGACTACGAGGTCGACTTTTCTCAGCCGGCTCGGCTCGTTATGCTGCGCGCTCCCTGCGCGTACCGGGACATAATGATCACCGCATTGGATTCGGTTCGACAGGAGTGGATGTCAGTTTGCACTGCCTCAAGCCTGATGGGCGTACAAGCAGCCGTCGCGGGCGGTCTTGGCATCACCGTGCTTGGCGCGACATTCGTTCGCGGAAGCATGACGACCCTACAAGCACCCGACCATTGGCCTGCGCTCCCGATGACCGAAATTGCGGTCGTCTCCGAGGACGACTCCCCGACAAGTCCAATCGGAACACTTGTGACGTTTCTCACGGGCTACCTTGCGGCCTCGGAAAATCCATACCTTCAGGGCATTGGCAACATCTCAGGCAGAGTTTAAGGCGACTGCGGGATTGACTGGCTGCCGCCATGCGGCGAAACGATCATTCGCCAAATCGCGGCTTGACTCTTAGGAGGGCGTCAGGGGCGTTCAATAGTTGTCTATCCGCTACTCCGAGAGGTTGGCGAAAGCTGGCATAAAGCCTTCTGTCGGAAGCGTCGGCGACAGTTACGACAATGCACTCGCCGAAACGATCAACGGTCTCCATAAGCCCGAAGTCATTCATCGGTGCGGGCCATGGAAGAACTTAGAGGTGGTAGAATTCGCCACTCTGAAATGGGTCGACTGGTTCAACCACCGACGACTTCTGGAGCCAATCGGAAACATGCCGCCAGCCGAGGCTGAAGAGCGATACCACGCCATGCTGGATGAACCAGCTATGGCCGCATGACGCAAACCAAATGGCCTCCGGCAAATTCGGTGCGGTTCACCTGATCAAGATCGGCGTCCGATAGCAGCTCCCAGTTACTTGGCGGTCGCGGGCCACAACTCGGCGATGGGGAGGGAGGTGTTGTACTTTACCTGCTTTAGAGCGAAACTCGACCTGATGTTCGCAACACCCGCGGTCTTCGAGAGCTTGTCCAGGATAAAGTCTCTAAGCGCTACGGTATCCCGAGCGACGACCCTCAATAAATAGTCGGCATCGCCTGACATCAAATAGCACTCCATGACCTCCGGGAGCTGGCTGACGGTAGCCTCGAACAGCCCTAATACCTGCTCGGACTGACGCTCCAACGTCACATGGATGAAAATACTGATAGTGCCGCCGAGCTTCTCCGAGTCCAGTAAGGCAACATGTCCTTTGATTATACCGGTCGCCTCGAGGGCTTTGACGCGCGCGAGACAAGGCGACGGAGACAATCCGACGCGTGAGGCGAGCTCAACGTTGGTGAGCTTGCTCGATTTCTGAAGTTCCGCGAGTATCTTGCGATCAAAGTTATCAATCTTCATAAAGCACCCCATTTCTGCTGCTCCGCATGCATCTAGAAGCACGATATGCCGATTTCACCGCCGCAACGTCCATAATCAGCATAAACCACTCCTGTCTTTATGGTACAAGCGTTCTAAATCAGGAGGAATAAACCATGGACGAGATTTCCGGTCAAACGATAGCAAGCGCAGCTAACCCAACGGACAGTGATCCTGTAGAGACGCTGGATTGGCTGCAGTCGCTCGAAGCGGTAAACAAGGTGGAAGGCGGGCGTCGCGCGCGTTACTTGCTGGATGCACTCGATCGTCGAGCGAAGCAGCTTGGTGTCGTGGAGGAAAGCCTCCCATATTCGCCGTACAGAAACTCGATTGAGCTGAGCAAGCAGCCTCCCTTCCCAGGCGATCTAGCGATGGAGGAGCGTATTACGTCGATCATTCGATGGAATGCGCTCGCGATGGTCGTTCGCGCCAACCGAGCTTACGGCGAGCTGGGCGGTCACGTCGCAAGCTACGCTTCCGCAGCAGAAATCTTCGAAATCGGCTTCAATCACTTCTTCCAGGCAAAGAGTGAAGCCCACGGGGGTGACCTCGTATTCTTCCAGCCGCACTCGGCCCCCGGTGTCTATGCACGCGCGTTCCTCGAAGGTCGTCTCAACGAAGAGAACCTGGCTCACTATCGACAGGAAATCACGGGGGATGGCCTGTGCTCCTATCCTCATCCCTGGTTGATGCCCGATTTTTGGCAATTCCCCACCGGTTCGATGGGTATCGGCCCGATCAGCGCCATCTATCAAGCTCGCTTCATGCGCTACATCCGCGACAGAAAGCTGTATGACACCGACAAACAGCATGTCTGGGGCGTGTTCGGCGATGGAGAAATGGATGAGCCCGAGTCCATAGCCGCGCTCTCGCTCGCTGCCCGCGAAAAGCTGGATAACTTGACCTTTATCATCAACTGCAACCTGCAGCGCCTCGATGGCCCTGTTCGCGGCAATGGGCAAATCATCCAAGAGCTGGAAAGCCTTTTTAAGGGCGCTGGCTGGAATGTGATCAAGGTTCTCTGGGGTTCGGAATGGGATCCGATATTCGCCCGAGACGAAAATCATAATCTTCTGAAGCGCTTTGCTGAGACCGTCGACGGTAAATACCAGACGTTGGGCGCGAAAGACGGCGCCTATAACCTTGCGAATTTCTTCGACGAAGACCCCGAGGTGCGGAAGCTGGTTGCACATATGTCAGACAAAGACATCGACCAGCTGAAGCGCGGGGGCCACGACTTCCGCAAGCTCTACGCGGCATTCAAAGCCGCCAAGGAGACTAAGGGGCGCCCGACGGTGATCCTTGCAAAGACGAAGAAAGGCTACGGCATGGGTGGAGCGGGAGAATCCCGGATGACCGCTCATCAAGCGAAAAAGTTGGACATCGATGCGCTGATCGCCTTTCGGGATAAGTTCAATCTCCCTCTTACCAATCAACAGGTCGAAGACCTAGAATTCTTCAAGCCTGCCGAGGACTCGGCCGAGCTCGCCTACCTGCGAGCCCGTCGCGAGTCGCTCGGTGGATATTTACCTAAGCGCCAGAAGTCGGTCGAGCGAACGGAAGTTCCCGCCTTCGCGACTTACGCGGACTTCGCGGTACGAGCCGACAACAAGGAAATGTCGACAACAGTGGCAGCAGTCCGTCTCTTCAGCAACCTGCTGAAGAGCAAGGAACTGGGCCCCCGGATTGTACCCATCGTCGCTGACGAAGCTCGTACGTTCGGGATGGACAATCTCTTCAGGCAGGTCGGCATCTATTCACCAGTTGGGCAGCTTTACGAGCCCGAAGATGCTGGTTCGATGCTCTTCTACAAGGAGTCCGTCGACGGTCAATTGCTTGAGGAAGGCATCACAGAGGCTGGGGCGATCTCGTCGTGGGTCGCTGCGGCTACGTCATACAGCGTTCACGGCAAGGCAATGCTGCCGTTCTACATCTACTATTCCATGTTTGGGTTCCAGCGTATCGGGGATCTTATCTGGGCAGCAGCCGATCAGCGAGCTCGCGGTTTCCTGATCGGTGCCACTGCAGGCAAGACAACCCTTGGAGGCGAGGGACTTCAGCATCAGGATGGCAACAGCCACTTGATGGCCGCTATGGTTCCGAACTGCCGCGCATATGACCCAGCTTACGCCTACGAGATGGCGGTGATACTCGATCACGGCGCACGGAGGATGTTGCAGGATGGTGAGGACGAATTCTACTACATCACCGCCATGAACGAGAGTTACGCGCAGCCTTCGATACCAAAGGATGTTGAAGACGGCATAGTCAAAGGCATGTATCGTCTGAGCGGCCCCAAGGATGCCGCCGCTGTCAGGTTGGTCGGATCAGGCGCAATTCTTCCAGAGGTCGTCGCAGCCGCGGACGTTTTGAAACGGGATTGGGGCATCGAAGCCGAGGTCTTCAGTGCAACAAGCTTCAGCGAGCTCGCGCGAGATGCGCGTGAATGTGAGCGAAACAATATCTTCAATGCAGAGGCGCCTGTGCGCAAAAGCCATGTGGAGACACTGCTGGCGGGGTCTGCTCCTATTGTCGCGGCGACTGATTATGTAAGGGCTTATCCTCAGCTGATCGCATCTTACGTGTCCGCGCGTTTCCTGGCGCTGGGGACTGACGGCTTCGGTCGGAGTGACACTCGGCAGGCGCTGCGGTCGTTCTTCGAAGTCGACAGACAGCACATAGTTGTCGCCGTCCTGTCCTCGCTCGCCGCAGAAGGCGGGATCGATCGGAAGAAGGTTACTGACGCGATCAAGAAATACAATCTCGATGGCGAGCAACCCGCTCCGTGGTTGCGCTGATGTTCCACACTTCGCGCCTACGGGGTGCGAAATGGTGACATGCCGATGGGCGCAGTTACGCGCGCTCACTCCAATCATTTAGGGAGGATGCGCCCATGGGCGTTCAATATACAGTCGAACTGCCGGATATCGGCGACTACAAGGACGTGCCCGTCGTGGAGGTCCTGATTAAGCCCGGAGACGCGGTAGCGGCGGATCAGTCGTTAATCGTTCTCGAGTCCGACAAGGCGACGATCGAGGTACCGTCCCCCGTGGCCGGAAAGGTCGTCGAGCTGCTTGTTGAGGTTGGAAAGAAAGTCTCGAAGGGCGTCCCGGTAATCATCATCGAAGCAGTCGCAGAGACGGCGTCTGCTCCTTCTCGTGCTCCAAGTCCCGCTCCCGTATCCCAATCATCGTCCGTAGCGGAGCCCACGGCCGAACCCGCTGCGACTGTAAATACGGACGCTCGCACGGCTGCGATACCAGTTGAGCAGCAAAAGGCTACCACGGCCACCGCGGTTCCCGACATCGCAACGAACTCCCATGCTACTCCTTCCGTTCGAGCTTTTGCCCGACAGCTTGGCGTCGACCTGTCCGCTGTCAAAGCAACGGGTCCAAGTGGACGCATCCTCCGCGGGGACGTCCAGCTGTATGTCAAGGCGCAGCTAACAGGGGGCGCCCCGTCGGCTGCCCGGAACACTCGTGACACGTCGACTTCGGGAATACCACCGATGCCGTCGTTCGACTTTTCGAAGTACGGTGAAATCGAACGTCTGCCGCTCTCGCGCATCCAGCAGATTTCAGGTGCCAACCTGCACCGCAACTGGCTGAATATCCCGCACGTTACAAACTTTGATAATGCAGACGTGACAGACCTCGAGGCTTTCCGGCTCGCGGTCAATGGAGAGAAACGTCAGCCTCAGGTGAAGCTGACTATGGTCGCGTTCATGCTGAAGGCGTCCGCTCTTACGCTCGCAGCGTATCCGCGGTTCAATTCCTCGCTGGAGGGGAGTCAACTGATCCAGAAGCAGTACGTCCACGTGGGCTTTGCGGTCGATACACCCAAAGGACTGATGGTTCCGGTGATACGCGACTGCGACAAGAAAGGCTTGATCGAGATCGCGACGGAGATGTCCGCTCTGTCGGAAAAGGCGAGGCAGGGCAAGCTCCTGCCGTCCGACATGGAGGGAGGGTGCTTCTCTGTTTCGTCTCTCGGGGGCATCGGTGGAACGGGGTTCACTCCGATCATCAACGCGCCGGAAGTGGCTATCTTGGGAGCTGCCCGGTCACAGATGCAGGCCGTATGGGACGGCAAGGAATTCCAGCCCCGACTGATCATGCCGATGAGCTTGTCGTGGGACCACAGGGTTGTCGATGGCGTGGCCGCAGCCCGCTTCCTCGGCCACCTGGCTTCCCTCCTGGGCGACTTCCGACGCGCCCTCCTTTAATCCCGCGCCCGCAAATTCGAAAGTATCACAATGTCCACTGTAGAGATTCTTGTTCCCGATTTGGGTGACTTCAAAGACGTTCTGGTTGCGGAAATCTTTGTCAAGGATGGAGACCTCGTAGAGGTCGAGCAACCGATAGCGTCAGTCGAAAGTGACAAAGCCACGATGGACATTCCATCCCCTTGGGCAGGCGTCTTGAAAAGCGTGAAGGTCGCTCCCGGGGATAGAGTAAGCAAAGGGTCGCTGCTTGCGGTTTTAGAGACATCCAGTTCGGTAGAAGAAAACCCGTCGCCTGCAGATGGAGGGGAAGAGGAGGCGACGAGCCCGATGGCGACGACGATTGATACACCGTTGGAGGGGATCTACGATCTGGTCGTTATTGGCGGCGGGCCGGGTGGCTACTCAGCGGCGTTCCGCGCGGCTGACCTGGGCCTTAAAGTCGCCCTTGTGGAGCGGTATGATGCGTTGGGCGGCGTCTGCCTGAACGTAGGGTGCATACCCTCGAAGGCGCTGCTTCATCTTGCGGCGGTCAAAGAGGAAGCGGATCGGATCGGAGCTCACGGCGTTTCATTCTCCGATCCTTTGATAAACCTAGATAAAGTTCGCAATTTCAAGAACGCCACTATCAAAAAACTTACCGACGGACTGGCTCAAATGGCCAAGATCCGCAAGGTAGAGCGTATCACGGGGACTGCTCGTTTCGGTGGCGCTCGCCAATTGGAGGTCGCCGACGGAAACGATTTGCGACGGGTCGATTTCAGGAGCTGCATTATAGCAGCCGGTTCCTCGCCGATTTCTCTGCCGTTTCTTCCGGAAGATGCGCGCGTCGTCAACTCGACGGGTGCCCTCAAGCTGGATGCGTTCCCTGAGCGGATGCTTGTAATCGGAGGCGGGATCATTGGTCTCGAGATGGCGACGGTTTACAGCGCACTGGGCTCTTCGCGTATTGACGTGGTGGAACAGCTGGATGTTATTCTGACCGGCGTAGATAGAGACCTCGTATCGGTGTGGCAGAAGAAGAATGCCCACCGTTTCGATCGCATAATGACCTCAACCAGGCTCGATGCCGTGCATGCTTCAGATGGCGGCCTTACGGCAAGCTTCGGGGGATCGCAGGAAGCAGCATCATATGATCTCGTGCTTCAGGCAGCTGGCCGACGCCCCAACGGTGATCAAATTGGCTTGGAAGCAGCCGGTGTCACTCACGAAAGAGGCTTCATCAGTGTAGATAAGCAAATGCGGACGAACGTTCCTCACATTTTTGCAATAGGGGATATTGTTGGGCAGCCGATGCTCGCGCACAAAGCGGTACATGAAGGCCACGTCGCGGCCGAGGCGGCAGCCGGGCACAAAACGGCTTTCGAGGCGATGGTGATCCCGTCGGTAGCCTATCTGGATCCCGAAATAGCATGGGTGGGTGTCACTGAAGACACCGCCAAGGCGAGCGGCCAAGAGGTGAAAGTATCTCGTTTTCCTTGGGCTGCCTCGGGGCGAGCTATTGCCAACGGTGCAGAGCACGGAATGACGAAATTGATCTTCTCGAAGGAGAGCGGAAGGATTATCGGCGGTGCAATTGTCGGACCCAACGCCGGCGACATGATCGGAGAGATTTGCTTGGCGATCGAACTCGGTGCGGACGCAGTTGACATTGCCCGCACGATCCACCCGCATCCTACCCTAGGAGAAACAATCGGAATGGCGGCGGAGGTCGCCGAAGGCACCTGCACCGACCTCCCTCCCACAAGACGGTAGTCAGGCTGAAGCGCTAAGATGAATTTGCCGGCTGGGTTTACGATTGAGCCGAGCCAGCTTCCCTCAAGTGCTTATCGTTTGTACATCAAAAAGTCATGAAGCCCGGGTCGCTAGCGATCCGGGCTTCATGTTCTCAGGCTCAATCCGGTCAGAGAACGAGTGTCTAGAGCGGTTCCAGTTAAAACGGAGTCATTGGAACCTTTGGGGACCGCTCTATCTATTTGTTTTTACGTATTATCCTACGCATCGAGAGCCAAGATCAGAAATCAGTCCAGTGGACTGATTTCCCCGCGTAGGCGCTTCGCACTTTTGGCTCGAAAATGCTCTAAGCAGCACCACCGTCAATCTTGCGCAGCGGAAATACCTCAGCACTTTCGACGAGTGCGGGGATTTTCTCAAGAATTGCCCGGATATGCGGGCTAGCCGCATGCTTCTCCAGAAGATCGCGGCTTTCCCATTCTTCTGTCCATACAAAGCGGCGCGGCTGGTCAAGGTCACGGTTTAGCTGATAGCTGATGCAACCCTCCTCCTTCAACGTGGTGGCAATAACTGAACGAAACAGCGCTTCGAGCTCCTCTTCAACGCCGGCTTTCGACATGAATATCGCAACGGTAGGTGTGGTCATCCTGTCTCCAATCTTTTGCCTGTTGTTTTCGCTCAAGGTTTCCCGTAAGCGCCTTGATAGGTGCCTTCGCGGATAGATTTGATCATCTCGTCCTCGCGTACCATCTGAGCCTTCACCGCCTTCAGCAGGTCCGTTGCGACCGACAGTGGGAATGAGACAACCCCGTCTTCGTCGCCGGCGACAATATCGCCCGGCAAGATCACAGATCCTCCAGCCGATACAGGCACGTTGATCTCGCCCGGACCGCTTTTATACGGTCCTCGGTGGATAACGGAACGGGCGTAGCAGGGAAAATCAGACAAGGCGAATGCTGCCACATCCCTGATCGCTCCATCTATGACGAAGCCTTCAACGCCGCGAGATTCGGCGATCGTCTTCATGATCTCGCCGATCAAGGCACGCGACTCGTCTCCTCCGCCGTCTACGACGACCACATCACCAGCGCCAACCATTTCCAACGCTCTCAAAATCGCGAGATTGTCGCCGGGACGGGTCTTCACGGTGACCGCGGTGCCGATCATGTAACGCCCCTTGTGGAACGGTCTTAATCCGACACACCCAGGAAGCCGCCGAAGATTGTCCGATATGACCGAGGTCGGCGCGCCGCGGAATCCTTCGATAACGTCTTCGGGTACTTTCAGGATTTCGGTCGAAGCAATAGATACTGTCACGGTCTGTTTCCTCAGATATAAACTGGTCTAACAACGCCAGCGCGCACCGTTTGCCGCTACTTCGCGCCCGCAGCGTTGGCTCTGTTCCAGCCACGATGGTCGTCGCCAAAGCCTTCCCAGCCTGTTTCCGTAACGACAACAGTATCTTCGAGCTTGATGTACCCTCGCGTGGGATGCTTGATGGCTGTTTCAATGGATACCACCATGCCGGCTTGCAGCGGGCGGTGTTCATCATAACCGTCGTAAGGAACGGGACCGGTCCCAGTGAGGCGCGGGCCCTCATGGCTGACCAAACCCATTCCATGAGCCAGAAACTCCATGTAAGGCTTGTGAGGAGACTTTTCGATTATTGCCTCAGGCACCGTGAAGATGTCACCGCCGCGCGTTCCCGCTCGGATCGGCTTTCGGGCCACGTCCTGGATTTCCAAAACGAGGCCGAGCAGATCCTCGAGCTCGCTATCTGGCTCGCCCAGTATTCCCATGCGGCACAAATCGCCGATGTAGCCGTGATAATTACCTGCCGAATCCAGCGACAATATATCGCCTTGCTTGTAAACCAGGTTCGATGGCGACCTGTTTAGATCCGCTCCCGCGGTGGGCCAGCAATATTCAAACTTCAGGTCACGGTTGACTTCCTCACGACGGATTTTTGCCACGAGGTCATTCTTGGTCATCCCCGGCGCGCAGTAGTCGAAAGTAGCCTTCATGGACTCGACGACGCGCTCAGAGGCTTCCTTGAGAAATGCGAGTTCTTCCGGTGTCTTGATCAGCCGCAGCCGTTCAAGGACGAAATTCGCGTCCACAACGCGACAGTCATTGTCGTACAGCAGCTGGCCGCCGTCCATCGGCACGAAGGATTTTTCAACGCCTATGATGGAAGATAATGCGCCGATCTTCCTGATGTGGTCGACTGCGAGCTGCATTGCGTCAACGCTGGTCCACGTGACGGTTTGCGTAACTGGTGTCCAGAACTTGCCGAGAAGCTTCTCAAAGTTTTCCAGCGCGGCGCCGAAGTACGCGCTGTTTTCGGGCTTGCCTTTTTGGTAGACAAGGACGGGGAGATATCGGCTCAACGCGACGGCGTCCATGTAGTCGAAAAAGAAGAAGCGATAGCCACCTAGCAGATACTGGATGTTGTGCTTGGAGGTAACGATTAGGACGTCTATGCCGGCTTCATCGAGGAGTCGATCAAGAAGGGCGGCGTCGAAGGGCAGAGAGGTAAGTGCAAGAGGCGGTGAAGCGTTCATGGAATATCCCCTTATGAATGATTGGCCTGAGACACTTCGCGAGGGTGTCAGGCGGCTCTAAAAGGTCGCGGTGGAGTAAGCGCCGATCGGTGTCTAGACGGCGCTGTTGAGGGGGGAGAGCGATCCGTATGACCGAGACCAGTATACGAGCGGCTGCTCCTCACCGGAGACGATCTCTTCCACGCTGCCTATGAGAAGGACGTGCGACGCAATAGGACGGGTTTCAACCAATTCGCAATCGAAGGCGGCGACAACACCCTCGAGATAACGAGGCAGTTCTCCGGGTTTTCCTGCCCACCTGGCGGCGGTGAGGTCGTAAGGACGTCCTGTGCGCGGACGGCCCGAAAAGCGTTCGGAGTGTTCCACCTGCTCAGTCGACAATATGTTGATCGAAAAGCGGCTGTGAGCGGATACTGCCTTGCAGATGGGACTGGTGGCTTTAACAGAAACCAGCACCAAGGGTGGGTCAGCCGACACAGAGATGAAGGTACCCACCGTTAGAGCAATACGCTCCTCAGGGGCTCCCGCCACGACGACCGCGACGCTCAGCGGTACCCGGCTCATGGCTGCCAGATATTGATTGCGCAGGGGTTCTGGAGTGCTTGCTGCAGTTGATGTAAGAACTGTGGTTGTCATGGCGGTGAAGCCTTCTGAAAGTGTTTGTGGTGAGGCCCGCAAAGCGGCACGACTGCCGGACCACTAAAGCGTGGGGTTATCCAGCGGCAGTCCCAACGCGGTTCGGCCGTGCGAAATCGCACTGACATCCCAATTCTGGGTAATGTGCCGGTTTGCTGCGCTCATATCCGTGAAGTAACGCGACAGAGGGTTACGTTCGTAAATCGCACCACCGCCGGCAGCGTCCCACACTACGTTGACGGCGCGCGTCGCAAGCTGGCCTGCAAAGGTCGCCTCAGCACGGCAGCGAGCTCGCTCTTCGTCGGTAGGGAGCCGGTCAGATTCGAGGATATCCGTCATCTGCTCACACGCACCGTAAATCAGGAGACGGGCGGCCCGGAGACACGACAGAGCCTCCGCAACTTTTACATGTTGCGTACTGAAATCGATGACAGCCTTACCGGAGACACGCGAAATCCGCGTACGGGCCTGATCGAGGTAAATATTGACAGCGCCTTCTGCGATTCCAAGCGCCGTGCCTCCGATGTACACGCCAAACATGCAGTACAAAGGTGCGCGCATATTGATGGCTTCACCTTCGAACAGGGGTGCGCGGGCGCGCATGGTTTCACCAGTGGTGGTGCGGTGTTCCGGGACAAACACTTCCTCCAGCGTAACATCATGGCTCGCAGATCCCCGCAGGCCAACAGCGTGCCAAGTATCAAGGATCGTATAATCCTTCTTGGGAACGAGGAAGTGGCGATCCTCTTCTTCGCCATTGGGGCCTTCAGTAAACGCGGTGAAGATCGCCCAGTCCGCGAGGCTTACACCGCTCACGAAAGGCCAGCGACCGGAAAGTATGTACCCGCCCTCAACGCGGCGCGCCTTGCCGAGGTTTGGGATCAAAATCCCTGAAAGAAGGGCTGAGGGATCGTCCAGCCAAACGTCCTCCTGCGCCTGCTCCGGCCAACGGCACATCATCGAGTTATGCGAGATATTCTGGACAATCGACCAAGCCGAGGAGCCGCAAGCCTCACCAAGAGGACGCATGACGTCGACAGCTGCCCGGAACGGCGCGTCAGCTCCGCCAAAACGCGCAGGCTGAAACAGTCGATGGATACCCGTGCGCTTGACGTCCAGGCGCGTCGCCTCGGGGGGCTGTCGCAGCGAGATCGTCTCGGCAGCCCGTTCGCGCAATGCAGGCGCGAGTTCTTGCGCCCGCTTGATAAGCTCGTCTGCGGTCCCGGCACGCTCGATCTGCGGTCGCGTTTCATTCTTCAGTGCGCTTTGAATAGTCACGTATCATGCTCCCATTTAATCTGATTTTTATGGAACATATGTTATATTAAAAACTAGCGCAACCCCATTATGGATCGTCGGAAGCCGCCGAAGAGCGCGGTTGCTGCGCTCAAACGTTGCTGATAAACTAAATCAAACGTTCGAACAGGAGTTTGCAATGCCGAAGTTAGGGATGGAGGCGATCCGCCGGCGCCAGGTGATGGATGCCGTTATCCACATCTTGTCTACGAATGGCTGGCGAGACTTGACAATCCGGGAGGTCAGCGATGTCGCTGGTATCTCGTCGGGTGTCGTCACTCACTATTTTAGCAACAAGCGGGCACTCACGCTTGATGCGATCAATGACGCGACGCTGCAGTTTGTGAAGGCTCTGACCAAGTTCGAGCATCGTCGCGGCGACGCTGTGGAGCGGCTCACGGCGCTCGTGGATTTCGTTAGCCAGCCATCGCCACCCGGTATGCCGGAGTGGCGATTTTGGCTGAGTTTGTTCGGGCGGATGCCATTCGACCGGGTTTTGCAGACCGAGGTTCAGAAAGTTCACAGGCTTTACGCGGAGGTCATTGTACGGCTCGTTGAGGCGGGGGTGGTTGAGAGGCATTTCCGCCCGGTCCGCACTCCCGAAGACATCGCGGTGAAATTCATCAGCGCTTCAATCGGATTGTGCACTCATATGGTGGCAGATCCTCAGGACATGCCTGCGGAGAGATCGCGGCGGATTCTTCTCGACCTTCTCGGTCAGGACCTTGGCATCTCTCTTGGAGAGTCAGTCTCCTCGAGACCTGTCCTGGTGAGCGGCGAGTGAAAAGGGTCGCCTGCCCAGGCTCGCGCTAGGGGTTGTTTCTCAAGGAGTATGCGTAGTTGACAATAATCTATCCGGACGACTTCAGGGGTAAACGCGTCTACAGTCAGGCCTTGATAAACGCGGCTCGTAATCTGATTCCAGTTTTGAGAGAGCGTGCGGAAGAGACTGAAAAGCTTCGCTCATTACCTCCGGAAACAAGCCAGGACTTGCGTCGAACGGGGATCGCGCGTCTGCTCCAGCCAGGGAGCTTTGGCGGCGCGGAAGCACCTCTCGAAAATCTCGTCGACATACTGATTCCTGTTGCAAGCGGTTGCCCATCGACGGCGTGGTGTCTCGCCCAGTACTTGTTCCATAATTACATGATTGCTCGGTGGCCGATCGAAGCGCAAAGAGAGGTATGGGAGGACCCGACATGTCTTGTCAGCGGCATTTTGGTGCCAAGGCTAGGGAAGGGGCGCCGCGTCGATGGTGGATACGAGCTGAAGGGTCAATGGCCTTTTGTCAGCGGTGTTGAGCCTTCGGACTGGTGCATTCTTTCAGGCATGGTCGAGCAGGAAGCCGCCCCGGACGAGGAGCGTTACTTCCTGGTTCCTACGTCGTCACTGACTATTCTGGATACCTGGGACCCAATCGGTCTCCATGGTTCCGGCAGCCATGACGTAAAAGTAGAAGATCTTTTCATTCCCGAACATCTCAGCCTTCCAATCCAAAACATGAAGGGAGGCGACTTCCCGGGAAAGACCGTAAATCGGGGCGCGGTTTATCGACCTCCTCTCCACATGATCAGCGGGATTTTGCCGGCGGCCTGTCTTATTGGGATGGCCGAGGCGATGTTTGAGAACTTTCTCCTGCAATCAAGAGGCCGGAAGGCTCTGCGAACAAGTGAAGATACCGCAAGTTATCCAACCCATCAGATGCGGGTAGGCGAGGTGTCTGCTTCCCTTCAGGCGGCTGAGATGCTTATTCGAGCAGACTGCCGCGAGATCATGGAATTCGCGGCCGCCGACTTCAGCTACTCAGCTGTAGAGCGTTCCAATTATCGATCAAATTCCGCCTATGCAGGCCAGCTGGCAAGGCGGGCGTCGGAGGTCGTCTGGGATTTGATTGGTGCGCGGGGCGCGTACGCGACCAATATGATTGCAAGCTACTACCGCGATATCGCGGTTGCTTCGCGACACACTGCGATTAACTGGGAAGTCAACGCAACGGAGCATGGTCGAGCCCGGCTAAGGCTCCCTCTCACCAACCCGTCTCTTTAAACCTGTTCGTAGCGTTTTGTGCCTCGCACAAAAAGTGAACTTACGAAATTGTACTCTAAATAAGCACTAAAATCCGGCCCTAATCCTTGACAATTTTTTTTATATAGGATGTTCTATATAAATCAGCTGCAAAGACAGACTGATGGGAACGACTGATTAGGGAAGAAGACCGCGAACGGTTCGCCGCTAGTCAGCAGGTTTATCTCCGGAGGTTTTCATGAGTGATTTATTTTCACTAGCTAAAATGCTGGCCGAGGGCCGCATTTCTCGTCGTGGCTTTATGAAGACGGCGGCGGCGTATGGTGCTGCCACGGCTACGTTGGGAGCCGGCGCGCTTTCCGTCCGTGCGGCAGATGGCCCCCTGGTCGGGTTCAGCTTTCCAAGCTTCGACGCTTTCCGTTGGCCGCACGATCGCCACTACTTTGAGATGCGCGCAAAAGAACTTGGGCTGCGTTACATTATCCAGGGCGCAAACGAAGACGTCGCCACGCAAGATTCGCAGATCGACGCGATGCTCTCGCAGGGTATTCAGGCTCTCATCATCATCCCGGTCAACGTGGAGTCCGGTGCCAAAATCGTCGAGCGTGTAAAGAACGACTCGCCGGATATCCCCATTATCTCCTACAACTACGTCATACCGTCCGCCGCCATCGATTATTGGGCTGGCCGCGACAATTATCTGGTGGGTGAGCTTCAGGCTAAACAAGCTCTCAAGGAAGCCAGGAAAGGCAACTGGGCGATCGTCAGCGGCCCGGAAGGCATCGACGTCGCCCGTCAGAAGACCGAAGGTGCGCTTCGTATTCTTAAGCCCTATATCGACTCTGGCGAAATCAAAATTGTTTCTCACCAGTGGCATGACAACTGGCGTCCCGAGTCGGCTCTCAAGCAGATGGAAGACGCTCTCACCAAGAACAATAACGACATCCAGGCTGTCGTTGCGAATGAGGAAGGCCTCGCGCTTGGAGCTCTCAAGGCGCTGACTGAAGAGGGGCTCAACGGAAAAGTCTGGATCTGTGGTGAAGACGTTTGGCCTGAAGGCGCTCGCTCGATCGTCAAGGGCGACATGGCCATGAGCGCCTGGACGGATCTGATCCAAATGGGTCGCGTGGCAGCAGAAGCAGCGGACGCACTCATCAAAAGGCAGAAGCCTCAGAGCAATGACACAATAGATGTCGGCGGAAAGAAAATCCCCGGCATGCGAATTCAGTCGCGTGTCGTCAACCGCGAGACACTGCCCGAGTTCCTGAAAGTCACTGACTGGTTGAAACCGGAAGATATTGGCCTGAAGGTCGAGTAGGAGCGGGAGTGGTGGAAATGTCTGTAGCGCTTGCCTCCTCCAGCAAGCAGGGTGCCGCCGAGTTGTTAAAACTCGACGGCATTACCGTCGAGTTCGGTGCCACCCGTGCTTTGAATAATGTCAGCTTTAATGTCGCCGCCGGTGAGGTCGTCGGATTGATGGGTGCCAACGGCGCGGGCAAAAGCACTCTCGCGAAAGTCATCGTGGGAGAAATACCTTGCGGCGCTTATCGCGGCACCGTCACTTGTGACGGCAAGCTGGCGGCTTTTGCGGATGCGCGTGACGCGCACTCGGCGGGCGTAGCGCTCGTTCACCAGGAAGGCGCAGTCGTACCTCATCTCACGATTGGCGAAAACGTAATGCTCACGATCGAGCCGTCCCGCTTTGGCGTTATCGACTGGAAAGAGCTTTATTCCAGAGCCGATGCCGCCATGCGGAGGCTGGGTCTCGACATTGACACCAGGCGACCGCTCGCGGGGCAGGGTGGCGTCGCGCTGATGGAGCAAGTTGAGATTGCTCGCGCGATCGCCAGCGGCAGCCGCGTATTTGTGTTCGACGAATCGACTTCGGCGCTCGGCGCTGACGAGATCGGTCTTCTCTTGGACCGGATGCGCGAACTCGCATCACAGGGCGCGGGTATAATCTTTATATCCCATCGTACGGACGAGATCCTTAAAGTGTGTGATCGCGTCGTAATACTACGGGACGGTCGCGTAGCGCTTGAGGCCGCTCGTTCAGAACTCGATCAGGGGGCCATCGTTCGGGCGATGCTCGGTGGTGCATTGGCAGAATCCGAGCGTGCCAACGAGAATGGCCGTGCTATCCAGGGGAAAGCTGCCGTTCGGCTCCGCGATTGGCACCGCGCGCGCGCATTGGAATCACCGCGCGATGTCGGTCCGATTAGCCTCGACGTCCAAGTAGGAGAAATCATTGCGGTTTATGGCCCTCTTGGCGCAGGTAAAACGGAGTTTGTCGAATCTCTCTACGGCTTGATGCCGGAGCTCACGAGCGGATCTGTGGAGCTAGCAGGGAGCGATTTTAGGCCACGGAATCCACGTGACTCGATTTCTCAGGGCATTGCCTACGTGTCCGCGGAGCGCCAGAAAGACGGTCTGGTTCCGCATCTTTCCGTTGTCGAAAACATGATGCTTGGATGGCACAAGGGAGCTCCCCGCAAAGGTTCAATCGTCAATCACGAGCAGTCAAAGGAACTCTGTCGGTCATTCATCTGCGACCTCGCAATTCGCACGCAGGGTCCGGACCAGCCGATCAGCAATCTAAGCGGCGGCAACCAGCAGAAAGTATTGCTCGCGAGAGCGCTGATCAACGAGCCGCGGCTCGTTCTTCTGGACGAGCCAACACGTGGCATCGATCTTGGCGCGAAGCAGGATGTATATCGCCTTATCAGGAACGTCGCAGCAGCCGGGACGGCCGTGCTTTACGCCACGATGGAAGAGGATGAGGCTCTGGAGCTCTCGGACCGCATTCTTGTGCTGCGCGACGGCAAGATCGTCACACTCCTGAACACTAGAGACACAAACCGTCATGAGCTTCTGGCTCTGGCCGGCGGTACTGTAATTGAGAAAATGGTGGAACAGCAATGAAAACGAATGTAGCTAATCTGAAAGGTGACACGGTTATAATCACCTCTCCAGGGGTGAAAGCCTCAACCCCAAGCCGTGCCAATTCCGTCATATCGATCCTGCGTTCGGCCGCTGGCTTGCTCGTTGCCATCGCTCTTGTCTGGCTGGTCTTTTCCGTGCTGACCGACGGTGTGTTCGTCAGTGATCGAAATCTCAGCAATTTGATGCGCCAGACCGCGATCACCGCCATTGTCGCTCTTGGTATGCTGGTCGTAATCGCTCAGGGCGAGATCGATCTTTCCGTCGGTTCATTCATGAGTCTCTGTGTGACGATCGTCGCCATGATTGAGGCAAGTGGTACGGTCGCCCCTTGGGTAACGATCTGTGCCGCGCTTGCAATGGGCGTGGCAGTTGGCCTTTGGAACAGCGCTTGGATCGCCAAACTCGGCCTGCCTTCTTTCGTGGCGACACTTGGCTCACTTATGTTGCTTCGCGGCTTGGCCCTCGCCCTGTCTGGCGGCAGAACGATTTCCGGCATCTCGGACGATATCCGCTTCTTCGGGGACGCTTTCGTAACCGGCCCTGCTCTTTGGGCGTTCATCGCTATAGCAGCGTTGGTATCCCTGTGGCCGCTCCGCTCAATCAAGAAAAGTGATCATCCGCGGAGTGTGATAGTTCGTGTTATGCTTGGCTTCGCTAGCGTCGTCTTGCTTGCCTGGGCAACGATTTCCTATCGCGGTCTTCCGATGCCTGTATTTATTACGCTCGCAGCTGCCGGTGTCCTCTCGTGGATGCTCAGCAACACGGTCTGGGGCCGTCATGTCTACGCGGTCGGTGGTAATCGTGCTGCCGCGAAGTCCGCAGGCATTCCGATTACCAAGCACCTGGTGACCTCCTTTATTCTGATCGGAGTTTTGACGGGCATCGCAACTCTGATGTTTGTAGGCCGATTGGGGTCCGCACCACCTGAGTCAGGTTTGTTTCTAGAGCTGAATGCCATTGCAGCTGTGGTTATCGGCGGGGCGAGCCTCTACGGCGGAACCGGCAAGGTGTCCGGCGTACTGTTGGGTGCACTGCTAATGCAGAGCTTGGGCAATGGTCTTTCACTCTTGAACGTTCCCACTGCCTATCAAAACATCACGAGTGGTATCGTCCTTATGCTCGCTGTATACATCGACGTTCTTTCCAAGCGCGGAGGCAAGCTATTCGCACGTCCCTGATTAAAGTGGCCGCAGTTTCCCTGTTGCCTGTGGCGCTCGTCGCTTACGGCACAGGATACGTGGTCAGCAGTGGGCGTAAAGGGTCGCGCGCGCTGCGACAACGGCTCAGGCGAGATTGGCGGACCGTATCATACGGGCCGCTGCAAGTCCGAACGCCTCCTACCTGGGGTGATTTCGAACCGACCGTCGACGGCATGCTTGTCCTCCACAATCGGCCAGCCAAGATGAGAGTCGACGGCGACCTTGTCTGGTACGGATCCACGATCGAGATACGATTCTACGCCGCCGGCGAGAAACGCGCAACGATCGACAATGCCTCTCGATCTTGGCGCCGGCAATTGGGAACGCCGGCTTCTTCGATCATTGCAGAGCTGATAGTCGCGAATGGTGTTCGGCCAATTAAAGAACGCGAGGCACTCGCTGTTTTTAAAACAGTCAGCCTCGCTGGCAGCTCGTCTTCGATCGTCTGGCCCAGGCCATGCGATGTCAACATTGCTCTAAGGAGCGTTATACCAAGGCACGATTCGAAGATAGCTCGGGATTTCGAGACATTTTAAATATTCGTTGCGGATTCTGCGGGTTTTGATCGGGTTCGGTTCGGGGCAAGGACGTGAGTCCGAGCGCTTTGAAGTCAGCGATCCAACGCGCCTCGTCGTATCCCAGCCAGTTGAGCGGAGTATCCCATGCAGGATCTTTGGCGTTTGTCGGCAACTGAGTTAGCCAAACTGATCAAGACGAAGCAAATTTCAGCGAAAGAGTCCGCAGAAGCGTCCCTTGACCGGCTTCATGCCGTCAACCCGATGATTAACGCAGTGGTGGATCACCGTCCTGACGACGTGATGAAACAGGCAGAGGCGATAGATGACGCTATCGCTCGGGGTGACCAGTTAGGTACTCTCGCGGGCGTTCCGGTGACGACGAAGATCGGCGCGGATCAGGAGGGTTATGCCACGAGCGACGGCATGCGGCTTCAGCGGGGCAATCTCGCGCCAGCAGATAATCCTGCCATTGCCAACCTGAGAAAGAGCGGCGCTATTCTGCTTGGCCGTACGAACTGTTCGGCAGTTTCCTATCGGTGGTTCAGCACGAACCTTCTTCACGGAGACACCAAGAATCCCCACGATCCAGACATCACACCTGGGGGGTCTTCGGGAGGGGCAGGGGCCGCCGTCGCCGCGGGGATTGGCCAAATTGCTCACGGCAGCGATATAGCGGGTTCGATACGATACCCTGCTTACGCATGCGGCGTGCACGGTCTAAGGCCTAGTCTCGGTCGGGTGCCGCATTTCAATCCATCGTTTGGCGGTCGGACGATCGGCGGCCAGATTGGGGCAGTCTCCGGACCTCTCGCAAGGACAATCGCGGACCTGCGTCTGGGGCTGGAAGCGATGTCGGTGCCGTGCCCTTACGATCCCTGGTATGCCCCTGTGCCGCTCGAAGGCCCGGCGCGTCCGAAACGCGTTGCGCTTAGTGTTGACCCGGACGGTCTTAATCCGAAGCCTGAAGTGGTCTCTGCGGTACTTAGAGCCGCGGATCACCTCAGTCGCGCGGGATGGATTGTCGAGGAGGTGCGCGATACGCCTCCTCTGCGAGAGCCCGCCGCCCTGCAAGCACGCCTTTGGTTGGGCGATTGCTATGAAGCCCAGTTGGAGGCTGCTGAGCGCGAGGGCGATCCAGGTGCGCTCGCATGCCTGGTTGGCATGCGGGAGAGGGTCTATCCGTTCGATCTTTCAGGGACTTTGATACGTCGTGACGAGATAATTCGGACTTGGTTTGCTTTCCTAGAAAAATATACCGTCGTTCTTATGCCTGTATCGGGTGAGCTGCCCTTCAAGGACAATCTTGATCTAGAAAGCCAGTCTGAGCTCGAGCGCGTTTGGCATGCCCAGATGCCGCAGGTAGGAATTCCATTCATGGGCTTGCCGGCCTTGAGTATGACAACGGGCTTCGTGGGTCGTATTCCAGTCGGGGTCCAGTTGGTGGCAGCCCGCTTCCGTGAGGACTTGTGCCTAGCAGCGGGAGAAACCATCGAGGCGGCAGGTGTAGAGATCGCTCCTGTTGATCCCGTACACTGAGAACGGAGTGATTGTCGATGGCAGCCCGCGGTGCGTTCAAAAGGTACCCGGTCCTCTCGATCGGTGATGCATGGAAAAAACCAAAAGTCGCTCCAGAAGAGATTGGTCAGCTCCTTGGTGATCATGGGCCGCGCGGACATAGTTCTTTCTCCCGAAGCCCGCGATATCGATAAAGTGCCATCGCGCCGAGGATCAGTTGGCTGCAAATGCGGTCGAAGAAAACGACAGGTGAAAGTTTGTCCGCATTAGATAGATTTTACGCCGGCCCGTTAGCTATGGTCGGCGCAACTGGTTGTTACGTCGCAAGCGACACGACGATGAAGCTTGCCACCGCGGGACTTCCCTTATATGAGACCCTGGCTTTACGAGGCGTATTCGCCACTGCGTGTGGGGTGCTGCTGGTCTTTGTAACAGGGCAGGTGCGCGCGATACCTGGCCTCATTGATAGGTGGGTTCTGACGCGTAACGCCTTGGAGCTGGCCGCAGTAATTTGTTACATTGATGCGCTGGTGAACCTGCCAATCGCGAATGTAATTGCGATACTCCAGATAACACCGCTTGTCGTCCTCTTGGGGGCGAGAATTGCATTCAAAGAGCGACTAGGTGCCGCTCCCATGGTATGCATTTTGCTTGGTTTTACTGGAGCTGTCATGATCGCCCACCCGACAGGCGAGGGCTTGTCGTCATACGCGCTTCTCGCAATTGGCACTGCATTTCTAGGTGGCGTCCGCGATATCGTGGGCCGGATGGTCCCGGTTAGAATCGCAGGGCTCGTCGTCGCACTCGGCGCTAGCATTATCGTCTTGATCGGTACTGCGGCAATGCATCTGATAATCGAACGCACCGTCGTGCCAAGCCTAAAACAGGTCAGTCTTCTGTCCGGCTCGGGATTCTTTTTGTTCAGCGGCCATTATCTGCTCTACAGTGCCTATAAATCAGGTCCGATAGCTGTCGTTGCTCCTCTGTACTACCTGGTAGCCCTCTGGGCGATATTCGCCGGTGCTCTCTTTTTCCGTACCGTACCAGATGCATTGGCGATCGCGGGAATGGTTCTGGTGGTGCTCACAGGGGCCGCCATCATAGTATTTGATCCGAAACACAAAGGCAAACGATCGGCGCGGGTCGATTGATCTCGTAAGTCGAAAGACGTTATTTCTGCGGTAGGATCAACACCGCGTACCTGGCGCATAGGCGTCGCATCATGCAAATCTCGTTGATAGTTCAATGGAAGGCCGAGATAATCATCTGACATCAGGATTGGGGCTGAGACTGCTTCTTTAGGGCTTCGCAGAAATCGCTGTCGAGAGCGGCATTATTGCATGGACCGGAATAAGCGGGGGGCGAGTTTCAAATGTTTGATTGTGCAGTTTCAACTTTCATACGGACGGATTTCGAGCTTGGTGTTTGTAGCATGCGATTACCGGCGCTGCATCCGATCTTAATTTCAGTTGTCTTATTTGGCAAACTTGCGTGATCGCAGCGATGTTGCACTAGGAAGCGGACCCCCATTAGCTGATGCAATCCATATCCTTGTCGCAGCGAGCTTGAGCTCGACAAGGTAGTTGTCAGCGCGTCGATCATATCGAGTGGCCAAGCCGCGCATCTGTTTGATACGATTGAAGAACCGCTCGACGAGATTACGCTGACGATAGACCCAACGGCTAAAGCTGAAGGTCTGTTTGCGATTGGCTTTTGCAGGAATGTTCGCCCAGCATTTGCGTTGCATGGCGAAGTTGCGAATTGCGTCGGTATCATATGCCTTATCGGCCAGGATCGTTGTGCCGTGCTGCAGATCACTGGGCAGCTTTTCAGCCATAGGCGCATCCGCAGCCTGACCTGCCGTGAGTTCCAGCTTAACCGGTCGGCCATCTGCATCAACGAGAGCATGGATTTTCGTCGTCAGGCCAACACGCGAACGTCCCATGCAAGGATCGGCAGGCCCCCTTCTTAGCATTGGCACCATGCTGGTGAACGCGAACGCAGGATGAATCGATCATCACGATAACTCCGTGGTAACGCTTTGAAACCGCGTCAAGAAGGCGATCCCAGACACCTGCTTTACGCCAGCGGGAGAACCGATCGTATAGCGTTGTGCGCGGGCCGTATCGTTCGGGCAAATCCCGCCACGATGAACCGGTCCGAAACCGCCAAAGGATGCGGTTTATCACTCGACGAACATCGACGCGTTCAATCCCACGGGTGTTGGTCGGCAGAAGTGGCGCGATGACCGCCATTCTTCGTCGCTCAATTCGTGACGGCGCATGGCAATCTCCTGGAATAGCCCCCTAATTGCCCGGACAGTTTCTGCCACTTAAATAAGTGATAGGACTACTGTTCACATTATGACTGGTAATAGGTAAGCCCACGGTGAAGGCCGTCTTGCGATGACGGCCTGCTGACTGCCAGTCCTAGTGGTAACACTAGGAGTAGTCATATGACGAAGCATCCAAT
>NZ_JASAMQ010000016.1:0-79700 GCF_029909865.1 Ochrobactrum sp. 19YEA23 | reverse complement strand
ATCGCGGACACGCCGATGACCAAGCTGGAGCAACTGCTTCCTTGGAATTGGACGCCTCCGACAGTCAACGCTCAAGCGGCCTGACCTGCGGCCTCCACCGGAGGCTTACAAAGATCGCACCTGATTGTGCAGGAAAGAGCGCGCCGAAACGCGCATCTCGATGATCTCGCCATCGTGTTATATCGAGCTAGTCGAGCGTCTTGACCGGGCTTTTGGCCTGGCATTGCGTGGCGCGAAAGGTCGTGAAATCGTATTCGCCCAGCAGAAGCTGCGCCGTACCGTTCTTCGCCTGCGTCTTCTTCGGCTCGCTGGTCCTCACCGTACCGCTTCAGCAGATCTTCGGCATTAGGCTTCGACCTGCACGCTTATTAAGCAAGCAAACACCAACTGCGAAAGTGACCAGCTTTTATATTAAAACATGATTTTATAAAATATCTTCACTAAAAACTTAAAGGCGAAAGTATATTAATTATGGAAGATACAGTTCGAAACGACACAATCGGCGGTCACCGCGCATATGCGGATTTCTGGGCTGGTGCTAGCGACAAAGACACAATTGTTGAATATTTCAGCGCTAGTTGGAGCGTTCCATCTGCTCCAGTCGCCCCACATGACGAAATTGAAATGTCTATATGGGCCGGCTTATCCGCTTATAGCAGCGACACTCAAATACAAGTATTGCTGCGCTGGATCCCAAGGACAGGATGGTTTATATTAACAAGATACAGTACAGAGCCAGGAAAATACAAAGAAATTGGTGGATACTTTGTTCATTCAGGAGATATAATTGAAGCTAGCTTCAAATTAAACCAAATTGATTCAGTTAATACATATGATATTCTGTTAAAATTACAAAGCAGTCCGTTTGGTCCTCAGAATGACACACCGTTCATCAAACTTCAAGTCGACATGCCTTGCCCATTAAACAGAGCTTTCTTGAGTGTTGACCAAGATTCAGATAGCTATCTTAATCTACCTCCAGACGATCATTTAAGCATATATACAAGCTTTACGATAGCGATACCCTCATGGTCAATTATGCCAACTTATGAAGTTTATTGGACATTCTATCCAATAGGAGCCATTGTTCCTTCCGGAAAAATGGGTTGGGTTGCCAATCACGGGGTTGATTTGGGAGAGGTCGTTTTTGGTTTTAAGTAATTATACTCCATTATAATAATCTTTAATGTAATTAAACACACCCTACACCGTGCAAACGCCGCACTTTTCTAAAACAAATCCTAAAACGGGAAAGCGTAATCGACGCCGATCAGATAAAGACCGTAAGGCGGTGCGACTTGTCCGCAGGCCTTGCGGTCGCGTGCTTCAAGCGCTGCCTGCAAATCATCCGCCGTCCAGCGGCCAACGCCCACTTCCATCAGGCTTCCTGCAAAGGAGCGCACCTGATTGTGTAGGAAAGAGCGCGCCGAAACGCGCATCTCGATGATCTCACCATCACGCGTAATATCAAGCCGGTCGAGCGTCTTGATCGGGCTTTTGGCCTGGCATTGCGTGGCGCGAAAGGTCGTGAAATCGTGTTCGCCCAGAAGAAGCTGCGCTGCTTCGTGCATCGCCTCGTGATCAAGGCGCTTTTGCACCCACCATGCGCGTTGATAATCAACGGCCAGCGGCGCACGGCGATTGTGGAAGCGATAGAGATAATGTCGTCCCTGCGCGGAAAAACGCGCATCGAAACTGTCGGTCGTCTTCTCGACATTGAGGATGCTCACGCGCTCATTGGCCATAACCAGATGCGCGTTGACCGCATCGCGCACCTTGCCCGCACCCCAATCCTTGCTGAGATCGACATGCGCAACCTGCGCCGTCGCGTGCACGCCGGCATCGGTACGGCCCGCCGCGCTTAGCGCCAGATCCTCGCCGCAGAATTTCTTGAACGCCTGCTCGATAGCGCCCTGCACGGTATGGCCGTTTTCCTGACGCTGCCAGCCCGCATAGGGGGTGCCGTCATATTCGACCAGAAGTCTGTAGCGCGGCACGGGCCTACAAAACCTTCGTAACCGTCGCGCCGCGCAGAAATTCCTGCGCAGGCAATGACTTGCCGCCCGAACGCTGCAAGGTGACGAGCCGCACAGCACCTTCGCCGCAGGCAACCGTCAGCCGGTCGTCCAGCACGGTACCAGCCGCACCGGAACCTTCGCCCAGGGTCGAACGCTGAAGCTTGACACGTTCGACAACGCCGTTGATTTCCATTTCGCACCAGGCACCCGGAAAAGGCGCAAGGCCGCGAATGGCGTTGTGCACATCGCGCGCAGGCTTCGACCAGTCAATGCGTGCTTCGGCCTTGTCGATCTTGGCGGCATAGGTGACGCCCTCTTCGGCCTGCGGCTGCAATGTCAGGCTTTCGCGCTCAAGCGCACCCAGCGCCCGCACCATCAGGTCCGCGCCGATCATGCTCAGTCGATCATGCAATTCGCCCGCCGTCATATCAGGCGTGATCGCCACTTTTTCAGCCATGGCGACCGGGCCCGTATCGAGCCCCTCGTCCATTTTCATGATCATCATACCGGTTTCGCTATCGCCCGACATGATGGCGCGCTGGATAGGCGCGGCACCGCGCCAGCGCGGCAGAAGCGAGGCATGGCCGTTATAGCAGCCAAGCCGCGGCGCATCGAGAATGGCCTTGGGCAGAAGCAAACCATAGGCGACGACGATGGCGACATCGGCCTCCAGGCTCGCAAAAACTTCCTGCTCTTCCGTACCCTTCAGGCTCTTCGGCGTGAAGACGGGGATACCGAACTGCTCGGCCTTTTCATGGACAGGCGACTTGGTCAGTTCCAGCCCTCTGCGGCCTGCCGGACGCGGCGGCTGCGAATAGACGGCCACCACATCATAGCCCTGCCCGATAATGGCGGTCAGGATCGGCACCGAAAAATCCGGTGTGCCCATGAAGACGATACGCATCTAAAGCACTCTCTTCGACGCCCGCTGGCTGGCGAGCTTCTTGAACTTCTTGATGACCATATCGCGCTTCAGCTTGGAAATATGATCGATGAAGAGCACGCCATTGAGATGATCGATCTCGTGCTGCAGGCAGGTGGCCATCAGGCCATCCGCTTCCATTGCGTGCGGCTTGCCATCGGCATCGAAATATTTGACCTGAATGGCCGCTGGCCGTTCCACTTCCGCATAATAATCCGGAATGGACAGGCAACCTTCTTCATAAGCGCTGACTTCATCCGTCACCCCGACAATCTCGGGATTGATGAAGACATGCGGCGCTTTTTCCTCGCCTTCCTTGGCAAGGTCGATGACGAGCATGCGGATCGGCTCGCCCACCTGAATGGCGGCAAGGCCAATGCCCGGCGCGTCATACATGGTGTCGAACATGTCGCCGGCAAATTTGCGCAACTGATCGTCAAAGCGCTCCACTGGCTTGGAAACCAGGCGCAACACAGGATCGGGAAGGATGACAAGCGGTTTTACTGACATGCGCTTCACGTAATCGCTTGTGACAGAATCGTCAATTGCGCTTTGCAAAATGTTCTTGTTTTGATCTCATCAAGCCCATACGAATCAGCTAAGCTTGGCACATGGAAAACCAGAACCTCTTGAATGAGCCGCTTTTGCAGCTCGGTGCTACATCGCTCACGCTGGGAGATATTCTTCTGGCTGGCATTGTGGTGGTGGTGCTTTGCCTCGTCATTTTCCTGATCGCCGCAACGCGCTCTGCGCGCCTGCGCGCCGTTGCCGAAGCACAGGCCGAGGACCGCGCCCGCGACGCCGAATATCGGATGGCGGAAATCCTGAAAGCACAGGCAGAGATGCAGGGCCGCATGCAGACTATGGCGGAGGTTTTCGGCTCACGACAGGCAGAGTTGAACCAGTCGATCCGCGAAAGGCTCGATGGCATGACGCATCGCATCGGCCAGACCATGACCGAGCAGACTCGCTCGACCCATGAAAATCTTGCCAAATTGCAGGAGCGTCTGGCCGTCATCGACACGGCGCAGAACAATATCCAGTCACTCGCCGGGCAGGTGGTGCAGTTGCAGGCGATCCTCGCCAACAAGCAGACACGCGGCGCTTTCGGCCAGTCACGCATGGAAGCGATCATCGCCGACGGCCTACCGCAGGGCGCTTATGAATTTCAGGCGACGCTCTCCAACGGCACTCGCCCCGACTGTCTCGTGCGCATGCCCAACAAAGCGCCCTCGCTGGTGATCGACGCCAAGTTTCCGCTGGAAGCTTGGAACGCCATGCGTGAGAAGGAACATCCGGAGGCCCGGAAAACTGCCGTTGCGCAATTCCGTCGCGACATGGAAATCCATATCAAGGATGTTTCCGACAAATATCTGATCCCCGGCGAAACGCAGGATACGGCTTTCCTGTTCGTGCCCTCGGAGTCAATCTTTGCCGATATTCACGAGCATTTCGAAGCGCTGATCCAGCGCGCACACCGGGCGCGGATTGTGATCGTTTCACCATCGCTGCTGATGCTGTCGATCCAGGTCATTCAGGCAATCCTGAAAGACGCCCGCATGCGCGAACAGGCGCATGTCATTCAGGGCGAAGTGATCCGTCTGATGGAAGATGTGGGCCGCCTCGACGAACGCGTGCGCAAGCTGCAAACGCACTTTGTGCAGGCCAACAAGGATATTGACGATATTCTGGTGTCGTCCAACAAGGTCACCCGGCGCGGCGCTAAAATCGAAGCGCTGGAATTTGGCGAAAAGCCCACCGAGGAAACGCCGCCTCAACAAGCAAGACCGGCGGAAAGCACCCCCACCCAAATGCGCCTGCGCGTGGTGGATGAGGATTGATGGAGCCTTTTCCCTCGTCCTTCGATGAACTCAGGATGAGGTGCCGCTTCGCACCTCCTCAGGATGAGGGAAGCTTACAATAGAGGCGCTGCCGACGCCCTCATCCTGAGTTCATCGAAGGATCGGGGTAAGAACCCTTCATGAATTGGCTGGTCGGTCCGAATGACCGAGATCGCGTTCCGGCCAGACCAGATCGCGCACGCGTTGTTTGAGAACCTTAGCTTCCGGAAAACCGCCGTCGCGCTTGCGCTCCCAGATAAGTTCTTCATGGCCATCTGGCATCAGCACGCGGATTTCAAAAATTCCGCCAGTCCCCGGACGCAATGCGACTTCCGCCAGATCCTGCCCGAAAGTCTGCAACAGTTCCTGCGCCATCCACGCAGCGCGCAACAGCCAATTGCATTGGGTGCAGTAGGTGATTGAGATGCGAGGATTTGCGGACATTTATTATCTTGCCTTGCCATAACTTAAGATGGATGCTTATATATTAGTAAGCCAAAATATTAGAAGTATATAATCTTAAAGTCACCTCTTTAATATGTAAAAATCACCCCTATATTATTATATCTATATTAGAACGGAGCCCTCATGCCCAATTTTGGAATTTCTTCATTTCTTAAAATTCTACACCTAAACGAAAAACCTCAAAAGACAGAAATTCGCAAGCGCTTAAGTCCTAGTGACGGAGGCTACGACTTTCACGGAAGCGTTCGGAGACTTTGTGCAGACTTGGCGCTGAATAACGGTGATCCAAAGGCGGTCATTGAACGCCTCAAAGACATAAAAAAGGAATCAGAGAGAGATTCGGCTCGAATTGGTCTTCAAGCATTCATAAAATGGAAGAATGAACACCCAGCCCAGTTTATGCTGGCCAATAATGTTATCTACAACAGTCCTAAATCTCTGTTTAAACTGACATTTAAACCGAACTTTAGTTTGATAACTGATGATAAGGTTGCTGCGGTCCATATTTGGAATACTGCCCGGCCAGCACTCGATGATCATCTTGTCAGAGCGATACTATCTGTATTTCCGGCGCTATATGCAGTGAATAAGCCCGATGATCTTGCCGTTCTTTGCCTAAGGTCAAAGCGGCTCATTCGGCTAGGCGAACCCGATCCAAAAATACAAGAACTTGGAATTCTGCTAATTAAGAAAGTCGATAAAATTATCACTGACATAAACGAAGGCGGTGATGGAAAGCCATACGATACCGGCGAACATCCAACACCACCGCTCTTACATTAAAGGGCGCACTTGCCTGCCCACAAAGGCAGGCAATCAATCATCGCCCATCTTGAGCGCCTGAATGAAGGCCTCCTGCGGGATTTCCACCTTGCCGAACTGGCGCATGCGCTTCTTGCCTTCCTTCTGCTTGTCCAGAAGTTTGCGCTTGCGAGAAATATCGCCGCCATAGCACTTGGCCGTCACGTCCTTGCGCAGTGCCGAGATCGTCTCACGCGCCACGATACGACCGCCTATCGCTGCCTGAATCGGAATCTTGAACATGTGCTGCGGGATCAGCTCTTTCAGCTTCTCGCACAACACGCGGCCACGCTTTTCTGCCGCAGAACGGTGAACCAGCATGGACAATGCGTCAACAGGCTCTTCGTTGACCAGGATCGACATCTTGACCAGATCACCTTCGCGGTAATCGGAAAGATTATAGTCAAACGAGGCGTAGCCCTTCGAGATCGACTTCAAACGGTCGTAGAAATCGAACACGACTTCGTTGAGCGGCAGATCATAGGTGATCATGGCGCGCGGACCGACATAAGTCAGATCAATCTGGAGGCCGCGACGCTCCTGACAAAGTTTCATGATGGCGCCGAGATAATCATCCGGCGTCATGATGGTGGCGCGAATCCAAGGCTCTTCAATCGCAGTGATCTTGACTACATCCGGCATATCGGCCGGGTTGTGCAGCTCTTTCTGCGAACCGTCCTGCATGTTCAGACGATAGACAACCGAAGGTGCAGTCGTGATGAGATCGAGATCGAACTCACGCTCAAGACGCTCCTGAATGATTTCCAGATGAAGCAGGCCGAGGAAGCCGCAGCGGAAACCGAAACCGAGCGCTGCGGAGGTTTCCATTTCGAACGAGAACGAAGCGTCGTTGAGGCGCAGCTTGCCCATGGCGCCGCGCAGATCTTCAAAATCCGCCGCATCGACCGGGAACAGGCCGCAGAACACCACCGGCTGCGCAGGTTTGAAACCGGCCAGCATCTTTTCGGTCGGGCGACGATCATCGGTGATCGTATCGCCGACGCGCGTATCGGCCACTTCCTTGATCGAAGCAGTAATAAAGCCAAGCTCACCGGGACCAAGATCGTCCACCTGAACCATTTTCGGCGTAAACACACCAGTGCGTTCCACCGGATATTTCGCGCCCGTGCCCATCATGCGGATGGTCTGGCCCTTCTTGAGCACGCCGTCGATGACGCGCACCAGAACGATAACGCCGAGATAGGAATCGTACCAGCTGTCGACCAGCATGGCCTTCAGCGGCGCATTGCGATCGCCTTCCTTCGGCGCGGGCAACTGGGTGACGATGGCTTCCAGCACGTCTTCGATGCCGATGCCGGTCTTGGCGGAAATATGCACGGCCTGCGACGCATCGATACCAATGACTTCCTCGATCTGCTGCTTGACGCGCTCTGGCTCGGCAGCGGGCAGATCGATCTTGTTCAGCACGACCACGATTTCATGGTTGTTGTCGATAGCCTGATAGACATTGGCCAGCGTCTGCGCTTCCACGCCCTGGGAAGCATCCACCACGAGAAGCGAACCCTCGCATGCCGCCAGCGAACGCGAGACTTCATAGGCGAAGTCGACATGTCCGGGGGTGTCGATCAGGTTCAGCACATAATCTTCGCCGTTCTTCGCCTTATAGGTGAGACGGACGGTCTGCGCCTTGATGGTGATGCCGCGCTCGCGCTCGATATCCATCGAGTCGAGAACCTGATCCTTCATCTCGCGCGTATCCAGACCGCCGGTCAATTGAATGAGGCGGTCGGCCAGCGTCGATTTGCCAT
This sequence comes from Ochrobactrum sp. 19YEA23, assembly GCF_029909865.1. Classification (NCBI taxonomy): domain Bacteria; kingdom Pseudomonadati; phylum Pseudomonadota; class Alphaproteobacteria; order Hyphomicrobiales; family Brucellaceae; genus Ochrobactrum; species Ochrobactrum sp. 19YEA23. The sequence goes on along the minus strand of NZ_JASAMQ010000016.1, from coordinate 71,884 downwards.
GATCGATATGGGCGACGATCGAAAAATTGCGAATATGGTCAAGTGGTGTGCTCATGCGCGCGATTTAACAGCAAGCAGCGGAATCTCAAAGCTCTATTGCGCTTTAATTACGGGAAAAAGCCCTGCTATCATGATCGTGACAACAAGTCCCCTTTGCCTTGTGGCAAAAAGGCGATAAATCACCGGCAATACAGACGCATTGCGGCTGCTGCTCGCAAGCGGCGCAACTGGCTTTCATGCAGGAGTTTAGGATGAAGACCGAACCGAACGAAGTCCACAACAGGCCGAAACTGGTCACCGTTTTCGGCGGCTCCGGCTTTGTCGGACGCGCGGTCGTAGCAAGTCTCACCAAGCGTGGCTATCGTGTGCGCGTTGCCGTGCGCAAGCCCGAAGTGGCTTATTATATGGCGCCGCTCGGCAATGTCGGGCAGATCCAGATGGTGCAGGCCAATGTCCGCAATCGCGCTTCGGTCGAGCTGGTCGTCAAGGGTTCCGACCATGTTGTGAACCTCGTCGGCATTCTCGCAGAAGGCGGCCGCCAGCGTTTCAACACGGTTCAGGTGCTGGGCGCGAAGAACATTGCCGAAGCCGCCAAGGCCGCCGGCATTCCGATGACGCATATTTCGTCGCTCGCTGCGGATGTGAATTCGGCTTCGGATTATGCCCGCACCAAGGCTGAAGGCGAAAACGCCGTTCTCGCCGTGCTACCGGAAACCGTTATCCTGCGTCCGTCTATTATTTTCGGCCATGAAGACCGCTTCTTCAACCGTTTTGCCAATATGGCGCGCTTCTCGCCTTTCCTGCCGGTCATCGGCGGCGGCGAAACGAAGCTGCAGCCGGTCTATGTCGGCGATGTTGCGGAAGCTGTTGCCCGCGCCGTCGATGGCAAGCTGATGCCGGGCGGTGTCTATGAACTCGGCGGTCCGGATGTGCAGCCGTTCAAGAACTGGATGAAGGACATGCTGCGCGTCGTCGACCGCAAGCGCGTTCTCATTTCGCTGCCATGGTGGGTCGCCCGCCTGCAGGCTTCGGTTCTCAGCCTGCTGCCGAACCCGCCGATCACCAACGATCAGGTAACGCTCCTGAAATCCGACAATGTCGTTTCGGAAGCCGCCATCAAGGAAGGCCGCACATTGCAGGGCATGGGCATTACGCCGGAAGGCGTCGACGCCGTGCTGCCAGCCTATCTCTGGCGCTACCGCGTGGCCGGTCAGTACACCAAAACCGGCTTTGCGTGAGATATCGATAGTCGGAAATGAATAAGGGGCCTCGCGGCCCCTTTTCTTTTGCTCAACCCCAAATCAATAAAGCCGCTAGCCCCGCCGAACCGACGATAAGGCGCCACCAGGCAAAGAGTTTGAAGCCATGGCGCGAGACATAGTCGAGCAGGTAGCGCACGACGAACACACCTGAGATGAAAGCCATCACGAAGCCAACGGCGATCAACGCGCCATCATTCATGGTGAGCATGTCACGGCTCTTGTAGAGATCGTAGGCAAAGGCTCCGGCCATGGTCGGCATGGCGAGGAAGAACGAGAATTCAGCAGCCGACCGCTTGTCCGCACCCAGCAGCAGCGAGCCGACAATCGTCGAACCCGAACGCGACACGCCGGGGATCATGGCGAGGCACTGGATGAAGCCGATGGCAAGGCACATCGGCAACGGATAATCCATCACATCATGATAGCGCGGCTTCAGATTGAGCTGGTCGACCCAGAGCAGGATCAGACCGCCGACAATCAGCATGATGCAGACGAGGATCGGCGTTTCGAAAAGCACGGTCTTGATGAAGCCATGCGCAGCCGCACCGATGAAAGCGGCGGGCAGGAAGGCGACCAGAACACCGAAGACAAAATGACGCGTGCGCGCATCGCGCGGAAAATCTGTCAGAAGCTTCAGCAGTTTCGCCGAATAAACGGTCAGAATGGCCAGAATAGCGCCGAGCTGGATCAGCACCTCGAACGTCTTTCCTGTGGATTCAAATCCCAGAAAATGCCCGACCAGCAACAAATGCCCGGTGGAAGAAACCGGGATAAACTCGGTCAAACCTTCGATGAGACCGAGAAACGCGGCTTCCAGCAGATTAAAAATATCCATGAAGTCAGTACCTTAGAATGGTTGGCACGATGATGGCATCTGAACCGGCTCGCATTAGCGGCTAGGGCGACTAAAACGGGCGCTTCCAGCGATTGCTTGTCTCCCGCAAACATAGGTCTTATAGACTTTATATTCCGTTGAGGCGGCGTCGAATCGCTTGGCAGCAGAAATAGCCTGCTGCATGGGCAAACGCCAGCCGCCGTACCAATCTCCGGACGTTCAATTCAAGCTGTTAGTCGAGAGTACCGCGTCGATCATGCTTACGCTGTTTCATCATCCCATGTCTTCAGGCTCACGTTATGTGCGGCTTATCCTCGGCGAATATGGCGTGGAAGCGGAACTGATCGAGGAAAGGCCATGGTCGCGCCGCAAGGAATTCCTGGCGCTGAACCCCGCCGCCACCTTGCCCGTGCTGCTGGCTGAAAACGATCTGCCGGTCGTGGGTGCAACCGTGATCGCCGAATATCTCGACGAAACGCGCGGCGCATTGAAGCGCAACCGTCGCCTCTTGCCGGAAAGCCCTATGGAGCGCGCCGAAGTGCGCCGCCTCGTGGACTGGTTCCTGCTGAAATTCGAAAATGAAGTCACGCGCCACATCACGCGCGAGCGCGTTTACAAGTTGCAGATGGCGGCTGAAATGGGCGGCAGCGCGCCGGATTCGACCGCAATCCGCGCAGCCCGCACCAATATTCGCCAGCATATGAAATATATCGACTGGCTGGCCGCCACCCGCGACTGGCTGGCGGGCGCACATCCAAGCTATGCCGATATGGCGGCCGCTGCTGCGGTTTCCGCACTCGATTATCTCGGTGAAATCGAATGGGGCGAAACCCGTGCCGCGCGCGACTGGTATGCGCGCATGAAGTCGCGTCCCGCTTTCCGCCCGCTTCTGTCCGATCGTGTGCGCGGGCTTGCCCCGGTGGCCCATTATGGCGACCTCGACTTCTGAGACAAAGGCAGACAGGCTGAAGCGCTTCCTCGTCGAAGAAGCCAAAGCCGTGGGCTTCGACGCTGTCGCCTTCACCACACCGGATGCTATTCCACAGGCGCCTGAACGCCTGCGGCAATATCTTGCCGATGGCCATCACGCCGATATGCTCTGGATGGAAGACACCGAAGAACGCCGGGCGAATCCCGGCGTGCTCTGGCCGGAAGTTCGTTCCATCATGATGCTGGCCATGAATTACGGGCCGGACACCAACCCGCTGGCGATACTTGATCAGAAGGATCGCGCGGCCATATCGGTCTATGCGCAGAACCGCGATTATCACGATATCATCAAGGGCAAGCTGAAGCATGTGGCGAGCCGCTTTGCCGCGCGCGCCGGGCAGGATGTCAAAGTCTTCGTCGATACCGCGCCCGTCATGGAAAAGCCGCTGGCGGAAGCTGCCGGACTTGGCTGGCAAGGCAAGCACACCAATCTGGTCAGCCGCGAGCTTGGTTCATGGCTGTTTCTCGGTTCGATTTTCACCACTGCGGAAATCGCACCGGATGAGCCAGACCGCGACCATTGCGGCTCCTGCCGCGCCTGTCTCGACGCCTGTCCGACCAAGGCCTTTCCAGCGCCTTATCGCATCGATGCGGGCCGCTGCATTTCCTATCTCACCATCGAGAACAAGGGTCCCATTCCGGCGGAGTTTCGCAAGGCCATGGGCAACCGCATCTATGGCTGCGATGACTGTCTTTCGGTCTGCCCGTGGAACAAATTCGCGCAGGCGACCAGCGAAATGAAGCTGAAGGCGCGTAACGATCTAAAAGCACCGCGTCTGAGCGACCTGCTGGCGCTCGACGATCCGGCATTCCGCACGCTTTTCTCCGGTTCGCCGATCAAGCGGATCGGGCGCGACCGCTTCATCCGCAATGTGCTGATCGCAGCGGGCAATTCCGCCGATACAACGCTGTTGCCGCAAATCGAGGCGCTGCTTGGCGATGCCGCGCCTGTCGTGCGCGGGGCGGCAGTCTGGGCCTTGAAGCAGCTGGCAGAGCCGGGCCGCGTCGATGCCCTGCAAAAACGTCTGGCCTCCGTGGAGGAGGATGCTACGGTGCAGAAAGAGTGGAATACGGAGACAGTCTGACATGCGCATTTTCCTGTTCGGAGCCGGATATTCGGCACAAGCCTTTGCCAAGCGGATGACGGGAGAAGTAGAGCGCATTGACGGGACAACCCGGCATGAACAGAAATTCCCGCTCCTTGAGAAATCCGGCATTTCGCCGGTCTTGTTCGATGGTGAAACGCCCTCGCCCGAGCTTCTGGAGCGGCTTGCCAAGGCAACCCATGTGGTGATTTCGATTGCGCCCGGCGAAGCGGGCGACCCGGCGCTTGCATGGGTCGAAGAAGCGCTGCGCCGTCCCGACAATACGATTCGCTGGATCGGCTATCTCTCGACCGTCGGTGTTTATGGCGATCACAAGGGCGCATGGGTGGATGAAACCACACTCTGCAAGCCGGTTTCGCGCCGCAGCCTCGAACGTGTCGAGGCAGAGCAAGCCTGGACAAGCCTGAGCGAGAGGCACGGAACGCCGCTGGCGATCTTGCGGCTGTCAGGCATTTATGGCCCGGGTCGCAATGCTTTCGTCAATCTGGAGCGCGGCACGGCGCGACGTCTCGTCAAGCAGGATCAGGTTTTCAACCGCATCCATGTGGAAGACATTGCCGGCGCTTTGCGCTTTCTCGCGGGCACCGATACGGGCGGTATTTTCAACATTACCGACAATGAACCATCGCCACCGCAGGATGTCGTTGCCTATGCGGCGGAACTGATGGGCGTCACACCGCCGCCGGAAGTGGCCTTCGAAGACGCGGAGCTGACACCGATGGCGCGCTCCTTCTATGGCGAGAACAAGCGCGTCTCCAATCAGCGCATTCAGGCACTGGGCTACACATTCGCCTATCCCGACTACAAGACCGCCTTTTCGGCCATGTGGAAGGACGGAGACTGGCGCTGATTGCACGCGTGCACCCCTTCGGGTAAAACGCCCTGACGCAAATTCCAAACCGGGACATAACGATGGGTAACAGCAAGTCAGCAGATAAATAAGCCGCAACAGCTTTTCCAACCTGTTGCGGCATCTGTCCCGGACCAACGTCTTCCATTGCAGGCAGATTGCCGCCCGATTGTCTTCGAGCGGATGCTTTGTCATGCCATTTGATCATCAGAAAACTCCATCCTGGAGTTTCACTTTGCCATTCGCGCTCGCGCTGATGGCTCCCTTCGACATCCTCGCCTCGCTGGCCATGGATATCTACCTGCCGGTGGTTCCATCCATGCCGGCAATTCTGCAAACCACGCCTTCCATGGTGCAACTGACACTCAGCCTCTACATGGTGATGCTGGGTGTCGGGCAACTCGTTTTCGGTCCCTTGTCCGACCGCATCGGGCGCAAGCCGGTGCTGCTGGGCGGCGGTGCCATCTTTGTGCTTTCTTCCTTTGCGCTGGCGGCGACGGATAGCGCGACAGTTTTCATCGCCTTGCGTTTCACCCAGTCGGTCGGCGCTTCAGCCGCGCTCGTTGCAACCTTTGCCACGGTGCGTGACGTTTATGCCGACCGTCTGGAAGGCGCGACCATCTACGGCCTGTTCAGCGCCATGCTCTCCTTCGTTCCGGCCATCGGCCCCATCGCTGGCGCACTGATCGCCAGCAGTTTCGGGTGGCGCGCGATCTTCGTAGCGCTCGGCATATTTGGCCTTGTCGCAACATGGCGGGCGTTCCGCCTCTGGCCGGAAACACGCCCTGACCGCAATGGCGTGGACCACCTAAGTGTATTGAAAATATTGAAGGATTTTCCGTTCTGGACCTATACGCTGGGCTTCGGCACGGCGATGGGCACCTTCTTTGTTTTCTTCTCCACGGCGCCGCGCATCCTGATCGAAAGAGGCGGCTTCGGAGAGACGGAATTCAGCCTGGCATTTGCAAGCGTTGCCATGGTGATGATTGCCGCCACGCGCCTCCTTTCACCTTACACCCAAAAATGGGGCGTACGAAAAAGCGTGGCGCTGGGCATGGTCGTGCTCCTCGCCAGCGCGCTGATTTTGCTCCTGACCGAAAACCTGCTGCAACCCTCCTTCACCAGCCTGATACTACCCATGTGGCTGGCGGCCATTGGCATTGTTTTGACCGCATCCATGACGGCAAACGGCGCTTTGGCAGCTTTCGACGACAGTGCAGGCATGGCTGTCGCTCTCTATTTCTGCATACAGAGCCTGATGGTCAGTCTGGCAGGAACAGCGCTCGTCATTTTGCTGCCCGGCGACACCGCGTGGCCGCTGATCGCATTCTGCACAGTCGCACCCCTTGTGGTCCTGACCATGCTTGCAAGGCTGCAACGGAGCTGATCCAAATGCCGGTCGGTTGGCACAAACAGCCGACCGGCATTGCTGGCCAGCATTTCACACAGCATAATGCCCGCAGCTTTGCTGTTTGATTCGCAATCGCAGCGCCCTTTGGCAAACCATGGAATTGCCCCATGATCGCAAACAAACTGAAGAAATTTGTCCTCATTGCCTCGCTGGCAACGATGATCGCACCTGACTTCGTGCCTATGGCCATGGCGGATGACATGCCCGCCAAGCAGGCTTTCGGGGCGGAAAAGATGCCCGTGCTGGCGCAATCGCCGCAATCAATCGGCTTTTATGCCAAAGGCTGTCTTGCAGGTGCTGTTGCGCTGCCGACAGATGGCCCGAACTGGCAGGTGATGCGCCTGTCGCGCAATCGCCGCTGGGGCCATCCGCGCATGATCGGCTTGCTGGAAAAGCTCTCCCATGATGCCGCCAAGGATGGCTGGCCGGGGCTGCTCGTCGGCGATATTTCGCAGCCGCGTGGCGGCCCGATGCTGACGGGCCATGCCTCGCATCAGGTGGGGCTCGATGCCGATATCTGGCTGACACCGATGCCCAAGAAGCGCTTCACGGATGCCGAACGCGAAAGCGTTTCCGCCGTCTCGATGCTGAAAGGGGATTCGCTCTATGTCGACCCCAAGAAATGGACCCCTGCCCGCACGGCGCTGATCAAACATGCCGCGAGCTATCCGGAGGTGGAGCGCATCTTCGTGCATCCGGGCATCAAGAAGCAGCTTTGCGATACGGTGACCGGCGACAGAAGCTGGCTTGGCAAGGTTCGCCCCTATTGGGGCCATTTCTACCATTTCCATGTGCGTCTGACCTGCCAGCCCGGCTCGCCGCAATGCAAGCCGCAGCCCAAGGTGGCGGCTGGCGACGGCTGTGACAAGTCGCTCGCCTGGTGGTTCACCGATGAGCCATGGAAGCCAGCCAAGCCGTCAAAGGAACCGCCGAAGAAGCCGCGCCCCGTCATGGTGTCTGATCTTCCAAAAGCCTGCGCTGCCGTGCTGGCCGGTCCTGCGCCAAATTCGGTCGCCGACGTCACCTATGGCGTGCAGTAATCAAACATCGTGCCCCGTTGGATGACAGCGGGGCATTTTCTCTAAGAGCCTGCAACAAAAAGCGGCATGTGTGTGCGAAAATGGTGATTCTCGAGTACCGGAGCGGAGCGTACGCAAGGTACGTGAGCACCGGAAGCCTCGCATAATCCCGAAAAGTTGCAGACTTTTCGGCTCAGATTATGCGAATGCAAATCTCAAATTGCCATTTGCAGCCGCACAGGGCGACTTTTGGAACAGGCTCTAAGCCCTCTTTTCACCGGCCCATAGCTCAGCTATAGGTTTCAAACGATTTAGAGCTTGATGACAAGGTTATCAATTTCATGACAGAACGCCTGCGCATCGCATTGATCGCCCATGATTTGAAGAAAGACGACATGGTCGCCTTTGCGCGCGCGCATGAAAAGGCGCTATCGCATTTCGATATCGTGGCCACGGGAACGACTGGCGGGCTGATCCTCGACGCCTGCCCTTCGCTGACGATCCATCGCGTCAAAAGCGGCCCGCTCGGCGGTGACCAGCAGATCGGCGCGATGATTGCGGAAGGCACCGTTGAAGTGCTGATCTTCTTCATCGATCCGCTGTCGCCGCTTCCGCATGACGTGGACGTCAAGGCGCTGACCCGCCTCGGCAGCGTCTACGACATACCAATGGCGCTGAACCGCGCCACGGCAGAAAAGCTGATCAAAGCTTTAGACTGATACAATCGAAGAAATATAACAGCCCATGGGTAAGCCCCCCAACACCCAAAGGGCACAAGAAACGGCAGGGAGAGAGAATGCAGGCCATGATCGACGCCGAACAGAGTTTCCAGTTTCCAGTCCTCGTCGGCGATATCGGCGGCACCAATGCCCGCTTTGCAATCCTTGTCGATGCCAATTCCGATCCGAAGGAATTTCCGGTTCTTCAGACGGCGGATTATGCGACCATCGATGAAGCCATTCAGACGGCCATTCTCGACCAGACGTCGCTGCAGCCGCGCTCGGTCATTCTGGCCATTGCCGGACCGGTCGAAGGCGATGAAATCGACCTCACCAATTGCGACTGGGTTGTGCGCCCGAAGAAGCTGATCTCCGATCTGGGCTTCAAGGACGTGACCGTGCTCAACGATTTCGAGGCGCAGGCGCTGGCCGTGGTGTCGCTCGAAGGCCATCATATGGAGCAGATCGGCGGCAAGCCGGATGAGGTGATCGCAACCCGCGTCGTGCTCGGCCCGGGCACGGGCCTCGGTGTGGCCGGTCTGGTGCGCACCCGCAAGGCGTGGGTACCGGTTCCCGGTGAAGGCGGCCATGTCGATGTCGGCCCGCGCAGTGAACGCGACTATCAGATTTTCCCGCATATCGAGCAGATCGACGGGCGCGTTTCCGCCGAACAGATTCTGAGTGGACGCGGCCTGCAAAATCTCTATGTGGCGATCTGCACGGCCGATGGCGTCACCCCTACCCTGGAGACGCCCGCCGACATCACCTCCGCCGGTCTCGATGGCAGCAATGCGCAAGCCAGCGAAACGCTCGACCTGTTTGCGACCTATCTTGGCCGCGTGGCGGGCGATATGGCGCTTGTCTTCATGGCGCATGGCGGCGTTTACCTGTCGGGCGGCATTCCGCAGCGCATTCTGCCTGCCTTGCGGGCGGGTGCATTCCGTGCGGCCTTCGAGGACAAGGCGCCGCATCAGGCCATCATGCACGACATTCCGATCCATGTGATCACCTATCCGCTGGCGGCTTTGAGCGGCCTGTCGGCTTTTGCCTGCGCACCTTCGCGCTTCGAAGTCTCGACGGATGGACGCCGCTGGCGCATCGGCTGAACCTGACCGCGCCTGAAATCGACGGTCACGGGATGGATAATTAAGCCACATAAGGCTATAGAAACGCGGCGGGGAATTGGCTTTCGGCCTTTTCACCGCCGCGTTTTTGGTTTTAATACCAACGCATTTTCAACGGCAGTCTCGGACATACCGAGCTCAGGAATGAAGCGCTTTTGCACGTGAGCTTATTCAAGAAGAAAAAGAAGAAAATCGACACGGGCGAAGCGACCCGCGTGATCCGGCGCATGATGTCGGAGAATATCGGTGAATATAAGAAGAACTATATCATCGCCATCATCGCATCTTTGATCGTCGGCGGATCAAACGCCGCGCTCGCCTATATGATGAAGCCGATGATCGACAAGATCTTCTATGAGCAGAACCTGCCCCTGATCTGGGTCATCTGCGGCACGCTGCTGGCGATTTTCATCCTGCGCGGTTTTTCCGGCTATGTGCAGGCCGTCGAGCTTGCCAAGATCGGCAATAATCTGGTCGCGCGTTATCAAAAGCGCATCTTCGACCATCTGATGAAGCTCGGCCTCGATTTCTATAATGATACGCGCTCCGGCCATCTGGCGGCGCAGATCAACCAGAATGTGTCCGGCATCCGCGACCTGCTCAACATGACGATTTCATCGATTGCGCGCGATTTCATCTCGCTGGTCGGTCTGGTCTGCATGATGTTCTACATGGACCCGATGCTGTCGGTCGCGATCTTCCTGATCGGCCCGCCGCTCATTCTGGCCGTCGCCTATATTTCGCGCCGCATCCGCTCGGTCACACGCGATCTCGTGCATCTGAATTCGCATCTTCTCGGCGCCATGCAGGAATCCGTGCAGGGCATCGCAGTCGTGAAGGCTTTCACGATGGAAGACCAGTTGCGCGCCAAGATCGGCAATCTGATCGATATGTCGGAAGGACGCAGCAACAAGATCGCCAAGGTGTCGGAACGCACGACGCCAATTTCCGAAATACTGGCCGGTTTCGCCGTGTCCGGCGTGCTGGCCTATAGCGGTTATCGCGCCATTCTTGACCATCAGCCGCCCGGCGCGACCTTCGCCTTCATCACTGCAATGCTGCTGGCCTATGATCCGGCGCGCCGTCTTGCCCGCCTTCAGGTCGGGCTGGAAAAGGCGCTCGTCAACGCCCGCATGATCTATGAAGTGCTGGATATCAAGCCGCACCAGCGCGATGCCGCCGATGCAGTGGCGCTGAACCCCGGCCCCGGCGAAATCCAGTTCGAAAACCTGTATTTCTCCTATAGCGAGCTTGCGCCGGTTCTGCATGGCGTCAGCTTTGTCGCCAAGGCGGGTGAAACCACGGCGATCATCGGCGCATCGGGCGCGGGCAAGTCAACGCTCATCAATCTGGTGCAGCGGTTCTACGATCTCGACAAGGGAACGATCCTGTTCGACGGACAGGATATTTCCAAGGTCACCAAGCGTTCGCTGCGCCACGCCGTCGCCTATGTGTCGCAACAGCCCTACCTGTTTGAAGGCACCATTGCCGACAATATCCGCTATGGACGCCCGGACGCGACGGAAGAAGAAATCGTCAAGGCGGCCAAGCTGGCCCATGCGCATGATTTCATCCTGCAACAACCGCAAGGCTATGACACGCCGATTGGCGAAAACGGCGCGACGCTTTCAGGCGGCCAGCGCCAGCGCATTTCGATTGCGCGCGCCATCGTGCGCAAGGCGCCGGTACTGCTTCTCGATGAAGCAACGTCTGCACTCGACAACGAATCGGAAAAGCGTGTCCAGCAGGCGCTGGAAACGATCATGAAGGGCCGCACCACCATCGTCATCGCCCATCGCCTGTCGACGGTCGTCAATGCCGACCGTATCGTGGTCATGGAAGCGGGACGCGTGGTGGAAGAAGGCCGTCATGACGCGCTGATTGCCATACCGAACGGTGTCTATGCCCGCTTCTATCAATTGCAGAGCGGTAGCGCTGATAATATGCCCGAACCGACAATCGAAGAACTGACTGCGGATGATGTGCCAGCGGGCACAGGAGGACAGAATGACCGGTGAACCGGATAGCCAAAACAGCGAAATGGGCCTCGTCGTCGTCGGCGCCGGAGGCCGCATGGGCCAGACCCTCATCCGGACGATCCAGTCGATTGACGGCGCAAAACTCAGCGGCGCAATCGAGCGCCCCGGCTCGCCGCTGATCGGCAAGGATGCCGGTGAAGTGGCCGGTGTCGGCGCGCTTGGCGTCGCCATCACTGATGATCCGCTGCCGGTTTTCGCCAAGGCGCAAGGCGTGCTCGACTTCACAAGCCCCGCCGCCAGTGTCGCCTTTGCCGGTCTCGCAGCACAGGCTCGTATCGTCCATGTCATCGGCACTACCGGCTGCTCGGCAGAAGACGAAGAGAAGTTCCGCGCCGCCGCCCGCCATGCCACCATCGTCAAGTCGGGCAATATGAGCCTCGGCGTCAATCTGCTGGCTGTCATGGTGCAGAAGGCTGCACAGGCGCTCGGGCCCGAAGATTTCGACATCGAAGTTCTCGAAATGCACCACAAGCACAAGGTGGATGCGCCAAGCGGCACCGCCCTGCTTCTCGGCAAAGCGGCAGCCGAAGGCCGCGGCATCAGCCTTGAAGACAATAGCGTGCGGGCGCGTGACGGCTATACCGGCCCCCGCACGGAAGGCACCATCGGCTTTGCCACGCTGCGCGGCGGCTCGGTGATCGGCGACCATTCGGTGATTCTGGCAGGCCCCGGTGAACGCATTGTGCTGTCGCACCACGCCGAGGACCGCACCATCTTCGCACGCGGCGCGGTCAAGGCCGCACTCTGGGCTTATGGCAAGAAGCCCGGCCTCTATTCCATGCTCGATGTGCTCGGGCTGAACGACTGATCCTTCCACCAACGGAGCATTGCATATGTCTCGTACTCTCGTCCTGGTTCGCCATGGCCAAAGCGAATGGAACCTGAAGAATCTTTTCACCGGCTGGCGCGATCCGGGCCTGACCGAACAGGGCCATGCCGAAGCCAAAGCCGCTGGCCAGCGCCTCAAGGCTGCGGGCCTGAAATTCGACATCGCCTATACGTCAGTGCTGAGCCGCGCACAGACCACCTGCCAGCACATTCTGGATGAGCTGGGCCAGTCCGGCCTCGAAACGATCCGCGATCAGGCTCTGAACGAGCGCGACTATGGCGATCTCTCCGGTCTCAACAAGGACGATGCCCGCGCCAAGTGGGGCGAAGAGCAGGTTCATGTCTGGCGCCGTTCCTATGACGTGCCTCCTCCGGGCGGCGAAAGCCTGAAGGATACGGGCGCGCGCGTCTGGCCTTATTATCTGCATCAGATCCAGCCGCATGTGCTGCGCGGCGAGAGCGTTCTGGTGGCTGCACACGGCAATTCGCTGCGCGCGCTCATCATGGCGCTCGACGGCCTGACGCCGGAACAGATTCTCAAGCAGGAACTGAATACCGGCGTGCCGATCATTTACCGGCTTAATGCTGATTCGACTGTGGCCTCTAAGGAAATTCTGGAAGCCTGACACACAGTTGGCAGTAATTTTATCGGGCGCGACACCGCGCCCGATGGCGTTTTCAACACGGAAAACGGACAGCTTGAAAAAAAGCTCACTGAATTTCGAAAACGCGATTGACAGAGGCAAGCTGACCCCTTAGATGGGTCCTCGTCGCCCAGATGGCGGAATTGGTAGACGCACCAGCTTCAGGTGCTGGCGCTCGCAAGGGCGTGGAGGTTCGAGTCCTCTTCTGGGCACCATTCCTAAGTCTTCGGACCACTACCAAGGTTCAGAAGCACCCCAAAAAGCCCGCGCAAGCGGGCTTTTTTGCTATCCGGGCCTATCGCATGCCCCGTGCGGCCAAAGCCCGGCCTGAGCTTCAGGAAAACAGATATGCAGTTCACCGACGCTGATCGCGACGCCTTTTTCGAGCTTCTGAAATGGCGACGGGATGTTCGTCATTTTCGCAGCGACCCGATAGACGAAGCGATGGTCGTCGGCATTGCATAGGACAGTGAACGTCCCGACGCGCCTATCGGTCACGAGACGTTAATTTGCGCGGCAGACGATCAAGCAATAACTTCGCGACACCGTCCTTCTCCTTGAGTTCACACTCCCAGACAGTCGTGACGTTCCAGCCGAGCGCGGTCAACTCCGCCTCCGTTTTCACATCTCGCGCAATGTTGCGTGCTATCTTTGCGGCCCAGTAGTCAGTGTTGGTCTTCGGCTTACGCATTCCTCGCGGACAATCATGGCCATGCCAAAAACATCCCTGGACACGTATCACCGCTTTCATGGCCGGCATCACGATATCCGGCGTGCCTGGCAAGTCTTTTCTATGAAGCCGAAACCTGATTCCCAGAGCATGAAGCGCTCGGCGCACCGTCAACTCAGGAGCGGTGTTCTTTGACCGAACTAACGCCATTTCGGCGCTTTTCTTTGCTGTGGGCAAGCGGTTGCTGGTCATCAATGAGCCATGCTAGAATGGGAACAAATCAGAAACCAATTTGATTCATTATTCAGTGAATACAAATCGGCTGCGTGGGGATTTTATGTCCAAGACCTTTTCATTCTACGAGTTTTTTGCAGGTGCTGGAATGGCGAGAGCCGGTCTTGGTTCCGACTGGCAGTGCCTATTTGCAAATGACTTTGACGGTAAAAAGGGTCTGACATATCAAGATAATTGGGGAACGGGCGGCGAGCTCTTTGTGGGTGACGTTCGCAATGTGACCACCAAGATGCTCTCAAGCACGGCTGATCTCGCATGGGGTTCATTCCCCTGCCAAGATTTATCTTTGGCGGGCGGCGGAGCTGGTCTACAAGGCGAACGATCTGGGACGTTTTATCCTTTCTGGGACGTTATGCGCGGCCTGATTCGAGACCAACGCAGCCCCAAAGTGATCGCACTAGAGAACGTCTGCGGCGCGCTCACCTCGCATCAAGGCGCCGACTTTCGGGCGATCTGCCAAACATTCTCGGATGCAGGCTACCGCTATGGGGCGCTTGTTATTGATGCTGAGTTGTTTTTGCCGCACTCTCGTCCGCGCCTATTCGTGGTCGGCGTTCGCAAGGACATTGCGATAGATCCTTGTCTGTTGTCTCCTGGGGCGACTGTACCGTTCCATACGCGCAGTCTCCAAAATGCGTATGCCCGTATCAGCGACAATGCGAAGGCCGATTGGGTTTGGTGGAATCTACCTTCTCCACCGCTCCGCACCACGACATTCTCAGATATTATCGAGGATCACCCTGTCGATGTTAAGTGGCATACGCCTGCTGAAACCAACCGGCTTCTAGCGTCTATGACTCCCGTCAATGTGGCGAAAGTCGAAGCCGCCAAACGGGCCGAAAGGCGTATCGTCGGGGGCGTCTACAAGCGTACAAGGCCTGAAGCCAATGGGCGCGTTGTTCGCGCTGAAGTCCGGTTTGACGATATTGCCGGATGCCTTCGTACGCCGAATGGCGGATCTTCAAGGCAGACGCTTTTGGTGGTCGAGGGTGAGCGAGTCCGCTCCCGGTTGATCTCTGCGCGTGAAACCGCCCGCTTAATGGGGCTTGCAGAGAGCTACAGACTACCGAAAAAGTATAACGAAGCTTATCACCTGACTGGTGACGGCGTAGCTGTCCCCGTCGTTCGGTTCCTCTCCCATTATCTCTTCGAGCCGCTGGCTATTGGAAAACAAATAGCAGCAATCGACAGCAACAAAGTAGCATCTCTTGGCCGTTAATTTTGCTTTCCGAAAGAGTGCAGTACGCTCACTCACCAATCGGATCGGCGTCTATGTCCTTGCTGACTTGGATAACGTACCGATCTATGTTGGTCAGTCAAAAGACGGCATTCGTTCGCGTGTCAGTCGCCATCTGACTTCTGCTCGATCAGACATCATCGCCAACCGTCAGATCGATGTCTGGGAGATCGCATTTGTTTGGGCCTTTCCTGTCGAGGACAAGGCAGAAATTAATGGCCTTGAAGCTGTCCTATTCCATCATCTAGACCCGCGTTCTCAGTTGATGAATGGCACACTGCCCAAGATGCCGACTGAACTTCCTGATATGCCCGAACCGTTCCAGATCGTCCAAGTGATGTCTGACGAAGAAATAGATGATCGCAAACAGCCCGAACAGCGGCTTCCCAGACAGGCAAGCCATTACGCCCAGATCGTGGGCCATTTCGTCGCCGTCAAAAATTCCTCTCAAGTCGCTCGCGCGATGGACGCTCATTTCGAACGCTTGAAACGGTATCATCTACTGCTGCTCGGCAAGGCGGAAGAGATGCCCGATGAGAAGGAAGAATAGCAGTCGTCATCCCACTGGCAGGAAAACAGCAGGACCGACTGGCGCTCCTGCTGATGTACTCTAAGAGCAGAAGCCCGGCCCCAACCAGGTCGCTCCGTACGTGTAATACACGTTGAGGACTTCCCGCTCTGCAAAAACGCTGAGCGGCCCCTTATTATTCAGCAAGGCAAACAGTGTTTCCTCGGTAAACGGAACGCTGATCCGCTCAAGGTAAAGCGCTCTCGAACGATGCTGCGGACGGCTGGGCCAAACGACGACCATTTCTTCGATTTCGTTCAATGTTCTCTGGATTGCAGCTTCGGCTTCTGACAAGTCCACATAGAACGCATCATCCCATTCCGGCATAACGTCATCGGTGATTGCATAGTAACTGAGCATTTTTGTCACGATCAGTCTCCACCCCGGTGCACTCTCGCGGTACGCCCCCGCGTTGTGCCCTTCGATCTTTGGTGATCAGGGTGTTCGTAACCGCCTAGACACGGTCCCGCGACCTTTAGCTTCAGAGAAGCCTGGACATACGTCGCAGGCACCCTGACCATAAAGGACGAAGGTTTGGTGCCTTTGGGCGACACCAGCCATTATCTAGGAGGGGTTACGACACCCCAGACCGCCGCGTAGCGGTCCACCCTTAGGCGTAGAGGATTTCTGACGGCTTGTCACACGCAAAATCTGTCACGCGACAGGCTTGTGCCGGATGATCGCAACGCACTGTTAAACAAGCGAAATCGATGGCTGGATAACCGCAGCAATCATACGATATCTCTGTTTTAGAATGAAGTAATATTCAGCGGCAGTTTTGCGCAGGAAGCACGCGCGGCTATGCCTTTTCTCATGACCCTTGGTGGTCAGGGCGTAGTAAACCGCGTTCAAACAGCCCCACGGCCTTTAGCTTCTGAGAAGCCTGAACATTCGCCGTGGGCACCCTGACCATAAAGAGCGAAGAGTTCCTTGTCTTATAGAAGCAAGCACTAGTCTTGCTGTTCGATCCTTGGCGATCAGGGCGTTAGTAACCGTGTAGTGGCGGCCTCACGACCTTTGGCTTCAGAGAAGCTTGGACATACGTCGCAAGCACCCTGACCACAAAGAGCGAAGGGCCGCCGCATAGCAGCCCTTTGCAATTGGTAATCCGGCTCAGTTGATTCGTCTCGCGGAGATTGCAGCGCGATTAGCAATCCTGCCAACGGCCTTTACTCTGTCCTGCGCTAACTATATCCAAAGACGAGCAATTCCGTTGGAGCAAGTGTTGATGCGCGCCTTCGTTCTCGCCCTTTTTCGCGGCACCTCGTCATTCTGCGCGACCGGACTGGCGTTCGGCACCTTGTTCTTTGCCGCAGCGCTGACACCGAGCCTCATTCCGCGCACCTATGTCATTCAGGGTGCGCTGTGCGGGCTGGTCTTCGCAATCGGCTATGGCATCGGCGTGCTTTTCGGCGCGCTGTGGCGCTATCTCGAACTGCCGGAAATACAGGGCCGCAAGCGCGCTATCCTGAAAATCGTCGTGGGCATTGTCTGCCTTGCCGTGGCGCTAATCGCCCTTCGCTCATCCGCTGGCTGGCAGAACTCTATCCGCACGGCCATGGATATGCCGCCGGTGCCTTCCGCCTATCCCGCGACGCTAACCGCGATTGCCATTGCTGTCTTTCTGGTACTGCTGATCATCGCCCGTATCCTCATTCGCATCGGCCGCTATTTCTCGGCGAAGATGCGCCGCATCATGCCGAGGCGCGTTGCAAACGTCATTGCGGCTTCGGTGACGGCTTTTCTGATCTGGACCGTCGCCAATGGCGTGTTGATCAATACGGCCTTCAAATCGCTTGATGCGTCGTTCAAGCGCTACGACTCCCTGATGGAGCCGGACCGCGTGCAGCCATCCTCTCCCGACAAGACCGGCAGTGCCGCCTCCCTGATCAACTGGGAGGATCTGGGTCGCGCCGGGCGCGAATATGTCGCCACCGCGCCGACCGCAGCGGAGATTTCCGCCTTTACCGGGCGCACGGCAATGGACCCGATCCGCGTCTATGCCGGGCTCAATGTCAGCCGGACGCCGCAGGAACGGGCGCAACAGGCGCTTGAAGAGCTGAAGCGGCAGGGAGGTTTCGACCGCTCCGCGCTGGTGATCATCGTGCCGACCGGTACGGGCTGGGTCGATCCATCCGCCATGATCGGGCTGGAATATCTGCGCGACGGTAACGTTGCCAGCATTGCCATGCAATATTCCTATCTGAACAGCCCGCTATCGCTGCTGTTCCAGCCCGAATATGGCGCGGAGTCAGCGCGCGCGCTGTTTGAAACGGTCTATGATTACTGGAAAAGCCTGCCCGTCGACAAACGGCCGAAGATCTATCTGCATGGCCTGAGCCTCGGCGCTTTCAATTCGCAAAGCTCGGTATCGCTGTTTGAAATACTGGATGCGCCCCTGAATGGCGCCCTGTGGAGCGGCCCGCCCTTCCCCAGCGCGCTGTGGCGCTCGCTGACGCGCAGCCGCAATGCCGATACGCCAGAATGGCTGCCTGTGGTGCGCGATGGCGCCTTCGTGCGCTTCATGAACCAGAATGGCGAAGCGCCCGGCAATGGCCGCGAATGGGGCGTGATGCGCACGATCTATCTGCAATATGCCAGCGATGCCATCGTGTTCTTCAACAGTAGCATGTTCTATCGCGAGCCGGACTGGATGAAAGAGCCGCGCGGTCCCGATGTATCAGCCGATTTACGCTGGTATCCGATCGTGACCGCGCTGCAACTGGTGGTCGACATGGCATTTGCCGACAGCGCGCCCATGGGGCATGGACATGTCTATGCCCCTGAGCATTATCTGGAAGCCTGGCGTGACATCACCGGCGCCGAAAACTGGCAGAGCGAGGATATCAACCGGCTGAAGCAATATCTGCGTCACAAGGTGGACGAAGGTAATGCCGAAGGGTTCGAGGAACGCGGGGGCTAGCCCCAAGGAATTTGATCGTAACGGCTGTTGCAGTCATCTGAAAATCGACCGTAACAGCCCGGCTTTGAAAAGAAATTGGCGGCGGGCCAACCGTTGACCGCCTTTTGAAACAAACTCAAATGCTATTATGCGGTTCCGCTATCCGAAACGGAAAGCGCCCGGTCACGCCATGCGCTGACGGCGGTACCCTGTGTCTGATTTTCGACGACGATGTGATGGCCTTCATAAATGCCGGAAGCAACCCACTGCTTCGCCGCTTTCTGATACACATCGATCGTAATTCCGAGTTGGTCTACCTTGGCTTGTGACAGCATGTATTCCCTCTTGAATGGTGAATATGAAAAGTGAAGTTGGAATATATAATCGATTTGACGACAGTCTGATGTCACATTTTCGCTACCGGACTGTAATTTTCATAAAACACAATATTTTGAACAGCTTATGGCTGTATAAGCCCACATCGGGTTAATGCAGGTTTATTTAGAAGAATTACCATGTTTACTTAATTGATTTATACTTGATGCTGAATTCAATTTGCTTCTGCATCAAGCTGAAACATGACAAACTGAGTAAATTGTTCCGGATTGAAATTATTATCGGAAGCGATGACCACCGTTTTACGTCCGTCGATTGTCGGCCCAAAGGTGACCGACTCAATATTATCGATGTCGAGGCCGAAATCACCTTCCTCCAGCCGCAGGACAGCTTCCTTGGCCATCGGCGTTAGCGAGGCATCCTTGAGTGTCGCCATGCCGCTAATATCGGTCGCCCCAGCAAAACGCGCGCGGTAGAAATTGATCTGGCTGCCAACGCCATGCGCATAGGAGCGTTCGACCGTCAGCAGATCATCGCCCCAGGCTAGAAATTCCGACATGCCGTTGTCGTTCCAATAGGGCAGCTTGGTCGCCTTGGTGAAGATCGGCCCCGTATCATAGGCATATTCCGCCTTCACCGCGCCAGACAGAATGTTGAAGGCGAGGATGCGGGCGCGGCTGCCTTTTTCCAGCGTTGCCTTGTCACCATCCTGAAGCAGCGCATTTTCCAGCCCGACGAGCAGCGTCTTGCCATCCGGCGAAAAGGTCAGGCTTTCAAAGGACAGGTTGTCGCGAATGCCGCGTGTGCCGTCGCCATTCGGGATGTAATAATCGGGCAAGGCAAATTCACGGATCAGGCTGCCATCGATGCGCGATTCCCGCACGGCGGGTTTGCCGTTGCTGTCGCCTTCGCTGGTCCAGAACAGCGTTCCGGTGCCCGCATGGAAACGAATGGATTCCGCATCGACATCCTTGATCGCGAAGGGCTTGCCCTCGGCATTCAACAACGTGACGGTGGAGAGGATATCGACGCTGTGCAGCCCCTTTTCGTCGGCGACAATCTTGAGCGTATAGAACCGGGCTGGTGCCTTTTCGGAACGGTCGTCGGAAATGGCGTAGTAGATGTCATGCGCCGTATCATAGTCGAGGCCGGATATGCCGCCGAACTCGACACCTGCAATTTGCAGCCCGGTTGGCAGCACGATCTCCCCAAGCAGCGTGGGCTTTTTGAAATCCTGCGCGAAGGCCGCAGTCGTCAAAGAAACAACGGCGCAAAATGCTGCAACAAAAAGCGGAGACTTCATCAAACGTACCTTGGCCGGTTCACAAACAGAAAGCCTATCTGATAGCGGCAAGATTTGAAGCGTTCATGACGGTGACATTTTCCGCCTTGCAACGGGACGCATTTCCAGCAAAAGTATGGAATGGTTTTGTGTTTTCATATGCGTAAAAACAAATAGTTAGCAATAGATTATGCGTTGTTTGTCTCGGCAGAACGACTAAGAGGCCCGCCATGGAACAGCCCGATTACGACCGCGCATTCGGCGAGATTATCCGGTGGCTGAAGCAGGAAGGGTTGATCCTGCAAACCGATCTTGAGGGGAATACGGAGCTTTCCACCCGTGCCGAACGCATTGGCCGCAAAAGGCGGCGCGAGGCGGCGGCAACACAAGAATAAACCCACATCATAAAACGGGGGAGTTGAGATGCGGCACAAGGGTCTGCTGGAATTCGGGCGGAATCGGACGCTCTATGGACTTTTCCTGTTCTGCGCGGTCTGCGCCATCGCGGGCAGTCTGCTGAGCTATAATGGCGAGACCTCTTTCTGGCGCTGGCTGCATTATCTCACCAAGCCGACCGCAACGCTGTTGCTGCTGGCGGCAGTGCTCTGTTCCGGCAAGCCGCGCTCGAAATCCTATGGTTTTGCCGTGGCCTTCGGCCTTGCCCTCGCCGCCCTTGGCGACTTTTTCCTGATGTTGCCAAGCGACTATTTCATGGCCGGGCTGATCTGCTTTCTCATCACCCATTGCGCCTATATTTACGCCCTGTCGCGCCATACCCGCTTTGCACAGAACAAGGGCGCGTTTGTCGTCTTCTCGCTTGCGGCATTTGCGGTGATTACCGGCCTTTGGACGGCCCTGCCGGGGGCCATGAAAATCCCCGTCGTCATCTATGCTGCGGCTCTCGGCGTCATGGCCGCGCAGGCTTTCAGCCGGGCAACCGGCACCGAACCGGAAACACCGCAACACTATGCCGCCTGGCTGGCGGCATTGGGCGGTGTGTGCTTCATGGTCAGCGACACGCTGCTGGCCTATGACCGGTTTCGCTTCGATATTCCGCTGAGCGGGTTCTGGGTGCTCGCCACCTATTATGTGGCGCAGTTCCTGTTCGCCCGGTCGACGGAGGATTTCACCCATGAGCGATAATCTTGACGCAGTTTTCGCCAGTCTGCGTCAGTCATGGCTGGATCATCGCCCGCCCTATGAGCAGCGCATCGATGATCTCAAGCGCCTGCGCGCTGGTCTGGCGGCCCGGCTTGACGACATGGCGAAGGCGATCAGCGCCGATTTTGGAAACCGCTCCGCCCATGAAACTCTGCTCGGTGAAGCCAGCGTGGTCTTTGCCGAAATCGATGATGCGCTGCATCATCTCAAGCGCTGGATGAAGCCGAAACGCCGCAAGGCGGGCTGGAAATTATGGCCGGCGAAAGCAGAGCTTCGCTTCGTGCCGCTCGGCGTCGTGGGCGTCATCGCGCCGTGGAACTATCCGGTCAATCTGGCGCTCGCGCCGCTGGTGGCGGCCATTGCCGCAGGCAATCACGTTCTGATCAAACCGTCCGAACACACGCCGCAGACGGCGGCCTTTCTGCAAAAGCTCATCAGCACGGTCTTTCCGGACAATCGCGTTGCCGTGGTGCAAGGCGATGCAGCGCTTTCGGCCCGCTTTGCCAGCCTGCCTTTCGACCATCTGTTCTTTACCGGTTCCACCGCCGTCGGGCGCAAGATCATGGCGGCAGCAGCGGCCAATCTGACGCCGGTGACGCTGGAACTTGGCGGCAAGTCTCCGGCCATCGTCAGCGAAAACGCCAATCTGGTTCGGGCCGCACGCGCCATCGCTAACGGCAAGTTCTTCAATGCCGGACAGACCTGCATCGCGCCGGATTATGTACTGATCCACCACAGCAAACGCGACGCATTCATTGCCCTGCTGCGCGCGGAAATACAGGCTCGTTTTGGCGGCGCGTCCGCAGATCCAGACCGCACCACCATTATCAACGATGCGCAATTGCAGCGGCTAACCGGCCTGCTGGCCGGTGCGAAGGACAAGAGCGAAGGCATCGTCGAGCTGCTCGCGCCATCCGCCGAACCGCGCCTCATGACGCCGACGCTTATTCTTGAGCCGCAAGCGACCAGCACCATCATGGCGGAAGAGATTTTCGGACCGCTGCTGCCGATCATCAGCTATCGCTCGACCGATGACGCCATTGCCCATGTGCTTGGCCATGATCGCCCGCTGGCGCTTTATTGTTTCAGCGAAAATACAGCCGAGATCGAGACGATCCTCGCCCATGTGGTTGCAGGCGGGGTCTGCATCAACGACACGCTCTATCATTTTGCCTGCACCAGCCTGCCCTTCGGCGGTGTCGGGGCAAGCGGCATGGGCCAGTATCACGGTTATGATGGTTTCCTGACCTTTTCCAAGGCCATGCCGATATTGACGAAATATGCGCCTGCCCCGAGCGACCTCATCAAGCCGCCCTATCGCGGCCTGACCGACAGGCTGGTTCGCTTCATTGCCCGCTGAATATTCGCCATCTAAACACTCATTTGTGCTTAACCGCTCTGTTCAAATTGCATAGCAAACTATCTATATAGAAGAGTATAGATTTGAAATATTGATCTTGAACTGACGACCTTAAGGGTGAAAAGGGTGCAGAAGAAAAAGGAAGCAAACCGGATATCGAAGTCGATCCTGACGGCGATCCGCAACAGGCCGGGTTTCAGGCCTCTCAACGCCAATATCACTGGCGGTGATATTGTTATTGCATCCTATAATGTTCACAAATGCATCGGCATCGACAAGCAGTTCAATCCGCAGCGCACCGCAGATGTCATCAGCGAAATCGACGCGGACGTTATAGCGTTGCAGGAAGCCGACAAGCGTTTCGGTGAACGGTCAGGGCTTCTCGATCTTGGCTTGCTGGAGCGTCGCCACGGCCTCATTCCCGTCCCCATCACCTCCACGATGCCCAAGGGGCATGGCTGGCACGGCAATGTGCTGCTGTTTCGCGAAGGTATCGTCCGCAATGTGCAGCAGCTGAAACTACCGGGCGTGGAACCGCGCGGCGCGCTTGTGGCCGACCTGCAATTTCCGGCGGGACCGTTGCGCGTGATCGCCGCGCATCTGGGCCTCCTGAAACGCTCCCGCGAGCAGCAGGCGGAAAGCATCCTCACCGCCTTGCAAGAGGCCGACACGCTGCCGACGCTGTTGATCGGCGACCTCAATGAATGGCGTATCGGCAAGCGTTCTTCGCTCGCCGCGCTTATGCCGACCTTCAACCATGTTGCAACGGCGGTACCGAGCTTTCCGTCACGTTTTCCGGTCTTCGCGCTCGACCGGGTGATGGGCGCGCCGCATAATCTCGTGACATCGGTGGAGGTTCACAACACGCCGCTGGCGCGCATGGCATCCGACCATCTGCCGATCAAGGCGCATCTTGACCTGAAGACGGCGATTGAGCATTTCCAGCAAAAGTGTGAAACGGTTTTGCGTCTGGAAATGCGTGAAAATAAATAGACCTGTTGCACAATCTCAATCCAGAGATACCCGCAAGCAGAACCGGCTCATAGATAGGGCGAACCGAGCCAGATGATCCGGTCGATCAGGCGCACCAGAAACGGGCGGTTCTTGAGACGCGTGAGATTGACCTGACGGCTCTCCTCGATAACCTTGCCGATCCGTTCTTCCACCTGACGCGCCACATCGCGATCCAGAATTTCCAGATCGATCTCGAAATTGAGCCGCAACGAGCGCGGATCGATATTCGAGGAGCCGACATAGGACCAGGTGCCGTCAATCGTCATCAGCTTGGAATGGTTGAACGCGCCGCCCGCGCGCCAGATCCGACAGCCATCCTTCAAAAGCTGGTCGAACTGGGCGCGCATCGCTCGGTCGACGAGCTTGAGATTGTTGACCCCCGGCACGACGATATCCACCGACACGCCGCGCCGCGCCGCCGTGACCAGCGCACTGATCAGTTCCCGATCCGGCAACAGATAGGGCGACATGATGAGGATATGCTGCTCGGCTATCGAGAAGGCACCCATCATCATGCGATGGTTGGTTTCGACATTCTTGTCGGGGCCGGAGCCGACCACGCGCACCAGCGTACCTGTACCCGGCGGGCTTTCGGGTGCGGCAATGCGCCATGCGTCACCGGTCAGCAATTCACCCGTTGCAAATCGCCAGTCCTCGGAAGCGATGTGGAAGAGATCGGCAATGGCCGGTCCTTCAAGCCGGAAATGCGTATCGATTGCCACTGCATCGCCAGCAATCGCCCGCACGAAGCCGGCGCGGATATTCATGCCGCCGGTAAAGCCGTATCGCCCGTCCACGACAAGGATTTTTCGGTGCGTGCGCAGATTGGCATAAGGCAGGCGCAGGCCGATGATGATGTTGCCGTTGAAGACATCAACCGTCACGCCATTTTCCTTGAGCAGGCTCACAATGCTCGGGATGGAATAACGTGCGCCGACCGCATCGATCAGCACCCGCACTTCCACGCCCCGCTTGACGGCAGCGCCCAGCGCCTCGGCAAACTGAATGCCTATGGCGTCGCGGTCGAAAATATAGGTTTCCAGCAAGATGCTGCGCTCGGCCTTGCCGATGGCTTCCAGCATGGCGGCATAGGCCTCGTCACCCGTTTCCAGCATTTCGATGCGATTGCCGCTGGTGAAATCATAAAGGCTGACGGCATCGCCCAGAATTTTCATCGCGCCGAACTGTCGTCCGAATGCGGCGCGCACCAGGTCGTTGGTCGTGTCGAAATGCGAGAGGTGATAAAGCGCAATATGCCCTTGCGCGCGCTGCTGGGTGAGTGTCGAGCGCCTGATCCGGTTGACGCCCGCAATGGCATAGACCACAGCCCCAACAATGGGCGACAGCACGATCACGCCAACCCAGCCAAGTGCTGTGCGCACTTCGTCCTTGGTCATGGTCGCATGAATAGCCGCTATCGTGCCCAGCACAATCGACAGGACAGCCAGAATATGCGGCCAATAATGGGAAACCAGATCGAACATCGAACAGACTTTTCCAACAACAATTGAGTACCGGGAAACCGGCAGCGCCCCCGCGTCAAGTTCCTGAAATATGTAGCCGATAGAGATTAAAACAGGTGTAACGGCAAAGAGATAGAGGCCAACGGGCCAAAAAGGTGTTGCGTCCGCGAATTAGTTTATGCGCAAAAACAAAGAGATATCGTCTCCCGTCTCGGAAACCGCTGCAGCTTTACGCGCCAAACAGGCTGTCCGGATCGGCATGCGCGGCCAAAGCTGGTCAAACGCTCCGCATGCCTTATATTGTTGCTTGGGTTACGAAAATTGGGTCACGACAATTCGAGGGACAAGAGGGTTATTCGATGGCAACGACGAACAAAGATTTCGACAATCCGGTGTTACCGACAGAGCTGACATCCAAGTGGGGATGGTTCGTTGCGCTCGGCGTGGCGCTTCTCATTCTGGGCGGCATTGCCTTCGGCAATCTGGTGCTGGCCACGGTGGTTTCTGTCTACTATGTCGGCATGATGATGCTGATCGCCGGTGTGATCGAAATCATCCATGCTTTCGGTGTGAAGACCTGGGGCCGGTTTTTCTTCTGGCTCCTGAGCGGCCTGCTTTATGCGGCAGCGGGTGTCGTCACCTTCATCAATCCCATTTTGGCGGCAGGCATCCTGACATTCCTGCTGGCGGCAGCCCTTCTCGGCTCCGGCCTTTTCCGCGTCTGGATGGGCTTCAAGTCGAAACCGACATCCGGCTGGGGCTGGATCGTGGCCGGTGGCGTCATCACCGCGCTGCTCGGCCTCATCATCGCCATTCAATGGCCGGTCAACAGCCTGTTCATCCTCGGCCTTTTCCTGGCCATCGATCTGATTTTCCAGGGCTGGACCTATATTGCCTTCGGTCTCGGCATCAAAAGCCGGTAACAAAGCGCAGTCATTTCCTTAAAGCGGCGTCTTCAGCGCCGCTTTTTCATGTCTTGCCAGGACTTGTAACGCGGCGCTTGTTGAGATTTTGCCCAATGACTGCTAGATGCAGCGCAACATCTTTGCGGCGCATATTTGCGCGGCCCAACATTTCGCCATCACGAGTTTCTTCATGCCTGCTGACAATCCCGTTTCCAAGCGCCGCACATTCGCGATTATCGCGCACCCGGACGCCGGTAAGACCACGCTGACCGAAAAGCTGCTGCTGTTTGGCGGCGCTATCCAGCTTGCCGGTGAAGTGAAGGCCAAGAAGGATCGCATCCAGACCCGTTCGGACTGGATGAACATCGAACGCGACCGCGGTATCTCGGTCGTCACCTCGGTGATGACCTTCGAATACAAGGACTGCATCTTCAACCTGCTCGACACGCCGGGCCACGAAGACTTCGCAGACGACACCTACCGCACGCTGACCGCGGTGGACAGCGCCGTCATGGTCATCGACGCCGCAAAGGGTATCGAGCCGCGCACGCTGAAGCTGTTCGAAGTCTGCCGCATGCGCGACATTCCCATCGTCACCTTCGTCAACAAGATGGACCGCGAAGCACGCGATCCACTCGAAATACTTGACGAAATCGAAGAAAAGCTGGCGCTCGACACGGCGCCTATCACCTGGCCGATCGGTTCGGGCAAGAGCTTTGCAGGCACGTTCGACCTGCATAACAATACGATGCGCCGTC
The DNA here is from genome assembly GCF_029909865.1 of Ochrobactrum sp. 19YEA23. NCBI lineage: Bacteria > Pseudomonadati > Pseudomonadota > Alphaproteobacteria > Hyphomicrobiales > Brucellaceae > Ochrobactrum > Ochrobactrum sp. 19YEA23. The sequence goes on along the minus strand of NZ_JASAMQ010000016.1, from coordinate 45,107 downwards.
AGGACAATGAAGAGCAGCCGACCAAGGTCAGCGGCCCGGAAGAAGCAGCCGCGCTGCTGCCTGAAAACGAGCGTGAAGCCTGGCTGGAAAATACGGAACTGGCGCGCGGCGTCTGCCGTCCGTTTGACCTTGCTTCCTTCCGCGAAGGCCATATGACGCCGGTCTATTTCGGCTCGGCGCTGAAGAATTACGGTGTGCGCGATCTGATCGAAGCCTTCTGCGATTTCGGCCCCTCGCCGCGCGACCAGCAGGCCGACACGCGCATGGTCGGTTCCACCGAAGACAAGATGACCGGCTTCGTGTTCAAGATTCAGGCCAATATGGACCCGAACCATCGCGACCGCATCGCCTTTCTGCGCGTTTGCTCGGGCAAGCTGTCACGCGGCATGAAAGCCAAGCTGGTGCGCACCGGCAAACCGATGAGCCTGTCTGCGCCGCAATTCTTCTTTGCGCGTTCACGCCAGATCGCCGACGAAGCCTTTGCTGGCGACGTGGTCGGCATCCCGAACCACGGCACGCTGCGCATCGGCGACACGCTGACCGAGGGCGAGGATATCCTGTTCCGTGGCGTACCGAACTTCGCGCCGGAAATTCTGCGCCGCGTGCGTCTCGACGATGCGATGAAGGCCAAGAAGCTGCGCGAAGCACTGCAGCAGATGGCGGAAGAAGGTGTCGTGCAGCTGTTCGTGCCCGATGACGGCTCTCCGGCGATTGTCGGTGTCGTTGGCGCGCTCCAGATCGACGTTCTGACCGAACGCCTGAAAGTGGAATATTCGCTGCCGGTCGGCTTTGAAATGTCGCGCTTCTCGGTCTGCCGGTGGATTACAGCGGACGATCCGGTCGAACTCGACCGCTTCATTGCATCTCATCGCGCCGACATTGCGCATGATCTCGACAATGATCCCGTGTTCCTGGCGCAAAACGGCTTTTCGCTCAATTACGAAGCCGAGCGCTGGAAGAACATCCGCTTTGCAACCATCAAGGACTATCAGGTCCGCGACAAGGCTTGATGCGGTAATGTTATGACCGATCCTGTTCTGGCTGCCCTCGATCTGCCTGATGCATTGCTGCATCGGCTTGCCGGTTATAGCAGCCAGCAGGACGAGCTTGGCCGTTCGACCGCCAATGTCCTGCTGCTCGATCATGATGCGCACGAACCGCTTGTTCTGAAAATCGAACCGGCAAGCACGGTCAGCGAACTGGCCGATGAGCGCGCCCGACTTGAATGGCTTTCCGCACAGGGTCTGCCCTGCCCAAAGGTCGTCGCTTACGAGACGATGGCCGACCGCCATTTTCTCCTGATGACGCGCCTTGCCGGGTCCGACCTCGCGTCGTCTGTCGGCACTCTTCCGCCGGACCGTATCGTCTCCATTCTCGCAACAGCCTTGAAGGCGCTGCACAGCGTCGACCCCGCGGCCTGCCCTTTCGACCACCGGCTGGCGCACCGCATTGAAGATGCACGCAAGCGCGTGGAAGCGGGTGCGGTCGATGAAGATGATTTCGATGATGAGCGCGAAGGCCGCAGCGCCGAAGATTTGTTCTCCGAACTACACCGCCTGAAACCGTCGCAGGAAGATGTTGTCGTCACCCATGGCGACGCCTGCCTGCCAAATTTCATGGCCAGCGACGGCGCTTTCACCGGCTTTATCGACTGCGGCAGGCTTGGCCTCGCTGACCGCCATCAGGATCTGGGACTCGCCTGCTGGAGCATCCGCTATAATCTCGGCGACGAATGGGTGAAACCCTTCCTCGACCTCTATGGCGCAACGGCCATCGATGAAGCGAAAATCACCTATTACCGCCTGCTGGACGAGTTCTTCTAGGCAGACAGCTTCATTGCTTCGCGTCGAGCAGCCGTTCAGCAATCTTCGCAGCCAGCTTTTCGGCCACCTCGCCTTTGCTCATTTCCGGCCATTCCTCAATGCCAGAACGGCTTAAAATCCGCACGCGGTTGTGGTCGCCGCCCATGACGCTGCTGCCATCCGCGCCATAGGAAACATCGTTGGCGACGATCCAGTCGGCGCCCTTTTTCGCAAGCTTGGCTCTCGCATTTTCGGCCACATCCTGCGTTTCAGCCGCAAAGCCGACTACCAGACCAGGGCGCTTGTCGCTATGGCCAACACCCGCCAGAATGTCGGGGTTCTCGATCATGGCAAGCGTTGGAGCGCCTTCTCCGGGCTTCTTCTTGATCTTCTGCCCGGCCTCATTGGCCGTGCGCCAATCGGCAACGGCTGCCACCATGATTGCCGCATCGGCGGGCAGATGCAGCTCCACGGCAGCCTGCATTTCCCGCGCCGTCTCGACTTGAATGACATCGACGCCTTCGGGATCGGCAATCGTGACCGGACCGGACACCAGATGCACCGTGGCACCCAACCGCGCCAGAGCAGCGGCGATGGCGTGGCCCTGCTTGCCCGACGAGCGGTTGGCGATGTAGCGGACCGGGTCGATCGGCTCATGCGTTGGTCCGGATGTCATGACGATGGATTTTCCAGCCAGCGGCAGCGCACGCGGCACCAGCAGCGTTTCCACAGCCGCCACGATGGCCAGCGGCTCGCTCATCCGGCCCGTTCCCGCCTCGCCGCTTTCCGCCATTTCGCCCTTCTCGGGGCCGATGAAATGCACGCCGTCCTTTTCCAGCGTCAGACGGTTGCGGCGGGTCGCCGGGTTGTCCCACATGGCCGGGTTCATGGCAGGCGCAATCAAAACCGGAACCTTGCGCGCGAGCAGAACGGCACTGGCCAGATCGTCGGCCAGACCATTGGCCATCTTGGCCATCAGGTCGGCGGTCGCAGGTGCAACCACGATCAGATCGGCATCGCGCGCCAGCCTGATGTGCCCGACATCCTGCTCATCCTCCCGCGAAAACAGATCGGTAAAGACATGATCGGCGGAAACCGCGCCGATGGTCAGCGGCGTTACAAATTGGTGTGCAGCGGCCGTCATCAAGGGGCGAACCTGTGCGCCACGCTCGCGCAAACGACGGATCAGGTCGGGCGTCTTATAGGCAGCAATACCGCCACCAATGATGAGCAGAACGCGCTTGCCCGTAAGTGACGCACCAGCCTTACCCAAACCAGCGGGAGCGGGCGTGACCTGCGCAGTTTCCTCCAGTGCTGTGAGAAGAAGCCGCGCTTCCTCTTCCATGGAACGCCCGTTGCGCGCAGCGCGCACACGCAGCTTTTCCTTGGCGGCATCGTCGAGATTGCGGATAGTGATACTGGCCATTTGATTGCACCGGCTTATTGCAAGTGCAATCAATGCAATCATATTGCATCATAATTGTCATCATAAATTTCACCATCAATGACTGGCGGAATATACAACCTGTCAGGCACAACGGGCGACAATGTCATGTTTTTATAGAAACTACTCCCTAAGAGGAGAAAAATAATGAAAGCATTCAGTTTCTTTATCGCAATTCTATCTTTTTTTATGATCTCAATGCACGCAAATTCGGATGAAATATCTGATAAACTGGAGGACTCTGTAGTTAAAATCGATAATTTATACTACAACAATAAAGATTGCCGTCTTGCCGTAAATTTACTTAGAATTTCTCCGATTTTGTGTTCAGGTATAATTGTCCACGGGAAAGAACCGCCAGAAAGCCACGCATGGATTCCAAATATAAATGATCCAAGAAATGCCGTTTCTTTTTCATATTTAAGATATGATATACCTACTACCGAGTTATATGACCCTTCCGGGTATATATACGATCAACAAGATCAAAGCGAAAAAGCCTTTCTCCAATATTATTGCATATACCCATTCGATTCATTTTCAGCCATGCCTGACTCTCATTCTGCAGCCTCACACGGTTGCGGCTTCGCAGATACTCAGGACAAGGCTAAAAGCTTTTCCTCATGCCCTGATGTTTCTATCACAACAGCAGACGCATTCATCAACAAGTATGTTCCAGATGGAGTCACCGCCCCATTTGTACCAGAACAATGTTCTTTTGAACCAAATAAAATGGATCCATTTCTAACATCGATTGATGTGCAGATAAAAACAAAATCCATATACTGGAATGAACTCATTACTAGCATTTGGACGGAAGAAGACGCTAAAAACTTACCAATAATTGCATTTTTCTATTTATTCGGACACGATGACGGGCGGAAAAATGCTCTAGAGTATCAGAAAGATTATTGCGAAATGTATGGGAAATTTATTCCTGTGGTTAGTCTAGATTTAACGAAAACAGTGTCAGGTGCTATTCGGGGCGATAGAGCTGAACAACAGCCTTGCATGTAGGTCAACCAAAGGCTCGTTGTTGTGCAATCACTTTGCTATACAAAATACAAAATCAAACCGATAGCTCGAAACTTCAACCGGCCACAAACTTGATCGCGATCGCAGCGAGCGCAATTGCAATCACGACCTGTGCGATGCGACCCCAGCGCGAATGCTTGGCTTCGGCGCGACCGATGGCTTCCGCTGTGGCAGCATCGAAGCGGAAACCATTGGCAGCCATATCATCCAGCGCAACCGAAACGCGTTCAACACGTGCCACCAGTTCCGGCGTCTTGCGGGTGAAATGCAGCAGCGCATAGGCGCTGTCCTTGGCGTCGAGCAGCATGCCCTGCGGGCCGAGATTCTTGCGGATCCAGTCGCCGACAACCGGCTCCGCTGCTTTCCACATATTGAAATGTGGATCGAGCGTGCGCGACACGCCCTCAACGACAACCATGGTTTTCTGGAGCATCAGGAGTTCCGGCCGGGTCTCCATGTCGAAAAGCTCGGTCACTTCGAACAGCAGCGTCAAAAGCTTGGCCATGGAAATGGTTTCTGCCGGCTGGCCGTGGATCGGCTCACCGATGGCGCGAATGGCCTGCGCAAAGCTTGCCACGTCGTGGGTGTGCGGCACGTAACCCGCTTCGAAATGCACTTCCGCCACGCGCATATAGTCGCGCGTGATGAAGCCATAGAGAATTTCTGCCAGGAACCGGCGCTGCTGCTTGTTGAGCCGTCCGGTGATGCCAAAATCGACCGCAACGATGATACCTTGCGGATCGACGAACAGATTGCCCGGATGCATGTCGGCATGGAAAAAGCCGTCGCGCAGCGTGTGGCGCAGGAAAGACTGGATCAGCGTTTCGGCAAGCTTCTTCAGATCGAAGCCAGCGGCAGCCAGCGTCGAAATATCCGACATCTTGGTGCCATCGATCCATTCGAGCGTCAGCACATCGCGACCGGTGCGCTCCCAGTCCACCTGCGGAACGCGGAAACCTTCATCGCCCTTGATGTTTTCGGCAATCTCGGAAAGTGCTGCCGCTTCCAGTCGCAGATCCATCTCGATGCGGGTGGTCTGTTGCAGCGTCTCGACAACCTGAACCGGACGCAGGCGGCGCGTGAAGGGCACATGGCGCTCCTGCATACGCGCAACCATGTAGAAACCTTCGAGATCCCGGGCAAAACGCTGGCGAACGCCGGGGCGGATGACCTTGACCGCAACCTTCGTCGGCTTGCCGTCCTTCATGACTTCGGCCGGATGCACCTGCGCCATCGACGCCGCCGCTATCGGCGCATCGAAATGCAGGTAAAGATCGTCGATTTTGCGACCGAGCGAACCTTCAATACCCGCAACCGCATCAGCCTGCGGAAAATAATCGAGACGATCCTGCAATAGCTCCAGATCGGCAGCCACATCGCGCCCGACAATATCGGGGCGGGTCGCCAGAAACTGGCCAAGCTTCACATAGGATGGGCCAAGCTTGTTCATCGCACGCGACATGCGCTCGGAACGCTGCATGTGTCGCGCACGCGGACGCGCCAGCATGCCTGCAATCTTGTGGCCGAAAGCCGGAAGACCGGAAAGCCCTTCCACGGGAAGCGCACTGATCACGCCTTCACGCGTCAAAATCCATCCGGCGCGCGCCAGCCGGAAAGCGGCGGAAAGATTACTCATGCGATAAAGCCCGCCCCTGCATCCAAGCCCGAATTCATGACAGGCACGATCACAGTTTCCAGCCCGAATGAAGCGCCGCAATACCGCCGGTGAAATTGCGATAGCTCACGCGCTCGAAACCGGCGGTTTCGATCATGGCGGCAAAATCCTGCTGCTTGGGGAATTTGCGGATCGATTCGACCAGATAGCTGTAGGAGTCCGCATCGCCGGTAATCATCTTGCCGATGCGCGGAATGGCCTGAAACGACCACTGGTCATAGACCTTGTCGAGGATCGGCAATTCAACTTCGGAAAATTCGAGGCACATGAAACGGCCGCCCGGCTTCAGCACGCGATAGGCTTCTGACAGGGCCTTGTCGATATGCGGCACGTTGCGAATGCCAAAGGCAATCGTATAGGCGTCGAAACTGTTATCCTCGAAGGGCAGTTCCTCGGCATTGGCTTCAACGAATTCGAGATTGTCGGCAAGGCCCTTCTTGATCGCGCGCTCACGACCGACACCCAGCATCGAGCCGTTAATGTCGAGAATGGTCACATGGGCCTGACGGCCCGAAGCCTCAACAATGCGAAAGGCGATATCACCAGTGCCGCCGGCCACATCCAGCGACGTCCAGCCCGGACACTTGGATGGTGCGAGCCAGGCGATCATCGCATCTTTCCAGACGCGATGCATGCCTGCCGACATGAGATCGTTCATCACGTCGTATTTGTTGGCGACCTTATGGAAAACGTCGTTGACCAGGGTCTGCTTATCGTTTTCGTCAACCGACTGGAAGCCGAAGGAATGCTCCATGCCGCCTTTTGCGCCCACGCGGTCCGCATTGCCGTTCTGCTGGCTCATAGCTCATCCTGCTTTTGAATAGTCTGACGAAAACGATTTTCGGTTATGCATATAAAGCTTGTGCCGAACGATACAAGCACAGACCTTTTCCCACTACCCCTTTTGTGATCGCAGCTTGCGTTAACGTTGAAAAATGGCCAAAGAGACATAAAACTGTGCGTGTGCGCTTGCCACGCGTTTTCTCCGGCGCAATCTGCCGCTAAAGTTCAAAACGATAACAAGAAAAGTGGAAAGATCATGGGCGTTACAGTCGTCAGCCATCCGCTTGTCCAGCACAAGCTCACCCTCATGCGCAAGCGCGAGACTTCCACGGCCAGCTTCCGGCGGCTTCTCAAAGAAATTTCGCTGTTGCTTTGCTATGAAGTGACGCGCGATCTCGAACTCACCACCATGGAGATCGAGACCCCGCTTATGCCGATGGAAGCGCCAATCCTCGAAGGCAAGAAGCTGGTTTTCGCTTCGATCCTGCGCGCAGGCAACGGCCTTCTGGAAGGCATGCTCGATCTGGTGCCCGCAGCCCGCGTCGCCCATATCGGCCTCTACCGTGACCACGACACGTTGCAGCCGGTCGAATATTACTTCAAGGCGCCGGAAGACATCGTCAATCGCCTCATCATCGTGGTCGATCCGATGCTCGCCACCGCCAATTCGGCCATTGCCGCCATCGACAAGCTGAAGGAACGCGGCGCGACCAATATCCGCTTCCTGTGCCTGCTGGCAGCGCCTGAAGGCATCGAGCGTTTCGTCAAGGCGCATCCGGATGTGGATGTTTACACCGCCTCGATCGACGAGCGCCTCGACGAAAAGGGCTATATCGTCCCCGGTCTTGGCGATGCGGGCGACCGCATGTACGGCACGAAATAAACTACAACGTAACCAGACAGTAATCCGCGCCGGATACTCTGCCTTTAAAGCGGGGTAAGCATGGCGCGGATTTTCTTTATTGTTCTGATGCTGGCGGGGCTGGCTACGGCCTTTCCGATTCTCTTCGAAAAATTCCAGTCAGCAACCGTCGAGCAAGCCGCAACGGCAACACCCGCTGCAACATCCTCACAAAACCCTTCCGCCTATAGCGGACGCCGCGCGCAGATTGCGCCCGACAGCCGCGGGCATTTTATCACCGATATCCGTTTCAACGGCCAGAATCTGCGCGGGATGATCGATACGGGCGCAAGCTCGGTTGCCATCAATGCCAGCACTGCCCGACGCATCGGCATTTCGCTACGCCCCGACGATTTTCGTTATCGCGTTTCGACAGCCAATGGCGAAACACCGGCGGCGCGCGCTGTTCTCAGCAGCGTGGAGATCGGACGCATTCGCGTGGAAAATGTCGAGGCCCTCGTGCTGCGCGACGAAGCGCTTTCCGATATCCTGCTCGGCATGACTTTCCTCAAGCGCCTGCGCCATTATGAAGTGGCAAACGGCGCGCTTGTCCTCACGCAGTGACATGTTTCTCTGCTGGCACTACAGTTGCGTGCTTCAGATTCTTGACATGACGGAACCCAACCATGACCGCGGACCAACGCCTGACCGAGCTCGAAATTCGCGTCGCCGAACAGGAAAAGACCATCGATGAACTGTCGTCCGTGCTGGCCGAGCAATGGAAGCTCATCGATCAGCTATCCAAGAAACTCGGCGCGCTGACCGACCGCTTTCTGGAACTGGAAGAACAGACCGCGCCCGATGTGCCGGTCACCAAACCTCCGCACTGGTAAGATCATGCTTGAAATCATCGATCTAGCCGACCGCCCCGACCTCATCCCCGCCTGTGCCACATGGAATTTTGGCGAATGGGGCGAATTCTGTGGCGGAACGCTGGAACAGACCATCACAGACTTCCACAATCTCGTGCAGGCCAATGATGGGCAGATCGCACGCATCGCGCTTTTTGATGGGGAACTGGCAGGCACTGCGCTTCTGATCGACAATGATCTGGAAACGCACCCGCATCTGAAGCCATGGGTGGCCAGCGTGTTTGTTCTGCCGGACTATCGCGGCAAGAGCATCGCAAAGAGCCTTGTCGACACCATCGAGAAGGCTGCCGCAGAACTTGGCCACAACGAGGCTTATCTCTATACGGACAAGCCCGACCTCTACCGGCAGATCGGCTGGGTGGATTTCGAAAAGCTCGACGGCCACTATGCCGGCATGCTGATCATGAAAAAGAAAATCGCGCGATAATCCGCGCGATTCTTTTCTTCGAGACGGCTTTACTGTGCCAGCGGGATCGGGCAGCTCACACCAGTTCCGCGCAGACCGCAATATCCGTTCGGATTCTTCGCCAGATATTGCTGGTGGTAATCCTCGGCATAATAGAACACCGGCGCATCTTCGATTTCGGTGGTGATCGGGCCGAGACCGCGCCCTGCCAGCGCCTTCCCATAAGCATCGCGGCTCTTTTCAACCGCCGCCCGATCCGCGTCATCAAAGGTGTAGATGACCGAACGATAGGTCGTGCCGATATCGTTGCCCTGTCGCATGCCCTGCGTCGGATCATGCTCTTCCCAGAACAGGGTCAGCAATTCATCAAGGCTCACGATTTTCGGATCATAGACCACCAGCACCACTTCGGCATGGCCGGTCAGTCCCGTGCAGGTTTCTTCATAGGTCGGGTTGGGCGTCATACCGCCCGCATAACCCACTGCCGTCACATAGATGCCCGGCACCTGCCAGAACAGCCGTTCCGCGCCCCAGAAGCAGCCCATGCCGAATAGGATCTGCTTGAAACCTTCCGGCCACGGGCCCTTCAACGGATGGCCCGAGACGAAATGCGTCGTAGACGTTGGAAGCGCTGTTGCGCGACCCGGCAAAGCCTCGTCCGTAGCGGGCATCTGTACCTTCTTGCGATAGCTGTCGAGGAAACTCATAGACTTCAACCTCCTGTAGCCCTGTGGCGGAATCGACGGTCAGGCAGTGAAGCGCCCCAGAGGACGTCCGCGCCGATGACCAATCACATAGAACAACAATGCGAGCACGCCGAAGAAGAGCCATCCGGGCTGCCCGAGCGCTGGAACACAGACCGCGTTCCAGAATGTAGCTCCTATATAGTGCGTCACGAACGATTCTACATCGGCCAGCGTTTCCGGCGCGTTGCGCGACCACATGGAAAGCAGCGGTTTGGCAACCAGCTTCGACGCACCGACCGAGCGGGCGCCATCGAGAATGGCGAAGAGAACCGCCAACGCCAGAAAAATAACCGCGAAACTACGCAATACAAATCGGATCACGATTCCCTGCCCCAGACCTTCAGGCACATATTCAAGCGCATCGGGCGCGTCCCGACATCGCCGACCTGTCCCTTTTCATACCGCCAAATCCTGACTTAAGGAAGGCGTCGCCCCTCAAACCTTCGTGCAACAAAATAATGCTTTCAAATATATTGTTTAAAAACAGTGCGTTACAAGGCGACCGAGGCTCTTTGCACAGGTTCGGCAGATTTGGCGTAAAAACTTGCAAAGAGCTATTGATCATATGCGTATTCTGGCTATATTGCGCGCCGCTACCGTATGTTGGCGAATAACCAGCGCCAGACAAAATGCGGTAACTCGTTTGCAGTCAGATTTCACCGTGAAACGCGGTTTTCCCCGACAGCAAGGCAGACGGAGAGGTGGCCGAGTGGTTGAAGGCGCACGCCTGGAACGCGTGTATACGGGAAACCGTATCGAGGGTTCGAATCCCTCTCTCTCCGCCATTTAATCCCCGGAATTCAGAAACATCGACGAAACGATCTGAGACACTCCGATCGGCTGACCGTGCTGTTTGCTTCCCGTGAGCCGTGGCCCACGGGATCTCGTTACTGATCGACCTCCGTTGGAGGTAATCAGATAAGGCCTTCTTCCTTCAGCGCCTTCTGCGCTGCCGGGCGCGCCATGACGCGTTCACGCAAGGCAAGCGCCTTCGGATAGGCGCTGAGATCGACTTGCATCACCAAGCCCCAGCCAATCACGACGGACGCATAGACATCGGCCTGCGACAGCTCTGCGCCCAGCCAATAGCTGCGGCCATCCACCAGCATAGCTTCCAACTGGCCCATGCGACGGTTGATATTGGCAAGCACACCAACCTTGGCTTCTTCGGTCAGGTTCGGCGCGAACAATCCGCCGAAGGCCGTGTGCAGATCGCCGCAAAAGCCGAGCGCTTCCTGCAACCGCGCGCGTTCCATCGAGCCATAGGCAGGCTTGAACGACGCAACATCCGAATGGTCGCCAATATATTGCAGGATGGCTGCGTTCTGGGTGATCACCACGCCCGGTTCAAGTTCCAGAGCCGGAACTGCGCCACGCGGATTGACCGCCAGAAAATCGGCACCGCTTTCGGTGACCTTGGTTTTCAGGTCGACGGCTTCAAACGTGTAAGGCAGACCGGCTTCGCTGAGAACGATATGCGGTGCGAGCGAGCAGGCACCGGCTTTATAATAGAGCTTCACTGAGGATATCTCCGAAGAATTGCAACGCGGGATTTCTATCAATTCCCGCAGCCCCTGCAATATTGTTGGGGGCAATTTTTCGTGTATTCAGCCGATGCCGGAAATTCTTTGCCGGAAAACGTCGCGATCAGAAAAGCGAAGCAATGCGCGCAGGCTTGGATGATGACATCCGGGGCACCACGACAAGCTTGTTGAACTCGCCGCGTTTGAAGGCGCGCAGGAAGCGCGGATAATCCCGGAACACCACGCAGCCATTGGAATCGCCATTGCGACCCAGCATGAATGTATGCGCCAGGAGCCCGTCGCGATTATAGCGATTGTTGCCGTCGGCTGGCGTCAGGCGGATCGCCTCAACACCATGGAACAGCGCTTCACGCATGCGCAGATTATAGCTGTGCGGCGGCGTGGGGCCACGGTTCTTCTGGTTCGCATAGGTGGGATTGTCACGCATGCGACCGATCCCGGAATGGGCTTCGAGCTTTTCGCCGCTTGGCAAATAGACGGTTGCGGCGGAAATATCATAGATGGCAACGCGGCTGCGCGCAGCCTGATTGATCAGCGGGCTGAAAAGACCAGGTTCCGGGCTTTCCGTCAGGCCGCTTTCGGGCGCATAGGCAAGCTGTGTCTTGGGATGCATGCGCGATGCGCGCAGAGGCGGCTTGGCCCCCGGCAGAGGCACATCGTCGGGCACGAACATGTCGCGGTCGGCTTCGTCGTCAGCCGCCATATCCGTCTTCTGGTCAGGGGCTGATTGCGGCAACGGTATCGCATTGCCGATCGGCAGATTGGGCGTGTCACCACCTTCCGCATCGGCTTCTTCAGCCTGCGACAGGGGCAGAATGCCAGACTGGCTCTGCGGCTGGATCTTGGCGAGCGCGACCAGTGCTGCAGGCGTCTGTGGCGCGCTGGCATAACCAAGCGCAACCGCGCCTGGTATGGCGGCTTTCGCAGCCGCGTCGGCTGGAATCTTTTCGCCCGTCTTGTCGGTTATCGGATCAGCCGAGGCGACCGCAATCTGCTCAGGCAACCGCACGCGATCCGCACGCGGTTCGATCAACGATGCCACATCGACCGACTTTGGCTCGATCACCGAATCCGGACCGATATCGGCGATGATCGGCTGATCATCGTTCATCTTGTTGCGACGCCAGTCGAGGTTGGAATAGGCGGCATCCGCCGTATAGGCCTTGATGAAGCTTTCACGCATTTTGTGCGCCGGGGTGCGGGTCTGGTCGACAAGCGCCAGCGCTTGCGGCATGGCTGCTGGAATGCGCCGCATGACCGGAGCGACAGGCGCAAATGCGGGAATGGCCGTTTCAAGCGTGCCGAGCGCGGTCAGCATCCAGCCGCCAGCGACAAGACCTGTCGCGGCAAATGCCGTCACGCGCAAAACGCCACGCAAACTGAACGGAAGGCCGATACGGCCGCTACGCGGAGCCGCATAGCCATACACTTCTGTTACACACGCCATGATACTAACCCGACTGGAATTCGACTTCGCGGCCCCACTTCCGGCCTCGCCTCGCATGTCAGTTCGGCAAAAAAGCGAACAGGACATGGCAAAGCGGTGGCCGAAGCGAAGCAGTGACCGCATTGGTCGCTTCCAGCATGGCGAATTATGGTAACCAAAGTCTTTACGAACGGCGTCTGACTGATAATTCCTCTCCGAAGGAGGAAAGCCGCATCAGCCCGTCAGGCGAAAAGTGGCTGGCGCATCACCAGACAATTCAGGGAATTCATCGCCCTCGGTTACCGTGCGATTGCGCCCGCGATGCTTGCCGCGCATCAGGGCAAGATCGGCGCGAGACACCGTTTGCCATAACGTTTCGTCGTGACGAAGCATGGCGATACCGAAGCTGCATGTCACATGGCGGTCGCTCGGCAGCGCCGCAAATGCATGGCGACCGACCTGATTGCAAAGTCGCTTGGCAAAGCGTTCGCAGTGCTGGGCGCTGCCCGCAACCAGCAGAACGAACTCTTCCCCGCCGACACGGCTGACGATCACATCCTGCCCCGCCAGTGACTGCAGCAGATGCGAAAACTCCACCAGCACGCGGTCGCCGGTCGCGTGGCCCAGCTCATCATTGATTGCCTTGAAATGATCAATATCCGCAATAATGACGCCATGCGTTGCACCTTGCGCGGCATTTGCCAGTTTGCGTCTTGCGTGGCGCTCCATACCACGCCGGTTGAGAAGACCGGTCAACGGGTCGGCATCGCGTTCATTGCGCAACTTGTCGATAATATCGAGGGCGGCTACAGTCAGAATGAAGAGACCGAGCAGAACTCCCCCCATCGACGCAGCCACCGTCACCCACGACCAATAAGGCAAGGACAGCAATTCTCCGGAACTGACCACGTCATCCAGCATGACAATCGTGAAGATGCTGCGCAGAAAGAAATGCGCCGCCAGCAGCGCCAGAACCAGACGCAACGCCGTTTCGATCCACCGGTCACCTGGCACGCGACGGGCATGCAGGCAAAGAACCGCGGCTAAAGTTCCAAGACCGACATTGGCCGCAACGACCAGATAGCTGTAGATCGCGCCCTGCCAGGAAAGAAGGCCGACGGCCGCCAGCGTTGAAACTGTTATCAGCGACGCTGGTACCGGCGGGAACTCCCGCCCGAGCCGCACCATCACTGCCTGACAGAACAGCCAGCCAGCACCCAGTTGCAGCAGGATCGCCAGAAGAAATGTCTGCCGCAGATTAGGCAGCGGCGGAGAAACCTGCACGAAATGTCCAAGAGAAAATGCCGCGAAGCTCAGGCCGAAAAGCAGCATGTGCTTTCGCCGTCTGTCGAGCACCCACAGGCTCGTCATCGCGACTGCAAACAGCATGATCAGCAGAGAGGGGACAATCTTCACGAGAAACCAGACCATTAATCGATTGAATTAATATTCAATAAGTAGTTAGGCCAATCTGAATGTGCAATTGCATATATGAGTCAAATTAACTTTTGTAGAGCAATTGAAGACATCGAAATAATACATTCCCTTTTTTAAATACAGCAAACGCTAATAAAAAAATACAAACAAGGGCATCCATCAAAGAACTGAAATTTATTCTTAAGTCGTCAATTAATGTTTATCCCCAGATATCATCACCTCGCGAAGACGCCTGCCCGCTTGAAGCCATTTTAGACCATTATTACCTGTTACTAATGAGAATGAAGGCTTGGTCTGAAAAAGGCGAAGTGCGATCCTGTGACCATGCCATTCGAGCGGTTCCAGCCGGAAATCAGGCTGCTGGCGCTCAATTTGTTGTTTTGCATTTCCAACGCCAGGCCCTTCGACACGTGTGCTGGCAATGTCCTCGCGGAGAATTTCGATGCGCCACCAGTTCGACCTTTTTGCTCCCGCTGCAAAGGCAGGAGAAGAACGGGCGGAGCTGCGTCCTGCCCGCGCGAAGCCCAAGCGGGACATCGGCGCAGCACCTGCTTTGAACGAAGCGGAAATGGTGCGTCAGTTGAAGGATAGCGGGCGCTATCGCATTTTGCGCCGCCTTGATCCCCTTCCCGTCGTGCCCGATGCCGACACACAAGCATTTCCGCGTCTTGGCGTCGTGGTGGATACGGAAACCACCGGATTGAATGCCGCGCAGGAAGAAATCATCGAAATCGGTGCCGTGGCGTTCCGCTATGCCGATGATGGCGCAATTGGCGATGTCTGCGCCACTTTCGGCGCCTTGCAGGAACCGTCAAAGCCGATCCCGACGGACATTACGCGCATCACCGGCATCACCGACGAGATGGTGAAGGGCCAGACAATTCCGCTGGCGGAGCTTGAAGCATTGATTGCGGATGCTGATCTGATCATCGCGCATAATGCCGGTTTCGACCGTCCGTTTCTGGAGCGGTTTTCGCCGGTCTTCGCCAACAAACCATGGGCCTGTTCGGTCAAGGAAATCGACTGGACGGCGCGGGGCTTCGAAGGCACCAAGCTTGGCTATCTGATTGGCCAGAGCGGCTATTTCCATAATGGACACCGCGCCGAGGATGACTGTCAGGCGCTGCTCGCTGTGCTGAAGGAACAGTCGGGCGACACCACACCCTTTGCCGAACTGCTGCAAGCCAGCCAGAAATCGCGCCTGCGCATCTATGCCGAGAACAGCCCTTTCGAGATGAAGGACAAGCTGAAGGAGCGTCGCTATCGCTGGTCGGACGGCAGCGACGGTCGCCCGAAATCATGGTGGACCGAGATTGGCGAAGATGAACTCGACGCCGAACTCGAATATCTGCGCACCGAGATTTACCCATGGCGCGATGCCGAGCCGCTGATCCAGAAGCTCACCGCCGTGGATCGCTATAAGGAACGCGCACCACTCAGGCCCGGTAAATAGAAAAGGCCGCGTTCAGCGGCCTTTTTCTTGCGACGCGAATGATTCCGTCTATGGGTAGCCGAAAATGGTGGCGCTCGAGAACCGGAGCGGAGTGTACTTAACGTACATGAGCACCGGAAGCACAGAGCGACGCCATTTGCAGGCAGCCAGAGGCGGAATCTAGAAAACCGGCCAAGGGCGCTGCGCTGGCCGCATCTCTTCATAAGCCTGCGCCAGTCGCAACACACCCAGATCGTCGAAACGCTGGCCGAAAATCTGCAAGCCGATTGGCAGTCCCGTCGATGTATAACCGCAATTGATCGAGATCGCCGGTTGTTCCGACATGTTCATCGCAACGGTGAAGGCGATGTGCTCGAAAGGACGCTGCGGATCATTGACCGGCGATGCCCATTCCGCCGGATAGGTCGGCATAGGCGCGGTCGGCGAAATGATGAAGTCGAAATCCTTCGACGCGGCGAGCGCCGCATGGCGCATCGCATCGATCTGTGCGAAGCCGGAATAGACCTCCTCGCCGTTCAGACCTTCGGCGGTTTCAGTCCACTGATAGATGTAAGGCAGGATTTTCGCGCGGTTTTCCGGCGTCATCTTCTTCACATCCGCCCAGGACCGTGCACGCCAGAAGCGGTCTAGACCGTCGATCATGGTGCGATTGAGAAATGGGGCGACCGGCTCGACAATTGCGCCCGCATCAGCAAAAAGCTTGGCCGCTGCCCCTACCGCAGCGCGGGTTTCATCGCCGGTCGGCTCACCGAAACCGGCATCGAGCCACAGACCGATCTTCAGACCCTTGACGTCGATATCAAGGTTCATCCAGTCAATGTCCTGATAGGGCAAGCTCATGGCGTCGCGGCGGTCAGGTCGCGACAGCACCGACATGTAAAGCGCACTGTCAGCAACCGTGCGGGTCATCGGACCGGCAACACGGCCGAGAAATGCCGGATCAATCGGAATACGCCCGAAGGACGGCTTCAGGCCGACGAGACCGCACCAGCCGGCAGGCAGGCGAATGGAGCCGCCAATATCGGTGCCGATATGCAAAGGACCGTAACCGGCGGCACCGGCGCTGCCCGCACCGGCGCTCGAACCGCCCGGATTGGTGTTCAAATCCCACGGATTGCGGGCAAGCTTATGGAAGCTCGACAGGCCCGACGACAGCATGCCGAGATCAGGCATGGTCGTCTTGGCGAGCAGCACGCCGCCAGCCTCACGCGTGCGGGCCGCAGGCGGTGCGTCAGCGGCGGCTGGCTTCAGCGGCAGCGCCGCGCAGCCCAGTGGAACCGCAGTGCCTTCGGTCGCGATATTTTCCTTGATCGTCAGCGGCACACCATCGATGGGACCCGCAGGCTCACCCTTCGACCAGCGCGCTTCCGAGGCCTTGGCCGCCGCCCGCGCTGCATCGGGATCGTAAGCCCAAAGCGCATTCAGCTTCGGCTCATAGGCTTCGATGCGCGTGATGACAGCTTCCGTGACCTCGACCGGCGAAAGCGACTTCGCCTGATAGGCGGCCACGAGTTCGACGGCTGACAAATCGGCAAGATTCGACATTGGATATTTCCTCAAATCACTCAGGCAATTTCAGTGTGGAATCGGATCGCCGCGCTCGCTTGCGGCGACCGGAGAAAGGCTTTGGCACGGCGTCGACCAGCGCCCGCGTATAGTCATGCTGCGGATTGTCGAACACCGCATTGGTCGGCCCATGCTCGACAATATTGCCGCGATAGATCACCGCAACACGATCGGTAATCGCGCGCACCACGCCGAGGTCATGGCTGATGAAAAGATAGGACAGACCGAACTTTTCCTGCAAATCCATCATCAGGTTCAAGACCTGCGCCTGAATGGAAACGTCAAGCGCAGAGACCGGCTCGTCGGCGACAATCAGCGCCGGTTTGGTGATCAGGGCGCGCGCAATGGCAATGCGCTGGCGCTGCCCGCCGGAGAATTCATGCGGATATTTTTCCGCCGATGCTTTGGGCAGGCCAACCGCTTCCAGCACTTCCGCAACGCGGTCGTCGCGGTCCTTGGCGCTGGTGCCGCTTTCCAGCGACACAATCGGCTCGGAAATGATGCGTTTGACCGTATGGCGCGGATCAAGCGAGCCGTAAGGGTCCTGAAAGATTGCCTGAAAGCCTTTGCGCGCTTCACGCAGGCCCGAGCGATCCAGCGCATAGATATCCTGACCGTTGATGAGAATCTGACCCGATTGCGGACGTTCCAGCCCCATCACGGCACGCGCCAGCGTGGATTTGCCGGAACCGCTTTCGCCGACGATGCCAAGGCTTTGCCCTGCTTCGATCTCGACATTTACACCATGCAGAACCCGCAATGCACTCGTCCGCGAGAAAAAGGATGCGCGCGGAAGCTGATATTCGCGCACCACATCGCGCACCTGTAAAATCATCTTGCTCATGAAACCACCTCGCCTTCGCGCGGATGCAGGCAGGCGGCGCGATGCACGATACCGTCATTCTCGGCAATGAAATCGAGACCCGGTATCGCCTGTCGGCAGTCGTCCTGCACAAAGGCGCAACGGTCGGCAAAGGTGCAATAAGGCGGGCGCGCCAGCGGATCCGGCACGACACCCGGAATAGCGGCAAGGCGCTGACGCCCAGTGCCATGGTTGCGCACCAGTGCCGCACCATGGGGCGAGGCTGCAAACAAGCCACGGGCATAGGGATGCGCCATGCGCTGAAAGACTGCTTCCGTGCGGCCCGTCTCGACAATGCGGCCCGCATACATGACGGCAATCCGGTCGGTCATTTCCGACACCACGCCGAGATCATGCGTAATCAGCATCAGGGCGGTGCCGGTTTCGTCGATCAACTCGTCCATCAGATCGAGGATCTGCGCCTGCACGGTCACATCAAGCGCCGTTGTCGGCTCATCGGCGATCAGCAGGTCGGGCTCGCAGGCAATCGCCATCGCGATCATCACGCGCTGGCGTTGCCCGCCGGAAAGCTGGTGCGGGTAAAGATCGAGATTGAAGCGCGGCGCAGGCAGCCCCACACGATCCAGAAGCCCGCGCGCCTTGCGCTCTGCATCGGCGCGGCTTTCACCCAGATGCAGACGGCGGCCTTCGGCAATCTGCGCGCCGATGGACTTGACCGGATTGAGCGCCGTCATCGGTTCCTGAAAGATCATCGCCATGCGCCGTCCGCGCATCTTGCAGAGTTCCGTTTCAGGCTTGTTCGCCAGATCCTCCCCGTCAAAACGCAAGCTACCGCGCACGCGCATGCGATCAGGCAGCAGGCCCATGGCGGCAAGTGCCGTGATCGACTTGCCGCTGCCGGATTCGCCCACAATGCCGAGGCGCTCACCACGGTTCAGCGTCAGCGTAATGCCGGAGACAATATCCGCCGAACGAGCGCCGAAGGGCAGCTCGACGGACATATTGTCCATTTCAAGAAGAGGCGTTTTGGGCAAGGGAGTGATCATCTTTGCCTCCTGACGCGCGGGTCGAGCACATCGCGCAATCCGTCACCCAGCATGTTGAGACCAAGCACGGCAAACGTAATAGCGAGGCCGGGGAAAATGGCGAGCCATGGCGCGTCGTAAATAAAGGTCTGTGCGTCGTTGAGCATCTTGCCCCAGCTTGGCATCGGCGGCTGGGTGCCAAGCCCGACATAGGAAAGGCCCGCTTCGGCAACGATAGCCAGCGCAAACTGGATCGTCGCCTGCACGATCAGCACATGGTTGATATTGGGCAGCACATGCAAAAGCGTGATCGACACATCGCCACGCCCTGCGCAACGGGCTGCCTGCACATATTCCCGCTTCCAAAGCCCCAGCGATGCGCCGCGCGTGACACGCGCAAACACAGGAATGTTGAAAATGCCGATGGCGATCATCGCATTGACCGCACCGGGACCGAAAACAGCCGTGATGATCACCGCCGTCAGAAGCGCCGGAAAGGCGAAGGCCAGATCGGTCATGCGCATGACGAAACCGTCCACCATGCCGCCGCGTGCAGCCGCGAAAGCGCCCAGCGGAATGCCGATCCCCGCACCGACAAGCACGGCGATGATCGACACCGCGATGGAATTGCGCGCGCCGACCATGATCATGGAAAACACATCGCGACCGAAATTATCCGTGCCGAACAGATGATTGAGGCTTGGCCCCTGCAACTTGTCGCGGAAATTCATGGCCGTCGGCGAATAGGGCGTCCACAAAAAGGAGATGAGCGCCATCGCGACGAGAACAACCGTAATCAGCGTGCCGATGGTCAGGCTGCGGCTCAAAAGCACCGTTCGGAAAAAGCCGGGCTTCGGCAGGATTTGCGTGTCGGTCATCGGCTGCCTCCCGTCGAAAGGCGCGGATCGATGAAACCATAGACAAGGTCAACGATGAAATTGACCGCGATCACGGAAGCGGCAAGCAGCGTCACCAGCGACTGCACGGTGACGAGATCGCGCTGCGCGATGGCCTGAAACACCAGCCTTCCCAGGCCGGGCAGATTGAAGACGTTTTCGATGATGATGGTTCCCGCTAGCAGAAAGGAGAATTGCAGGCCGATAATGGTGACAACTGGGATCAGCGCATTGGGCACCGCATGACGCCAAAGTGCCGCCTTGCGTGTCAGGCCCTTGGCGCGCGCGGTCCGCACAAAATCCTCACCCAATGTTTCGATGACGGCAGAGCGCGTCACGCGGGCAAGAATGGCGGCAAGCGGCAGCGCAAGCGCCAATGCTGGCAGGAACAGCGAGCGGATACCGTTCCAGAAGCTGCCTTCCCACCCCGCAAAGCCCGAGGCCGGAAACCAGCCGAGCTGCAAGGCAAACAGCAGGATCAAGAGCAGGCCAAGCCAGAAATTCGGGATAGCCACGCCAACCTGCGCCACGCCCATGGACAGCACGTCGCCGGTTTTGCCGCGTTTGGACGCCGCATATACGCCGACCGGAATGGCAACCGCGACCGACAAAACCATCGACAAAAGTGCCAGCGGCAGCGTGACCATGATGCGCGGACCGAGCAATTCGCTGATCGGCACGGAATAGGTGTAACTCGTGCCGAAATCGCCTTTAAGAAAGCCGCCGATCCATGTGAGATAGCGCCACCAGATCGGCTGGTCGAGACCGAGCTGGGTATGGAGCGCAGCCAATGTTTCAGGCTGCGCATTGATGCCGAGGATCACCGCCGCCGGATCGCCCGGCAGAACCTGCATCAGCAGAAAGACGATGACGGAAGCCGCAAGCGTCGTCAGCAAGAGCGAGACCAACCGCCCGGATATATAAGCCAGCAAAACGACCTCCTTGAAAAGACGGATATCCGCTTTCCACATTCCAACTCGCCGCACGCTCTCCCCTTATGTTTATGGAGCGCACGGCCATTCTTGTTGTTCGCCGCCCCTTTGCCAAAGCGCCGGGGCGGAGGTTTTTATTCGGCCCAGTAAGCCTGGGTCAGATCATCAGCCGGGATCGGCATGTTCTTCCACAGACCCTTGACGTTTTTGTTCCAGACGCCGATTTTCGGCAGCGCATAGAGGAAGACATTCGGTTCGTCGGCGGCCAGTTTTTCCTGCAACTTCTTGACGAGTTCCAGCTGTTCCTCGTCGCTGCCAGCCTCGGCATAGGCCTTGTAGAGCGCCTTATAATCCGGGCTGTTATAGTTGAAGTAGTATTTGTCGCGGGCATAGATATCGAGATCGCGCGCTTCGGTGTGGGCGATGATCGTCGCGTCGAAATCCGACCGCTTGAACACCTGATCCAGCCACTGCGCAAACTCGATCGGCACGAGATTGACCTGAATGCCGACCTCGGCCAGCATCGCCGCGATGATCTCGCCGCCGCGACGTGCATAGGCGGGCGGCGGAAGCGTGATGGTGATCGATGTGCCTGCCGGTACACCCGCCTCTTCCAGAAGCTGCTTGGCCTTGGCCGGATCATACGGATAGGTCTGCGAGAGATCGACATAGCCCGGATCGACCGGCGAATAATGCGAACCGATTGGCGTGCCGAAGCCCGAATAGGTGCCTTCGATCAGCGCCTTGCTGTCGATGGCATGGGCCAGCGCCTGACGCACCTTCACATTGTCGAAAGGCGCTTTGGCGTTGTTCAGCGACAGGATGACCTTGCCTGCCGTATCGCCAACTTCGACCTGCAACTTGTCGTCGCTCTTGAAGCGGCTGATCAGCTCCGGGGCCTGGAACATCGGGAATACGTCAATGTCACCCGCAAGGATGGCGGCGGCTGCAGCCGACGGATCGCTGACGAAACGGAACGTGACGGCAGAGAGCTTTGCAGGCTCACCCCAATAATCCGCATTGCGTTCCAGCTCGACGCGGTCACCCTGCACCCAGCGCTTGAACTTGAACGGACCCGTGCCAACCGGCTTGGTCTTGTTGTCGCCAGCCGAATTCGGCGCGACCATCACCGCATCGCCCCAGCCCATATTGAACAGGAAGTTCGAGGTCGGGCGCTTCAGCGAGACAACGGCTGTCGCCGGGTCTGGGCATTGCGTGCTTTCAATCGGCGCAAACAGGCCCTTCTGCGCATTGGTGGAATCCGGAGCGACAGCGCGCTCATAGGAGAATTTCACCACCGAGCAGTCGAACGGCGTGCCGTCGTGAAACTTCACGCCCTGACGCAGCTTGAACGTATAGGTCTTCTTGTCGTCGGAAACGGTCCAGCTTTCAGCCAGAAGCGGCTTCACTGTGCCGTCTTCGACTATGCGCACCAGACCTTCATAAAGGTTGGCATAGGTAACCTGCCGGATACCGGCGGCGGCATTGGCGGTCGGGTCCAGACCCGGAGGCTCCAGCACTTCGCCGACCACCAGCGTGTCCTTCGCAAAAGCACCGTTGATCGATGCCAGCATCGCAGCCGTTATAAGCCCGGCTTTCAGTAAGTTACCCATGGGCTCCCCTTATCCCTTTTGATTTAAATCGAACGCCCGCCATCCACGTCGAGCGCAACCCCCGTAATCATAGAGGCAGCAGGCGAGCAAAGGAAAGCCGCCGCTTCAGCCAGATCATCAGGTTTCAACAGGCGGCCCATCGGGATGGAATCGCGGAACTTCTTGCGAATTTCTTCGGTGTCCTCACCCATGAATGTGGTGAGAAGCGGCGTTTCACCGGCAACCGGGTTCAGCGCCACAACGCGGATTTTCGACGGTGCGAGTTCAATGGCGAGCGCCTTCGTCACCGAAACAACCCAGCCCTTGGTGGCATTGTACCAGGCAAGGTTCGGACGCGGGCGACCAGCGCCAGTCGAAGCGACGTTCAGAATGACGCCTTCGCCATTCTTTTTCATGTGCGGAATGAGCTTGCGCGTCATCAGATAGACGCCACGCACATTGACGCCGAGAATGCGATCGAACTCTTCCGGCTCCACCAGCTCGGCGTTTTGCGGCTTGTGACCGATGCCGGCATTGTTGATCAGAATATCGACCTTGCCGAATTTCGACAAAGCAGCTTCCACCGCTGCATCAACATCGACTTCCCTGGAAATATCGGCAGCCACGGCCAGCGCTGCATCGCCGATTTCGCCTGCGACGCGCTCAGCGCCTGCCTTGTCGCGGTCAACAATGACGACCTTTGCGCCGCCGTCAGCAAAGCGCTTTGCCATGCCTTCGCCAAACCCCGAACCTGCTCCCGTGATGAGCGCGACCTTACCTTCAAGCGACACTGCAATTCTCCCAAATGCTATTTTCATCGCATTTTCAGACGGGAAACCGGTTCCCGCTTCCCTGAAAATGCTGTTTTATCCGTGCCAGACCGAGATGGTCTTCAGCGAGGCAAACCCGTAAAGCGCCTCAAAACCCTTTTCGCGGCCATGGCCGGATTTCTTCACGCCGCCGAACGGCAATTCGATACCGCCGCCAGCGCCGTAGTTATTGATGAAGACCTGCCCGGAATGGATGGCCCGCGCCAGGCGGAACTGACGTCCGCCATCATTGGTCCAGATGCCGCAGACGAGGCCGTATGACGTCCCATTGGCAATCGCGATGGCTTCTTCTTCCGTGTCGAAAGGCAGGATAACCTGCACCGGGCCAAAGATTTCCTCCTGCGCCAGACGATGATCGGCAGGTACGTCGCGGATCAGCGTCGGCAGCACATAGGCCCCGCCTTCCGGCGCGTCTTCGGTCAGCACACCTTGCGCGGCAATGGCCAGCCCGCTTTCCTTCGCCAGATCGAGATAGCTTTCAACAATCGCCTTCTGGCGCTGTGACACCACCGGACCGACCGACGGATCGGCGCTGGCCGGGCCAACTTTCAACGCGCGGTAGCGTTCGCTCATGCGCGCGACGACATCTTCATAAATGCTGCGCTCAACGAGAATGCGCGACGAAGCCGAGCATGTCTGACCGGCATTCTGAATGCCCGCATTGACCAGAAACGGCAAAGCGCGGTCGAGATCGGCATCGGCGAAAACGATCTGCGGCGATTTTCCGCCAAGTTCCAGCGTCACCGGCACCGTGTTCTTTGCCGCTGCGGCTTGTACCGCTTCACCCGTGCGCACCGACCCCGTGAACGAGATGTGGTTGACATCGGGATGTTCGGAAAGTGCGGCACCGGCTTCCGCGCCAAGCCCGGTGACGACATTGAGCGCGCCGACCGGCAGACCAGCTTTTTCGGCAATACGCGCAAATTCGAGAATGGTCAGGCAGGCTTCTTCGGCAGGCTTGACCACGGCTGCATTGCCCATAGCCAGTGCTGCGCCGAGGCTGCGACCCAGAATCTGCATCGGATAGTTCCACGGAATGATATGGCCCGTGACGCCATGCGGCTCATAGATCGACAGAACCGTAAAGCCGTTCTGATAGGGCAGCGTGTCGCCATGCACCTTGTCGGCGGATGCGCCGTAAAATTCGAGATAACGCGCCAGCGCCACCACATCGGCGCGGGCTTGGCCGACCGGCTTGCCGACATCCTTCGATTCCAGATCGGTCAGGAGATCGATGTTCTTCAACACCTCTTCCGAAACGCGATGCAGCACACGGCCACGTTCGGTTGCGGTCAGCTTGCCCCAATCACCGGAAAGCGACTTGCGGGCGGCCGCCACAGCCTGATCGATATCGGCCTTGGCGCCGCGCGCGATCAGCGCCAGATCGCTGCCATCGGAAGGGTTCTTGAGGGTGATATGCTCGCCGCCAGCCGCATCCTGCCACTGACCCGCGATGAAATTGCCATAACGGAGCAAGCCCGCTCCTCCCGTCTGGTTCTCATGCTTCATCTTCATTCTCCCGAAGAGGCTGTTCCGCCTCCAATCTTGCCGTGGTGGCGCGGATATGCGCCCGCGCCAGCCGCTCAGCCTGTTCACCATCGCGCGCGGCAATGGCCTCAACGATAGCGCCATGTTCGCGGATGGCGTCGCGCGCACGGTCTACCGACAGCGAAAAGGACGGCGCAAAAACCTGCGATGTCATGCGCAACAGCGGCACGAAGGCAATCAGCGAGGCATTGCCTGCGGTGTTCATCACCGCCATATGAAAATCGACATTGGACTGGGTGTAGGCTTTGGGATCCCACAGATCGACCACTGCCGACTGGCCCGCAACATGCGTGCGCAATCTGGCGATATCCGCATCGCTCGCCCGCTCGGCGGCAAAGCGCGCAGCCACACCGTCCAGCACTTCACGCACGGCATAGGCATCGATCAGGCGGGTGAGATCGGCGGAGGCGACACGCACCCCCCGGCCCGGCAGATGGATGACCAGCCCGTCACGTTCCAGAACACGCAAGGCTTCACGCAAAGGCGTGCGGCTGATGCCGAATTCGGTGGCGATATGCTCCTGCCGGAGGATCGCGCCCGGCGCATAAACGCCCGCATAGATTCGCTCCCGAAGCGCCTCTGCCACTTCGTCCAGCAACCGGGTCTGACTACGCCATTCATAAGCCGACAATCGAAAAGCCTCCCAACTTTTCTCAAACTATATCCTGGATACAAAATCGGTCAATCCGATTTTCGGCGACTTTTCTGAAAAGATGAAAGCCTGTTGACGACCGATCATTTTGGGAAAGGCAGACAGAAAGTAAGGATCATTCCGGAGGACGAAACGTTTCCGATCCCGCTTCGAATGGTGATCATCAGTTTTCGACGGTTTCGGCCAGTATCCCCGCCAGTTGCCTGATCTGTTCGGGGCCATGATCCATGTGCCGGATGACGATTTCCATCGGCTCGACCGCAGGCAGGCCCGCAAGCTCCGGTACGGCGCGGTGGGTGGGCAATATAACGCGCGTCGGCAACAGGCTGACGCCAAGCCCCTCCGCAACGGCGCTTTGAATGCTCACCAGACTGGAACTGGTGAACACCACATGCCACGGCCTGCCGATCCGGTCGAGCACCTCCATCATGTCGCTGCGATAAAGCCCGTTCGGCGGAAAGGCGACCAGCGGCAGGGGTTCAAGCCGCGACATCGAAGACACCGGAAAATCCGCACTTTCAAGCCAGGTCAAGGGCTCGGGCCAGCGCATTTTGCCGACCGTCTCGCCGCGCTTTTGCTTGACCATCACGAGATCGAAATCACCCGTCTCAAAACCTTTCTGCAAGTCGCGGCTGAGACCGCTTGTCACTTCCAGTTTGATATTCGGATGCTCCCGCATGAAAGCGGCCAAGGCAGGCGTGACCAACCGCGACGCGAAATCTTCCGGCAGCCCCAGACGAAACACCGTCGCAAGCGCGCTGCCGGTCATGGCCGCGGCAGCTTCGTCATGCAGATGCAGCATGCGCCGCGCATAGCCAAGCAGCTTTTCCCCGGCATCGGTGGGCCGCACATCGCGGCGCGCCCGCTCCAGCAAGGCCTGCCCCGCCACCTCTTCCAGCCGCAATATTTTCTGACTGATGGTCGACTGCGTCGAATGCAATTGCTGCGCCGCAACCGTGAAGCTGCGGCTGTCGACAACGGTGACGAAGGCCCGCATCAAATCGAGATTGAACATAGTATTCATAAATCCACTGAATATCAGTTCAACATTTAATTTTCAAATATAACGGCCAGGCTGTATGAAAACGATCAACCAAGGAGGGCCGCAAATGCGCCGAACACTATTCAGCTTGAGTGCCTTGGCATTGATTGCAGGAGCGATTGTCATGAGCGAACCCACCTTGCCCGGCCATCAGGCCATCGCACAAACCGCAACCGGCCTTATCGAAGCAGCCAGCAGCGGCAACCTCGCCGCCGTGAATGCCGCCATCAAGGCCGGAGCCGATCTTGAAGCACGCGGCAAAAATGGCGAAACGGCCCTGCTCGCCGCGACCCACGCCAATCACATCGATGTTGCGCGCGCCTTGATCGAGGCGGGTGCGAATGTGAATGCCAAGGACGCGATCCATGACAGCCCCTATCTTTATGCGGGCGCGCGCGGCCATCTCGAAATCCTGAAACTGACGCTGGCCCATGGCGCGGACCTGAAAAGCACCAACCGTTATGGCGGAACGGCGCTGATCCCGGCTTCCGAGCGCGGCCATGTCGAGACGGTGCGCACGCTGATCGCGGCAGGCGTGAATGTCGATCACGTCAACAAGCTTCACTGGACCGCCTTGCTGGAAGCCGTCATTCTGGGCGATGGCGGCGAACGCCATGTTGAAATCGTCAGGCAGTTGATCGATGCCGGTGCCGATGTAAACCTTGCCGACAAGGACGGCGTGACGCCATTGCAGCATGCGCGCCAGCGCGGCTTTGCGCCAATGGTCGCCCTTCTTGAAAAGGCAGGCGCGAAATGAGCACCGACCGCGCCTTTCTCGATCAGGCCATAGCGCTTGCCTTCGACAATATCGAACAGGGCGGGCGTCCGTTCGGCGCGGTGGTGGTCAAGGACGGAGACGTCATTGCCATCGGCGTCAACCGCATGCAGGCCGAATGCGACCCGACCGCCCATGCCGAATTGCTGGCGCTGCGTGCAGCGGGTAAGGCCCTGCAATCGCCGCGTCTCGACGGTTGCGCCGTCTATGCCAGCGGCCAGCCCTGCCCGATGTGCTTTGCGGCCATGCGCATGGCGGGCGTCGACAAGATCCTGTTCGCCAATTCCAACGAACAGGCCGAACCCTATGGCCTTTCCACCGCCAAAATCGCCGCTGAGCTGGCCAAGCCCGTCAGCGCGCAGACCGGTATCCGCTTTGAACATTATCCATCGG
The DNA here is from genome assembly GCF_029909865.1 of Ochrobactrum sp. 19YEA23. Classification (NCBI taxonomy): domain Bacteria; kingdom Pseudomonadati; phylum Pseudomonadota; class Alphaproteobacteria; order Hyphomicrobiales; family Brucellaceae; genus Ochrobactrum; species Ochrobactrum sp. 19YEA23. Next base: position 17,509 of record NZ_JASAMQ010000016.1, on the reverse strand, counting down.
AAGAAGGCGAGCGCCTCCTTCGCGCATGGCAGGATCGCAGCGGCACACAATAAAGTCTCACCATGCAGAACAACCATGCCAGCACCGGCGGCAACCAGACCGCACCCATTGCTCTTGTCACGCTCGTCGCCCTGATCGGCCTCAACTTGCGGCCTTTCCTGACGGGACCGGGGCCGGTTCTGTCAGATATTGCCGCCGATACCGGCATGGGTTTCGGTGCGCTTTCGCTGCTGACCTTTCTGCCCATGCTGCTGATGGGGCTTGGCGCTTTCGTCGCCCCGCGCATCCAGTCGCTTTTCGGCACACGCCGCAGCATGTTTGCAGCACTTGCAATCCTTGCAGCCGGATCGGCCCTGCGCGGTATCGTGCCGGACGGCCTGTCGCTGATCATCACGGCCATTCTCTGCGGCGCTGGCGTTGCCATGATACAGGCGCTGATGCCCGGCCTCATCAAGGCCAGATTTCCGTCGTCCATCGCCACAATCACCGGGCTTTATTCCGCAACGATCATGGGCGGCGGCGCGCTCGGCGCGCGACTGGCACCATGGTTTGCCGGTGCGGCCCATAACTGGCGCTATGCGCTCTCTTTGCTGGCCATTCCCGCCATACTCGCGCTGGTCGCAGCCGTAGCAATCCTGAAAGACGGCCCAAGCGCAACGAAAGCATCAAGCCGAAAGTCGGGCATCACAGCCACACTGCTGCGGCGTCCGCGCACATGGGCGCTGATGGCTGCATTCGGTCTCGTCAACGCCGGTTATTCCTCGATGGTCGCATGGCTTGCACCTTATTATCAGACGCTGGGGCTTGGCGCCTCGGCGACAGGCAGCCTTGTCGCCACCATGGCGATTGCGCAGGCGTTGAGCGCCTTTGGACTGCCCATGCTCGCAAGACGCAGCGTCGACCGCCGCCCGTGGCTGCTGTTCAGCCTGTTGATGCAGGCTGTCGGATTTGCCGGGCTTGCCTTCGCGCCCGATATCTCGCCCGTTCTGTGGTCGGCGATCTGCGGCGCTGGTCTCGGCGGCAGTTTCGCGCTTGCGATGATCACCTCGCTGGACCATTTGCCGAAACCGGATGAAGCAGGCGCTCTGGCCGCCATGATGCAGGGCGGCGGTTTTCTGATTGCAGCACTTGGGCCTGTGGCAACCGCGCTTCTCCATAGTATCACCGGCGGCTTTGCAGCGGGCTGGATCATGCATCTTGTACTGGTCGCGGCGATCTGCCCGCTCTATCTCAGTTTCAACCCCCGCCACTATGCGCGGGTGATGAACCTGCCCGTTTCGCCCGCAAACGGCACACAATAGCGTTACCCGATCAATTTATCGGGCAAAAACGGTGTTCGGCGGGCAATTTTGAGTTAGATAGCTTGCTCACCTTCCCAATCGGGTTAAGGTTGCTGCCATCCCTCAGACTGGTCAATGACATGAAGCACGAAACCGTCATCAAGCAAGGCACGTCCGTCGCACCGGACGGATTGCCCAAGCCGAGAATCTATTGGGCATGGGCTACCTTGATGGTCGGTTTGACGCTTGCCGTCATCGACGGCACCATTGCCAATGTCGCCTTGCCGACAATCGCCGCCGATTTTGCCGCCGGTCCCGCCGCCTCGATCTGGATCGTCAACGGCTACCAGCTCGCCATCGTCATCAGCCTGTTGCCGCTGGCAGCGCTTGGCGAAATCTACGGCTATCGCCGCATCTATCTGGCGGGCGTTGCACTGTTTACGGTCGCATCGGTGGCTTGCGTCTTCGCGCGCTCGCTCGAAACGCTGACCCTTGCGCGTATCGTGCAGGGATTGGGCGCAGCAGGGCTGATGAGCGTCAACACTGCGCTGTTACGCTATACAGTTCCGCAGGCAAAATTCGGCACGGCCATCGGCCTAAATGCCCTCTTTGTCGCGGTTTCTTCGACCATTGGACCGACGCTTGCAGGTGTCATCCTGTCCTCGCTGACCTGGCCCTGGCTGTTCGTCATCAATATCCCGCTCGGTATCGCAGCGGTTGCGATGGGCATCCGGACCCTGCCGGAAAACGAGCGCTCGGCGCGCAAGTTCGATGTCGTCAGCGCCATCCTCAGCGCTTTGACCATCGGCCTTCTGATCACGACCATCGACAGCGCAGGTAACGAAATCAGTAAAACTGTTGTCGTGCTGCAAGCTGTCGCGTGTCTCGTGGCGGGCATCCTTTTGACACGCCGCTCGCTGCGCACCTCAGATCCTCTCTTGCCACTCGATCTGCTGCGTATTCCCGTATTCACACTCTCGATCTGCACATCGATCATGTCGTTTCTGGCGCAGATGATGGCCTTCATCTCGCTGCCATTCCTGTTTCAGACCGTGTTTGGTTTCAAGCCGATCGAGGTCGGCTTTCTCATGATGCCATGGCCGATTGCGCTGGCATTGGTTGCGCCTTTGTCCGGCAAGCTTTCGGATAAACATTCCCCGGCGATTCTGGGCCTGCTCGGCCTCATCACCTTTGCCGCCGGGCTGGCACTGGTCGGCATGTTGCCCGCCCATCCAACGATTGGCGATATTTGCTGGCGCATGGCCATTTGCGGCATCGGCTTCGGCCTGTTTCAGGCGCCGAATAACCGCATGATGATCACCTCGACACCGCGTGCCCGTTCTGGCGCTGCAAGCGGTATGCTCGGCACCGCCCGCCTGCTCGGCCAGTCGCTGGGTGCAGCCTTCGTGGCTTTCCTGCTGTCGCAATGGGGTGTGGAAGGCACGCCCTATATTCTGTTCATCGCTTCGGGCTTTGCGCTGTTTGCATCGGTAATCAGCTTTTCACGCCTCAGCGCCGGTCGTGTGGGGGCATGATTTCATTCATCCACAGCGATGAAAAATTTTCCATCGAAAGGCTCGTTTTGCCTGTTGCAATCTGCAATGCGTTGGTTCATATACCGCCTGCCTGACGGAAACGACTTCCTTCGGAAACGTTTTCAGGTCGAAACTGGCGCGAGCGGGTGTAGCTCAGGGGTAGAGCACAACCTTGCCAAGGTTGGGGTCGAGGGTTCGAATCCCTTCGCCCGCTCCAGTTTCCAGCAGGCACTATCAAAATCCCGGCTTCGTCCGGGATTTTTGCTTTTTATCCCCCTGCTTGTCCTTGAGACGCATTCCGAACCGGAAGCAAACTTATAGAAAATCGATGTGAGGTCCAAACAGGACTTGGCAGCGGCGCGGTGAACCATTAACACGTTGCAGGTCCCAAACCGGGCAACCCTTTTGCCGCAAGGTTTTCTCCGGGGCAGATCGACGCCCCAACACTGAGCCACGAATGACAGACATGCCGACAGAGCGACCCGATATCGACGCGCAAGCCGCCGTCGCGGGAGCCTATAGGCCTTCCTCACGCAAACGTTCTGGTGGTTTTCTGCGCAGCAACTCGCTTCTCGGGCTGATCGTGCGCCGCATTCTGCTTGGCATCGTGTTGCTCTGGGCGATATCAGTGGTCATTTTTGCAGGCACACAAATCCTGCCCGGCGACGTGGCAACCGCGATGCTCGGCCAGCAGGCGACCCCGCAGGCCGTCGAGAGCATCCGCAAGGAACTGGGCCTCGAGCGACCGGCAATCCAGCGCTATTCCGAATGGCTGGTCAATGCCGTACAAGGCGATCTTGGCCGCAGCTATTCCAACCGGCAGGACATCGCCAAAAGCATTGCGCCGCGCCTGTCGAACACGCTCTATCTTGCTGCCATGTCGGCGCTGTTCGCCATACCGCTGGCGCTGGTGCTCGGTATCATTTCCGTTCTTTATGCCGGTACGGTGATAGACCGGGGCATAGCCGTGGCAACGCTCGCCACCATATCGCTGCCGGAATTTTTCGTGGCCTATATTCTGATCGCCTATCTGGCGATTTCGCTCGGTCTGCTGCCATCGAGCGCGCTCGTCACGTCGTCGATGAGCGGCTGGCAGCGCCTGACGGCTGTGGCCCTGCCCTGCATGACGCTGGTGATTGCCGTCACCGGTCATATGGTGCGGATGACGCGCGCCTCGCTGCTTTCCGTCATGTCGTCGCCCTATATCGAGACTGCACAGCTCAAAGGCCTGCCGCGCTGGCGCATCCTTTTGAAACACGCCTTGCCCAATGCGCTGTCGCCGGTCATCAATGTCATTGCGCTGAACCTCGCTTATCTGGTGGTCGGTGTCGTGGTGGTCGAAGTGATCTTCGTTTATCCCGGCATGGGGCAATATATGGTCGATCACGTCGCCAAGCGTGACGTGCCGGTGGTGCAGGCCTGCGGTCTGATCTTTGCCGCCGTCTATATCGGCCTCAACATCATCGCCGACGTCATTGTGATCCTGACGAATCCACGGTTGAGGCACCCGCGATGAAAAAGCGCAAGCAATCTTCAGCCCTGCTGGCGATCATCGGTTTCGGCGGTATCGCCTTCTTCCTGTTCGTCGCCATTTTCGCAGATTTTCTGGCGCCGCATCCGATTTCGGAAGTGGTGGGCGCTGTCTGGCAAGGTCCCTCACCGCAAGCTCTGCTCGGCACGGACAATATCGGTCGCGATCTTCTGTCCCGCGTTATCTGGGGCACACGGCTGACGCTGTCGATTGCCGCGGCCTCCACCATCGCCGCTTTTGCAATCGGCGTGCCGCTTGGCTTTCTTGCTGCGCTCTCCAGGGGCTGGCCGGACCAGCTTCTGTCGCGCACCAACGATCTGCTCATGGCGATCCCAACGCTGATCTTCGCGCTGGTGGTGCTCGCCGTTTTGCCGAAAAGCGTGTTCGTGCTTATCGCCGTCATGGCCGTGCTGGAAGCGACCCGCGTTTTCCGCGTCAGCCGCGCCATCGCTTCGGATGTGGTGGTGCTGGACTATGTCGAGATCGCCCGTCTGCGTGGCGAGAGCAAAGGCTGGATCATCTTCAACGAAATCCTGCCCAACGCATTGTCGCCGCTGCTGGCCGAATTCGGTCTGCGTTTCGTCTTCGCAATCCTGTTCCTCTCCACCCTGTCTTTCCTCGGGCTTGGCGTGCAACCGCCAGTGGCCGATTGGGGCAGTCTGGTGAAAGACAATAAGGACGGGCTGATGTTCGGCGTCTTCGCCGCGCTTATTCCCGGCGGCACCATTGCCGCCCTGGCGATCAGCGTCAATTTCGTTGTCGATTGGGTTTTGCAGCGCACATCGAGCCTGAAGCGGGGTGCGCAGGACAATGGTTGAGACTGGGGCTGAACCCTTGCTGAAAATCACCGGTCTGGAAATCCGTTCCGATGACGGCATTGTCGTCGACAAGATCGACCTGACCCTTGCCAAAGGTCGTGTTCTTGGCCTTATCGGCGAATCCGGCGCGGGCAAATCGACCATCGGTCTTGCAGCCCTCGGGCATGCACGCGGCGGCTTGCAGATTACCGGCGGCACCGTGACCCTTGATGGCAGCAACATCCTGTCGCTGTCACGCAAGGACATGCAAGCAATGCGCGGTAGCCATGTCGCCTATGTGGCGCAATCGGCAGCCGCTGCCTTCAACCCCGCCCATCGCCTGATCGATCAGGTGATCGAAGCCACTGTCTGGCACGGTCTGATGAAGCGCGCTGAAGCCAGAAAGCGCGCGATAGAACTCTTCACCATGCTCGGCCTGCCTGACCCGGAGCATTTCGGCGAGCGTTATCCGCATCAGGTATCGGGCGGTCAGTTGCAGCGCGCCATGACGGCCATGGCGCTGTGCCCGAAGCCCGATCTCGTGGTATTCGACGAACCGACCACCGCGCTCGACGTGACCACCCAGATCGAAGTGCTGATCGCGATCAAAAAGGCCATCGAAACCACCGGCACGGCAGCGCTTTATATCTCGCACGACCTCGCGGTCGTCGCCCAGATCGCCGACGACATCATGGTGTTGCGTCATGGTCGCATGGTCGAACAGGGGCCTGTTCGCCAGATATTCGACGCGCCGCGCGAAGATTATACGCGCCAGCTTGTTGCCGTGCGCCAGAAGGAAGTGGAAGGCAAACAGCACACCGCTGAGCCGCTCCTGACCGTCAGCAAGATCAGCGCTGCCTATGACCCCGCCAATCCGGTTCTGAGCGACATTTCGCTTGAACTGGAAAAGGGTCGCACACTTGCCATTGTCGGCGAGTCGGGTTCCGGCAAATCGACGCTGGCCCGCGTGGTTTGCGGGCTTCTGCCGCCAACCGCCGGTGAGATTCGCTTTGACGGAGCCCTTCTGTCGCCACGCCTTGAAGGCCGGTCGAAGGAAACGCTGCGCAATATCCAGATGATCAGCCAGTTGCCCGATCTGGCGCTCAATCCCCGTCGCACCATCGCCGATATCGTCGGACGACCGTTGCAGTTTTATTTCGGCATGGGTCGTGCAGACCGGCGCAAGGCCGTGGCCGAACTGATGGATCGCATTGAACTGCCGCAGACCGTGCTGGAGCGCTATCCGGCTGAACTTTCCGGCGGCCAGAAACAGCGCGTTTGCATTGCGCGCGCGCTTGCCGCGCGGCCAAAGCTGCTGCTTTGCGACGAGCCCACTTCGGCGCTCGATCCGCTGGTGGCCGAAGGTATTCTTGATCTCTTGCGCAGGGTGCAAAACGAGACCGGGACATCCTATCTCTTTGTGACGCACGATCTGGCCATCGTGCGCGCCATCGCTGACACCATTGCGGTCATGCATCGCGGGCGGGTGGTGCGCTATGGCCCGAAGGCCAGCGTGCTGACGCCGCCCTTCGACGACTATACGGCCAGACTTCTGGCTTCTGTTCCGCAAATGGAACCCGGCTGGCTCGACGGCATCATTGCCGCACGCGCCAGCACAGCACAGGACAATATCTGAAAGGACAAGACCTCATGACCAACAACGCGCGCACCGGGGCAATCATTCTCGACGGCGGCATGGGCCGCGAACTGGAGCGCGTCGGCGCACCGTTCCGCCAGCCGGAATGGTCGGCGCTTGCCCTGATGGAAGGCCCGCAATTCGTGCGCGAAGTGCATGACGGCTATATTGCCGCTGGCGCCGATGTCATCACCACCAACAGCTATGCGGTCGTGCCGTTCCATATCGGCGAAGAGCGCTTTGCCGCGGATGGTCACAAGCTCGCAGCCCTTTCCGGCACCATTGCCCGCGAAGCCGCCGATGCGTCCGACCGCGATGTGAAGGTTGCCGGTTCGCTGCCGCCGGTCTTCGGCTCTTACCAGCCGGACCTGTTCGATCCGGCCCGTGCGGGCGAATTGCTTGGCGTTCTGGTTGACGGTCTTGCGCCATCGGTCGACCTCTGGCTTGCCGAAACCCAAAGCAGCCTCGCCGAAGTGAAAGCTGCCCATGAGGCCACCCGCAGCACCGGCAAGCCGCTTTGGGTTTCCTATACGCTGCGCGATGATGTTGCGCCGGAAGATATGGGCGAAGCCCAGCTTCGTTCGGGTGAAACCGTTGCCGAAGGTGCGCGCCTGGCCGCAGAAATCGGCGCGGAAGCGCTGCTGTTCAATTGCGCCATGCCGGAAGTCATGGACGCCGCCATTCTGGCTGCGAAAAAAGTTTTCGACGAACTCGGCAAAGATATTCCTGTCGGCGTTTATGCCAATGCCTTCCCGTCGCAGCAGGGCGACGAAGAAGCCAATGCAACCGTTACGGAAGTACGCGCCGATCTCGATCCGGATGCCTATGGCGTCTGGGCGCAGCGCTGGGTGAAGAATGGCGCAGGCATTATCGGCGGTTGCTGCGGCATCGGCACCAACCACATCCACGCATTGTCGAGCAAATATCTCTGCGCGTAAGTTCGCGTCTAGAGCGGTTCCGGTTAAAACGGAATCGTGGAACCGCTCTATTTATTTGTTTTTACGTATTATCCTACGCATCGAAGCGGGATCAAAAATCAGTCCAGTGAACTGATTTTCCCGCGTAGGCGCTACGCACTTTTGCTGGAAATGCTCTAGGTTCAAAAGAAAAAGGCGGCTTTTCAGCCGCCTTTTTTATATCAGGAAAGAATGCGGATCGCCGCCAGCGACAACGCAACGACACCATTTGCAATCGAGCGTTCGTCCGGCTGATAATCGGAATTGTGCAGCTTGTCGTTGCGGCCTTCCTGCGATGCGCCGACGCCCAGCTGGAACGACGGCACCTTCTCGGCCACCAGAGCAAAATCTTCCGAGCCAAGGCTGCCGCCGCGCTTGAAATAAACGTCGCCGTAGTGCTCGCGAATGGCGGCACCCGTTGTCTCGATCAGATAGGGATCGGATACCATTGAGGGCACACCGCGCACATAATTGATTTCGCAGCGCACCCGCATGGACGCTTCAAGCCCGGCACAGATGCGGCGAACCGCAGCCTCGACCACATCGCGTGTCGCGGCATCCTGACAACGGACGGTGCCCATCAGCGTCACCGCATCCGGGATGATGTTATGGGTGTGACCGCCATGGATCGAACCGATTGTCAGTACAGCCGTGTGCATCGGGTCGACCTCGCGCGATACGACCGTCTGCAACTGGTTGATCAGCTGTGCCGTCGCGACAATCGGATCAACGGCCTGATGCGGGCGGGCCGCATGGCCGGAAGCCGCATGAACAGTGATGTCGAACTCGTCCGACGAACCATTGGCCACGCCTTCCACAAAGGTGAAAGTGCCGGTCGGTTCTTCAGGCTGGTTATGAAAGCCGAGCGCGTAGTCGACACCGTCCAGAATACCATCCGCAATCATGGCGCGGGCGCCGCTTTCCAGCGTTTCCTCGGCGGGCTGGAACATCAGCTTCACATTGCCGCTCAGGCGCGGGGCGATTTCCTTGAGCACGCTGCCAATACCGATCAGCATCGCCGTGTGGAGATCGTGACCGCAGGCGTGCATCTTGCCCTGATGGGTGCTGGCAAAAGGCAGGCCGGTCTGCTCCTCAATGGGCAGCGCATCCATGTCGGCACGGATAACCAGCGTCGGCCCCGGACGCCCGCCCTTGATCAACCCCACAACCCCTGTGCGGCCAATGCCGGTCTGATGCTCGATGCCGAGACGATCCAGCTCGCGCGCCACCACACCAGCCGTCCGCTCCACATCGAAGCCGGTTTCGGGATGGGCGTGAATGTCACGGCGGATCTCGATCAGATCCGGCTCCACCTTGTCCGAGAGCTGCTGAACGAGTGAGGATAGGTCATTGAGGCCGTGGCTGGTGGTCTGCGTCGTCATGCTATGTGTCCCGTCAAACGGTGCTATTTATCTGTCAGCGGCTTATCGCGGTTCACCCCCGTCGAACAAGGCAAAACTGCGTGTGTGGGAGCCTTGCCTGAGAACCGGGCGGATGGCACCGCGAGAAACAATATTCCTTCATATGCATTTGCATAAAAAATAATAATGTTGCTCAAAATAACAGCAAAAAGAAATAGCTTGACGGAAATGCTCCGAATTCAGTAATTTCCGGGCTAAATTCTTATTTGGCATTTGGGCCCTTCTCGGAATCTAAAAATTCCGGAGGGGTTTTTGTGTTTGGCTTTTCGCATGTCTCAAAGCAACAAAAAAGACATTCCTGTCGGCGTTCTGTTTTCGCACTCCGGTCCTTATCAAAAACTGGGCTATGAGGGCTATTGCGGAGCTATGGCAGCGATCAAAGCCGTCAATGATCGGGACCTTCCGTTCAATCTCGTTCCGCTGATTGCCGATCCGAGCGGCAATCCCGACCGTTACGCGCCGCTGAGCGAAGAACTGATTTCGCAACAGGGCGTTAAACACATCGTCGGCTGCACCACATCCTGGAGCCGCAAGGAAGTTATTCCCGTCGTCGAAAAGCGCGATGCACTGCTCTGGTATCCCTGCGTTTATGAAGGCTTCGAAGCGAGCGACCGCGTCGTTTATGCGGCAGCCTGCGCCAACCAGCATCTTGTGCCGCTGATCGACTTCATTGTGCCCCGCTTTGGCAATCGCGCCATATTGCTCGGTTCGAACTATATCTGGGGCTGGGAAACCAACCGCCTCGCCCGCGAAATGCTGAATGCAGCTGGCGGCGAAGTTCTCGGTGAGCGCGCCATCGCCATCGGCGACACGGACATCGACCATCTCATCCGGGAAATCGAAAGCAAGAAGCCCGACTTCATCCTCAACAATCTGATCGGTGAATCGTCCTATACGTTCCTGCGCGCCTATGCGGAACTGGGCCGCAGAAACAGCGATTTCCGCACCAATGTCAGGCCCGTTCTGAGCTGCAATCTCTATGAGAGCGAGCTGGAGCATGTCGGCAATGCCGCCGAGGGCAATTACAGCGTAAGCTGCTATTTCCGCACACTGCCGGGCGAAACCAATCGCACCTTTCTGGAAGCCGTCAGAAGTAATGGCTTCGACGGCAGCCTTTCGGCCATATTCGCCCAAGCCTATTCTAGTGTTCTGATGATCGCCGCCGGCATTGAACGGGCAGGCACCGACGATGTCGAAAAAGTGCTTGCCGCAGTCCAGACGCACACCACCAGCACGCCGCTCGGCGATGTGCTGGTCGAACCGCGGACAAACCATATCGCCCTGCCCGCCCATATCGGACGGGCCAGACAAGATTGCAGCTTTGAAATCGTGCATGAAGCCGAGGTCGCCATTCAGCCGGACCCGTTCATGGCGCGAACGCATCTTCAAACATCCGCCAATCCGGGCCAGCAGCCCGGCTTTCTGAGGCTCGTCAAATGACCATGACAGACCCGGCCTTCACCGTCGCCAGTTGGGGCGCATTCGAAAACTGGACCGCGCTGATCGTCCATCGCCGCCACACCAATGTCGATGCAATTGTGCAGCAGTTGCGCCGCATCGGCGTTGACGCCGTGGAATGCTGGCCGGACCTGCCTGAGCACGCCGACATCTCCCGGTTCAACGTCGTCTTCTTCGATGTCGATATGGGATATGACGAGCAGTTTCCGTGGCCGCCACAGCAGGCCCCCGTGCCCACAGTTGCCCTGATCGGCTCGGAAGCGCCGGGCCGGATCGGCTGGGCGCTCAATCAGGGCGCGGATGCACAGCTTTTGAAGCCAATCGGCAATGCGGGCGTCTATAGCGCTCTGGTCATCGCCATGCATAATTTCCAGCGTCGCCACGCGCTGGCAACCGAAATCGGCGAACTGCGCGAAAGCCTTGCCGGGCGCGAAGCCATTGCACAGGCAACCGCGATCCTGATGTTCGCAGACAATATTTCCGCCAGACAAGCCTATCAGAAACTGCGCCTTGCCGCGATGGCGGAGCGCATCAGTGTTGAGGCCTTTGCCCGACGCTTTCTGAACGAAAAGCAGACAGGGAACGATCGTGAGCGCGCTTGACACTCTTCCGGTCGGCCAGAAAAAAGCCGAACGCGGCGTTCTTGGCCGCATCATCCGCCGACCGCTGGCCGCATTCGGCCTTGTGGTCATCGTCGTCACTGTCGCAGCCGCGCTCTTCGCGCCGTGGATCGTTCCCTTCGATCCCAACGAACAGTTCTTCGACGGCCTGACGCTGGAAGGCGCGCCGCTCGCGCCCAACCTGAAATTCTGGTTCGGCACCGATCTCGTCGGACGCGATCTGTTCTCCCGCCTGATCTATGGCGCGCAGACATCGTTGATCATCGGCGTGGTGGCCAATGGTATCGCGGTGCTCATCGGCTCGACTGTCGGCATTTGCGCCGGATATTTCCGTGGCTGGGTGGAAACCGTGCTGATGCGATTTACCGATCTGATGATGGCCTTCCCCGCTTTGCTGCTGGCCATTGTGCTCGCCGCAATCTTCAAGCCGAGCCTCTGGATCGTCGCGATGGTGATCGCCATGGTCAACTGGGTTCAGATTGCGCGCGTGCTCTATACGGAAACCCGGTCTCTCTCGGAACGCGATTTCATCGAGGCCGAGCGCGCAATGGGTGCGGGTGCACCCCGCATCATCCTCAAGCATATCCTGCCGCATCTCTTTTCCACGATGATCGTCTGGGCCACGCTTGGCATCGCCACCACCGTTCTTCTGGAGGCGACGCTGTCCTTCCTTGGCATTGGCGTGCAACCGCCAACAGCCTCCTGGGGCAATATCATCTTCGAAAACCAGACCTATTTCACGAGCGCACCCTGGCTCGTCTTCATTCCGGGCGCGGCAATCCTGTTGCTGGCGCTGGCCTTCAACCTCGTCGGTGATGCCTTGCGCGATGTGCTCGACCCAACCCAGCAGGGACACCACTGATGCTCGCCTATATCGCCCGCCGCCTCATCCAGACTGTGATGATCCTGATCGGCATCAGCTTTGTGACCTTCATCCTGCTTTATCTGGTGCCAGCCGATCCGGCGCGCCAGATTGCCGGGCGCAGCGCGACAGCACAAACGGTCGAGAATATTCGCGAGCAGCTTGGCCTCAACCTGCCATTCTATGAGCAATATCTGCGCTATCTGAAGGGGCTCATTCAGGGAGATCTCGGACGCTCCTATCTTCAGAAAACCGAAGTGGCGTCGCTGATCTGGTCACGCCTGCCCGCAAGCCTTCTGCTGATGGCCGGAGCCATCTTCTCGGAACTCGCCATCGGTCTCACCATGGGCGTCATCGCGGCCACCCGGCGCGGCAGCCGCACCGACAACGCCTTGATGATCTTTTCATTCGTCGGCGTTTCGGCCCCGCAATTCGTCATCGGCATTCTGATGCTCTACGTGTTTGCGGTTAAGCTCGGCTGGTTCCCGATTGGCGGCTACGGAACGTTCATGCATCTCGTTCTGCCCTCCCTGACGCTCGGTCTTCTGGGCGCAGGCTGGTATTCGCGCATGATGCGTTCCTCGCTGCTCGACGTTCTTCGTCAGGATTATATCCGCACCGCCCGCGCCAAGGGGCTGGCACGCTGGAAGATCCTGCTGCGTCACGCCATGCCCAACGCCATCCTGCCAATCATCGCGATGATCGGCATCGACATCGGCCTGTTCATGTCGGGCATTGTCGTCGTTGAAAGCGTGTTTGGCTGGCCCGGCATCGGTCAGCTTGCCTGGCAGGCAATCCAGCGCGTCGATATTCCCATCATCATGGGCGTCACGATCGTCTCGGCTTTCGCCATTGTTCTCGGCAATCTCATCGCCGACCTCATCACTCCACTGATCGATCCGCGCATCAAGCTGCGGTGAAACCAAAAGACTCCAGAGAAAGGGACACCAATGAAAAAGACTTTTCTATCCGGCATATCGGCGCTGGCGCTCGGCCTCGCCATCTCGTTCGGCGCGCAGGCCGCCGACATCAAGCAGGGTGGCTCGATGATCGTCACCTATAAGGATGACGTCTCGACGCTCGATCCTGCCATCGGCTACGACTGGCAGAACTGGTCGATGATCAAGTCGCTGTTCGACGGTCTGATGGACTACGAGCCGGGCACCACCAATCTGCGCAAAGAAATCGCGGAAGATTACACGATCTCCGAAGACGGCAAGACCTTCACCTTCAAACTGCGGAAGGGCGTGAAGTTCCACAACGGTCGCGAACTGAACGCCGATGACGTCAAATATTCCATCGAACGCGTCGTCAATCCAAAGACCCAGAGCCCCGGCGCTGGCTTCTTCGGCTCCATCGTCGGCTTTGAGGATGCATCCGCAGGCAAGGCCGAGGCGCTTTCCGGCATCACCGTGGTTGATCCCTACACCATCAAGTTCGAACTGAGCCGTCCGGACGCAACCTTCCTGCATGTGCTGGCGCTGAATTTCGCCCATATCGTGCCCAAGGAAGAAGTCGAGAAATACGGCGCAGATTTCGGCAAGCATCCGGTCGGTTCCGGCGCTTTCAAGATGACCGAATGGACGCTCGGCCAGCGCATCGTCTTCGAGCGTTTCAAGGATTATTACAATCCGTCGCTGCCGAAGCTCGACCAGATCACCTTCGAGGTCGGCCAAGAACCGGTCGTTGCCCTTCTGCGTTTGCAGAACGGCGAAGTCGACATTCCGGGTGACGGCATTCCGCCTGCAAAGTTCATCGAAGTCACCAAAGATCCGAAGTTCAAGGACCTGATCATTCAGGGCGGTCAGCTGCACACCGGCTACGTCACCATGAACGTCAAGATCAAGCCTTTCGACAATGTGAAGGTGCGTCAGGCCGTCAACATGGCCATCAACAAGGACCGTATCGTCCGCATCATCAACGGTCGCGCCGTTCCGGCCAATCAGCCGCTGCCGCCGTCGATGCCGGGCTATGCCAAGGACTATAAGGGCTATCCTTACGACCCTGAAAAGGCAAAGGCGCTGCTTGCCGAAGCCGGTGTGGCAGATGGTTTCGAAACCGAGTTGTTCGTCGCCAATACCGATCCGCAGCCGCGCATTGCACAGGCCATCCAGCAGGATCTGGCCGCCATTGGCATCAAGGCTTCCATCAAGTCGCTGGCGCAGGCCAATGTCATCGCAGCGGGCGGCGAGCCTGACGGCGCGCCCATGGTCTGGTCCGGCGGCATGGGCTGGATTGCCGACTTCCCCGATCCGTCCAACTTCTACGGCCCGATCCTGGGTTGCAGCGGCGCGGTACAGGGCGGCTGGAACTGGTCGTGGTACTGCAATGCAGAGCTGGACAAGAAGGCGCAGGAAGCTGACGCCATCGTCGACCCGGCCCGCAAGGAAGAACGCGAAGCCATGTGGCGCGATATTTATCTGAAGATCATGGACGACGCGCCATGGGCGCCGATCTTCAACGAGGAGCGCTTCTCGGTACGCTCCGAACGTCTGGGCGGTCCCGACGCGATCTTCGTCGATCCTGTCCACATCCCGGTCAATTACGACGAGGTTTATGCAAAAGATGTGCAATAATTGCCATTACACCATTCATGGTCGGCATCATCATTTCGGCTGGGACAACTCGTTCCAGCCGGCTGAAACGGTTGCGCCCGGCTCGACCCTGAAATTCGAATGTCTGGACAGCGGCGCAGGCCACTATCATCGCGGCAGCACGGTCGCCGATGTGTCAACGATGGACTTTTCCAAGGTCAATCCGGTTACTGGCCCCATTTTCGTTGATGGTGCCAAGCCGGGCGATGTGCTGAAAATCACCATTCACCAGTTTGAGCCTTCAGGTTTCGGCTGGACGGCAAATATTCCGGGCTTCGGTCTTCTCGCCGACGACTTCAAGGAACCGGCGCTGGCCTTGTGGAACTACAATCCCACAACGCTGGAGCCAGCACTTTTCGGAGAGCATGCCCGTGTTCCGCTGAAGCCGTTCGCCGGAACCATCGGCGTCGCACCGGCGGAAAAGGGTCTGCATTCGGTCGTGCCGCCGCGTCGCGTCGGCGGCAATCTCGACATTCGCGATCTTGCAGCCGGAACCACGCTTTATCTGCCGATCGAAGTCGAAGGCGCTTTGTTCTCCATTGGTGATACCCATGCGGCACAGGGCGACGGCGAAGTCTGCGGCACCGCCATCGAAAGCGCTATGAATGTCGCTCTGACGCTGGATCTCATCAAGGATACGCCACTGAAGATGCCACGGTTCACCACGCCGGGGCCAGTGACGCGGCACCTCGATACCAAGGGTTACGAAGTCACCACCGGTATCGGGTCCGATCTGTGGGAAGGCGCGAAAGCCGCCCTCTCCAACATGATCGACCTTCTTTGCCAGACGCAGAACCTCAACCCGGTGGATGCCTATATGCTCTGCTCGGCCTGCGGTGATCTGCGTATCAGCGAAATCGTCGATCAGCCGAACTGGGTCGTATCGTTCTACTTCCCGCGTTCCGTTTTCGAATAAGGCATAAGGGGGCGGCTCCGGTCGCCCTCTTCCATCACTCAGCGAGCACAAATATGAACACGTCTTCTCCGCTTCTGCAGGTAAGAGATCTGGTGACGCAGGTTGCGACACCCGACGGTGCACGCACTGTCGTCGACCGACTTTCCTTTGATCTGCAATCCGGGGAAACCTTGTGTATTGCCGGCGAAAGCGGTTCAGGAAAATCCATGACCGTGCTCTCGCTGATGCAGCTATTGCCCAAGTCTTTGGCGCGCGTCACCGGCGGCACCGCCATGATGAACGGGCGCGATATTCTCAAGCTCAACGAAAACCAGATGCGCAGCGTGCGCGGGCGTCATATCGGGATGATCTTTCAGGAGCCCATGACCTCGCTGAACCCGGTTCTGACTGTTGGGCGACAACTGGCGGAGGCAGTCGCCAATGAAGCTGGCCCGAATGGCGGCCTGTCCGGCGCGGCGCTGAAGCAGCGCTGCAAAGACTTGCTCGATCAGGTGCAAATCTCCGACTCCAGCCGCCGTCTGGTGCAATACCCTTACGAACTCTCCGGCGGCATGCGCCAGCGTGTCATGATCGCCATGGCGCTTGCCCAGAAGCCAGAAATCCTCATCGCCGACGAGCCGACGACCGCGCTCGACGTGACGGTTCAGTCGCAAATCCTTGCACTCATTCGCAAGCTCCAGGCAGAGAACGGCATCTCGGTTATTCTCATCACCCATGATATGGGCGTCGTCGCCGAAATGGCAGACCATGTTCTTGTGATGAACAAGGGCAAGCAAGTGGAGCAAGGCCCGCTTCGCGATGTCTTCCACCACCCTCGTGACGAATATACGCAGCGATTGCTCGCCGCTGTGCCGCGGCTCGGCGAAATGACCGGCACCGATAAGCCCAAACGCGCGCCAGCCGAACCGAAAGCCGAGCCAGCGCCTGCGCCATCGAGCCCCATTCTCGAAGTCGATAATCTGGTTGTCCGCTTCGACATAAAGGGCGGTATCTTGCAGCGCCCTGTTCGGCGCGTTCATGCCGTGGAGGGCGTATCCTTTACCGTCAATCGCGGTGAGACACTGTCACTTGTCGGTGAATCCGGCTGCGGTAAGTCCACGACGGGCAAAGCTCTGCTCAATCTGGTTCCATGGAGCGGCGATATCCGCATCGACGGCAAGAGCACGAAGGGCTTGAGCCGCACAGCCATGCGGCCAGTACTGCGTGACATTCAGATGATCTTTCAGGATCCCTATGCTTCGCTTGATCCGCGCATGCGGGTTGGCGACCTTGTGGGCGAACCGCTGACCATCCATGGTCTGGCATCGGGTAGTGAACTAAAGGACCGTGTCGAATATCTCTTCCGCCGGGTCGGCATGTCTGCGGATCAGATGAAGCGCTATCCGCACGAATTCTCCGGCGGCCAGCGCCAACGTATTTGCATTGCGCGTGCATTGTCGTTGTCTCCGAAGCTGATTGTTGCTGATGAGAGTGTTGCGGCACTGGACGTATCGATACAGGCGCAGGTTCTGGATCTTTTGCAGGACATCCAGAACGAGACGGGCGTGTCGTATCTTTTCATCAGCCACGACATGGCTGTCGTCGAACAGATCAGTCACCGTGTTGCGGTTATGTATGCGGGCCGTTTTGTTGAGACTGGCACGCGTGCTCAGGTGTTTGAGAACCCCCAGCATGGCTATACGCGTCGGCTGATGTCAGCTGTACCTGTTGCGGATCCGGATCGTGAGCGTCGGTTGTTTGTTGCCAATGAGGGCGAGCTTCCAAGTCCGGTGAAGTCGCTTGATTATGTGGCGCCGCATCTTGAGCACGTGGAGCTTGGCGGCGGTCATTTTGTGTGGCGTGAGGCCGGGGCCTGACTACAGGAGAGTGCCCTCCTCTCTCATCTCGAACATTAAACGCCAAA
>NZ_JASAMQ010000015.1:0-85182 GCF_029909865.1 Ochrobactrum sp. 19YEA23 | reverse complement strand
GTCACCGGCAATCAGCATGATAATTTGATCCCGACCGCGACCTAAGAATCTCATCCAGATTGTCGCAAGCGTCTCATCCTGATTGTCGCGCTATATAATCCTGCAAATACCAGACGTGGAATTCTGTAGATTATAATCTCCCTCTCGCAGTTCTGTAATCACGCTGCACGTTAGTCCTGAGGTGCACCCCGAATTTGGACCACGGAGAACTGGAATTTTCCGGGTTTATGAGGTGCACCCCGAATTTGGACCACGGAGAACTGGAATTTTCCGGGTTTAAGGCTCAAAGCGGCGGGGATGCCGTTGAGCCATTCATAAGCGAAATCGGCACCTTATTGCCAATGGCGCTATGTGGCCGGAATTCGTTATAGTCTCTACGCCAATCCTCCATCTTAATGCGGGCGTCGTCAAGGCTCATGAACCAATGGGCGTTCAGGCACTCGGCTCTGAATTTGCCATTGAAGCTCTCGATGTAGCTGTTATCTGTCGGCTGGCCGGGCCGGGAGAAGTCGAGCACCACCCCCTTATGGTAAGCCCATAGATCCAGGTCACGAGAGATAAATTCGCTGCCATTATCCACACGAATAACCGCAGGATAACCGACCTGACGACATATCCGTTCCAGGGTCTGCACCACATCCTCACCACGATAACTGAAGCGGGCATCAACTGCTGGCGAGAAGCGTGAGAATGTATCAACCACCGTCAGGATGCGGATCTTCCGTCCAGTCGCCAATTGATCATGGACAAAATCCATTGCCCAGACATGGTTGGAATGGGTCGCATCTGTGCGATCAGCGCGAAACTTCGCCTTCACACGTCGTTTGGGAACCTTGTTCCGCAGCTGAAGTCCCATCTCCTTGTAAAGACGATAGATTCGCTTCGGATTAACGGGCCAGCCGTCACGCTTGAGAAGCACATGCACGCGCCGATACCCATAACGAACCCGTGTCTGACAGATGTCCTTGATCCTGAGCTTCAGTTCAGCCTGCTCGCCGCGCTTTGACTTGTAGACATAAAGTGACCGGTCAATCTTGAGCACCGAACAGGCGCGTCGTACCGAGACTTTCCAATCCGACTTGATAGTGTCGACAAGCGCTCGCCTGCGTGCAGGCTTCAGAGCTTTTTTGCCAAAACATCCTGAAGCATGGCCTTGTCCAGAGACAGATCAGCAACGATCCGCTTCAGCTTGGCATTCTCCTCCTCGAGTTGACGTAACCGCTTCATCTCGGATGGCATCAGGCCCGCATATTTCTTGCGCCAGTTATAAAACGTGGCGTCTGAAATACCTGCCTTCCGACAGACCTCACCAATCGGCGTGCCATCCTCTGCCTGCTTCAAAACGAATGCGATCTGCGCTTCCGAAAACTTCGATGCTTTCATGGAAATCTCCTTCTCCCAGACAAGGGATCATAAGTGGAAAATTCCAGTTCTGAATGGCCTAAATTAACGGGGGCACGTCAGTCCAAAAATGGTCCCTCAAGAAAACGCGTGCGCATCGTCTATAGAAAGAACGTCGGAGAATATATCTAATAAGTCTGCTTGTATCTCCTGCAACTGATCGTCGCTGCGCTCTAAGGGAGAAATGCAAATCGCATGCGCCGGATTATCAGACAGCTTAGGGTCGTTTAAAACGGGATCATCAACCAAGCAGACTGAACGATGCGCACTTTCTGTTAGGTTTCTAATCTGCGTAGCACGCGTTACAAGTAATCCATGAACGGATTGGCCGTCCAATTGCGAAGCTGTTTCGTCCGATCTCTCTTTAAGTTCGTCACGGGTGAGATGGTCAACCCTTAAAAGAGAAACCCCCGACTTCTTTATATGACTCAACGGGAAAACCCCTGGCTTGAGTTCCCCGGTCTTTCGAAGGTGATTTGGGCTAAAGACAATACGAGCTAAACGTTCGGCATCCTGAACAGCGCCCAAATCACCATGAGATTCACCTTCACATGTACAAAGTTCAACTGCCCCCGACACGCCGTTATGCCACCCTTATAATATCCAACAAATCAGACGGGACCGACACGCCGTCGAAAGTTAATTTTCCGCGCGCGACTTTAGTCTTGTCCGAGGTACGGGCAAAATATGAATACTTGTACTGCGCAACAAATTCGACTGCTGCATGTATATTTTTGTTACGCCAAAACCAACCCACAGTTCCGTCAGCTGACGCCATTGCTTCAGGAGTACGTATGTCTGGAGGCAATAAACCAAGGAAATTTTGAGCCGACTGGATTCGTTGAATTGTTGGTTTAATACTATTCGGACCATCCCATCCATCGGAAAGCTCCTTATAGCTCTCCATTTCCCGCCATGCTTCTACAAACTGGATTGGTAGAGGAGTTTCCATTCTAGGTAAGCCAAAAATGGCCGCCAGAACAGATTTATCAGCAACAGCTCTAACGGTTTCAGGATGGAAACTGGTAATAGCGATACCGCTCTTCTCCGTTGTGCGGGACCTGGCGAAATGACCGTATGCCGGCGGCCGGAAGTGGATAACGTGATACTCACCTGCAAGGCGCGGTTCTGTGTTTGCAACCACACCACCGCCTAATAGCTGAACCCCAGCAAAGTCATCAGTATGTTCCCATAATTTTATATCCCGAGATATACCGCTAGTACTATCGATTACACGCACACCAAGGGATGTGGATGAAGTAGAAGCATCAAGCGATGTAACCGCGGAATAGGTAATACCTCCTCGGCTTCGCGGACTAATTCCAACGACGTGAAACGGATTAGCAACGTTAGCCATTTAATCCAATCCTATTGCAAATCTCTCCGCTAAGATAACTCGATGCAATTTCTTTCTGCCGGTCATGAAGCGGATCAAAAAGTTCGTTCATCATGCCATAGCTACCGAGAGAATCTGCATGAGGGGCCATATCTCTGGCAAACTGCAGCTGAAGGTATATCTCCAACTTTACTATAGGTTTTGAATCTTGATCTTCAATACCGTCTAACTGAACTCGTTGTAACAATCGACCGCGACCGTCACTGGCATCAAAGAACCGCCCGTGGTGAGAGTGCCAAAAAAGACCAGAATCGAATACAAAAAGCGGAATTACCTCAGGGTTTTCTTTAAGCAGCAAATGAAGATCGTACTCATCTGGAGCACCATCCCAGTCAAATACATCGACACACTGCAGGATTACCGAGGAAATAAACGCCTCACCACGAATAAACCGGCTTACCTGAGACATCAAGTCAAACGCCTCGCGCCAAACTTCAGCCCATCGTGTATAAGTAAGACAATTGACAAATAAGCCAGTCTCATCAACGCGAAGACGGAGATCAAGAGTGCCGTCTGGTTTATACCTATCAAAAATCACGCCGGCAGAACGATGCTGAGGCATATCGGTCGGCGGGACCTCGCCAAAAGCAAATTCCACAGCAGCTATACGGCTCATACGAGGAAGCTTCTGCTTCCATACGTCATGAGAAGCCACAACAGCCTCAATCTCTGCCTGATTCAACAGCCTTGAAAAAGTGACGCCAAAGACCACTTCCGTCAATGCATGCTCGCCGCTTCGCGGTACAAAACTCACTGCTTCCCCCACTTCAACAAGCATTAGAGCTGATTGAATACGCTAGATTATTCTATTCTTCGCTAACGCGCTTTCAAGCTCAAAAATCTCACAGTGTCTATCTTTTTTTGGCTGAAGTTGGCTTCAAAAAATCAGGGGAGAGAAAGACGGCGCTATTTTTGCGCTGCTCGCGCCCGCCATTCCAGCGCTCCGCCCATACTCACCTTTCACTTCGGCACTTCAACAAGCTGAAATGATGCATCGGGGAAAAAGCCGTTTCCGATTTCCAAACTATTCGGCATTAGCCGCATGTTCATTACTGGGTTCTTGAACTTCACCGTCGCGCCCACTGTGATGTAGGACGGCAAGAACGGCTCGATCTTCACCTGCACGCTCGTGCTGGCTGCTGTGGCATCAGCAACGATGCGGGCGATGAAGTTGTAATCGCCGACCGTAAACCCGACCAAATCGCCGTCCGTCAGTTTCAGGCCGATAGCAACGCCGCTCAGCGTGAGCGTATTGCCGTTAATCGCGGCCAGCGTCGCGGTGCCAGTGATTGCCGAGTTATTCGCATCTCCCCAATAGGCTTGCGGGATGCAGGCATCTTGTGGCGTGTAGTGCACCGTGACCATGCCGCCGCGGCAGCGATCTGAAAACGCTTCAAGCCGCTTTCGGTCGGCAGCGCTAAGCGAGATTATACTGGCCGTCCACGACCAATATGGATCGGCATTCTCGATAAACGAAACGGCCCGTTCGCCATAACGCGACGTTGAAACCGACCGATTAAGCTTGAGCGGACTGGCTTGGTAATTCAGGCTTTCGGGAAGAGTTTCGGCCATATCAGAACTCCACCACAGTTGGAGCACATTCCTGCACCGGCAACGGATCGGCTATGAATGCCTTCTTGGCGCCTCCCTCCATCACCCAGAACTGCACGCCTGGAAAGCGACGTGCCATACGCTGCGCGAAGTCCTCGGCCTCTTGCTGATCGAGAAAACTGACGATTGGCGTCTTTTCATCGTCTTGCAGTACGCGAATGTCTCCACCCTGCGCAGGCGCTGGCGTAACAAAATAGATGTTCATCTTTATCTCCAAAAGAAAAAGGACGATCCGAAGACCGTCCTTGTTTAAGTCAGCGCCGCAACATTCCGCGGCTATTCGCTTGTTTGACACCCTGCGAAACTGCATTCGCAAAATGAGGCGATCGCTGCCAAGCCATCATGCTCTTTGCGATCCCTTCCTGCACCATTGACGATACTTCGGCATTGCCGGTGGCACCGTTGACCGTCACGTTAATGGTCGGTCCACTCACCGAATTATCGGTACGCGAGTTATCGACGCTGGAATCTCCGGCCAATTGCGAAACGCTTGGAATGCTCGGCACGGGGATCGACGCCGACGAAATTCGCGGAGCCGAAAACCCAACGCCGCCGCCGTTGCGTAATTCTGGCAGCCGACCGGCGTTCATGGCTTCCAGAACTGGCAGCCACTTTTGGGTCGCAGCGGCGTTCATCATGAACTCCCCATTCGACCCCCACAGCAACACCTTGTCGTCACGTGGTCCGCCTGGGCCCCGAATACGGCCGCCGCTGTCATAGCCAGGTATCTGGCCGCCGTCTTTCAGCCCGATCAAACTGCCGATGCTGTTGAAGATACTACCAAACGCATCGCCACCCATGCCGTTGGACGACGGCTTGAACAGTGCATCGAAACCAGCGTTTAAAAACAGCTCCGCCAGCCGATTGCCGATGTTCTTCAAAGCATCCGCCAGACTATTTGCGCCGGTTATCGCGCCGATGGTGCTGCTTTTGAACGACTCGTAAAAATCGTTTGCCGCCTGCTCAGAACGCCGCTGCCGGTCTTCAACCAACTGTAAAGCAGCCGCTTCCCGACCGTAAGCTTCCGCGACTTCATCAATCTGCCGCCGCTGATCTGCCGAAATTTTTATGTTCGACAAATCTTTCTGGCCTTTTTTGATCGCTTCGTCCTTCAGCTTAGCCAGCGCAGCCTGCTCGAGATCCATCGCAATGCGGCGTTTCTCTTGCTCGGCAGTGGACTTGCCGACCATTTCCGCTTCAAGGCGCAGGGCTTCCGTGCGGTCTTTTACAGCCTGGATGTCACTGTCGATCTTCTGATCGGTCGATTTCGGAGTGGCCTTTTCCTTCTTCGGCTTTTTGCCTTCTGCGGACCGCGCCTTTTCACCAGCTAGTTCAGCGTCTGCGATGCGCCGCACCATATCTTCGTCCGGCTTCGGCACACCTTCGGATTGAAGACGCTTGCGGACATCCGCGAGCTTCGTTTCGAGCGCTAGTTGATCCTTAGCCAGACCAGCGCGCCGAGTCGCGTTTTTCTCGAAGTCAGCAGCGGCTGCATTTTCTTTTTTCCGCTGGACGATATACGGATCGTTGGCGGAGCTTGTTGCCTTTGCTTCGTCGGGGCCAAGAGGGGCGGCTTGTGCCATCGCTTGCCGAACACGATCAGCTTCAGCACGAACATTGGAAAGTGTGGTGATGGCCTGCGCCATCTTGTTAAAAAACTGGCTTAGATCAGGATTGGCAGCGGATAGACCGTTGATGGCGGCAAGCGCGTCTTCAGCTCCGTCCTTCGATTTCAGGAACCGATCGATGATACTTTGAATTTCTTGTCGCTGCTTTTCTGTAACGACTTCTTTCTGCGCCAGGATATCGATGTGTGAACCCAGATCGACAACTTGCTGGGTAGCCGCTGTCAATTCTGGCATATCGCCGACGCGAGTTGCCATTGCACGCAGGCCGGATATCTTATCGACTGTTTCCTGAACGCGTCTGCCAAACTCGATTACGGAATCGCTGACGGGCTGATCATTAATAGCCTGAAGCCGTTCTTTGACTTTGTCCGCGTTGATTGCAAAGTTTTGGAAATCGGCAATGATGTTCGCGATTTCCTGACGGGCGGATTTATCGGCGTCGGAAGTCGACCAAAAACCAGTGCCGCCGCGCAGAGGTAGCATCGCATCGATTGAAATTGCATCGAGCTCATCGCCTTGGCCAAAAACTTTGCTTAGAGATCCGCCATTCCGCAACCGCTCAAGCTCACTGGCTATGTTCTTAAGCTTCCGCACCTTTTCAGGGTCAGACAGTTTATCCAGCGACTCGGCGGCTTTATCGATCCCGTCTGCGGCCTTGGGCGCAACCAGCCCGAGCTTTTCCATTTCCGCGCGAAGAGTGTCGGAGTTCTTCTGCGCTTCCATAGCCTTGACGGTATAATTGCCTACCGCCAGCACGAGAGCGCCACCAATAATCGCGCCAAGCGGGCCAGCTGCAGCCCCAAGGCCGCCCATCGCCTGCACCAAGCCCATTGCGCCCTGCGCAGCCTTCGCCGCCTGATGAAATTTGACCAATGTCGCCGTCGTGGTTCCAAGCGTGCGGATCATGCCGCCCAATGAACGTCCAACCAACACGCCCGCAAGAACTGCGGCGAGTTGCATGCCTGCGTCTGCCACTTGGTCGAAATTTTGCGAAATCAGAATCAAGGCGCGCGACACGGTGGCTGAAATGCCCGTCATGTCACCGGCCGTACCTATATATTGAAGCATCGCATTATTGATGGCGGTCATGCCGTCGCCAATGGTCGCATTCGTCGCCGCGAACTGAGCTTCGATGGATTTCTGGGCGTTGATGATTGCTCTAAACACACGGTCAGACGTGAGCTTGCCTTCGGCGCCGAGATCTTTCAGCTTGGCGACCGTCACGCCGAACTCATCCGCAATGGCCTTGGCAACAATGGGCGCATTTTCGCGCAGCGAGCGCAGCTCGTCACCCTGCAGAACGCCACTGCCTAGCGCCTGGCCCAGCTGGAGAATACCAGCCGCCTGTTCCTGCGCAGACGCGCCGCCGGCCTTGAACGCCTTGGAAACGAGGTTGGTCGCCAGAGCGATTTCGTTCTCGGACTTGGCTAAGCCAGAGGCAGACCGCACCATGCGCGCGTAAAGATCGACGTAATCCTCGACGGACACGCGTGCGTCATCTGCGCCAGCGCGCAATTCCTTCAGCGAGCGCGTCTGCATGCCGGTGGCAGCTGTTGCTGCCTTCAGCATGTTCTCTGCACTGGTCCATTGATCTGCGTATTTACGGACCTCGTTTGTACCGAGGACGGAGCCGACCGCAGCCAGCCCTTTATTCAAGCTGCTGCCGAAGGACTTCTGAAATGTAGCGTCGAGCTGGCGACGCAACTTGATCGCGCCCTCCTCAATGCGGCGCATATCAGCGTTCGCCCGGTCGGCCATCTTGTTGAAGGCACTATCGGAACTGCGCCCCATCGCCTGGAGCATTTCGTCCATGCGCTTTTGCGCGCGCCGCATGGATGCGACGTCTGAGGAAATAGATAGAATAATATCGGAATTTTCGTCGGCCACGCGGCTCTCCATAAAAAGAAAAAGCCCGCACTAGGCGGGCTTTCGAGTTTTTCCGTATTTCGTGAGCAGATCATCCATCTGCGCGTCGGTCGGTGGCTCGACTGTCTTTTTGCCACCTCGTGCTTCAGTGAAACCATCGAGTGCGGCAAGGAACTCCGTTAGTGACGAGTTCCAGAATGTTTTCGGTGTCCATCTAAGGATCCCGAAAGCGGCTTGCAGCCACGCCTGCCAAGGGAAGTCAGCCGCCGCTACTTTCCCCCGGCTTCCCCGTTTCCCGCTGGCTCACCTTTGAAATGATGCGCTAGCGCAGCCTGAAATGCCGTGGAGAGCGAAGCGAAATGGCTTAAATTCAATCGCTCGATAGCCGCAGCTGCGTCGCCCTGCACCGTCAGGTGTCGAAGGCCCAACATTGCCGCGTTGATCTCGACGTCCGACAGTCGGGCGAAAAGATCGTTCATGGACTTGCAGCCGAGCTCTTGTGAAACCGCTGCCAATCCTTTCATTGTTGCCGCGAGGACGATTTCGACGCCACTGATGGTGACGCCGACTTCGCCGCGAGCTCCGTTAACCGGAAGCTCCATGTTATACCTCAGCTTCGAAAGTCAGCGGGCCTGCCGCTTCGAAGGTAGCGCTAAAGTCCATATTGCCTTCCTGCTCGCCGGAGAATTCAAAGTCCGTCACGAACCACGGGCCTTCATAAGAGCCAAGGCCAGGCACTATAACGATCGCGTTGAAAATCGCAGCGTCGTTTACCTTGCTAACGAAGTAAGCCGAATTCGCACCGGCGACGTACTTGCCGGAGCCGGTAAAGGTGCGCTGCTTGATCCCGGGGACGCCAGTCTTCTGCGGCGTTGCACCGGGATTCTGGCAATCTGGTATCGTGGTATCGACGGAGTTTGCCGACATATTGAACGAACGGGTCTGCAAACCGCAGAGATTCGTGAAAACTTCGGGAGTTGCGCCATCGCCAATCTGAATGAGGAGAAGGCGACCAATCTGCTGACCATCGGCCATTTTGAGATCCTTAAATGCAAAAAGCCCGCCGAAGTGGCGGGCTGTGGTTGAACTGTCTTGTCTTGAGAGGTGGGCTAGGACAGGCGTTCTGTCCTGGCGGTAAACTCGACGACGCCGTGGAGATGGGCATCGTCCAGGTCTTTGAAAATCTGCGTTCGGTTGTGGTCCAAAGAAACGAGCCGATATGACGGCATCGTCAGGCTGGCTTCGGTGAGCGCGCCTTCCACAGCCCGTGCAATCCGGCTGGCCTCCACTCGGCTGCTACCAGCCGGTGCTTTCGTCCATATGTGCAATGTGACGTATATCGTCCGACCAGACACGCAGGTTTTGTCGTCTCGATGGTCGTCAAAATCACCGATCTCGACATACGGCGCCGTCGTGTCGGACGGCACGATGTCGTAGATCTTGGCACCGACTAGTGCTTGCAAGTCTGGCCATGCTTTCAAACGAGAAACGACAGCACCCTGCAATTCCAGGCTTTCGCTATCAGTCATTTCTTCATGGCCTCTCGAATGGCTTTGTTCATCGCCGTACGAATGCGACGAACGGCTTTCTTTCGCATGCCGCGCCAGACCGGGAAGATATGCGGCTGCGCTGGTGTGGCGGCATGAGCGCCCTTAGCCTGCGTCATGACCGAACCGGACTTATATCGGCGGTCAACGCGGGCCTCGGTGCCAGCGCTGGCTTTCGTGCCGTATTCCAAGAACCGCCATATCCAGTTGCCGTAAATGCCGACAGCGTTAGGGTCGGTCGATTTGCGGGCGCCGAAGACCTTCTTATCTGGATTGTCGCTCTGCTTGGCTGCGTGGATGCTGTCTCTGTATTCGCCGCCGCCATTGGCCCGAACTGGCGCTCGCGCCTTGATAGCTTCGGCGACTTCTTCCGCAACCTGCATCTGAGCCTCGGCCATCTTCTCGATCGCCTTCGGCGCGATCTGCTGAATCTTCTTCATCAGATCTGTGCGTTTGAGCTTCACACGGACGACCATTAAGCCACCTCATTTTCGATAACCAGCATTTCGAGAAACCGGTTCGTTTCGTCTGGATTGACGATGGTTTTAATGCCAAACACGCGATTAGGGTTTTCGCCGGTCTTGCCCGCCCGAGCATCATAGGCACGCCATGAGGCCGTTACCTGTCTCGCTGCTGTACTGCTGTAGATCGTCAAATTATAGGGCTGCTTTGAAACCAACCTTGATGCCACGAGGCTTTCAGCATTGCCGCCAAACTTCGGTTTCAATCGTGCCGGTACGGTAAACTGGTCAACCCATTCACCACGCGTCCCGCCGAAGGGATCTTCGATAATCTTATGCCGCTGGAAGGTGATGCGGGCGTTCAACTGGCCGATTGCATCAGCTCGAAACTTCGTGTCGGCCATTATCGACCTCTTCGGTAGTTGCAAAGCAGGCTGTCAAAAGCCGACCATTCGACCGTCGCACTGTTAGCCCGAACGAGGTAAGCATCGGCAATCCACAACAGCATGGCGTGACGAATAGATGCTGGAAGTGGATTGAAACCTGCGTTCAGGGTGGCCGATACACGAGAGCCCGGCCGAACAATCGGCCAATGGCTTCCGTATGCCGGTACAATTGATGGCTCAACACCATCGCTATTCAAAACATATGCATCAACGCTTACGGTGTTCTTCGATCCGTCGAGAGCGATATATTCGATCCTATCGACTTCTGTTACCGGACCAACCGACAGACGAGACATGTCGGAAAAAGCATCGCATGACGCTTCTATCTTTTGCCCCGCGACGACGATCCCGCAATACTTCTCAACAAAGTCAGATGCGGCCGTAATGAGCGATCGGATGTAAACGTCATCATCGTCGTGCATCACATTCAAATGGCGCTTTACATCCTCAAGCGCGATGACATCGCCCGTCGGACCTTGCGCGACCTTATACGGATGCCACATTCGATCGGCCTCGCTTCTTGCGCTTCTCCACAGAGCGAACGGATTTCACAGCACGTTCGACGTTGCCATCATCGGTAGTCGGAATAGCAAAAGCTGCGTTGATGAGGCGGATCGCTTCGGCCTCGGCAAAGTCGGCGACGGCGCCAGGTTCGAGCGTGTAGGTCGGTCCTGACAGACTGGTCGTAATCGTAATTTTCATGAGCGTCCCCAAAAAGGAACGGGGCGGATAAACCACCCCGAAGATTGATTAGCCGCCAGATGCAGCGTTCACGAGATGCTTGACCGCAGCGGTATCGCCGAGCTCACCGTCAAAACGGATGATGCCGGCAATGCCCAGATCCGGCCAGAAGCGCTCGCGGAGAACGCCGATCACTGGAGAACCGACCTTTCGGACAAAGTACTTGCCGAAGTCACCGAATACGATTGGCTTGTTGCCCGCGCCGATGCCCGCCATTGCCTGGTTGATGCTGTATCTATAACCAAGAAGGGTGCCAGGCTCGCCCTTCGTGATGTCACCCATCGACCAGATGTAACGACCTTCGTTATCCTTGATCTTACGGACCGAACCAAGGGTAAGGTCGTTGAACATCCAACGCGTTTTCGGGCTCTGGCGATAAGCTGGGTCGACCGAATGCAGCAGGTCGATCAGTTCGTCAGAAGTGATCGCCGCCGAGGCAGCCGTTTCCTTGCCAAGCGAAGACGCGGTGACGAGACCGTTCGGGCTGTCAGTGCCGGTGCCGATGGTCAGCTGCTTGTTTGCAATACGACCAAGGCGCTCGCCCAGAAGCTGGCCAAGCAGGGCTTCAACGCTGAAAATTGAATCCTGTGCAAGTTCCATGGAGAACTTGACGAACTCAGTGTCGTAAACGAACGCGTCAAGGTTCTTCTGACCGAACGTCACGTCCTTGCCGCCATCGTCGGTCAATGGCGTTCCTTCGGTGTGCTTTTCGGCTTCAACTCCGGTGTCATCAACCGTCGGAATGTTGATACGATTACCAGCGGAAGTAACGATCTCGGTCGCGATGTCCTCATCGTACATCGGGCCCCAAGCCTTCATAGACTTGACGATCTCGTTAGCGAGCTCGACCGGTACGGTGTAGCCGCCGGCGGCGTTGGTCGCCGTTACCTGCGTACGGGTCTCGGAGGCGGGCTGAACGCCACGCTTTAGAACGGCGCGCTCTTCTCCCGACAATTCGCCGATATCGGCATTGTTGGCGAGGAATTTATAGAACACGGAACGATATTCGATTTCGTCGCCGACATCGCTACCGCGACCTTCGGAATCGGAAATCGGGCGCTGTCGTGCTCGCTCATCTGCTGCGCGCGCTTCAATTTCAGCGAGAGTCTTCTCGCGCTTGATAAGATTTTCGATCTTATCAAATTCCGTCATGATGCGGTCATGGCGCTCGGTCAGTTCAGAGGACCGCGCTTCGTCGGTGTTCGACTTGATTTCGTCGAGGGCTTCGCGAGCCTGCGTGACCAAACGGCCGCGCTGCTCGTGCAGTTCGGTAAGAGACATTAGATTTTCCTTGAAGATAACGGTTTTGCTCTGGCCTGCTATGCAGACCCTCCGGCATGCCGGGTAATGGTCACGACATCAGGCGATGCCGCGAATTCTCTGTTCAAAAGAGGCGCGTTTCTCAGCGATACGGCGGGCGGCTGCCGTTCGATTTTCATCTCGGCGCCGCGCTATAGTCGCATCAGCCTCGGCTCGCCACGCATCTAACGAGCGTTTCGCCAGATGAGTGTCTTCGTAAGCGGGGGTGGGAGTGGCAGTGACTTCGAAAAGATCCGCCTCAAGAATGGTGCGATGAGGAATCGCGCCCGTATCGTCCCATTCCTGCTTCGTTACCCGCATTCCGAAGGACATGCCCGTGATGTCACCTCGCTCGACCAGTTCCCATAGATCGTTACCGTCGGTGGTGTTGGGCACATCGATTTCGACGTGAAGCCCGCGGGCATCTTCCTTCAGCCTCAGCGTGTTGCTTTTGGTACGACCCAGCACACGACCGGAATCGTGGTGCAGAAGAGCCAAAATGTCGCCGCCGATCGCCCGCGAAAATGCGCCCGGTGCAATCCGCTCGACGAAATAATCGCCGATGGTCGTGTTGCTATTCCAGATAATCGCGTATCCGGTCAGCACACGTTTACTGTCCTCTGCTCGGGTCTCTACGCCGAGAGACCCGCTACGTTTTTCAATTTCGGTCATGCTGCAGCATTTTCCTCAACAGAATTGTCATTGGCAGGTGTTTGAGCGATCGCCGGTTGCGTCCCCAACGGAACGGTGGCGCCCTGAATATGAAGCTGATCCGCCGCCCCACCCTTGGCTGGCAAGTTTTCCAGAGAACGCACTTCATCTGGTGTCCGGATACCGTTTTGGATTGCCACCCCATAACCGTCCATGCGGCTCTTGAAGTCACCACGGAGAAGCCCGTCCAGATTGTGACGGATGTAACGCGTACCACCCGCAACCTCGAATATCTTCAGGTTCATCTCGTCTTCGAGAGCCTTGGCCCATTGCATGATCAGGTGCTTGACGAGATGCAGATCCTGCTGTTCTGCATTCGAAAAGCTAGCATGCGTAAGATCCTGCAAGAATACAGGTGGAAGTTGCCAAGTGCGGGCGATTTCTTCGACCTGAAAGCGGCGCGCGTCGATCATCTGGCCCTTGGCGGGGTCATAGCCAACCTGGGTCAACTTGTGGCCGGGCGGCATTGGAAAGATCGGCTTTTCGCTCTTTCGGGCTTCGTCAATTGCGCGATGAATATCGCCCATCGCCCGTTGCATGGCCGCCCCGCCTTGCGGCAGAGGACCTTCTAGCGCCAGTGGCGGCACGCCGCCGCCAGCAAAGAAGTTCGACCCGTAGTCATTCATGGCGATAGCAAGCTGAATCGCCTTGGCTGCCTGAGCGATAGGGCCGAAATGGCGAATGCCATCAGCTCGCAACATGAATGGCACGTCTATGACGTCAGCGGCCGGATATTCCTTGTCGCCAAATCGATAGACAACAGCCAGACCTTTTCGCTTCACGGTGGTTTTGGTCGGGTCCATCGGCCACAGAGCCAAAACTTCTTTTCCCGATCGCTCGATCCAAGCCAGACCACGGCCGCCAGTAAAAACCTGCTGCCAAAAGTACTGCCAGAACTTGAAAGCGCCCATATCCGAGTTGGGGGCTGTGTTCACAATGGTCTCAAACTTACCGCCCAGGCGTTTAGAGCCGCCTTTGCCATCACGATATGCGTGACGAGGCAACGCGGCCATTGTACGGGATAGAAACGAAACCGCAGCAAGAACCGCAGGAACGGTCAAGGCGCTTTCGATCGTGACAGATGGAAGGTTGACTGGTTGGACGCCAAAGTAAGCCAGGAAATTTTCGGCGCTAACGGGTACACCCGCGTTTTCAGGGCTGGCGCGCTGCTCGATATCGGCTTCTCGTCGCGAACGCGAGAACCGCTGAAGTATCCTCATGAGGCTGCTTTCGTTAGAGTAAATTCCGGGTCGTCCCACGGCGACAGCGAGGACCTGACCACGATAGGTGTATCGGCGGCAAAACCCGTAACCATGGCTAGGGCCACGGCAGTATCGATGCGTACCGATGCCTTGGTTTTCACGAACCACCGGTTATCGAGCGGATCGCGATCGAAGGTGGCGCCCATCAGGGCGGTCATGAGAACCGGATTGCGCCGGAGCCTGACACGGCCGTCGATGATTGCGTTTTCAAGCTCCGTGACAGAACCCGGCATCCACAAGCCTTGCGGCTCAGGCAGACCGGCTTCTTTCGCCGCCTCGATCTTTTTATCGCTGGCCTTCGACCGTCGCTTGCCGCCCTGCGGATGCGGGATGTGCTCGACTTCAACGCCGATTGCGTCCAGTTCCTCGCGGAACTTGTCGTAGGCGTAGCGGTCATAGGCGATGCCTTCGACGTCGAACTCTTGCGATAACTGAGCGACTCGCTGCGCGACGAAGTCGAACCGAATTCGCTTACCCGGCGAGGCATTCAGAAATCCCTGCTCTACCCACACATCGTATGGTGCTTTATCAGCCAGAGCGCGGGCCTTCAGCGTTTCCGCTGGTGTCCATGCTTCAATCCATGCGTCGAACGTCGGCAGCTCGATCGTCGATCCGTCTTCCCGTTCCATGGTCTTGGTGCCGGTTTTCACCGCGCAGGCTAATGCGGTCATATCGCGCGCGGCCGACAAATCGACAGACAGGAACAGTTGCTTGCCGTGATGCTCTTCGATGGGGTCGAAGTCGTCCATGACGGCTTCAACGGTCTCGCGTGGCATCCATGCTTTGTCGGCAGAGGTCCATACACAGAAATGCAGTCGAAGAATGCCGTTAAGCTTGCCGGGGATCTGTTTTGCCTGATCGACTACGCCAGCAAGATACTTCTCGGTCAAAATCACGCCAAGAAGCGGATTTGCCTTCTTCCAGCAAGACTGATCTTCGAGCGGGTCGTCGTCCTTATCCAGAGCGCACACATAGGCGAATGTCGTGTCGTCGATCCCCTCACCGACATAACTGAAGTCATTGTCAGGCGTTTTCGTGCCAGCCGCTACCCGAACCGCATGCTCATGTTCCTCCCAGCAAACGCTGTTTCGGTCACTGCCGCTGTTAGTGATCATGAACAGAAGTGGCTGCTGTCGAAATTTGAACCCGCGCTCCAGCATTTCCATGACAGAACGGTCTGGATGTTCGTGCACCTCATCGCACAAAGCGTAGTGTGGTCGCGGACCAGAGCCGGTCTTGCCGGCATCCTTGGAAATCGGACGAAAGAATGCCTTTTTCTCAAGAAAGGCGATGTTGAACTCGCGTCCAATGCCGCCGCTGAAGGTGATCCGTTTTGAAAGCTTCGGAGCCGCCCTTGCCATCTTAACTGCATCCTGAAAAAGGATCTGGGCCTGCTCCTTTTTTGCGCCGGCTGCATAAATTTGCGCGCCCGCCTCGCCGTCTGACATCAGCCCATAGAGGCCGAGGCCACCTGCAAAGGGTGACTTGCCGTTACCTTTGCCTTCCTCGATATAGACACGG
This sequence comes from Ochrobactrum sp. 19YEA23, assembly GCF_029909865.1. NCBI lineage: Bacteria > Pseudomonadati > Pseudomonadota > Alphaproteobacteria > Hyphomicrobiales > Brucellaceae > Ochrobactrum > Ochrobactrum sp. 19YEA23. The sequence goes on along the minus strand of NZ_JASAMQ010000015.1, from coordinate 69,292 downwards.
CGAAAACGACGATTGCCGTCTGAATCCACCCAACCGAAGATCGAGCCTAACTTGAAAGCCTGTGATGCATGCAGATTGAACGGCTTACCGTCGAATTGACCGTCGTTCAGCTTCAGCCGCTCTTCGAAGAACCGCATTGCACGATTGGCTTTAGCGTCGTCCCAGAAATAGCCGCGTTCATGCGCTTGCGCCAGATCGTCGAAATGGCGTTGGCAGGCGTTCCGAACATGCGGCCCCGCAACTTCAACGCCATCGAGCACGGCGCGCGCGTAAGCATTCACGCGATCAAGCGCCGGCGTCTTAGTCATCTACCAAATCGTCCTTTTCCTCGCCGCTATCTGGCATGGAGACCTTAGTTGCATCGGATGGCGTAGCGCCCATTTGACCGAGACACTGCCGCAGGAGGTTCAACGCTTGCACGCCGACTTCCTCATTCGCGATAACGCGCGTTCGGATCGTGGTGGCGATTTCGAGCAGCGATCTATGGGAACCATTCAGCCAAGGCAGTTCCTTCGCAAACAAGTTCCAGACTTTTGATTGATCGGCGTTCATCCATTTCGGCGCCTTGCCGATATCGGAAGCCGCTTTCGGTTCTTTCCGGCCCTTGAAGCGGGTCGGGTGCGTAACGTTTCTCCCCTCCGCCTCCGCCTTGGCGAGGGGATTTCTAGGTCTGGCCATGAAATCCTCATCTCAACATCTGAATTGGTTGCGTGTGCGTTCTCGCCCATCGCCGGTTCCCGCCCGCCTATGCCCGGAGAGACCGAGATAGCCCCCGGGGGCTGTGTCTTTTCGGTCACATCACCCGATGGGCCACCCTTCGGCGTCGAATCGGATGACGGTCTGACCAAGGTCTTCACGCTGGCCATCACGGTCATGGCAGGGTTTGCAAAGTGATACGAACGGACCATTCCAGAAGCGGTTCATATCTCCCTTGTGGCCTCCATCACCGTGGTGAACGACCGTGGCGATTTCTATCACCTCGGACTGCTTGCAATATTCGCAGAGAGGCTGCATCTGAAATTGTGCGGTTCTAATGCGCTTCCACTTGGCCGACTTGTAGAGCGCCCGGTATTTCTTCGCCTCAGCGCTGCGCTGGTCGGTCATGTTAGGCTGAGGCGCGCGCCGAAGAACCCGCGACTTAACTGTTGCATGCCTTCAACCAGGTACTGCCAGTCAGCTTTCTTCATAGCTTCCTGCTCCTCTGCTGTCATCGGCTTGGGCATCGTAAGGTTGTTGCGCTTGAACGCATCCTCAAGCCTGCGCTGTAGGTCGTCTAAACGCGGATCAGTCATGCATCACCTCATTAAACTGGACAGCCGACGCGGTTCATCAATTCCGTTCGGCTGTCATGCGGGTTCACACACTTGAAGATGGCGTACCAGCGTCCGGGGCCCGTCGCAGAATGGGCTTCCGGCCGTTTGATCTGGCCGCCGATAATGGATTGGCTGGCGCTGCTGATAGCGACAATCCAGCAGCCTGTCGCACATCGCCAGTATGACCGAAGTCAGTAACCCGCGAAGCTCAATCGCCCGATCTGTGAAGATGCCAGCCAATTTGTGATCCCGATTGAACGGGAAAGAAAAAACCGGGGAGCGCGGTTGAAGCGCGCTCGACCCGGAAGCACCACATGCGGGAGGAGGAGACCGCAGTGGTATCGGCGTGGGAAAAGGAGCAAACCCACGCTGATCTCGAAATAGAAAAAGCCCGGCGTGAACCGGGCTTCTGAATTACATTCTCGTCTCCCTGTTACCCCTTGGGAACGGGTTTGACTTATAAGTCACGCGGCTTGGCGCACCGTCTGCCGTTCCAATCGAGCGCGAGCCCGGTCAACATTCATGATGGCCTGTCTTGCCTCTTGGCGCTGGCGGCGCTTTATTTTATCCCATGTCTCGCGCAATCCATTGATGGCAGCGTTAATCAAAGCCTTCCCGGCAGCGGATGCCTGCACGCCTTTAAAGTCACGCGCCTCGCCGATTTCGGTCAATGTCTTCCCTCCCAGAACAGCATCTTCGAACGGCGCCAACCCGACGCCCAATGCAGCCCGCAATTCCTCCAGAATGGGTCGCATATCGATCTTCGCGATCATAGTGTTCTCGTTGAACTTCACAGCGAATGGGCGTGCCTTGACCTTCGTATTGTCATCGGCGGCAACGTACCGCTTTGCTGGGATGGTCCAGTTCGGGTCGTCGGAACCGCGCTTTCGCACTTCCTTGTATTCAATTTCGCCACCGGGGACCGCGTTATCTTGCCATCCTTTGGAAGCAGCTTCGTCTACTTCTTCCACACCGTTTAGCTTTAAGGTTCGATATTCCTTCTTCGCAGATGCGTTGTAGCCATAGTCGAAACCACGCAATGGCTGGCTGGCTATCAAGCTGCAAAGTCCACGGTAGAATTCAACTGCTTCAACATCCTCATGACGCTTCTCACGACGAAGCTGACGAAGAAGCTCCCATCCCTGCAAGTTGTCATTGGCCGCAGATTCTACCAATCCATTGTGGCGCTGGTTGATACGCTCGACCGCTGCAATTATCTGTCCATCGCGCAATGCGCGTGCGTGTTCTGCCTTGGCTTGCATCAATACGCGTTCTGCTGGTGTGTGTTCCTGCTTCAATTTCCCCTCCGTCCATGTCTTCGCGACCTTATAGGTATTGTCCGTCCCTTCGATCCGTTTCATCCACTCAGCCCGTCGTGGGTCCGTTACCGACGATCGACGCGTCACATGACGCGGCTCCGGCATAGGCAGGCCGTGTTCGTCACGGACCAATGCGCCAGACTGATCGCGCAGCCATCTGGTGCGTGTACGATAGGGATTGCTGACCGGTCCGGCTGGAGCCGCAAAAATATTGATCGGTGTTGCAGCCCGGTCGAAGATCGCACCTTCTCGGCTTTCCTTTGCGCCAGTTGCTTCCCGGTTGTCCGATGCTGCGTTCTCTATTCCCATTTCGCGGCGTCGATATTGCCGCTTGGATGATAGATCGTTCTTCACGATAAGACCGTTCTGCATCGCGCTCAGCCAATTGACGTATTGATGTGTCTCTACTTCGATCATCATGTCGCTTGTCGGCTGGCGGAGAACAGTGGAGTTCATGCCGCTTCTCCGTCGCGAAGATCTGGCCGCTGCTCATAGAGTTTGGCGCGCGTGATGCGCTTCCCGCGCAAGACCCCGTCGGTATGCGGTCCTGATGCCTCCATCGGTTCGGGAGAATATGCCCTGACACCAACGGGGCGAGGTTCGCGAAACGGCACCTTCAAATCCGCTGCGCGCCAAGCTGCCCGGTTTTCGCGAATAAGCTCCGCATTGGATGCCCGTAGTCGGCCTACAGCGGTAGACACAGCGACATTCTCCCGTTTGCGCTGATACGCTGCAGAAATTTGATAGATCGCGCCCAGCAATGCCGCTGTGACCCACGCCTTTGATTGCGCGGCGACAGAATAGCCAGGATTGCATGGAAGGTCCGAAACCGGCCGCTGGTCAACGAACGCCAGTTCGGCCAGCCGCTGAAACGGGATGATCGGACGGCTTTCGTCCGCCGCCCATTTCTCGGCTGTGGTCTGAAGCTCCAGACGTTCGAAGTCGGAAACTCCAAAAAGAGCGGCTTGAAGGTTTTTCTGAAAATTGGACATATCTGCTCCTCGTGTTGTGGTGATGGCTGGTTAGGCCGATAGTGATGGTGTGGCCGTTCTATAAATGCGGTGTTAATGGGGTGAAAAAGTTTGTCGCGGGTTGGCACGTACACACGCGCGTACAAATCCGTAAAATTCACCCCAAATTATAAGAAAGAGAGATAAAAAACTTCTCTTCCTGTGCGTACGTGACAAACGTGACAAACTTCGTTGTTTGTCTCATGCTGTCACATCGTGACATGTTGCGACAAACTATTTTCTGTTTACTGCGTTCATAGCCTCACGCACCTTCAAACGCTCTGCCGCAATCTTAGCAGCAAGGCCCTTGAACCTGTCATGGACAAGCGGATTAACCCGATATTTCGGTGCGCGTTCTGTACGGCCAAGCGGTAAAGGCTCGACCCAACTGTACGCATCCAGTTGTTGCATCAAGCGCTCCAGATCGGGCACATCCATTTTTCGCAGCGATGCCGTGCCGTGACGATTGAGAAGGCGGGCTGAAATGACATCATGCAGCGCTTCATTCGTGAGAATGGAGCCAGCTGCTTCAACCATCGCCGCCTGCATATCCGTCGCCCCGAGGATGTTAAAATGCAGCGCAATCGCATGCTTCAAAAGGTAGTCGTGCACCAAGGTTTTGGCCTGCGTCGCCGTTTCCAGGTCAACTTCCTTCGGAAGATCGCCGTCAATATTCTTGATGACGTGCAACAATACGCACATCCGACCGAACAGTCCGTCGAACTTCCCGATGTGTGTTGCCAGACGCCGGTTGATACGCTCCCAAAGCTTTTCTAGCTTTCTGTGCTCCCGCGACAATTCATTGCGGAAACTCTGCGCACCATCCGAAAAACGAAAACACCAGCCAGCCGACATTGATGTCCGGAGATGATAAAGCTTTCGCACAAGATGCGCATATACGCTCTCATCAACTCCAGACGGTTCGTCGCGATCGTCACCGCCAGATTCCAGCATGATGCAAAACATGCGTTGAAGCAGACCGTCATCGGTCAACTCCTTTGCAATCTTCCGCAACGGATCTGGCTGAATACTGCCCAGCAGAGTGATCGAGATATTAGGAATCCAGATCGAGCCTCGTCCCACGCGGTCAACAGAATACGATCCGCCACCAAACGACTTGAGCCAGAATGCACGATCCGCACCGGAGCCCTTCGACCCAGCATATTTTTCCATGCGCGCGAACCAACCAGATAGCTCGTCGTCGATCAGAGCAAGGCCTGCTTCGTTGTTCGACAGCACTTCCCCGACCTTTTCTGGTGAACCATCTTCAATGGAAACGCGCTTGGCGATCGGTTCGGACTTTCCCTTTTTTGATTCCTTGTCGAGCGCCATCCAGTCACGCATTGCGGCTCGATGATCGCGCTGCAGTTCGCATTCTATTGCCAGAAGTGGCGCGCTCGCCGCTTTGATCAGAGGTGATTTCCGTGTTGATGGATCGCCAATGACCATTGTCCAGATACGGGCGCTTTCTTTCCAGCTTTCGTGGCGCTTCATTTTAAGGGTTATGTTGTCCGGAATAGCCGCAGCGCAGACCGTAAGCGCGGCCATAGCAAGGCCACCAGGGTCGACGCCCATTTGTTCTGCGCGAGCGATGGCAAAGCTTTCGATAACTGAGGGAAAGATACCCATGGGCATAGATGGGGTTTTCGCCTCGGCAAACACGTCGAGCGGCTCAACGATGGAAGTAGATGCCGTTGCAGGCTGCTCAATGTTTTCGGCGGGTTCCGTTTGCGATTTTTCCGCCCGCGCATTGGCGACCAGCGCCGATGTGTCCATTGGCGGCGTGTTGTCATTGTCGTAATAGGACGGCTCTGGCATCTGACGAGGCTGGCGCGTGCCGGCATCGAGCCCACGATTGATCTTCAACCGGATTTCTTTTTCGCCGTCCTTGGCAACGACACCGTTGGCGAGCGCTGCGTCGAATAGACCGCGTTCGGCTTCGGTGCGATCAAGCGCGCCTGCTCCGACAAGTTGCCCGAGCGAGAATGCCGAAGCGTTTACCTGCTCACCACGACTGCCTTCAGTTGTACCGGCGAGTTGTGCGAGCTCTGATTCCAACGCTGCCGCGACATAATGATCATGTCCCTCGGCCCGATATGACCAATCCGAAGGCGACACCGTGACCGTCGGTGGCAGGATCAAATCGAGCAGCCATTGCGGAGCGTCAGCAACGGCAGGAAGCCCCTTGCCGTCATGGTCAATCCATTCATACACGCGACCGTCTGCCGTGACACTGCCGGCTGCAATGACGAAACCGCCCTCGCCGCGAATATCAAGACCCTTGGATAAAGCACCGCGATTGCGGACACCGTCAATGTATTTGAAATAACGATGCTCCCCGCCGCCAGCAGTGCGGACAGTCGCGGTGCTTGGCAAAGGCGCATGGCTGGCTTCCAGCGCGGTCAGTGCCGCTTTGCCATCAATGAGATTGCCATCACTGTCGCGATGCATATCGATATCGAGAACGAAGATACCGGACCGACTGCCGGTCGGAATACCGATCATAGCGCCGCCGTGACGCTTCTCGTCCCACCACGCACGAATAATACGTTCGGTCAGCGTTGCGCCTTTCAGGCCATTCGAGATCAGAGGCGCCTTTGCGGGCAACACCGAGATTTCGCCAGTCGCATTGTCGATCACTTCGACATCACCAGCGCGGCATGGAAAAACAGGAATGTCGTTTTGAATGTAGGAGAGAGCAACATCCAACATCGGGTCAGATGAAGTGATTTTTGGGTTAACTGCGACCATGACTGGCGACGGCCTCCTTTGCAATGATGGCAAGCTGATCTGCTAGAGCGATGGGAAGCGTAACTGTGTCGCCGAATTGATCCCGAGGCCCATAAACGCGATATCCATTCCGGCCTTGCGTCAGCCGCAACCGATAGAGCTTAAGCCCACTGTCGAGTTGAACATCAAAATAAGCTTTGACGTTCCCCGCGCTGTGACGCGCGGGGCTGATATTCAAAATTGTGGCTGTCATGGTCAGGCGGCCTCAGAAACTAGCTTTTCCATCTCCGCTTCGGTGCGGTCGATATCAGCGATAAGTGCGTCCACGCTCTCATACAGGTTACCGTCACCGTCGATTACGGATCCGTCGGGCAGAACCAAACCCGTTTGGTCATCTAAGTCGCGGCTGTATCCTACCGAGATCGGATACACACCACCGGGGTATTCGCGCCAGGCAACAACTGGGCAGGTCTGGGCATAAGATTTACCCCGGGCAGCATAGCGATAAATCACGCTGAATCCCGGTGCCGCTGGTAACACTCGATATAGGGCGGTCTCAAACTCTTCGTTGGTCGGTGTGCCGTAGATCATTGTCCCGTCGACCAGATGAAAGGCAATAGTGTTCATACTCTCATTGAAATGAGTGATGTGATCAGCCACGATTTTGACGCCGGATTTAAGTTCGATAAAACTCATAATTTTTCCTCGTGTTCAGTAGGTGGCAGTCGATGCATCGGCTACGGCAAGCTCTTCTGCAATCGCAAAGCCGCGCAAGAATTCCCCGTAGGTGATTTGGGGAAATCGGTGTTTGATCTGGATGACCGCGCTTGCTGGCGGCAGGCCGCGATATTCTTCGATGAGGAATTTCGCGAAATCGGCAGCATGATCGGTCACCAGCTGTCGTCCTCATCGGCTTCTTCCTTCAGTTTCATAAACTCGGAGAATGCCTTGTCCTTCGCTGCCGACAGCCCGGAAACCATTGCCAGCCAATACTCTGAGTTAGTGATGTCCTTGTATTCGGGCAGCTTTCCCAACTCGAGTGCGAGCGGCGAGTCGAAGTTTATGTTCGCGAACTGTTTTTCGACGAAATTGCTGACAGTTCTGGCCGCAGCTTCAACTGTCTCAGCGCGATAAATCGGTACAAGTTTCATTTTAAGTCTCCTTCGTGTTGAGGCGCGCAAAAGCCCATGGCGCGGGCAACTGCGCATGCGGTGGTGGTTTGGTGTGGTGTGGTTAGGCGGCGCTTGCGGCTAGATCCCGTCGACACTTATAAGCAACAAAGTCGATGACATTGCTGCCGTTAAACGCTCCACTTTCGGAAAGCTCTTTTCCGCGGGTATATGCGGTTCGAAAATCGGCCAGAGATGTGTCAAAGCGTGCGCCATATTCGATTTCTTCCTGGCTATGATCATCAACATCATCCCAATCGGGAAACATATCTACCGTCGTACCAGTTTCCTGCTCGACCTGAAAAACAAGCATAGCCAGGTACTCGGCGTGCACATCGGATTTCAATATATCAATCATGCCGAGCATGTCTGAGATCGGAGTACGATCAGATCGGCGGCTCTGGATTCCGCAAATGGCGATAACCATTGCTTTGTCCTGAAGGAATTGGGCTCGCCGCTGATTCATGCTGCCACCCTCGCAGCAATACGGGCATCAATCCACGCGACCACTTCGGCGCGCACGAACGCAACGCGCCGGTCGCCCATGGCTACGGCAGCCGGGACAGGTCTTCAGCTCGATATCGATTGATCATGGTTCGACTCAGCGAAGTCAGCTTTGCGGCGTCGTTCAATGATATTAGGATGGGTACGTTATCGTTGTGATGGTGCATAGAATCTCCTCCGCGCGGGACGGAATCCGGGCGCGCAAATCTCAGGGTGAAATTAAAGTTGAGACAGTGTTTCGGCCTGTTGGCCTGGTTGGTTGTAACCGCGAACGGTCGGCTTGCGCGCAATGGCGCTGGCGGCTTTTGCCGCAAGATGCCGGGCGAACCCGACTCTTAAGGTTGGCCGGTTACCAGCCGGCTAGTGATGGGCACCACCCCATCAAACACGAGGAGTCGATATAATCGACATTTTCAACTAAAACACAAATGGACGGTAAAGTCAACCCCTAAAATCAACATGCGCTACTTTTGAGACGGCGCGGCACAATATGTAGCCCATTCGTTTAATAGCTCACGGCGTCGATCAAACAAATCAGAACGCGCATAGGCGCGTTCGACCGCGCTTCCGGACTGGTGTGCAAGACAGGCCTCGGCGACATAATCGTCCTTGTCATTCTCCTGACACCACGTCCTAAAGCTGGCCCGAAAGCCATGCACTGTATAGTCACCGCCGCCAGCCGCCTTAAGCGCCTTCGCCAACGTCATGTCCGACAACGGTGCGTTTTTCTTCATGCCTGGGAAAACAAGATCGCTTAGCGCCTGCTTTTTCATGCCCGTAACAATGGCAAGTGCCGCGTCAGATAGTGGAACACGATGAGGACGGCCCATTTTCATGCGCTCGGGCGGTAGAGACCATATCGCTGCGTCAAGATCAAACTCACTCCAAACAGCACCCCTCACCTCGCCGCTTCTGGCGCCAGTAAGAGCGGCGAATTGCAAGGCGGCAGACCCTACACCTGTTACGGCGCGCAACTTTACTAAAAATGTCGGGACGTTCTGCCATGGCATTGAAGCATGATTGCGCTTGCGAAGCTTGTCTGGTGTTGGCAGTGCACGGGCTAGATGGTCACCCCACTCGGCAGGATTATCACCAGATCGAAGACCCTCCGTCTTGGCTGCGTCGAGGATGACCTTTATGCGCTCGCGAAATTTCGACGCGGTTTCGTTTTTTTCCGCCCAGATCGGCTTGACGACGCGTAAAACGTCCTCTGTGCCAATGTCGCCAATCGGCATCTTGCGGATGGCCTTCGCATGCGTCGTCATAGCTGCCCGCCACGATGCCTCGGTTTTATCCGATCTCCATTTCCGAGCCGCAACCATCGCATCAATGAATTCATCGGCAAATTTTCCGAAACTCACGGGCTTCTTTACAACCCTGCGCTCAGGCAACTCCTTGAACGGATCACCGCCATTGGCAATAATTTCTCGGATCGCGTCAGCTTTCTTTCGCGCGGCCGCAAGTGTCACAGGACCATAAGCCCCTAACCCCATCTCGCGTCGTCGACCATGCTTAATGTAAATGAACACCCATGATCGTGATCCAGTCTTCGCTCGATGTAACCATAAGCCGTCTCCATCACGAAGTTTCGCCTTGTCGCTGTTGTCTATTTCTTTGACAGTGAGCAGGTTCCGCGCCATGGGGAGTCAAACTCTCTTTCCTAATTTCATTCCTAATCTTGGTAGGTTGCTAGAGCGGACAATCCAAAACGTCCATTAGAGAAACCCGAACGCAAGATATTGAAATAACTAAGGAAAGTTTGTACTTGTAATCTTCAAAAAAGTCAATATGGACGTCGTTATGGCGCCTGTCGGGTGCGCCATTTTCCAATATCTCAGGATTATTGTAGCCAGCCGTCGATACCCTCGGCAGCGGCAACACCCATTGCGAAACACGCCGTCAGAAGATAGCCACCAGTCGGCGCTTCCCAATCGACCATTTCGCCGGCAACAAAGATGCCGGGCAGTTTCTGCAACATCTGATTCTGGTCAATTTCATCCCAGACAATGCCGCCAGCCGAAGAGATGACTTCCTCTAACGGACGGGTGCGCAACAGCGGAACGTGTAGTGCCTTGATGGCATGTGCCAGCTTGTCAGGATTTTTATCGCGCAGAAATTCCGCGACAAGTGCTGCCTTCACACCCGTCAGGCCCGCGCCCTTACGCAACAGATTGCCGAAACTGAGCTTGCTGTCCTGCCGTGCCAGATCGGCTTTAAGCCGTTCAACGCTGCGTCCTGGCGCAAGATCGAGCACCAGATCGGCCTGCCCGTCCGCATCCAGCGCGTCGCGTAACGCCGCCGCGTGGGCATAAACAAGACTACCCTCAACACCCGTCTTGGTGATCACGAATTCGCCCTGCGTCGTTCCGGCGGCGCTCGTGATGGTGACGGATTTGACTGGTTCGCCTGCAAAACGGCTTGCCAGATGCTCACTCCATGCGACATCGAAGCCGCAATTTGCGGATCGCAACGGCGCAATTGTAATGCCTTTTTCGGTAAAATGCGGCACCCAGGAGCCGTTCGAACCGAGTTTCGGCCAGCTCGCGCCGCCGAAAGCGAAAAGCGCTGCATCGCACTCAACGGTTTCGCGGCCAGTGGCAGTCTCTACAATCGGCATGTCGCCATCAAAACCGACCCAGCGATGCCGTGTCAGAACGCGCACGCCTTTCGCTTCCAGCCGATGTCCCCACGCGCGCAACAACGGGGAAGCCTTCATCGCCTTGGGAAAGACGCGATCCGACGATCCGACGAAGGTTTCAGCGCCAAGCGCGTCTGCCCAATTCCGCAGATCCTGAGGCCCAAACTTTTGCAGTATCGGCAGAAGCCGGGCATTGGCTGCGCCAAACCGGGTCGTAAAGACGGAGAAATCTTCCGCGTGGGTGATGTTGAGACCGGATTTTCCGGCGAGCAGGAATTTGCGTCCGACGGTCGGCATCTGCTCGTAAACAGTCACGCTATATCCGAGCGCTGACAGTTTTTCGGCTGCGATCAGGCCAGATGGACCGCCGCCGAAAACCGCGATACGGCCCCTACGCATGACTGTCTTGCCGGGAAGTGGACGTGAAATTCATCAGTCCTGCTTCTCCAGCATTTCCTTCACAGTGGTCGCCAACTGCTTGAGCGAGAACGGCTTTGGCAGGAATCCGAACTTGGCATCGGCAGGCAGATTGCGTGCAAAAGCGTCTTCCGCATAACCGGATACGAAAACGAATTTGATATCCGGATAGGTCTTGCGCAGCTCACGCAACAGCGTCGGGCCGTCCATTTCGGGCATGACCACGTCGGACACGACGATATCCACCTCGCCGCCAAGTTCTTCCATGATTTCCAGAGCCTCTACGCCGGAAGCCGCTTCATGCACCGTATAGCCGCGCGACTGGAGTGCGCGCACCCCGCCCATACGCACAGCGTCTTCATCTTCCACGAGCAGAACCGTAGCGGAACCGGAAAGGTCGGTCGCCTTTTCGACCTTCTTTTCCTTGACCGCGACAGGCACGTCCTCAGCGCTCTTCTCCACGATCAGGCGCGGCAGGAAGATCTTGAAGGTCGTTCCCTTGCCGACTTCGGAATCGCAATAGATGAAGCCGCCGGTCTGTTTGATGATGCCATAGACCATCGACAGGCCAAGACCGGTGCCCTTGCCGACTTCCTTCGTGGTGAAGAACGGTTCGAAAATCTTTTCAAGCACATCGGCTGGAATGCCGGTGCCGGTGTCTTCGACCTCGAAGACAACATAATCGGCTTCCGGAAGATCACGATAGGTGAGTTTTGCCGCTTCGTGGACAGGCACGTTGCGGGTCCGCAGCGTGATTGCACCGCCCTCAGGCATTGCATCACGCGCATTGACCGCAAGATTGACGGCAACCTGTTCGAACTGGCCAAGATCGGCTTTAACCGGCCAAAGATCGCGGCCATGATCGATTTTCAGTTCGATATCCTTGCCAACAAGGCGTGCAAGCAGCATGCGTAGATCGGCGAGAACGTCGGTCAGGTCCAGCACTTCCGGACGCAGCGTCTGGCGGCGCGAGAACGCGAGCAGCTGGCGCACGAGCGAGGCCGCGCGGTTTGCGTTCTGCTTGATGTTCATGATGTCCGGGAAAGACGGATCGGATGCGCGATGATTGGTCAACAGCAGGTCCGACGACATGATGATTGCCGTCAGAACGTTGTTGAAGTCGTGCGCGATACCACCAGCAAGCTGGCCAACAGCCTGCATCTTCTGGCTCTGCGCCATCTGGTTTTCGAGCGCTTTCTGTTCCGTCGTTTCAACGGCGGAAATGATTGCCGCCTCTTCCGACGACTCCCCACCCATATCGCTGACCGGGCTCATATAAAAACGGATATGCCGTTCCTCATTACCCGGAAGAACGGTGTCGACCGGCGAGATACTCGCCTGCCCCGCAAATGCCGCCGCAAGCGCTTTGGTGAACACTTCGCGGTCACGCTCATGCACGACATTTTCCAGCTTCACGCGGCGATCAACGGAATCGCGATCCACGACGGACGAGAAAATGTCGAGGAAGCGCGCATTGGTGCGCAGCGTGTGGCCCTGCGCATCGACGGCGGCAATGGCCATTGGCGCGGAATTGAAGAAGCGCGTGAACCGCACTTCTGCCGAACGCAACGCTGCCGAGGAATCATCACCCTCCGCACGATCCAGAACGATAGTGCGGCTGGTGCCGCGTGTCCCGTCACGTGCTGCCTGTACACGATGATAAAAGCGCACGGCCAGGCTTTGACCATTGCGCTTGATAAGATCGAGATCGATCACCGTGTTGCGGCTGGTGCCGGGCTCTGCCTTGACGGCCTTGATGAGCGCCATGCCGCTGCCCGCGACGATCTCATTGAGCGTCAGCGAACCCGGTGTGAAGGCTGTCAGATCGACGCCAAGCCATTCCGCCAAAGTGGCGTTGAGATAGATGATGCGGCCCGATGGATCGGCGGAGAAAAAGCCTGCCGGTGCATGGTCGAGATGATTGATCGCTTCCTGTAGCTCCTGAAAGAAACGCTCCTGCTCGGCGCGTTCTTCGGAAATATCGGCAATCTGCCATGCGACGAGCGGGCCTTTGTAGTCCTGCCCGGCTTCAATGGGGCGAGACTTGATCCGATACCAGACCGGTGCCAAAGAGCCGTGCGCCTCGCGGGACAGTCCGCCAGACAACCGCACTTCTTCCTGCCCGGAGAGACCATCGCGCACCGCATTGGTCAGACGATAAATCGCGTCGGATGCAGCAGGTTCAGCCGTCAGCACATTGTCGAGCGAGCGGATGCCGTCGGCATTGGCGACGCCGGTCATATTGGCATAGGCCTGATTGGCATAAACGATCTGGCCGCGAGAATCGGAAATGACCGTGCCTTCCGGCTGCGAATCCATGAAGGAATGCGCCAGATCCTGCCCGCCTTTGCGCTGGCTGAACTGAATGAGGCCTGTGGCCGCACCCAGAAGATAGAAGACGCCGACCATCGACAGGAGCCCCATCAGGATGAGTGCGAAGCCATCGCCAATCCGGTCGCGAAACAGGAAATAGACAACCGCCAGCCCGGTCAGCAGAAGGCCGACAATCAGCAGACGCAGCGCGCCACTTGAATTACGCTTCGGTGTGACAAGCGGTTTCGGATATGCGTTGTCCGTCTGTCGAGACATCAAGCCCACCGACCTTCCATGCTGCATGACTGTTCCTTGCAGGCAGCGATTGTGCCGCGCATCGTTTCGATCAGCCAAGACGTCTTTTCACTCATTAAGCAACCCGATCCTGTCGCCAGCCATTTCCTTGCGCGTTCTCCATAGACGATCACGCAACGAGGCGAAATGCCATGCATCTGGTATATCCGATTCGCAGAATGCGTTAATCGGCGAGCAGCACAAGCGTTGCTGCACGGAAACGGTGTAAACCGGGTCGTTTTTCACTGTTTTGATGGGAGATCATAGATTTCCCGCATTTCGCCCACAATTTGATAGAACATTCCCAACGCTTGCAAATTCAACTACTGTCCTGAAAATGCAAGTTGCGCGATGATGCGGAATGTCGGGGGATGCACAATCTCCGTTTCATCAGCGTTTTTCGAATATTGAATTTAAGAGGGTATCCGCATGAAGGAATGGCTCAGCGGCATCGTTGGGGAAAGCACGGCTAATATTGTCGGCTTTGTGCTTATATTTGCGATCATTCTCGGCGGAATTTTCGTTGTCTTGAGTATTATCCGCCGTTTCAGCGGCGGCAGTTTCACCTCGAACGGCCGGTCGCGCCAGCCACGACTTTCCGTCATGGATGCCGCAGCGGTCGACAGCCGCCGCAAGCTGGTACTCATCCGTCGCGATGATGTTGAGCATCTGTTGCTTATCGGCGGACCGACCGATGTAGTGGTCGAACAGAACATCGTCATGGAATCACGGGCGCATGACCGTGTGCAGACCTCGCGTATCGAGCCGGAACATATCGAGCGCTTTCGCCAGCACGAAGCGACGATCACCAGCGATGTGAGCGAGCGCCCGGCGCTGTCATCACAAAACTCCGCACCGGAAACAGCACCGGAAAAGGATGAAGCGATCCAGCTAAGCTCGGCGATTGAAACGCCGGTCTATCGAAAGCCGGAACCGCCGAAGGAAGAGCCGGTTCGCCAGGAAGCCCCACAGGTTGTTGCACCGCGTATACCGCCGCGCCCACCGGTCACACCAGCCGTTGCTCCAGCAGCTCCGCAGGCGCCTGTCCGGCCTCCGGTAGCACCATCCGTACAGGCAGCGCCGCAGAACCGCCCGCAACCACGACCCGCGCCGAATTATCCACCACAACCGCGCACTGTGCTTCCGGCCCAACCGCCGCAGCCTTCTCAGCCGCCTGCACGCGCCCATCCTGCCTATCCGCTCAGCCAGGTATCGCGCGGTGTGGTCAGCTCCACCTCGAATCTGGCCACCGCCGCTACTGTCGCCGCTGGCGCTGCTACAGCCACCGTCGCTTCAGCGAACCTCGGCAGCATCGTGCCCGAGCGCGAACCAGTTGCCGCTCCAACAAGCACGCCAACGCCGCCGCTTGATGTAACCAGTCCATCGGTTTCGTCCGCCGTAACACCGGAGTTCACGAGCGTAGCAGAACCAAAGCGTGTCGAACCGGAAGCGGCAGTCGCAGCACCGTCACAGTCGGCACCGACGACGGAAGATGATGGTCTGGAAGGACTGGGCGGCGCGTTACACGACGCGATCATGGCCGATCTCGAAACAGAAGTTACGCCTGTAAAGGAAGAAGCGCCTGAACCGGAAGCTGATTTGACGGCTGATTTCTTCGAGGATGAACTATTGAGTTCGCTCGATATCTCCGCGACTGACGACACGCCGTCCGATGATATCGAAGACGAAATGGAAAAGCTTCTTGGCGAATTGACCAAGAACGAAACCCGCCCATAAGCGAAGTGTTCTTTGTAAGATTGAAGCGCCAGCGGTCATACCGCTGGCGTTTTCATTTGAATAATATGCAAAAACAAAAGGCTGCGGTTGCCCGCAGCCTTCGAAATTTCTCAAACCAACGTTATGTTATTAGTCGTCGCGATAAACTTTTTCACGACGCTCATGACGTTCCTGCGCCTCAATAGACAACGTCGCGATTGGGCGTGCATCCAGACGCTTCAGGCTGATCGGCTCGCCGGTTTCTTCACAGAAACCATATGTGCCTTCGTCAATCCGGCTCAGAGCCGCATCAATTTTGGAAATCAGCTTCCGCTGTCTGTCGCGAGCCCTAAGCTCGATTGCCCGGTCCGTTTCGGAGGATGCCCTATCCGCCAGATCGGGATGGTTTGCATTTTCCTGCTGTAGCGCTTCAAGCGTTTCACGCGCTTCGCGCAGAATATCATTTCTCCACGCGATTAGTTTCGCGCGGAAGTAAGACTTCTGCCGTTCATTCATGAACGGTTCGTCTTCAGTGGGCCTATAGTCAAGGTCGATTAATTCACTCATTCTGAATCACCCCACATCTAGGAGACGCGTGCGGTTATATAAGTCCATCGTCCAGTCGACACAACATCAAAGAAACGTATCCCACTACTTTTTAGTGCATCAATTTTGTGTGTATTTGCAAAAAAATTGTGCAAATGACGCGCGCCACAGATACGCCGCCCATTATGTCTGGAGGATGACAGCGGCGATTAAATTTAGATTGCAATGGGAAACATGAATTCACTATTTCAGATTTCGTTGCTCTATTATGCCCAATAAATCGGCATAAATCCGCTGTGAACAACGTCAGGCAACGGTGGAAAATCACATCACACAACGCAACCACCGCGCATTTTAGCGAAATTCATGTCAAAACATCTGTGTAACCAGCTTCGGGACGGTGCACATGAGTCGATTGCTTCTCCTACGACATGCCAAAGCCGTTTGGGCCAAGCCCGGAATGAAGGACTTCGACAGACCGCTGGATGTAGAGGGCCATGCTGCGCTTGATCGGCTCGCCGAAGCGATGCGCGCAACAGGCCTCGCGCCCGACCGTGTGGTGCTGTCCGGTTCATGCCGCACCCGGGAAACCGCCTTCGGCCTGTTGGAAAGACTGGGCGTCGAAGTGGAAACCGTCATCGACGACGAAATCTATAGCGGCGGCGCGGCAGAGTATCTGCGATCCATCCGCGCGCATGGCGATGTCGAGACGCTAATGCTGGTCGGGCACAATCCCAGCATGGAAGATCTGGCACTTGCGCTTTGTGCAAAAGGCGATCCGGATAGCCTCGAACGGCTGCATGCCGGTTTTCCCACCGCCGCCCTCGCCACCATATCCTTTTCAGAAAAGCTGAGCGATCTCAGTCGCGAACACGGATTTCTTGAGAGTTTTCCGCAGCCATGAGCTTGAAAGATGAAGCTGAGCGGCCTTCTTCTTGCGAAATGGGCTCGTCATCTTATTTATAGCTTGAACGGGAATTCACCCTGCGAGGACCTCATTGGCAAAGCTAACCAGTATCGGCGATGAAGCCAAGATTGCACTGGACACATTGACGGAACGTGCGACCGGGCTTCTTTCTCCTTCGCTGCGCCTTGGTGTGACAGGACTGTCCCGCGCCGGTAAAACGGTTTTCATTACCGCACTGGTGCATAATCTCGTTCACGGCGGCAGGCTGCCGATGTTCGAAGCTTATAAGTCAGGCCGTATTTCTCGCGCGCTTCTGGAGCCGCAGCCCGACGACGCCGTTCCGCGTTTTCAATATGAGGAACATCTCTCGGCGCTTATCGATGAGCGTATCTGGCCGGACTCCACGCGCGCCATTTCGCAGCTCCGTCTGACCATTGAATACGAAACAGCCTCTGCATGGGGACGCTGGCTGTCTCCCGGACGACTTTCGGTCGATATTGTCGATTATCCCGGTGAATGGCTGCTCGATCTGCCGCTGCTCGGCAAGAGCTATGCCGAATTCAGCGCCGATTCCTTCGCGCTTGCCAACGAACCGACCCATATCGACCTTGCGCAGCCATGGTTGGTGGAA
Organism: Ochrobactrum sp. 19YEA23; assembly: GCF_029909865.1. NCBI lineage: Bacteria > Pseudomonadati > Pseudomonadota > Alphaproteobacteria > Hyphomicrobiales > Brucellaceae > Ochrobactrum > Ochrobactrum sp. 19YEA23. The sequence continues at coordinate 51,785 of NZ_JASAMQ010000015.1, read as the reverse complement.
GCGGCATCTATCGATCCGACCGAAAAGGCTGACGAGTTGAGCGCTCAGCGGTTGGCAAAAAGCTTCACCGCCTATCTGCGGGCCGGAAAAGCCGATGAGCGAGCGCTTTCCACCTTGCCGCCCGGTCGGTTTCTGATGCCCGGCGATCTCGATGGCTCGCCCGCGTTGACCTTTGCACCACTGCCCAATCTTGCACCGGAGGACATAAAGGCCGGAACGCTCGCCGCCATGATGGAACGGCGCTACGAAGCCTACAAAACCTATGTCGTGAAGCCGTTCTTTCGCGAACATATTGCACGGCTCGACCGCCAGATCGTGCTGATCGACGCGATGCAGGCCATGAATGCCGGTGGCGCAGTGGTGGCGGACCTCGAACGTGCACTGACAGACATTCTGTCCTGCTTCCGGCCCGGACGTGCCAATCTTCTCACCGGCCTTATTCAACGCCGTATCGGGCGCATTCTCGTGGCGGCGACCAAGGCCGACCATTTGCATCATGAAAGCCATGATCGGTTGCAGGCTATTGTGCGCCGTCTCGTTGAGCGTGCCATCGAGCGCGCCAATTTTTCGGGCGCGGACATTGATGTTTTGGCCATGGCGGCAGTGCGGGCAACCCACGAAGCCACCGTCACGCAAGGAAAAGAGGTTCTCCCCGTCATCGTCGGCACACCGCTCAAGGGCGAGCGTATCGATGGCGAGATATTTGATGGTGAAACAGAAACAGCTATATTTCCCGGTGACTTGCCAAAGAATCCTAATACTATCTTTGAACAGGTTTCCACGCCGGAAGACCCTGCCATTCGCTTCGTCCGGTTCCGTCCTCCACGACTTGAACGCACTGCCGAGGGGGTGACGCTGTCGCTCCCGCACATAAGGCTGGACCGCGCCCTTCAGTTCCTGATCGGAGATCGTCTGGCATGAGCGACGACACACCGCGCAAACCGACCTCCTTCAAGGTTGATGCTCCGCCCCGCGCAAAGCCTCTCCCGGAAGCTTCAGATGATACGCCACGCCGCCCTCGTGCTGTCAAAGATCTGGAGCAGATCGTCGTTGAGCCAGATATTTTCGAACTCAGCGACGAAGAAGCCGCCGAACTCGAAATCCTTGATCCAGCCTTCGAAGCGCCCAAACGCAAAGGCTGGTTCGGCGGATGGTCGCTCGGAAAAATCCTGACCGGCGCACTGGGCATTCTCGTTTCCTTCGCCGTTGGCATCTGGACCGAAGATCTTATTCAGGCGCTTTTCGCCCGTGCCGACTGGCTTGGCTGGACCGCACTGGCGGTAGCGCTCGTAGCCCTCGCCGCATTCATCGCCATTATCACCCGGGAATTGCTGGCCCTGCGGCGGCTCGCCTCCGTGCAGCATTTGCGCAAGGACGCAGCGGATGCCGCCGAGCGTGACGACATGGCAGCAGCCCGCAAAGCTGTCGATGACCTGCGCGGCATTGCGGCCAATCTCCCGGAAACGGCGCGTGGACGTCAGCTACTCAACGGTTTGACCGACGACATTATCGATGGGCGAGATCTGATCCGGCTTGCGGAAACCGAAATTTTGCGCCCGCTTGACCGTGAAGCGCGCACGCTCATTCTCAATGCATCGAAGCGTGTATCGATCGTCACAGCGATCAGCCCGCGGGCGCTTGTTGATATCGGTTATGTGATTTTTGAGTCGGCGCGGCTCATTCGCAGGCTTTCGCAGCTTTACGGCGGCAGACCCGGCACACTGGGCTTCATCAAGCTGGCGCGGCGTGTTCTCGCCCATCTGGCCGTCACCGGCACACTCGCCATGGGCGACAGCGTGATCCAGCAGCTGGTCGGCCAGGGTCTGGCATCGCGACTATCGGCCAAACTCGGCGAAGGCGTGGTCAACGGCCTCATGACTGCGCGGATCGGCATAGCAGCAATGGACGTCGTGCGCCCCTTCCCGTTCAATGCGGAAAGACGTCCCGGCGTCAGCGATTTTATCGGCGATCTGGCCCGCCTCAATGCCGACAGAACCGCCACTCCGAAGTCCGGAAAGACGTCCACGGGTAAAACACAGCCGTGAGTTTTCGGGAGAAACCGTCCGACTTTCGGCCCGATGAAAACCAAGCGTTAACCATTCAAGACGATTATTAGCAGATAGAAATCCTGCGTCAGAATCGAGTGATCTGGTCGTTTGGCACAATCCTGTTTCGACGTGTCCATTCAGTCCGATTGTTTCTGATATTGCCGGTCATTCCGGCTTTTTGCAGCGTATGACATGACATTCGGTCGTGACATGCTGACCAACAACGATTAGGAATGGCGTCCAGTTGAGGTCGCAAATTCCGGGACAGAGCCGACTATGAAGAATTGCATCGCTGCCTGCCTGACGCTGCTGCCCGTCTCGCTTTCCGCTGCGCCGGTTCTGGCCGCAGACAAGGACAAGCAGTTTTTCCAGACGATCGAAGGCCAGTGGTCCGGTCCCGGTGAAATCGTTGCCGGCAAGTACAAGGGCACCAAATTCGTCTGCAATCTCGCTGGTTCCACACCGGACGATGCGGTTGGCATGACACTGGACGGCAGTTGCCGCGTCGGCGTCTTTTCGCAGCCCATGAAGGCAACCGTCACGCGCGTCGGCTCCGGTTATTCCGGCAAGTTCAATGACGGCTCGGAAGGCAAAGGCCTCGACGTGACGTCGGGTTCCGTCAGCGGTAACAAGATGGTTTTCGGCCTCAATCGCAAACAGCTGAACGGCGCCATGCTGGCCCGCGTTTCCGATCAGAACACGATGAATGTCACCGTGTCCGTGCGTGTCGAAAAGGAACTTGTTCCGGTCATCGGCATGAGCCTCAAGCGCATTGATAATGTCGCCGTCGGCAGCATCGCCAAGAACTGATTTTTACAGTTTTATTGGTTCCACCAGCCCGCATCCGTGCGGGCTTTTTCTATTTCGGATGATGGAATATCAGCTTTCCACTCAGCAATCGTGCGTCCGGCAACCACCAGTGACGGTGCGATATCGTTGAGCGGCACAAGAACGAAGGCCCGTTCCTGCATACGCGGATGCGGCAGCTGCAGTTCCGGCAGAGCCATCTTTATCGGCTGCCCGGCAGCATCTTTCATCGCCAGAATGTCGATATCGATAATGCGCGGTCCCCAACGCTCCAACCGCACACGTTTCAACGAGCGTTCGACATCTAGACATGTTGCAATGAGTTCAAGCGGTTCGAGCTTGGTTTCCAGCTCTGCGCAGGCGTTGTGAAACCAAGCCTGATCTGTCTTGCCCCATGGCGGGGTGCGATAGACAGACGAAACAGCCACGACGTTTGTATCGGCGCGCGCATCCAGCATGCGCAACGCACTGGCCATTGAAATAACGGGGTCGTCAATATTCCCGCCAAGGCCAAGCCAGGCGCGATAAGGTCCTGCGGCTACGCTCACTGCGGATAGACCACCGTAACCTCGACATGATCCAGAACACCCGGCACCGGCGCATTGGGCTTGCGAACAGTGATTTCCGCGCGTTTGACCTGCGGAAACCGCTTGCTCAGAGCCTTGGCGACATCAAGCGCCAGCGTTTCAATCAGATAACGCTGACGACCGGTGATGATTTCCTCGATCACCGTGAAAGCCGTCCCGTAATGGACGGTGCCTTCAATGTCGTCGCTTTCCAGCGCGTTGCCCGGATCGACATCCAGAATGGCGTCGACATAAAAACGCTGACCGAGTTTGTGTTCTTCATCGAACACGCCGTGGTGCGCAAAGAATGCGCAATTCATAATCCGGATCGTGTACACGGCTTCACTTTCTATTTTGGCTGCGCTTCACTTGCAGGATAGCATCCGCAACTGCAAGAGCGTCTCTATTAAAAGTGACATTGTGAACGCGAAAGATGTCGGCTCCTGCCAGTCGCAACGCCACCGAAGTCGCAGATGTAGCTATATCACGCTTCAACGGGTCGGTCTCACCTGTGATCGTGCCCACAAAGCGCTTGCGTGACGTACCGACCAACCAAGGGTAGCCGAAACGTTGCAACTCCGCCATTCGCGCCATCAAGATAATGTCGTCTTCGACGCTCTTGCCGAAGCCAAAGCCGGGGTCGAGAACAATGCGGGATCGATCGATACCTGCCGCTGCTGCAATCTCCAGTGACTTGTTCAGGAAGACGGCGCGATCTTCGATGACATCAGGATCGGTTTCCCGGTCGCGGGTCGTATGCATGATAACAAGGCCCGCCTCGGTTTCGCGAGCAACATCGGCGATAGCCGGTTCCCGTTGCAAGCCCCAGACGTCATTGACGATATGCGCGCCGGCCTCCACCGCCGCTCTGGCAGTCGATGCCCGATAGGTATCGACGGAAATGATGCAGCCGAAACGCTCCGTCAGCGCCTTGATAATCGGCACGACACGGCCCTCTTCAGTCGCGGCATCGACGCTTTCCGCGCCCGGCCTGGTCGATTCCCCGCCGACATCGATGATGGTTGCGCCGTCCTCAATCATCTTTTCGGCAGCAGCGAGCGCCGTTTCGAACTCGCTGTGATGCCCGCCATCGGAAAAGGAATCCGGCGTGACATTGAGAATGCCCATGATCACGGACTTTTCCCCGAACTCAAGGCTGCGCCCGTGAGCCAGATGCCAGATTTTCGCCATTTCCGGTTATTCCTGTATAGATGTTAATTAAGACCCGCGATGCAACCAAGCTGGTCCAATGTCATTTAACGAGATGCGTTATAGTTCTCTTGACGTTTGCATGCCAAGCTGCGACGGCAAAAATTGAGTTTATTCAGAGTTTAGAAAAAAGGTGCCAGGATATGATTTTTAAAAAGCGGATTCTGGCTTTTGGCGCAGCTCTGGCAATCGTTGCATCTCAGGCCGACGCCGCCTCTATCTTCCGTGAATTCAAATATTACACCGTGAATGGCAAGACGCCCGCCGAACTGGATAAGGCACTGTCCCGTAGCGGCCCCTTCCTGAAGAAAACCGGACAGCATCATCCGGGCGCAGCGGAAATCCGCTTTGACGCCAAGGTCCGTTACGGCCGCGCAACGGGCAAGGCGTGCAAAGTGCAGGACGTCTACGTCAATGTTCACGCGAAGGTCTCGTTGCCACGCTGGGCGCAACGCCGCAAGGCGACGCCGGAACTGGCGCTGATCTGGGACACGCTTTATCAGGATATTCGCCGTCACGAGGAAAGCCACATCGTCATCGCACGCAGCCATGCCAGCGAGATGGAACGGCAGATCCGTGCACTTCGGTCGCGTTCGGATTGCGCCGTTTTGCGCAAGGATATCGACAAGATTACCGCACGTCTGATGGAAGAACATGACGAGGCCCAGCAACGCTTCGACCGCGTTGAGACCATCAATTTTGAAAAGCGCTTCGAGCGCCTGCTGACTTATCGTCTTGAAAAGATGAACCAGCTGCCGCGCTGATTACGAAGATCCGGCTTTCTGCAATCTCTTGCGCAGGGCTTGCGTCATGAGAGCGGCTTCATGAAAGCCTGATAGGATCAGCTTCAACTTACCCGGATAGTGACAGGCATCGCCAATCGCATAGATATCGGGCTGTGACGTCGCGAAGCTTTCGGGCGAAACGGCAATCGCATTGCCTGCCCGCTCCAAACCAAATTCGGCCATTGGATCAGGACGCATGATCTGACCATCCAGTCCGAACGCCCCCAGACCCGAAGCAATCACCACGGCATCAGCCGAAAATGAGCCAGCATTGTCTGTGGTCAGGACAAAGCGCTCTCCTGCGCGTTTCAGCGAAGTGACCGTTTGACCGTAATGGAATGCAGGACTGTAAGGCGTGATCTGCTCCAGTAGCCGCGACACCAGTTCGTCGCCCATGATCGTCGGGAAGCCCGGAATATCGAAGATCGGCTTGTCGGGATAAAAGACCGTGCATTGTCCGCCCGGCCGATCCAGCGCGTCAATCAGCTGGCATTTGAACCCGAACAGGCCAAGCTGGAAAACGGCGAAGAGTGCAACCGGCCCTGCCCCGATGATCGCTATATCGCTTTTTATACCGATCCCCGGAGCCGCTGCCATCCTCTTAGTTCTGGCGTTCCGGCACCTGAACGACGAGGCCGTCAATAGCGTCGGTCACGCGGATCTGGCAGGACAGACGCGAAGTCGGACGCACCTCATAGGCGAAATCCAGCATGTCCTCTTCCATCGGATCGGGTCCGCCAACTGTCTCCGTCCATTCTTCATCCACATAGACGTGGCAGGTTGCGCAGGCGCAAGCGCCGCCGCATTCCGCATCAATGCCCGGAATGCCATTGCGAATGGCCGCTTCCATCACGCTGGAACCGTTATCGGCCTCAACTTCGGTACGTGCCGCGCCGTCTGCGGATACGAATACGATCTTGGTCATTTTCATTCCTTGAAACGCGTGAAGCCACGCGATCTTTTATCCTTCGCGGCGGATCACCCTAAATTGGGATCTGCACGCATAATCTTGCAAAGGCAGATACGGCGTTCCGGCCCTAGTTTCAACTGTGAGTGCCCCGTTAAGCCCAACTGCGCCAATATGCCGTGTTATATAATGTATAAGCGGCTGCGCCAGCGACGATATAATAGGTTTTCTGCAAAACTCTGCCTTGCCGTTGTGCAAGATTGGGGCATATGATGAAAAAAATGGGTATGCAGACCATTGGATCAACGAATCCTGCACCAAAGCAATACACCTTAAGATTGCAATACCGGAACATGAATTCGAAATACGGGCAATTTTGTTAACGAATTCGCACCGCCTTTCGAATGGCAAAAAGCGACCCCTACTGATTTCCACAACTTGCTGATAATTGCAAAAAGCCCGGAAACATCGCATTTTAGTGAACCCAAACGTTTTCTGTTAACCTTGTATTTAAAGTTTTAGGCATCAGCGGGCGTCGCCTATTTCCTTAACAGGACCGAGCCGGTACGATGCAAAATGGCGGATAAAGTTTAGTAACGGCTCTTTGACGATCCGGCCGTCACGGTAATTGAGTACGAGGTAGGCGAACAATGGCTTCCAAATCCAAGGCACAGAAGCTCGACCTTGAGGTTGAAAAGGCACTAGAACAGGCACTCGACATCGACTTCGGTGATGATCTCGATATCGATATGGACTTAAGTGCGTTCGACGAGAGCTTCTCGGTCGACGATCTGGAAGAGCAGATTTCGCGCGCTGCTGAAGAGCTGGTCGCGGAACAGAACACGAAGGCAGCAGAGCCGGCGAAGGTCGCAGCAGCGGCAATCGAAACCAGGGTCGCGCCCATCGTTTCTGCATCCGTCATCGCCACGCCTGCCGCGCCGCCCGTGCCGCCGGTGGTCAAAGCCGCACCTTCCGTGCAGCAGCCAATACAGCAAATCGTCGCCAATACGCCGCACAAACCTGCCCCGGTTAAGCCCGACACGACGCAAGCCGCTCCTTCGCCTCAGCTTGCAGACGTGCCGGAAGCTCCGGAAGCCATCCTGCGTCCTGTCGCTCCGGCAGCAACCGTCAGCGTTGCAACGCCCGCAGCACGCACGCCCGCCAATGACGATTCCCGCAACGACCGCGCTATCGCGACCGCACCGCGCCGTGTAACCGAGCGTACATCCAAGCTTTACTGGACCACGACGGCGATCAGCGTGCTTTGGGCCGCCGGTGGCGTCGCGCTTAGCAAGGCTATCGATCCGACTGTCTTCTCCAGTCTTGAAGCCACCAAAAACTTCTTCACCTCACCTGCAGGCATTGGTGTGGTTGCAGGCGTTGCCCTGCCCGTCGCCATGTTCTGGGGCTTTGCGCAGCTTGTGAAGCGTGCGCAGGAAATGCACAACGCTGCGCGCAGCATGTCTGAAGCCGCCATGAAGCTGCTTCAGCCGGAAGCCGTATCGGCTGACCGCGTTTCGACGCTGAGCCAGGCCGTGCGCCGCGAAGTGGCTGCAATGAATGAAGGCATCGAGCGCACGCTTGCCCGTGCGGTCGAGCTGGAAACCCTCGTTCAGTCTGAAGTCAATCAGCTTGAACGCGCCTATAGCGACAATGAAGTTCGTATTCGTTCGCTGGTCGGTGATCTGGGTAATGAGCGTGAAGCCGTTGTCAGTCATGCTGAACGCGTCCGCTCCTCGATTTCCGGCGCGCATGAACAGCTCAAGGAAGAACTGTCGAGCGCATCGAACATCATTCGCGACAATGTTCTGTCTGCTTCCCAGCAGCTCAGCTCGCTGTTGAGCGAATCCGGCGAACGCCTGATCGGCAGCATCAATGAAAGCGGCAGCTCCATTGCCGAAGCCATTGAAACCCGGACCGGCGATATCGGCTCGCGCATCACGACTTCGGGCGAGGCTTTTGCCAATCTGCTCGATACGCGTATCGCGACGCTGGACGAACAGTCCCGCACGATTTCCGAACGCTTCACGACAGCTCTCGACGAACGTGCCGCTGGCATTGCCAACCTGCTCGGCAGCTCCACGGAATCGATGGTCAGCGAATTCGACACGCGCCTTGCCAATCTGGAAGGCACCTTGTCCGAACGCGGTCATGCCCTGCTTTCCGAGTTCGAGGCTCGCGCCCATGCACTCGACAGCAGCACAGAAAAGCTCAACGCCGCTCTGGAAACCCGTTCGCGTCAGATCAACGAAAACCTTATCGCCCGCACGCGTGAAATCGCCGAGACCTTCTCCGGCGGTCGCGCTTCGCTGAGCTCGATGATCGATGAAACCAAGACGAAGATCAGCGACGATCTGACCTCGATCGGTGAAAGCGTTGGCAATCTTCTCGGTGAAAAGGCAGCGGCCTTTGCAGGCAAGCTGGCCGAAAGCCGCGATGTGCTGGCCGCTTCGCTGGAAGGCGAAACCGACCGTGTTTCGGAAGTTATCCGCGGACACGCCGATACGCTGGCGGCCCGCACCGATGACATCCGCAATGCGATTGACGGCAGCGCGTCGGCGCTCAACTCTGTCGCCGACAATCATGCCGCCATTCTGGCAGAGCGTACCAATGCGCTGCAGCAGGCAATGGCGAGCCATTCGGCCCTGCTGGATGCGAGCTTTGCCGATCATGCCCGCTCGCTCGAAGAACGCGCTACCGCGCTGCATACCGTCATCACCGGCAATCAGGCCATGCTTGCTCAGCTGATGGATGAACGCACGGCTGCAATGCGCGATAATTTCAACGAAAATCGCGAAATCATGGCGCGCGCCTTCGATGAACGCGTCAACTCGCTTCAGGCGCTCATTGCCGACAACCAGTCTTCGCTGGCACGCATTCTGGACGAACGCGCCGCAACACTCGGCGAATCCATCGCAGCCGGACGCGATGCTTTCGAAGCAACGCTCGGCGAGCATGTTCGCCATGTCGAAGAACGCACAAGCGGCCTGCGCTCTGTTCTGAGCAACCATAACGACTCGCTGGTTGATATTCTGAACGGTCATGAGCAGACGATTGAAACGCGTGCAGCGGCCATCCGCGCAACGCTGAGCGACAGCACGTCTTCGCTCAATCAGTCCCTGCAAGACCATAGCGACGTTCTGGATCAGCGCACTGCCAATCTGCGCGGCGCAATTGCCGACAGTGCTTCGGCAATCGGTCAGGCTTTCGAAGGTCAGACCGGCATTATCGAAGGACACACCGCCAATCTGCGCAGTGTCATCGCTGAAAGCGGAGCCCTCATCAATCAGGCATTCGCGGGTCAGAACGGCGCCATTGAAGAGCATACTGCCAACCTGCGTAACGTCATTGCGGATAGCAGCGCCGTCATCAACGATGCTTTCGCAGGCCAGACCGGCATTATCGAAGAACGCACGCAGACCATGGAAAAGGCGCTTTCTATCGGCGTCGACAATGTTCGCCGTGCGCTGGAACAGAGCGCCGGTGTTGTTGCCACCTCGCTGCGCGAAAAGATCGGCGAAGCGGCAAGCACGCTTTCCGCAGAAGCAGCCAAGGCCGGTCAGGCTCTGGATGGTTTCGGCGAAGCCTTCAGCGCACGCCTGATCGACAATCTGTCTGGCACGGAAGCCCGGCTTGGTGACCGCGCCGACGCGATTGCCGGACGCCTCGGTGACATCGAAACCCGCCTCACCGGCGAACTCGGTTCCATCGAAGCACGCATTGCCGATACGGCAACCAAGACGAGCGAGACCCTTGCCGGTCACAGCGAGGCTTTTGCAGCCAGCGTTGTCGATAATCTGGCAGGCACCGAAATCCGCCTCAATGAACGCGCTGGCGCTATTGCCAGCGGTCTGGAAGCCATCGAGAACCGCCTCACCGGCGAACTCAGCGCTATCGAGGCTCGCATCGCCGATACCGCATCGAAGACGAGCGAGACCCTTGCCGGTCATAGCGAAACCTTCTCGGTCAGCGTTGCCGACAATCTGGCAGGCACCGAAGCCCGTCTTGCTGAACGCGCCGACGCAATTGCCACCCGTCTCGGTGACATTGGCTCGCGCATCACAATGGAACTCGGTTCTGTGGAAGCCCGCATCGCGCAGGTCACGGATACGACGGCTGTTACGCTTGAAGAGCGCACGCGTGAACTCAATGCAGTTCTCTCTGCCCGCTCGCAGGAAATCACCAAGATCCTCAACGATACGGCAGAGCCGCTGGTACAGCGCCTTGCCGATAGCGGACGCGGTCTGGCACAGCAGCTTGAAGAAGCAACCCATGCCGCAACCGACCGCCTGCGTTCGGAAAATGCCGCTCTGGTCAATGCCCTGGCAAACCGCACGGCAGAAACCATCGCCGCTGTTCAGCAGGCAAAGGCTGGTCTCTCCGACAATGTCAGCGAGCTGATCGACCGCCTCTCCACGTCGAATGGCGAGCTTGGCAAGCTGATCGACGCTGCAACGCGCAACCTGACCGACATCGACGGACGTCTCGTCGACACCACGTCGAGCTTTGTCGAGAACACCAACCGCGCCGCGCAGATGTTCCAGGCATCGACCGGTCTGATCGACACCAATATCGGTACGCTGCGTGCGCTTTCCGATAGCACCCTGTCGCAGATTGCCGACATTGCCGACCGTTTCGAAGACCATGGAAAGGTTCTTTCCTCGGCCTCCGACATGATCAATTCGGCTCAGAACGGTCTGGTTACCACACTGTCCGACCGCCAGCAGGCGCTCGACAAGCTGGCATCCGGCCTCGTCGAAAAGTCGGAAGGCATCGAAAAGCTCATGCAGTCCTTCGAAACTCTGGTTGCTTCGGCATTCCAGCGTGCAGAAGGCCAGACCCGAGCATCGGCGGAAAAGATGCGCGAAAGCGTTTCGGAAATCGTCGAGCAGGCAGCCCAGAAGTTCTCGGCAGCAACCGACGATATCCGTCGCACCGCTGGCGAAATTCGCACTGAGCTGAACACCACGCGTGGCGAGCTGAAGCGCGGCGTTCTCGATATGCCTGCCGAAGCCAAGGAAACCACGACTGCCATGCGCAAGGCCGTGAGTGAGCAGATCAGCGCGCTCAAGGAACTGGCAGAAATCGTCAACAAGTCTGGCCGTCTGGTCGATGTTGGCGAAAGCCGCGCAGACCGCCCGGTTTCGCGTCCTGCGCCCGCTGCACAGCGCCCGGCCCCGGTTCAGGTGCCCGCTGCTCCGGTCGCACAGGCTGATGTCGCCGTTCGGCAGCGTCCGGTTGAAATGCCAAAGGCTCCGGCTGCAACGGCACCTGCTGCCACCGCTGACAAGCCTCGTGGCTGGGTTTCCGATCTCCTTGCCCGCGCATCGCGTGAGGAAGAAGAAGCCGTTCAGCCCAAGGCACAGCCAACCGCCGCTCCACGTTCGCCGAGCCATGTGGTTGAATCGCTGAACTCGCTGTCGGTCGATATCGCCCGCGCTATCGATCATGAAGCATCGGTTGAACTCTGGGACCGCTACCGCCGTGGCGAGCGCAACGTGTTCACCCGTCGCCTCTACACGCTCAAGGGCCAGCAGACGTTTGACGACATCAAGCGCAAGTATCAGACGGATGGCGAATTCCGCCGCGCTGTGGACCGTTACATGGACGACTTCCAGCGCCTGCTTGAAGATGTCGCCCGTAACGACCGCGACAACATGGTGACGCAGACCTATCTGACGTCCGATACCGGCAAGGTTTACACCATGCTGGCCCATGCCAGCGGTCGCCTTCGCTAACAAGCGCCAGAGGCCAAACCATTCAGAACGCGGCCTTCGGGCCGCGTTTTTTATTGCCCCAACGGGAGGAATTTCAGGGAAACCGCTCGTCTCTACGACACGGCAGCGGTTCTCCATAAGTGGCTTTGCGATTACCTGATAAAAAGAAAGGCGGGGTTTGAACCCCGCCTTATTCATTTCTGTCGAATGGCCCGACCGTCGACACTCTAATTCTTTGTTTTAACGCGCATCTTTCCCAAAAACCGTTTCACACTTTTCGGGATGCGCTCTAAATAGCCGAAACCGTCCAGCTGACAATTTCATTTGCGGCACGGTCAAAGGCTGCATCCAGCGCCTTCACGTAAGCCGCATTGCCGGTTCCGCTAACAGGCGCGGTACTGCGAAACACGCGCGTTGCGCGTACTTCACCGGTTTTATCATTCATGAGCTTGATGGCCAGCTCTACAACAGCCGTTCTGGAGCCGCCGCTGACCTGAACGCCGAACATACGAAGATCGGTCAGGATCTGGTAATTGATCGCCAGACCGTCACCCGGACGGCCAACGCCGCCAAACACCCCGGTATTCTCATAGGCCTGGACGAGGCGGGACTGAACGATATTCGTCAGCCTGTCGCCCCACTGCGCGCCCTTGAGATACTCGATGGAACCCGGCGCGGAACTGATCACGATGTTTTCGCTGTCGAGCGCCTTCAACGCCGTCGGCGTTGGGATCAGCAACTGCAAGCTCTTGCGGCTCGGCGACGAAACCGCTGGCTTCGGCGTCGAGAGGTTAAACGTATCGAGAGGTGTCGTTCCACAGCCAGCAAGAAGCGCCGCCAGAACGAGAGAAACGGAACCCGCAAGAGGAAGGTTGCGACGCGATTTCACGCCCATAAACCCGCTTTTCGAATTTTCAGCCGAGAATATCAATGACGCGCCCTTCCATTATACTGAGGTACACTGCCTTGCCCGCCGAAAATCAAACGTTGCGGGTTGCGTTCGAGCTCTGTGATGGCCTGCTCGATGCGCTGTATGGAGCGGCGGCTATCAACAACCACCGACTGCACGTCCCGAAGACCCTGGCCGGAGAAACGCTGCAAGTTGTCTGCAATGGGTCCCAAACGCTTGTCGAGATTGTCTGAAGTCTGACGAATGGATTCAAGCGTTGCCTTGGCCTGCGCCACAACACCGTCCTTGTCGTCCGTGGACAAGAGCTTGTCGGTCTTGGCCAGAATACCGTCAACACGAACCGAAGCAGCGTTGAGACGCGCCATCGTTTCCTTCGCGTCCTCGATGATCTGCCTGATATTACCGGCGTTGGAGCCGAGTTCGTCGATGACATCGGCATTCTTGGCCAATGCATCGGTGAATGTCTTGGTGTTGTTGATCGTGTCGGTCAGAGGACCACGGGCCTCTTTGACAAAACCTTCCAGCTCGCCGAGAACGGTGTTGGCGCGTCCAAAAATGTCCTGCGCCGTGGCAAGGAGATTGTTGACCGCAGACGGGTCGGCATCGATACGTGCAACGGTATCTTCCTTGGCCGCTTCCGTCAGCAGGTTCGGTTCATCCAGACGACCGCCTTTGAGTTCAATATAGGCCTGACCGGTCAGTCCCTGAAAACCAAGCGTTGCAGCAGTCGAACGCGTGATGGGCGTGCTGCCGTTTACGCGGGTCTGCACGATCACCATTTCCGGGTTGCTCTCATCGAGATGCAAACCACGAACATCACCGACCTTGATACCGTTGAAGAGCACCTGGCTGCCGACGGACAAGCCCGTCACAGAGCCTGGAATTCGCACATCCATGGGAATGGAATCGCGAGCCTCACCGAAGCGTGCGATCCAGTACACGAATCCGAAAGCCAGCAGGCTGACAAGCAGCGTGAAAACCCCGACCAGAACGTAATTGGCTTTTGTTTCCATATCTTATCCCGTCTGCAAGCGGCTGCCGGGCCGCCGTCTTGTTGGCGCCGAAGGATCAATCTGGCGCGCGCGCTTGCCCCGAAAATAGGATTTAACCCAAGGATCGTCTACATGCAGCATGTCTTCGATTGTGCCACTGACCAGCACTTTCTTGTTGCCCAGAACAGCTATCCGGTCGCAGATAGCGAATAGACTGTCGAGATCGTGCGTGACCATATAGACGGTCAGGCCCATCGTATCGCGCAGGTTCGCGATCAGTTCGTCGAACTCCGCAGCACCTATCGGATCAAGCCCCGATGTCGGTTCGTCGAGAAAGACGATGTCCGGATCGAGCGCCAGCGCACGCGCCAAAGCGGCGCGCTTGATCATGCCGCCAGAAAGCTCCGACGGAAATTTCTCTGCCGTATCCGGCTTCAGTCCCACCAGATCGATCTTCAGTCGCGCCAGCTCATCCATCAGCTTTGGCGACAGATCGAGATATTCACGCATCGGCACCTGAATATTCTCAAGCACATTGAGCGCGGAAAACAGTGCACCATGCTGGAAGAGAACGCCCATCCGCATGTCGATGGCCATTTTTTCCATCTCATTGAGGCGATCAATGTTGCGACCGAGAATCTCGATTTCGCCAGACTGCTTCTTGTTCAGCCCTAGAATGGTGCGCATCAGCACGGACTTGCCCGATCCCGACGGACCGATGAAGCCCAGTACCTCGCCCTTGTAAATGTCGAGCGAAAGCTTATCCAGCACCGGCGAACGGCCAAACGAAACCGTCACGTCGCGTACCGATATGATCGGTTTCGTCGTGTGATGGCTTTCATCCTGCTGTGGTTGCGACTCTACGTCGATACCGTTCTCCATATCTATTCTTTAACCGAGCCAAGCTTCCGACTGAACAGCCGAAAGCGACCGCAGGTTCAGTTTTCTGTGTAACTGTGTCTCAAAGACCCCAAACAAAACAACGGTCATACAAATCTCTAGAAATTAATCGCTGCGTAGAACATCGCAAACATGCCGTCGACGACGATAACCACGAAAATCGCCTTCACCACCGATGCGGTGACCCGGCGACCAAGCGATTCTGCGCTTCCGCCGACCTTCATACCTTCGACCGAAGCGAGAATACCGATGATCATCGCCATGAATGGCGCTTTGATCAAACCAGCAAAATAGGTGTTCAGCGCCACGGCATCATGCAGACGGCTGATAAAGGCCTCTGGCGAGATATTGGAATAAAACCACGCGACGCCGCCCGCCCCGACCAATGCAGCCAGATTGGATATAATGGTCAGCAGCGGCAACACGATCACAAGCGCGACGAGGCGCGGAAACACCAGAACACCAACGGGATTGAGCCCGATGACCGTCAACGCATCGGTTTCCTCGCGCATTTTCATGGAGCCGATTTCCGCCGTTATCGCGCTGCCGGAACGACCGGCGATCATGATCGCGGTCAAAAGCACACCCAATTCACGCAAGACCAGAATGCCGACCAGATCGACGACGAAAATTTCAGCACCGAAATAGCGCAGCTGAAACGCTCCCTGCTGCGCGATGATCGCGCCGACGATGGTCGACATCAGGATGATAATGGGAATGGCGCCGACGCCCATGCGGTCCATCTGCGTTACGATGGCTGCAATCGGAATGCCGCTTCCGCGACCATATTTGAGCTGCGCGCCACGAATAGTCGCGCCCAGAATATGCATCGACATTTTAAAGTCGTCGAAAATCGATACGACACCGCCCCCCAAAGCGGCCAGAAACGCTATCAGAAAGAACGGCTTCTTGACACGCGGAACATCGAGCGCCCGCTCTACCGCTCCGCCAACCTCATCCATTAGCGGAGACCAGGATTCACGGACACCTTCAAGCTTCACATCAACCTTGTTGGTGAGCAGACGCTGCCTCAACCGCTCGACAAGCCAAGCGCCAGCCGTGTCGAGGCCCGATATACCGGAAGCATCGATTTGTATGGATTGACCATCCGCGACTTTTTCGAGGCTGCGCATTTTGTCATCGACGAGATGGACGCTTTGCGAAACCCAGCGCCCACTCAGGCGAACAAGGCGCACGCCATCCTGATCCGTCACATCGATCTTTGGCGCGACATTCGCAGCAGCCCTTGCTTTGTCAGCAGTGTCGGTCAACATGGCAAACCTCATATACGAGTCGTAACACGACCGAAATACAACGTATTGGAGCATCCGCCCGATGAATCAGACGAATACCCCAATTTCGCGCTCTCACGCACTATCTCATCCCAAAAGCCCATCAACTTTTCGGGATTAAGATTCGGAAGGCTCTCCATGCAGAATACCTTGAACATCCTCGTTGAACGCTACCCTATCGCTGGAAAATTCACAATTTCTCGCGGATCGAAGACCGAAGCTGCTGTTGTTGTGTGTGCAATCGGCAACGGTGAGCATCTGGGGCGCGGCGAATGCGTTCCTTATGCGCGCTATGGTGAGAGCATTGAAAGCGTCACTGCCGCGATCGAAGCCGTCCGGGCAGAAATCGAAAGCGGCGCGACACGTCAGGACATTCAGAAGCTGATGCCCGCGGGTGCCGCGCGCAACGCTGTCGACTGCGCCTTGTGGGATCTGGAGGCCAAGATCACCGGTAAAAGTGTTGCCTATACGCTGGGCGGTGAATTCAAGCCGCTTGAAACGGCGATTACCGTTTCGCTGGGCACGCCAGAGGAAATGGCAGAATCCACGGCCAAAGTTGCACATTACCCTCTGATCAAGGTGAAGATGGGCGGCGAAAATGACATTGAGCGCATTCGCGCTGTCGCCGCCGCGGCACCGAACAGCCGGATCATCATTGATGCAAACGAAGGCTGGACCGACGCGAACATTGCCGAAAACATGCGCGCTGCCGCCGATGCGGGCGTGATCCTGATCGAGCAGCCCCTACCCGCTGGCAAGGATGCGATCCTGAGCCAGATCGAGCGTCCAGTCATGATCTGCGCCGATGAAAGCGTTCATACGTCAGAGGGTCTGGAAGAACTTGCGAAGCGCTACGATGCGGTGAACATCAAGCTCGACAAGGCAGGCGGACTGACCGAAGGTCTGGTGATGCGCGAAAAGGCCATTGGTCTTGGCCTGAAAATCATGGTCGGCTGCATGGTCGGTACATCGCTCGGTATGGCGCCCGCAGTGCTGCTCGCCCAGAAGGCAACGGTGGTGGATCTGGACGGACCACTACTGCTTGCACATGACCGCGATCCGGGCCTTCGTTACGACGGCGCGCTTGTTTACCCGCCGGAAGCGACCGTCTGGGGCTGAGCTGCCTCTCGATAATCTCGAACTGGCGGACGATCACCGGCAATCGAGGTCAAAGCCTCTTCAAAGATGTCGGCGCAGGTTTCCCAGGTGAAGGGTTTTAGAACCTGTTCGGGATCGAATGGTTCAAGCTCCAGCGCGGCCAAGCAGGCCGCGCGCAAATCTTCGGAAAGAACACCTGCGCCCGTCGCGCCGATGACGTCTTTTGATCCCGGTACGGGAAATGCCGCAACAGGCAGGCCGGATGAAATCGCCTCAAGCAGTACGAGACCGAACGTATCTGTCCGGCTGGGGAAAACGAAGACGTCTGCGGAAGCATAGGTTTCCGCAAGCGCCTCGCCTTCCCGCTTGCCGACAAATACCGCATCCGGGAAGCGTGTTTTCAGATCATCAAGCGCTGGACCATCACCGACAATCAATTTGGTGCCGGGAAGATCGAGACTGAGAAAGGCCGGAAGATTCTTTTCCGTCGCAACACGTCCAACGCAGATGAAGACTGGCCCCGGCAGATCGCGGTTCACATTGGCGCGGGCGTGGAAGACACCCCGATCCACGCCGCGCGTCCATAGATTGAGACCGGTAAAGCCGCGCTCTTTCAGATCATCGAGAATGGACTGTGTGGGAACGAGCGTATGCGAAGCGGCATTGTGGAAGTGCCGCAGAAACGCGTAGCTCCAGCTCAACGGAACCGGAAAGCGCTCCGCCACATATTCAGGAAAGCGCGTGTGAAAACTGGTGGTAAAACTCCAGCCCATTTTCAGGCACGCCTGCCGCGCCATGTAGCCCAGCGGGCCCTCGGTGGCGATATGGATATAATCCGGCTTCATCTGGACGAGCCGCCGCCGAAATGCACCGGGCGTCGTGAGAGCAAGCCTGATCTCGGGATAGGTCGGGCACGGAAACGACTTATAATCGAGTGGGGAAACGACGACCACCTCGTAACCCCGTGCACGCATCATTTCCTGGCATTTGGTCAGTGTCCGAACAACACCGTTGACTTGTGGATGCCAGGCGTCGGTGACGATGACGAGCTTGTTCATCCGGCAATTTTCGCCGCATTACGGGCAGTGCGGGGAAGCCGGACTATTCTGTTGCCGTCAGAGGAAGTATCGTGAGAAATGGCCTTGCCGCCGGACGATTTCTCGTCGCGCATCTGGGTCCAGCTGACCAGTTCCATACGCCCGTCGAAATGCTCCAGCACCGCTGTGCAGCTTTCCACCCAGTCGCCGGTGTTGATATATTCAACATCATTCATCTTTTCGATGGTGGCGTGGTGAATATGGCCGCAAATGACGCCATCAACACCGATACGCTTCGCCTCTTCCGACACCACCGTTTCAAACTCACCGATGAAATTAACCGCCTTCTTCACCCGGAACTTTGCCCAGGCCGAAAATGACCAGTAGCGCAGACCGAACAGGGACCGCACACGGTTCATCAATGTGTTGATCCAGATCGCGGTATCGTAGGCCCAGTCGCCGAGATAAGCGATAAAGCGCGCATTGCGCACCACCACGTCGAACTGATCGCCGTGGATCACAAGAAACTTGCGGCCATCCGCCGTCTCGTGAATGGAGCGGTTCATGACTTCAATGCCGCCAAAATGTGTTCCCTGAAAATTACGCAGGAACTCATCGTGATTGCCGGCAATATAGATGATGTTGGTGCCCTTGCGGCTTTTGCGCAGCAGCTTCTGGACAACGTCGTTATGTTCCTGCGGCCAGTGCCAGTTGCGCCGCAACCGCCAGCCGTCGACGATGTCGCCGACCAGATAAATCGTATCCGCATCATGATAACGCAGGAAATCGAGAAGCAGGTCGGCCTGCGCGGCCTTTGAACCCAAATGCACATCCGAGATGAAAATCGTCCGGAATTTCTTCGCCTGTGCTGCGTCAGTGCTCATTTTGGTTGTCCCTCTCAATGGCAACCTGAAACTGCATGCAGAGAACCTGATTCATGTCACAGAGGCATGACGGGACTGTAACGCGCATATGACAGCGGCGAACGGGCTGACAGCCATCTGAAAGCTATGATCACCAAATATTGTGCGTGAAAAACACCGAAAAATGCCCAATTCGAGCACGAGAAAAGTGGACACATCACCGCGTCAACCAGAATCCGGTTGATTGCACTTGGTGCTTGGTGGCATGTCTCCATGACCTTTAAAAAAGCAAAGAGGATCGAGCCGTGGATTTGGGCTTGAAAGGTCGCAAGGCAATCGTATGCGCTTCCAGCAAAGGTCTGGGCCGCGCCTGCGCCGAAGCACTGGCTGAAGCAGGATGCGATATCGTGCTGAACGGTCGAAGTGAAGAAACGCTGCTTGAAGCAGCTGAAGCCATCCGCTCAGCCTATGGCGTCAATGTGGTTGCCGTGGCTGCTGATGTTTCGACCCCGGAAGGCCAGCTGGCTTTGCTTGCCGCCTGCCCCAACCCCGATATTCTCGTCAACAACAATGGCGGGCCGCCGTTCCGCGACTTCCGCCTGCTCGACCGCGAAGCCATTCTCGATGGCGTGACCCAGAACATGGTCACCCCGCTTGAGCTGATCAAGGCCGTCATCGACGGCATGGTCGAGCGCGGCTTTGGACGTATCGTCAACATCACCTCCACTTCAGTTTATGCGCCCATTCCAGGGCTCGACCTGTCGTCCGGCGCCCGTGCCGGGTTGACGGCCTTTCTGGCTGGCGTTGCGCGCACCGTTGCAGGGGCCAATGTCACCATTAACAATATTCTGCCCGGCGCCTTCGATACGGACCGTCTGCGCAAGGGCTTTGCCTTCTCCGCGCAGAAGACCGGCACCACCGCAGAAGCGGAAGCCGCAAAACGCGCGGCGCGTATCCCGGCCGGACGGATTGGCCAGCCGGAAGAGTTCGGAAAGGCTTGCGCCTTTCTCTGCTCGCAGCATGCAGGCTATATAACGGGCCAGAATCTCGTTATTGACGGCGGCGCTTATCAAAGTGCCTTCTGATGCGGCCACAACATTACAGATAAACTCATTCTCCAAAACGGGCCTAATGGGACGTGAGAGTTTAAGCTAAAACCCAAAGCGCCCGACCCACGTGTTTAAAGGCTCGGTGTGCATGTGATTGCACCCTCCACGCGCCGCTCATCATCCCGGCGGTGCGGAAAAATGGAAAGCGATGCGACTATGACCAAGAAAACTCCTTCCACGCCGACGCGTTCGGACTTCGATGAAGCAGCCCTGTTTTTCCATCGATATCCGAAGCCCGGAAAGCTGGAAATTCAGGCAACCAAGCCGCTCGGAAACCAGCGAGACCTTGCGCTCGCTTATTCGCCGGGCGTGGCCGCGCCCTGCCTCGCTATTCAGGAAGACCCGGCAACCGCTGCCGAATATACGGCGCGCGGCAACCTCGTCGCGGTTGTTTCGAACGGTACGGCTGTTCTCGGCCTCGGCAATATCGGCGCGCTTGCATCGAAGCCGGTTATGGAAGGCAAGGCCGTCCTGTTCAAGAAATTCGCCGATATCGATGTTTTTGATATCGAAATCGATGCGCTTGAAATCAACCGCGTTGTCGATGTGGTTTCCGCTCTTGAACCGACCTTCGGCGGCATTAATCTGGAAGACATCAAGGCACCGGAATGTTTCGAAGTTGAAGAACAGCTTCGCGCCAAGATGAATATTCCGGTTTTCCATGACGACCAGCATGGTACGGCGATCATCGTGGCCGCCGCTGTGCTGAACGGTCTGGAACTTGCAGGCAAGCAGATTGCAGACGCCAAGATCGTCACCTCCGGTGCCGGTGCGGCGGCTCTCGCCTGCCTCAATCTTCTCGTCAATCTCGGCGCCAAGCGTGAAAACATCTGGGTCTGCGATCTGGAAGGCGTGGTCTATGAAGGCCGCAACACGCTGATGGACCGCTGGAAAGAAATCTATGCGCAGAAGACCGACGCACGCACGCTGGCCGATGTCATCGGTGGTGCAGATGTTTTCCTCGGCCTTTCAGCCGCGGGCGTCCTGAAGCCGGAACTGCTCAATCAGATGGCCGAAAAGCCGCTGATCATGGCGCTTGCCAATCCAAAGCCGGAAATCATGCCAGAGGAGGCACGCGCTGCGCGCGCCGACGCCATGATCTGCACCGGACGCTCCGACTATCCGAACCAGGTCAACAACGTTCTTTGCTTCCCGTACATCTTCCGCGGCGCGCTCGATGTCGGCGCAACCGCGATCAATGAAGAGATGAAGCTTGCCGCCGTGCGGGCCATTGCATCGCTTGCGCGTGAAGAACCTTCCGATGTGGCCGCCAAGGCTTATTCCGGCGACACGCCGACCTTCGGCCCGGATTACATCATTCCGTCGCCTTTCGATCAGCGCCTGATCCTTCGTATTGCTCCGGCTGTCGCCAAGGCTGCGATGGAAACCGGTGTCGCCACGCGCCCGATCGAAGATATGGAAGCCTATCTCGACAGGCTGAACCGCTTCGTGTTCCGCTCGGGCCTCATCATGAAGCCGGTCTTCGCGGCCGCCCGCTCGCAAGACAAGCCGAAGCGCGTCATCTACGCCGATGGTGAAGACGAACGTGTGCTGCGCGCTGCGCAGGTGGTGATCGAAGAACGTATCGCTGCGCCGATCCTCGTCGGTCGTCCACAGGTTGTTGAAACACGCCTGCGCCGTTATGGCCTGAAAATCCGTCAGGGCGTCGATTTCGAACTGATCAACCCTGAAGACGATCCACGCTACCGCGACTATGTCGACCTGTACCTGTCCTATACGGGCCGTCAGGGCGTCACGCCGGAAGCTGCCCGCACCATCGTGCGCACCAATTCGACCGCCATTGCGGCACTCGCCGTGATGCGTGACGAAGCGGATGCGATGATCTGCGGCCTCGAAGGCCGGTTCGAACGCCATCTGCGCGTTGTGCGCCAGATCATCGGCATTGTGCCGGGTATCCGCGATTACTCCGCACTCAGCCTGCTGATTTCGCAGCGCGGCGCGCTGTTCCTGACCGACACCTATGTGAATGTCGATCCGAATGCGAGTGAGCTTGCCGAAATGGCAATTCTCGCCGCCAAGGAAATCGACCGTTTCGGTATCGTCCCGAAAGCTGCACTCGTTTCGCATTCGAACTTCGGTTCGAAGGAAAGCGCCAGTGCGGAAAAGATGCGTCAGGCTGCGGCCATTCTCGCGGAAAAGGCTCCAGATCTTGAATCTGACGGCGAAATGCACGGTGACTCGGCCCTGTCTCAGGCGCTGCGCGACCGCGTATTCCCGAATTCGCGCCTCAAGGGTGAAGCCAACCTTCTGGTTTTCCCGAACCTCGATGCGGCGAATATCACGCTGAACGTCGTCAAGACCGTCACCGATGCGCTGCATGTCGGCCCGATCCTGCTCGGTGCGGCCCGCCCGGCACATATTCTGACGCCTTCGGTCACATCACGCGGCGTCGTCAACATGACCGCTCTGTCGATTGTGGAAGCGCTGCAGCGCGCAGGCGAAGCGCCTGCCCGCAAGGCAAAACTTCGCAAGTAAGCACCTTCCAAAACAAGAAAGCCGGCACAGTATCCACTGCGCCGGCTTTTTTTGTTTCTATCGAAACGAACCGATCAGGGCTGTCGGCTTTGAGCTTTTTCCGGCCCCATCAGCACCAAGAGGTCGGCCAGCTCGGGCCCGTGAGCCTGTCCGGTCAGCGCCAGACGCAACGGCATGAAGAGCCCCTTGCCCTTGCGTCCCGTTTCCGACTTGATCGCATCCGTCCACATCTTCCAGGTCTGCTGATCCCAGGGGGCTGCTGGCAGAAGCGTGAACGCGGTGCGCGCGAATTCGCGATCTTCATCCGACAGTTCCGGCGCTTCCGGCAAATCGCCGGTCACGATCTGCCACCAATGCTGCACATCGCCGAAGCGATCCAGATTACCCCGCACAACGAGCCAGAATGGCTCGGCCTTCTCGCCTTCAATACCAAGCGCTGTGACACGCGGCTTGGCATCTGCAAAAGACATTTCGTGCAACAATGCGCGATTGAGTGTGTCCAGTTCTGCCGGGTCGAACTTGGCCGACGATTTTGAAATCGACGCAAGATCGAAACGTTCTGCCAGCGCATCCATGGTTGGTGCAGCGGCGACGTTTTCCGACGTGCCTATGAGGATAGCCAGCGAAGCAACCGCCATCGGCTCGTAGCCATTTTCACGCAACGAGCCGACCGAAAGCGCACCCGTGCGCTTTGAAAGTCCTTCGCCCGTCGTGGTCGTCAGCAGATTATGGTGTCCGAAGACTGGCGGCTCAGCGCCAAGTGCACGGAAGATCGCAATCTGCACACCTGTATTCGTCACATGGTCGTCGCCACGGATAATATGGCTGACGCCGAGATCGATATCATCCACGACCGAAGGCAGCGTATAGAGATAGGTGCCGTCTTCACGCACCAGCACCGGATCCGACATGGATGCCAGATCGACGACCTGTGGACCACGCACCAGATCCTCCCAATGAACTTCGGTGCGCTGTGTTACGAACGGATCGCTCTCGAAATTCGGCAGCAGGAAACGCCAATGCGGCTTGCGGCCTTCCGCCTCGAAAGCAGCCTTTTCCGCATCGGTGATTTTCAGCGCCTCGCGGCCATAAACCGGCGGCAGGCGGCGCGCGAGACGCAGCTTGCGGCGGCGCTCCAGTTCGTCAGCGGTTTCATAGCAGGCATAAAGCAGGCCTGCGGCCTTCAGCTTTTCCACTGCGCGGGCATAAACATCAAAACGCTTCGACTGATATTCGATGCGGTCTGGTTTCACGCCCAGCCAGTCGAGATCGACGGCGATGGCCTCGGCATATTCCACACGCGACCGTTCAACATCCGTATCGTCATAGCGCAGGATGAATCTGCCGCCGTTTTTCTTGGCAAAAAGCCAATTGGACAGCGCAGTGCGCGTGTTGCCGATATGAATATAGCCCGTCGGCGACGGAGCGAAACGCACAGTTACAGTCATTTCAAAGGCTTTCAGTCAGTATGTTCAGCGGTCGCGGAAGCGGTTCGTTATGGGATAACGGCGATCGCGTCCAAAATTCTTCCTGGTAATCTTTACACCCGGTGCAGATTGCCTGCGCTTGTATTCAGCCAGATAGAGCAGATGTTCGATCCGTTGCACGGTCTCAACCGGATGACCACGCGCAACAATATCAGCATTGCTCATTTCGTTTTCGACCAGACATTCCAGAATATCGTCGAGCACCGGATAAGGCGGCAAGCTGTCCTGATCGGTCTGGTTCTCGCGCAATTCGGCGGACGGCGCCTTGGAGATGATATTGTATGGGATCACCTCGCCTGTCGGTCCGAGCGAACCTTGCGGAACATGGCTGTTGCGCCATTCCGACATCGCATAGACCTGCATCTTGTACACGTCCTTGATCGGATTGAAGCCGCCATTCATGTCGCCATAGAGCGTGGCGTAACCGACCGACATTTCAGACTTGTTGCCGGTCGTGACGACCATGGAGCCGAACTTGTTCGACACGGCCATCAGGATCGTGCCACGCGCACGGCTTTGCAGGTTTTCTTCGGTCACGCCGCTATTGGTTCCGGCAAAGAGCGGTTGAAGCGCGCTCATGAAGCCTTCGACCGGCTCAGCAATTGGCACGATATCGTAACGCACCCCAAGCGCCTTGGCGCAATCGGCTGCATCTTTCAGGGATTCATCCGACGTATAGCGGTATGGCAACATGATGCAGCGCACACGCTCCGGCCCCAATGCATCGACGCCCATGGCAGCGCAGATTGCGGAGTCGATACCGCCCGAAAGACCGAGAACGACATCTTTGAAACCGTTCTTGTTCACATAGTCGCGCAGGCCCAACACGCACGCGGAATAGTCCGTCTCCAACCCTTCCGGAAGTGTGGCTTTCTCGCCCTCTTCGCAACGCCACGTGTCACCGTCACGTTGCCAGATGGTCAAGGCAATCTGCTCGGCAAATTGCGGCATTTGCAGGCACGGGAAATTATTGCCCGGATTGAAAGCGAATGACGCGCCGTCGAAGACAAGCTCATCCTGTCCGCCAACCTGATTGACATAGAGCATCGGCAATTCTGCCAGCAGCACCTGCTTCAAAACGACTTGGTAGCGAAGGTCCAGCTTGCCCCGATGATAGGGAGAGCCGTTGGGCACGAGAAGGAATTCCGCGCCGCTCTCGGCAAGTGTTTCCGAAACGCCAAGTTCACCCCAGATATCCTCACAGATCGGAATACCGATGCGCACGCCGCGGAAATTGACCGGGCCAAGCAATGGCCCCGCCTCGAAAACGCGCTTTTCGTCAAATTCACCGTAATTCGGCAGATCAACCTTGAACCGCTCGGCGATGACCTCACCGCCATCCAGCACCATGACCGAATTATGCAAACCGCTCTCACGCCGCAAAGGGGTTCCGATGATAACCCCCGGCCCGCCATCCGCCGTATCGGCGGCGAGTTCGCGCACTGCATTCTCGCAGGACGCGACGAAGGACGGCTTCAGCACCAGATCCTCAGGCGGATAACCGGCAATGAACAGCTCTGTGAACAGGATGAGATCGGCCTTCATCTCGGCAGCCTGCGCGCGAGCCGCGCGAGCTTTAACAAGATTTCCGGCGATATCGCCCATGACGGGATTGAGCTGCGCGACTGCAATACGAAGCATAATGAGATTCTCACCAACACTATTTCTGTCAGAGATTTAGCGTGGGAGTGGAGGGGATGCAATGACCGGTACGCCTCCCCTCCGGCGTTTAATCTGCTGACCCGAAACGGAAGTTCCGCACATGGCTCAACATAGAAAGGACTCTTCTGGCAATTCGTAACGTGCCAGTTAGGGATTATTTTTCATTCGCGAACGGATTAACCACCCCAACAGTGCAACCGGCATAGGCAATATCACCGCCGCTGTCTTTGCATCTTTGTAAACATTCAAATACATTTTCACCAGAAAATATACATGCGTTCGCCGAATAAGCAAAAAAAGACAAGGAAGAAGATACGATAATTAAAGATATAATAAATTTATTCATCACTATTCTCCGGTTTGAATTTACTATTACATAATATTCAAAATAGAAAAATTAAAAATACCAATAATTATTAAATTATTCGCAAGATATATTTAATTTATAAATAAGAATTTTATGTAATAATAATATTCAAAAATGCGATATATTTCAAAGTAGTTGCGAGGAATAAAATCACACACTATCTTCGTTCGGCGTTATAGGAAGACAACGAATGTAATCCGCCAGATTTTCATAACTATCACAATCATGCGCATTCATTTTCGAAGGCGCAGCATCGGCTGCATGAGCATCGATAAAATAACGCCCAGCCGAAACTACGAATATCAGCAACAAAAACAGATAAATTATTCTGGTCATTATCTTCTCCTGGAATCATTTCCAAGAGAAGATACCAATCAGTATAATTTACAAAATACCAACAATTAAGAAACTATTCGTATGCCAATTATTAAAATTGATATTGTATTCTTCTTATGAGTAGAAAGACGATATCAGTACATAGCTCCATGTTGCGACGACAAATATAATCGCAATCAACACAGCTAACGATCCGCAATCCTTCGCAATCTGGATTTCCTTATGGAAATCGAGCGAAACCGCATCGCATGTGGCCTCGATACCGGTATTCAGAATTTCGATCATCATCAGAAACAGGATCGAGCCGGTCATCAGCAGGAAGGCCAGCCACGTTGGCGCAAGGAAGAATGCAACCGGCAACGAGATCAGAAACAATACCAGTTCCTGTTGCACGGCTTTTTCATTGCCCGCGAGATACTTCAGCGCCCGCATGGAGTTTATAAAAGCCAGAAAAATGCGCTGCATAAATACCCCCAAGAGACGTTGGTCACGGTTTCGCGTGTTGCCCGAGAATGCTTTAGAGAACTTTGTCTCAAAAGCAACAGGGCGGAGATCGAAACCTCCGCCCTGCGCGTTTGATGGTAATTTAAGAACTGATCAGGCGCTTGCGACCTGCTTGTCAGCGCCCGCATCGCGCTCCTTCTTGAGGAGTTCGGCCAGCAGGAACGCCAGTTCCAGTGCCTGATCGGCGTTGAGGCGCGGATCGCAATGCGTGTGGTAGCGGTCCTGAAGATCGTCTGCGGAAATGGCGCGTGCACCGCCCGTGCATTCCGTAACGTTCTTGCCGGTCATTTCGACATGGATGCCACCCGGATGCGTGCCTTCGGCGCGATGGATCGCGAAGAAGGATTCCACTTCCTTGAGGATACGGTCGAACGGACGCGTCTTGTAACCGCCAGCAGTGATCGTATTGCCATGCATCGGATCACAGGACCAGACAACCTTGCGGCCTTCCTTCTCGACAGCGCGGATGAGCTGCGGCAGGTGATCACCCACCTTGTCGTAGCCGAAACGCGCGATGAGCGTCAGACGACCAGCTTCGTTCTCCGGGTTAAGCAGGTCGATCAGACGGATGAGATCATCCGGCTGCAACGACGGGCCGCACTTGAGACCAAGCGGGTTCTTGATGCCACGGCAATATTCGATATGCGCATGGTCAGCCTGACGCGTGCGATCACCGATCCAGATCATATGACCGGACGTGCCGTACCAGTCACCCGACGTGGAGTCGACGCGGGTCAGCGCTTCTTCATAGCCGAGAAGCAGGGCTTCGTGGCTCGTGTAGAAATCCGTTTCGCGCAGCGAATGGTTGCTGTCGGAGGTGATGCCGATAGCGCGCATGAAGTGCATCGTTTCGGAGATGCGCTGCGCCAGAGCCGTGTAACGTTCAGCCTGCGGGCTCTTGCCAACGAAGCCGAGCATCCACTGGTGCACGTTTTCCAGATTGGCATAGCCGCCCTGCGCGAAAGCGCGCAGCAGGTTCAGCGTCGCTGCCGACTGGCGGTAAGCCATGTCCTGGCGCTGCGGATCTGGCGTGCGCGAGGCCGCGTCGAAATCGATACCGTTGATGATGTCGCCACGGTAAGATGGCAGCTCGACGCCATCCTTCGTTTCCATGTCCGTCGAACGCGGCTTGGCGAACTGACCGGCAATACGGCCAACCTTCACCACCGGCTTGGAAGCACCAAAGGTGAGAACGACGGCCATTTGCAGGAACACGCGGAAGAAGTCGCGGATATTGTCCGCGCCATGTTCAGCGAAGCTTTCGGCGCAATCGCCGCCCTGAAGCAGAAATGCCTTGCCTTCCGCTACAGCTGCGAGCTGCTGCTTGAGCTTGCGCGCCTCGCCTGCAAAAACCAATGGCGGATAGGTGCGAAGACGGGCCTCAACGTCGTTCAAAGCCTGTGCGTCTGGATAAAACGGCACTTGCTTGATCGGTTTGTTTCTCCAGGAATGCGGGGTCCAGTTCTTCGTCATTAGAGCACCTGTTTTGCGTTATCCGCTCGATAATCCTCGGATTATATCCTCCTTACACGAAAGCCGGAATTCCCAACCATGATGCTTGCACCTGAAGAAGATGCCAGCACATGTCGGAACCCCGGCGTGCGTGGGTCGCGCTGATATAATGCACGCGCGGGTTTTATGCCAGTAATATTCGTTAAGGATATTCGCCTGCGGCGAAAGGATCAGCCGTCGACCTTTTCGCCGTTTACGACGCGATAACTTGGCTTGTACATGGTGACCAGTTCTTCGGCTGCTGTCGGATGCACTGCCATGGTGCGATCAAAGTCGTCCTTGGTCGCGCCAGCCTTCAGCGAGATGCCCAGAAGTTGCGCCATTTCACCAGCGTCCGGCCCCATGATATGGGTGCCAAGCACCTTGCGGCTCTTCGCATCGACGACGATTTTCATCAGCATCTTTTCATTGCGGCCCGAAAGTGTGTTCTTCATCGGACGGAACTGCGCGCGATAGATTTCGACTTCCGGATATTTTTTCGCAGCCTGCTCTTCCGTCAGACCAACAGTGCCAATTTCCGGCTGGGAAAAGACGGCGGTTGCGATCAGTTCATGGTCCGGCTTGGTTGGATTGTCCTTGAACACCGTTTCGAGGAAGCACATTGCCTCGTGAATGGCCACAGGCGTCAGCTGCACACGGTTGGTGACATCGCCGACCGCCCAGATATTGGCGGTGCTGGTGCGCGAATAGTCATCCACTTCGATAGCACCCAGCTTGTCGAGCTTCACGCCAGCAGCTTCGAGACCGAGGCCGTCGGTGTTGGGCATGCGGCCAAGCGCCAGCATCGCCTGCCCGGCTTCAAGAGTTTCGCCATTCGACAGCGTGATCGACAACAGACCGTTTGTCTGCTTCGCGACGTTTTCGAAAACCGCCTCGCAAATGATGCGAATGCCCTTGGATTCCATGGTTTCATGCAACAGATGCCGAACATCGCCGTCGAAACCGTTCAGAATTTCCTTGCCGCGATAGACAAGCGTGGTTTCCACACCAAGACCGTGGAAGATATTGGCGAACTCCACCGCGATGTAGCCGCCACCCGCAATAACAATCGCCTTGGGCAATTCTTCCAGATGGAAGGCTTCGTTGGAGCTGATGCAAAGCTCATGGCCGGGCAGAGCCTCATGCGGGTTCGGACGACCGCCTGTGGCAACCAGAATATGCTCGGCCGTAACCCGACGCCCATCGGCCTTCAGCTCGACCGTATGCTCATCAACGAGCACCGCGCGGCTTGCGAAAATTTCGACTTTCGAATTTTCCAGCCCCTTGCTGTAAAGACCTTCCAGACGGTCAATTTCCTTGTCCTTGGCGGCAATGAGCTTCTTCCAGTCGAAGCTGCTCTCGCCCACGGTCCAGCCGTAACCGACCGCATCCTCGAAATGCTCGGGAAATTGCGAGGCATAGACAAACAGCTTTTTCGGCACGCAGCCGCGAATGACGCAAGTGCCGCCCATGCGATATTCTTCCGCCAGACCGACCTTTTTGCCCATGGCTCCTGCAAGACGGCCTGCACGCACACCGCCGGAACCGCCGCCGATAACAAAGAGGTCGTAGTCGTAGCTGGCCATGGGAATTCTCCTTATGAATCGCGATGCCGGTATGCCCGAGGCCTTTCCGGCAGGATTCTGCGTCAACAACAGATTCGCCTGATATGTAAGCAAAAGAAAAAGCCCGGCCAAGTCGCCGGGCTTTCAATTTTTTTCATGCTGATCGCAAATTACTGCTGAGCAGGCTGTTCCGCCGGCTGAGCGGCTGTGGAACCCGTCTGAGCGGCCAGAACTTCTGCAACGTCGCGAGCGAGGTCACGAGCAACGCCATTCTGCCAGACATTGGCGGCCTTCACGACTTCGCGGGTCACGATCGGGCCTTCCGACAGCAGCTTCTTGCCAGCTGGCGAGGTGTAGAAGGTCGAGATTGCCTTCAGTTCCTCTTCCGAAAATGCCTTTGCATAGGCGCGAGCGGATTCGGTTTCGAGGTCCGAACGGCGGGAAGCCAGAGCCAGAGCCTTTTCATCGACGGTCTTGGTGATCAGACCTTCGAGGTTCGGATCCTTCTGGATCAGCTCGCCCTTGAGCGCACGGGCTGCGTTCGGCAGAATCTCGTCGAACTGCTCGGTTGCGTGGATCGCGGAGATCGCTTCGCGGGCAGCCTGCAGATGGGCATCAGTGATTTCCTGCGCCGAAGCCGCATGAACGCCGGCCATCAGGGCGAATACGGAAAGCGGTGCAATCAGACGACGAAAGCCAGTTGCCGGGATCATATGCTCAATACTCCGTTCAATCAGTTCAACACCAGTTGTAGCACTGGCAGTTCAAGACCGGTTCAGGGTTCGAATGCCGTCGGTTCCGGCAATTACTGCCGCACGCGCCAGCCCGATGAAAAGTCCATGCTCGACAACACCAGGAATGGCGAAGAGAGCGTCAGAGAGTGTCTTTGGCTCGGGAATGCGGCCAAAAGATGCATCGACGATGTAGTGTCCACCATCTGTTACAAAAGGCGAACCATCTTTTAAACGCAGGTTCAGCGGGCCTGCAAGGCCGCATTTCGTGGCTGCCGCCTCGATTGCGCGCATCGTTGCGCCGAGACCGAAGCGATTGACCTCGATTGGAAGCGGAAAACGACCGAGCGTTTCCACAACTTTCGACTGGTCTGCAATGACGATCATGGCGTCGGAAGCCGCGGCCACGATCTTCTCGCGCAGCAACGCACCGCCGCCGCCCTTGATGAGCGAAAGCTCGCCATTGACTTCGTCAGCGCCGTCAATGGTCAGATCGAGATGCGGGGTTTCTTCCAGTGTTGTGAGGGAAACACCCAGTTCCTGACACAGGCTGGCAGTGCGTTCAGATGTCGGCACGCCGATGATCCTGAAGCCGCCCTGCACTTTCTCAGCCAGCAAGCGCACGAATTCTTCTGCCGTGGAGCCGGTGCCGATGCCGAGACGCATACCGTCTTTGACATGCGTCAGTGCCTCGGCTGCGGCGGCGATCTTCAGCTTGCGTGCTTCGTCCATGAAAGAAATCCTAGCATATCCTCCGGGTTGACCCGGCGGATTCTCGTCCCAATTCGGTTCGCCTCTAGCACGCGCAGGCATCACAACAAAGCATCTATTTAAATATGACGCAGAATTTCACATCTGCGCGACTGAAGAGCCCGGCCTTGAGCCGCCGAGCGCTATCGGTTACGAATGCCTGACATCATTTTATACGAGAGAGACAGTATGTCCGTTGCCAGTGCCAAGCCCATCATCGTTTTCGATCTCGACGGCACGCTCGTCGATACCGCGCCGGACCTTCTCGACAGTCTCAATCACTGCCTGTCCATTTCAGGCCTCAAGGCGGCAGATCGCGCAGCTTTGCGCCGCTTTGTCGGTCAGGGCGGACGCACCATGATCGAGCGCGCCTTTGCCGCCCAGCAGACGCAGATCGACGAAACGCGTCTCGACCGTCTGGTGGAAGAGTTCCGCGAGCATTATGCAGACAATATGCCCGGACATTCCACCTTTTACCCTGGCGTGCTGGAAGCGCTCGACCGGTTTCAGGCACACGGCTTCGAACTGGCTGTCTGCACGAATAAGTTCGAATCTCTTTCGGTCAAGCTGCTGACCTCGATGGGCGAAGCCGCGCGCTTTGCCGCCATTTGCGGCGCGGACACCTTCGCCTGGCGAAAGCCTGATCCGCGCCATCTCACCGACACTATTGCCCGCGCAGGTGGCAATCGGGATCGCGCGCTTATGGTTGGCGACAGTCGCACAGATATCGACACGGCCAAGGCTGCTGGTATTCCCGTGGTGGCCGTCGATTTCGGCTATACCGACCTTCCGGTCCAGCATTACGAGCCGAGCCGCGTGATTTCGCATTATGACGAGTTCACCCTCGAAATGGCTGAACAGCTGATCGACGCGGTCGCAGACCCCGTCTGAAAGGATAAAGAACGGTGAAAAATACAGTTTTTCAGTTTGTTACGCTGGCTTTTTCAACTGTTTTGGTATCAGGCGCTTTCGCTCAGGAAAAATCTGCGCCCGGTCTTCCGGGCGTTGAACCGCAAAAGCCGCTCGTCTCGGCTCCGCCGCCCGCCCCGGAGCCGGATGGAACGCCAGCAGGCAGCTGGAAGAATTTTCGGGTCGGCAACACCGATGTTTCTGTCTCCGGCGATATCATCATCGATGTCGGCACTGGCAGAGGCGGCTCCCGTCACCGATAATCCTTAGCTCCTCGCTGCAACCGCCAATGCCGACCAGACGGCTGGCAGCAGGTCGGGCAAGTCTTCTGCAATCAATCCGTGACCGAAACGCCGACCGGCATCGGCATGTGCCCAGACAGCCGCACAGGCCGCCTCGAAGGACGGCATTCCCTGCGCCAGCAATCCGCCCACAATGCCTGCCAGAACATCGCCAGACCCGGCGGTGGCCAGAAGTGGTGTTCCATTCGCATTGATCGCGGCGCGACCATCCGGTGCGGCGATGACCGTATCCGGTCCCTTATAGATCACCACCCCATTGGCGAGAGCCGCAGCTTTGCGCGCCTTGTCCAGCTTTGACGCATCTTCGCTCGCGACATCCGGGAAGAGCCGACGGAACTCCCCTTCGTGAGGCGTCAGAACAAGGGCAGTCGTTGCGTCTTTTCTGGCCTCAAACAGTTCACGCGGGTTCTTTTCAAATGCCGTTATGCCATCCGCATCCAGCACAAGCCCGTTAAGCGCGGGAAACGCCGATGCCGAACCTGCGGCCAGCATGAGCGCATGCTCGCGTGCGAGAACCGCATTTCCATAGCCGGGGCCGAGCACAACTGATGCGACTTTTCGATCAGCGACGAAGTCCCGTACATCCTTGGCGCTACGGGTTTCACGCACCATAATGCTGGTGACATGGGCGGCGTTTATGGACACGGCGTCTGGCGGCGACAACAGCGTTACGGCTCCGGCACCGCTTCTGGCCGCAGCCAGCGCCGACAGCCGCGCTGCCCCTGTGGCGTGCATCCCGCCGGAAAAGACCGCGACATGGCCACGGCTGTATTTATGCGCGTTGACGCTCAGGACTGGCAGGTTTTCAAGCCACAATCCCGGGGCATTTTCATGCGCCTGCGGGTGAATAGTGTCCAAAACGCGATCCGGAATTCCAATATCCGCAACATGAAGAACGCCGCATAAGCCCCTACCCGGCTGCAATAAATGGCCGGACTTTTTGCGAAAGAATGTAACCGTCGCCCGTGCCTTGACGGCCACGCCCAGTATCTGCCCGCTGGCGCCCGACACACCGCTTGGCAGATCGACGGCGACAACCGGAATGTCAGAAGCGTTGATGGCGTCGATTGCCACGCCTTCCGCACCATGAACGTCGCGGGTCAGTCCCGCACCGTAGATTGCATCGATGACGCCCGAAAAACTCGCAGGCGAAAATTCGTTGATGCTGCGCACCTCGCCCTTGTGAAACAGCGAGGCCCGAAGCGCATCACTGCCCTTTCGTGGCGACGCGACACTGAAGCACACCACTTCAAAACCTGCTTCCAGAAGATATTGTGCTGCGACATAACCGTCACCGCCATTATTGCCCGGCCCGCACAAAACTGCGACGGGTCCCTTGTTGGCGAACATGCGCCGTGCGACATCCGCCACGGCCCGTCCAGCCGCCAACATCAGGGAAAAGCCGTCTCGTACGCCATTATCCATGGTCCAGCGGTCCGCTGCGGCCATTTCGTCGGGCGAAAGCAATTCCAACATCGCACACCTGTTTCGTAAGACGGGTTTTGGGGTGATTAAACACGCGGCAGAGGGCTTTGTGCAAGAGAGCCTATATTTGTCGCAAATTGATTACTTTTTAATCATACATTCAGTATCGGGATCACTCTTCCACACCCCAGCAACAGGCACCGCCTTGCAAATGTGCCGCCTTTAGTGCCACTCTGCTAAGGAAATGGAAGAGAAGAGAAAATTTTGCCTAAGTTTTCCAAACTGGCACGCTTCATGCTTCTCCTACAGTGAAACGGGCACAACGCTCATTTCTGAAGAAAAGCGGAGACCATTCTCTGATGAAAAAGATCGAAGCCATTATTAAGCCCTTCAAACTCGATGAAGTGAAGGAAGCCCTTCAGGAAGTCGGCTTGCAGGGCATTACTGTCATCGAAGCCAAGGGTTTTGGACGACAGAAAGGTCATACCGAGCTTTACCGCGGCGCCGAATATGTCGTCGACTTTCTTCCCAAGGTGAAAGTCGAAGTCATTGTAGCGGATGAAACCGTGGACAACGCGATTGAAGCCATCCGCAAGGCAGCCCAGACGGGTCGCATCGGCGACGGCAAGATTTTCGTCTCCAACATTGAAGAAGTCATTCGTATCCGCACCGGTGAATCCGGCGTGGACGCCATCTGATTGACATCAGCCTACCTATCCTTCGTCGTGCAAACAGGGAATTAAAATGACGACCGCCAACGATATTCTGAAACAGATCAAAGACAACGACATCAAGTTTGTCGACCTTCGCTTCACCGATCCGAAGGGCAAGCTCCAGCACGTCACGATGGATATCGGCCTTGTTGACGAAGAAATGTTCGTTGACGGCGTCATGTTCGACGGTTCGTCGATCGCTGGCTGGAAGGCCATCAACGAATCCGACATGGTTCTGATGCCTGATCCGACAACGGCTCATATCGATCCGTTCTTCGCACAGTCCACGCTGGTCATTCTTTGCGACATTCTCGAGCCGATCTCGGGCGAGGCTTACAGCCGCGATCCGCGCACGACCGCAAAGAAGGCAGAAGCCTACATGAAGTCGCTCGGCATCGGCGACACGGTCTATGTCGGCCCGGAAGCTGAATTCTTCGTCTTCGATGACGTGAAGTACAAGGCTGACCCGTACAATACTGGCTTCAAGCTTGACTCGACCGAACTGCCGTCCAACGACGACACCGACTATGAAACCGGCAATCTCGGCCACCGTCCGCGCGTCAAGGGCGGCTATTTCCCTGTTCCGCCGATCGACAGCTGCCAGGACATGCGTTCTGAAATGCTCACCGTTCTCACGGAAATGGGCGTAACGGTTGAAAAGCATCACCACGAAGTGGCGGCTGCACAGCACGAACTGGGCGTCAAGTTCGACTCGCTCGTTCGCAACGCCGACAAGATGCAGATCTTCAAATATGTCGTGCATCAGGTTGCCAATGCCTATGGCAAGACCGCAACCTTCATGCCGAAGCCGATTTTCGGCGACAACGGCTCGGGCATGCACGTTCACTTCTCGATCTGGAAAGATGGCAAGCCGACCTTTGCTGGCAATGAATATGCCGGTCTGTCGGAAAACTGCCTGTTCTTCATCGGCGGCGTCATCAAGCATGCCAAGGCTGTGAACGCATTCACCAACCCGTCGACCAACTCGTACAAGCGTCTGGTTCCGGGCTATGAAGCTCCGGTTCTGCTGGCCTACTCGGCACGCAACCGTTCGGCTTCCTGCCGTATTCCATTCGGCTCCTCGCCGAAGTCGAAGCGTTTGGAAGTTCGCTTCCCGGATCCGGCTGCCAATCCATATCTCTGCTTCGCAGCGCTGCTGATGGCTGGCCTCGACGGCATCAAGAACAAGATCCATCCTGGCCAGGCCATGGACAAGGATCTGTACGACCTGCCGGCAAAGGAACTGAAGAAGATCCCAACCGTTTGCGGCTCGCTTCGTGAAGCGCTGCAGGCAGTCGACAAGGATCGCGAATTCCTGAAGGCCGGCGGCGTGTTCACCGACGACCAGATCGACTCGTTCATCGAACTGAAGATGGCCGAAGTGATGCGTTACGAAATGACCCCGCATCCGGTCGAATTCGACATGTACTACTCGGTCTAATCAACGGGTAAGCGGGGGCGCTTGCGCTCCCGCAACTCCAAGAGTTACCGAGGGGAACGACGCGTTTTTAAAAACGCGCAAAAGAAAACCCGGTCTTATGGCCGGGTTTTCTTTTTGTATTCAGTACTTTGAAGAAGCTATCTAGAGCATTTCCAGCAAAAGTGCGTAGCGGTTTTGCGTAGGATAATGCGTACAGCTCTAAGAATTGAATTCAGAGCGCCTTGAGTATACGCGCCGCAATCATCATTTCAATTTCGCGTGCCTTGCGTCGCGCTGCAGCTTCGGCGTCTTCGCCCCACTGCTCAGTCGTCCAGTCTTCATCGATATGCGCCAAAGCCCAGCCGTCTTCGGCGGACACTTCGTCCTTGGCAATAGCCAGCGCGATGATGGCCGAACCGGTCAGTGTCGTCATCGTATGAAGCGACGCGAGCGCAATCGGATCGTTGAACACCGACAGATGAATGCCAAATGCCGTGATCGCCTCACGCGGCTGCTCGACATGCATCACACCTTCGGCGAGCGCAAACCGAGCGCCAAGGGTTTCCGCCCAATCGATCAGCGGATCCCAGCGCGCCGTCTGGCGGGAAACAAGTTCCTGTGGTGCGTCGGCGCGATAGCACAGCAAATCGGTGCCTGCGAAACGCAACACATCCTCAAGCACCGCCTGCGGATCCTGTGCGATGCCGTCAATAGCGGTGTTCACAAGCCGGGTGGCAGGCATTTTACCCGGATCGATAACCTTTTCCTGCGCGCGGAACTCTTCCGCGATGATTTCTGCCGCAGCAGCTGTCGGCAGCAGCAGCAGACTGCGCGCTGGCGTCTTCACCGGGCGACCATCGAGATGAACCGCAAAGCCATCATCCACTTCGGCGATGTCCACCTGTTCATAGAAGCGCTTCGGCAGCTGTGCCTGCATCAGCTTCTGGGCCCGAATGATGGGGTTCTCGTCGGAAAGCTGCTTTCCGGCTTCAAGATCGCTCAAAGTATCACGCATGGGGGTCTTTCCAACTTTTTACAGTGCATCCATCGCTTTGAGCAACGGATGAAGGTCGTGCGGCGTGCTCAATATATGCTGTGCACCGGCTTCGACGAGCGCTTGGTGGTCATGATAACCCCACGACACACCTGCCGCCA
The DNA here is from genome assembly GCF_029909865.1 of Ochrobactrum sp. 19YEA23. Classification (NCBI taxonomy): domain Bacteria; kingdom Pseudomonadati; phylum Pseudomonadota; class Alphaproteobacteria; order Hyphomicrobiales; family Brucellaceae; genus Ochrobactrum; species Ochrobactrum sp. 19YEA23. The sequence continues at coordinate 14,232 of NZ_JASAMQ010000015.1, read as the reverse complement.
GAGCGCCCGCTGAGCGAGCCATCTGCATATCGTAGATCGCATCGCCGATAACAATGGTTCGGTCGGGTTCTATCCCCATTTCAGCGCAGGATTCAAGCACCATTGCCGGATGCGGCTTGGACGGGCAATCGTCTGCCGTGCGGATAACCAGAAAATGCTTGCCGATGCCATGGCGCTCGAACACCGCATGGACGCCGCGACGCGACTTGCCGGTGACAATACCCAGGAGAAGATCGTCCCGCTCTCCAAGTTCGGTCAGAAGCGGCAGAATGCCATCATAAAGCGGTTCCGCAAAATCCGGTGCCTGACGCAAGCGGATGAAATTTTCCTTATAGCGCTGCGTCAGCCAATCGACCTGCTCGTCTGGCTCGCGCCCCAGCAATCGCGCTATGGCCAAAGGAAGCGACAGACCGATGATCGAATGCGTCTGGGCTTGTTCTGGCGGCGTCAGCCCCGCATCGGCAAAACTTTCCACCATGCAACGATGAATAAAATCACCACTATCGACCAGAGTGCCGTCGCAATCGAAAAGAACAAGTTTCATCGTGCTGTTGCCACCTTTGCCGGTCGATTGATGATTATCAAGCCGAGACCGATCAGGATCAAGGCTGCGAATATCTTCCAGCTCAACGCTTCACCCAGAACAATGCCACTCAACAATACGCCAAAGGCGGGCGTGAGAAAGGCAAAGTTGGAAAGTTTCGACGCCGGATAGCGGTTCACCATCCAGAACCAGAGCGGATAGGTGAACGCGACCACGAAGAAGGACTGAAACAGCAGCGAAATCACCGAAAGCACATTCGGATCGCGAACGAGCGGACCGGCAAGGCCGATAAACGGCAACGGAACCAAAGTCGCAATGACAAGCTGGTAGAGCAGAATCTTCTCCGGAACGGCATAAGCAAGCTTGCTGCGCTTGATGACGAGTGTGGTCAATCCCCAGAGGATACCGGAAACGAGCGCCAGTACGTCGCCATAGAACGCGTAAGGCCCCGGTCGGCTGACATGGTCGGAAAAGACGACAAATACCCCCAGAAAGGCCACACACATGCCGACAAAGGCCCTGACGGACATGCGCTCGCCAAGCAGGAAATGGCTGCCGATCGCCACCCAGAACGGCATGACATTCATCATCAGGGTCACGCGGCTAACATTTGTCAGGTCCATCGAGATGAAAATCAGCACGAATTCGGTGCCGAAAAGCAATCCGGCAAGGATGCCGGGCAGCAAAGTTCCATCTTTCCTGAACAGCGGAATGCGCCGCCAGAAACACCAGAGAAACACACATATGCCGCCCAGAACCGACCGGGCGGATGCCATCAGCATCGGATTGAAACCCTGATTGCCGATCTTCACGGCAACCTGATTGAGCCCCCAGCTGAACATGATGAAGATGACCAGAGCAATGGCCAGCCCATCGAAAGAAGCCCGGCTTTGCGCCGTCCCCCCATTTTCCCCTGCCATTTCACTTCTTCTTTATGTTGTCAGTCTTCCGCACTGTCCTCGTCGAAGCCAAGCAGGTTCCACGATTGCACCATATGCGGCGGCAACGGCGCAGTCACGTCGATCACACCGCCCGATGGGTTGGGGATGCGGATGCGACGCGCGTGCAGATGCAGGCGCTTCTGGATGCCGCCGGGGAACTCCCAGTTCTGGTCGGCTTCGAAATATTTCGGGTCACCAATGATCGGATGGCCGATATAGGCGGCATGGACACGTAGCTGGTGCGTGCGGCCCGTATACGGCTCCATTTCCAGCCAGGTCAGATTGTTGCCCGCCTTTTCGATGATGCGGTAATAGGAAACCGCATGATCGGAATCCGGCTCGCCGTGCTGGCAAACGCGCATCTTGTCGCCATCCGGCGTCTGTTCCTTGACCAGCCAGGTCGAAATCTTGTCTTCGCGCTTGCGTGGAACGCCCTTCACCAAGGCCCAGTAGGTCTTCTTCGTGTCCCGCTCGCGAAATGCGGCGGTCAAAGCCTGCGCGGCGCCACGTGTACGGGCAACGACCAGCACGCCGGACGTATCGCGGTCGATGCGGTGCACCAGACGGGGTTTCTCGCCTCTTTTATTGCGCCAGGCTTCCAGCATGCCGTCAACATGACGCGTCAACCCCGAACCGCCCTGCACCGCCAGACCGGCAGGCTTGTTGAAGACGAACACTTTCGGGTCTTCATAGATCAGCATCTGCGAAAGAACGTCGCCGTCCTGCTGGCTGCGGATGGTGCGCGCTGTAACCGGACCTTTCGCCTTTTCATCGACGCCCAGCGGCGGAACACGAACCATCTGGTTGGCCTGAAGGCGCGTATCGGCCTTGGCACGACCGCCATCCACGCGAACCTGACCGGAACGCAGCAGTTTTTGCAGATGACCGAAGCCCAGCCCAGGAAAGTGAACCTTGAACCAGCGGTCGAGACGCATGCCCGCCTCGCTCGTATCCACAATCTTCTGTTCAACGCCTGCCATGGAGAAACCCGATCAATATCTTTTGGGGCGCGACCGTGCGCGCCAACTCGTTAATCCTGTCAATAGACGTGAGTTTCCCCGATTGCTAGTGCAATTCCGGAAAACTGCGATTTGAAGCCTTTCACGCCGCTTCCAGCCGATAATGGGCGAAAAAGGCCTGAATCTTCACACTCAGTTACACACGTTTTTAATTTATGGTTGGTTCTGACACCCAATAGCCACTTCTTCCCGACATTAGATATTGATAGAACAGTGGGGTCGTACCATTTAGCCCCCTAAATAGAACGAGCGGGAGTGCGAAAGTGTCATTGCTCAAGATATACTGGCGAGCCATGGAATATCTTGCGGCCGAGAAAGCCGCAACGATATCGATGTGTGTTGCGAGTGTCCTCGTTGCCCTTGTTACGCTGGCCGAACCAATCCTGTTCGGTCAGGTCATTCAGGCTATCTCGGATAAGGGAGACATTGTCTCGCCTTTGTCCATGTGGGCCGCACTTGGCGTCTTCAACATCATCGCAGCCGTTTTCGTGGCGCGTGGTGCGGATAGGCTTGCGCATCGCCGCCGTCTCGGCGTGATGATCGACTCCTATGAGCGCCTGATCACCATGCCGCTCGGCTGGCATCAGAAGCGCGGCACGTCCAATGCCCTGCACACGCTGATCCGCGCCACGGATTCGCTCTTCACGCTCTGGCTCGAATTCATGCGTCAGCACCTGACCACCGTTGTGGCTCTGGCTACGCTTATTCCGGTCGCCATGAACATGGACATGCGCATGTCGCTCGTCCTGATCGTGCTCGGCGTGATCTATGTCATGATCGGTCAGCTGGTCATGCGCAAGACCAAGGACGGCCAGATGGCTGTCGAAAAGCACCATCACAAGCTGTTCGAGCATGTCAGCGATACGATCAGCAATGTCTCGGTCGTGCAGAGCTATAACCGCATTGCCTCTGAAACACAGGCGCTGCGCGACTATGCGCGCAATCTGGAAAAGGTACAGTTTCCAGTTCTCAACTGGTGGGCGCTTGCCAGCGGTCTGAACCGCATGGCTTCGACCTTCTCCATGGTGGTCGTGCTGGTTCTCGGCGCTTACTTCGTGACTAAGGGTCAAATGCGCGTTGGTGATGTGATTGCCTTTATCGGCTTTGCACAGCTGATGATTGGACGTCTCGACCAGATCAGCGCCTTCATCAACCAGACCGTGACGGCACGCGCCAAGCTTGAAGAATTCTTCGAAATGGAAGACGCAACTGCCGACCGTCAGGAACCGCAGAATGTGGCCGATCTGGAAAACGTCAAGGGCGACATCATTTTCGACAATGTCACCTTTGAATTCCCGAATTCCGGTCAGGGCGTCTATGACGTGTCGTTCGAGGTAAAGCCCGGCCAGACGGTCGCCATCGTCGGTCCGACCGGTGCAGGCAAGACCACGCTGATCAATATTCTGCAGCGTGTGTTCGACCCGGCGGCCGGTCGCGTGCTGATCGACGGTGTCGATACGCGCACTGTCAGCCGTCGCTCGCTGCGTCATGCCATTGCCACCGTGTTTCAGGATGCCGGCCTCTTCAACCGTACCGTTGAGGAAAATATCCGCGTCGGTCGTGAAAACGCCTCGCATGAAGAAGTCCATGCCGCCGCCAAGGCTGCCGCAGCGCATGACTTCGTTCTTGCCAAGGCCAATGGTTACGACACGGTCGTCGGCGAGCGCGGTTCGCAGCTTTCCGGTGGTGAACGCCAGCGTCTGGCTATTGCTCGTGCGATCCTGAAGGATTCTCCGATCCTCGTGCTCGACGAAGCGACAAGCGCGCTCGACGTCGAGACCGAAGAAAAGGTGAAGCAGGCTGTGGATGATCTTAGTCATAACCGCACCACCTTCATCATCGCGCACCGTCTGTCGACGGTCCGTTCGGCGGATCAGGTTCTGTTCATGGACAAGGGCCATCTGGTCGAACGCGGCAGCTTTGATGAGCTTGCAGCCCGTGGCGGTCGTTTCTCCGACCTGCTCCGTGCCGGTGGTCTGGCTCTCGAAGACAAGCAGACCAAAAAACCTGCTGAGAGCAGCGCAGAAGATAACGCAGAAGGCAGCAATGTGATGCCCTTCCCGGCGCGCGCCTGATTGCTGAGACAGCAAACGACAAAAAGCCCGGCATCTCTGCCGGGCTTTTAATTTTAGGCAGGAATTTCAAACCGGAGCCCGTCATAACCGGGCTCAACATTATCAGGCGTTTCACGCAGCACCGTCTCGTAGTCGAGCGGCACATGCATATGCGTGAGGATTGCCCGCTTTGGCGCAAATAGCTCGATCCATTCCAGCGCCTGCTCAAGCGAGAAATGGCTCGGATGCGGGCGATACTGCAAAGCGCCGAGGATCAGCACATCGGCATGACGGACATAACGCAGGCTCTCATCCGGGAACGCGCTGACATCCGTGCAATAGACAACATTGCCAATGCGGAAGCCGAGTGACTCGATATCACCATGGATCTGCCGGAAGGGCTCAAACCGGATTTCGCCGCCTGCACCCTCAATGGTGAAGGGTGTCTCGGCTGCGATATCATGCAGGCTCAGGATCGGCGGGTAGCTTGAGCCTGCTGGTGTCTCAAAACAATAACCGAAGGCGTCGTAAAGCCGGTTACGCGTGAAGCGGTTGGCGTAGACATCCATCAACCGCCGATTATCCACCACATAGGTGCGCAGATCGTCGATGCCGTGAATATGGTCGGCATGCGGATGGGTATAGACCGCCGCATCCAGCGAATGCACGCTGGCATTGATCATCTGCGTGCGGAAATCCGGCCCCGTATCGATCACCACCGTGGTGTGGTTACCGCTCGCGTTGAAACGTTCCACCAGCAAGGATGTGCGGGTGCGACGGTTTTTCGGGTTCTGCGGATCGCAATTGCCCCAATCGCCATTGATGCGCGGTACACCGGGCGACGAACCGCAGCCCAGAACCGTGAAACGCAAGCAATTTCGGGGAGAAGCCACGCTCAAACTTCCTCTGACGGCCGAGGCATTTTGGAGAACAGCCTGAACACGTTGTCGCTCGTGATACGCGCGACTTCGTCATTGCTCACGCCAATCGTGTCGGCCAGCATGGCAGCGGTATGCTGCACAAAAGACGGTTCGTTGCGCTTGCCGCGATGCGGCAGCGGAGCAAGGAACGGCGCATCCGTTTCCACCAGCAGGCGGTCACGCGGAACAATGGTGGCTATTTCACGAATTTCCGGCGAGTTCTTGAAAGTCAGAATGCCCGAGAAGGAAACATAGCCGCCAAGTTCAATGCCTTTTTCCGCCAGTGCTCGTCCGGAAGAAAAGCAATGGAGGATGAAAGGGAAAGCACCCTTGGCCGTTTCCTGTTCCAGAATTTCGGCCATGTCGTCGTCTGCACTGCGCGCATGGATGACAAGCGGCAGCTGTGTCCGGCGCGCGGCTTCGATGTGAACGAGAAACCCCTGACGCTGCGCTTCGGGCGGAGCGTAGTCGTAATGATAATCAAGACCCGCCTCGCCTATGGCGACAACTTTCGGATGTTCCGCAAGGCGCACGAGATCATCAGCCGTGATATCCAGTTCTTCATGCGCGTTGTTTGGATGGGTGCCGACCGAGCAATAGACGGACTCATAGGCTTCCGCGATGGCGCGGATCGTATCGAATTTGCGAACCCGCGTGGAGATCGTCACCATACGCTTGATCCCGGCGTCGAGCGCGCGCTGCACAACAGCATCGCGCTCCGGCTCGAAATCAGCAAAGTCGAGGTGACAATGGCTATCGACAAGCATCATCGAACTCAGTTCTGCTCTTCTGTTTCCACATAGCGCGGGAAAACCGGCTGCGGGGCTGGCAGATCGGCACCGCCAACCAGCTGGCTTGCCGCCACGTCGGTAAACTGACGCTTGTCGGCAGGGACCGCCAGAATGTCGAGCAGCTTCTCAGCTGACTGCGGGATGAAAGGCTGCACCATGATGCCGACGCGGCGAATGACTTCCGCCGTCACATAGAGCACAGTGCCCATGCGCGCCGGATCGGTCTTGCGCAGCGCCCAAGGCTCCTGCCCTGCGAAATAACGGTTGGCTTCCGCGACAACGGCGAAGATCGCGCCGAGCGCCAGATGCAGCGCCTGATCGTCCATGGCTTTACGCGCCGTTTCCAGCGCCGCGTCAGCCTGATCGAGAATGGCCTTGTCGGCATCCGAGAATTCGCCCGGCTGCGGAACCTTGCCTTCGCAATTCTTGGCAATCATCGACAGCGAACGCTGCGCCAGATTGCCAAGGTCGTTGGCGAGATCGGCATTGGTGCGGTTGACGATGGCGTCATGGCTGTAGCTGCCATCCTGACCGAACGGCACTTCGCGCATCAGGAAGTAGCGCAGCTGATCCAGTCCGTAACGCTCGACCAGACCGAACGGATCGATCACGTTGCCAAGCGACTTCGACATTTTCTCGCCGCGGTTGAACAGAAAGCCGTGTGCAAAGACGCGCTTTGGCAGCGGAATACCTGCCGACATCAGGAATGCAGGCCAGTAGACGGCGTGGAAACGCGAAATATCCTTGCCGATAATATGCGCATCGGCTGGCCAATAAGCCCACTTGTCGCTGGTCGTATCGGGATAGCCAAGCGCCGTGATGTAGTTGGTCAGCGCATCGACCCAGACATACATGACGTGCTTTTCGTCGCCCGGCACCGGAATGCCCCAATCGAAAGTGGTGCGCGAAATCGACAGGTCCTTCAGACCGGACTTCACGAAGCTCACAATTTCATTGCGGCGTTCGGCAGGCATGATGAAGCCCGGATTCTTTTCATAAAGCTCGAGCAGCTTGTCCTGATATTGCGAAAGACGGAAGAAATAGCTTTCCTCTTCAACCCACTCGACAGGCGTACCTTGTGGACCGTAGCGAACATTATCCGCACGGACTTCGGTTTCTTCCTCGCCATAATAGGCTTCGTCGCGAACCGAGTACCAGCCCGCATAACCACCCTTGTAGATGTCGCCATTGGCGGCCATTGCCTGCCAGATGGCCTGGCTAGCCTTGTAATGGCGCTCTTCGGAGGTGCGGATATAATCGTCGTTCGAGCTGTTCAGAACCTCGGCCATGCGACGGAAAGCTTCGGTATTGCGGTCTGCAAGCTCGCGAGGCGTGATGCCTTCCTTGCGCGCGCTTTGCAGCATCTTGATACCATGCTCGTCCGTACCGGTGAGGAAATGCACATCCTTGCCGTTCAGGCGCTGAAAACGCGCCATCGCGTCGGTCGCAATCAGTTCATAAGCGTGACCGATATGCGGCTTGCCATTGGGGTAAGCAATCGCGGTGGTGATATAGTATTTTTCGCGGCTCATTATGGACCCGGTCTTTCGATGTTTGAAAGCGCGCCTGACCGTTTGCGGGAACGATCACCAGACACACACAAGAGAAAATCGTCGGCTGTGACATAAACCATGTGAGCGGTCATGTCACGCCGCAGTGCAGCAAGTTTGGCTGATCTGGAGCTACGACCCGGCGCCGGTGTGAAAAGCGCGATGCGTCTTCTCCAGCAAGATCACAACCGCTTGCTTGCGATCAAGATTATAGGTTTCGGCATCGATGATCTCGCGACCGAGATCGCTCCAAAATCGCGACCACTGATCGGCCTCGCGCAATTGTCCGGCCTCGGCGCGCCTGCGCGCTTCGGCGGCGATGCGCTCCATCAGATGGTCGCGGAACAGTTGATACTGTATTTCCGCCTCACGCCCTGTCAGTACACCGGCGAGCGCCTGCGCCTTGGGCAGATCGAAAGCGGGCCTTTCCAGTATTCCATCAACCGTGTCTGAAATCTCAATGCCGCCATGCGCGAGAAGCAGAAGCGCCTTGCGTACGCTGCCTTCGGCGCGTTCCAAAAGCGTCGGCGTGACACTTGACGCATCCAGTCCGATATGCGCACCCACATGGGACAGCGCATCCTTCATTGCCGCCTCGTCCAGCGGGCGCAGCTGGATGCTCTGGCAACGCGAGCGGATGGTCGGCAAAAGGCGACCGGATGAGTGCGATACCAGAACGAACAGCGCACGCGCTGGCGGTTCTTCCAGCGTTTTCAAAAGCGCATTGGCCGCATTACGGTTCATGTCATCGGCAGGATCGACGATAACGATGCGCCATGCATGGTCCGAAGCGGTGCGTGTCAGAAAATGCGTGACGCGGCGGATTTCCTCCACCGTGATGCCGGTACGAAATTTGCCGGTTTTCTGATCGAATGGGCGGTTGATGTGCAACACCGCCGGGTGCATTCCCCCCGCGATCTGTCGCCAAAGCGGCCTCGCGAAGTCCGGCGTGCCGATGTCTTCCGGTGCATTAGCCTGATCGCCATGGCTCAGCATGTGCCCTGCCAGATGGAAGCCCAGCGTCGCCTTGCCAATGCCCTGCTCGCCCTGAAGCAGCAACGCATGATGCATCCGGCCTTCGCGATAGGCCTGCGCCAGAAAGCGCGTCACCTCTCCGTGGCCGGTCAGGTAATCGCTCGCGGACGGCTCCGGAATGCCTTCAATGGAATCATGCGCCTTGGGGACGTCGAGTTCGTCGATCACAACAGCCCCTTCTTCTTCAGGAGTTCACTGGCCAGTGCGCCGATATCCTCGGCAATTTCTTCCTGCGGTCGATCAGCCGCAACAACCTTGCAGCGCTCAGGCTCCGCTTCCGCAATAGCCAGAAATGCCTGACGGCGCGCCTCATGCACGGCAATATCTTCCTTTTCAAAACGATCCGCAGTCTCGTTTCCGCGGCGTTTCCCGGCACGGGAAAGCCCTTTTTCAGCCGGAATATCGAGAATGACCGTCATATCGGGAACGGCCCCATCGATTGCTATGCGTTCAATCGCCGCCATATAGGTCGCATCGAGATTACCCGTCACACCCTGATAGGCACGGCTGGAATCGATGAACCGATCACACAGCACCACGCGGCCCTCGGCCAGTGCCGGGCGGATCAGCTGGTCAACATGATCGGCGCGGGCAGCTGCAAACAACATTGCCTCCATGGCCGGACCATAGCTTTCGGCATTGCCGCTCAGGATAACGTGCCGCACAGCCTCGGCACCCGGCGAACCGCCGGGCTCACGCGTAATGACGGGATCAAATCCGTTTGCGCGCAAATATTTGGCCAGCAAGGCGATCTGCGTCGACTTGCCTGCACCTTCGCCGCCTTCGAATGTGATGAATAATCCTGACACTCTGGCTTCCGCATTACGTTCTGAAAAGAGTCAATCGCCACAAGAGCTTGATTCAAGTTCATACCGGCCTTTGGCGGTCAGGTCGAGAATTTTGAGCACATCCTCAAAACTGTCTAAAGATATTTCCGCAGCCAACCGGTCGAAAGTTCGACCGCGCTGCTCCATGCCCTCTGAGCGAGAGAGCCTTCTTCGACAGACTGTGCCGCAAACAGCGGCACTTGCTGGACCATATTGCCGTTGAGGTCGAATTCCAGAAGTCCGACCTTGCTGTCCGCTTCAATCGGCGCATGCAGCGGTCCCTCATAAATGAACCGCGCTTTCAGCTTCTCGCGACCCTCTTTTGGCAGCAGCAATTCAACATCATCTTTGACTTTCAGCGAAACACTGGCCTGCGTGCCGCCAAAGACCTGCGCTTCACCGACAATATCGTTTGCCGAATAAAGACGCATATCGTCAAACGACGTCATGCCCCACTGAATGAGCTTTCTCGCCTCTTCTTCGCGTTCCTTGACGCTGCCAAGACCGCTCAATGCGAGGAACAGACGCCGTCCGTTTTGCTGAGCCGAGGCGACAAGCGCATAGCCCGACGCCTCCGTATACCCCGTGCCCATACCATCCGCGCCGACGTCCAGCCGCAACAGCGGATTGCGGTTGCGCTGCGTTATGTTGTTCCAGGTAAAGGCTTCCTGCGAATAATACTTATAGAAATCCGGGTGAGCCGAGTGAATATGGCGCGCAAGTTTGGCCAGATCATCCAGCGTGACCGACTGACCGCTTGCTGGCAAACCGGTCGAATTCACGAACACGGAATGGGTAAGACCGAGTTCCTTGGCGCGCTGGTTCATCCGCTCCGCGAAGCTTTGCTCGCTTCCAGCCAGTCCTTCGGCCAGAATGATTGCACCATCGTTAGCCGACTGAACAATCAGCCCCTGAAGAAGATCCGCAACGGTCGGCGAGGATTTGATGCGGGCGAACATGGTCGAAGTGCCCGATGGCGCGCCGCCGGTGCGCCAGGCATTTTCACTGACCGTGTAGGGTGTTTCAAGTGTTGTCTGGCCCTTCTCAAGCGCTTCAAACACCACTTCCGCCGTCATCAGCTTGGCAAGCGATGCGGGCGGGATCGGGGTTTCTGCACCTTTTGAGAGAAGCACAGTGCCGCTTCGGTCATCGACCAGCAGGGCTTGCGGAGCCTTGACCACGAGCGAAGTCTCGACCGGTGCAGCAACAACGGCAAAAGACGTCAGAACGGTAGCGATTCCCACCGTTCCTGCTGCTAAAACCCCAGCAATTCTCGAATGAAGCCCCATGGAAATCCTGTCACGACCGCACTGAACGCAAGCTTACGCAACGAATTCGACCAAAATCAATCCTTCAAACCGCATCACTCAAATATGATGCGGTTGAGCAACGTTTAGTGTCTGAATCAAAAAGTGTCAGGCCGTGGCGAAAATGGTGATTTCGAGAACCGGAGCGCAGCGTACATTTGGGTACGTGAGCACCGGAAGCACAGAAATTGCCATTTGCAGACCGGCATGGCGACTTTTAGGTCAGACACTCAGTCCATGCGCACGACGAATGCGTTGCTCGCTCCAGCCTTCCAGGCGGCGCGCAGCAGGGCGTCGTCACCGCCCTTTTCCGCAACTGCTGTCAACTCGTAGAACTCGCCCTTTTCAGTCGGCACCTTTGTGCGACTGATTTTAGCTGTTTTCGGGAGCGCACGCTGCATCTTTTCAGCAGCAGCAAGCGTGTCGAACAGACCTAGCTCTACATATTCGCCATGCTCTTCGGCATTGCGGCGCTTCCATGCGTTGGAAATTGCGCTCGGCGTCAGGATGCTGCCATAGGTGCGCTCTTCGGTATAAGCGCTCGCGGCGATCCGGTCAGACGCATAACCTGCCAGTCCGTTGATATGACCGGCATTGGCCATGCCAAAGCTGGAATTCGGCTTGCGCGAGGGCGTCGGCACATTCGGCGGCAAAATCGGTGCGGGGCCGGAAGCATCACCATAAGCCGGATTAACCGAGAACGGCGATTCCTGCGGAACTGGTGCATAGCCCGGCATAGGCGCACTCTGCGGCGCCATGGCTGGCATCGGAATGCGGGATTTCGGCGATGTTGGCGTCGGGCCGTTCATGGCCATCATAACGCCAGATGCCGGCTGACCGATCATATCACCGCCGGACGGACGGTAGGATGCGATCAGATAGGCGTCGTCGTTGCCTTCCAGCGGTGCGCGCCCGACATATTCCACCTTCACATTGGCGGTGCCATGATGCTGGTAATCTAGCATTTCCGCCGCCTTTTGCGACAGATCGATCACGCGGTTATATTCGTAGGGGCCGCGATCATTGACGCGCACAATGACGGAGCTGCCGGTATCCATATTGGTCACGCGGGCGTAGCTCGGCAGCGGCATGGTCGGATGTGCTGCGGTCAGATGCGCCATATCATAGACTTCGCCATTGGCGGTCAGACGACCATGGAAAGCCTCGCCATACCAGGATGCACGCCCGACAGCCGTATAGTTCTTGTCTTCTTTCGGATAGTACCAGCGGCCCTTGACCTTGTAAGGCTGGCCGGTCTGATCACGTCCGCCGCCACGCGGCAGAGGCTTACCAGTGCCATAGGCAACACGCGGGCTGGCCTTCACGCCATATTTGGACTCGGCGAAATATTCCTTGGAGCGCTTTTGCTTAGGTTTGCCCTGTGGGGGCGTGGCGCAACCGGCCAATGCAACGGCCAGAGCCATGAAGGTCATCATGGCGACCGAGCCGCGCTTGTCACGCAACATCGCCGCCTTCTCGCTGACCGAAATTTTCAGCCCACGCTTCGAACTCATACGCCACACGCCCGTTACTCGACAGGCAGCCAAGAACGCTGGCTGCACTTTACATAAATCCAGTGATGTCACCGATTTATTGACGGATCATTAAAACTTTCAGAAAAGCTGTAATTTGAGTCGCTACACGCACAAGATGATTAACAGCCCAGCCCGTCGCCTCCCTGAATTGTGGAACCAACCAGCCTCCCACAGAGTTGGAAACATACAACAAGGAGAACATCATGTTTCGAGCACTCATTCTGTGGCTTCTGGGCGTACCATTCATCCTCGTGCTGATTATCTGGTATTTTTTCTTCTAAAGAGGGAACATTCGGAGGAGTATCCCGTTTTAGAAGTGGCTCTCTTGACCTCTGAGCCAGTCACCTAACGTCATGATTAGGCCCGCGCTTCATAGCTGCGGGCCCTTTTTTTTGACTAAATTTCAGCGACTACGCGCCGATGGCGGGGGAATAAGTGCGTTAATTGCCTGCCGATGCAACTTGAAATGCGCCGGCGTCCAGGTGGAAAGCTCACCATCGGTATTCACCGCGCGCGGCTTCTTGGTGCGGATAATTACTTCCGTGGTGGGAAAGGCCCGCACATCACGCCATTTCGACTGTGTGCCGCGCCGCAAACTCGGCAACAGCCGCAGCAAATGCCACCAATGGTCGACTTCAAGACTGTAGAAATCCAGCTTACCATCATCAATGGCAGCGTCTTTCTCAACAGCCATACCGCCACCGTAGAATTTGCCATTGCCGACCGACACCTGCAGGGTTTTGATCTTTTCGGTCATGCCGTCATGTTCAAGATAGGCTGTAAACAGCTCTGAGCGCATCAGAATACGCGCTGCGACAAGACCGTAACCGAGCTTGCCCCATTTCTTTTTCGCATCCGCACTCAGTTGCTGCGCAAGCTCGGCGCTGAAACCGATGCTAGCAACGTTGAAATAAAGATGACCGTTCACCTCGCCCAGATCGATTGGATGGGTGTTATAGGCCACGAGCAGGCGGGCCGCCTCCACCGGGTCGGCTGGAATACCTACAGTGCGGGCAAAATCATTGGCTGTTCCAAGCGGCAGAATGGCGAGCGGCATCCCTGTCTCCATCAGCCCTTTTGCCGCTGCATTGAGTGAACCGTCTCCGCCGCCGATGACGACCAGATCATGATCCCGCTCGCGCAGGATAATATCAGAAATCGTCTCGCCTTCACGGGGCTGGTGCTCAAACAACTCCATTCCGCCACGCTCGAGTTCCGTTCTCATTTGGCCGCCAAACCCCTTCCCGTTGCGGGCATTGGGGTTCACGATCAGCAATGCGCGACGTTTGGTTGTCTTCGCCATATAGTATCCGTCTGTCGGTTTCACTCTCAATCTGGAAACATAAAAGATCGCCATGAGGGGCTCATATACGATCGGGTTCCGGACGCCGTTTTCTGCAAATGGCGATGGATCGACGGATATCAATATGCGGTACAGTTAATTCTCACATCCTGACAGTAGAGTTGATGACAGTAACAGCGCGTGATCAAGTCATGACCTCCACCAGAGGTGGAGGTTTGGGACGCTACGCTTGAACCACTAGAAGTGGTTTTGTTATGTGCTAGGCCGTGCACTCATAAATAGGCTAGCTATTTGAATGGATTAGTTATTTGAAGACCTCGGATTTGGAGGTCTTTGATGTCACGTCGCCGCTATGAACTCACAGAACGAGAATGGTCGATTATTGCACCGCTGTTGCCGAGCAAAC
>NZ_JASAMQ010000014.1:0-93633 GCF_029909865.1 Ochrobactrum sp. 19YEA23 | reverse complement strand
TTTCACTGGAACTCAAGGACGAAGCAACCTGCCGCTAGCAGCGTCGCCGCCCTCGTTGTGGCGCTATATAGGGCGGACTAAGCCAAACTGTCAACGCCTAGATCAATAAAAATCCAGTTTTCTTTTCCACAGGGATAAAGTCGGAAATTTACTCCTTATTCATCAATCTGAACAGGTGATTCTGACGCGGAAGCCCATCCCATTCGCTCGGCGACATCATCCGCAAGCGCCCGCATCCGTCGGCCGATCTCCTTAATCACTTCGGGACGAGCCTCTGCCGCCATCATGGAAAGAGCAATGCCAGCGCTAGGGCGATGCGGCTGTTCATAGATTGCAGCGCCAATACAGAACATGCCTTCGCGCAACTGGCCGTCATCAAGGGAATAACCCTTCTCTTTTACACCAGCCATCTCGACTTCGAGTGCTTTCAGCGAAGCGACGCTCGCCGGTGTGGCGAGATCTGGCCAATGTTCCGGGAGATGACGCGCCCGCTCCTCATCCGGCATTGCCGCGAGCATCGCCTTGCCCGTCGCTGTAAAGACAGCGGGAACGCGCATGCCGATGCGGAACGTAATCCCGAGCGGCGCTGTGGAATTGCGACAGGACAGATAGATGACATCCGGACCGTCCAGATGTGAAAGCGTCAGCGTATAGGCGCCAAGCCCCTCTGCCTGCGCGACCGCCTCATGAAACACCTCGACAATATCGCTGCTCGCCAGAAAGACATTGGCCCAGCGCACCGACTGCGGCCCCATGGAAAAGCTGCCGTCATTATTGAACTTGAGAAGCTTCAGGTGAACCAATGTCTGGCAAAGCCCATGCACGCTGCTTTTAGGTAGCCCGGCCTGACGCGCAATATCGGATAGTTTCAGTGCCCCGCCCATGCCGTCACCGGCCTTGGCGATAAGATCCAGTATCTGTGCCGCGCGCATGACGGCGGGAACCAGTTTGAGGGAACCTGCCTCGTCGGTCATCGTTTCATTCCTATGCTAGCTCGCCATCCGCCCGACAGATCATCGGCTGACCGGTTGACTTTGGTCGCCTTGATCTGTTTAATTCAATATATCGAAGAGTGTTCGATATACTGAACAACCAATCAATGCAAGACTGGGACGGAACATCAGACATGATCACCTTGAAAGACCCTTCGCTGCTTCAATCGAAATGCCTGGTCGACGGTCGCTGGATCGACGCGGCTGACGGCAAGACGATCAATGTGACCAACCCGGCTGATGGCTCGGTGGTCGGCACTGTCCCGTCACTGTCAGTGGACACGATCAAGAACGCCATCGACGCTTCCGCCAAGGCGCTTCCCGTCTGGGCGGCGAAGACCGCCAAGGAGCGCGCTGGCATTCTGCGCAAGTGGTTCGACCTTATTGTCGCCAATGCCGATGATATTGCACTGATCATGACGTCGGAACAGGGCAAGCCTCTGGCCGAAGCGCGCGGTGAAGTGCTCTATGCCGCGTCTTTCATTGAATGGTTCGCGGAAGAAGCGAAGCGCGTCTATGGCGACACCATCCCTGCCCCACAGGTTGGACAGCGACTGACAGTCATCCGCCAGCCGGTCGGCGTCACCGCTGCAATCACACCATGGAACTTCCCCGCAGCCATGATCACCCGCAAGGCTGCACCGGCGCTGGCCGCTGGCTGCACGATGATCGTGCGCCCCGCCGATCTGACCCCGCTGACGGCTCTGGCGCTTGGCGTTCTGGCCGAGAAGGCTGGCATCCCTGCCGGTGTGTTGCAGATCGTGACTGGCAAGGCGCGTGAAATCGGCGCTGAACTGACCAGCAATGATATTGTGCGCAAGCTCTCCTTCACCGGCTCGACCGAAGTTGGCCGCCTGCTGATGGCACAGTGCGCACCGACGATCAAAAGAGTGTCGCTGGAACTCGGCGGCAATGCGCCGTTTATTGTCTTTGATGACGCTGATCTCGACGCCGCGGTGGAAGGCGCGATGATTTCCAAATATCGCAATGCCGGTCAGACCTGCGTCTGCGCCAACCGCATTTATGTTCAACGCGGCATTTATGACAAGTTCGCCGAGAAACTCGCTGAAAAGGTCAAGGCGCTGAAGGTCGGCAACGGCACTGAACCGGGCGTCGCCATCGGTCCGATGATCGAGGAAAAGGCGATCACCAAGGTCAAGGCGCATATCGAAGACGCTGTTTCGAAGGGCGCAAAGCTCATCACCGGCGGCAAGGAGTTGGGCGGCCTGTTCTTCGAACCGGGCATTCTCACCGGCGTGACCTCGGATATGGCCGTCGCGCAGGAAGAAACCTTCGGCCCGCTGGCGCCGCTCTTCGCCTTCGACACAGAAGAAGAAGTGCTGGCCATGGCCAATGATACGATCTTCGGTCTCGCCGCTTACTTCTATACTGAGAACTTCAGCCGTGCGATCCGCGTCGGCGAAGGCCTCGAATATGGCATGGTCGGCCACAATACCGGCCTGATCTCCAACGAAGTCGCTCCATTCGGCGGCGTCAAGCAATCCGGCCTCGGCCGCGAAGGCTCGAAATACGGCATCGAGGAATATCTCGAGACCAAATATATCTGCAGCGCCTACAAGCGCTGATTGTTGCCATGTAATGAATGAGACGGCGCGCATTGTTCGCGCCGTCTTTTTTATTTATAGACGGTGCAATCGCAACGACGGCTATCCGCCGCACATTATCCGGACAATCCATGCTGCGCCGCCTTTACGACTGGACGATCTCACTTGCCGCAAGAAAATCAGCCGAATGGTGGCTGGCCATCATCGCTTTCGTGGAAAGTTCGGTTTTCCTTGTTCCGGCGGATGTTCTGTTTCTGCCAATGGCGCTGGCCCGTCCGGAACGCGCCTGGCGCTATGCCTTTATCGCAACCGTTTCATCGGTGCTCGGCGGCATAGCGGGCTGGTATCTCGGCTATCATGCCTATGAACAGATCGCCAAGCCGGTACTGGAAATGTATGGCAAGCTCGACACGTTCGAGCAGTTGCGCGGCACGACCAGCGCCGACGCCATTTTGCTGATGCTGATCACATCGGGCCTTGCCCATCTGCCGCCGATCAAGGTGGTGACGATCCTGTCAGGTGCAGCAGGCGTCAATATCTGGCTGTTCATCGCATCCGCAATCGTTGCACGCGGCGCGCGCTTCTATTTCCTGGCCTGGCTGCTGCGCCGCTATGGTGAGCCGATCCGCCATTTCATCGAGAAGCGTCTCGGCCTGATCGCCAGTGCCGTAGCGGTCGTATTGATCGCCCTGTTTTTTGCTGTGAAATATCTTCATGCCTGATCCGGCTGCCTCACGCCGGTCAAAATAAATTGCTTGGAAACAAGCCTCTATCTTAGTTTAGCTGCATATAAAGAGCTGCGTCAGGAAATTTCATATGGCATTTGCACTCAATAATCCGGTCGGCAAGGTTCAGGCTTGGACCGCTGGCATCATGACCGTCGGACTGGCCGCAACCGTCGGCACCGCCCTTGGCTTCGAGCACCTAGCGGGCTTCATGCCATGCAAGCTCTGCCTTGAAGAGCGCACACCTTATTATATTGGCGTTCCGGTTCTGGCCGCAGCCTGGCTTTCTTACGGATTGAAGTGGCCGCCGATCCTGACGCGCGGCCTGATCCTGATCGGCGCACTTTTGATGACCTATGGTCTGGCGCTGGCCGCCTATCACACGGGCGTTGAGCTGAAATACTGGCCCGGCCCGACCGATTGCAGCGCGGCGACCATGAAGGTCACGCTGGATGCGGGCAATCTCTTAGGTGATCTCAACACGCATCCGCCTGCATGCGACAGCGCACCCGGCTTTTTCCTCGGTCTGTCCTTTGCCGGATGGAATGTTGTCGCAAGCCTGTTCTTTGCAGCCATCGGCTACTACGGCGCTTTTGCGAAGAGTGGGAAGTAAGGGAAGATTCTGAGGGGGCTTAGGTCTTCTTTTTTCGCATATTGTTGTCGCAAGATTGCTACGCGGTTTTGCGCAACATGCGTCAAGGCTCCAGTTCGACATCCCAATACAGAAAATCGAGCCAGCTATCGTGCAGATGGTTGGGCGGGAAAAGACGACCGTTATTGTGCAGATCCTGCACGGTCGGCATGACCGGCTTTTGACGCGGCCCCATATGCGCAGCGGCAGGCATGAGACCGCCCTTGCGCAAATTGCATGGTGAGCATGCGGCGACCACATTTTCCCACGTCGTCTCGCCGCCATGGCAACGCGGGGTGACGTGATCGAAGGTCAGGTCATGCGGAGAACCGCAATACTGGCACTCGAACCGATCACGCAAAAAGAGATTGAAGCGCGTAAACGCCGGATAGCGCGGCGGCTTCACATAATCCTTCAGGCAGATCACACTCGGAACACGCATGGAGAAAGACGGCGAGGAAACGATCTGATCGTATTCCGCGACGATATTCACGCGTTCGAGAAAGACCGCCTTGATCGCATCCTGCCATGACCAGAGCGACAAAGGATAATAACTGAGCGGACGATAATCCGCATTGAGGACCAGAGCGGGCAAGCCACTCGTCGAGACGGTCCGGGGTGAGACTGCAATGGTCAAGGACGCACCTCCTTCAGAGCAACTCCGAGAAAGGGCGAAATGACGACTTTCCAAGCGGAATTGCGCTCTTCATCGGAGCGCCGCGCGTCCATTGTGGGCGCAACAACGACGCTCCAAGAACCCGCGCATCGGTCCAAAAATCGAAATCGATTTTTGAAAGCCCGATGCGCATTTTCAAATAATTAGAGCACCTTTGTGCGCCCCATAGGGCGCACGGCGCTCTAAGGACGGAACTGCAATCAGCAGAAAATCAAGCTTCTGCGAATCGAAATACCGTCATCAGCTGATGCAGATAATGTAAGCCCGACGTGACAGGATTGTGAAGCGGAAACGCATTTATACCACCGGAAACACGCAACATTTACAGAAGCATCTACAAAAGTGGGGCCGCCTCGCGGCCCTTGATTGCCGCGTAATAGGCCCAGAACAATCGCGCCGCCACACCGCGCCAGGGTGCCCACTCTTCCGCCAGTAGCCGCAACGCTTTAGCGTCCGGGCGGGTTTCATGTGCGAAGGCATGACCAACGGCTGCTTGCAGCGCCACATCGCCCGCCGGAAACACATCCGGATGACCGGCTGCAAACAGCAGATAGACTTCCGCCGTCCAAGGTCCGATGCCCTTTATCGCCGTGAGAGCGGCAATGGCTTCCTCCGCAGGCAGGTCACAAAGCCCGTGCAGATCAAGCCCGTCCTCCACCAGCGCCTGCGAGACAGCCAGAAGCGTCCTTTGCTTGGGCCGCGACAGGCCTGCGAACCGCCATGCCTCCTCACCGCCATCGATATAGGCCTGCGGCGTCAGCGGATCGATCGCCTGTTTCAACCGCGCCCAGATGGCCGCAGCGCTTGCGGTTGAAACCTGCTGCGCCACGATAATGGAAGCCAGACTTTCAAAGCCGGGCTGTGAGCGGCGCAGCGGCACGGCATGGGCGCGGCTGCGTATATCGGCCAGCCGCACATCGGCAAGCACCAGCGCTTCGAGGCCAGCCTCAATATCGTCCAATGTATCGATGCGCTGCATGCTGTGGCCTTTCATTTCAATCGCCGACAAAGTACCAATGTGCCTCAATGACAATCAATAAGAACCGGCAACTGCCACAATCATGACCAGACCCGTCTTTCGCTTCGCACCAAGCCCCAATGGCCAATTGCACCTCGGCCATGCCTATTCAGCCCTTCTCAATGCACGCATGGCAAATGAAAACAACGGTCGTTTTCTGTTACGCATGGAAGACATCGACACGGCGCGCTGCACGCCGGAGCTTGAACAGGGCATTTACGACGATCTGCACTGGCTTGGCCTTTCATGGGAAGAGCCCGTGCGTCGCCAGTCGGAACATTTTGGCGAATATCGCAATGCGCTGACAAAACTGGCCGACAAGGGCCTCGTCTATCCAGCCTTTCTCAGCCGTGGCGAAGTGCGCGAGCGCATCGGTGAAGCCCATGCCAAGGGCAAGGACTGGCCGTCCGATCCCGACGGGACACCGCTTTATCCAAGCGGCGAGCGCAACCTCTCCGAAAAGGAGCGACTGGAACGGATCGTCTCCGGCGTTGCCTATGCCTGGCGTCTCGACATGGAAAAGGCTCTGGCCGCTGCGGGCGGGCCATTGTTCTGGCAGGAAAGCGGCGCCGGGCCCGATGGCGAAACCGGGCGTGTCGCTGCCGATCCCGCCAAATGGGGTGATGTGATCATCGCGCGCAAGGACACGCCGACCAGCTACCATCTTTCCGTGGTGGTGGACGATGCCCTGCAAGGCGTTACCCACGTCGTGCGCGGCAGTGATCTCTTCCATGCGACCGCCGTGCATCGTCTCCTGCAAAAGCTCCTCGACCTACCGGAACCACTTTATCACCACCACCATCTGGTGTTGGGTGATGACGGGCTGAAACTGTCGAAAAGCCGCAAGGATACCGCTCTTGCATCCCTGCGTGAACAGGGTTCCACCCCTGACGATATTCGCGACACGTTGAAACTGGAGCTGTGATTTTCGCCCCAGCGTCACAAATGATGTGCCCGCACACCGATTGACGAAAGCGCGCCAAAGCGGTTCAAAGGCAACAGGATAGCTGGCGCTAAAAGCGCTGGCGATAGTTGTGTTTACTCTGAAGGAGGCCAAGCCATGAGCAATTACGTCGAAATCGAAGGTTTGCGTGTTGCCCCGGAACTCGTGGAGTTTCTGGCCAAGGAGGCCGCTCCCGGCACCGGTGTGGATCCGGACACGTTCTGGAAAGGCTTTGCCGCCATCGTTCGCGATCTTGCCCCGAAGAACCGGGCGCTTCTGAAAAAGCGCGACGACATGCAGGCGAAGATCGACAGCTGGTACAAGGAAAACCGCGACAAGGGCTATAGCCAGGCGGATTACCAGCAGTTCCTCAAGGATATTGGTTACCTTCTGCCGGAAGGCGGCGAGTTCACCGTTTCGACCGCCAATGTTGATCCGGAAATCACCTATATTGCCGGTCCGCAGCTCGTCGTGCCGGTCATGAACGCACGCTATGCGCTCAACGCCGCCAATGCGCGTTGGGGTTCGCTTTATGATGCGCTTTACGGCACCGATGCGATTTCCGATGCCGATGGCGCGGAAAAGGGCAAGGGCTACAATCCGAAGCGCGGCGAGAAGGTCATCGCCTGGGCAAAGAAGTTCCTCGATGAAAGCGCACCGCTTGCCTCCGGCAAATGGGCGGAAGTCGCTGGCCTTTCCATCAAGGATGGCAAGCTCGACATCAAGCGCACCGATGGCTCCGTCACAGCTCTCAAAGACCCAAGCCAGTTCAAGGGCTATAATGGCGACGCCGCCAACCCGACCAACGTTCTGCTGGCCAAGAACAACATGCATGTCGACATCGTCGTCAATGCCGACCATCCGATCGGCAAGACCGATCCGGCGCATATTGCCGACATGGTTCTGGAATCGGCCATCAGCACGATTCAGGATTGCGAAGATTCGATTGCCGCTGTCGACGCCGAAGACAAGGTTGCAGTCTATCGCAACTGGCTCGGCCTGATGAACGGCAAGCTGGAAGACACGTTCGAAAAGAACGGCAAGCAGATGACACGCCGCCTCAATGGCGACCGCAGTTACAAGGGTGCAGATGGCTCCGACCTGACGCTCAAGGGCCGTTCGCTGATGCTGGTTCGCAATGTCGGTCACCTCATGACCAATCCGGCCATTCTTGACGCCGACGGCAATGAAGTGCCGGAAGGCATCATGGATGCCGCCTTCACCAGCCTGATCGCCCTGCACGATATCGGCCCGAATGGCCGTCACATGAATTCGCGCGAAGGCTCGGTCTATATCGTGAAGCCGAAGATGCACGGCCCGGAAGAAGTGGCTTTCGCCAATGAAATCTTCACCCGGACCGAAGAACTGCTCGGCATGCAGCCCAACACGCTCAAGATGGGCGTGATGGACGAGGAACGCCGCACGACGATCAATCTCAAGGAAGCCATTCGCGCCGCCAAGGATCGCGTCGTGTTCATCAATACCGGCTTCCTCGACCGCACCGGCGACGAGATCCACACCTCGATGGAAGCTGGTCCGATGATCCGCAAGGGCGACATGAAGCAGGCCGCATGGATCGGCGCTTATGAACAGTGGAATGTCGATATCGGTCTCGAATGCGGCCTTTCCGGCCACGCGCAGATCGGCAAGGGCATGTGGGCCATGCCTGACCTGATGGCGGCAATGCTGGAGCAGAAGATCGCCCATCCGAAGGCTGGTGCGAACACCGCCTGGGTGCCGTCGCCAACCGCCGCCACGCTGCACGCCACCCACTATCATCAGGTGGACGTTGCCGCCGTTCAGGCAAAGCTGAAGAGCCGCCCGCGCGCCAAGCTCGACGATATTCTGTCGGTGCCGGTCGCCAGCCGTCCGAATTGGACACCGGAAGATATCCAGAAGGAAATCGACAACAACGCGCAGGGCATTCTGGGCTATGTCGTGCGCTGGGTTGATCAGGGCGTCGGTTGCTCGAAGGTGCCTGACATCAACAATGTCGGCCTGATGGAAGACCGTGCGACGCTGCGCATTTCCGCACAGCACCTTGCCAACTGGCTCTACCATGGCGTTGTCACGGAAGCGCAGGTCATGGAAACCATGAAGCGCATGGCCGCTGTCGTTGACAAGCAGAATGAAGGCGATGTGCTCTATCGCCCGATGGCTGCCAACTTCGACAAGTCCATTGCCTTTCAGGCTGCCTGCGACCTCGTCTTTAAGGGCCGCGAACAGCCGAACGGTTATACCGAGCCGGTCCTGCATCGCCGCCGTTTGGAGCTGAAGGCACAGGGCTGATTCCACTATCGTGGAAATAGAGTGACAGCGGCGGGAGAAATCCCGCCGTTTTCGTATGCGAAATCGCTTGACTCCATTATAATAGATATTAATTCTAACATAATGGAAAACGCAATCGAACAACTCGACAATGCCATTGGCGAGAACCTGCGCCGCCTGCGTCTGGCACAAGGCATGACGCTGGATGCGCTGGGCGATGCTTCCGGTGTCAGCCGCGCCATGATCTCGCGGATTGAGCGCGGCGAGACAAGCCCGACGGCACAGCTTCTGGCACGCATTTGCGCCGCCCTTGGCACGTCGCTTTCAGCCTTTTTCGGCGATGCGGAAGCTCCCCCGTCGCCCTACCTTCCGCATGATCGCCAGCCCGTCTGGCGCGATCCGGACACCGGCTATGTGCGCCGGTCTGTTTCTCCCCCCGGCACCGGCTCGAATGTCGACATGATCGAGGTCGAGTTTCCGGCAGGCGGCAAGGTCACTTTCGCACCGCAGACCGCCAATGCTGGCATCACGCAGCATATGTGGCTCTTTGCCGGTGAGATGGAAATGACCGTCAGCGACACGCATTACAGCCTCAAGCCCGGCGACTGCCTTTATATGCCCATTATGGCGGGCATTACCTTTCACAATCCCGGCTCCATTCCCGCGCGCTACGCCATCGTGCTCGAACGCCGTGGCAGCCTCTGAAAGACCGACCAATGATTCACGTTCTCAATGCGGAAGAAGCAAAACGAGCCGTCCCCGCGCTCGCCGAAATCCTGGCGGATTGCGTCATGGGTGGCGCATCGGTCGGGTTCATGGCCCCGTGCGAGCCGCAGGATTTTACGCCTTACTGGACCCGTATCGCCCGCGAAGCCGAGAACGGCGATACGCTGCTCATCGTTGCTGAACATGACGGCGAGATCGCCGGCACGGTTCAGCTTGGTCTCGCACAAATGCCCAATCAGCCACATCGCGCCGACCTGAAAAAGCTGCTCGTCCATCGAAAGGCGCGCGGCCTTGGCCTTGCCCGCAAACTCCTGGAACAGGCTGAACTACAAGGTCGCAGCCGAGGTAAAACACTGATCTGTCTCGACACAGCAACCGGCAGTCCCGCCGAAGCGATCTATACGCATCTTGACTGGCAGCCTGTCGGCATCATTCCGAATTACGCGCTTTTCCCCGACGGTAGCCCCTGCGCCACCACGTTCTTCTACAAAGGCATCTGAAATGACACTCTCCATCCGCCATGCGACGGCAGCCGACCTCCCGACGCTCCTCGCCATCTATAATGATGCGGTCGAAAACACGCTTGCCATCTGGAACGAAACGCTCGTCGATCTGGAGAACCGGCGTCTGTGGCTGGAAAGCCGCAATCGCGACGGGTTCCCTGTGCTGGTGGCCGAGCGCGATGGCCAGGTCGTCGGCTATGCGAGCTATGGCCCGTTCCGGCCCTTTGAAGGTTTCCGCCATTCGTCCGAGCTCTCGGTCTATGTAGCAAGTGATGCGCGCGGCGGCGGCATTGGCCGCACTTTGCTGGCCGAACTGGTGGAAGAAGCGCGCCGCCGCAAGGTGCATGTGCTGGTGGCTGGTATTGAAGCGGGCAATGCCACATCCATCGCGCTGCATACATCGCAGGGCTTTGAGGATTGTGGCACCTTGAAACAAGTCGGCCAGAAATTCGGACGCTGGCTCGATCTGACCTTCATGCAGAAGATTCTCTGATCTATTCAATATAGAACAATAGAAAACGCAGCGGGTTATTGCCCTGCTGCGTTCTTTTTGTTTATACAAGCGCATTCGCAAGGACCCGGTGAAAGCCCGGGTGGCTCTTCTGGCCGCCGATCCGCCAGACAACGCAACAACATCCCCATTTTTACAATCGGCCATGTTGAATCGGACGGCTTTCAACGCCTGTCCTCTATTTGCGGAAAATTCAATGACACGTCTTGCTGCCTACCGCCGCGAGTGGTTCTCCAATATTCGCGGCGATATTCTTTCCGGCATCGTCGTAGCACTTGCCCTTATTCCGGAAGCCATCGGCTTTTCGGTCATCGCCGGGGTCGATCCAAAAATCGGCCTTTTTGCCTCCTTCGCCATTGCCTGCGTTTCCGCCTTTACCGGCGGTCGCCCTGGCATGATTTCAGCCGCCACGGCTGCAACTGCCGTGGTGATGGTCTCGCTCGTCAAGGAACACGGGCTGCAATATCTCTTTGCCGCAACGATCCTGATGGGATTCCTGCAAATCCTTGCAGGTTTCCTGAAACTCGGCCGCCTGATGCGCTTCGTATCGCGGTCGGTCATCACCGGCTTCGTCAATGCCTTGGCGATCCTCATTTTCATGGCGCAGTTGCCGGAACTGATCCATGTGCCGGTCCAGACCTATTGGATGATCGCGGGCGGCCTAGCCATCATCTATCTGTTCCCGCGCCTGACCAGGGCGATCCCCTCGCCGCTGGTTGCCATTGCTGTTCTCACCGCACTGGCCTGGTGGAGCGGGATGGATCTTCGAACCGTGGGCGATCTGGGTGAATTGCCATCCGCATTGCCGGTTTTCGCCCTGCCGCAAGTGCCGCTGACGCTCGAAACCTTGCAGATCATTCTGCCCTATTCGATCACGCTCGCGGCGGTCGGGCTGCTCGAATCGCTGATGACCGCCCAGATTGTCGACGACATGACCGACACGACCAGCAACAAGAGCCAGGAATGCATCGGTCAGGGCACGAGTAATATCGCCTCGGCGCTGATTGGCGGTATGGGCGGCTGCGCGATGATCGGGCAATCGGTGATCAATGTTTCGTCTGGCGGACGCGGCAGACTTTCGACCTTTGTGGCGGGCGCCTTTCTGCTGTTCCTGATTCTCGTTCTCGACGATCTCGTGCGCATCATTCCGATGGCGGCACTGGTGGCCGTGATGATCATGGTGTCCATTGGCACATTCTCGTGGCGGTCGATCCTCGATCTGCGTCGCAACCCGCCTTCCTCGTCCTTCGTCATGCTGGCAACGGTCGTCACCGTCGTTTCAACGCATGATCTGGCCAAAGGCGTGCTTGTTGGCGTTCTGCTTTCCGGTGTGTTCTTCGCGGGCAAGGTCGCAAAGATGTTCCGCGTCACCGAGACCGAAAACAGCGACGGCAGCGAACGCATCTACACCGTTCAGGGCCAGATTTTCTTCGCTTCGGCGCAGAATTTCATCGCCGCGTTCGATTTCTCCAAGCCTGCGAAAAAGGTCACCATTGATGTCAGCCATGCGCATCTGTGGGACATCACTTCGGTTGGCGCGCTGGACAAGGTTGTCCTGAAATATCGCGCCAGCGGCACCGATGTATCGGTGATCGGCTTTAATGAAGCCAGCGCTGAGATGGTGGATCGCTTCGCCGTGCATGACAAGGAACTGAGTGCCGCCAAGCTGGCGGCGCACTAATGTATAAAAGAAAGGGCCGCTTATGCGGCCCTTTTGTCAGCTCCTGTGTGGAACAGCGTCCCCAACCGGCAAATCATCAAGGCCAATGGCCCCTTCCACCTGATCACTGCGCGCCATGAGATAGAAGCCGAGACCGCTGGTCAGCACTGCGATGAACACCAGATACCAGGCATGCGCCATCGGGTTGACCGCCAGAAATGATGTGACCACCACCGGTGTCAGGCCGCCGAATACCGCATAGGAAATGTTATAGGAGAACGACAGGCCCGAGAACCGAACAGGGGCCGGGAACGCGCGGACCATGACATAGGGCACTGCGCCAACCATGCCGACGGAAAGTCCCATGACCGCATAAAGCGCAAACAGCACCGGCAGCGATGTGCCGGCAAAGCTGTAGAAAACGAAGGTGGCAACGCCGAAGAACACACCGGCCACCGCAAAGAAGCGTCCGCTGCCGATACGATCAACAATCGATCCGGCAGTCACCGTACCGAACATCAGGAAAAGCGTGCCGAAGCTGGTCGCGGCAAGCGACTGCAACGGGCTGTAGCCGTAAAGTTTCTGCAGGAAGGTTGCCGTCATCAGCGTGGTCACGACGATACCGGCTGACAGAATCCAGGTCAGAAGCACGGAGATGACAACGCCATGCATATGCTCGCGCAGCACCGTCTTGAGCGGCAGCTTGTCTTTCAGCAAATGGCTGTTCTTCATTTCGGTAAAGATCGGCGTTTCAGCCAACCAGCGCCGCAGATAAACCGCGAGCAGGCCAAAAATACCGCCGATGAAGAACGGAATGCGCCATGCATAGGCGGACAGTTCTTCCGGGGTGAAAATCCAGTTGATGGCCGTCGCGATCAGCGAACCGATCATGATGCCGAGTGTCAGGCCGGAACAGAGGAAGCCGCATGCCATGCCGACGCGATTGGCAGGCACATGTTCCGCCACGAAGGTCCAGGCGCCAGGAACTTCGCCGCCAATGGCCGCGCCCTGCAACATGCGGAAGACGATCAGCAGGATTGGCGCGCCGACACCCAGCGTCGCATAGGTGGGCAGGCAGGCCATGGCCAATGTCGAGATCGACATCAGAAACACCGAAAAGGCGAAAACCCGCTTGCGACCAAACTTGTCGCCGAAATGCGCCAGCACGATGCCGCCGACCGGGCGCACCAAATAACCGGCTGCAAAAATGCCGAAAGTCTGGATCATGACCAGCCAGTCCGGCATGTCCGGCGGAAAGAACAAGTGCCCGATCACACTGGCAAAGAACACGAAGATGATAAAATCATAAAACTCCAGCGCGCCGCCGAGGGCCGAAAGGCCGAGGGTGCGGAAATCCTGTCCATTGAGCGGACGGGGGCTATTGCCTTGCGCGTGTGTGTTCATCGATGCCATCGATCCTGTTCTTTTCCGGCTTTTTCATCATGTCATTGCTTTGCAAAACCCCGTTTTGCCGGGGCCGAAATGTAATGCGCCAAACAGGCCCGCATCGCAAGGCTTGACTTTTAGCTGACTCATTATAACTTTAGAATAATTCTAAACTGATGGATTTAATTATGCTGAGTCGATTTTTCCGCAACGGTCGCCGCCCGTTCGATTCGCTTTCCGAACAGGAAATACTGGCGCTTGCCATCTCGTCCGAAGAGGACGACGCCCGCATCTATCTTGCTTACGCCGATGGGCTTCGTGAGGAATTCCCGCAATCGGCCAAGATTTTCGAGCAGATGGCGGAAGAAGAACACGGGCACCGCGATGCGTTGATCGAGCGGCACCGGGCGCGTTTTGGCGACCATATTCCGCTCATTCGCCGCGAACATGTCAGCGGCTATTACGACCGCAAGCCCGACTGGCTGGTGCGACCGCTGGGTATCGACAAGGTGCGCGACGCAGCGTCTGAAATGGAAGATCAGGCCTATCGCTTCTATGTCGAGGCGGCGAAGCGCGTCACCGATGCGGGCACGCGCAAGCTTCTGGGCGATCTGGCGCTTCAGGAAAAGCAGCACGAGGTCAAAGCCGAATCGCTGGAACATGAACTGACACCGGAAACCGTGCAGGACGAGGAACGTGCGCTTGAGCGCAAGCAACTCATCCTCACTTATGTCCAGCCGGGTCTTGCGGGCCTGATGGACGGCTCTGTCTCCACCCTTGCGCCAATCTTCGCTGCCGCCTTCGCTACGCAGGACACCTGGCAGACCTTTCTGGTCGGCCTGTCAGCCTCGGTCGGCGCAGGTATTTCGATGGGTTTCACGGAAGCCATACATGATGACGGTAAGCTGTCAGGTCGCGGATCGCCGATCAAGCGCGGCCTGTCTTGCGGCATCATGACGGCGCTCGGCGGCCTCGGCCACGCCTTGCCCTATCTGATCACGGATTTCTGGACGGCTACATCTCTGGCGGTCGTTATCGTGTTCTTTGAACTCTGGGCGATTGCCTTCATCCAGAACCGCTTCATGGAAACGCCATTCTTCCGCTCGGTCCTGCAAGTGGTGTTGGGTGGTGCGCTCGTTCTCGCCGCGGGCATTCTGATTGGCAACGCCTAGGCTGTTGCAACACCCTGAGGAGGCGACATCGCCCCCTCAAAACCGTCGATGGCGATGCGGCCCTGCCGGGAAACGGTGACAAAACTGTTTGCCGGTACAGCCATCCAGTTACCAGCTTCGCCATCCAGCGGCTCCGACACCACACAGATGCCGGACGACGCACCAAGCGTCGCCGTGTAAAGCGTAGGCGCAAAGGCGTCAGTGGCATAGCGGATTGCATAAAGCTGATTGCCGTCTGAGAAAGCAGCAGTCAGCCGCAGAAACGGCGGCACATCGGCCTTCCCGGCCTCATCCACAATGGTGGAGACCATGCGCTTCATGGCCTGAACCGGATCGCTGTCGAGGCCGAATTCCAGCATCAGCAGAAAGATCAGTTCGGAATCGGTTGCGCCGTGCTTCTGCGAATAGACATGATCGCTCAGATGCGCTTCCAGCCTGCGACGCAGCCGGTCGAAATTGCCGATTTGCCCGTTATGCATGAAGCTCCAGCGCCCGGAAACAAACGGGTGGCAGTTGGAGCGGCTGGTCAGCCCGCCTGTCGAGGCGCGCACATGCGCAAGAAAAAGGCGCGACCTTATCTGTCGCGCCAGACTACCCAGATTCTGATCGGACCATGCGGGCAAAATATCCCGATAGAGGCCCGGCTCGGTGCGATGCCCATACCAGGCGACGCCGAAACCGTCGCCATTGGTGCGTGTTTTGGCTTCATGTGCGTCGTGGCTCTGCGCCACGAGCGAATGACAGGGAGACGAAATAATGTCTTCCAGATAGGTCTCAGGTCCGAGATAGGCGGCCCAACGGCACATGTGCGATCCGATGCTTGAAAGCCGGTCTTAACGGCTTCTGTTATGCGTCCGCTCATAGAGCTGACGGACAATGGTGCTCGCAGTCTTTTCGAACAAAAATGGCAAAAATGCATGGATCAAAGCAGCAAAGGCTGCTCCGAACAGCTTGAATGAGAAACGTCCGGCAAAGGCCATATGCTCGAAATAGGTCTCATCAACCGATGCAGGATGTTCGGTAAAAATGCGGGTAATACGCGTGGTCATTGCAAATGCTCCCGTTTGATTGAGAAATTCTTTCTCTTTTGCCCAGCGCTGAAGCGCCCTTCTGGAAAATCATTTTAGCAAGAATGAGAAAGATGAAATCTCAAAATGTTCTTGAAATCTGCATAAAGTTGGGACAATCATCCCACTATGATCGCTTCACTGGACGAGATAGACCGCAAAATATTGGGAGAACTGCAAATTGACGGTACCCTGTCCGTTGATTCTCTGTCAGAACGCGTGAACCTTTCGCGCAATGCCTGCTGGCGGCGGGTGAAGCGCATGGAGGAAGAGGGCATCATCAAGGCGCGTGTCGCGCTGGTGGATGCCGAGATGGTGGGCTGCGGCCTGTCCGTGTTCATTCTGGTGCGCACATCCAGCCATGATCCGCAATGGCTGTCGAAATTCCGCAATGCGACCGCGCGGTTTCCGGAAATCGTCGGCGTCTATCGCATGACCGGCGATCTGGATTACGTGCTGAAAGCGCGTGTCGCCGATGTGAAGGCCTATGACCGCCTCTACCAGCAGCTGATCGCCAGCGTTCCCCTGTCGGATGTTTCAGCCTCCTTCGTGATGGAGGAAATCAAGGAAACCACCTCCGTCCCACTCGACATGCGCTAAAACATTTGCTTCTCCCGACGGCATGCCTACATGCCCAAACGAGCGCATTCTCGTTGATGGCGCATTGGCGAAAGGAAACCTCGTGAAAAGGTTTGATGGAAAGCGGGTGCTCATCACGGGCGGAACGAGCGGTATGGGGCTGGCCGGCGCCCGCCGTATCATTGCTGAAGGCGGAACGACCGTCATCACGGGACTGAATGACGAGCGCCTCGCCTCGGCAGCGCAGGAACTGGGCGACAAGGCGCAGGTGTTGAAAAATGATGCCGCCGATCCGGTCTCGGCAGAAGCGCTGGCTGCGGCCATTCGCTCGAAGGGCGGACTGGACGGGCTGTGGCTGAACGCAGCCTTCGCAACCATCGGCGCACCGGAAAAGATCACAGCAGCAGCCTTCGATGACATGATGGCCGCCAATGTGCGGGGGCCGGTTCTCCAGCTTGCAAGCCTGTCCGATCTTCTCAATCCCGGTTGCTCGGTGGTTCTAACCTCCTCCAGCTCAACATATGAAGGTGCTGCGGCGACAAGCCTCTATGCGGCCACCAAGGGTGCGGTTGTCGCGATGGCGCGATCCTGGGCTTCGGCGCTGGCCCCGCGCGGCATCCGGGTCAACGTTCTGGTCCCCGGTCCAATCGAAACCAATTTCCGGCATTTTCTGCCCGAGGAAGCCCGCACAGGTTTCGAGCGTTTCGTGCTGGATCAGGTCCCGCTCGGTCGCGCTGGCACCGCGGACGAGGCTGCAGCAGTGGCGCTGTTTCTGCTTTCCGACGATGCATCCTATGTGACGGGCAGTCAATATGCTGTGGATGGCGGCCTCATCATGCACTGACGGGGAGCACTCCATCCGGTAAAAACATGATCCTGTGCCGTACTATCATTGCAAAACGCCAAATAGGCGGTACACCTTTGGTCTGTTTTCACGTATGAGCGTCGCCAATTTGAATCCCCGCAGGAAAGGCTCCCTCATGACCGCAGCATCCGCTCAAGCACCAACGCTCGGTATCATTCGCCTCGAACATGCGAATGGCCTTGATCTCCCAGCCTATGAGACCCCCGGTTCTGCAGGCATGGACCTGCGTGCAGCCGTCGCCGAAGACCGGCAGATCGTGCTGTTGCCCGGCCGCCGTACGCTGGTGCCGACCGGCCTGATCTTCGAGATCCCGGAAGGCTATGAAGTGCAGATTCGTCCGCGCTCCGGCCTCGCCTTCAAAAACGGCATCACCTGCCTCAACACGCCGGGAACCATCGATTCCGATTATCGCGGCGAAGTGAAGGTTCTGCTGGTCAATCTGGGTGACGATGATTTCCGCATCGAACGCGGCATGCGCATCGCACAGGCGGTCTTTGCACCGGTGGTGCAGCCGAAGATCGAGGAACGCGCCGAAGTGACCGAAACCGCACGCGGCGCTGGCGGCTTCGGTTCGACCGGCACAGCCTGATCGAGCCAGAAAAGACGATAGAAAAAGCCCGGCTACATGCCCGGCTTTTTTTGTCTGGGGTTTACTGTGTCAGCACCGCCTGTTGGCAGAGCACACCCGTAACCTGCACATCGGCTTGACCCAACTTCACGCCGAGGAGGTCCAGAAGACCAAACAGTAGATTGTCGAGAAGTGCGGAAACCGGCGACAACAAGGTGCCCAGCAGGGTAAAGAGGCCAGTCAAGTCCAGATCGATGCCGATCAGATTGACATCGACGCTCATGTTGGAGAGCAGTGACGATGTGAGGCCGCCAAGCAGCTTTGAAGAACTTGCGGTCTGGATTTTCTTGTTCTGTATATCGGCATAACTGAAGGACAATGTTCGCTGCGTATCATCACCCAACGCGATGGCAGCCTTTGCATTTACAGCAGCCACCGAAAGCCCAAGTACTTTGAGCTGGGCGATCGTAAAGTTTGTGACTGCCGGCTTCTTGTTGAGATTTTTGAAGTCAGGATCGCTTAGATTTCCCAGATAAACCCCGGCAATTCCGGTTGTCACGCCGATACCGACTTTGGCGCTTTGGGGTCCCGCCGGGCAGCTTACGCTTTTCAGCTCTCCCTCTGCTGAAGCCACGTCAACGTAGATCGGTAATTTCAAATCCCCGAGCGTAACAAGCCCGAGAATTGAGCTATTTAGCAAACCCACATAGAGCGATATTCTGATCTGGGCGGTGCGAACGAGAGAACCGACAGCGCCGACCCTGAAGAACGGCGTCGATTGTGCCGGTTCGCCAATAGCAATTTTGACAATAACAGTGGCCAGCCCACCAAGATTGAGCCCTGTTCCGAGTTCAATCTGGTGCTTGCCACCCAATATTGCGGATGCGGTGACAAGCTGCAAAACATTGGCCGTGATGCTGTAATTACCAGCAGACCCGATGCTGGCATTTGCCAGCGAACCCAGCCCCAAAAGCTTGCCAACAGGCAATTTGGTGGCAAGTGCGGCTGCGTCTTTTCCCAAAAGGTTAAGTGCGGCCTTGGCCGTCGCATTGTTGGTCACGACATCAGCCATCACCTTTGCCAGCACACCCACCGACACATTTGTATTCAACAGCTGATCGTAGGTCCCAGCCGTCAGGCCAACCTGCGGAGCAAGCTTGTCGAGAAAGCCAAGCAGGTTGATATCGGTAGCGGCAAGGGCGTTATAATCCACCAGTTTGAGATTGAGAGACGTGCCCAGCAAACCGCCAAGAAGGCCGTTCAACGCGCTTTCACTCGTATTGAGGCTCGCCAGTCGCGAGCCGATGGAAAAGGCCGCTTCCGCGTGTGAAGCGGCCATACCGCTCGCACTCACCGCAGGGCGGTCCATCAGCGCCTGGCCGAAATAGAGATTGCCGGGTTTCGCCAGCGTCACCCGCACGGCGTCAGGACTTATTCCGCCCGCCACGAATCGCGACCCCACAGCCACCGATTTATCGGCAGTGTAGTTGCCGGTCTCCACCCAGACACGTGTGAGATTATCCGTCTTGCCCTTGACCACGGACGGATCGTAGGTGCCCGTCATGATGACGGGATTAAGCCCATTGGCCAGCAATTGCTTTTTGACGGCGTCGCTGGCGGTTCCAATCGCGCTTGCACCACTGATTGCGGCCAGATCGGCCATGTTTTGCAATTGCCGCCGCTCCAGATAGAGCGAGCTTGAATCGATGGTGAGTGCAGCAATCGCCAGAAGTATAGGCGCGACAAGGGCCGCCATCGTGGCCAGATTGCCGTTGCGCGCCTGAAGAAAACGTAAGGCCCCCGCCCACATCTCATGTTCCTCCGAGCCGAATCGTCGAAGCACGCGTGATCGTCTTGCCGGGTAGCGGCAATCCGGTCAGCAAATTCCAGATCGGCAGATTGGCCGCGTTATAGCTGATCGTAACTGTGAACTGGCTTGGATCCGACGACGCATTATCAATCGTGGCTTTCACCTGCGTCGCATTGATCAGCGTGTATTTGGCCGCGTTTTTCTGAATGTAAGTCGTGGCAAGCGTCTGCCGTTCCGTCGCGTCGATGCCCGCAAGCGCCGTGCGCGTCGCGTCCGCAGCAAGTTGCTGCACCGCATTTGCCGCCCCCAGATAGATGCCGAAGGCGATGACGCCCATCAGCAGGAGAAGAAAAACCGGCGCCAAGATGGCAAATTCAACTGCTGCAGTTCCAGATTTATTGCTGGAGAAAACAACAGTCGATTTTAAACTTTCAGAAAGCCGTATTCTTCTTTTCAATAAGGGGGAATTAATCGACTTAAGTGTGTCCCCGCAGTCCATATGCCCTCCCGTCCAAGAGCAGATAAACTTGATTGTATATACATTACGAATGAACGTGCTTCATGCACGCGCATTCAACTGTTCACCAGATGAAATGCGTTCGATTTTATTGTAATAATTACTCATGATATCGCCGTCGACACCATATCAACATAAAATAATTTAATAAAAGCTAAATAGCTAGAAGCAGCATCACCTTATTCAACTCAAGGTAAATTATAACTAGAGGTTGCATAGGAAGTTATTTAAACAAGTGGCAATCCTTGTCTTCCGGCATCTTTCCCCAACGCTTGCACTCTCCACGTCCGCCAGCTGCGTAACATCAGCAATGGCTGGTTGCATGACAAATATTTAAGATGAAATCTTGAGTACGAGAGTTTAGATACCCCCAAGCACCAACTTGTTGGGAGCAATGCCGGTGCGCAGCGATTATCGAGCGCGGCGGTTCCAGGGACAAAAATGACTTCCCGCGTGAGTGGGACTTCAGGAATTCAGGGGGTTATCGTTGCGCACATCTTCCGCTTCATCGGGTTCTGGCCAGAAGGCTGCATCGTCACAAAAACGCGTATCCGCGAGACGTCGTCGCTGGTGGCTGTGGCTGCCCGCTGCGGCAATTGCCGCAGGCGCTGGCTGGTATTTCTATGATGCACGGGCGGCTGTGAACGAAAAGGGCAGCTATCTCGCTGAAACGGTGATGCGTGGCGATATCGAGAACGCCATCACCGCCGTTGGCACACTCAGTGCCCTGCGCAGCATCAATGTCGGCGCACAGGTCTCGGGCCAGCTCAAAGCCGTGAAGGTGGAAATCGGCGATCAGGTCAAGGAAGGCCAGTTCATCGCCGAAATCGATCCCTCTCCTTTCGAAAAGAAAGTCGAGATTGCCAGCGCGCAGCTCGACAACCTCAAGGCCCAGCTTCTCAGCAAGGAAGCCCAGCTTACGCTGAAAAAGCTCAGTGCGGCGCGGCAAAAATCCCTGCTTGCCACCCAAGGCGTTTCCCAATCGACGGTCGATCAGGCCGAAGCGGACCTTGCCATAGCGGATGCGGATGTGAAGGCGCTTGGCGCGCAGATACGCCAGCAGCAGTCGCAATTGGCCAGCGACACGGTTGATCTCGGCTATACCAAGATCAACAGCCCCATGGAGGGCACGGTCGTCGACCAGGCCGCCAAGGAAGGCGAAACGCTGAACGCGTCGCAGACGGCACCAACCGTCGTGACGGTTGCCGATCTCAAGGTCATGACGGTCGAAGCGCAGGTGTCCGAAGCCGATATTTCCAAGCTAACGCCCGGCATGGAGGTCTATTTCACCCTGCTCGGCCAGCCGGAAAAGCGATTCGCAGGCACGCTGCGCCAGATCAAGCCGACACCGGCCACCGAAAACAATGTCGTGCTTTACTATGCGCTGTTCGATGTGCCGAACCCAACCGGCGAACTCATGATCAATATGAGTGCGCAGGTCTATTTCGTGATCGATTCGGCCAAGGATGTGCTGCTCGTTCCCACCTCGGCGCTCAGCTTCAAGCGCCGCGATCCGTCTGGCAACCCGGAAGGCCAGCAAGCCGAACGCCCGCAGGGACAGCGCAACGGACCGGGCAATGGCGACCGCCCGCGTGATGGACAGCATCGTGGAAAACCGCAAGTCACCGTCGAGGTCGTTGATGCAAGCGGTGCGCTCACCGAACGCACGATTGAAATCGGCGTGCGCAACCGTGTGCAGGCCGAAGTGAAAAGCGGCTTGGAAGAAGGCGACAAGGTGGTCGTTACCAGCGCTTCCGGCGCCGCACCGGGTGGAAACGCCAACGCACGTGGCGGTCGTCGCCCCGGCGGCATGTCCTTCTTCTGATGGCTGCGCCCATGCAAGACGCGCCCCTCATCCGGCTTGAAAGTATCAGCAAGACCTATCACAACGGCGACCTCGCCGTTGAGGTACTGCATGGTATCAGCCTCGACATCCATGCAGGCGAATTCGTCGCCATCATGGGTGCATCGGGCTCAGGCAAATCCACCCTCATGAATATTCTGGGCTGCCTAGACAGCCCGACCAGCGGGCAATACCGGCTCGACGGTGAGGATGTCTCGACACTTGATGCCGACGCACTGGCTGCCCTGCGCCGTCGCACATTCGGCTTCGTCTTCCAGAGCTATAATCTGATCTCGACTTCAACCGCACAGGAAAATGTCGAGGTTCCGGCAATCTATGCCGGAATGCCCGCTGCCGAGCGTCAGGAGCGCGCCGCCGAACTGTTGAACTCGCTGAAGCTCGGTGACCGTATCGACCATCGCCCCAACCAGCTGTCAGGCGGCCAGCAGCAGCGTGTTTCCATTGCGCGCGCACTGATGAATGGCGGGCGTATTATTCTCGCGGACGAGCCGACAGGCGCGCTCGACAGCCAGAGCGGCGAGGATGTGATGGAACTGCTGCGCTCCATGCACAAGCAGGGCCACACCATCATCGTCATTACCCATGCCCGTGAAGTCGCGGAGCGCGCAGACCGACTGATCGAGATCAAGGATGGCGAAATCCTTTCCGATACGACCAAGCGCGATATTCCGGACCGACAGGCCCCGCAGCGCTTGCAGCAGGCGGGCGACGGACATGCAGCGCGCATTGCCGATATTTCGGAAGCGGTGAAGATGGCCATGCGTGCCTTGCGGGCCAATATTTTCCGCACCGTGCTGACGCTTCTCGGCATCATCATCGGCGTCAGTTCGGTGGTGACGATGCTGGCCATTGGCACCGGGGCGCAGAACTCGATCCTCGACCGCATCAATGCCATGGGCACCGATCTGGTGCTGGTGCGCCCGTCTATGCCCGGCTTTCGCGGGGGCAGTATTGCAACGCTTGTGCCAGCGGACGCCGATGCGATTCTTGAACTGCCGAATATCAAATCGGCGGTGCCGGAGGTGACGGGCACGGTCACGCTCAGGCGCGGCAATGTCGACTATCAGTCGCAGGCCAACGGCACCGTTCCGGCTTTCTCGGAAGCCAAATCCTGGAAGCTCGCGACGGGCGACTTCATCACGCAAAACGATATAACGTCCTATGCGCCGGTGGCCGTGCTCGGAGCCACTGTGGTCAAGACGCTGTTTCCGGATGGCAGCAACCCGATCGGGCAACATATTCTGATTCAGAAAATCCCGTTCCAGGTCATCGGTACGCTGGAGCCGAAAGGTGCGGGCTTTGGCGGCACCGATCAGGATGATGTGGTCATCGTTCCGCTTTCGACCGGCAATCTGCGCCTGTTCGGCCAGAAATACGTGCGCACCATCACCGTGCAGGTAAAGGATTCGGATCTGATCAACACAACGCAGGAACAGATTCAGGATCTGCTCGACCAGCGCCACAAGCAGCGCGACACGATGATCACCAACATGTCGTCGGTCCGCGATGATGCGGCGGCCATGGGCAGCACCATGACGCTGTTTTTGGGATCCGTCGCCGCCATCTCGCTTCTGGTCGGAGGTATCGGCGTAATGAACATCATGCTGGTCAGCGTGACGGAGCGTACACGCGAAATCGGCGTGCGCATGGCAACTGGCGCACGGCGAGGCGATATCCTCCTGCAATTCATCACGGAAGCGCTCACCGTCTCGGCTATTGGCGGCGCTTTCGGCGTGGTCATCGGCCTTGGAGCTGCTGCCATTGCTGGCTGGGCAGGACTTTCGGTCGGCTATAGCATCGGCCCGGTTCTGTTGGCTTTCGCCTGCGCCTTCGCAACCGGTCTGGTCTTCGGCTTTCTACCGGCCCGCAAGGCATCGCGGCTGCTTCCTGCCGTGGCGCTGTCGTCGGAATAGGACAAACAAAAAGCCGGTCTGGAGAGAACCAGACCGGCTTTGCTATAATCGATAATCCTGGCTGTTTTACTTGAACAGCATTGGCAAGCTGATCGATTTGCGCGGCTCTGCCAGTGCGGGCGGAGGTGCTGGCACAGGCGAAGCACGACGCACGGCTTCCAGCGCCAGTTGGTCAACCGCTGGATCGCCAGACGAACCAGCCACGCGGGCCGACAACACGTTGCCGGAAGGATCGATCACAAATGCCACCGTCACCAGCCCCTTGGCGTTGCGCATTTTGCGCTGCAAGTAACGAGCATTGCGGTTCATGTGAGAAAAAAGCTTCGACTTCCATTTGTCTGAGCTTACGCCAGCCGACGCGTTGTTTTGACCACGGCGGTTTGCAGCGGCACGCGGACCATTATCGGCATCCATGCGCGGTGCGCTCGCCTGTCGGGTTTCTTCAGCCTTTTCAGCCTTCTTGGGCTTCGGCTTCTCAACCTTTTGCGGCTTCGGCTTTTCGACCTTTTTGGGTTCCGGCTTTGGCTCTGGCTTCGGCTCAGGCTTTGGTTCCGGCTTTTCAACTGGCAAAGGCACGGCCACTTCCGGCTTTTCAGCCTCGACCACATCCGGAATGATCTCTTCCGGCTTCTCCTGAACTTCCGGCTCCGGCTGTGGCTCGGGTTCCGGCGGCGTCACCTGTTCTGGCTCCGGAGGTGTCGGTTCTTCAGGCTGCGGTTCCGGCTGAACAACCGGCTCAGGCTCGACTTCCTTGGGAGCTTCCGCCGTTTCCGGCTGCGCTTCGTCGGCAACCTGTTCTTCCATCGGAGCCATAGGCTCCGGCGCAAGCTCGACCACCATGGCCGCGACTTGTCCGCCATCCGGCTGATCTTCTTCCTGCGCCAGATGAATGGCGTAGGCTCCAGCGGCATGCACAGTCAGCACAAGAATGCCCGCGCCGATCCAGCGTCCCGCATCATGCCAGAAGGAATGATGATGGGCGTCGGCAGAAGCCACCTTCACGGGAGGATGATCGGGCGGAAGTGCATTCATTGGGCAGCTCCGGGGGCAGCTCCGGGTGCGGTTCCCGCCGGGGCGGGCGTCTGAGCTGGCGCTTGCGCAGGGGTTGACGCCGGTGCCGATGCACCAACGGTTTCGAGGCCGACCAGCGCAATCTTGAGATAACCCGCTTCACGCAGCGAATTCATGATGCGCATCAGTTCTTCATACGGAACGGCTTTGTCAGCCCGCAGGAAAATGCGCGTTTCCTTGTTTTTCTCGGACAGGCCGTCCAGCGCAGCGCCCAGACGCTCGCGGGCAACGACATCATTGCCCACGCTGATGCTCAGATCGTCCTTCAACGTCACATAAAGCGGCTTGTCGGGACGCGGCGCAGCAGCGGCGGTCGACGCTGGCAGGTCGACCTTCACATCCACGGTCGCAAGCGGCGCTGCCACCATGAAGATGATCAGCAGAACCAGCATGACGTCGATGAAGGGCGTTACATTGATCTCGTGATTAAGCTCGAGATCGTCACCACCGCCTTCGCGAATTTTACTCGCCATGACGCCTACTCCGCTGCGTGCAGCGTGCCTTCACGCACGCCGGCTGCCCTGAAGTCCAGATCGCGGCTGACCAGACGTTCAACGCCTGCCGATGCGTCGGCCAAAAGCGAACGATAGCCAGTGATCGCACGGGCAAAGACGTTGTAGATCACAACCGCCGGAATAGCGGCCACAAGGCCAATAGCGGTGGCCAGCAGCGCTTCAGCAATACCGGGAGCCACGACAGCCAGATTGGTCGTCTGCGCTTCACTGATATTGATGAACGAATTCATGATGCCCCAGACGGTGCCAAACAGACCGACAAACGGTCCGATGGAGCCGATGGTGGCCAGAATGCCGGTGCCCTTGGACAGGCGACGGCCAGCCTTGGCTTCGATGCGTGACAGGCGCGACGAAACGCGTTCCTTGAGGCCCTCGCCTCCAGCGCGTGCCAGTGCAGGGGTGGAGAGACGAACCTCATCTTCGGCGGCGCGCACCATGATGGCGCCCGGGCCTTTGACGCCATCAAGCGCGCGGACAGCATCGACAAGCGTTGCGGAATGACCGATGGTCTTCAGCGCCTTGTTGGCGCGGCGGCGCGCACCCGCCAGTTCGAGCGACTTGGCGACCCAGATGGTCCATGTTGCGAGCGAGGCAAGACCGAGACCGATCATCACCGCCTTCACAATCCAGTCGGCAGCCATGAACATGCCCCATGGCGACAGGTCATGCGGAAGGCTGGCGTCTCTTTCTTCGGCTGCGGGCTGGCCAGCGATGACGGGCTGCGGCTCTGCCTGTGGGGCCGGAGTTGAAGCGGGAGCCTGCGGCTGTTGCTCTACAGGCGCTGGCTGTGCTGCCGGAGCGGATGGCGCTGGCTGGGCAGCAGGAGCCGCTGAAGGATTGGGCTGCGTCGCCTCTTGAGCCAATGCCGGACCAACGCCCAGCAAGACAATGCCCATCGCCGCAGCCATGAAGCCCTTCCGACAGAAACCAGTCATCTTGATCGCCTTTTGATTGTTCAACTCGGGCGCCAAGGACGACCCATCACGCAGGCCGTGGCGCTGCTTGTTAGCCTCTTTTTAACCCCCAATAATATGATGATGCAAGTCATGTTTTGTTGTGGCTGCCTTTTTCTGCAACCTTTTGGGTAAGCGCGGCCTGTCAAACCCCTTATAAATAGCTGTTGCATAATGCGGGCAAATCAGACCTGATGATCGCGTCGGAAGCGTTCATCTCCCTCAGGAGACGTATGGACCGGCAGGAGGAGCATGCACATGATGCACAAAGACATTCAGGCACTCGAACATGCGGCAAGAACCGCCATGGCGGGCAATGATGATCCGCTGCCGGCTCCGCAGCGCGCGCTGAAACCAGCCCATGTCGGCCTTGCCTTTCTCATGATCGCTGGCGCGGCCTATCTGTTTCTCGTCTGACACTGTCTGACTCGCCTCGATGAGCGCGAACGGACCTTGTTCTAAACAAGGCCTGCGGTGGACTTGCCCGTTTACCATGACGCATAAGAAGTGGCGCGCGGCGTTGCCGCGATTGGCTATTGCGTGCAACCATTGGTGACGAAAAGCGTTGTTACAACGACAATCCGTTATGACAGGAGGCCAGATATGGCGCGTGCATCCGCGAAGACGAGCAAGATCGAAGAAAAGATCGAGGAAGCGTTGACCGATTCGACGACCGAAGACTTGCAGACGCAGGTTGAGCAGTTGAAGGAAGACATCGCAGCCATCGCAGCGACACTCGCCAATCTTGGCAACCAGACCGTCCGCGATGCCAAGCGCAGCGCGAAAGAAACCTATAAGAGCGCCTATCTGCAAGGCGGCGATGTCGTCGACGAGTTGTGCAACAAGGCGCAGGATCTGGAAGCGCAATTGACAGCAACCGTGCGTGAGCGTCCGATCACTTCGCTTGCGACCGCGCTCGGTATTGGCTATCTGCTCGCCCTTCTTTCCCGCCGCTGAGGCGTCCCATGCTTAAAGCTTTGGCCCCCATACTGACCGCGCTGGCTGGCGAGGAAGTGAAATTCGCCGTCAGTCAGACGCGACGTGCAGCAATTTTCGGCGTGGCGATTGCCATCTTTGGCATCATCACAGTCACATTTCTCTGTGTCGCCGCCTTCCTTGCGCTCGCGCAGGCCTATGGCGGTCCGCTCGCCGCGCTGATTCTCGCCGCGATTTCGTTGATTCTGGCGCTGCTCGTTCTTGCTGTTCTGAAAATTCAGGCAGCAGCGGAGGCCAAGAAGCGCAAGCAGCGGATCGAAGCCGACAAGTCGGCAATGATGGCGACAGCCGCACTCGCGACGATCCCTTCGATCCTGAAGCGGCCAATCCTCGCGGCAGCCCTGCCGCTGGCAGGCATCGCATTGGTATCGCTGCTTTCGGACAAGAAGAAGCGCCCGCCCAAGGCCTGACAAAAGCGCTATGAATAATAAAAAACACCGGAACCCGTTCCGGTGTTTTTCTGTTTTCGACAGGAGTTCTTTTTACTGCGCGGCTGCGTCGGTGCTATCCACCAGCGAGGCCAGACGTACCGATACGCGTGACCCACGCCGACCCTCCGCCTCACCATAGACCGGCTTTTCACCAAACTGCATGCAAAGCTGCTCTACCACCAGCGTGCCGAGACCATTCTTGTCGCCTGGCTTGGCAGCGCCTTCCGCTCCCCAGCCTACACCATCATCTTCCACCGCCAGAACAGGCACACCATCCGTATCCGCCTGGAAACTGACGGAAATCTGTCCACCCGGTCGGCCCTTGAAAGCATGTTTGATGGCGTTGGTAACCAGCTCGCCGACAATGATCCCTATGGTCGTCACATCGCGGGCCTTCAGGTCGAGCTGCTCGAAATTCGTCACGATCTCGATCTGGCGGTCCTGACCGATGGCATTGCGGATATCATTGACAACCGTGGTCAGAAACTCGTCAACGCGGGCGGTTTCCATGTCTTCGCCCAATCGCAAGCGCCGATGAGCCGTCGAAACCGTCTGAACCCGGTCACGCGCTGCCGAAAGCGCCTCGCGCGCATCTTCGCTGCGCGCCTGCCGCATCTGCAAACCCAGCAGTGACGAAACCGTGGCCAGAGAATTGCCGATACGATGGTTGGTGTCCTGAAGCAGAAGCTCGACGCGATAACGCTCGCGCTCCGCGATTCGACGCTCTTCCTCCAGCTCGGCCGTGCGTTCGCGAACCCGCTGTTCGAGAATCTCGTTTTCAGACCGAAGCGCCGTCTGACCTTCGAACATGGTGCGCGCATAACGCTGCACACGGCTGAAAAGAAGCCAGCCCAGCACTGCCGCCGAAGCCAGCGCCACGATGGATGTCGCCGTCATCCAGTAGCGCATGCGGTTGATACGATCATTGCGCTCGGCGAGCTGCTTTTCTTCCACATCGATGAAGTCGGACACCGTGGTGGACAGTTGGTCCATCAGGGCCTTGCCTTCGTCGCTGCGCACCCGCTCCATCGCGGCTGCGATATTGCCGGACGACGCCAATTCCACCGTTTCGCGGACATCCGCCTCTTCCCGCTCGATCAGGGCACGAATCTGTTTCACCCGCGCATCCTGCAACGGATTGGGACCCGATAGCGCCTCCAGATCGGTCAAAGTCTGATCGACGGACAGAATCGAATTGCGGTAGAGATCGAGATGCGCCTCATCCAGGGTCAGAAGATAGCCGCGACGGCTCATCTCGATGTTGTTGGCCAGCCGCGCAACCTTGTCCACCTGCTGGCGCAGTGAATAATTGCGAGAAATATCAACAACCTGATGTGTAACGCTTGATGAAAGAAACAGCGTCATCACAGCCGAGAGCAGCACAAGTCCGAGTGAGACGATAACCGCAATCGGTTTCGGCGAAGATTGAAGCAATCTCTGCAACAAGGGTGATGGCAAAACGCGCCCCAATACAAATTGATGACCCACCTCTGATAGCAAATATCAGTGGCGGCTAACCTTCAAGTGGTTGGAGCAAAAAACTGTCATTGCGAGCAAAAATAAATGTCGCGGGA
Organism: Ochrobactrum sp. 19YEA23; assembly: GCF_029909865.1. Taxonomy (NCBI): domain Bacteria; kingdom Pseudomonadati; phylum Pseudomonadota; class Alphaproteobacteria; order Hyphomicrobiales; family Brucellaceae; genus Ochrobactrum; species Ochrobactrum sp. 19YEA23. Next base: position 64,134 of record NZ_JASAMQ010000014.1, on the reverse strand, counting down.
GGGCGGCATCGGGTCTTTAAAGCCAAAATGGCACACAAATAAGTGCGCGCTTGAAGAAGTCCCGGTCCCTTGTGTCGGGACCAGGCCCTAACCTTTTGTTTGAAACGCATTTTTGTACTGCCGGATCAAATCGTCCGGCAGCAAGATGCGCTACGCAAAACTTCTCAGGGTGACGCGAGACGAATCCGCATCGGGGCCATAATCGCCTTCACCGTCGATCTTGAGGATTTCCTGAAGACGGGTCCGCGCGCGGCTGACACGGCTTTTGATCGTGCCGACAGCGCAACCGCAAATCTCCGCCGCTTCTTCATAAGCAAAGCCTGAAGCGCCGATCAGAATGATCGCTTCGCGCTGATCGTCGGGCAATTGCTCCAGAGCCGCTCGAAAATCCTGAAGGTCGAGCATACCATATTGCGAAGGATGCACGGCGAGCTGTTCGCTGAATACGCCATCCGTATCCTGCACTTCGCGTCCGCGCTTGCGCATCTGGGTGTAGAATTCATTGCGCAGGATGGTGAAGAGCCAGGCCTTCATATTGGTGCCCATCTCGAAGGTTTCCTGTTTGGCCCAGGCCTTCATGATGGTGTCCTGCACCAGATCGTCCGCCTTGTCATGCTGACCAATCAGCGACACGGCAAACGCACGCAAGCTCGGCAACGAAGCCAGAAGCTCGCGCTTGAACTGCGCCCCCTGCGGACCCTCATGCTGGGTCCCCTGCGGGGCATTGCCATCAACCGACGGACCGGGTGCTCTGTCCACGCATACTCTCCTGTTCAGCCTGATCGAGTTTTTCGAGAAGATCGAGAAAACGGTCCGGGATCGTCTCATCTTGAATCGAGGCGTATAACGCCTTGAGTTTCAATCCGACTTCACAATTGGGTCCTAATATGTCCTTCGGGACGCGCCGCGATACTGTGGCGCCATTCGTATGAAGGTTATCTTTTTCTGTCATATTCTATCGTTCTAGGCGGTGAGCCCTGTCCTGTTTGTTACAAAGCTTCTGTTGGACGGGGAATGCACCAGCCCCAGGAAAGTTCCCGAAATTATGCCGTCACTTCGGAACTTTTTTCAAGCGGCATCGTTGTTGTCCGTAATGCCGCGCCCGATTGCGTGATGATCGCGCTTGACCAAACGCTGGTTCAAGACGGTTATTCCAGCCGGATTCATACGAATGTAAAACAAGGCGGCAGATGAGGAGTTCCATTATCATGACGTTATCGACGCGTATCGCGCCGCACCTTCCCTATCTTCGTCGTTTCTCCCGTGCCCTCACCGGTTCTCAGGCATCAGGCGATGCCTATGTGGCTGCGGCGCTCGAAGCCCTGATCGCGGATGTGAGCATTTTCCCGGATACATCGTCGGACCGCATCGGGCTCTACCGCCTGTTCAGCGACCTTTATAAGACCGCATCGATTCGCGTACCGGAACAATCATCGGAGATCGGCTGGGAACAGCGGGCAAACCGCAATCTCGCCCATATCGCACCTCTCCCGCGCCAGGCTTTCCTGCTGGTTGCCGTGGAAGGCTTCAACGACAAGGAAGCCGCCGAGGTTCTCAATGTCGACGATGCGGAACTGGGTCGTCTTCTTTCCTCTGCATCGACGGATATCTCGCGTCAGGTCGCAACCCGCCTGATGATCATCGAAGACGAACCGCTGATCGCCATGGATATCGAGCAGATGGTCGAGAGCCTCGGTCACGAGGTCGTTGGCATCGCCCGTACCAAGGATGAGGCGGTTGCGCTTTATGAAAAAGAAAAGCCGCGCATGGTTCTCGCCGATATCCAGCTTGCCGATGGCAGTTCGGGCATCGACGCTGTGAACGAGATTTTGAAGGATGATACGATCCCTGTCATCTTTATCACGGCCTTTCCGGAACGCCTGCTCACCGGCGAACGCCCCGAGCCGACCTTCCTCGTTACCAAGCCGTTCAATCCTGACATGGTGAAGGCGCTGATCAGTCAGGCACTGTTTTTCGAAGAGGCCTCTCAAGTCGCGGCCTGATATCGGTCCGCAATCAACAAGTTCGGTGAATTTGACCGTCTCCGGGAGAAGGAAAATCCCCTCTCCCCGGAGCGGATTTTGTTTCCCAACTTGCAACCTTAAGGCAAACCCGCCTTCAACCTGAGATTATTCCTTTTTAAACGCTGGTAGGAACCGAATGCATAGCAAAGACGTTTATTCCTCACATACAGAAGAGGAGATTGGATATGCTTTACTACGCGCTCGTATTTCTCGTCGTGGCTCTGGTCGCAGGTGCGCTGGGCTTTGGCGGCATTGCCGGGGCATCGGCGGGTATCGCTCAGATTCTATTCTTCGTGTTCCTCGCTTTGCTCGTGGTATCGCTGATCGCTTCGGCAATCCGCAAGGCTTGATGAAACGACGAAAGGTCCAGCTGAAAACTGGTCCGTTTCTGGCCGCAAACCGGCCGTACCGATATGATCAACAGCATACCGTCGCGCGAAATTGCGCGGCGGTTTGTTTTCTGAAGCGAAATGAGCCCCACCGCACAGATCTTCAGTCAAAACACGCCATCCGGGCCAATCGACAGTCATCGAGACTATAATGAGCGCATCAGACCTGCCATTACGCGAAGCCGAACCGGATGCAGCCCGTCTGCGCGCGCTCCTTCGGGCCGTTCGTAACAGCAATGTCTGCGTACTCTATCAACGCCCCGATCTGGCCTATGCGTGGGGCGAAAATCTTCCATCCTATTGGCAAAAAACCTGGAAAGCCGGCGGCACCGATGAGGATTTCATCGTTTCCACGTCATTGGCCAAATTGAAGGCGGCCAAGCAAACTGCGCTTGAAACCATGACGGCGCAAAATGTCGAACTCTCCATCATGGATGGCAACAAGATCCACTGGATCGAACTGCATATCGATTGTGACCGCGATATAGACGGCAATCTGCTCGGTCTGGTAACCACTGCGCTTGAAATCAGCGAGCTGAAACGTCGCGAGCAGGTGTTGAAAACCCTTTTGCGCGAAGTCAGCCATCGCTCCAAGAACATGCTGGCCATCGTGCAGAGCATCGCCAGCCAGACCGCGCGCTTCACCGATACGATCGATGATTTTCTGCTGAAATTCCGCGGACGCATCCAGTCGCTGTCCTATTCTCAGGATCTGGTGACCGATTCCAACTGGCGCGGTGCCCTCTTCCGCGAGCTCGTCCATTCCCAGGTGGAAAAATATATCGATGTCACTGATGAGCGCCTGAGTCTCGAGGGGGACAATCCGTATCTGTTCCCCGGTGCAGCACTTCATGTGGGCCTCGCGCTCCATGAACTCGTGGTCAACGCCACATCGTTTGGCGGGCTTTCCATACCTTACGGCCGTGTGGCGATCTCGGCGCATGTTATCCGGGCCGACAACGAAGAAGAGAAGCTGGTTTTTAGGTGGGAAGAAACCAATCCGGCCATGCCGGAAGTCTACCAGCACGACCCGCGATTCGGCAGCGCGGTCCTGCAGCGCATTGTCCCCGCCTCGGTCAACGGGCAGGCACAATACCGCATCGATGGCACCGGCGCGGTCTACTCACTGACTATTCCCGCCGAACAATTCGATTCCTGAGCTTCCGATCTGCCGTTTCGACCAAATAAAAGCCGCCATGGGCGAACCATGACGGCTTATTAAAATGAGCGAGACGCCTGCTGGCACAACGGTTCACCGTTTGCGCGGCGTTCACGCCGTCCACCCTTTGGGGGAGTTGGGGCGAACTGTGAAGACCGTGTTGGGGGGCGGGGTCACGGCCTTCATGCATCAAGAACGCGACCACCGAAAATTGGTTCCGTCAGGATTTTATTTTTTTGCAATAAAGTTCAAGACGGTGATGAACGATCTCATAGCCGAGCGATCGGGCGATTTCTTCCTGCAATTTTTCAATCTTGTCGGAGCGAAACTCGACCACATCGCCCGAATCCATATCGATGATATGGTCGTGATGCGCAGCGCTTGCCTGTTCGAAACGCGAAGGACCACCGGCGAAAGCGTGACGGTGGATCGCGCCGCGCTCTTCCAGAAGTTTCATGGTGCGATAAACGGTCGACAGCGAAATGCTGCTATCGATCTCGACCGCCCTGCGGAAAATCTCCAGCGCATCCGGATGGTCTTCCGTTTCAGTCAGAATGTTCAGGATGATCCTGCGCGGGCGCGTGATGCGCACACCGGTCTGTCGCAGTTCCTGTTCGTAATCGGGCTTTTTATATCGTTCGCTCATGCGCCGATTATGCACCTTCACGCCGCCAGTTGCAAATTTTCGCAACTGGAATAAATCCGATCTCCCCAGTCCATTTTCGCTTCCGGTTTTGCACTGTCAAACCCGCCAGCTGATCAGTCTCCCAAAATTCAAATTAATGTGGACGACGATTATCGGGCATATGGGCGTTTGGGAGGGCTTCCATGTATTGGTTCAATGTTGGGCTTACGGCATTTTTCGTGATGGTGATCGTACCGGCTGTCATATTGCTGGTTGTCGAAGAATTGCGCGGTAAGGGATAGCTCCGCCCGCGCGCCTTCGAACCGAGTGAAATTGCACATCGAACCGCTGTTAATGCTGCAGTTTGTTGTCTATCGGAAAATATGTCGGAAATGACTGGTACGCCCAAGGGGAATCGAACCCCTGTTTGCGCCGTGAGAGGGCGCCGTCCTAACCGCTAGACGATGGGCGCATAGGGTCTGTTGTTGGCTGATATAATCGCCCTTACGGAAAAGCGCAATCCGGGAATGTAAAAAGGCGGCCACTGGCCGCCTGTTTAAATGTGCAACGCACCCCGATCTTACTCGACGCTGCCGAGCTTGATGCGGCCGATCACGCGGGATTCGCGATAATCGTAAATGATGAGTTCGGTGCCGCCGTCGGGCAACAGCGTTTCCAGCGAAAGCTGATCGCCGGACAGGCTCTGCGACAGGAGGCGCGTGCCGGGAACGAGGTTGATCTGCGACTCGATCAGCTTCGGCGGTTCCGGCTTGACAGGCTGCGCTGCGGCCTGACCTGGAATATCCGAACGCGCTTCCTGCGTGGCAGGGGTTTCGGGCGCGCGATTGATCTTGTAGACAACAGCGGCGAGCACGGCCATAAGACCGATCAGCATAACGCCGATGGAAACGGCCAGAAGCCGGATCATCTTGCGGCGCACACGTTCCATAGCCGGATCAAGCACTGGCTCGGACGGTTGTTCGTCCTGATAATAGCCCTGCTGATAGTCCTGATATCCTGAATCCTGCTGATTCTGGTATCGCGGATAGTGTGGATCCTGCATTAAATGACTCCGGTTCATGCACCCGTGGCGCGTGATAACGAAGGGAAGAGACAATTGAAAGAACTAATTGCCGACACTGATGCTGCGGGCAAAAGATTGGACCAATGGCTGGCCGCAGCATTAGGGCCGGAACTCTCCCGCAGTCGCGTTCAGTCCCTGATTGCCGAAGGTCATGTGACCATCGACGGTGAACCTGCTCGTGAAACCAAGCAGAAGCTGCGCGAAGGCATGAAGATCGCCATCGTGCTGCCCGAGCCTGAACCTGCCGAACCGCAAGGCGAGAACATTCCCCTCGATATTCTTTACGAGGACGATGATCTCATCGTGATCAACAAGCCTGCTGGCCTTGTCGTTCACCCCGGCAACGGCAATTGGACGGGAACGCTTGTCAATGCCCTTATATATCATTGTGGCGATAGCTTGTCCGGCATAGGCGGAATCCGCCGTCCGGGCATTGTTCACCGTCTCGACAAGGATACGAGCGGCGTCATGGTCGTGGCCAAGAATGACCGTTCGCATCGGCATTTAAGCGAACAATTTGCCGACCATGGCCGCACCGGCGATCTGGAGCGCGCTTATCTCGCCCTCGTCTGGGGCATGACCGAGCGCCCGCAGGGTATCATCGATGCGCATGTCGGACGCTCGCATCGCGACCGCACAAAGCAGGCCGTGGTGAATGAAGAGCGCGAAGACGCGCGCCACGCCGTCACCCATTACACGACGATGGAGAAATTCGGCCCCCGCGAGGATGCCACTGCGCTGGCTTCTCTGGTGGAGTGCCGTCTTGAAACCGGTCGCACGCATCAGATTCGCGTCCATATGGCCCATATTGGCCATCCGCTGGTCGGCGACATGGATTACGGCAGCGCCTACAAGACCAAGGCGAACAAACTGCCGGAACCACTGAAGGAAGCGGTAAACGGCTTTCACAGGCAGGCGCTTCACGCCTGGCTTCTCGCCTTCACGCATCCCGCAACCGATGAATTGATGCGTTTTGAAGCGCCGGTGCCCGAAGACATGGAGCACCTACTGGAAAATTTCCGCGCGCACTCCATATAATACTGTCAGGTCTTCCGGTTCTTCCTCGCATCGCAGTGCATGTAAACATGGACCTTGAAGCGAACCGGAAAACCGAACCAACACCAATCCGGGTGCAGTTGATGTCAAAACTGCACCTGGATCATCAGGAACAGTCAAATCCAGCGCGCTTTACAAAATGCGTCTGCAACTTTTCACGCAGACCAGCGTTCACATTGCAGTGACAGATTGTTTCATGAGTTAAAGGATCGTGTTTTCGCCAAAATCATGCCTATATATGGAGGCTCGCGTGAGGGAAGTGCAGGAGGCAGCCCCCGCGACAGGTTCGCCAAATGGGAACCTGAAATTATAAAGGAGGGTGCTCTATGGCCCAGATGAATCTCCCGAGCATTACGTCCGGCGACGGTGGCCTTACCCGTTACCTGGAAGAGATCCGCCGTTTTCCCATGCTTGAGCCGCAAGAAGAATATATGCTGGCCAAGCGTTATCATGAACATACCGACCCGAAAGCCGCCCACAAGCTGGTGACGAGCCATCTGCGTCTCGTGGCGAAGATCGCCATGGGTTATCGCGGCTATGGCCTGCCCATTGGCGAGGTCATTTCCGAGGGCAATGTCGGCCTGATGCAGGCCGTGAAGCGCTTCGAACCGGAGCGCGGTTTCCGTCTTGCCACCTATGCCATGTGGTGGATCAAGGCTTCGATTCAGGAATATATCCTGCGTTCGTGGAGCCTTGTGAAGATGGGCACGACTGCCAACCAGAAGCGCCTGTTCTTCAATCTGCGCAAGATGAAGAGCAAGATTCAGGCGCTCGATGATGGCGATCTCCGCCCGGATCAGGTCAAGCAGATCGCGACCAAGCTGAATGTCAGCGAAGACGAAGTGGTTTCCATGAACCGCCGTCTGTCGGGTGACGCCTCGCTCAATGCGCCCCTGCGTGCAAGCGAAGGGGAATCCGGCGAATGGCAGGACTGGCTGGTCGATGACAGCAACAGCCAGGAACAGGTTCTGATCGAACAGGACGAGCTGGAAAACCGCCGCTCGATGCTCGAACAGGCCATGGACACGCTGAATGATCGCGAGCGTCGTATCTTCGAAGCCCGCCGCCTTTCCGACGATCCGATGACGCTGGAAGACCTTTCCAGTGAATTCGGCATCAGCCGTGAACGCGTGCGCCAGATCGAAGTGCGTGCCTTTGAAAAGGTGCAGGCTGCCGTCAAGGCTGCCGCATTCAAGCAGCAAAAGGCGCTGAACCACGTCGAACCCGCTCACGCTTAAAGCCTGAACAAATTGAACTGTTTTCTGCCGCAGGATGCCTGAAGCACCCTGCGGCAGACTTGTTTCTGGACGAGGCTATTCCCCCGCTTCCCCGATATCGAGCGCAAATCCCTCATCGATCCAGCCGGTTATCCCGCCAGCCATGATCTTGACCGGTCTGCCAAGGTCGGCAAGCCGCAGAGCGCCACGCGCTGCGCCATTGCAATGCGGCCCCGCGCAATAGGTGACAAACACCGTCTCTTGCGGCCATTCCGCCATTTTCGAACCGATGATCTTGCCATGCGGCAGGTTGATCGCGCCCGGAATATGCCCTTTTGCAAACAGGCTCGGGCCGCGTACATCGAGAAGTACGAAATCGGCGCCCTTCGAAAGCGCATCGTATACATCCCAGCAATCCGTCTCGAAGGCGAATTGTTCTGCAAAATGTTCCCGTGCCACAGCACTTGGCGCGGCTTCTATGGCAGTCACGGCGGATTTGGCCGCAGTCTTCATCGCGATGGTCATGGCGATCTCCTGTTGTGTTCGCCATTCTTTTCGCTCGAATAACCGCCCTCTTGCAATTGGCGTGATTGACAATATACGTAAAGATCATGACAAACCTGAAGCCTCAGCTCACCGGCCCGCTGGTCGTAGCTCTTCTCTACGATGGCCTCTGCACATTCGAATTCGGCATCGTCGCCGAAATCTTCGGCCTGCCGCGCCCGGAAATGGGACCGGACTGGTACCGTTTTGCCAGTTGCCCGATTGAGGACGGCCCCTTGCGCGCGCATGGCGGTTTCATCATTACCCCGGACCGTGGGCCGGAACTGATTGACGAGGCCGACATCATCATCGTGCCCGGTTGGAAAGGCGCAGATATTCCCGTGCCCGAGGCGATCTGCGAAAGGCTGCGGCGCGCGCATCAACGGGGTGCACGGCTGGCTTCAATCTGTTCCGGCGCATTCGTGCTGGCGGCAACAGGTCTGCTTGACGGAGGTGAAGCCACGACCCATTGGCGCTATGCGCAAGCATTGCGCGACGGACACCCGGATATTGTAGTCGATGATGCATCGCTCTATCGCGAGCACGACCGCATTTTGACTTCTGCCGGAAGTGCTGCCGGAATGGACCTGCTGATCGAAATCGTGCGGCAGGACTTTGGGCCAGCGGCCGCCAACTCCGTTGCCCGTCGTCTGGTCATGCCAGCCCATCGCACGGGCGGACAGGCGCAGTTTCTCGAAAGACCCGTGGCCAAACGCGAAGGCACCGAAATCAGCCCCCTCCTCGACCGGATCAGAAGCAATCTCGCTTCGGAATGGACCATCGAACGGATGGCCAGCGAATGCCGCATGAGCGCCCGCACTTTTTTGCGGCGTTTTACGGAGGCGACCGCCACCACACCCGGCGACTGGCTGGTTGCCGAACGGGTGACGACGGCCAAGCAGCTGCTCTGCCAGAGCCCCGTCAGCATCGACGATATCGCCGTTTCCGTGGGCTTTGGCAGCGCATACACGCTGCGCCATCATTTCCGGCAGAAGATCGGCATCAGCCCTGTGGAATATCGCAGGCGGTTCCTCGCGGAACCGTCATCCAACCGCAACAAAAGCTTCAAATAACTGCAATGGAAGGCCTTTAGGCACAAAGCGTGTTTCACCGATGCCTAAAGGACATCCCATGAAAAAGCTCCTGCTTGCCGCAGCCCTCGCCTTGACCGCTGCCACTGCCGCATCTGCTTCCGACTATGTTTCCTATCTCGATTATCCGCAGAAGGAACAGGATGGGAAGGAATTCTTCACGGCCATCGAAATCCCACAGGGCAGCTTCACCAAATACGAAATCGACGACAAGACCGGCCATATCGTTGTCGACCGCTATCAGTCGATGCCGGTCATCTACCCGGCCAATTACGGCTCGATCACCAGCACGCTGGCAGGCGACGGCGACCCGCTCGATGCGCTTGTTTACACGCGCGAGCCGATCGTACCGGGCGCCATCATCAAGATTCGCCCGATCGGCGTTCTGAAGATGATCGACGGCGGTGAAAAGGACGACAAGATCGTGGCCGTTCCGACCTCGGGGATCGATCCGACCTACGACAACATCAAGGAAATCGCCGATCTGCCGAAGATTGAGCAGCAGCGTCTGGAAGCCTTCTTCCGCGTCTACAAGCAGTTGCCGGAGGGCCGCAAGGCCGTAGAACTCGGTGGCTTCGATACGGCTGAAGCCGCGCAGAATGAAGTTGCCGAAGCCATCAAGGCTTTCACGGAAAAGAACAAGAAATAACTGCAGATATTTTTGAGGAACGCATCCCGAAAACTTCGGATGCGCTCCATCTGCAAACAAAAAGGCCGCTCACGCGGCCTTTTTCATTCTGCTGTCCGGTGCTTTAGTTTGTGCCCAGAACGTCGGTGAAGGCTTTCTCGCCCGGCACACCCTTTTCAAGGCTGATGAGCGCGCGGCGACCATTGCGATAGGATACCGGAATATCGATCCATTGCAGACGGCGCATCAGCGACAGGTTGGTGTCCTGTGCCGTGCGGGCATCGTTGAGCCAGATGATGAAGAAATTATCCGCGATCTTGGATGGAACCGCGATCAACGGATTGCCCGCCGCCTGCTCCGTATCCTTGAAGGTAATGCGCTGGACATTGTCGATCACTCCGCCCGAGAAGCCTTCCGGAACGGTGAATACCATTTCGATCAGATGGCTGGCCGGAATAGACTGATCCGTATTCTTGCGGATCGTCATTTTCAGCTGAACATTGCTTGTCGGCATCGTCACCGTGCCGCGCACCGCCGGTTCTTCCGGCTGACCGTCACCCGGGCTTTCCTGAATGACCGACCAGACAACGTTACCCTTTTCTACCGAACCGGATTCCGTGCCGCCGCGCTCTTCATAAAGCAACGCCTGCTGGCCGACAGCCACAGCCTGCTGCGAAGCCGGCGTCTGTTCGCCCGGCGTCGCCGGAGCGCCAGATTGCGAGCCAGCCTGAGAACCGGAAGGCGTAGACGCAGCCGTGGACTTGCCTTCGCCGAGACCAGCCGCACCGCCAGCCGGACCTTCATCGGTCTCGCTGCCATCCGGCATCAAACGCTGGGTGAGTTTCTGCTCGCCAGCCGGTTGCTGCGTCTGCTGTTCAGCGGGTGGGGTCGTATCATTGTCTGCCGCATGGCTATCAGCCGGAGGCGGTGTCTGGGTTTGCGGTGTCGCATTGCTGTCGCCGCCGCTCGCAGCCGGGGTCGACGGTGCATCGTTGCGCCCGAGGCTCGATGCGAGTTCCTGAATCTTGTCCTTGTTGGCCCATACGCCATAACCAGCACCGCCCAGAACGAGCAGAGCAACAAGACCGGCGATCAGGCCCTTATAGGAGCGCTTTTCCTTGACGGTGCTGCGCTCGATATATTCGCTGCGGCGCGCTTGCGCCTTTTCCTTGGCGCGGTCGATTTTCCAGTCGCCGCTGCGTTCTGCGCTGAACGAGGCATCTTCATCATGCTCGGACGCGCGCGTCTGGCGCTCTGCCGCTGGTGCAGCCGGAAAAGTGCTGTCGTCATCGTCCTCGTGGTGAGCACGCGACGCGCTTACACCCTGATTCGCTTCCTGCAGAAAATCTTCCAGCGCATCATTGACCGGATCAGGGGCTGCTGCGGCAGCAGCGGGAGGCGCATAAAAGGCTTCGACTTCGGCAATCGCGTCTTCGAGAATATTGCGCTGGCGTACCGCCACAGCTTGCGAGGCATTTGCCGTCACAAGCTTCTGCTCGATCGTTGCGCGCGCCTTCGCGTAAACGCGCTGGCGCAATTCAGGCGATTTGTCCGCCTGCGCATCGATCGTCTTTTTCAGTACAGCTACAAAATCCGCCATTCCGTCTTACCCGGTTTATCGCCCGTTCAGATACCACAAGCACTGGATGCAATTAAATGTCCCAATAATCACAATAATCAAGGGAAAGCAAAGTGTCTGGCAGTAATTAAGCGAAGCTTTTCAAAACGATGAGGCGAAATAGCGGCAGATTTGACAAAGCTTCGAGCATTTTCTGGCCAATCTGAACCACCGGACACCACTGCAACGCTCAAAAACTGAAAACCCGAAGCAGTTTATGCAAAACTGCTTCGGGTTGATCAATAGCGCGATCTTGAAAAGATCAATCCTGGAACGGATCGGTGACGAGGATGGTATCCTCGCGTTCCGGGCTGGTGGACAGCATAGCCACCGGAGCGCCGATCAGTTCTTCGATATGGCGAACATATTTGACAGCCTGCGTCGGAAGATCGTTCCACGAACGTGCACCTGCGGTCGTTTCCGACCAGCCCGGCAGCGTTTCATAGATCGGCTTGACGCGAGCCTGCGCGCCCATGGAGGACGGCAGATAGTCGATGCGCTTGCCATCGAGTTCATAGGCAACGCAGATCTTGATTTCGTCCAGACCGTCGAGAACATCGAGCTTGGTCAGCGCGATGCCGGTGATGCCGGAAGTGCGAACCGTCTGACGCACGATCACGGCGTCGAACCAGCCGCAACGGCGCTTGCGGCCCGTCACCACGCCAAATTCATGGCCCTTGGTGCCAAGGAATTCGCCGATTTCATCGTGGAGTTCCGTCGGGAACGGACCCTCACCAACGCGGGTCGTGTAGGCCTTGGTGATGCCCAGCACATAGCCGATGGCTGTCGGGCCGAGGCCCGAACCGGCAGCAGCCTGACCGGCGACGGTGTTGGACGAGGTCACGAACGGATAGGTGCCGTGGTCGTTGTCGAGCAGAGCGCCCTGTGCGCCTTCGAACAGGATGCGGGCGCCAGCCTTGCGGCGCTCGTCGAGCACGCGCCAGACCTGATCGATATAAGGCAGGATTTCATGGGCAACCGAGGTCAGTTCCTTGAGGATCGTCTCAACGGCGATTTCCTCGAGGCCCATGCCGCGACGCAGCAGATTGTGGTGCGACAGCAGGCGCTCGACCTTTGGCTCCAGCGTTTCCGGCTCAGCCAGATCGATGACGCGGATGGCGCGACGGCCGACCTTGTCTTCGTAAGCAGGACCGATGCCGCGCTTGGTGGTGCCGATCTTGAGGCCCGAATTTGAGCCTTCGCGCATGGCGTCGAGATCGCGGTGGATCGACAGAATGAGCGGTGCATTTTCGGCAATACGCAGAACGTCCGGAGAAATCTCGATGCCCTGTGCGCGCAGCTTCGCGACTTCAGAAACGAAATGATGCGGATCGACAACGACGCCATTGCCGATGACGCTGAGCTTGCCGCGCACCAGACCGGACGGCAGCAGCGAAAGCTTGTAGCTGACGCCATCGATAACAAGCGTATGACCTGCATTATGACCGCCCTGATAGCGCACGATGACATCGGCGCGTTCGGACAGCCAGTCCACGATCTTACCCTTGCCCTCGTCGCCCCATTGCGACCCGACGACAACCACATTTGCCATTTAAGAAAACTCCTCGGTCGGCATGAAGCATTTCCAGCAAAAGTGCGAAGCGGTTTTGCGTTCGGAAATGCGTAAAACTAACTATTGGCCGTTGATAGCCCAAGGATCGCAAGCTTCCCCGAAAAGTCGACGGGGTGCTGATCCCTCGTCTCTATACAGAGAGAATCTTTGCTGCGCGACTCTTTCGTGCAAAAAAAATCACGATTTTCGACCGGCGCGGGAGTTTTACCCTGCTCTCACCATATAGATGGCATCATCCGAGTAGCTTTTCAGCTTTTCTTCCAGTGCGGGCAGATCTCGGGAGACGAAGCCCTTCTTTTCCCAGAAACCTTCGGAATTATTCACGGCCACAAGCGACATGGTGAAAAAGCCATCGGTCTCGGCCTGGGCGGCCATCAGTTCCAGCACGCGCGTGGCGGCACCGGCGGAGCGGGCAGCAGGCAAAAGCGCGATGTCGTGGATATAATAGGTGCTGGTATCTTCCGGCAATTCGCCGAGAACGGAATTCAGCGCGGGAACCGTATCGAGTTTCCAGGGATGGCTGATGCCATAACCCAGAATGTCGGTGTCACGGGCATAGACGAAACATCCCGCCGGGTAGAGCTTGAAGCGGTCCCTGAAGACCGCCTCATCCTCGAAAAAGTCGAGATGGACCACATTGGCTACCACAGTCACGCGCTCGATATCCTGCTCGTGCATGCGCCGCCATTCCGGCTGTGCCATCTCTTCAGTCATGTTTTCAAACTTCTCCGACGTTGAACTCAAGCGGTGTTGCCGCCTTGATTGCCTCCTGAGCTATCAGTTCGTCAAGTGCTGCATGCGGAATCTGTTCATCCACATAGAGCATGGCAATGGCGTCACCACCGGGATGGTCGCGTCCAAGTGAGAAATTTGCGATGTTGATATTGTGCTTGCCGCAGATCGTGCCGAGCAGGCCGATCATGCCTGGAACGTCCTTGTTCGTGACGTAGAGCATGTGCGGACCGACCTCGGCATCGAGGTTGATTCCCTTGATCTGGATGAAGCGCGGCTTGCCGTCCGAGAAGCAGGTTCCGGCGATGGAGCGCTCGCGCAGCGTCGTGCGGACAGTCAGCTTGATATAGCCGTCAAAAATACCGGATTTGTCGCGCCTTACTTCCGAAACGATGATGCCGCGTTCCTTCACCATGATCGGTGCCGAAACCATGTTGACGTCGGCAACCTGCGGGCGAATGAGACCAGCCAGAGCAGCACTCAAAAGCGCGCGCGTGTTCATGCCGGAGGTGGAGCCGTCGAACAGCACTTCCACTTCCTCGATCGGTTCGTCGGTCACCTGACCGACAAAAGCGCCCAGAACTTCTGCAAGCTTCACAAATGGACGCAGGCGCGGCGCTTCTTCAGCAGTGATCGACGGCATGTTGATGGCGTTGGAAACCGCACCCTTGACCAGATAGTCCGACATTTGTTCGGCTACCTGAAGCGCAACATTTTCCTGCGCTTCCGAGGTCGATGCGCCCAGATGCGGCGTACAAACGACATTTGGCAGGGAGAAAAGTTCATTCTCCGTCGCAGGCTCGACTTCGTAGACGTCGATACCGGCACCGGCCACATGGCCTGATTTCAGCGCGGCAATGAGGTCCTTTTCTACGATCAAACCGCCGCGGGCGCAATTGACGATGCGAACGCCGGGCTTGGTCTTGGCAAGGCTTTCCGCATTGATGAGATTGCGGGTTTTGTCAGTCAGCGGCGTGTGCAGCGTGATGAAATCGGCGCGGGCGAGCAGCTCGTCCAGCTCCACTTTCTCCACGCCCAGTTCCTGCGCGCGCGCTTCCGACAGGAACGGATCGAAAGCAACAACATGCATCTTGAGGCCGATGCCGCGCGTGGCGACAATCGAACCGATATTGCCGCAACCGACGACACCGAGCGTCTTGCCGGTGATTTCCACACCCATGAAGCGGTTCTTTTCCCACTTGCCTGCGCGAGTGGAAGCATCGGCTTCCGGCAACTGCCGCGCTACGGCGAACATCAGCGCAATGGCATGTTCTGCCGTGGTGATCGAATTGCCGAACGGCGTGTTCATCACGATGATACCGCGACGCGACGCGGCCGGGATGTCAACATTATCCACGCCGATACCGGCGCGACCGACAACCTTGAGATTTTTGGCAGCAGCGATCAGCTTTTCCGTGACCTTGGTGGCCGAACGAATTGCCAGACCGTCATACTGACCGATGACTTCGAGAAGCTTTTCCTTATCCTTGCCGAGATCGGGCAAGTAATCGACTTCAACACCGCGATCCTTGAAAATCTGGACGGCAGTAGGCGAAAGCTTATCGGATACGAGAACGCGAGGTGCCATTTGGGCCTCCTTTTGTTTTGAGCACATCTTGTCCGAAAGCCGTTTCACACTTTTCGGGATGTGCTCGAACATGTCCTGACCAAGCATTTCAAGCAATGAGCTTGCAGATGCGCAACGCATTTGGCTCATTCTGGCTCATGCGAAATGCTGCAAATATTGGGGAATGCGAGCCGTGGCCTAACCGGTGGCCAGCCACGGCTTAAACAGGAGCGAGCCTCAGGCAGCAGCCTTGAGTGCAGCTTTCTGCGCTTCAAAAGCCCAGTCGAGCCAATGGGTCAGCGCTTCCAGATCGGACGTTTCGACCGTGGCGCCAGCCCAGATACGCAGGCCGGAAGGCGCATCGCGATAAGCGCCGATGTCATAAGCGACGCCTTCTTTTTCCAGCGCCGTGACGATGCCCTTGGCAAAAGCTGCCTGAGCTTCGGCAGAAAGCGCCGTCACTTCAGGATCAACGATGGTGAGGCACACGGAAGTGTTGGAACGATTTTCCGGCTTGGCGGCCAGATTGGCGATCCATGGCGTCTTGGCCACGAAAGCATCCAGAACGGCAAAGTTGCTGTCGGCACGTCCGACAAGCCCGTCAAGACCACCAATCGACTTCGCCCAGTTGAGCGCATCGAGATAATCTTCCACGCAGAGCATGGATGGCGTGTTGATGGTTTCGCCAACGAAGATGCCTTCGATCAGCTTGCCGCCGGAAGTCATGCGGAAAATCTTGGGCAGCGGCCATGCAGGCTTGTAGCTTTCCAGACGCTCGACCGCACGCGGGCTGAGGATCAGCATGCCATGCGCGCCCTCGCCGCCAAGAACCTTCTGCCAGGAGAAGGTGACGACATCGAGCTTCGTGAAATCCAGACGCTGCGCGAAAGCCGCAGAGGTGGCATCGCAGAAGGTAAGGCCCTTGCGATCAGCCGGGATGAAATCGCCGTTGGGAACGCGCGCGCCAGACGTGGTGCCGTTCCAGGTGAAGACGACATCACGGTCGAAATCGACCTGCGAAAAATCGACAATCTCGCCGTAAGGCGCTGTGAAGGTGCGCACATCTTCGAGCTTGAGCTGCTTGGTCACATCCGTAACCCAGCCCGAACCGAAGCTTTCCCACGCGACCATATCGACGCCACGCGCGCCGAGCATGGACCACAGCGCCATTTCCACAGCACCGGTATCGGATGCCGGAACGATGCCGATACGGTAATCGGCAGGCACCTGCAGGATTTCGCGGGTAAGGTCGATGGCGTCCTTCAGCTTGGTCTTGCCGATTTTCGCGCGATGCGAACGGCCAAGAGCGGCATCGACCAGCGCATTGAGCGACCAGCCGGGACGTTTTGCACAGGGACCGGATGAAAAATTAGGGTTAGCCGGGCGAACTGCCGGCTTCGCAATCGTCGTCATGTTGTTTCTATCCTCTCAGATAGCACGCGTCTCGGTGGGGAGACGTGGCCCACTGATGGGAATAGCGGAAAGCGCATTTTTCCACAACATGGCTTTTCGGGAATATTTTACTCTGAAATCGAGCAAGAAGGCGCAAAACGTAGAACCTCCTTGCAAGAACGAAAAAGGGCCCCGAAAGGCCCTGTCTTCAGTCAGCTTCTGACAACATGAATTACCAGGTCGTGAAGCGAATACCGGCGCGCAACTGATGCGACTTGATATCCTTGTCGCTGATGGAACCAGCGTTGGTGCTGACGACATCGCCGCCGCTGATGACGCCATAACGATAGCCGAGATCGAGCTTGATGTTCGACGCAACGTCGATGCCGACGCCAGCCATCAGCGCCCAGGCAAAACGATAGTCGTCGTCGGACTTGAAGTCGCCAAAGCCGGTGTCGAAGGTATAGCGCACATTGGCAAAGCCGAGGCCACCGCCGAGATAAGGCGTGAAGCCAGCGAAATTGCCGAGGTCCACATAGCCGTTCGCCATCATATCCCAGATACGGGCTTCGGCAGGGAAGCCATCCAGATCCTGCTTGGAATAGCTACCCGTCACGTCGGCGCGCAGATAGTCGGTGAACTGATAGCCGATACCAACCGATGGCACAAAATTCTTGTCCAGATCGAAGCTTTGGGAAGCGCTGTTCCCAAACCGGTCGCTGGCAGTAAGTCCGGTTTTCGATGAAATATTGTAGCCGAGATCGCCGCGCAGATACCAGCCGGAGCCGACTTCTACAGGCTGCGCTTCGACGACAGGTTCATAGCCAATGGCATCAAGATCGGCCGCAGAGGCAACGGATGCAACGCTGAAACCCGCCAGAGCAACAACCGACAGGTTGAGAGCACGCCACTTCGCAAACATGATGAGATCCCCGCTCATAAGAATAGTCTCAATTATGAACGCCTATGGTTAATACCAGATAAAAATTGGGATTCATTTAAGGAATACAGCAAAGAAAAAGGCCCGGAAAACCGGGCCTTAGACGATCAGGTATGGAGGTATCTTACTTGTAGACGGGACCGTCAACGATGGTCGAAACCTGCTGCGGTGCGTAAGGCGCATTCGATCCGCCGAACATGTAACGCAGGCCGACGCGGACGTCGTGGACGTCCATGCCCTTGTCGTAACCGTCGCCGAGATACTGACCGCCCTCGAACATCTTGCCGCCATTGATATGGCGATAGCGATAGCCTGCATCGAGCTTGAGGTTCTGCGTCAGATCGACGGAAGCACCAGCCATGAGGGCATAGGTGAAGCGCCAGTTGGCTGTGCCTTCCACCGAGCCGCCATAACGTGCATCCTCGATATCGTTCCAGCGCACGCGCGTTCCACCGATACCAGCGCCGACATAAGGCGTGAAGCCGGCGAAATTGCCGAGATCAACATAGGCATTGGCCAGGATCGAAAGGGCCGAGAAATGGCTGCGTTCGTCGGAGGCGCAGGAAGCGTCGCCGTTACAGGCCGAACCGTAGGTATGGCCCTCGAATTTCGAACGGGTCATATAGTCGACCGTCAGATCGGTACGGAAGTAATCCGTCAGCTGATAGCCGACACCGCCGCCGATCAGGAAGGAACCTTTCAGGTCGCCCGACAGTGTGTTGCTGCCGAATGTCGAGGGGCCGCATTCGCAGTTGTCGATCGTGGCATAATCCGCATCCTTGAATTTCGGCTTCGAATAGCCGAGATCACCGCGCAGATACCAGCCGCCAACAGCAGGCGGCGCTACAACCACTTCCGGAACCACTGGCGGTTCGATCATATCAGCCGCCAGTGCGCCCGTGGCCATCAAGGCGACAGATGCAGCCAAGCCGCCGAAAAAAGTTTTCACAAGACCGTTCATCATCTGCCCCATTGAAATATCATGACGCCAGAGCGCCATCCTCGCTTTCTGTAGGGAACATAAATTTGAAAGGTTAATTACAACTTAACCTTGTTTTTTAACGATCCTTTTTAATAAATCTTAGACCTAGCTAAAATAAAAACGGCGCGTCGGAGACACGCCGTTTCAATCATTCAAAATGGTTACTGGGTTAAGCCGCGTTGCCGACCGACGAGATGACATCAACGATATCGTTGACCACCTTCTCAACCAGAACGCGATCATCGCCTTCCGCCATCACGCGGATCAAGGGCTCGGTTCCGGATGGACGAATCACGAGGCGACCCTGCACGCCAAGGCGCTCGCGCGCTTCATCGATGGCGTTCTTGACGTTCTTGTTTTCCAATGGCTTGCCGCCTGTGGTGCGCACATTCTTGAGCAATTGCGGCACCGGCTCGAACTTGCGGCAAATGTCGCTAAGCGGCTTTTCGGCTTCCTGCATGACTGCAAGTATCTGCAAGGCAGAGATCAGGCCGTCACCCGTCGTGGCGAAATCCGACAGAACGATGTGGCCGGACTGCTCGCCGCCCACATTGAAGCCATGTTCGCGCATATGCTCGACGACATAGCGATCACCAACCTTGGTGCGGGCGAGCGTCAGATTGTGATCAGTCAGGAATCGCTCAAGTCCAAGATTGGACATGATGGTCGCGACAATACCGCCACCGGTCAGCCGATCGGTATTGGCCCATGATTCGGCAATCACCGCCATCAGCTGGTCACCGTCGATCACCGATCCGGTTTCATCGACCAGAAGCACACGATCCGCGTCGCCATCCAGCGCAATGCCGACATCGGCGCGCAGTTCCTGAACCTTCTTCATCAGGCCAATCGGATGGGTCGAACCGCAATCCTCATTGATGTTGATGCCGTTTGGCTCGTTATTGATGGTGATGACTTCAGCGCCGAGTTCCCAGAGCGCAGCCGGAGCCACCTTGTAGCCTGCACCATTGGCGCAATCGATCACCACACGCAGCCCGTTGAGCGCGATATTGCGCGGCATGGTGCGCTTGGCAAACTCGATATAGCGGTAAATATCGCCGTCCACGCGCTTGGCCTTGCCGATAGCGCCATGGCTTGCCAGCAGAGACGACAGATCGCCCTCGATCAGCTTTTCAATCTGCATCTCGATCTCGTCCGACAGCTTGAAGCCATCAGGACCGAACAACTTGATCCCGTTGTCATAATACGGATTGTGCGAAGCCGAAATCATCACGCCGATATCTGCGCGCAGCGAACGGCAGAGCATGGCGACAGCAGGCGTCGGAATCGGTCCGAGCAGAAACACATCCATGCCCGCCGCTGTAAAACCAGCAACCAGCGCGTTTTCGAGCATATAGCCTGAACGGCGCGTATCCTTGCCGATCACCACCCGCGAAACATGACCCGAACGACGGAAAATATGACCCACTGCCATGCCAACTTTCATGGCGATATCGGGCGTCATGGGGAAACTGTTCGCCTGTCCGCGAATACCGTCAGTTCCGAAGTATTTCCGTGTCATATATTTAGCCTTGCGTTGAGCCACGTCGCCATCCCGGTGCCGTCGATATATGCCGCTCATTTCAACCAGAGCGCAAGAGTCGCGCAGGCCCGCAACTTTGACAGCGAATTTCGAGTGTTAATATCCTAAAATGCCTGTTCTATGCAATTTCGTCTTTGGCAGGGTCTGAAGCGATCCCGGCTTCTAAAGTTGTAACCTTCAACAGATCATGCGCCGAAATCGTTAACCGAGCCTTTGCGGCGGTTTGAAGCCATGTCGGAGACATAGTCAAAAAGAAAGCCGGGCGAAACCCGGCTTTCGTCGTCTCTTTGCAATAAGCAGCTTATTGCGGCTGCGGTTCCATGCCAGGCTCGCTGCCTGGTTCACCGCTGCTCTTGCGCTTGCGCGGGCTACCGGCCTTCGGAACACCCGAACCGCGCGACGGCGTATCATTGCCCTGATCGCGCGACGGCTTGTTGCCTGCGATCAGCGCCTTGATTTCTTCGCCGCTCAGCGTTTCATATTCCAGAAGACCTTCAGCGAGCGCAATCCAGTCCTTCTTCTTCTTAGTCAGGATGCGGGTCGCTTCGGCATAAGCCTCGTCGATCAGGCGACGCACTTCGGCATCAATGATCTGCGCGGTTTCTTCCGAAATATTCTGCGTGCGCGACACCGAATGACCGAGGAAGACTTCTTCCTGATTGTCACCGTAAGCCACGCGACCGAGCTTGTCGGAATAACCCCACTGGGTGACCATGGACCGGGCAAGCTTGGTTGCCTGCTGGATGTCCGAGGATGCACCGGAAGTGATGTTTTCCTTGCCGAATTTCAGCTCTTCAGCCACACGACCGCCCATCATGATGGCAAGACGCGACACCATCCAGGTATAGGTGGCCGAATAACGGTCGCCTTCCGGAAGCTGCATCACCATGCCAAGCGCACGACCGCGCGGAATGATCGTCGCCTTATGGACCGGATCGGATGCAGGCACATTGAGCGCAACAATGGCGTGACCTGCCTCGTGATAGGCCGTATTGGCCTTTTCTTCCGGCGTCATGGCGGAGCGGCGTTCCGCACCCATCATGATCTTGTCTTTGGCGTCTTCGAATTCCTGCATGGTCACCAGGCGCTTGTTACGGCGCGCTGCCATGAGAGCGGCTTCGTTGACGAGGTTGGCGAGATCGGCACCGGAGAAGCCCGGCGTGCCGCGTGCGACAACCTTGAGATCGACATTCGGTGCGAGCGGCACGTTGCGCACATGCACTTTCAGGATCTGTTCACGACCGACGATATCCGGGTTCGGCACCACGACCTGACGGTCGAAACGGCCCGGACGCAGGAGTGCCGGATCAAGAACGTCCGGACGGTTGGTCGCAGCGATCAGAATGATCGATTCGTTGGCTTCGAAACCATCCATCTCGACCAGAAGCTGGTTGAGGGTCTGTTCGCGTTCGTCATTGCCGCCGCCGAGACCGGCACCACGATGACGACCGACAGCGTCGATTTCGTCGATGAAGATGATGCAAGGTGCATTCTTCTTCGCCTGCTCGAACATGTCGCGGACACGGCTTGCACCAACACCGACAAACATTTCAACGAAGTCCGAACCGGAAATGGTGAAGAACGGCACATTGGCTTCACCCGCAACCGAGCGCGCCAGAAGGGTCTTACCGGTGCCGGGAGGGCCAACGAGCAACACGCCGCGCGGAATTTTGCCGCCGAGACGCTGGAACTTCTGCGGATCGCGCAGGAATTCGACGATTTCTTCGAGATCCTGCTTGGCTTCGTCAACGCCTGCAACGTCCTGGAAAGTCACGCGGCCATGCGCTTCGGTCAAAAGCTTCGCTTTCGACTTGCCAAAGCCCATCGCACCGCGCGAGCCGCCCTGCATCTGGCGCATGAAGAAAATCCACACGCCAAGGATCAGGATCATCGGCAGCCACGACAGGAGAATGCCGATCAGCGAACTGGAGCCGTCGCTTTCAGGACGGGCAGTAATTGCGACGCCCTTTTCTTCAAGACGGGAAACCAGTCCTGTATCGCCAGGTGAATAGGTCTGGAACGTCGAGCCATTGTCGGCAAAGGTGCCGGTGATGCGCTCGCCGGTAATCGTGACCGATTTCACGCGACCATTGGATACGTCGTCAATAAATTGCGAATAGGAAACTTCACGGGAATTCGTGCGCTGACCAGGGCTCTGGAACAGGTTGAACAGCGCGATCAAAAGAAGAGCAATGATCGCCCAGAGGGCGAAGTTGCGATAGTTCGGATTCATCTCGGGTCCAATCGATACCACGGCCATTCCGCAATCGCGGAACGATGTTTCGATCTAACATAGGATCGAAGGAAGGCGTTGCCAAGGCGCGTATCACGCCGCATGGGAGATTCTTCCCACTCTGGTTTATAAAAATTAGGAGTTTGGTGAAGATTGCCGACCAATTCGCTTCTCGATCGCCTCGGCAAGAGCGAAATCATATCCCGGCAGAACATGGTCAAACAGCGCAAAATGCCGCTCCATGCGGATATGCGCCGGGAGATTCTCTCCGGGAAGGAATGGCAAAGAGACAATCTTTCCATCCGCATAGATTGCGGGCAGCACCAAAAGCGCTTCGCGCCAGCGCGCATTGGTTTCAGAAGCATTTTCTGGAAAAGACGTGGGAGAATCAGCCAGAAAATCAATCAATGCCTGTCGTCCCGGCGCGGCGATTTCAAAATCGCGCTCAGCTGAATTGAAAAAGCGAAAGCGTCCATCCCAGATACAGCTGCCTCCAGCAGGCAACGGCATCGACGGCAGATTGCGTCGCTCCCGCCGGAAACGATGTGGCAGCCCCTTGGCTCCGCGCTCAATCAGCGCGCCAAAAATGGTCAATCTTTCGTGTTTTCGGCTTTCGTGTTTCTGGCTTTCCTGCTCCGCCTCGCCCGACAGAATGCGTTCGATGCGCAAGCGCTCGGCATCGCCGGGCAGGAATCGACGTCCGCCTGCCAGCGAAGCCACGAGGCCGGAAAAGAGCCGCCGGACCGTTTCCGGCAAAGCGGAGTAAATGGCCGGATCGATTTCCATCCGGTCGCAATCATCCACTTGCAGGCTTACGGGATTGGCCAAGGCCGCAACAAGAGCAGCATTGTCACGCTTGCGTGCCGCACTCGCCAGAGCCACCTGCGCCAGAACGATCTGCGGATCGGCATCGGCAGCAGCGCCTTGCCGGACACGCGGGCGTTCATAGTCGGTATTGGCGTTGCTCGGATCATCAACCCAGCGAAGACCTTTCGCCGTCAGTTCATCTCGCAAGGCCTGCCGTGAAACCGAAAGCAGCGGGCGGATCAGTTGCACTGAGCCTTCCAGCCATGATTGCGGCGCCATGGCGGCAAGCCCCCTCGCCTCGGCGTGGTGGCTGCGCTCCTTGCGCATCAGGAAGGTCTCGATCTGGTCATCCTGCGTATGGCCCGTCACGATCACACCGGCATCCGCTTCATGCGCAGCCTGAACCAGAAGCCGGTAGCGCACGCTGCGCGCAGCTGCGGCCAGCCCCTGCGACGGCTTGGGATCGTCCCACGCCAGAATGCGGTGCGCGATACCATGCTCACGGCACAGCGCGCCGACATTTTCAGCCTCCTCGGCTGATTCGGCACGCAAGCGATGATCGACGGTCACTGCGAGAAGTGCAGGACGAGGATCGAGCGTCGCCAAATGATCCTTGAGCAGGAAGAGCATTGCCAGCGAATCGCTGCCGCCGGAAACGGCCGCAATAACGGCCTTTGCTTGATCCAGTTGAAAAGGCTTAAAAATATCAGTCGGGGAAAGCCCCACGAAATAACTCCGCAATCAGCACTTTACACGTGTGCGTTCTTCGGCAACACGCTTCAGAATGGCGGGAGCCGCTTTGGGATAACGTTGCGGAATCTGCTCGAAGGTCGCGCAGGCAACGTCGTGATTGTCCATCTTCTCAAGCGTCATACCGAGCTTGAACATGTTTTCCGGCGCACGGCGGGAATCGGGATAGTCGCGCTGCGTGTCGATGAACACCGTTGCAGCTTCCGGGTAGCGTCCCTGACCGTAAAGCGATTCGCCCAGCCAGAAGCGGGCTTCCGCGGTCTGCGGATCAGCCGGATAGCGCTTCACATGCTGGCGGAAACCCGTTTCGGCCGCCTTGTAATCACCCGACATCAGATACTGATACGACGCCTGATAGAGCGTGTTCGGATTATCGCCCATTGGCAGCGAGGCGACAGCCGTGCCGTTCTGCGAGTTGCCCTGTCCAGAGGAACCTTGACCGCCGGGCTGACCGCCCTGTTCGACCGGGCGCGGTGCGGTATTGAGCGATTCGCCGATTACATTGCCACTGGAATCAAACCGGATGGACCCCAGCGTCTGCGGCGGCTCGCCGCGCTGAGACCCGCCCTGCGTCAAGACGCCAGAACCAGTGGCAAGAGAATCGGCGCCAACTGCGCCCGATTGTGCGGTTTGCGGCGCTTCCTGTGCTGGCGTCCGGTCCGAGATGGAACCGTCCTGACCGGCATCTGCGGAAACCCCGGCATCGGGATTACCAGTAGCGCCGCCATCATAGGTGTTCTGGCCCATAGTGTCCGGTGAACCGGCGCTGGCGAGAGCACTGCCATCGCCTGCACCACCGCCGTTGCGGTCGCTCGTGTCGGCACGCTTGCCGGTTTCCAGGAACTGGAAGCGCTGCTCATATTCTTCCTGCATTTTCTGCATCTGATCCTGCATTTCGAGGATCTGGAAGTTCATGGCCTCGGCACGCATGCCAAGCGTATCGGCCATGCTGGCAACATCGCCTGCACCCTGCGCGCAAAGATCGGCACCCGGAGCCGGAGCAGCGGCAGGCTGGCCAGCCTTGTTTGCAGCCGGTGATGCGACGCCATTCTTCTTTTCGAGTTCCTCGAAGCGGAATTCGTTGTCTTCCTGCGATTTTTGCAGCTGATTGTCGGTGAATGCGATCTGGGCGTCCACATCCTCGATCTTGCCGGTGAGGTTGCGTACCAGCTCCTGCATCATACCGGCGCTCTGGTAGCCGCCATTCTGCGCTGAAGCGCCGCCACCACGCATGGCGTCATCGAGAATTGCGGTCGAGCCGACGCTGACGCGATTCTGTCCGCCGCCCTTACCCTTTTCGAGAGCCTGAAAACGAGCTTCGTTATCGCGATGGATTTTCACCATCTTGTCGCGGAGCTGCAAAATCTTGCTGTAAGACTGCGCGTTCTGATGTGCGAGATTGCACACCTGCTGCGAATACTGGTTTGCACCCGGATCGCCAGTCTGCGCCAAAACCGGAGCACTCGCCAAAAGCGGCAGCATGGCAATTGCCAGTGTCACTTTCCTCATTGTTGTCCTCATTCCCTATTGCCCCTGCGAGTTTACAATGAACAGGATGATCGAGTGCCGCGCCTGAATGCTTGCTGAACATGCCATACCGCACGGCCAGTTCCGCTTTTAGAGCAAATCCGTGAAAAGCAAAGATGCTTTCCCTTAATCGTTCCCACTATGACAGGGGCGACTTCGGCCAAAGTTTGTCGAAATGCCTGATCAACAGACATGAAAACGAAAAAAGCGGCCCGAAGGCCGCTTTTCCTGCAACGCTGTTGTGCGTTTGCAAATACAAATAGCCAGCTATTAGCTGCCTGCACCGTTGAGAACGGTGACGGCACGGCGGTTCTGCGACCAGCACGAGTCGGCATCGCAAACTGCGACCGGACGTTCGTTACCGTACGAGATGGTGCGCATACGGTTGGTCGGCACGCCACGCGAAGCAAGGAAGTCGCGGGTGGCGGCAGCGCGACGCTGGCCGAGAGCGAGGTTGTATTCGCGGGTACCGCGTTCGTCAGCATGACCTTCGACGGTGATCGAATACTGCGGGTAACGCTGCAGCCACTGGGCCTGCTTCGAAAGCGTCTGCTGTGCGTCTCCGCGGATCAGCGACGAGTCGAGATCGAAGAAGATGCGGTCGCCGACATTGACCGTGAAGTCCTGCGCCGAGCCGGGCGTTGCCGCGCCTGCACCGCCGAGGCCGAGATCACCGGCATTGTTCGGGAGATTCTTCTTGGATGCGCAACCGGCGACGGCGAGCGACATGAAAAGGGCAATAGCGATCGGGCTACGTGCAATCGACTGGATGCGGCGCATGGGCCGAGGCTCCTTAAGATTTGATGTTCCTGCGTAACCAACCAATAATCATATCGAGGTTAATGCAGGCTCAAGAAGTATGGTTAATATTGTCTTGAGACCAAATGCAACCGGCGTTTTCCGGCTGCCATTCTGTTTTTAGGCCTTGATGGCAAAATACGGCAGAAACACGGCTATAGAGGCCGATTGTGGCAAACGCCGCAAAGACAGGCCAAAAACATCGCATATCGCGCTCTAAACCGCTGCCAGAGGGCATGAAAAAGGCGCGGGACCAAAATCCCGCGCCTTAATCTGATCGGTGATTCTTTTAAAGCTGATACTACTCAAGCAGCGGCGACCAGGCCGGATCGGATGCGAAATTCGGCGTCTGGATCTGGCGTTCGTTGCGACCCGTCAGGTCGATGGTGAACAGCTTTGGACCGCCCGCGCCTGCCGCCTTGCGGAAGAACATCAGCACGCGACCGTTCGGAGCCCAGGTCGGGCCTTCATTGTGGAAGCCCGACGTCAGAAGGCGTTCGCCCGAACCGTCGGTCTTCATCACGCCAATCGAGAACTGGCCCTGCGACTGCTTGGTGAAGGCGATGAGATCGCCACGCGGAGACCAGACTGGTGTCGAGTAGCTGCCATCGCCCATCGACAGGCGGCGAGGATTGGAACCGTCGGCACCGGCGATATAGAGCTGCGGGCGACCGCCGCGGTCAGACGAGAACACAATCTGCGAACCGTCCGGCGAATAGGATGCGCTGGTGTCGATAGCCTGGCTGTTCGTCAGGCGGGTCGTGGTGCGCGAACGCAGATCCATCGCATAGACATTGGCGCTGCCGTCGTCCTGAAGCAGGCTCATGACAACTTTCTGGCCGTCCGGCGAGAAGCGCGGAGCGATGGACATGCCGGGGAAGTTGCCGACCAGCTCACGCTGGCCCGTTTCGAGCTGCAGCAGGTAAACCTTTGGCTGGCCGCCGGCAAACGACATGTAAGTCACTTCCTGGCGGTTCGGCGAGAAACGCGGGGTCAGAGCAATATCGCGACCATCGGAGAGATAACGAATATTCGCGCCGTCCTGATCCATGATGGCGAGGCGCTTGATGCGCTTCTGGGCCGGGCCGGATTCATCGACGAAAACGATGCGCGTATCGAAGTAACCCTTTTCACCGGTCAGGCGCTCATAGATGGCGTCTGCGATGATATGGGCGACACGACGCCAGTTATCCGGCGAGGTGAAGAACTGCTGGCCGATCATCTGCTGACCGCCAAACGTATCCCAGAGGCGGAATTCCGCCTTCAGTCTGCCGTCCGGCTGTTTTGTAATGCGACCGGTGACCAGAGCCTGTGCATTGATGACCTTCCAGTCCTCGAAGCGCGGCGCAGCATCGGGATTGGAGATCTTTTCAATGAAGGCGCCCTTGTCGATGGGCGCAAACAGACCGGACCGCTCAAGATCGGCAGCAATGACCGACGTGATGTTGGGTCCAAGCTGGTCTGCGGACAGGAAATCCGTGATGGCGATCGGCAGCGGCTCGACCACACCCTTGTTGATGTTGATTTCCACCACAGCGCGTGCAGGCATGGTGCAGACAAGACTTGCGGCAATCATGCAGGCGAAAGCCGAGAGGACTGTCCGGATCTTAGTTGTCATGATGCCGGTTTTCATATCTTCAGGGACCTCTTTTGTCCTTTGCCCATAGTGGGCTTCATTTAGTCTGGTGACCGGGAAACCCCGATCAGAACATTTCGCTCGGGTCGAAGTTGACGATCACTTCCGACCATGAATCATATTTGTCGACTGGCAGATTGTACGGTGCGCAACGTGCAACCGCGCGCTTGGCGCTTTCAGCCGCTGCACGACCAACACCATCGCCGCCGCCGCCCGATGTCACTTCCGGAACACCCTGAATGGAGCCGTCCTGGTTCAGTTTCATCTTCACGGTCACAACCAGCCCCGGCGCGTCGGCCACACCGGCGGGCACGTTCCAGCACTTGGAAATCGCACCGCGCAGCGCATCCATTTCACTCTGGCTCAGCTTGGAGCCGCCGGTATTCTTCTTGCCGCCCAGCGATGCCTGATCGGTCGAGCGCTTTGCGCCGCCACCGGAAGCCTTCTGCTTGTTGAGCAGCGCCGATACTTCATCGGCAATCGCATCGTTTTTCGACTGCGAGGTCTGCGATGCGGACTGCGTCTGCTTCTTTTCTTCCGTCGGCTTGCGGTCCGGCGTCTTGGCGGTCTGCGCCTGCGGCGGCTTCGGCTTGGTCTGCGGAGCGGGAACATTGTCCGGCAGCCGCGGCGTGTTCGCATCCGGCGTTTCGGCCTGCTTTTCGATGGCTTCCGCCACCGGATCCGGCTTCACTTCCTGCTTCGGCTCAGGCTTGGCCTGCATTTCGGTCGCGGGAACCGGCGTCGGCTTTTCTTCCGGCTTCGGTTCGGGCTTGGGGTCAGGCTTCGGTTCCGGTTTCTTCACCGGCTCCGGCTGAGCCTTGGGTTCTTCCGCCGCCTCGATTGGCTTTGCCTTGGTGTCGGGCTTCGGCGGGGTCGTGGTATCAACCTCCTGATCGCCGACATTCTGGGCGTTGGGAACGGTCTGCGGCTTTGTGGTCGGAATTGGCGCGGACTTCTCCTTCATCGGAGCCGTCTTTTCGCCTTGCTGAATTTGCGTGATGGATTCAATCGGCACGATGTCGACTGGGAACGATTCCGAATCCTGCACGTCGAAAGCCTTCGGCGAGGAAAAGGAAAAGAGCCCCAGCGCAATGACGATGGTATGGAGCGCTACAGAAGATGTCAGGCCAGCCTTCATGATGGCGTCAGCTATCCTGCTCCTGGAGGGTCACAAGGCCGATATTCTTGAAACCGGCGGCGGAAATGCGGGCCATGACCTTCATGACGGTGCCGTAATCGGCAGCCTTGTCACCGCGCACGAAAATGCGCTCCTCATAGCCCGTCTTGGAAATGGCCTGAAGCTTCGGCACGACCTCTTCGATCGGAATTTCGGTTTCCTGCAGATAGATCTTGCCTTCATTGCTGACCGAAACCGTGATCGGCTGCGTATCGGCGTTCATCGCCTTGGCCTGCGTATCCGGCAGGTCAATCGGCACGCCGACTGTCAGAAGTGGCGCAGAGACCATGAAGATGATGAGCAGCACCAGCATCACGTCGACGAACGGCGTAACGTTGATTTCACTCATCAATGCCTTCTTGCGACCACGCCTGCGGCGTCCGCCCGACTGCATTCCATTTCCTACCGACATGCCCATTGCAAGATTCCCGAAAGCTCGATTTGCCGTATTCGCTGGAAGGCGCTCAACTGCGCGGCGTCAGCTTCTCATCAATTTGGCGCGACAGTATGGCGGAAAACTCGTCCGCAAAGCCCTCGAGCCGTCCACCAATCTTGCCCGCATCGGACGAAAGTTTGTTGTAGGCGATAACGGCCGGAATAGCGGCCAGAAGACCGATGGCCGTCGCCAGAAGGGCTTCCGCAATACCCGGTGCCACAACCGCAAGGCTGGTATTCTTGGACGCAGCGATGGCCTGGAACGAGGTCATGATACCGACAACCGTACCGAACAGACCGATAAACGGTGCAGCTGACCCGATGGTGGCAAGGAAGCCCAGGCGCGATTCCATCTTTTCGCCTTCACGCGCCAGCGCGACATCCATCGCCTTGTCGATACGCATCTGCAGACCGATGGGGGAGCGTGCACCCTTCTCGAAGGATTTTTTCCATTCGCGCATGGCCGCCATGAAGATCGACGCCATGCCGGTGGTGCGGCGTTCGCCGAGATTGCGATAGAGTTCTTCCAGAGACTGGCCCGACCAGAAAGCCTGTTCGAAGCGGTCGATGGCGCGGCGCGCGCGGCTATAGGCAATCACCTTGTCCACGACGATAGCCCATGTCCAGACCGAAGCGCCAAGCAAACCCAGCATGACCAGCTTGACCACCCAGTTTGCCTGCATGAACAGGCCCCAGAGGGTAACATCGGCGGCGGGGGCCGCTAACGCAACATTTTCCATCGATCCACCGTTTCGAGGCTCTTGCCAGTCCGACACCCGGACCGCTGACCCCAACCTTCTCTGTCTTTAGGCATTTCCATCCGCAGAGCCGTTTCGTACTTCTGCTGGAAATATCCTGTTTTTGAATCCAAACGCCCGGCACGGGACCGGGCGGCATCGCAAATCGTCACAGATCGCCGCTCGACACGGGTGACCCAAATCTGCGCAGCTTTACGTCTTGTTCGATGCAGTTCGGCCAGGAAAAACGCTTGGCACTTTTCCCGAAACTGCTTCGCGCGCTGTTTGCATATCCAGGCAGGACATACACACACTCGCATCACAACCGCCCCAAAGCACACATGCCGGATTTGCAACTTTAAATCCCTACGGCGCTTGTTACGGTTAATTTTGGTGAAAGGAAGGCGCTGCGCTTGCAGCCAGCCCTTCAACCGATTCCGTCAGGATGATTAATCGAAGATTATGGTTAAAGATGCG
Source organism: Ochrobactrum sp. 19YEA23 (assembly GCF_029909865.1). Lineage (NCBI taxonomy): Bacteria > Pseudomonadati > Pseudomonadota > Alphaproteobacteria > Hyphomicrobiales > Brucellaceae > Ochrobactrum > Ochrobactrum sp. 19YEA23. Next base: position 33,394 of record NZ_JASAMQ010000014.1, on the reverse strand, counting down.
TTAGCATTTGCATCTATATCGGCCCAAGATGTCAAAATCGGCCATCTAATGAGCCTGCGCTTAAAAATAAACGCGACAGGCAAGCCCTCAATTCTTGGGGGCGAGCAAATCAGCTTTCCTTCGTGAAAGCCTCGCGCCACTCATCCGGTATCCGGCGCGGGTGGCCTTCCTTGGTGATCATCACCGCTTCCACTTTCGCTTCCGAAAGCAAGCGGCCGTCGCAAGTGATCTTCTGCGCCATGATGACCCGTGCGCCGCGAATTTCGCTGACGCGCGTTTCAATCAGGATGAGATCGTCCATTCGGGCCGGAGACTTGTAATCGATCTCCATGCGCCGCACGACCCAGACCATTTCCTCGCCGAGCGAACCTTCGGCAAGCTCGATATGATGTACATCCTGCAAGCGCAGGAAATCGGTGCGTCCGCGCTCGTAAAATTCCAGATAGCGCCCGTGATAGACAAAGCCGGAAAAATCCGTGTCGGCATAATAGATGCGCGCATAAAGGTGATGCGCCCCGTCTTTCAGCGCACCCGATACGGCTTCAAGCGCCGCATGTTCGTTTCGATCAGTCCCGATAGTCTTAGTCATTGTCTTCCATGAAGAGGCCGAATTGCGCCTGCTGGATGATTTCCGCTGGCGCAGGCAATCCCAGATGCTGCCATGCAATCGCCGTCAGAACGCGACCGCGCGGCGTGCGCTGCAGAAAGCCCTGCTGGATGAGATAGGGTTCGATAATGTCTTCAATCGCATCACGCGGCTCGGAAAGCCCTGCCGCTATGGTTTCGATCCCGACCGGACCGCCACCGAAATTGCGCGCGATAATATTGAGGTAACGCCGGTCAAGCTGGTCGAGGCCGCGATTGTCCACTTCAAGCCGCGACAACGCTTCATCAGCGATCTTGCGGTCGATGACATCGCTACCGGCGACCAGCGCGAAATCGCGCACGCGGCGCAACAGGCGTCCGGCGATACGTGGTGTGCCCCGCGAACGCCGCGCGACTTCCAGCGCACCCTCCGGCGAAATACCCATCTGCATGATGCGCGCGCCACGGCGCACAATATATTCCAGTTCCTCGACCGTATAGAAATTGAGCCGCACAGGAATGCCGAAGCGGTCACGCAATGGCGTGGTCAGGAGACCAAGGCGCGTCGTCGCCGCAACCAGCGTGAACTTCGCAAGATCGATCTTCACCGAACGCGCCGCCGGGCCTTCACCGATGATCAGATCGAGCTGGAAATCTTCCATCGCCGGATAGAGAATTTCTTCCACTGCCGGGCTGAGACGATGAATTTCATCGATGAAGAGCACGTCGCGCTCTTCAAGATTGGTCAGCAATGCCGCCAGATCGCCAGCCTTGGCGATAACCGGACCAGAGGTGGAGCGGAAGTTGACGCCCAGTTCCTTGGCCATGATCTGGGCCAGCGTTGTCTTGCCGAGACCGGGAGGGCCAACGAACAGCACATGATCCAGCGCCTCGCCACGCACCTTGGCCGCTTCAATGAAGACCTTGAGATTGGCGCGCGCCGCCGCCTGCCCAACGAAATCGTCGAGCATTTGCGGACGCAGCGTATTGTCTTCGTCTACGCGTCTGTCGGCATCAATGAGAGGGTTGCGGTCGCTCATGTCCTCCTCCTCGCATGAACCTCATGTTCAGGCAAGTTGCTCAAAGCCTGAATCAAAAAGTGGCAGGCCGTGGCGAAAATGGTGGTTTTCGAGTACCGGAGCGCAATGTACTTAACGTACATGAGCACCGGAACGCAGAAAAACGCCATTTGCAGACCGGCATGGCGACTTTTGGAACAGGCTCTCACCGCGACAATTCCTTCAAACCAAGACGGATCAGCTTGGCCGAATCGGCATCCTCGCCCGCCTCTTTCAGCGCAGCCGCAACGGCATTCGCCGCCTGATCTCGCGAGTAACCGAGATTGGAAAGCGCCGACACGGCATCCGCGACGGGAGCCGGGGCTGCACCGGCTCCAAGCTCCTGCTTGAGCCCGATGGTGCCGCTTGCCTCACCGGCAAAGGCCGGAGCCTTGTTCTTCAATTCGGTGACGATGCGCTCCGCCACTTTCTTGCCGACGCCCGGCGTACGCGACACCATGGCGATGTCTCGCAGCGCAATTGCATTGGCCAGTTCCGATGGAGACAATGTGCCGAGAACCGCCAGCGCGACCTTGGCGCCGACGCCCTGCACGTTCTGCAACAGGCGGAACCATTCGCGTTCAAGCTGATTGGCAAAACCGTAAAGGCGGATCATGTCCTCACGGACATAGGTTTCGATAAACAGGATGGCCGCCTCGCCCGCGCCGCCGAGATTGCCCAGCGTGCGCGGCGAACAGAACGCCACATAGCCAACGCCATGCACCTCGATGACGGCATGGTCATCGGCAATTTCATCGATCACGCCCTTAAGCTTGCCGATCATTCTGGTCCTACCCCGCTAACAACGCCTGCATACGGCGGGCGCTTACAATGCTCTGACGATGATGCGCATGGCAAATGGCGATGGCCAACGCATCAGCGGCGTCGCTCGTATCGAACGACGCACGCGGCATCAGCACTTTGACCATCATGTGTATCTGTTGCTTTTCACCGTGACCGACACCGATTACCGCCTTCTTGACAGCATTCGGCGCATATTCCGCCACCGGCAGCCCCGCCTGCGCAGGAGCGAGCAAGGCAATGCCGCGCGCCTGGCCGAGCTTGAGTGTTGCCGTCGCATCCTTGTTGACGAAGGTATGCTCGACCGCCGCCTCATGCGGCATGAATTCATGCAGAACTTTGGAAAGCCCCTCATGCAGCTGGCAAAGACGTGAAGCGAGATCCATCTCGGCGTTCGACGTCACCGTGCCCGAGCCGATGAAGTGCAGTGAATTGCCCAGCGATTCGACAATGCCCCACCCCGTGCGGCGCAGGCCCGGATCGATGCCAATAATGCGAATCGTTTCTTTCATAAGCGAACCCTATCCTCAGACGGATTCACTTGACAGCAGAAAAGTGAACAAAAGAGAAACATGCGCCGAAAGCATGGACGGGACAGCGCAGATTTTGGTTATGACGCGCCGAAAATGGTGGGCTTTGAGAACCGGCGCGCAGCGTACATAAGGTACGTGAGCACCGGAAGCGGAAAAGAACGCCATTTGCAGGCCGTCAGAGCCTAAATATCAGCGGCCCTTAAGAAGCGCCGAAAGCCGTCTTGAGCAACACAATCTGTTCGGAAACCGGGTTGCCGTGCGGATTGGCCTGCAGGGAAACCACATCGCCATAGACTTCGCGGTCCATGCGGCGCACACGCGCCTGCAGACGCATTGAGCGCTCCACCAATTCGGCAAAGGCGGCAGGCAGCTCGCTCCAGCCCGGAGCGCCTTCACCAGCCGATGGCGTGTCGAGACGCACCTTGGCCTTTTCGGCAGACACCTGCTGGCGGTTCATCTCGCCGTTGCGGGCAGCACGCTGCAGCAGAAGCCAGGAAGCGATCTGCATCAGACGGGTGGTGAGACGCATCGATTCGGCGGCATAAAGCGTCGCAGCAATCCGTGACAGATTGCGCGCTTCTTCACGGCCTTCGCCGTCGAGATAGCTCGCCGCTTCCTCGACCATATCCATGCCCTGGCTGTAGATCGGCTTGAACGAATCCGAGAAGACCATGCGCTCGGCGAGGCTGATCATATTGCTCGGCACCTGTCTCTGTTCGCTAATCACTGCTCTGTCACCCTGCATGACCGCCTGCATCGGCGGCCCATTCCGTTGATCGCATCCACTGGAGGATGAACGCGACTGAAAAATACTGAACCGCCGTTCGACCACGCGGGACGTCCGGACGGAACAGTCACATCAAACAAGTCCACGATAAACTGCACCTTCATGCACGGTCGCGCAAGATTATGTTTAACGTTCGGTTAACATTTTCAAGGGGTGGTTAATTGACCCTGCAAGCAGAACGGGTCGAACCGGTTTCCGGTTCCCCTCATGCGTTCAAAACGCCAGTGACAGACGCCGTCAGAGCCTTACAGGCACAAAAAAAGAGCCGCGATGGCGGCTCTCAGGAGTTTAACAGGGAGGCGTCAAACAGAGTGGCTAAACCACTCGGTAAGAATCCAGCCGAACTGGATGTAAATGATTAAACCCTCTTAAGATTAATGAATGGTTAATTTCGGTCACGCCCTGTGGAAAATACCAGCAGGCCCAGGCCGCGCAGAAAGAAAAAAGCCGCCCGAAGGCGGCTCATTATCAATAGCGCTGCATGGCAGGCTGGGGTTTCGTCGCCGCTTGAACCTTGACCGGCTCGGCGGCAGGGATGGCAGGTTTGACTGCACCCTGCTTGCCCCAGCCGATGGTGGGCAGCCACTCCAGATAATAGGCCAGCGCGAACTGCATCACGATACCGGTTGCAATCAGCAGTGTGTCATAGGGAAGACCGCCCGGATTAACCAGCTTCATGACCTGCGCCACCATGGCAAGCAGCGTGCCTGCGATGAAGACCGGGAGCGAATGCTTGCCGAGGATCGCCAGCGGATTATCCGGCGCGGTGCGAGCGATATTGTTCAGCGTCGGCACCACGGCAATGAGATAGGCCATCGCCAGAATGTGCAGGAGACGCGGGCCCGACAGGAAGGTCTTGTCGAAGCCGGTAATGATCATCGGCATGCCCATCGAGGCATCAATGCCCCAGAGCGGAATGCGGACCCAGGCCATCGCCAGCACCAGATAGCCGACGGCAAGGCCGATCAGGGCCGGATGCGTCGGCAGCTGGCCGCCACGGCGCACATGCATCACACCCGCAATGCCAATGGCAAACAGGAACTGCCAGGAAAGCGGGTTCAGGAACCAGACGCCCTCCGTCGGATAATTGATCGGCGCGACCTGATAAAGACCGGACAGGAACCAGACCATCCCCGAAACGCCCAGCATCAGCGGCAGGCTGATGCGCGCCAGCAAAAGCAGGAGCGGCGTCAGAACCAGCATAACGGCATACATCGACAGGATGTTGTTGTAGCCCAGCTGATGACCAAGCGTCACGAGACCGAATAGGGCTTCCACCGGCTGCTTGAGCAGCGGCTCGATATTGATTTCCTTGAGCAGTTCGGAACGCTTCAGGAAGATCGCGGCGGAAGCGAAGATGGCGATGGTCGCCATGGTCGTCATGATATGGGTGGTATAAAGCACGCCTGCGCGACGCCACATCTTCAATGTCAGAAGAAGGCGGTTGCCCGGGCCGAACTTGCTGCCATAGGCCAATGCCACAGCCATGCCGGATATCAGCACGAAGGCTTCTGCCGAATCGGAGAAGCCAAGGTTCTTGTGCGTGAAGTGCTCGTAGATGGTGCCCGGCACGTGGTTGATGAAAATGGTCAACAGCGCAAGCGCACGGAACACGTCAATGCGCGTGTCGCGCACTTTCACGTTCTGCGCGGGCATCGCTTCTCTAGCGGTCGCAATCGTCATTTACCAGCCTGTCTGTCTCTGCTGGAAAGCACCGGCGCTTGGGACCGCGACACTCTCCAATCTCTCAGTTGCAGCTCTCCGAATGGGAGATCGGATAGAAGCCACATGCTTCATCGGGACGTTCATTGCCCGACGTTTGATGGGACCTATATACGCAATAATCCCGGCAGAACCGGGTTGGTTCCGATCAACTTTCGTTCCAGTGGATAACATAATGCCATACCGGACGTTGAACCCGCGGCCTGAACTGTCGCGGCAAAGACAGGACTTGTCGTCTGTCTGTCGGATCGCATAAATGCGCTTAAGCAAATATAGGGTGCATAAATGCACCGGAACAAATAGCCAGGCGCATAGTTGCGCCAAAACAATTAGATAGAGCGCGGCTTCCGTTTCGGATAAACAGAACTTCACTCTTGCCCGAATTCCATCATGTTTTTCTCGTTAGGCTTCGCCCCATGAACAAGTCCGCCCCCAAAACCGAACCCGAACGCTGCCGCATCGTGCTGGTTGCCCCGCCGATTGCCGATAGCGCGGTTTTGGCCAGACTTTTGACGGAAGCGCTTTCCGGTGGTGATGTCGCAAGCGTGATTCTCGATACCGGCGATCTGGATGAAGCAACCTTTCAGGCCGCCGCTGCAAAGGCCGTGCCGATCATTCAGGAAAAGGGCGCAGCCGCGCTTATTTTGAACGATACGCGCATTGCAGGTCGCGTCGGCGCCGATGGCGTGCATATCGAAGGCAAGGCGGCTGAACTCGCCGACGCCATTGAAAAGCACACACCGAAGATGATCGTCGGCACCGGCAATCTGCGTGACCGCCATGGCGCGATGGAAATCGGCGAATTGCAGCCTGATTACATTTTCTTCGGTAAGGTCGGTGCGGACAACAAGCCGGATGCGCATCCGCGCAATCTTGCGCTGGCCGAATGGTGGGCGCAGATGGTCGAAATTCCCTCCATTGCACAGGCTGGAAACACGCTTGAGAGCGTCATTCCCGCAGCCGAGACCGGCGCGGATTTCGTGGCGCTCGGTCGTGCCGTATTCGAGGCGGAAGATCCGGCGAAAGCTGTCGCGGAAGCCAACCGGCTTCTCGACGAACACGCGCCGCGTTTTGAAAACTAATCCTTCAGATTCGGTTCCCAAGGTCTTGTTGATGCCCATGAAGAGCAAACTTCTTCTCGCTGCCGCTTTGACATTCGCGCTGCCTGCCCTGCCGGCGGCCGCCGCAGGCGAGCCTGCAAAGAGCCAGAACGACAGCGCCAAGGGCACCCACAAGGACAAGAAGAGCGACAAGCCCGCCAAACAGCCCGTTATGCTGCCGCAGCCTGCGACGACCGCTCCAATGCCGTCGATCGATCTGAGCCGGTTCGGCGACAGGCCTGCTGACGAGGCGTTTGGCGCTTTTCAGCGCGGGCTTTATCTGACCGCATTCAATCTCGCAAAACCGCAAGCGGAAAAGGGCGATCCGGCATCGCAGGCGCTGATCGCTGAACTCTATGCACGCGGCATGGGCATTCCCGCCGATCAGAAACTTGCAGCCGAATGGTATGGCAAGGCCGCAGATAACGGCATTACCGAAGCGCAGTTCCGTTATGCGGCCCTGTTGCTTCAGGGCACTTATGTCAAGAAGGATCAGGCCAAGGCCGAAGCCCTGATGGAAAAGGCAGCTGAAGGCGGCAACGCCATGGCCCAGTTCAACTGGGGCCAGATGCTGATGGTGAAGCATCCGGGCAAGCCCGGCCTCGATCTTGCCTTTCCGTGGTTTGAAAAAGCGGCTGATGAAAAGCTTGCCGACGCCCAATATGCGTTGAGCCAGATCTATGCCAATGGCACAGAGAAGATCGCCCGCGACGACAAGAAGGCCCGTTTCTATCTGATCCTTGCAGCACGCAAGGGCTATGACACCGCCCAGTTCGATCTCGGACGCTGGCTGGTTGAAGGCCGTGGCGGCGACAAGGATTATGAACAGGGCTTCCGCTGGATGCAGCTTGCCGCCGGACGCGGCATGGTCATGGCGCAAGTCTGGCTCGCCCGTCTCTATCGCGACGGGATCGGCACCGACGGCGATACTGTGAAGGCTGCGGCATGGTATATCATTGCGCAGCGTGCCGGTTTTCGCTCGCCCGACCTCAACGATCTGATGGACGGACTGGGTGACGACCAGATCAAACAAGCTATCGAGACGGCTAACGATCTGCGCGTGCGCTAGCAATTCTGACGATTCTACGTCTCCAAAAGATTCTCTTTTCGTGCTCAGGCTTGCACAAAGCGCCGTTTTGTGGTCTTGGAGACGCCGATTATCGTGGTTCGAGTATAAGACGCTTACGCAATCCCCGTGACAAAGCGGGCGGTTGCCTTTCTGTCGTCATGCGTCGGACCGCAATTGGTTTCAATTCATTCCGGATCAAGCTCATGAAGATCAATGGTAACGAAATCCGTCCCGGCAACGTCATCGAACATGACGGCGGGCTCTGGGTTGCCGTCAAGACCAACGCTGTCAAGCCCGGCAAGGGCGGCGCCTACAATCAGGTTGAACTGAAGAACCTCATCACCGGCACCAAGCTCAACGAGCGTTTCCGCGCTGCCGAAACCGTCGAGCGCGTGCGCCTTGAGCAGAAGGACTTCTCGTTCCTCTATGAACAGGGCGAAGCGCTGATTTTCATGGACACGGAATCCTACGAACAGCTCGAACTCCAGAAGGATTTCGTCGGCGACCGCGCTGCTTTCCTTCAGGACGGCATGATGGTCACCGTCGAGCTTTACGAAGAAAAGCCGATCGGCATTCGTCTGCCGGATCAGGTCACGCTGGCGATCACCGAAGCCGATCCGGTCGTCAAGGGCCAGACCGCAGCTTCGTCCTACAAGCCTGCCGTGCTTGAAAACGGCATCCGTATCCTCGTTCCGCCATTCATCGCTTCCGGTGAACGCGTGATCGTCGACACCAACGAACTGACCTACGTCAGCCGCGCTTAATCGAGCGCCGATCTTTTGCGATGCCCAAACGGGCATCGCAGCTTGTCGCCATTGAACCGCGACTGTTCTTTCTCAGATTGCTCAATTCCTCGAAAGTCTGTGCGCTTGCATGTGTTTGGCACATGGGCCGGATTTTCAAGGATCTGTTTAACTGCATGGTCCACGCTCATATCCACGCCTTCTCGAACAACCGTGGGATCATGCCAAAAAGGATAAAGAAATGGCCCGCTCAGCCCTTCTTAATGTTATGGTACAGGCCGCTATGAAAGCTGGCCGTAACCTTGCCCGCGACTTCGGCGAAGTCCAGAATCTTCAGGTATCCCTCAAGGGCCCCGGCGACTATGTCAGCCAGGCCGACCGCAAAGCGGAACAGATCATCTACACGGAATTGAGCCGCGCCCGCCCGGATTTCGGCTTCCTGATGGAAGAATCCGGCGAGGTAGCAGCCAAGGACGGACAGCATCGCTGGCTGATCGATCCGCTTGATGGCACAACCAATTTCCTGCACGGCATCCCGGTTTTCGCAGTCTCGATCGCTCTTGAGCGTCAGGGACAGATCGTTGCCGGCGTCATCTACAATCCGGCCATGGACGAGCTTTACACCGCCGAACGCGGCGGCGGCGCTTTCCTCAATGATCGCCGTCTGCGCGTCGCAGCCCGCAACAAGCTGGTCGATACCGTGATTGGCACCGGCATCCCGCATCTCGGCCGCGGTCATCACGGCCATTATCTGGTTGAATTGCGCAATGTCATGGCCGAAACGGCCGGTGTGCGCCGCATGGGTGCAGCCGCGCTCGACCTCGCTTTTGTCGCCGCCGGTCGCCTTGACGGCTTCTGGGAAGAGGGCGTCAACCCATGGGACATCGGCGCAGGCATGCTGATGATCCGTGAAGCTGGCGGTTTTGTCTCCGACAAGGACGGCGGACAGGACATGTTCGACAAGAAGAGCATTGTTGCTGGCAACGAAGCCATTCAGGCCGCACTTCTCAAGACGCTGAAGAAGCCGATCTGATCCGGATCATCCCTCTTTGCGATAAACTGCATTCAGCGCGCCCATTGGCGCGCTGAAGTTTTTTACAGCTCATTTTTTCCTGCTCAGACGATTCCGCTTCACATAATTATGAAGTAGGCTCCCCATCAAACAGCCGACGATGGAGCGGAACGCATGAGTGACTTTAGGGAAACGAGAACACGTCTGGATGAGGGACGCGATTATGACCCCTATCGCCTGAGCAGCCCGCGTATTGTTATATTATCCATGGTGATTTTCCTCATCATCGTTGCCTTTCTGGCAGCGGTGCTGATGCGGCAGATCCATACATTCTTCGTCACCAATCCCGGCCTCAACGGCCTCATTTTCGGCGTCCTGCTGGTCGGCATATTGCTGGCGTTCGGGCAGGTTCTGCGCCTCTTGCCGGAAATCCGCTGGGTCAACTCCTTCCGCGATGGCGACCGCGACGGCACCACCCAACCGCCGGTTCTGCTTGCGCCCATGCGTGCGCTGATCGGGCGTCGCCAGTCCATGGCGCTAACGACCTCATCAATGCGATCGATCCTCGATTCCATCGCCACACGCCTTGATGAAAGCCGCGACATCTCGCGCTATCTCATCGGGCTGCTGGTTTTCCTCGGCCTGCTTGGCACGTTCTGGGGCCTGCTGGAAACGGTTGGCTCCATCGGGCGCACCATCCAGACACTGGACCCAAGCTCCGGCAGCACGGGCGATGTTCTGGATGCGCTGAAGGCTGGTTTGCAGGCGCCGCTGTCGGGCATGGGCACCGCCTTCTCGTCCTCGCTGTTTGGTCTGTCGGGTTCGCTCATTCTGGGCTTCCTCGACCTGCAGGCAGGTCGTGCGCAGAATCGCTTCTACACAGAGCTGGAAAACTGGCTTTCTTCCGTTACCGATCTTGGTTCCGATCCGAACGCTGAAAATGGCCAGACAGGCGAACTGCATGCTTTGGCCGACCGGCTGAAAACCCAGGGCAGCGACGCCTCTACCCAGCGCACATCCGCAGCCCTTGCCAATCTGGCCGAGGGTATTCAGGGGCTGGTGAAAAGCATGCGCAGCGAACAGCAGATCATGCGCGACTGGGTGGAAAAGCAGGCCGACGAGCAAAAGGCCATACGCCAGACGCTCGACCGGCTTTCCAAGGCTATCGGCACGCCATCCCATGACCGCACCCATGAGCGCAAATCTGACCGGACCGATCCCCATCCAAGCGACAAGGCGGAGTAAGCCCCATGGCTCTTGCCCGTAACCGCCGCCAGCAAAGACATGTCGACTACTGGCCCGGCTTCGTCGATGCGCTGACCACACTGCTTCTGGCGATCATGTTTCTGCTGACGGTCTTCGTGCTGGCGCAGTTTCTCCTCAGCCGAGAGGTGAACAACAAGGACAGCGTGCTGGCGCGCCTCAACAGCCAGATTCAGGAGCTGACGCAGCTTTTGTCGCTGGAGAAGAGCAATTCGCAGGACATGCAGGACACCATCGCCAATCTGCAGGCCTCCCTTTCCAACGTGGAAAGCGAACGTTCTCGCCTGCAAACGCTGCTGAGTGAAGGCAGCGGTGCTGGGGCAGCCGCTGAAAAGCGCGCCGGTGAACTGTCTGATAGTCTTGATGCGGAAAAGCAGGTCAGCGCCCGGGCGCTCAGCCAGGTGGAACTGCTGAACCAGCAGATTTCCGCCCTGCGTCGACAGATTGCAGCACTGGAAGATGCGCTCAACGCATCGGAAAGCCGCGACCGCGAATCGAACGCCAAGATTGCAGATCTCGGCAAGCGCCTCAATGTGGCGCTGGCCCAGCGCGTGCAGGAACTGAACCGCTATCGCTCCGACTTCTTCGGAAGACTGCGTGAAATCCTCTCCGACAAGGATAATATCCGCATTGTCGGCGACCGTTTCGTCTTTCAGTCGGAAGTGCTGTTCCCGACCGGATCGTCGGATATCAATCCGGCTGGCGAAGTGGAGATGAAGAAGCTCGCCGACGCCGTTATCGAACTGAACAAGGAAATCCCGGACGATATCAACTGGGTGCTGCGTGTGGACGGGCACACCGACAATGTGCCGCTCGCCGGTACCGGACGCTTCCGCGACAATTGGGAGCTTTCCTCAGCCCGCGCCACGTCGGTCGTCAAATTCCTGATCGCCAATGGTGTTCCGGCCAACCGCCTCGTTGCGGCAGGCTTCGGCGAATACCAGCCGCTCGAAGCTTCGGATTCGCCGGACGCACGCGCCCGAAACCGTCGTATCGAGCTGAAGCTGACCGAGAGATAAAGAAAGGGGCGCAAAAACGCCCCTTTTTTGCTAACTCGTTGGGTTGATTAATACACCCCTGCCCCGGCCTCGAATTGCAGCTTCGCAAGACGCGCATAGATGCCGCCGCGTTCCACAAGGCTCTGGTGGGTGCCTTCTTCGACGATCCGGCCCTTATCCAGCACAAGAATGCGGTCGGCTTTCAGCACCGTTGCCAGACGGTGTGCGACCACCAGTGTGGTGCGGCCCTGCATCAGACCATCAAGGGCCTTCTGCACCAGCATTTCGCTTTCCGCATCGAGCGCCGAGGTCGCCTCGTCCAGCAGCAGGATCGGCGCAGCACGCAGGATGGCGCGGGCAATGGCAATGCGCTGGCGTTGGCCGCCGGACAATGTCACGCCACGTTCACCGACTTCGGTGTCGTATCCATTGGCGAGCGCCATGATAAAATCATGCGCCAATGCTGCCTTGGCCGCAGCCTCGATTTCCGCGTCGCTGGCACCCGGTCTGCCGAAGCCGATATTGTCCCGGATCGAGGTGGCAAAAATCGCCACGTCCTGCGGGACCATGGCCACACGCCCGCGCACAGCTGCGGGATCGGCTTCCGGCAAGGCAACGCCATCCATCAGCACCTTGCCGGACTGCGGATCGTAATAACGCATCACCAGCGAAAACACCGTGCTCTTTCCCGCACCGGACGGACCAACAATGGCGACCGTTTCGCCGGGTTTGACCGCAAAGCTCACGCCATTCAGCGATGGCGCATCGGGGCGCGTCGGATAAGAGAAATAAACGTCATCGAAGACGATCTCGCCGCGCGCTGGCTCAGGCAAGGCGACCGGATCGCGTGGAGCGGAAATGTCGGGATCTTCGTCAAGAATTTCGGCAAGCCGCTCTGTGGCTCCGGCAGCCTGCGCCAATTCACCGCCAACCTCCGACAGGGCTCCGAAAGCGCTGGCCGCGAAGACGGCATAGAGCACAAACTGACCGAGCGTGCCGGGCGATATGGTGCCGGACAGCACATCGCGCGAGCCGAACCACAGCACCGCAACAACGCTGGAGAAGATCAGGAAGATGGCGAAGGCCGTCAGCACCGCGCGTGCTTTGATGGATGAGCGCGCTGCCAGATAGGCATTTTCCACCGCACGGGCAAAACGCCCGACCACCATGTTTTCATTGGTGAAGGCCTGCAAGGTGCGCATCGCGCCAATCTGCTCGCTGGCATAGGCATTGGCATTGGCGAGCATGTCCTGCGTCAAACGCGAACGACGGCGCACGGAGCGCCCAAAAGCGATCAGCGGCACGACGATCACCGGAATGGCTGCAATCACCAGCACGGACAGTTTCGGGCTGGTGACAACCATCATGGCCAGCGCGCCGACGCCCAGAATGACATTGCGCAGCGCCACCGACGCGGTCGCGCCCACCACCGACTTGATCTGCGTCGTATCGGCGGAAAGCCGCGACACGATTTCCCCGGACTGCGAACGGTCGAAGAATTCCGGTGAAAGCGCCGTCACATGCGCAAAGACTGCATTGCGCAGATCGGCCACGACCCGCTCACCCAGCGAGATCACGAAGAAATAGCGCAGCCCCGACGCAACCGCGAGAACCAGCGCCAGCAGCACCAGCATTCCGAAATAATTGTTCACGAAAACGGCGTTGGCACCGGTGAAGCCGTGGTCGATCATGCGGCGCAGTGCGACAGGCACCGCAAGCGTCGTGACGGCAGCCAGAACCAGCGAAAAAAGAGCGCCAATCACCAGCCGCTTGTAGCGGGCGACGAACGGAACCATTCGCCGGAGAGGCTTGAGGGAACGGCGCTTGCGCGCCTCATCTGCATTCAATTCCGGATTCACACCAGTTGGATTATTATGATCGGCCATTCTTGAGATTGTGCCCTTGTTATTGCCGTGCGCCTGATGTATAGGCTCGGCAACCCTTTTGGAAGCCATCACCTGCGTGTGATGGGTCTTCATAAATGCCATTGGGCGAAAGTGCCGCAGTTTGGACATTCAGGCTGCGCTTTTCTTCCAGACTTTCAGGCCAGACTATCAGGATTGAGAAGATGAAAGCCAATATCCATCCCGACTACCACACCATCAAGGTCGTGATGACCGATGGCACCGAATACCAGACCCGTTCGACCTGGGGCAAAGAAGGCGATACGATGAACCTCGATATCGACCCGACCACCCATCCGGCCTGGACTGGCGGTTCGCAGACCCTGCTCGATCGCGGCGGTCGCGTTACGAAGTTCAAGAACCGTTTCGGCAACCTCGGCATCTAATACCGGGTTACCTATTCAAAGAACCCCGCTTCGGCGGGGTTTTTTATTACCTGCATTTTGCCGGACGCAGGCACAAAAAAACTCCCGGACAAACTTGGGTTTTGGCCGGGAGTTTCGAAAATCCGTGAGCGTTGAAAATCAGGCGCTCAGCTTTTCCATCACTTCGTCGCTGACTTCGAAGTTGGTGTAGACGTTCTGAACGTCGTCATCGTCTTCAAGCGTATTGAGAAGCTTGAGAACGGAGCGCGCCTTTTCTTCGTCCAGCTCCGTATTGGTCTGTGGCTTCCAGATCGTCTTGATCGATTCGGCTTCGCCAAGAGCTGCTTCAAGAGCCTTCGACACTTCGCCGATATCTTCGAAAGCGCAGATGATGACGTGCTCTTCTTCGCCCGACTGGACGTCTTCGGCGCCAGCTTCAATAGCCGCTTCCATGACCTTGTCAGCATCGCCGACCGAAGACTTGTAAACGATTTCGCCAACGCGATCGAACATGAATGCTGCAGAGCCGGTTTCGCCCAGAGCACCGCCCGACTTGGTGAAAGCTGCACGCACATTGGATGCGGTACGGTTGCGGTTGTCGGTCAGCGCTTCAACGATGACCATCACGCCGCCCGGGCCGCGGCCCTCGTAGCGCACTTCATCATAGTTTTCGCCGTCGTTGCCAGCAGCCTTCTTGATGGCGCGCTCGATGTTGTCCTTGGGCATCGACTGCGCCTTGGCGTTCTGGATCGCCAGACGCAGGCGCGGGTTCATCAATGGGTCAGGCAGACCCTGCTTGGCGGCGACGGTAATTTCGCGCCCGAGCTTGGAAAACATTTTCGACCGCACGGCGTCCTGACGGCCCTTGCGATGCATGATGTTCTTAAACTGTGAATGGCCAGCCATGGCACCCCTGTTCTGTTCTAATCGACGCGCACGGAAGAGCGTTACGCATGAACAGACAATCTCACGCAGAGAGTATCACGCAGGCGGGGCCGCAAGTCCGGCCACAATGCTTTCCGTGCAGAATGGCGGCGTTATAAGGAATTGAGCCCCATTCGTCCAGCAAAAGCGCGGATCGACGCCCGTACCTGTCAAAAAATTCAATAATGCTCGACCGGGGGGACAAAGCAGCTTATCGATAAAATCATGAATCAACGCCCGCAAGACCCGTCCCCAAAGGCCCCCAACGAGACCATCGCTGCCCGCATCAGCCGTGTTCTGGCCGATCGCATCATCGAAGGGGAAATCGAGCCGGGCACCAAATTGCGGCAGGATCACATCGCCGAAGAGTTCCAGACCAGCCATGTGCCGGTGCGCGAAGCCTTTCGGCGGCTGGAAGCGCAAGGGCTTGCCGTTTCGGAGCCGCGCCGGGGCGTGCGGGTCGCATCCTTCGACATTAGCGAGATTCGCGAAGTCGCCGAAATGCGCGCAGCGCTTGAAGTGCTGGCCTTGCGGCACGCGGCCCCGCACATCACCCGCGCCACGCTCGACGCTGCGGAACGCGCCACGCTCGACGGCGACAAGTCACGGGATGTGCGTAGCTGGGAAGACGCCAACCGGCGCTTTCACCGGCTCATTCTGGAGCCATGCCGGATGCCGCGCCTGCTTGCCGCCATTGACGACTTACATGCGGCCAGCGCGCGGTTTCTGTTTGCGACCTGGCGGTCGGAGTGGGAGGCGCGCACCGATCACGATCACCGGGCCATTCTCGATGCCCTGCGCAAGAACGACATCGACCACGCCGCCGCCATTCTCGCCCGCCACGTCCAATGGATCGGGCACCGCCCTGTCAGAACGGCCTCCGGCAAGGTGCGCGATTCTTTTGCGATTGTCGGCTAAAGCACATCCCGAAAAGTGCGGAGCGGTTTTCGGATAAGATGTGCGCCAAAAACAAACAGCTAGAGCGATTGCGACGATTCAAACACCGCTGGAACGGCTCTAGCGCCAGAATTCGGGAATGGTTTCTTCCAGACGTGCGCCTATGCGCAGAGGTGCTGCCTTTTCGGCAAGACCGGTGCGGTCGGATATCTCGATACCCACGCCGCAGACAGTCGCTGGACCGTTGGCCGCCTCGAAACGTCCCTTCGGCACCTTGGACAGAAAGCGGTTAAGCGGCTCTTCCTTGTCCATACCGAGCGAAGAATCGTAATCGCCGCACATGCCGGCATCCGACATGTAGGCCGTGCCGTTGCGCAGGATCTGGCAATCGGCGGTCGGCACATGCGTATGCGTTCCGACGACCGCACTTGCGCGGCCATCAACGAAATGGCCGAAGCACTGCTTCTCGCTGGTTGCTTCCGCATGGAAATCGAAGAACACGGCATCGGCCTGCTCGCCCAGCGGACAGGCTTCGAGGATTTTTTCCGCCGCGATGAACGGATCATCCAGATCGGGATGCATGAAGACGCGACCCATCACATTGGACACGAGCACGCGAGCGCCGTTCTTGGCGATGTAGAGCCCCTCGCCCTTGCCTGCCGTTCCTTTCGGAAAATTGGCTGGACGCAGGAAGCGATCCTCGCGCCTGGAAAAATCAAGCGCCTCGCGCTGATCCCAGACGTGATTGCCCGTGGTCACGACATCCGCGCCAGCGCGGATCGTTTCATGGAAAATCTCTTCGGTAATACCAAAACCGCCCGCGGCGTTCTCACCGTTGACGATCACGAAGTCCAGCTTCAGATCGGAAATCAGCCCCGGCAGCTTTTCATAAACTGCCGTGCGCCCCGACCGGCCCACCATGTCACCAAGAAAAAGCAATCTCATGAGATGAGCCTTATAAGCCTGCGCCCAGCGAACGCAAGCCGCTCTCCGTCAGTATCTGATTGAGCGCGATATCGTGCGGCTCATCGGGCACACGCTCCACTTCCTGACAGTCATAGGCCATGCCGATAAGCAGCGGCTGCAAGTCGCGTTCGGCAAATCGCGCCAGCGCGCGATCATAATGTCCAGCACCATAACCAAGGCGATGCCCGCGTCGGTCAAAACCGGCAAGCGGCATCAGCATGATGACCGGGTCGACCAGCGGTGCGCGCGCATCGGGGCCCATGGTGCCAAAACCTGTCTGCACGAGCTGCGCATCGGGCAGAAATTCGCGAAAGGCAATCGTTTCCTTGTCCAGCACCACCGGCAGGCAGAGCCTTGCGCCCTTGCCGCGCAAGACAGACAGAAGCGGGCGTGGATCGATTTCAGAGCGGATCGGCCAATAACCCGCCACAAGCGTTCCCTTGGGAATGACCAGCGCCTCTTCACCGTATTTCGCGGCAGATAGCGACGCTTCATACTGGAAGCGCGGATCCAGCGCGTCGCGACGGGCCAGCACGGCACGTCGCAGCGCCTGCTTTTCCTGACTGCCTTCCGGTTTCGTTGCTGCCATCCCCAAAACCTCTCCGCTTGCATAATCCGACTATAACAGTGGAACCGCAATGAGACGATCAGTCAAGTGATGGATCAGACAGCCTCCGCAATCCGCTCCGACCGATCACGGATGACCTTCAGCACCACGCCGTGAAAATCGTTGAGAAACACCTTGCCCCAGAGGTCGCAATAGAAGTCGATCGGCGTGGCAATGCGATAATGCGTGGTCAGTGTCAGGCGAGTGCGACCATCCGGCAGAGGTTCCAGCCGATAATCACCATTGGCCAGTTGCAGATAGCTGCTATTCACCTTGATATGCGCTTCGACGGCAGAGGGAATGGAGCCCGGCGCGAAACGGAAATCCCACGCCAGCAGGCGATTTTCTTCCCACTGGGTGACGATCTCCTGAAAATTCACCCCGCGTGTCCACTGCAACTGACGCACAGCGCCGACGCCCTCGCCTTCGATGCGCGCATCAACCGGCTGCGGGACGCCCAGAACACCGTGACTAAACGTCCATGACAGTTCATCGGCGCGCACATTGCGAATTTCGACGGTCTGCTTCCACACCACTTCCGGCGGTGCGGCAATGTCGATCACAGTCGTCACTGCCCCATCATGCGGAGCGTAGGAGACTTGAAGTTCGGCTGGAAAGACAACCAGCGGCAGGGCGACCACCAGCATCGTCGAACGGCGCGAGCGCAGCTTGCGGATGATCCACAGCGTCAATGTCGAGCCGAGTGTCGAGAATACCACAAAGAAGGGCGCGGCCATGGCGACGCAGATGCCCGCTTCATGGAACAGCACCATGCTGACAACAACCAGCCCGCCGATGATGGCCCAACCCATGCGGACATGCCGCCACAGGTCTTTCTCGGCGCGTGGATCCGCCAGACTGGACGCAAGGCTCGCCACCGCCATCGGCAGCAGCATGAGACCGGCAAAGAACGGCATCGCGTCGTCGGCCACGCCGGACCAGATCAGCATGTATAAAATCAGCCCATAGACGAAAGCCACCGGCACGGCGACCGACAATCTTTCAAAGGGGCGTGGTGTATGGGGAGGTGTAGCTTGGGGAGATTCCATCAGCACATGCGAATAATTTAACGTTATCGCATGTTTACGGGTAATGCGCAGAGCAGATCAAGCCTTGGGGGCTTAATTTGCATTAGCATTGCAAGATGAAAGGAAAGCGGCGACCACGACAACCGATGGTAGTGATTGATCCCGGGAACCTACAAAGTAGGTGGGCACCATATGCGAAAGCCCGCAAGCCTTCACAGGGACAGTTCCCTTAGAGATCAATAAGGCCCCGGGGATGCTGTTACACCTGTCGGGAAGCGCAGTACGCCGCTGGTGAATATAGTCGCTCGTCACGGTCTGCGCCAGTGGTCCGCAAGCTTTCGCCACGAATTCTTTTCAGAAAATTCAGAAGAGTGTTACGAGCCGGCACGTGGCGCGATGCGCGACGCCACCTGTTCCAGACGCGATGCGACATCCGACAGCATGCCGGTCAGCGCCGCATCGTTGCTGTCGGCGCGGCCAAGCGCTTCATCGCGCGCACGGCGCAGCGTTTCAACTTCGCTCTCCAGACCATTGATGCGCTTCTGCATTTCGGCCATCTCGTCCATCACCATGATCCCGGCCATGACGGTCAGGCGCAGATCGCCGATCTCTCCGAAAGACGATTTGAGATGCGTGACATATTGATCGAAACGGTCGGCAAGTCCGCTGAGGTGCTCTTCCTGCCCCTCATCGCACGCCATGCGATAAGCCTTGCCATCGATGGTTACGGTAACGGTCGCTATGATAGCCTCCTATCGATCCAGAACGGCGCGGATGGTTTCCATCGCCGTGACAAGGCGCCGCGAAACTTCGCGGTTGGCAGCTTCAAGCCGTTCAGCACGGGCTTCGGACTGGTCGAGTTCCTGAGCGAGACGGCTGCGGTCAGCATTCATGCGCTGCACCTCTTCCTCGGCTTCGGCGAAATCGCCTTCCTTGTCCAGCCGCAGATCAACGGCGCCTTCGAGCGTGTTGAGTGCTTTTTCCAGCCGTTCCAAAACGTGCCTGAGGGTCGCTTCGGGTGCCATCCATGTCCTTTCTGACGCCTTTTACCGGCATCGAATCGCGTCTGCCGGACAGGCCTCTTTGAAAAGATTGTAATAATCGACCGCCGGATAAGCAACAAATGAGGTGTCCATATGAGCTTTCATGCACCGTTAATCGGTGCAAAAATGGCTTTTAAGGGATTGCCATGCCGCTTTCCACAGAACTCAAACGATTAGTCGCAGACAGTTTATTGCCCAAAAGCCACGCATTTATTGACTCCTCATGCGCAGGTGCTATGTGTCCCGGTGCCTTCTGGAGTACGGACCCGAAAAACGGAGGACGGTTTTCGGCGCCATTCGTGCTCAGCCAAAAGGCATCGCCGCAACCCCGTTAAACCCTCCCATGGAAAGACGGCTGAGACCATGAGCAATTCCGACAAACAGAACCAGTTGGCCAACGCTATCCGCTTCCTCTCGATGGATGCAGTTGAGAAAGCCAATTCCGGCCACCCCGGCCTGCCGATGGGCGCAGCTGACATAGCGACGACGCTTTACACCCGCTTCCTTTCGCACGACCCGCAGAATCCGCATTGGCCGGATCGCGACCGTTTCGTGCTATCTGCCGGTCACGGCTCGATGCTGCTTTATTCGCTGCTCTATCTTTCGGGCTACGAAGACATCACCATCGATGAAATCAAGAATTTCCGCCAGCTCGGCGCACGTACCGCCGGTCACCCGGAATACGGCCATGCAGCCGGCATCGAAACGACGACCGGCCCGCTCGGCCAGGGCATTGCCAATGCCGTCGGCATGGCGCTCTCCGAACGCATCCTGAACGCACAGTTCGGCGACAGCCTCGTCAACCACTACACCTATACGCTTGTCGGCGACGGCTGCCTCATGGAAGGCATCAGCCAGGAAGCCATTGCGCTTGCCGGTCACCTGAAGCTCAGCAAGCTGATCGTCTTCTGGGACGACAACAACATTTCCATCGACGGCCCGATCTCGATGGCTGACAACACCAACCAGCCTGCCCGTTTCGCCGCTTCCGGCTGGAACACGCTGGCCGTTGACGGTCACGATCAGGACGCCATTGCCAAGGCTATCGAACTGGCCAAGGTTTCCGACAAGCCGACCCTGATCGCCTGCAAGACGACCATCGGCTTCGGCGCACCGAACAAGGCAGGCACCAACAAGGTGCATGGTTCGCCACTCGGCGCTGAAGAAATCGCAGCCACCCGCAAGTCGCTTGGCTGGTCGGCAGAACCTTTCGTCGTTCCGGCTGAAGTTCTGGACGGATGGCGCGTGGCTGGCCTCAACGCCGCCAAGAAGCGTCAGGAATGGGAAAAGCGCTTTGCCGCTGCCGATCCGGAAACCCGTGCGGAATTCGAACGCCGCATGCGTGGCGATCTGCCTGCCGGTTTCGATGCAGCCATCGTCGAATACAAGAAGAAGCTTTCCGCTGAAAAGCCGAAGGTCGCCACCCGCAAGTCTTCGGAAATGGCGCTGGAAGTCATCAACGGCATCGTACCGGAAACCATCGGTGGCTCTGCCGATCTGACCGGTTCGAACAACACGAAGACGAGCCAGACCAAGGCTGTCACGCCGGAAAATTACGGCGGCCGTTATGTTCATTACGGCATCCGCGAACTCGGCATGTCGGCTGCCATGAACGGTATCACGCTGCATGGCGGCCTGATCCCTTATTCCGGCACCTTCCTGACCTTCTCGGATTATGCACGTCCGGCAATGCGTCTGTCCTCGCTGATGGGCATCCGCGTCATCTATGTCATGACGCATGATTCCATCGGTCTGGGTGAAGATGGCCCGACCCACCAGCCGGTTGAACATCTGGCTGCACTGCGCGCCATTCCGAACCACAATGTCTTCCGTCCGGCTGACGCTGTGGAAACGGCGGAATGCTGGCAGATTGCCCTGCATTCGACCAAGACCCCATCCACGCTGGCTCTGACCCGTCAGAACCTGCCGGTCGTTCGCACCGAGCATCGCGAAGAAAACCTCTCCGCTTATGGCGCTTACGAACTGGCGACCGCCAGCGACGACGCCAAGGTGACGATCTTCGCCACCGGCTCGGAAGTGGAAATCGCACTCAAGGCCCGCGACCTTCTCGAAGGCAAGGGCATTGCCACGCGCGTTGTCTCGGTACCGTGCTTCGAACTGTTCGAAGGCCAGAGCGACGCCTACAAGCAGGCAACCATCGGCAATGCGCCAGTCAAGCTTGCCATCGAAGCGGCAATCTCGCTCGGCTGGGAACGCTTCATCGGTGAAAACGGCGTATTTATCGGCATGAAGGGCTTCGGCGCTTCGGGCGAGATCAACGATCTCTACAAGCATTTCGGCATTACGGCGGAACACGCCGCTGAAGCCGCGGAAAAGAAGCTTAACGCCGCAGCATGATTTTTAAACGCCGGCGTCTAAAAAACGCCGGCGTTTAAGTTTCCAGTCTCTAGTTTTCGGGCCGGGAGTCCCTCACCGGCTGAATTATGAAGCACTGCAGGTGCAGTATCCTATCGGGAGATTTACAGAAAATGGCAGTCCGCGTCGCAATCAATGGTTTTGGCCGCATTGGCCGCAATGTTCTCCGCGCCATCGTGGAATCGGGCCGCACCGACATTCAGGTCGTCGCGATCAACGATCTCGGCCCGGTTGAAACCAATGCGCATCTTCTGCGCTATGACAGCGTCCATGGCCGTTTCCCCAGGCAAGTAACGGTCGCAGGCGACACCATCGACGTCGGTTATGGTCCGATCAAGGTGCACGCCGTTCGCAACCCGACCGAACTGCCGTGGAAGGAAGAAGGTGTCGACATCGCGCTCGAATGCACCGGCATCTTCACCGCACGTGACAAGGCGGCAATGCATCTCGAAGCTGGCGCAAAGCGCGTCATCGTTTCGGCCCCTGCCGACGGCGCCGACCTGACGGTCGTTTTTGGCGTCAACCACGACAAGCTCACCAAGGACCATCTGGTCATCTCCAACGCCTCCTGCACCACCAACTGCCTTGCACCGGTGGCACAGGTTCTCAACGATGCCATCGGCATCGAAAAAGGCTTCATGACCACGATCCACTCCTACACTGGCGACCAGCCAACGCTGGACACCATGCACAAGGATCTCTACCGCGCCCGCGCGGCTGCTTTGTCCATGATCCCGACCTCGACCGGTGCAGCCAAGGCTGTTGGTCTCGTTCTGCCGGAACTGAAGGGTAAGCTGGACGGCGTCGCCATCCGCGTACCGACCCCGAATGTTTCGGTCGTTGACCTGACCTTCATCGCCAAGCGTTCGACCACCGTGCAGGAAATCAACGACGCGATCCGCGCCGCTGCCAATGGCCGCCTCAAGGGCATCCTCGGCTACACGGACGAGCCGCTGGTTTCGCACGACTTCAACCACGATCCGCATTCCTCGGTCTTCCACATGGACCAGACCAAGGTCATGGACGGCACCATGGTTCGTATCCTGTCGTGGTACGACAATGAATGGGGCTTCTCCAACCGTATGGGCGACACTGCCGTCGCTCTCGGCAAGCTGATCTAAGCCTCGTGGCCTGACTATGTTTCGCGCCCTTCTCCCCACTGTCGCCCGCTGGCGTCCGCTGGAAGGAGAAGGGCTCGAACATTTGAATCTTGCGCCCTCGGGCCGCAATATTCACGCCGAAAGCGTGGTGATCGGCAATCGCGGCGGCGATGCTTACGGCGTCCGCTACAGCATCGACTGCGACAGCACCTGGCGCGTTCTTCATTTCCTTATCGAGACAGCATCCGGCCAGAAGTTGGAACTTTCCTCCGATGGCGAAGGCCATTGGCAGACGATGAACGGCAATTCTCTGCCGGAATTCGATGGTTGTATCGATATCGATCTGGCAGGAACGCCCTTCACCAACTCACTGCCAATACGCAGGCTTGGCCTGACACCGGAAAGCGGCATCGTTCAGCTCGACATGCTTTATGTGCCGTTCGACAGTTTTCAGCCGCTGCGCGACAGGCAGCGTTATAGCTGTCTGGAAGAAGGCAGACTCTATCGTTACGCGGCGGCGGACCGCACTTTCACCGCCGATCTTCCCGTCGATGAAGACGGGCTTGTCACCGATTATCCAACCCTTTTCCAGCGATTGCCCGTTTAAGCCACGCTATCCGACCGATAGAAGCTTTGCGAAGCGCCGGAACAAGCCAGGGAGAAAACTTATGGGTTTCCGCACTCTCGACGACGCCGACGTCAAATCCAAACGCGTTCTGGTCCGCGTTGACCTCAATGTGCCGATGGCTGACGGACAGGTGACCGACCTCACCCGCATCGAGCGCATCGTTCCAACGATTGCCGAACTGTCGAAGAAGGGCGCAAAGGTCATTCTGCTCGCCCATTTCGGTCGTCCGAAAGGCGTTGCTTCCGACGAAAATTCGCTGAAGCATGTTGTGAAGCCGCTCGCAAAGGTGCTTGGTCATGGCGTCCATTTTGCGGAAGACAGCATCGGCGAAAAGGCCAAGGCCGCTGTCGATGCGTTGAAGGACGGCGACGTTCTGCTGTTGGAAAACACCCGTTTCCACAAGGGTGAAGAAAAGAACGATCCCGAATTCGTCAAGGCGCTGGCTGCCAATAGCGATCTCTACGTCAATGACGCCTTCTCGGCTGCCCACCGCGCCCATGCTTCGACCGAAGGTCTGGCCCATGTCCTGCCCGCTTTTGCCGGTCGCGCCATGCAGGCTGAACTGGAAGCACTGGAAAAAGGCCTCGGCAATCCGGCCCGCCCGGTTGTCGCTATTGTCGGCGGCGCGAAGGTTTCAACCAAGCTCGACCTCCTGTCGAACCTCGTCGAGAAAGTCGATGCACTGGTGATCGGCGGCGGCATGGCCAATACCTTCCTCGCGGCTCAGGGCCACGATGTCGGCAAATCGCTCTGCGAACATGATCTCGCCCATACCGCGCGTGAAATCATGGCCAAGGCCGAAACAACAAAATGCGCCATCATCCTGCCGGTCGATGCGGTTGTGGGTTGGCACTTTGCCGCCGACACGCCAAACAAGACCTATGGTGTCGATGCCGTGCCAAGCGACGGCATGATCCTCGATGCAGGCGCATTGTCGACCGATCTGATTGCTTCGGCCATTGACGATGCCGCAACGCTGGTCTGGAACGGCCCGCTCGGCGCATTTGAGCTGCGCCCGTTCGATACCGCAACCGTCAAGACTGCAAAGCATGTCGCGGCCCGCACCAAGGCAGGCAAGCTTGTTTCGGTCGGCGGCGGCGGTGATACGGTCGCGGCGCTGAACCATGCCGGTGTGGCCGACGACTTCACCTATATCTCGACAGCAGGCGGTGCTTTCCTCGAATGGATGGAAGGCAAGCCGCTTCCGGGTGTCGACGTACTCAAGAAATAAAGCATTTCCAGCAAAAGTGCGAAGTGGTTTCGCGCGGGAAAATGCGTATGAGCAAATGAAAAGGCCCCGGAAACGAGGCCTTTTTTAATCTCAAGATTTCGGTGTCAGTTTCAGAAGGCGTCCCGGGTCGTCATCTTCGATCAGCCAGATCGCACCGTCTGGGCCCACCGTCACATCGCGAATACGATTGCCCATATCGAAGCGCTGCGCCTCATCAGGCTGGCCTTTGTTGTCGAATGTGACCCGCACCAGCGCCATGGAGGAAAGACCGGCGATTAGCGCCGAACCGTCCCAGGACTTGAACATATCGCCCTTGTAGAAGACCAGACCGCCCGGTGAAATCACCGGCGTCCAGTAGAGCAATGGCGCTTCGAATTCCGGGCGGGTACTGTGACGCGGAATCGGCCTGCCGCTGTAATTGTCGCCGTTGGAAACCAGCGGCCAGCCATAATTGAGACCGGGCTTGATCAGATTGAACTCGTCGCCGCCTCTCGGACCCATCTCGTTTTCCCAGAGCTTGCCATCCGGCGCAAAGGCCAGCCCATAAGGATTGCGGTGGCCGGTGGTCCAGGTCAGGCCACGAATGCCGCCTTCATCCGCATGCGGATTGTCTTGCGGCACGGACCCGTCCAGATTCATGCGCAGGATCTTGCCCATTGGAGCTTTGTCATCCTGTGCCGTAGCAGGCTGCATGCGTTCACCGACCGAAAGGAACAAGTGCTTGCCATCGGGCGCAAAGGCGATCTTTCCGCCCGGTTGGCCGCCCTTGGCAACCAAATCCTGCTTCCACAGCGTCGTCACGTCTTCAAGTACGGCCTTGCCGTCGCTCTCCGCCAGTTTGGCCTCTGCCAGCACGACACTGCTCCCGCCGTCTGCGGGCTCGTTATAGGTAAAATAGAGCGCCTTGCTCTTCGCGAAATCAGGCGCTGGCTCCACATCGAGCAAACCGTTCTGTCCGCCAAAGGCGACCTCGGGCACGCCGGATATTTCGGTCTTTTTCCCCGCCTCAGTGGCGATGAACATCTTGCCAGGCTTTTCGGTCACAACCAGACGGCCATCGGGCAGGAAGGCGATTGCCCAAGGCGTGCTGAACTCCGCAACGCTTGTCACGGTAAAGGGCAGCTCGGCCTCAGCCTTGCGGTCGCCCGCATTGATACTGGCGGACCAGGCGGAATGGATCGGAACAGATGCCACCGATGCGGCGAGAGCAAATAACAGGCTAAGATGAGCCGGGCGCATGTCTTCTCCTCGGAGGCTTTGACGATGAGAATGGCAGGTCATTGTTACATGGGGTTTTGTCGCCAAGATGAAAGCCCTCATGGAAAAAAGCTTGAGCAGGCATCTTCCGACAGACGGAAAGAAAACTTGTCCGATCTAAATCGTTTGAAAAAATTTCAATCGTTTCAAGCAGTTGCGCCGCCATATTTTTTGCCGAACACTTCTGCTATCGCCGATGAGCCATCAATTTCCAACGCCGACGGACGCTCTATCCGGTCGGCTTGGCCTGAAGAGGAGCTGTATGAATGACCGAACGTCTCGAAGATATTGCGATTGCCTTGGTCGCCTCCGGAAAAGGCCTTCTGGCCGCTGATGAAAGCTCCGGAACCATCAAGAAGCGCTTCGATTCTATCAATCTGGCATCCTCCGAAGACACACGCCGCGACTATCGCGAGATGCTGTTTCGCGCCGACGATGCGATGAAGAACTACATTTCCGGCGTCATCCTTTACGATGAAACCATCCGCCAGAAGGCCAAGGACGGCACACCGCTCACCGATGTCATTCGCAATGCGGGTTCGATTCCGGGCATCAAGGTCGATGCTGGCGCTAAGGCGCTTGCCGGTTTCCCGGGTGAAACCATCACCGAAGGTCTAGACGGCCTGCGCGAACGTTTGAACGAATATTACGGCTTCGGCGCGCGCTTTGCCAAATGGCGCGGCGTTATCTCAATCTCCGACACTCTGCCGACACGGGGTGCGGTCAGGCAGAATGCACAGGCGCTGGCGCGCTATGCAGCGCTTTGCCAGGAGGCTGGCATTGTGCCGATCGTCGAGCCGGAAGTTCTGATGGACGGCCAGCCGGGCGATCACAACATCGACCGCTGCTATGAAGTGACAGAACTGGTTTTGAAAACCGTCTTCGCCGAGCTTTATGACGCCCGCGTCAAGCTCGAAGGCATGATCCTCAAGCCGAACATGATCATCGACGGCAAGAATGCGCGGAAGGCTTCGGTTGAAGAGGTTGCGGAAAAGACAGTGCGCTGTTTCCTGAACACCGTCCCTGCCGCAGTTCCGGGCATCGCCTTCCTGTCGGGCGGACAGACGGGCGAAGAAGCCACCGCGCATCTCTCAGCCATGAATGCCGCTTATGACATGCCGTGGAAAATGACCTTCTCTTATGGACGCGCCTTGCAGGCGGCAGCCCTTGAAGCATGGGGCGGCAAGCCGGAAAATGTCGCTGCCGGTCAGCGCGCCTTCACCCACCGCGCCCGTATGAACAGCCTTGCCGCAACCGGCGGCTGGAAAAAAGAACTCGAAAAGGCTGCCTGATCCATTTCAGAGCCAGAGACATGAAGAAAGCCCGGTTTCAACCGGGCTTTTCTATGATTCGCGGAAATGAAAACCGACCGCCAGCGACATGACGAACAAGGCGATGACGGCAATTTTCCAAAAATCGCCACGGCGCTTCAATCCCGGCAAGCCGAGCGGTTTGATGATGTGCAGTCCCATCAGCAGGACAAGCAGCACAGGCAGTACTTTGGTCACGGGCGACACCTCTCCCCTCCTTGTGACGCAGGTGCTTGCAAGCTGCAAGCACTCTTGCTGATGCTCGTCTCGAAAAACGCGAACCGGCGATCCAGTTAAGATGCGCGTAAAAACAAACAATTAGAGCGCCCTCAAAATGCCGCCGCTTTATGTTTCGATCTTCATCTTAAGTCCCATGGACGAAACTTTATGGCTCGGCGTAAATTGAGGATGGAGGAGATGAAAGCGCACTGAGAAATCCGGGAGGATATCGGTCTGAGGAGGCCGCTCGCGCGCTGACATCTGATGAAAAATCGTATCATGAAACGCCCGTTATGCGGGCGCTGCGTGGTACGTGTTTCTGGGAGGAACAGCATGACTTCGAAATATGCCGAAACCTATGCCGCCTGGCAGGCCAGTCCTGAGCGTTTCTGGGCGGAAGCCGCAGAGGTGATCGACTGGTTCAAGCCATGGGATCAGGTTTTTGCAGGTGACGAAGGCGTCTATGGCCGATGGTTCACCGGCGCGGAATGCAACACCTGCTACAATGCGCTTGACCGTCATGTCGCCAATGGACGCGGTGATCAACTGGCGCTGATCTATGAAAGCCCCGTCACGGGCAAGGTGCGCAAGTTCAGCTATAGCGAATTGCTCGAGGAAGTGGAGGCGCTCTCCGCCGTCATGCTCGACAACGGCGTGAAGAAGGGTGACCGCATCCTGATCTATATGCCGATGGTGCCCGAAGCTGCCGTCGCCATGCTCGCATCGGCACGAATTGGCGCGGTGCATTCCGTCGTCTTTGGCGGTTTTGCTGCCAATGAACTTGCAACGCGCATTGACGATGCCAAGCCGGTGATGATTATCGCCGGTTCCTGCGGCATCGAGCCGACGCGTGTCGTGCCCTATCAGGACATGCTCGACAAAGCCATCGCAACCGCCCATCACAAGGTCGGCCATTGCATCATCTTGCAGCGCGAACAATATCCTCATGCCCCCGTGGACGGGCGCGACATTGATTATAAAACCGCCGTCGACGCAGCACGCGGCCGACATGTGCCTTGCACGCCTGTCGCCGCGACCGATCCTCTCTACGTGCTCTATACATCCGGCACCACTGGCGAGCCGAAGGGCGTGGTGCGCGACAATGGCGGACACATGGTGGCGCTGGCCTGGTCGCTCAAGCACGTCTTCGGCGTGGAACCGGGACAGGTTTTCTGGGCAGCCTCGGATGTCGGCTGGGTGGTCGGTCACTCCTATATCGTCTATGCGCCGCTGCTGGCCGGAGCCACGACGATCCTGTTTGAAGGCAAGCCCATCGGAACACCCGATGCTGGCACCTATTGGCGCATCATTGCAGAGCATGGTGTGGAGGTGATGTTCACCGCGCCAACAGCCCTGCGCGCCATCAAGAAGGAAGATGCTGACGGGAATTTCGTCCGCAAATATGACCTGTCGCAATTCCGTGCGCTGTTTCTGGCCGGTGAACGCGCCGATCCGGACACCATCCATTGGGCGGAAAACCTGATCGGACGCCCGGTGATCGATCATTGGTGGCAGACCGAAAGCGGCTGGCCGATGGTCGCCAATCCGCTCGGTCTCGGCCTTCTGGAAACGAAATATGGATCGCCGGCGGTCTGCCTTCCGGGCTACGATATCCGCGTGCTGGACGATGAAGGCCATGAGGTCGAACGCGGCCAGCTCGGCAATATCCTGATCAAGCTGCCGCTGCCGCCCGGCTGCCTGCCGACGCTGTGGAATGCCGATGAGCGCTTTAGGAAAGCCTATCTCGCAGAGTTCCCCGGCTATTACAAAACCGCCGATGCCGGATATATGGATAGTGACGGCTATCTTTACATCATGAGCAGGACCGACGATATCATCAATGTCGCGGGCCATCGCCTGTCCACTGGCGCGATGGAAGAGGTTCTTTCCAGCCATCCCGATGTGGCGGAATGCGCGGTGCTCGGCATTTCCGATCCGGTCAAGGGTCAGGCGCCTTGCGGCTTTCTGGTGTTGAAATCCAATATCGACCGCGATACGCGCGAGGTCGAAAAGGAATGCGTTGCCATGGTTCGCGATGCCATCGGGCCGGTCGCGGCCTTCCGGCTGGCCTTGACCGTCAAACGTCTGCCCAAGACCCGCTCCGGCAAGATCCTGCGCTCCACCATCCAGAAGATCGCCGATGGCGAGACGTGGAAAATGCCTGCCACCATCGAAGACCCGGCGGTTCTCGATGAAATCAGCACGATTCTGCGCGAGCGCCACATTGGCATGGCCTTCGCCTGAGCCCGGTAGCGGCATCAGCCCAGACTATTGACCGGCGGTTTTCGCCGGTCCACTCTCCGCGCGAAACGGAGAACAGACCATGCAGCTTGAAGGCAAGGTAGCCATCGTCACCGGTGCTGCCCGCGGAATTGGCTATGCCATCGCAAAACGCTTCCTCATGGACGGCGCCAGCGTCGTTCTTTCGGATATAGACACCACCGCAACCTTGCAGGCGGTCAAAGACCTCGAACAATTCGGCGATGTGCGCGCCATGGCGGCGGATGTCGGCGACAAGCTCGATATCCATAATCTGATGACCTTTACCGTCACCAATCTCGGCGAGATCGATATTCTCGTCAACAATGCCGGGATCGTGCACAAGGCGGATTTCCTCGACCTCAAGGAGGAGGATTTCGACCGGGTCATGCGCGTCAATCTGAAGGGCGCATTCCTGTGCGGTCAGGCTGTGGCTAAACGCATGGTCGCCCGCGTGGAAGCTGGTGGCGAAGCAGGCACGATCATCAACATGTCGTCGATCAACGCCATTTTCGGACTGCCGGAACAGCTTGCCTATTCTGTCTCCAAGGGCGGGCTGAGCCAGCTGACACGCACCATGGCCATAGCGCTCGCGAAATGGGGCATCCGCGTCAACGCCATCGGGCCCGGTTCCATCCAGACCGACATGCTGTCAGCAGTGAACACGGACGCCGAGGCGCGCAAAACGATCCTGTCACGCACGCCGCTTGGCCGAATCGGAGAACCGGCGGAAATTGCATCCATCGCCTCGTTTCTCGCATCGCGGGACGCCAGTTATATCACCGGCCAGACGATCTATGCCGATGGCGGACGTCTGCCGCTCAGCTATATGGCCGAACCACGTTTCAAACCGTAAGTCCTTGCGATGCACTCGTACCGATACCTATATATTAGCGACATAATAATATCGCTTTGCTCCTGACAGAAAGCTGTCAGGAGGGGTGTGCGATAGTGTTTCCCTAAGGATGAGGGAGATGAACTATGGCACTCGCAATCGCACCGCTGATCGCAATCTTGAGGGAATACCGGCGCAGGCATGATGAGCGCCGCCGTTTTGTCCGCACCCAGCGCGCACTGGACGGTTTGCCGAAAGATCTGCGCAAGGATTTGGGCTGGCCGGATCGTTATCTGGAACAGCGCAAGACAACATATTGCAACGGAGAGTAAACCCGGAATGCGCAGAGCAGACCGTCTTTTCCAGATCGTTCAGCACCTGCGCGGTGGCAGGCTTGTCACCGCGCGCCAGCTTGCCGAACGGCTGGAAGTCTCCGAACGAACCATCTATCGCGACATATCCGACCTGCAATCGACCGGCGTTCCGATCGATGGCGAGGCCGGTGTCGGCTATATATTGCGGCAGGGTTTCGAGCTGCCGCCCCTGATGTTCACGCGTGATGAAATCGTTGCGCTGGTAGCAGGTGCGCGCCTCATCCGCGCCTGGGGCGGGGTATCCATGGCGCGCGGCGCCGAAGAAGCTTTGGTCAAGATCGAGGCCGTGCTGCCCAAGGAAGAGCGCGCGCGCATCACCGGCACGCAAATCCACGCCCCTACTGCCAGAATCAGTATCGACGAGCGCCGCATCATTGACGCTGTTGAGCGCGCGGTGGACGAAAGCAGCGTGCTTAATATCCGCTACCGTGATCTCGAAGCCCGCGAGAGTGAGCGCGATATTCGCCCGCTCGGCCTGTGGTTCTGGGGCAAGGTGTGGACCGTGATCGGCTGGTGCGAGCTGCGCAACGCGTTCCGCACCTTCCGCACCGACCGTATTGTCGAGGCAAGCGAAGCTGGCCGCCGGTTTCGTGCCGAACGTGGCAAAACGCTGGCCGACTTCTACCGTCTCATGGAAATGAGCGAGTACAACGCTTTCAAGGACTGACATCACCCAAGACGACTGCAACTTAAACTCTGTCGAATGTTCTGCATTCGGCAGAGTTCTTTCTTCAACGACCCGTCAGAATCGCACAGAGTTGTGCGACGATATATTGAAGGCCCTGATCGTCCTGTCGACGCTTGTGCCAGGCAATATGCAGCGGAAAGCCGCTGACCGGAATGGGCGGCGGAAAGGCAACAAGGTCCGTATCCACATCCGGAATACAGTGCGACGGCAGCATGGCGATCATATCCGTGCTTTTCAGCAAATCCGGCACCATGCCGAAGTTGGGCACCACAAGACCGATGCGCCGCTTCAATCCCTTATCAGCGAGAACCTTGTCAGCCGGGCTGCTCATATCGCCGCGCCCCGACACCAATATATGCGGATAAGCCAGCCAACGATCGAGCACAAACCCGCTCGCCGCCGGATGATCATATCGCATGACGACATGATACTCCTCATCCAGCACGTGCTTGCGCTCGAGATCGTCGTCGGCATCCGGAAACACCGATACAGCAAGATCGCTCGCGCCGCTCTCCAGCGCTTCTTTAGCTGCCGGTGCACCATGCCAGGGTTGCACCACAATATCGATACCCGGTGCGTCAGCGGCAAGGGCCTGCAACAATGGCTTCACAACAAAAATAGCCGGATAATCAGCCGTGCAGATTTTTATAGTCTGGCTGATTGAAGCCAATGGAACCTGCGGCGGGTCAACCAGCGCCACGACATTGGAGAGCAGTGTCTTCAATGGTGCACGCAAGGCTTCCGCGCGCGCCGTACGCCGCATCGTGCCACGCCCACGTTCGAGCAGCTCATCGCCGAAGACGGCACGGCAGCGCTGCAAAGCATTGGATACGGCAGGCTGGGTGAGGTTCAGGCGCTCCGCCGCGCGGCTGACATGCGCTTCATCGAGAAGCGCATCCAGAATGACCAACAGGTTGAGATCGAGCGCCCTTAAATTCATAGGATCAATAATAACATATACCAATAATAAATTGGAATAATCTCATGTTCGATTTCATCATCCTTCCAACATCAGGACGTGCAGGAAGGAACACATGATGTCCAGAACTTTGATCTTGCTTTTTCATCCCGATCTGTCGCGGTCAAAAGCCAATGCCGCGCTGACTGCCGCAGCCGCTCGACTGCCGGGAGTGAACATTGTCGATATGCAGGCTGTCTATCCCGACGGGATCGACTTTTACAGAGACGGCGAGCGTGAAGCGCAACGCCTTCTGACCGCAGACCGCATCGTGCTGCAATTTCCGGTCCAGTGGTATTCAACGCCACCGCTTTTAAAAGCCTGGCAGGACGCCGTGCTGACACGCATGTTTTACGTGACCTATGAACAGGAAGGGCGGGCGCTGGAAGGAACGCCCCTCATGATCGCCGCGACTGCGGGTAACGTGCCCGAAGCCTATACGCCCGGCAGGCGCAATATGTTTCCGATGAGCGAACTCATGGCCCCTTTGCGGGCAACAGCCAATCGTTGTGGACTGGAATGGGCCGAACCATTCTTTCTCTATGCGGCAGACAAACTGCAGCCAGATGCGCTCGAAAACGCCGCAAACCGCTATATGCAGGCTCTGGAGTGCTGGATGACTGCAACACCGCCAGTTGTCGCCAAGCACAAAGCTGCCTAAAGTCATGACCTCCACCAGAGGTGGAGGTTTGGGACGCTACGCTTGAACCACTAGAAGTGGTTTTGTTATGTGCTAGTAGGAGCCTTTAAAAAG
>NZ_JASAMQ010000013.1:0-104492 GCF_029909865.1 Ochrobactrum sp. 19YEA23 | reverse complement strand
GTAGAAAACCGCTTCGGGCGCATCAATATGCTGGCAGAGCCCATCCAGTGGCTTACCGACAATGGTTCATGCTTCATTGCGAAAAACACCGCGTCTCTGCTCCGGGATATCGGTATGGAACAGTGCAGAACACCAGTGCGCAGCCCGCAGTCAAATGGAATGGCTGAGGCTTTCGTCAAAACATTCAAGCGCGATTATGTCCGAATAAATCCGACGCCGGACGCCGAAACCGTCATGGCTCAACTGCCATTATGGTTCGAGCACTATAACAATCTTCACCCGCACAAGGCTTTAGGATATCAATCTCCACGAGAGTTCCTGAGCCGAAATGCTCAAACCTGAAAATGTCCGGTTTTTAAGGGGCAACTCCAAACGGCATAGCCGGATAGAGATTGCGATGGCCCGGCGCGATACGGTACTTCATCACGCGATGAAAATCGGCCCGGCTGTATTTCCCAATGCCGTAGGTCGGGTCCGGCGTAATGTTTGTTGAATGCAAAGTGCCGAATGGAGTCTTGATAGCGACGCCGCCTGCCGCCATTGGACCTTCCGGCAGAGAATGGCAACCGAAACAATCGGCGGCGCGCGCCAGTTCCTGGCCACGGGGGACAAGCACCTGCATCTGTTCCGCCGACAGGGCTGCTTTCAGATCGGGGCTCACGGATGACGTTCGAAACACCCCCAACAAGACCGACAGCCCACCTGCGATGACAACCAACACGACAGCTATGATAAAATGATAAAGACGCTTGTGTTTCATGTCCGACCGCCGCGCTCCCGATTAACCGATGACGCAGCCGGGCGTCGCCAGAGCGACATCAAGGATGGCCTCATAATAACGGACGTAACCGGTACAGCGACAGATGTGGACGTCGAGCGCATCTTCGATCGCCGTCTCCAGATCGGCGCGCTTCACGGGCTGCCGTTTGAGTTGCTCGATAAAAACGGTAGCGCCCGCGACAAAACCTGGCGTGCAGTAGCCGCACTGAAAGGAAAAGTGGTCGATAAATGCCTGCTGAACGGGTGTCAGCGCGAGAATATTGCCGGTCACATCGCGCTGCGCATGACCTTCAATCGTCTGGATCGACTTGCCGGCAAAGAAATGAGCGTCATAGATGCATGTACGGCTTTCGACTTTGGTGCCATCAGGCTTAACCTCGATAACAGTACAAGCATGACAAATGCCCTGACCGCATCCGAAATGCGTTCCAGTCAAATCGAGATATTCATGTAGAAAATCGACCATTGGCATTCCAAGCGGGACATCCATCGGCCCGACAATGGCGCCATTGACCGTCAGGGTAAGTGGTCGCTTTTCCATGCTCATCCCAAAACCCGTTGATGATCAGTAGTGCGACGTATTCTTATGTAATCGTCAGCACGCATTATATAGCATTCTAATTTAGTTAGGATTAATAATCCCCGTATAAACAATATTAGCAAATCATCTTCGCATATCGAAATTAAATTCGATTGAATATTTATTCAATAGGCAAATGGCAACTTCATATTTCTATCAATGACGTGAAACTGTATAATCCAAAAGCTACAAATCCGGGATGAAAATCAACATATTCGGCTTCGCGCCGAAAAACCCCACAACAATCGCATTCTAATTTGAAAGCGTGGCCCAAGGATTGGGGCCCTGTCGAGTGCTAACCGCTCCAAGTAATGAATAAAGAATTGCAATGAAATATCTTTGCGGAATCTAGACAGCCTGAAAAACCCCATTATTATATTAGATATGCACCATCTATAGAATAGAGATCGGTTAGGTTGGGGGACTGCGGTGTATTTTCTCAAAGACCCTGTTATAGCACTCTTTGTCTCCCTCGCAATCGGTTATCTTATTGGCAAACTGCGTATAGGCCTGGTTCGTTTGGGTGGAGTTTGCGGAACATTGCTGGCAGCACTGGCAATAGGGCAACTCAGCGTGCGCATTTCGCCAGACCTGAAGGACAGCGCATTCACGCTCTTTATTTACGCTTTGGGGTTCACAGCAGGACCCCAATTCTTCGCCAATATTCGGGGCGGTTGGCGCTATGGAGTATTCTCCATAATCGAAGTCGTGTGCGTCACCATCCTGGTCTCCGCAGCGATTGTTCTGTTCAAGCTCGACATTGGAACAGCGACCGGACTTTTTGCTGGATCTGCGACCGAATCTGCGGTCATCGGAACAGCATCGCAAGCGATCTCGCATCTCGCGATATCACCGGAGCACATCGAACAATTACAGGCCAACGTCGCGACGGCCTATAGCCTCACTTATCTGTTCGGCCTTATCGCAATTGTGGTTTTCACCACCCAGCTTGCACCGATGCTTCTGAAAGTCGACCTTAAAACCGAAGCACAGGCATTGGCCCGCAAACTGGGCTCGGAAGACGATGACGAAGACCAGGTTGAAGGCTTACCCATGTTCGTTGCCCGTGCTTTCCGCGCGGGATCTCTAGCGGGACGAATGGTTGGCGATCTGGAAAAAAGCTGGAACTGGACCGTTACACTTGCGCGTGTCCGCAGACATGGGAAAATCCTCCAAACGGACGCCGACTTTCTTATGAAGCCGGATGATATCGTCATTGCACACGGACGCCGCAACGCCGTTATTGCGGTTCAGGATTCCTTTGGAGAAGAAGTCCCCGTGCCAGACGGCACCAGTTTGGCGCTTGCAACCCGGGAAGTCGTTCTCATACGAAAAGAGGCCTTTGGGCGCCAGATTCGCCAATTGCGCCAGCTGGCGTCACCAAATCTGCGCCGGGGCGTGTTTATATCCAGCGTCCGCCGTCTCGGACAGGCTGTTCCGGCATTACCGGGCACAGTTCTCCATGAAGGTGACGTGTTGACCCTTTATGGCCAAGAGGAGCCCGTCACACGAGCGATACAGGCGTTGGGCAAGGCCCTGCCCAAAGTTGGCAGCACTGATTTTGTGTTTCTCGGACTTGGTATCGTCGTTGGTCTTCTACTCGGCCAATTTTCCCTTAATATTCGCGGCTGGGAACTGTCACTAGGGTCGGGCGGCGGGGCTTTGATATCCGGCCTGGCATTTGGCTGGCTCAATATGCGAAACCCAACCAGAGGCGGGTTTCCGGTTCCTGCTGCAGAGTTTGCGAAAGATTTCGGACTGGCTGCTTTTATTGCAGCAATAGGACTGAGTGCCGGACCTGACGCAATCAAGCTGATCATGGAGTACGGACTTATCCTTCCCCTGCTTGGCCTGGTCGTTTCATTCGTACCTGCGCTCGTGTCGCTATTTGTCGGCGCAAAACTCATGAAGATCGACACACCAATCCTTCTTGGTGCGATCGCCGGTCAACATTGCAGCACGCCAACAATCAGTGCACTCGTGTCTCAAGCGGGGAACTCAACGCCAGTCATCGGATACACGGTTACCTACGCCATCTCCAACGTGCTCTTGCCGCTTATGGGGCCAGTGATTGTGGGCATTGCTTCGACATTAGGCAGTTAACGCCCCCTGAAATTCATCAACCGACATGCAGACCCGGTGCTTCCTGACCGGTGCTCTCGACATATTCGGTGTAGCCGCCACCATATTGCTGGATACCATCGGGCGTGAGTTCCAATACGCGATTGGAAAGTGCTGCCAAGAAGCGGCGATCATGCGATACAAAAAGCATCGTGCCTTCGTAAGTTGAAAGCGCCTTGATGAGCATTTCCTTTGTATCGAGATCGAGATGGTTCGTCGGCTCGTCGAGCACGAGGAAGTTCGGTGGATCAAACAGCATCGCAGCCATGACCAGCCGGGCTTTCTCACCACCCGACAGCACACGACATTTCTTTTCGATATCATCTCCGGAGAATCCGAAGCAGCCAGCAAGTGCGCGCAGAGGAGCCTGCCCTGCCTTTGGAAAGCGCTGCTCCAGCCATTCGAGAATGGTGCTATCACCATCGAGAATATCCATCGCGTGCTGTGCGAAATAGCCAAGTTTCACACTGGCGCCAAGATTAACGATGCCCTGATCCGGCTCGGTCGCACCGGTGACAAGCTTGAGCAGTGTCGATTTACCGGCACCATTGACGCCCATGATGCACCAGCGCTCACGGCGGCGAACCATGAAATCCAGCCCATCATAGATTGTGCGGCTGCCATAGGATTTGTTGACGCCCTTGAGACTGACCACATCTTCGCCAGAGCGGGGAGCTGGCAAAAAATCGAACGCCACAGTCTGACGACGGCGTGGAGGCTCTACGCGGTCAATCTTCTCAAGCTTCTTCACGCGGCTCTGTACCTGCGATGCATGGGATGCACGCGCCTTGAACCGTTCAATAAACTTGATTTCCTTGGCCAGCATTGCCTGTTGGCGTTCGAACTGGGCCTGTTGCTGTTTCTCATTCAGCGCACGCTGGCCTTCATAGAAGGCATAATCGCCAGAATAGGAATTCAGCGAACCGCCATCAATTTCGATAATCTTGGTGACGATGCGATTCATGAACTCGCGATCATGCGAGGTCATCAGCAATGCGCCATCATAATTCTTGAGGAAGGCTTCCAGCCAGATCAGGCTTTCGAGATCAAGATGGTTGCTTGGTTCGTCGAGCAGCATCACATCGGGCCGCATCAGCAGAATGCGGGCAAGCGCCACGCGCATTTTCCAGCCGCCGGACAATTTGCCAACGTCACCGTCCATCATTTCCTGGCTGAAGCTCAAACCTGCAAGAACTTCTCGCGCCTTGCCATCCAGCCCATAACCGTCAAGTTCTTCATAGCGAGCTTGAACCTCTCCGTAACGTTCGATGATCGTGTCCATCTCATCGAGACGGTCGGGATCGCACATTGCGGCTTCAAGCTCGCGCAGCTCCGCTGCTACGATGCTGACCGGTCCTGCTCCGTCCATGACTTCGGCCACAGCCGAACGCCCGCCCATTTCACCGACGTTCTGGTTGAAATAGCCTATCGTCACGCCTTTTTCGACCGTTACCTGCCCCTCATCCGGCAGTTCATCGCCGATGATCATACGGAAAAGCGTCGTCTTTCCCGCACCATTCGGCCCGACAAGACCAATTTTTTCGCCGCGATTGAGGGCCGCGGAGGTTTCGATGAACAGAATGCGATGGCTGTTCGACTTGCTGATATTATCGATACGGATCATAAACGTGGGAGGCCTTGTAATAACTTGGCCTCCCTATGGCACGCCTTGCACGCGCTGTCACGGGGTACGGCTGGCTGGCACTGTCTTTTTCAGCGCTCGCCAATGAGCGCCGTCGCGCTAACTGCTGCATAAGCGCATGAGGAATTTCGGCCATATATCCCGGCGACGAATGCTGATCCGCGGCAATTCAAACAGATCATCGGCTGGGTCAGTCCGTCGTCTTACTGTCGTCGTGGCCGTTTTGAACCCAGCTTCTTTGACCATCTCGCGATGAATGGCATTGTTCTCTCCATATGGAAAACAGAAACCTGAGACTTCGCCACCCAACACATCCTCCAAAACCATCTTTGATTGGGCGATCTGCCTTTTTGCTTCATCGTCCGGCGTCGCGGTCAGATGGACATGATCGAGTGTATGGGCGCCGACCTCATGCCCCAGCGCTGCCCACTCGCGCAACTGGGTGACGGACATTAACGGCGTCTTCGGAACGCCGAGCATCTGATCCCAGACATTGCTTCCGCCCACCTGATTGGCGACGAAATAATTGGTTGCCGTGAAGCCATAATCTGCAAGTACTGGCGCGGCGTTTTCCAGTACGTTGAGAAAGCCGTCGTCGAAAGTAATGGCCGCCACGTTGCCGGTCTTCTCGCCCTTGATGTATGGCAGAGCGTCACGCAGCGATAGGCCGCGATAGCCCGCCCTCTTCAACCATTTCATCTGGCTTCGGAACCGGGCCGGATGCACCAGCAATCCATGGAAAGGCATATCCTTTTGCGGCAACGGTGCGATCTGGTGGTATAAAAGAATGGGTATCCGCATTCAACCGTCCCTCATCAGCACTTCATGGATAGGATCTGCGCCGATCCCGCCCGATAGAATACTTTCGATCTCCACGATCCGGTCGCGCCTGCGCTGTAACCGTTTCCCGATACGACCAAGGAAACGTCGGCGCTTCTTTGCCTCCCGACTGGCCTGCAGGTGTTCGATATAAAC
Source organism: Ochrobactrum sp. 19YEA23 (assembly GCF_029909865.1). Lineage (NCBI taxonomy): Bacteria > Pseudomonadati > Pseudomonadota > Alphaproteobacteria > Hyphomicrobiales > Brucellaceae > Ochrobactrum > Ochrobactrum sp. 19YEA23. The sequence goes on along the minus strand of NZ_JASAMQ010000013.1, from coordinate 98,394 downwards.
CTGTTCAACCGGGTCATTTTCAAGATTATCGAATATCCAGCAAAAGGACACAGGAAGCCTGGTTATCGAATAGTCGGGCGCGATCTTGGCAGTGTCGTGCCCCACAATCTGCTCCAGCACCAGTTGATCCCATATTTCCGGCGCATCCATGCACCCTTTCTGCCAAGTCTCCAAAAGAGCAAGGGCGGTTGGGCTGTCGTTAATGAGCACAGTTCCGCTTAAAAGGTGGCCACTCTTTTCATAGTAGACAGCGATATCGCTGCGAATGGACAGTAGTTCCGGCCACGGATCACGATGAAATACAGCATCCACATCGACATAAAGCAACGGACCTCTGACGGTTTTGCGCTGCTCCAAAAGAACGCCGGGCTTTAGGCCAGCATTGCGCACCCAGCTTCCGGTATTTTCAACTGCAATGCAGATGATCTTTAGCCCAAGATAGCGAACGCTCGTCAGCAGGCGCTCCTTCTCCTGTTCGTAGAAACTGTTCGTCGTGTAGAAGGCAACAATTGTTCCCGTCGGCCCGGTATTGATCCGCCTTCTGGACGCCAGTTCCGCCAGCGTTGGAAACGCCACCGCCATCGAACGATGCGCCCGGCTCCATGGCCGAAGCCTATCGAAAAGCCTGTAGAACATAGTGGACCCATTGATAAGTCGCGGTTTCGAACACGGGGTAAGGGCGGGTTTTTCACCGCGCCCAACCTCAAATTCAAGACAGAAGCCGGATCTGACCTGAGCTGGCTCTCTCTTCAATCCAGTGACGTTCGGCTGCCCAAGCGTGATGCTTCCAGCCCTGCCAGCTGAAACCGCACAATTGAATCTCCCAATCAGTTGAGGGAAACGTTCGCAGCATGTGCCAGACACCAAAAAAGCCAGTGCTCGGAAACATCTGCTTCATCTGTGTTTCGGCAATGCCCAGTTCAGCGCAGACCTCGAAATAGACTTGCGGCGGCAGTATCCGAATGGATTTTCCAGTGGCGCTCAGGATTTCAAATGCCGGAAGCGTCCAGTCCGCCCGTCTACCCTTCAGGCGCGACAGGACGTTGGGATGGTGGTGAAAACGCCGGATGATGCTTGGATGAACGGCAAAGAGAATTTCAGACGCATTGCGCATGAAGACGGAATCCAGAAAAGCTGGATCACGTAGCCAATCCTGCATTTGCTTGGCAGATGTTGCCAGCATAAGCAGATCGGTTCTGGAGCCGGTCATGCCGTCCAGGGCATGGGGAACATTGAATCGCAACACATAATCGGAACTATCGATTTCATTCGATAGATTGCGGGACAGTGGACCATTGCCCACGACAGTAAGCATCTTTTTCATTGACCGTCTTCGATCTGAAAGATGCAGACGGAGTGTCCCTACTGACCGTCTGCATCGTTATTACTTCCAGATGTTCTCGCTCAAATCATGGTTTTTCTTAGGCCATAAATACAAAATTAGCGCCCTCATGATGTGGATAGGCCATCTTGCCATTTGTTCCATACCGCCGGCTGGTGCTCACCGCATAATCATGACCCATCAGTTCTTTAAAGAACTTCACCGCCGTCGATAACAAGCGCCAGTCCCGTGACAAATGCCGCCTGTGGCGAGGCGAGATAAACGATGCCTGCCGCTATTTCCTCCGCAGATGCCCAGCGTCCCATCGGGATCGTTTCGGAGACATAATCTTCAAGTGCTGCGCGGCCTCCCATCTGCAGTTCAAAACCGGCATTGAAAGGCGTATCGACAAAGCCTGGACAAAGCGCATTGAAGCGGATGTTTTCCCGCGCATAGTCAGCCGCCATCTGCCGCACCATCGCCACAGCCGCATGTTTGGTGGTGGCATAGGAAATCATGCCGCGATCATACTGGCATCCGGAATTGGATGCGGTGATGATCACTGACCCTCCACCCTGTGCCCGCATTGGCGCAAGTGCCGCCTGCGCAACGACGAAATGCGAACGCACATTGAGCGCCCACGCCAAGTCCATTTGATCGGGTGTCACTTCCTCAAGTTTTCCGGCGATCTGAATGCCCACGTGCGAATGCACGATATCGAGCCTGCCGTGGCGTGCGGCGACACCAGCAACAGTTTCAGTGATCGCGGCATCGTCACGCGCATCAAGTGCTGCGCTTTCGGCCTGCCCGCCATTGGCTCGGATCACTTCTGCCGTTGCTTCCGCAAGTTCGGCGCGCAGATCCGTGACCATAACGGTTGCGCCCTCAGCCGCCATGGCGATTGCGCCGGCGCGGCCGATACCAGATCCCGCGCCTGTTACAAGAGCAACCCGGCCTTCAAGACAAGATTTCATAGTATTTTCCCTAGAATAATCGCGGAATGTGTGGGCAAAGCAGACGCTTCAAATGGCGTCATCAATGCCTTGCCGGTTTTCCACGTCGAAGCATGACTTGTGCGAAGACGAGCAGCAGCAGAGAGAACACCATCACCATTGTACCGATGGCATTGATCTCGGGTGTCACCCCGCGACGAATGGACGAGAAGATGTAGATCGGCAGGGTCGTCTGCGGTCCAGCGACAAAGAAAGCGATGATGAAATCATCAAAGCTGAAGGTGAAGCTGAGCAGAAAGCCCGCCATCATCGCTGGCATCAACATGGGCAGAGTTACTTGCCGGAAGGTTGCCAGCGGTCCTGCACCAAGGTCGGAGGAAGCTTCGATCAGCGAGCGATCCATGCCGTCGATACGGGCACGCACCAGGATAATCACCAGCGACATGGTGAACAGCACATGCGCCGCGATGAGCGAGCCATAACCCAAAGACAGCTTCAGGCCCGTCAACGCCTGAAGCCAGGGGTTGACCGTATTGAATACCGTCACCAGCGCGATCAGCGTTGCAATACCAATGACGATGCCGGGGATCATCACCGCGATGTAGATCATGGCGTCAAAGAGAACGCGCAGTTTGCCCTTCAGACCGGTCAGTGCAATCGCCGCCATCGTGCCCAGCAGGCAGGATATAAAAGCCGAAGTCAGCGCGACAGACGCCGAGGTCTTGAGAGCGTCAATGACGAACGGATTTTCGAGCGCCTTGGAATACCATTGCGTCGAGAACCCTTGCAGCTGACTTGCCGAGCGGCCCGCAGAAAAGCTGAAAAGCGCGATGATCCCGATAGGAAGATAGAGGAACAGGTAAATCGCAGTAGCATAAATGCGCATCATTTCCTCACATCAAACTGACATCTTCGCGCGCAGTCCCCATCAGACGCAGGAAACGCATATAAAGGGAGACGACGAGCAGCATTATAGCCACCAGCGTTATCGACACGGCGGACCCGAACGCCCAGTTTCGCGACTGCAGGAACAGATCGACAAGCGCATTACCAACAAAGAAAACGTTGCCGCCACCGAGCATTTGCGGGATGAGATATTCCCCCATGAGCAGGATGAAGACGAGCATCGATCCTGTTGCCACGCCGGGCAGCGATAGGGGCAACGTGATCTGCAGAAAGCGCCGCCATGGAGGCGTACCCAGATCGTCAGCGGCTTCCAGCAGCCTGCGGTCGAGCTTCTCCAGGCTCACATAGATCGGGAAAAACATCAGCGGCAGATAGCCGTAGACAATGCCCACCAGAACGGCGAAGGGCGTGTTGATCAGGCGGAAGTCACCGAGACCAAACGCAGACAACAACTGCGGGATGCCGCGTCCACCAAGAAGGAAGATCCAAGCGTAGGAGCGGATCAGGATTGATGTCCAGAATGGCACAATCACCAGCACCAGCAGCAAGGTGCGCCACTGCCTGCCTACCCGCAATGCGAGATAATAGGCCAGCGGATACGCAAACAGGAGCGCTGCAATCGTACCGATGGGCGCGAGCGTCAATGTGTTACGGAACGCAGCCCAGCGGCTTCCGAGATTGGCGTATTGCGCAAAGGTGAAAGCAGGCTGATAGCCGCCAGCCGCACCGCGCTCCCCAAAGGAATACACGAGCACGACCGCAAGCGGCAGTATGAGGAGCGCCGCGTACCACAGGCCCGCTGGCCCCAGCAGGAGCCAGCGCATTTTTCGCTGAGACAATGCCATTGATGCCCGTCCGGTTATGCCGATTTGAAGCGGGCGATCAGTTCCGCCCGGTTTGGATCGGTCAACGTGACTGCCGCGCCAAATTCCAGCGTGGACAGAAGTTCCGCCGCAGGATGAAGGATCGGATCGTTGCGCATTTCTTCCGACACCAGCGCTTCGACGCGGGCATCAGGCACAGGATAACCGTGGAAGGCCGCCTCGCGTGCATTGACCGACGGGTCGAGCAGGAAGTTCAACAACGCGTAAGCACCTTCGCGATTGGGTGCGCTGGTCGGGATGGTGTAGAAATCGGACCAGATTTCTCCACCTTCCTTGCCGAGCGTGTAGTGGATTTCCGGCAGGTCGCGGTTCATCTGCTTCGCGTCACCGGTCCAGCACATTGTCAGCCAGGCGTCGCCGTTGCGCATGGATGGCTGATAGTCGGAGGTAATCGCAAAGAGATGCGGCTTCACCTCGATCAACAGCTTTTCGGCATCTGCCAGTTCCTTCGGATCGACAGAATTGAAGGAATAGCCATGATATTTCAGAGCATTGCCGATAGCGGTCAGCTGATAGTCGTGAATGATCGTGCGACCCGAAAAGTCGGTTTTGGTGAGATCAAAGAAATCTTTCCAGCTGGTGAAAGGCGCTTTCGCCTTGCTGCTGTCCCAGGCCATGCCCGTCGTGCCCCAAAGTTTGGGGATACCATAGAGCTTTCCATCCACAGTGCCGGGCGTTGCGAAACGCGCTTCAAAAGACTCAGCGTTGTAATTGGGTAGCTTCGCCAGATCGAGCGGCTCGATCATCTTGCTGTCGGCATAGGTACTGATGGCGTAGTTCGTCGCCACAACGATGTCCCAGCCTGCCCCGCCAGCCTGCAATTTGGCGAACATTTCCTCGTTTGAACCGAAAACATTCACCTGAACGGCTGCGCCGGTTTCTTTCTGGAACGCGGCCAGATTATCGGGATCCTGATAGTTTGGCCAAGTTGCAATCGAAACTCGGTCGCCGATGTCACCAGCCCATGCACGCGATGGCAAAAGCCCCGGCAGCGCGCCTGCTATAACAGCTGTTGCAGCACCAAGCCCGGTCACGCCAAGAAAATGGCGGCGTGTAACGGAGCCCTTCTGGTACCGGCGCAGTTCCTCCATAAATGCCTGCCGGGAAACCGGCGTATCTTTCTTCGTCATTTTATCCCTCTCATTTTATTATTTTCAGACCGAGTTTGGTGTTTCGAACCGTACGGAACTTGGTCATGGTCCCGATGTTGCACCTTTAAAACCTCATTCAGCTCCAAGGATCAGGCCTGTTCCGTGACCCCAGACAAGATGACCCGTGGAACCCACATCAACGCCCGGCAATACGCGCTCAGCCTGTCTTGGCACCAGAACCTGCAATGAGCCAAGAACCGGATGGGTGAGTAAGAATTCAATATGTTCACCAAGGAAGATCTTGTTTGCGACCTGCACTTCAATCGCCGTCTCTCCTACCATCGGCGAAACGGTCAGGCGAAGCGCCTCCGGTCGGATCATGATGTCGACGGCATCACCCGGCATCACTGCAAACGCTGTCTCAACCACGACCTTATGACCCGTGGCCAAGCTTACCGTCACATGATCATCGTCAGCATGTTCAACCTTCCCTGTGAGGATGTTCGCGCGACCTACGAAATTGGCGACATAGCGGTTAGCGGGGCGATCATAGAGTTCTCGCGGTGTCCCAATCTGTGCGATGCGACCATTGCCCATGATGCAGATGCGGTCAGACATCGACAGTGCTTCTTGCTGGTCATGCGTGACCAACACAAAAGTAATGCCCAACTTGCGTTGCAGAGACAAAAGTTCGAGCTGCATCTCTGTCCGCAGTTTAGCGTCCAGTGCTGCCATCGGTTCGTCGAGCAACAATATTTTGGGCTCATTCACAATAGCGCGGGCCAAAGCCACACGCTGTTGCTGTCCACCCGACATTTCCCATATCCGCCGCCCACCAAAGTCGGCAAGGCGTACGGTTTCCAGTGCCTTCGCGACGCGACGGTCGATCTCGGACTTTGCCAATCTCGGGCGACGCTGTCTTAGTCCATAACCCACATTCTGGGCCACAGTCATATGCGGAAAGAGGGCGTAACTCTGAAACACCATATTGACAGGACGCTTATAGGCAGGTGTAGCGCCAACCTCTGATCCGTCGATCAATATTTCGCCTTCGCTTGGCTGTTCAAAACCGGCCAGCATTCTTAGCGCGGTCGTTTTTCCGCAGCCCGATGGCCCCAAAAAAGAAAGGAATTCCCCTCGCCGGATTTGCAGATTCAGCTGGCTGGCAGCAAGCACGGCGCCATAACGTTTCGTGGTGCCGACAAATTCCGCAACTGTGTCGCCGCTTCGACCAACTGAAGCCTCGGTAGCGTATACCATCAAAATATATTCCCCTAGAGAGCTTTGCCTGGAGCGGCATATCCCTTATTTTTGAAAAACCATATAAAAATACGCAATACGTGTATATATCACAAAAGGCATATAGACGGAGATTCCTGATGAACTGGACGCTGGCTTCTGCACGGGTCATTGATGCGTTACACCAACCGCAATTTGCGGCGGCGCTGATCGAAGCGATCCGCACGGTGGTGCCTTTTGAACATACGGTGACTTTTGCATATTGCGGCAACCGGCGACCAATCGCTTTGCATTCCGAGTTCCCCGTGTGGAAACACAAGGTCATGGTCGAGGATTATCAGGAGGGGCCCTATCTCCTGGATCCATTCTACCTGCAATCATCGCTCCCCGGCGATCCAAGCCTCATAAGGCTGCGGGATCTGGCTCCGGACCGATTTTATCAGGGAGAGTATTTTCGCAATTATTATGCGCAGACGGAGTTGGCTGAGGAAATTGGCTTCAAATTCAGCGTAGAGCCAAACGTTTGTGTCATCATATCAGCGATGCGAACGTCGAAGCCGTTCTCGGCACGCGAGCTTCGCGATCTGAACGAGCTGGTGCCTTTTGTGGCAGCAGTCGGACGTCACAACTGGGCCGATCTGGCAGAACGATTTGAGCACAATGCAACAAAGCCGCGAGGAGAAAATCTGTCGGGGCTTATCGAACGCGCTTTCCGCAATCTGGATAGGAATCTGTTGACGCCGCGCGAAATTGAGATCGTGGGCTACATTCTTCGCGGGTTTTCAGCAGACGCAACTGGACATGCGCTGGGAATTTCTTCCGGAACCGTGCGTATTCACCGGCGTAATATCTATGGCAAGCTCCGCATTGCCTCTCAGGGCGAGTTGTTCTCGATGTTTATCAGCACTCTCAACCCGACAGAGTTTACGCATCAAATTGATAAGTAAATTCGTTGTGGTTTAGCGCGATGTGTAATCGGCGATAGCGTCGGTCCTTGAGGCTACCCGTTAACAGCCTCTCACTGATCTCCGGCAGCAAAGTGTTGGTCAAAATGGCGTCGACCATGCGCCCACCAGAATCCAGCTCCGTACAACGGTCGACAATCTGATCAATCACGACATCATCGAAAGTGCAGACGATATTCTGATTTTCAGCCAAGCGTTTCTGCACGCGGTTCAGATGCAAGCGCACGATATTGGCGAGTGCAACATCTGTTAGCGGATAGTAGGGCACCACCAACATGCGACCAAGCAAAGCTGCCGGGAATACCACCAAGAGCGGATCGCGAAGAACACCACTTAACACCTTTGGTTCTGGCATCAGCTGCAGATCACTGCATATGCAGGCGATCACATCGGCACCGACATTGGAGGTCAGAACTATGATAGTGTTGCGGAAATCGATGCGCCGTCCTTCGCCATCCTCCATCCAGCCTCGCACGCGATGTTCGTACCCGCCGGGCGATCATGTCCAACGCATGAGGCTGACCGCGTTGCCCAGCTGTTGATTTGCACTGAGAAGCATGTTGAAAATTTCACTTTGTCACACCCGTGATACAGAAGTTTGACAGCGTTCCGATCCACGTATTAATCATATCATTCATACTAATAGACGGATGAGATATGCGCCTCTTGCATCATCGAGCTATCGGATCTGCAGCAGTTAGCCTTCACGCGAGACTGCTTGACGAAATCGGACTAAGTATCGTGCGCGGCGACCTTCTGCCGGGTGATCCGCTCCCAAACGCCGATGACTGGAGCGCGGCCCATGGTGTCAGCCGAACGGTTCTGCGCGAAGTCATCAAGGTCTTGACCGGCAAAGGCATGGTGGAATCGCGCCCCAGAACGGGTACGCGGATAAGAAAACGAGATGACTGGAATTTTCTCGATCCTGACGTCCTGTTCTGGCGTTTTGGCAGTACGTCCGATCCTGAAGATGTCCGGAAGTTATTTGAGTTAAGGCGTTCGATAGAACCAACCGCGGCGGCACTGGCGGCCGAACGGGCAAATTCCGAACAATCCGAGATACTCCGCGAGCTCTATAAGAAAATGGAGTATTGGGTCGATGACAACGAACGTTTCTCCGAAGCTGACCTTGCTTTTCATCAAGCAATTTTGCGAATGAGTGGCAACGAACTATTCGGCTCCTTAGCCGCTCTGACCGAAGCAGCTATGGTCATCAGCTTTCGTCTTTCAGATGATAATCCTCAGGGGCAGCGTCCTTCTCTGCCCCTTCATGAAAAGGTTTGTGATTGCATTAGCAGGCATGATGCCGAAGGAGCACGCGCAGCACTCGTTGAACTTCTTGATGGTTCGGAAGCAGACGTCAACCGCTCGCTTGAGGCAAGGCGTAGTCGCACGCGCTAGACAGAGATACCCACATGACACCACCAGACCTGAACGCCCGATTTGCTGTGGCCAAGGAAATGGCGCTGGAAGCTGGCGGCATTGCCATGAATTACTTTCGCAATCCCTCGACACTCGGAACAAGATTCAAGGGATTGCATGATCTCGTCACGGAAGCTGATTTTGCTGTTGATCGGCATGTAAGACAAGCAATTCAAGCACAATTTCCAGAAGACGGCATTCTTTCCGAAGAGTTGGGCGGCACAAATGCACCTCATCTCTGGGTCATCGATCCAATTGACGGCACGCAGAATTTCGCACGCTGTATCGGCCACTTCGCCATCTCTATAGCTTTTGTAAGCCATGGCAGGTGCGAGATCGGCGTCGTTTATAACCCGGCGACCAAGGAGTTGTTTTGTTCACAACGCGGTCGTGGCGCATTTCTTTATGATACTCGTCTGTCGGTACGCACGCCCACAGGACCGGAAGACGCCGTGATCGACGCAGGTTATTCCACTAAACGTCCCGTCTCGGATTATATTGCTCTGCTTGGCCGATTAACATCCGCGTCATTCGGCTTCGTGCAAAATGGATCTGCTGCCATCGGCCTTGCCCATGTCGCGGCAGGCCGATTGGACGGCTATTGTGAATTGCTACTGCAAAGCTGGGACGTCATGGCAGGCGCCTTGCTGGTGGAAGAAGCAGGAGGCCGGATCAGTAGCTTTTTGCCAGGCGACGACCTGACTGAAGGCAAAGCTATCATAGCTTGCGCCCCCGTTCTCTATACGAGCCTTCTAACCATGACCGAAGGCCAAGTGCAAACCTAAACCCAGCCGCCATCCACGATGAACTGCTGGCTTGTGCACATCGCGCTATCATCGGCAGCTAGGAAGAGCGCCATGCGCGCGATGTCCGAAGGCTGCAGACGCGCTGGCAAGCATTGCCGTTCGTCAATCTGCCTTTCGCCGTCAGGTGTAAGCCATAGTTTCATCTGACGTTCAGTCATGACCCAGCCGGGGACGAGGCAATTGACACGAATATTGTGCGGGCCAAATTCGCGAGCCAGCGCACGAGTCATGCCATAGATTGCAGCCTTTGAAGTGACATAGGCCGGACAGTCCGGATCGCCGACCATCCAGGTGATGGACCCGAAATTGATGATAGAACCTCCACCCTTGGCCCGCATGTGCGGCAATACTGATTGCGCCGCGAAGAACTGGTGTCTCACATTGACCGCCATGCGATCATCCCAGTAAGTGACGTCTACATCTTCCGTTCGATGCCTGTCGTCGTTTCCTGCATTGTTGCATAAGACCTGTATCGCGCCATTGACCTGAACAGCCTTTGAAATCGCAGCTTGAAGAGCAGTAATGTCACGTAGGTCACAGGCAAGGAAGAGCGGTTCGGGATGACCCAAATCGGCAATGGATTGCACGAGAGCATGGCTGGCTTCCTCAGCAAAATCGACAAAAGCGACCTTACTGCCTTGCGCACAAAAATGCCTGACAAGGCTTTCGCCAATACCGCTTGCTCCGCCTGTTATGAAAACACTGCGGCCCTTCAGGCTCGGATAACTGGCATAATTTTGCGATGTGTCTTTTTGCATTGTACGGTCCGAGGAGGTTGGCATTGCGATATCTCTCTAACGCAGTTTCTTGAAACTTGTTCGGGGGTTGAGCCCATACCAAGAGACATCCATCATCATACTGTCGATCATACAATCAAATAATATGAATAATATGAAGAATGTCACCGGCCTGTTACGTAGGCATGTTTAAACCCCTGTGAACGACAGGGGGCCGAGATGACGAACACAGAAGTAAGTTGCGCCAGCGCACCAGCCGATAGTGAGAAACTGGTTGTCACGGTTATCGGCGCGGGAACAATTCTGCCCACGACAGGCCGCAGCCCGTCTTGCCATTTGCTCAGATACGGCTCGCAATGCGCAATTTTCGATCTTGGACCGGGCTCACTCAATCGCCTTGCCTTGGCCGGCGTCGATTATCGCGAAATCAGCACTGTTTTCATTTCCCATCTTCATCCCGACCATGTGCTGGATATCGTAACTCTGCTGCATGCGTTGAATGCAACACCCGGCTGGGTTCGTAGAGAGCCGCGGATCATTGCTGGTTGTTACGGGCTGAAAGCCGTTATCGAACAACTGCTCCAAATATTTCGCGACGCAGTGCCGGAAACCTACACGCTCGACATCCGCGAACTGTCGGTCGGTCGACACGAGATCGCAAATCTGACCGTCGAAACCGGCCTGACCGGGCATACCTCCAATAGCATCGCCTTTCGTATCGAAACGCCAGTCGGCATCTTCGTTTATTCGGGCGATGCAATTGACAAGACGGCTATGGAACACATCGCAAGACAGGCAGATATTTTCCTCTGCGAATGCTCCTTTGAAGATGACACCATCACGGAAGACCATCTAACCCCAAAGGACGCAGCGACGATTGCCAGTGTAGCCGGCGTAGGCCAGCTTGTTCTCATCCACACCTATCCACATGTCGATCTGGCTCGGATACACACACAGGCGGCGGCACGCTTTTCTGGTCAAGTCACCATTGCGACAGATGGGACTAGAATCCAATGCTGAGGCAGTTATCGGTAAAGTCCTGTAATCGAGCCTGGCTGGGTCTTGTGCCCTTCCTCGTCTTTGAGTTCGCTTTCGAAATCATTCCGCTATTGGGTCTCGTGAAATCGGCCTTTCTTTCCGGCAACGGCTTGTCGCTTGCAAACTTCGAACGGGTCATGCAATCGGCCGTTCTGGCATCTTTCGGTAACAGTATCGGCCTGTCACTTGGAACTGCGCTTGCCGGAACCATTGCCGGTGCCGTCATCGCTTACATCATCGTCACAAGTCGCAACGCCAGAGTAAGGGAGGCTCTCACCGCACTCGCCGACGTGACTGCCAATTTCGGCGGTGCGCCGCTAGCCTTCGCTTTCGTCATCATACTGGGTTCGACCGGTGTGATTACGCTCATACTGAAAAAGATCGGTATCGACCTCTATCCCGGCTTCAGGATCTATTCGCTCGGCGGTTTGGCCTTGGCCTATCTCTATTTCCAGATTCCGTTAGCGATCCTGCTGCTCATCCCTTCCTTTCAAGGACTGCGCAAAGAATGGGCTGAGGCTGCTTCCAGCCTCGGCGCGGGAAAGACGCAATATTGGCTTCTCATTGCGCTTCCCGTCCTGCGACCTGCCTTGGTCAGCTGCTTTTTCCTGCTGTTTGCCAATGCGTTCGGCGCATATGCTACCGCATGGACCCTGACCGGCTCATCGGTCAATCTGGTGACGGTCCAGATAGCCGCGCTCATTCGTGGTGAGGTGCAACTTGAGCCAGCCTTTGCGGATGCCATCGCGGTCATGTCGCTGCTGGTCATGGCAATCTGCGTCTTCGTGCATCAATGGCTCGTGCGTTCCGCCCGGACATATACACGATGAACAATCACGCATTTGGCAAACCGAGCAGTTCTACCGCGTTTGCGCGGGTAACGGTGATCATCATCTTTCTGCTCTTCATGATTGTCCCGATCATCGCAACCGGTCTTTTCGCCATATCAATCCGCTGGGACCGGAGCCTTTGGCCCGAAGGTTTCACCATGCAATGGTGGAGCAAGGTGGTAGAAAAGAGAGCGTTTCGGACAACCCTGACCAACTCGCTGACCGTGTCCATAGTAACGGTTCTCCTGTCACTCTCACTCGTGGCTCCGACCGCTTACTGGGTTCATACGAAACTGCCGCGTGCCAAGCCGCTTCTGGAAATACTGGCGATCATCCCATTCGGGTTTCCGGCTGTGGTACTCGCCCTCGGTCTCATCCGCTTCTATGGCGGAATGTCGGGCTCGTTCGTCAGTTCACCTGTTCTGCTTGTTTGCGCCTATGTCGCGATAACACTGCCATTCATGTATCGCCCGATCATGAACGCGCTGGAGACCCTTGATACGGGGCTTATGACGGAAGCAGCCGGCAGCCTTGGCGCTGCTGAATACCAGACTTTCCTCTTCGTCATTCTACCCAACATTCGCAGCGGCATCGTCAATGGTAGCCTTCTGGTTTTTTCCGCAGCGTTCGTTGAGTTCGCGCTGGCAAATCTACTCGTCGGTACGCGCTTCAAGACTTTCCCCATGTATCTCGTTGAATTCACCCGCTTCGATGGCCGTCAGGCCAGCGCACTGGCGCTCATCAGCTTTGCTTGCGCCTGGATGATTTCGCTAGCGGTTCTCTCGTCTTCGGCCGGCAAACGCCGAGCGTCCTCTCCCAAAAAACAAAGGCGCTTTGCCGCTCGTTGAAATTCCTCCCTTACCAGAAATCTGAAAGGACTGATGTCATGATCTCAAAAGCCTTGAAATACAGCCTGGGCGCCATTGCTCTATGTGCAATCTCGACTGCAACCTTTGCTCAAAACCCGGAAGCCATTGTCACTGGCGCCAAGAAGGAAGGCAAACTGGTCTCCTATGGCATGTCCGACGATTGGGTCAATCTGGGTGCCATCTTCGGGAAGATCGAAGAGATCTATGGCGTGGAACATGTCGACACCGACATGACCTCGGGTGAACAGATCACGCATCTGTTGGCCGAAAAGAATGCTCCGGTCATGGACATTGCCGATATTGGCTACGACTTTCTTGGCCGTCTTCTCGATGAGAAGCTCGCCGACACCTACAAGAATTCCAGCTGGGACCAGATCAAGCCACAATTCAAGGACCCGGAAGGACGTTGGGCCTCCTCATATTGGGGTGCCATCGCATTTCTTGTAAACACCGATCAGATCAAGACCCTGCCGTCGACCTGGAACGACCTGCTCAAGCCGGAATACAAGGATATGGTCTGCAGCCGCGATCCGCGCGTTTCCACCTATGCAACCGCTTCGGTTCTGGCGGCAGCTCTTGCCAATGGCGGCAGCGAGGAGAACACCAAACCCGGTCTTGAATGGTTCAAGAAGCTGCGCGACAGCGGAAATCTACGCCAGGGCGTTGTCCTCAATGTTGCTTCGATCCAGAAAGGCGAATGCCCGATCTCGCTGGTTTACGATTTTGACGGATTTGCCAAGCGTGATGCGACAGGACTGCCGCTCAAGGTTATCATTCCCACCGACGGAACGGTTGGAATGCTGTTTGCACAGTATGTGAGTTCGGTTGCACCTCACCCAAATGCCGCCAAAGGCGCTCTCGACTTTCTCTTCTCCGATCAAGGTCAGGCCATGTTGGCCGAAGGCTATGCTCATCCAACCCGTGACATTGAGCTACCGTTAGAAACCACAGAAAAGATGTTGCCAAAGGCAAGCTATGACAAGGTTCATTTCCCCAGCAATCTGACCGGCTTCTCAGCCGCCGTTAAGTCCATTGTGGATGGCTGGAACAAAATCGAAGGAAAATAGCCGTCTTTAGGCGACTGACTTACGCAAGGCGCAGCTGCTGCGCCTTGCGACAACCACGCGCGATTATGCACATGGCGATCCTGGATTTATATTGCTTGGCCGACGTCGATGCGATTCCCGTCCGGATCAGCGAACACAAATGCCCGCAAGCCAAAGTCCTTGTCCTGCAGGCTTTTGATAATCCTTGCACCATGTCGCTGACAAACAGCGTGGAGCGCATCAATGTTGTCCACCATCAGGTGAGCTACGTTAAAATTCGCGGCCTTGTGTCCGGGCTGTAACGTCAAATGCAGTTCACCCTGATCGCGCTTCAGGATCATGAAGCCAACAGGGTTGCCGTTTTCGAAAGTTTTCTCGAACCCGAGCAGCTGAGTATAAAAATCATGTGCCTTGCTCATGTCTCTTACAGGTAATGTGGCGGCAATCCGTCCAAAACGGATGCCCTGACCGGCGATATCCTTCATCGCTTAGCCTCTGATTGCAAAGTCACGATCCCTCTCCAGACAGTGCTGGTCGAGATGATGCGCTTTGTTGTTTGAATCAGCAGGACGGTGCCTACGAATTACACATAGCGTGAATCGACCTTTCGCGAAACATGGTATCTTGGTTTCATGGAACCGCAAGTGATCTGGTCAGTTATTCCTGAGCACGACAAGAGGAGGTGAAATTGAGCGATTTCGATCTTTATTACTGGCCTGTGCCATTCCGTGGGCAATTTATTCGGGGGATTTTGGCCTATGGCGATTGTTCGTGGGATGAACATGGCTTCGACGAGATCGAAGAACTCATGGGACGTGATGTCGAAGAGCAACCCATAGCATTCATGGGGCCACCGGTTTTGATCGATCACCATCGCAATTTTGCGGTATCGCAGATGTCGGCGATTGCCATATATCTTGGAGAACGCCTGGAGCTCCTCCCCTCGACGGCAGAGGGCCGCGCTCTGACTGCCAAGATCGTAAACGATGCGAACGATGTCATTGACGAGTTGACGCTCAATGGCGGTCGGGAGATGTGGACGCATGAAAAGTGGAAGGAATTCATTCCCCGGCTGCAAAAATGGCTGTGCATTTTTCAGGATACCGGCGAACGTCACGGGCTCAAGGAAAGTGCAGGCTTTATGCTGGGAACGGAAAAGCCCGGCGTTGCCGATATAGTGACGGCCATCCTCTGGGCCACGATGGCTGATCGCTTCGCAGTGATCAAAACGATCATTCAAGAAACCTCGCCGATAATCGGAGGCCTTTCCAAACGGGTGCAGGCTATACCTACTCTTGCTGCGCTTAATACCAAAAGCTTCAACGATTATGGCCTTGCCTATTGCGGCGGTGAAATAGAAAAATCGCTTCGAACGGTTGCAACTTGAGGTTTCCGTCGAAAGCATCTTATCCAGCTTGCTCATTTCTAAGTATATTATATTAATATATTTAATTGATTCTCGAAATGCTTCCTGCCCAGGATGCATTGCGGAAGAGGGGGCTGTCGATTGCGTGCTGACCATATGGGAATACCTGTTGCCGTTCCAAGCCGTGGCGCGCGGGTCTGCAACATGCGGAAAAAGGCGCTATTAAGCTCTATTTGCTGTCATCCTGCGACCTTGGCCGCGGCGATAACGGTATTGTTGCCCTCCGCGCAGGCGTTGGCGCAATGTGCTCCATCGGCACCGGCGTCTGTCAGTATTTCTTCAGGCAGCTGTTCGGATCCCGCCCTCACCACGCGAGAAAGCGCTGGTGCTGCGCCGGTGGTCGATGTTTCGGGTACCGGAAGCTATAGCGGCACCTCCGTCCTGCTAACAGCAACTGGCAGCGGTTATGGCGTGCGCGCGAGTGATAGCGGGACCGTCAGTCTGATCGGCACCTCGACGGAGGGTGCCGAGATTACCACCAACGGCGCGGGCGGCCATGGCCTCTACGCCGAGAACGGCGGGGCGGTTACAGGCAGCTATGCGACAATCAGCACCTATGGCATCGGTGCCTATGGCATCAGCGCAGTTGGAGCAGGCAGCAGCGTCACACTGAATGATAGCGATGTATACACGGCGCTGGATAACGCCCACGGCGCCTATGCAGCCAGCGGCGGGACTATCACGCTTACCCGCACCGACCTCATGATTGACGGTACGGCCTCCTCTGCCGTGTTCGCGGATGTCGGAGGAACGATCACTCTCAATGATCTGAATACCTATAACTACGGCGACAATGCTCCGGGCGCAGTGGCTTCTGGAGCCGACAGCAACCTCATCCTCAATAATAGTTACATCAACGGTTATGGGAGCGGTGGCGCTGTGCTGTTCGCAACCGGCGGCGGAACAGTCACCATGTATGGCGGCGCCATCGCCTCCGGCGATTACTATGGCGGAACAATCAACGCTGATGCGCCAGGCATGCTTGCCCGCGGTGCCGACAGTAGCATCGTGGTCCGCAATGGCGCCAGCTCTGCCACGTATGGTGCAAACAGCCAGGGCATATGGGCTGATGCCGGAGGCAGTATTGACTACGCTGGTTATGGCATTTTCACCTACCAACCCAATTCCACCGGCGCAGAGGCGAGTGGCGCGGACAGCACAATCATTCTGACCAACACCATAATCCGGACGACCGGCCCTTCCAGCGCGGGTCTGCGCATCACCGATACTGGCACGATCACCGTGACTGGAACAGAGGTCACAACAGGGTACACTGTGACCGGCAGCAGCCCGCCAGTCCTGCAGTTTCCGGTTGCTGAGATAGGCCTGGAAAGCCATGGCGCAGATGTGGTCGGGACAGACAGCAAACTGCAAGCTCAAGATACGGACATAACCACGATTGGCAACGGCAGTATTGGCGTTCTTGTCAGTCAGGGCGCCACGGCGTTGATAACAGGCGGTACCATAACAACAAAGGGTGGCGATAGCGCCTCAATTGGCGGCGCGGACGGTGTCCGTACCACAGATGCCGGCAGCACTGTCACCTTGACCAGCACCGAAGTCACCACGCAAAACAATAACGCCATCGGTCTCCACGCAATGGCGGGCGGTATGATCTCCGCTACGGGTGCAACCGTTACCACCATGGGCAGCGCTGCCCATGGTCTCTCAGCCGGCACTGGCGGTACGATCACCGCGTCCGGCACTGTAGTGGCGGTAGACGGCTCCGGGTCTGCCGCTATTTATCTTACCGGCAGTACGCCGAGCACTGTGTCGTTTACTGGCGGTAGCCTGAGCGCCGCCAACGGCGCGATCATCCTGGCCGAGGGGGGCGTCGGCACTGTCTCGATCAATGGCAACACAGCCATCAACCCGGCTATGGTCAACGGGCAGCTCCTGCTGGCAAAGGTGACCGAGGATACGGCGGGTGCTTCCAGCAATCTGACGCTCAATATTGATAGCATATCATCGCTCACCGGTGACATCGTCGTTGATCCTTCGACGCTCACCTATAATCTCGGCAACAGCCATTGGACCGGCAATCTTATGCTGACCGGCCCGCGCAATACTGCCAGCGCCAGCCTGACCGCATCGCAATGGACGGGTGACCTGCTGGCCGACACTGGCAACACTGCGGATCTCTCACTGGCGCAGGGCAGCCTTTGGACGGGATTGGCCAGAAACGCGACGGATATCACGATTGATGCCAGCAGTATCTGGAACGTCACTGGCGATTCCAACGCAACCGATGCGGTTGTGAATGCTGGTCTGATCCAGTTCCTGCCCCGGACAGACGCCTATAGTACCCTGACAGTTGGCAGCTACACCGGTAGCGCTGGCAGCCGTATCGGTTTCAATACCTATCTTGGTGCGGACAACTCACCAAGCAATCTGTTGGTGATCGATGGCGGCCAGGCCAGCGGCACGACATCGGTGTTCGTGAACAATACCGGTGGTCCGGGAGCACAGACCCTCGCTGATGGTATTATGCTGGTGGACGTGACCAATGGCGGCACCACCACGGCCGACACTTTCACGCTCGGCCAGCGTGTGGCTGCGGGCGCTTACGAGTATCAGCTTTTCCGCGGTGGCAGCACAGATGCGAACGACTGGTTCCTCCGCTCCCATATCATCGATACACCGACAGGTCCCACGACGGAAGGACCTGACATCCCGCTTTATCGCCCGGAAGTCGCGCTTTATGCGCCAATCCCCGCGATTGCGCGACAGATGGGTCTCGCCACCTTGGGCACGCTGCATGAGCGCGTCGGCGAGGAAGAGAACCTGCGCGGGGTGCCGGAGTCGCGGACTTATGTAAACGGCGCCTGGGGACGTGTATTCGGAGAGCACCTCAGCAACCGATGGGGCGGTTCGGTGGATGCCAGCGCAACGGGCGATCTGACCGGCTTCCAAACGGGCCTCGACATTCTGCGTCGAACAACGGATAGCGGCCATCGTGACCATACTGGCCTGTATTTCGCTTATTCGAACTACAATTCGAGCTCGGTGCGCGGCTTTGCGGAAGGAATACAGAACCTGGCTGTGGGCGAGCTGACGCTGAAAGGCCCATCGCTCGGAGCCTATTGGACGCATTTTGGCCCGACCGGCTGGTATCTCGATGCAGTGGTTCAGGGAAGCTGGTACGACGTGGACGCGACATCGGCTTATAACGCCGGTCTCTCGACAAATGCGACCGGATATACGGCATCGCTCGAAGCAGGCTATCCGATCCGCTTTGGTGAGGATGATCGCTGGCTGATCGAACCGCAAGCACAGATCGTCTATCAGGACATGTCGGTGGACGGCTCCCACGATCAATATTCGAGTGTGGACTGGGATGCGGGCAAAGCATGGACCGGACGGCTTGGAGCACGGCTGCAATATTCAGCCCGCGACGAGCGAGGTACACTGTGGCAGCCCTATGCGCGATTAAATGTCTGGCATTCCTTCTCGGGCAATGACACTGTGTTCTTCGGACCATCCTCGCCCGCAATTGAGAACCGCTTCGGCGATACAGCCTTTGAAGTCGGAGGCGGCCTTACCGCGCGGGTGAAGCAGAATGTGAGCCTGTATGGTCAGGCCAGCTATCGCTGGTCGCCCGATAGCGGGCGCAGTCACCAAACAGCAACCGCTGGCACCTTCGGCGTCCGCTTGGATTGGTGATCAGCACTTGGAGGCTTATCGGCTGATCTTCTCAACAAAATAACGGGGAATCTGATCGCGTTCCCGTCGACGATAGAACTCGAGGCAAAATCCGACAAAGGCTTTGAAACGGCGCGAGACGTGTCTGCGGCGCGAATAGATGAGGTTGATACCCGTTTCCCGAGAACGCCATTCCGGGAGGACCGGGAGAAGCAAATCACTTTGGCATTCCGTTTCAACAAAGAAGCCGGGAAGATAAGCCAGCCCCTGCCCTGCGACCGCAAAATATTTCAGGGTCCAGTAGTCGTTGGCCACCAGACTCGCGGTCGGCAAAATTTCCGTTTCGTCGTTGCCTTGCCTGGAGAGATACCAGGGTTGAAGCCGGGTCGTGTTACGGAAGATCAGTCCGCGATGACGAGACAAATCGTCAGGACTCGTCGGCCGGCCGAACTGCACAAGATATTCGGGGCTAGCATAAAGCCCATAAGAGGCCGTAGCCAGCCGACGACTGACATAGTCGACATCTGATGGTTCGCCCCAGTGAAAAATGCCGTCCAGCGCCATATCGGATACGTCGGTGAAGGATTGGCGCGCTGTGAGAAACACCACGTCGAGAATGACCTGCGGATATTGCTTCTGGAACGCATAGAGCAGTTCAGAGGTAATGGTCGTGCCGAATTCGCCCGTCGATCCGACCCGCAATGTCCCAGCCACCACCTCGTGCATGTCAGCCATTGCTGATGCGGCGTCATCGCAGCTCATCTGGATTTTTCGCGCGTGACGCAAAAGTTCCGATCCGGCGTCGGTCAGGTTCAGTTGATGACCTTCGCGCACGAACAACTCAACGCCGAACTCATCTTCCAACTGGCGAATGCGATGGCTGAGCGTGGACTTCGGTAAACGGTACAAACGCGATGCAGCGGAAATCGACTTCGCGTCGGCAACTTTCACGAAACAATCGATGACCGACAAATCCATTTCATATCCATTTCGTTCATATTATTGGACGATACGTTCTATAATAAGCCAACTTCGGCCAGTTGTGCAAACGTTATACGGCTGGGATACTCCCCTTCAACAAGGGAGGTTAGAATGTCCGACATTCGTGAATTCATCCGCGCTGCATCCGGTGGGGATATAAAGGCAACCGTCGCTATTCGCGGTGGTCGACTGGTCAACGTCGTTTCCGAAGAAATTTATCTGGCTGACGTCGCCATCTATAATGAGCGCATTATCGCGGTGGGCGATATCAGCGATTATATAGGGCAAACCACTGAAATCATTGATGCGACCGGAAAATATCTTGCACCCGGCATGATCGACGGACATCTCCATGTGGAATGTTCCAAACTATCCCTGACCAGCTTCGCAAAGGCGGTCGTCCCGCTCGGCACGACGTCGATCGTGACAGGCCTCGATCAGATTATCGTCGTTGGCGGTCCTGATGCTGCGCGCGAATTCCTCGATGAGGTCAAGGGGACACCGTTGAAGGTGTTCTGGGGCGCGCCCTGTAAGACGCCCTACACCATGCCTCGATCAACGGTGGGGCACTATTTCAGCCCGAAGGATCACCGCGATACGCACAGCTGGCCGGAATGCGTCGGCATTTGGGAAACCGTGCGCGAGTTCATTCAGGAGGAAGATGAAGACGTGCTCCAGGCTATCGAGATCGGTCAGGCGAGCCGCCTGCCGGTCCTCGGTTGCTGCCCCATGACCCGTGGCGCACGCCTGAATGGCTATATGCAGTCCGGGGTTCGCGCCGATCACGAAAGCTATACGCCGGAGGAAATGCTGGAGAAATTGCGGGCTGGCATGCATGTTGTCGTCCGTGAATCATCCATCTCTCACTTCCTTTCAGACAATCTGCGCATTGTGACGGAGATGGGCGTCAAAGCGTTGCGCCGCATCAGCTTCTGTACTGATGATGTGGTTGCAAGCGACATTCTTTCGCGTGGCCATCTCGATAATATGGTCCGTATGGCGATTGCCATGGGCATTTCGCCGATGGCTGCAATCCAGATGGCGACGATCAATGGTGCCGAGGCCCTGCGCATCGACGACAAGGTTGGATCAATTTCGCCGGGCCGCACTGCCGATATTCTTATCGTCAACGATCTGCGCGACTTCCGCGTCGACGCTGTGGTTGCCAATGGCACGCTTGCCGCCCGTGAGGGACGAATGGCGGTGGAACTGGTGGCGCCGCAACGCAGTGCCGGGCTTTTGCAGTCGGTCAAGGCGAAGCTCGTGAAGGCTGCGGATATTGCAGTTCCCTTCGATGGCAAAACATCTTCCGCGGACGTGTTGGCAATCGCCGTTACCCCAGAGAAAATCTTCGTCCGGACGCGGCGTGACGTCGTCCTGCCAGTCGTCGGCGGGAATGTCCTTGCCGATCCAGTTCGGAATATACAATATGTGACTGTCGTTGAACGCTACGGCAAGACGGAAAACCGTCCCGTCGCGTTTACATCTGGTTTCAATCTGAAATCAGGTGCTATCGCCAGTTCCACCGCACCCGACGATAACAACATCATTTGCATTGGTGTAGATCCGGAGGATATGGCGGTTGCCATCAACCATCTGATTACCAACAATGGCGGTCAGGTCGTTGTCGACAAGGGCAAGGTGATTGAATTCCTGCATCTTCCAATCGGCGGCATCGTATCCGATATCGATCCGCACGAAATGGCGGCAGCAGAAAAGCGGCTTGATGAAGCAGCACAGAGCCTTGGCTGCGACCTGCCCTGGCCGTTCATGTATATGTTCGTTTTGCAGATCACAGCGATCCCCGATTATGCCATCACCGATCTGGGCGTTGTGGACTGCGTTAATCTGCGCATTATTTCGCCACTCGATCCCGACGGGACCG
The DNA here is from genome assembly GCF_029909865.1 of Ochrobactrum sp. 19YEA23. Taxonomy (NCBI): domain Bacteria; kingdom Pseudomonadati; phylum Pseudomonadota; class Alphaproteobacteria; order Hyphomicrobiales; family Brucellaceae; genus Ochrobactrum; species Ochrobactrum sp. 19YEA23. The sequence continues at coordinate 76,353 of NZ_JASAMQ010000013.1, read as the reverse complement.
GCGCGGCGAACACGCTGGCGGCGGAGTAACTAAACCGTCCAGCGACTCGATGAAGTTCAATAAGGGGAACAACAATATGAACTATCAGTCGAAAGTCGCGGAAGATTCCACCAGTCGGGCGAAAACCCGGCTCGGTGGAACCATCGACCGCTTGTTTGAGGTCACCCGGAGCGGATCAACGATCCGCACCGAAGTCATCGCCGCTTTGACAACGTTTCTGGCGGCGTCCTATGTCATCGTGGTTAATCCATCAATCCTGCAAAACGCAGGTATTCCCTTTTCTGCGGGCGTGACAGCGACCGTGCTGGTAAGTCTGATCGGCAGCTGCGCCATGGGGCTTTATGCCCGCAGCCCGATCCTCGTCGCACCTGGCATGGGTATCAACGCCCTTTTTGCCTATACGATGGTCATGGGGGCCAATGTGCCGCTTGAAATCGCACTCGGATGTGTTTTCTGGGCTGGCGTACTTTTTACGATCCTCGCCATTCTGAACCTTCGTACAGCTGTCATCGATGCAATTCCGAAGGACCTTCGTTATGGAATTGCCTGTGGTATCGGCCTGTTCATTGCCCTGATCGGGTTTGAGAACGCAAAATTCATCGTGGCCAATCCCGATACCATTGTAGCACTAACGCCCTTCACGCCAATTACACTGACGTTCATTGCCGGTTTTATCATTACCGCTGCACTTGTCGTGCGACGGATACCGGGGGCCATGATGGCAGGCATGGTCATCACCACCATTCTTGCTTTCCCAATCGGTCGGTGGTGGGGTGATGGCAGTGCTTTTGCCGCAGGTACGCCGGACCTGCATACGCTGGTCAACTGGAGCGGTCTCTTCGCAGCGCCCGACTTCAGTTTCGTTGGGAAAATCGATCTCATCGGCGCACTTCAATTCGCCTATATCCCGTTCATCTTCGTGTTCCTTTTCACCAATTTCGTGGAAGCCCTATCCACCTTTCTCGGCCTCGCTGAAGCGGCCAATCTGAAAGATGAAAATGGGATGCCGCGCAATGTGCGGGAATCGATGCATGTCGACGCTGTTGCCGCATTGATTTCAGCGCCGCTCGGCACCAGCCCCGCCACGGTCTATCTGGAATCGGGCGCGGGTATCGCACAAGGCGGTCGCACGGGACTGGTCGCCTTCATCGCAGGCATTTGTTTCCTGCCTTTTCTCTTCCTCTCGCCGCTGCTCTCGCTGGTGCCAGCGATTGCAACGGCACCCGTACTGATCCTTACTGGTCTCTTCATGTCGGAACCAATGGGCCGCATCAACTGGGAGAGTATGGAAGATGCCATACCGGCATTCCTCGCCATCGTTCTCATTCCCCTGACATTTTCGATCACGCTGGGTCTTTCGCTTGCCATAATCGGCTTTGTCGTGATGAAGCTTGTCCTTGGAAAAGCGAGGGAAGTGCGCCCGGTAATGTGGTTCGTGGCTGTGTTGGCCGCGATGCTGGTTGCACAGGTACAATGAGTTTATGAGCTGGCGGCGCGGTGAGCGCCGCCGCTTCACTGCTGTCGAATTGGAAAGGGCGAAAATGCTGCAATCATGGTCTGAAACCGCACCGCTTCTTGTGGATGTTGCGATGGGACGCAAGCCCGCAGATCTCGTTATTCGCAACGGTCGATGGGTCAATGTGTATTCGGGCGAGATCGTGCCGAACACCGATATTGCGGTTGCTGCCGGGCGCTTCGCCTATGTGGGGCCTGATGCCAGTCATACGATCGGCGCGGGAACCAAGGTCGTTGATGCGGGCGGTCGTTATCTCGTTCCCGGTCTTTGTGACGGACATATGCATGTCGAAAGCGGACTTGTTACCGTAACCGAATTTGCCCGTGCGGTTATCCCTCACGGGACAACAACCATGTTCATAGATCCGCACGAAATTGCCAATGTCCTCGGCATGGCCGGCGTAAAACTGATGAACGATGAAGCTCAGAGCCTGCCCGTCAACATTTACGTACAAGTACCCAGCTGCGTTCCAAGCGCGCCGGGCCTCGAAAACGCCGGTGCGACACTCACCGCTGAGGACGTGCGCGAGGCCCTTGCCTGGCCCAACATAATCGGCCTTGGCGAGATGATGAATTTTCCAGGCGTAGCGTCGAATGATCCAAAGATGGTTGCGGAGATCGCCGCCACTCAAAAGGCCGGACTGACAGTGGGAGGTCACTACCCCTCTCCCGACCTCGGTCGGCCATTTCACGCATATGCGGCGGGGGGCCCGGCCGACGACCACGAGGGAACCAGCGTGGATGACGCCATTGCCCGTGTGCGCCAGGGAATGCGTGCCATGCTGCGGCTGGGTTCTGCCTGGTTCGATGTTGCCACACCGGTCAAGGCAATCACAGAACGTGGCATTGACCCGCGCAATTTTGTGCTTTGCACCGACGACAGTCACTCCGGCACGTTGGTTTATGAGGGGCATATGAACCGCGTCGTGCGCCATGCTATTGCGCAGGGCCTCAAACCGATTACCGCGATCCAGATGGCGACGCTCAATACGGCACAACATTTCGGAGTGGAACGGGAGTTGGGTTCAATTGCGCCTGGACGACGCGCCGACCTAATCGTAACTTCCGATCTCTCCAGTTTGCCGGTCGAGATGGTATTCGCGCGCGGGCTGTTGCTCGCTGAAAACGGTTCGCTTGTGGCCGACATCCCGCCCTATGACTATCCCGCCAGCGCGAAGAACACCGTAAAGCTTGGCAAGACCCTTGCCGCCGCAGACTTTGACATTGCTGCGGATAACGCCGCAGAGGTAGATGTGCGGGTGATCGGCGTCGTGGAAAATCAGGCCCCGACAAAGGCGCTGCAAAGCAGGCTATCGGTCAAGAACGGCATCGTTCAGATGGATCGGGATGCAGATGTCTGTCAGATCGCTCTGGTCGAGCGTCATCGGGCGACCGGCGGTGTGGTGAATGCCTTCGTTTCCGGTTTCGGCTATGACACCGATTGCGCTATGGCATCGACGGTTGCACATGACAGCCACCACATGATCGTTGTCGGCACCAACAAGTCCGACATGGCACAGGCAGCCAACCGCCTGCAGGAAGTGGGCGGCGGAATTGTGCTGATAGCTGGCGGCCAGGAACTGGCGTTGATCGAACTTCCCGTTGCGGGTTTGATGTCGGATGAGCGGGCCGAAATTGTCGCGGACAAGGCAAAACGTCTTGTGGAAGCGATGCGTTCATGCGGTTGCACGCTCAACAACGCGTATATGCAACACTCGTTGCTCGCTTTGGTGGTGATCCCAGAACTGCGCATTTCCGATATCGGTCTGATAGACGTCTCACGTTTCGAGAAGACGGATGTGATCATTCGTTAAGATCAGTATGCGGGCCTAGTCATTTAGGCCCGCATTGCTGGTGATGTACATCACTCTAAGAGCCCATATCGGTTTCAATCCCGAATTGACGTCAGTACCCTGTCGAAGTGAGCAATCTCTTCCATCGTATTGTAGTGCACCAAGGTGGCGCGGATAGCCCCGCTATCCATGCCGAGCCCTAATCTCGCCATCAGCCGCGGCGCAAACAGGTGGCCGTCGCGGATCATTATGCCTGCATCTGCCATGGCCTGAGCGACATCAGCTGGCCGCTGGCCCGGCAGATTGAAGCAGAAGGTTGGCACGCGTTCGGCGATACGCGTTTCGTCTGTCACCCCATAAATGGTAGCGCCGTGTGATTTGAGTACTTTCAGGACAGCAAGCGAAAGCGTCGTCTCATAGGCCCTGATAGCTGCCATACCAGCAACTAGATCGTCGCGACGTGACCGTCCGGACGACGCCTCGAAATTGCGGCCAAGCGCTTCCAGATAATCAACTGCCGCACCCATGCCCGCGGCATTTTCATAGGTGAAGGTGCCCACTTCGATCTTATGTGGGGGCACATCGGGGATGAAATCTTCCTTGAAAGTAGGCAGGGCTCTAAGCAACTCAAACCGGCCCCAGAGAAAACCCATATGCGGTGAGAAATTCTTGTAGCCGGAACAGACAAGATAGTCGCAATCCCAAGCCTGCACATCAACTAGACCATGCGGTCCATAATGGACGGCATCAAGAAATACTTCTGCGCCAGCAGCATGCGCCAGTTCTGCCACGCCGCGAACATCGACAAGCGAGCCGATGGAATGCGAGGCTACCGTCACTGCTACCAGACGTGTGCGATTGTTCAGCAACGGCTTCAAGTCATCGATATGCAGGTTGCCATCGTCGCGCATTCGCCACCAGACACATTTCACACCCTGACTTTCAAGCGCCAGCCATGTCGAGATATTGGCGTCATGATCCATGTCGGTAATGACAATCTCGTTGCGCTGATCGATCATTTTGGCAATGCCCAGACTGACAAGCCGGATAAACGAAGTAGCGTTCATGCCAAAGGAAATTTCGGCTGGGTCATAGGCGTTGACGAGAATGGCAACGCTCTGACGCGCGTCGGCTATCGCCTGATCCACCGCGCGGCTCGAAGCATATCGCCCTCCCCGCTGCACCATGCGATGCAGCATATGGTTGCTGACAGCGTCGATAACACCTTGAGGCACCTGCGCGCCTGCACCATTGTCGAAGAAAACCGGATTGCCCGGCAGGGATAAAGCCGGAAAATGCGCGCGCGCGCGATCCACCGGAAACGCTCCGGCGCTTTCAAAAGCTGTGGTCATCGAGATACTCCCAAACGAAATGTCGGTGCCGCTTTCGCGGCTAGTGCATGATCTGCTGAAGGAAGGCTGCCGCACGCTCGCTCTTTGGCGCGGTGAAGAAATCCTGCGGCTTGGCTTCCTCGCAGATCGCGCCATGGTCCATGAAGATCACCCGGTCCGCAACGCGACGGGCGAAGCCCATTTCATGGGTCACGACCAGCATGGTCATCCCGTCTTCGGCCAGCGAGATCATCGTATCAAGTACTTCGCCCACGGTTTCCGGATCGAGCGCCGAGGTCGGCTCGTCAAACAACATCACCTTGGGCTGCATGCAAAGCGACCGCGAAATTGCCGCACGCTGCTGCTGGCCGCCCGAAAGCTGTGAAGGATAGCGATCCGCCAGATGGCCGATCCGCACACGCTCGAGATATTTTCGAGCAATCTCTTCAGCTTCCTTTTTGCCAATCTTCTTCACCGTCATCGGTGCAATGGTGCAGTTCTCGAGGATCGTCAGATGCGGAAACAGATTGAAATGCTGGAATACCATGCCAACTTCGCGACGGATTGCATCCAGCTGCTGGCCTTTGCCGTTAAGCTCTATGCCGTCAACGACGATTGAGCCACTTTCGTGCTTTTCCAGTTGATTGATGCAGCGGATGGTGGTCGACTTTCCTGAGCCTGACGGCCCGCAGATAACGATACGCTCGCCCTTCGCGACGGAAAGGGTGACGTCGCGAAGCGCGTGATAATTGCCGTACCACTTGTTGATGCCACTCATGATGATGGCTGGTCGGTCGGTCGATTGTGCGAAGTTTTGATCGGTCATCGGGGAAACCAGTTCTGTCGAGATCAGCGTGCAGTCTTTGCGGTAGCACTGCGCTTCTCGAGATAGCCGACCAGACGAACCATCGGCCAGAGGAAAGCGAAATAGATGATTGCAGCGCCAATCAAAGGCGTTGGGTTGGCCATCAGCGCTTGCGTGTCATTGGCCTGCTTGAGCAGATCGGGCATGGCAACGACTGAGGCCAGCGCCGTATCCTTGAAGGTCGAGATACAATTGGAGGTCAGTGGCGGCACCATGACCTTGAGCGCCTGCGGCAGGATGATTTTGCGCATTGCCTGCCAGAAAGGCAGGCCCAGCGAAACCGCTGCCTCGAACTGTCCCTTTGGCACATTCTCAATGCCAGCGCGGCAGACTTCGGCCGTAAAGGCCGCCAGCACCATGGATAGCGCCAGCGTCGCCGAGGTAAAGGACGAGAATGAAATGCCGACGAAAGGCAGCGCGTAATAGATGAGGATCAAAACCACCAGAACCGGTAGTGCTCGGAAAATATCGATATAGCCGATGGCGATATACTGAAACGGCTTGGGCGCGTAGAGGCGCACAAAGCAGAGGAGCAGGCCGAAAAGGCTACCGAAGAAAATTGCGGTTATGCCCAGCAGCAGTGTGTTACCCAGCCCGAGCAGCAGGATCGGAAAGGACCGGACGAGAATGTCCCAATTGAAAAACGTTTCGATCAGACCCATGGCGTCAATCCGGAAATCCTGAGGTGGTTTGAGAGGCGGCTGCACCAGTGAACCTGACGCAGCTGCTTGTGTTTACTGTGCGGATGGAACCGGCATCGGCTTGACGGTCGAGGTGCCGGCATCCGGTTCGACACCGAACCACTTCTTGTGGATGGCGGCCAGAGTGCCGTCTTCCTTCATTTTGGAGATCTCGTCATTGACCTTTGGCAGGATTTCGAGATCCTTTTTGGCCATCATGGCAAAGCGTTCACCCGTCGGAATACGAACGAGCACCTTCAGAGCTGGCATTTTCTGGATCGCGTACTGGAAGCCAGCCAGTTCACCGGCGCCGCCGACAATTCGACCGGTCTGCACGTCGAGCAGCAGATCCTGTTGAGCCGCATAGCTTTTGACTTCAGAAATACCAAGCTTGTCGGCATTTTCCTTTGCCCAGTTCTCGCCGGTGGTGCCAGCGACAACGCCGATCACCTTGCCCTTGAGGTCTTCGAGCGTCTTGACTGAGGAGTCTGCCTTGCCGACGATTGTGCCGTCGCTGTCGTAATAGGGCTGCGTGAACGACTGCGTCTTCAGGCGTTCATTCGTGACCGAGATCGACGAAATGGCAAAATCGACGCGACCCGAACTGGTCGCGGCAAACAGCGCCTGAAAACCAAGGGGCTGGAATTCAACATCCATGCCAAGTCTTTTTGCGGCTTCGGTAGCCACATCGACTTCAAATCCCTCGAAGACGCCCTTCTCGTTTTTGAATTCCCATGGCGGGTTGGCGGCATACGAGCCGACAACAATCTTGCCGTCCGCGAATGCGGACGAAACCATCAACGACAGTGCTGCAGCTGTCAGAATAGCGACTTTCTTAAACATGGTTCCTCTCTGGACTTCTTGTCTCTGATTATGATCGATAGTTATCTGTGCCTGTCACCTGCATCAGGCGGCTTGTTTGGGTACGATACGTTCCAGCGCAGTAAAGAGGTGGTCGACCGCATCGGCTGACGTAACCCAACCGGGCGATAGCCGCATCGTGCTACCGCGCGCATCGCAATAGATTTTCTGCTCGCGCAGCGCCGATATCACTGCGGCCGGTGCGACACCGGCTGGCAGATTCAGCATTACGCTGCCGCCGCGCCGAGCGTCATCGACCGGTGAGACGAGCTTCCAACCCAGATTCTGTGCACGTGCGATAATGGCATGAGCGCTGACCAGATTGTTCGCGCGAATATTATCGACACCCTGTTCCATCGCCCATTGAATACCGGGCAGAGAGGCGACGGAGGCCAGTATCGCGGGCGTACCGTGATCCAGACGTCGCGCATCATCCGCAAAGCTAAACCCGTCGAGATCCCAGGAAAACGGGTTTTCCTGGCTGAACCAGCCGCGAAGCTCTGGCTGCAAATCAGCCAGCAACGATGGCCTGACCTGTACAATCCCTGCACCCGAAGCGCCGCATAGCCATTTCAGCGAGGTAGAGACGACAAAATCCGGATCGATTGTCTGCACCGAGAATGGCAGAACGCCGACACCTTGCGTGATATCGACACCGACCAGTGTTCCCATCGCCCGACCATGCGCACAAAGGGCTTCAACATCGACCTTATGTGAGGTGGTCGATGAAACGAATGTCAGCAGCGCAACACCCACATCATCCTGCCAGCGCGCAATGAAATCCTCGTCACGCACCCAAGCTTCGCCGGGGCGCATGGGCACCGTGTCCAATGTAAAACCAAAGCGCTCTGCGATACCGGCCAGCATGAAATGCAGGCTGGGGAAACAATCAGCGGCTACGAGCAGCCGCTTACCACGCAGCCGCTCTTCCGGCAGGCCGCCAATGAAGCTGTAAAGAGCCGTTGTGACATTTTCGGCCGTGGTCAGCGAGCCTTCCGGTGCATCGATCACACCGCGCCAAGCATCAATGAAAGTCTGACGTGCCGCCAGCGCGGCAGGCCACTGGCCATCATCCTCTGCAGACCAAACGGCGGAAAAAGCGGACAAAGCCTCCCCCATCTTTTCCGCCTTGCCGGGGAAAGTACCGATCGAATGATAGAGGAAGTAGTCAGACATTTCAAACCTCAAATATTTTGATCAAAAGATCACAGTATTTGGGCGACGTCAATCCGGCGACCTGAGTGATCAGAACAATTGTAGCTCGCGCTTCACCAATCAACATTCAAGTCACTGTTTTATATACAATAATTGAAGATTTTAAATGCGCAGACGTGCGCGACGGCAAAAATGGCGAGCGCTACTCCACGATAAGTGTGCGCAAAAGATCCTGTGTGTCGCGTATATCCGACACCATAGCTTCGCGGGCACGGCCAGCGTCACGCGATTTCATCGCCGCCACGATGCGACGGTGATTCCGCGTATAAGCCTTGTCGCCTTCTGCCTTCATGCGCGGCTGCACATAGGCCGACAACATGCGCATATACGGACCATACCGCAACCATAGCGTGTCTATGAGTTGCATGAGAACTTCGGAATGGGAGGCCTTATAGATCAGATAATGAAACTCGCGATTGCGGTCGAGCATCGCGTAAACCTGCTCCTCGCCAGCACAAGCTTCATGCAGGACTATATTGGCTTCGAGCGCCTCAATTTCCTCCGCAGTAATCGCCTGCGCCGCTAATTCGGTTGCAAGACCTTCCACCGTGGCCCGCGCCTGACACAGATCGTCAAGCCTGGCGACGCTCACCGGCGGCACCCGCGCCGAACCATTGCGCGCCACCTCGAGGGCGTTTTCCGCTGCAAGCCTCCGGAGCGCCTCACGCACTGGCATATGGCTGGTATCGAATGTCTGCGACAACGACGCGATGGTCAGCACCTGACCGGGATCGAAACGACCGATCAACAGCGCCTCGCGCAACTGCAGGTAGACGGCGTCCTGCACGGTCACTCGGCCGGAAACGGGACCAAATCCTTCGTCGAGTGACAACAACCGGACTCCTTCTTTGATAGATGAACAATACTGAGCCAAACATTTACATGTCGCAGAACCGAAAACAAGCCGATATATCATTTGATCAAACGCTCAAAACTCGATAAGAGATTGCGCATCAAAGCCCCGGCCCCCCTAATCCGGACCGAGACAAACCAGCACAGGAATGATCAGATGGCGCGTTTTGCACGGCGGATAACGCAAACTTCTCCCAAGAGTTTCGGTATGTTCCAGAAGGCTGCGGCGCTGGCGTCCTCCGGCGTCGATCTCATTCATCTCGAGCTTGGCCGCCCCTTCCACGATACGCCCGCACATATCAAAGACGCTGCGATCAAGGCCTTGCGCGACGGTCACGTTCATTACAGCGACTTGCGTGGCGAAGCAGAACTGCGCAACGCCCTGCAGAAAAAGCTCTTCGAATACAACAAGATCAACGTGACCACCGATGAAATTCTCATGGTCAACGGCCTCACCCAGGCATCATTCGTCGCGTTCATGGCCCTTCTAGATGAGGGCGACGAGGCGATCCTGCTGGAACCCTATTATCCCCAGCACATCAACAAGATCGAGATGACCGGTGCCCGCGTCGTGCTGGCGCCGCTCGACCCCAAAACGAATTTCGGCATCAGCCGCGAGTCGATCGAGCCGCTGATTACGGCGCGCACGCGCATGATCGTGCTGGTCAATCCCTCCAACCCGACTGGCCGCGTCTACAGTCGCGCCGAACTGGAAATTCTGGCCGATCTGGCCATCAAGCACGATCTCGTCATCGTCTCCGACGAAGTTTACGAGCAGATCCTGTTCGACGGCTCCGAACATATCTCCATCGCCTCACTGCCAGGGATGAAAGAGCGCACCGTCTCGATGTTCGCCTTCACCAAGGCTTATGCTATGGACGGCTGGCGGCTGGGCTATCTCGTTGCTGATGCCTCCTTTATGCCAGCCTTTCTCAAGCTAACGGCGAACGAGATCACCCACGTCAACACCTTTATTCAGTATGGCGCTCTGGCAGCGGTTACCGGCCCGGCGGCTATTCTGGACGATATGGTCACCGACGACCGGCGCAAGCGTGACCTCGTCGTCAGCCGCCTTAATCAGATGCCGGGTGTGACCTGTGAGAGCCCGGAAGGCACGATATATGCCTTTCCGGACATTAGCGGCACGGGCCTCACCTCCCAAAAGGCTGCCGACATGATTCTTGAGGAAGTCGGTGTGGTTGTGGAGGCTGGCGGCTTCTACGGCAAGTCGGGTGACAACCACCTGCGGGTCTGCTTCGGCTCGGAAAGCTACGAACGGCTTGAACAGGCAATGGACCGGCTCAGCACATTCTTCAATGGGCTCTGACGCGGTTCGTAGTAATCGATGTACGTTGAGATACTTCCGAGGGTCGAGATTGCGATCTAAGCATTTCGGCCCTCCCCAGAGCGGTCAAAACCGTGCAATAGCTCGGTAAGTCCGTTCTGGAAGTCGGAAAGCACCGATTTATCTACCGCGCGACGTCCTGTACCCTCATCTTGGCTTGAAGCAGCGAGAGCAGCTCCATGGGTGTAATCCACGAGGATGTGCGTCCAGCGCGCTATATGTTGCGCAGAATCGCTGCGTTCACCCAACAGGCCCTTCAACTCAGCCGTGATCCTTCTGGCTTGATCGGGAAAAGTGGCTGGCCGGGCAAAAATTGCCAAGGTCAGTGAGGGGTAAAGGACCACCTTGACGTAATAGTCTGTCATGAGATGGTGGGCGCGCGCCAGCGCGTCACCTTTGTACGGCGCGCCAATGTCCGCGTAGACGCGCTCCGCCAGCGCCTTGATCAACCCATCCCTATCCCTGAAATGGTGGTAAATCGTCATAGGATTAATGCCAACACGTGTCGCCAGCGCCCGCATTGTCACACCGTCGAGGTCACTTTCATCGAGCATAGACAATGCCTCACTCAGAATGGCTTTCGGCTCAACGGTCATTCCGTGAGTGGGTGGTCGACCTCTTCTTCTCGCCGTCATTTCATGACCTCGTAATGCGACTGGACGAGCCCGGACGGAAAAGACCTCGTTCCCATATGCAAGAGTGATACATCGCGCTGACCACCGCCAAAAAGCGGGCGACCGGCCCCGAGCAGGACTGGCACTCTCGTTATCACCATGTCGCTGATCAGATCGCGCGAGAGAAACGATTGAATGATCCGCCCACCATCGATATAGGCGCGTTTTGCACCCTCCGTTTTAAGCATCATCATCGTTTCTTCCGGTGACTTGTCCGAAAAGCGAACCAGCCCGGCCAGATCGGAGGGAACCGCTTGCCTTGCAAGTTGCGCGGATAAGACCAATACCGGGCGGGTATAAAACCAATCCCCCATCTTTCGAATCGACTCGTAAGTCCCTCGTCCCATTACGATAATGTCAATTTCATTTATGAAGTCATTATAGCCATGGTCCTCCCCAGCGTCGTCGCGCGCTAGCAACCAATCGATGTCCCCGTTTTCGCGGGCGATAAAGCCATCAAGGCTTGTTGCAATGAATACGTGTCCTGTGACCATCTTCAGCTCCATAATTATACAATGTATAATAAACGGTCTTCAGCCTGTGTCAAAATTGCCCCATCGATCGTTTCCAGAAAATCGACGCGCCCCAATACACAACTCACGCTCGCACTATTCGGGCAATCTCCAGTCGCCACCTACGTGGCGTGGCTCGAAATCTCGTGCTGAACAATATTTGATGAATAGCATAGTGAAAGCTAAACACCCATCTTTACGTGCTGGCGCATAAATACTCACAATACTGTCCGTTAAAACGAAACAGAATTGCATTTCTCATCGAGAACCTCACGAAATTGCAAGATATTTTCGTAGAAATATGCCTAATATTGTTCGAATTTACGAAATACGATTAGAATACTATATCTACAACAAACCGAAACTACAGAATAATATGCATTCACAATGGAGTTTATTACCATTATTATTTGACATTTTGACTACATATCCAAGCGTAAATAGGAATATCTCGCTGGAGGAGTGAGCATCAGACTACGTCTGACTGCAGGGAACCGGGAGGAATTTACTTGCAAGCCATAGCCATGAATGAAACGCATGCCGAGATTTCCGGCAGCGAACAGAGAAAAGTGCTCACTGCTACCCTCGTGGGCACGTCCATAGAATGGTATGATTACTTTATCTATGCTCAGGCTGCAGCATTGGTGCTGGGGCCATTGTTCTTTGCTCCTGTCGCGCAGGACAATCCGCAGCTCGCGCAGATTTTGTCTTTTGCCACCATCGGAATATCCTTTCTGTTCAGGCCGTTGGGTGCCGCTATATTCGGCCATCTGGGCGACCGGTTCGGGCGCAAATTCGTCCTCGCAACCACATTAATACTCATGGGCATGGCGACTTCGCTAATCGGCCTGCTCCCAACCCACGCGCAGATCGGCATTTGGGCACCCATTCTTCTTGTGACCCTACGCATCCTGCAAGGCTTTTCCGCCGGTGGCGAATGGGGCGGAGCGGCCTTGATGGCCGTGGAACATGCGCCGGTCAATCGTCGGAGCTATTTCGGCGCTTTTCCTCAGATTGGAGTTCCAATCGGGCTGATTATGGCAACCGGAACACTGTTCACGTTGAGAAGCGTTTTGAGTGATGACGACTTTCAGAGTTGGGGTTGGCGGCTACCCTTTCTGTTCTCAATCGTACTGATAGCAATCGGGTGGATGATACGTCGCGCAGTCGAAGAATCTCCTGTGTTCAAGGAAATCCGTGAGCGGCGAAAAGAAGCCTCGGCGCCACTCCGACAGCTGTTTCATACCCATTCGCGCGAAGTGATACTGACGGCGCTCATATTCATGGCCAACAATGCGGCAGGCTATATTCTGATCGCATTCCTCGTCAGCTACGGCCAAAGCGTGCTTCATCTGCCGGGCAGTTCCGTTCTTATTACCTGCACCATCGCGGCAGGAGCATGGCTTGTCTTCACCATCGTTGGCGGCATCATTGGAGACAAGATCGGACGCGTTCGCACGTTTCAGATCGGATATGTTTCACTATTGCTTTGGGCGATACCGATGTGGTTCCTGATAGATACTGGTGACATGAGGTTGTTCTTCGTCGCAGTCGTGGTTCTTACCATTCCGCTCGGCCTGACCTATGGTCCTCAGGCGGCGCTATATGCCGAAATGTTTCCCGCAAAAATCCGCTTCTCTGGCATATCGGTAGGCTACGCACTGGGCACAATCATCGGCGGCGCTTTCGCAGCGACAATTGCGCAATGGGTAATGACAACATTCGGAAGCTCCTGGCTTATCGGAGCCTATATTTCAACACTGACACTCATCTCGCTGCAGGCTGTTTCGCTCGTTCGCGACGCCAGTGGCGTTGATCTCTCTCAATGACGGCGCCAACCCGATTGACCCGTGACTGGTAGCGCCTCGCAACGGTCGCTCAAGCAATGATAAGCGGCGCTAGAGCCGCTTATCATTGCTCCCAACGACCCACGTTTAGCTAAACTCCCCTTGAGTTTGGACCAACCGCCACTCTGCCTTGAGGTTGCGCGCCTGGCATCCGTGCTATTTGAGAGCTTGGGAATAGAACTTAACAAGCCATCCGATGTAAAAATATGATCTTAATTTTTGAAACATGCACTGATACATCTTAGTTTAGATTTCGCTATACGTGCATATTATTTAATTATGTCTCCGAAACACATTACAGAGAATCGAAATATACTTTCTAATAGAATCAATCTATCTGTCATCAATTTCACATAAAAAGTGGATAAATTTTGTCATGATAAGTTGACGGCATTCCATGTTGATTATATATCTCGGTTACACAATCTGCCACGTTACGACGTGAACAATATATTCAGTTGATATACTTGACTGGCTTCGCGCGTGCGCAGCCTTCTGGAGAGGATTTGTTTGACGTGACCAGACTTCGCCTTCAGAATAAATCTCTCCGCTTTATAACTCTTCAACTGTTGCAATCAACTTCGGCGGTGGGAGCTACACTTGCCCTGGCTGGCTCTGCTTTTGCTCAGGATAGTGCGAGTAATACTACCCAGCTTGCGCCTATCGTTATCGACGGTGGCGGTATCGGCGGCGTAAGTGAGGATAATGCTACCGTCGTGGCCAAACGAAGCGATGGCGCTACCAAGATTGCGACACCCATTCTCGAAACGCCTCGTGCGGTATCGGTCATCACACAAAAAGAGCTTGAAGAACGCGCCACTAACAGCATCGTCGAGGCGGTCAACTATACCGCTGGTGTGACCACGGCCTCTACCGGTTTTGATCCCCGCTACGATGTCATCATGTTGCGCGGTCAAATCCTGTCACTCAATGGCGACTTCCGCGATGGCTTGCGCCAGTATTATGTCAATTACGGCAATTTCCCTACCGAGCCATATTCGCTCGAACGTGTCGAAGTGATCAAAGGTCCAGTGTCGGTGCTTTACGGCGCAGGCTCACCGGGCGGTATCATCAATAAGATCTCCAAAGCGCCGACCGAAGGAACGTTCCGAGAAGTAGGCGTGCTCTACGGCACACAAAGCCGCGCGCAAGCGACCTTCGATTTTGGAGGACCGGCTAATGAAGACAACAACAATTTCTTGTATCGCTTCACCGGTCTTGCACGCGCTGGAGAAACCAATTTCGATATTGCCGATGATCGCTATATGTTCCAGCCGTCCTTCACATGGAAACCGGATGCCGCGACGTCGCTTACGGTTTATGGGCTGATACAGTCAGACGAATCCGACGCTAGCCCCAGCGCCGTTGTTACGGCCGATGGACGAGTATTTGATCTTCGTGCCAGCGATCCGAAATATGACTATCAGAAAGTGCGGCAACAGCAGGTCGGCTATCGTTTTGAACATGAATTCGACAATGAAATTACGTTCCGGCAACATGCACGTTATTCACATATGGATTTGCGCGCACGTTATCTCAGCATTTATAGCTGGACTGACACGATTGCCCATCGCGGTGCGACCGCGCTCAAGGATGAGGCGAACATCTTTCAGATAGACAACCAGCTCGAAGCCAAATTCGACACTGGACCTCTTTCGCATACGATGTTGTTTGGGCTGGACTACACAAACCTGTCGTCATCCTTTGGTTATGGAATAGGCGCCGTCGATCCAGCTTTCGATCTCGACATTTCCAACCCGCAATACGGCATCACCGGCGCGACGCCTGACTTCAACTACTCTTTGCTGGATATGGACCTGCGCCAAACCGGCATTTATGCGCTCGACCAGATCGAACTAGACCGATGGCGATTTACACTGGGTGCACGCCAGACCTGGGTGAACCAGAAGCGCAATACCACCTATGTCAGTTCAGGAACGCAAGAAAGCCAGGACGTCGACGACAGCGCAACATCGGTGCAGTTGGGTGCGCTCTATCTGTTCGACAGTGGCATAGCCCCTTATGCAAACTATTCCACGTCCTTTGATCCCGTCACCCAGCGCTCTGCATCCGGCGACACGCTGAAACCAACCACAGGCGAACAATACGAAGTTGGCGTGAAGTACCAGCCTCCCGGAACGGATATTCTTCTATCCGCCGCGGCCTATCACATTGTGGAGCAGAACAAGCCACAATTAGTTGATCCGCTCACCCTCTCCTATCAATCACTGGGTGAAGTCACCACAAAGGGATTGGAACTCGAAGCGAGAATGGCAATCTCGTCCGGGCTCGATCTCATTGCTGCCTATACGTTGAGCGAGTCTGAAATCTCCGAAGGCGAGAACTCCGGTAATGAGGTTGCGGCACGCCCACGGCATACCGCGTCGCTCTGGGCCAACTACACCTTCGACGAGGCTTCGGTGATTAAGGGGCTCAGCCTCGGTGCAGGCCTGCGCTTCAACAGCAAGAGCTATACCGACAATGCCAACACCGATAAGAACCCGTCGGCGCTCTATGTCGATGCAGGCATGAAGTATGATTTCGGCGCGATCAATCGTGATCTTGACGGTCTGACAGCGGCCGTTAACGTTCGCAACATCGCCGACCGTCGCCTTGATGTCTGCGAGAGCGGGTTTTGTTATCTCAGTCAGGGCCGCAACGTGACTGGCTCGCTCAAATATCGCTGGTAAAGCGAGATGGCTGTATCTAAATCAACACATCGGGACGCTCTTACCACAAAGACTTGGGACCCCCATGTGCTGGACAAAGCGATTGACGAACGCTTCGCTTACTGTCGCGGCAAAATGCTGCTCGCTTCTCCCGAAGAGAACGCAATAATTCCGTGCAGCGACCTGACCGATGCCCCCGTGTTCAGTGAGGTCATCGAGCGTTTCGCATCCTCATTCCCGGGCGGCGACCGTCGGGCCATAATTTCAATGTGGACGATGTATTATTTCAGCATCGTTTCCATCACGCCGACAGTGCTGCGGCTCGTTTGTGGAAAACGCCTGCCTTTAAAATTGGATAGGACCGTTCTCGTCTGCAAACCTGCCAATGCTGCACCAACTGCACTCCTTCTCGACCACTCCGGCGACGACGCAAATGCTCCGGAGCGCATCTTCGATCTTCTCGCTTTGATGCGGGACCATATAGAACCATTGATTGAAGCCATTTGCTCCAATGCAAAGGTTGCGCCAAAGCTTCTATGGAACAATGTCGCGGGCTATTACTCGTGGATTGTCGATGAGATCGGCACCCATGTAAATCCCGATCTTGGCCTTGCAGGACGCGCGCTCCTTGATGAACCGCTATGGCCGGACGGAGGAAAGAACCCCATGTATGGCATGATGCGCACCGCACGCCCGGCGTGCGGTGCGCATCATGCCATCGTGCAGCGCAAGGTCTGCTGCTTGCGTTATACTCTTCCGGGCGTCGCCGGCTGCGGGCAATTGTGCCCGCTGCCCAATGGTCGCCATTGATCTTTACCTCAGGCGAAATACTGACCGCCATTCACTGATAGCGTCGAGCCAGTGATGAAGCCAGCCGCATCGGAAGCAAGGAACAATACGCAACGCGCAATCTCGTCTGGTGTCGCCAGACGGCCCGCAGGAATTTGCGGGAGAATGTGTTCGTTCATGACATTATCAGGAACCCGCCTGACCATTTCCGTTCCGACGTAACCGGGACATACGGCATTGACAGTTATACCTTTCCCCGCGCCTTCCTGAGCCAGAGCTTTGGTGAACCCCAGATCTCCGGCCTTTGCAGCCGAGTAATTCACCTGTCCCATCTGACCCTTCTGGCCATTAATAGACGAGATATTGATAATACGGCCGAAACTGCGGTCTCTCATTCCCTGCCAGACCGGGTGTGTCATATTGAAAAGACCACCGAGATTGGTGCTGATCACTTCATGCCATTCGCCCGGCGTCATTTTGTGAAACATCCGGTCGCGTGTAATGCCGGCATTGTTGACAAGAACGTTGATGGCACCCAACTCTCCCTCAACCTTTTTGATTCCTTCTTCGCAGGCCGCATAATCGCAAACGTCCCATTGATATGTCGGGATGCCGGTGCTTTCAGAGAATGAAGCTGCAGCTTCTTTGTCGCGGATATGGGTGGCGGCGACATTGTAGCCCGCCTCGTGCAAAGCTATCGATATGGCAGCTCCTATACCGCGTGTGCCTCCGGTTACCAAAGCGACTTTACGCATTTCGTTTTCTCCAGATTGTTGTCAACTCGGACTTGTCAAAAGCAGCCAGTTGTGAACTCAGACTGAACGCCTGTGCTGCAACAAAAGAACCAGCAATAGCGGCGTTCCGATCAATGCCGAAACAAGGCCAGCGGGAATCTGATAAGGAAAGGCGATCATGCGGCCAATCCAGTCGGCAAGAACCATCAGCCCGGCACCGGCCAGCGCAGCGCCAAGCACCTGCGGAATTGCACGACGCAAGCCAAGTTCGCGAGCGACATGAGGCCCCATCAATCCAATGAAGCTCAGCGGCCCGACCACGAGCGTTGCCCCACTTGTCAAAAAAGCTGCCAGCATCAGCAGTGCCGAGCGTGCGAGCATCACATGAATACCCACCGATTGCGCTACCACAGGTCCGAGCGGCAACATGTCGAGCCATCGACGCATCAGCAGTGCCAGCAACAGACCTGCTAGCCCGATTCCCGCAGCGATGAGCGCTATCGGAGTTTTTATGAGATAGGTTGAACCACTCATCCATTGCAGCAAGGTGATGGCGCGCGGATCACCGCTGGCTGCGATAATCCCAACCGCTGCATCCAGCATGGCGGTAAGCGCAATGCCTGTTAGCAGCACGCGCTCCGGCGCAAAGCCCGAACGCAATCCAAGCACAATGATGATGATGAGCACAATCGATGCGCCAATTGCAGCAAAGCCGATTTGCGTAAACAAGCCCATGACGGGCAGAATAAACAACGCTACTGCCACGCCCATAGTGGCGCCGGCGGAGATACCGAGCACTTCCGGGCTCGCCATTTCATTTCCCGTCAGCCGTTGGAGCAAGGTTCCCACCGTGCCCAACATCAGGCCCGCCGCAAAAGCGCCGATCACCCGCGGAATGCGATACGGTAGAACCTCGGACCACAGGCTGGCACCGGTGAATGCCCAATCACCGCTGGGATCACGCCCGAAGAAAATTGCCAGCAATAATAGGGCCAACAACACCAGACACACCAAAATCGCCAGCCACGCCCTGGCAGCCGTGAAACGCTTCGGTCCTGCTGCAATTTCCGGTAAGCCGCGATGAACCGCTTTCAAACGGGGCACGAGCAACAGAAGTACCGGCGCTCCAAACAGAGCAGTGACGGCGCCTGTTGGAAGAAAGCTGGACGTCGCGTTTGTCAATACGAGCACCACTTCGTCGGTTAGAAACAATAGGCCTGCGCCAACGATTGGCGACCAGATAAGCTGGCTTTTTAGCGTGCGTGCGCCAGCAAGACGCGTGATTGCTGGCGCGACCAGACCAACGAAACCAATGACACCGACGGCACTCGTCACCACGGCTGTTAACGCCACGGCGAGGCAAATGGCGGCAATTCGTGTATGCTTGACTGAGAGACCAAGGCCACTCGCGCCACTGTCACCCAGTTCCATCAACGCAAGTGGACGCGCCAGAACGAAGATCACCAAGAATAGAACAGCAACTTTCGGGATCAACGATAGTGGTATTGACCAGCTCTGCTGTGCCAGAGAACCCGCACCCCATATGAATAGCCCCGACAAATAGCGGTCGTTCATCAAGATCAGAACGGAGGCCAACGCACCGCACCACACACTGACAATCAAACCTGACAGAATAAGCGCAAAGGGCGAGAAACTCCGCCGTGCGCCGATAAGAAAAACCAATGCTGCCGCGATAGAACTACCTATCAGTGCCACTGTGTCCCGGCTCAGACCTGCAAGCGAAGGAAAGGCCAGCATGGTGACTATAAGAGCCAGATTGGCCCCGGCCGAAATACCCAGCGTTGTTGGCGAAGCCAAAGGATTACGCAGTACCTGTTGCAATAACGTACCCGCAAGCGCCAGAGCCGCGCCACCAATCAATGCGGTTACCAGACGTGGCAATGTCGAGTAGGCCAGCACTATGTAACGTGGATCGTAATCCATACTACGTGCGAATAATCTGCCGATGTCCGGGGCAATATTATGCCAAGCCAACAAGCCGCCAGCAAACAACATTGCAATTGCAATGAACGGCGTGATGCCGCTTGACGATGGGCTGAGACGCGTCATGCCGTGCGCTCCAAAGCATCAACCAGGAGATCCGCAAAACGCAATGCCTCCACCACCATGCCAAACATCAGAACACCAGGAAGAATTGTGTAGCGGCCAGCCTCGACAAAAGGCAATGAACTCCACAAAGGGCTCTCTTCCAGTCTTTCCATAATATCAGGTGGCGTCAGAGGTTCAAAGGCCACAAGTCGCAAATTCTGGTCCATCAAGGCAAGTTGTTCGAGCCCAATGGTTTCGAAGCCCCAATAGTTAGCGGAGCCAGTCCATGCATTTCTAAGAACTATACGGCTCAAAACACTTTGATAAAGCCCGCCCCCGCCGTAGATGCGAGCGTGACGCAAATCGACAAAGTTAACCAGTGCCAATGACGGGGCGTTCAAATGTGCAATCCGCGCGGCATATTCATCAAATTGTCGGTCGGCCTTTTCGAGAAAATCGCGCGCCTGCGCTTCGCGCCCAAGGGCCACGCCCAACGCCTCTGTAGCCGCAATGGAACGAGACAAAGCATCCCCACCTTCTGCATAGATCGTGAGTTCAAGCACAGGGCTGATGGCTTCCAGCTTCGGTTTCAGCGGCGCGAGAAACGGGGTCGTCAGAATAAGTGTCGGCTTGATGCTCGCCAGAACTTCAAAATTGATTGCACTGGTAGATCCCAGATCGGCGATGCCCGACGGAAGCTCCGGCTCGACCACCCATTTGCTCCAGTCGGCGCGTCCTGCAATCGCCACTGGGGCAACCCCGAATGCCAGCATGGTGGACACCAGTCCATAGTCCAGCGATACCACACGCTGCGCCGTCCGCTCGACATTCGCCAGCGCAGACGAACTGCTTGCCAGACAAATACCCGCCGCAGCCTGAAGAAGACTACGGCGTGACAGTATAGAAAACGAAACAAATTCAGACGTCATATGACAACAGTTCTTGGAACAATGGTTCGGCGATAAACAATCATCAATGCGATGCATCCAGGGGTTTGACAAAGAAGAGGCATGGGTGGTCTTCATGCCACAGAGTAGGGAATGTCTCGGCCCTGATAAATCCGTTCTTGTCATAGAAGGCGCGCGTTGCATCATACTGCGGCTCATTTTTGCCGCGTGGCGCGAGCGTCTTAACAGTTAGAAGCTGACAATTGGCTTCTCTCGCCGCGTTCTCAGCCGCAATCAGCAACCGCCTGCCAATTCCGGCGCGATGATGGGAACGCCGCGAAGCAATGACCAGTATTTCCATCGCCGACGGTGGATGTTGCTTCAGCGCGACGAACCCCACAATATCGCCGCCGTCCACGCAGCCGAACATCGGCAGTGTTTCAACCGCCTCCGCACAAGCCTCGATCACCGCTGGTTCGCTGAACCAGTCAGATAACTCCGACATGATATCACGGCAAATCTGACCCTTGTTTTCACTTATCTCGATCGCATCATGCATAGATGGCTCCCGGCTCTCAGGCGTTTGTTCTGGGTTTCACCGGTGTTTTCCGCTCGTCATCCGACGCGATAGCCGCCACACAAAGCCGGTGCGCGTCTTTCAAAAGTCCGCAGACCAGCGCACAGGAAACTCCGGCGCGCTGGGCAATGACTTTCTGTGGAACCCCATCAAAATAATACTGCTCGTAGAATGCTCGCGTACGCGGCGGCATGACTTCCATGGCATGTCGAAAAGCTTCATAAGCCTGACATTCACGCACATGCTCTTCAGGGCTGCCATACTGCGACATACATCCGCTGGGTGGTTCTTCGACAAAAAGGGCTCTTTCGAATGCACGGCGCCGCAGATGATCAGTAGCGAGATTTTTCACCATCCGGGTAACATAGGAAGCTGGACGCGCCACCTCTGACCCTAGAGGCGTCGAGACAAGCTGCAGCATCACTTCCTGAACGATGTCTTCAGCTACTGTTGCACTGCCCGTGATACGCCGCGCAACGGCTAATAGCTTTCGGCGGATGAGAAGTGCTTCCTGAACCTGGCCATTCAACGTTGACTGTGAAAGATTGAGTGTCATTTCTAGGCCCTTCGAAATCCAAATTTGCATTTCCCCGCCAAGTGACCGAAACAGCCTATAAAAGTGGAATATAATAATCAAGTTATATTTGATGTCATCTATCTGACTGTTTTAGCGGTGTTTATCCGGTTAAGGTGGTAAGTCGCTCATATTCCATTGCAATCTGCTTCCGCCGACATTTTTCTCGCAAGCTTCAGCTAGCGCCCAGAAATAGCGCGCTCCGGAGGCATCCAAAAACTGTCCTCCGTGAACCAATACCTGGGGCCACTCAGCCTGTAATGTCACGGAAGTTCCACACATATCCGGCGGGATGTTCACTTCTTTCGGATCGACCTGAAAACCTTGCCCCCAACATTTCAGCACCGCTTCCTTCCGAACCCATGTAGACAGAAGCGCGTCATATCTCTGTGACCCGTCAAGTTGTGCAATGGCCCCTAACTCAACAGTGGATAACGTCAGTGAGGATGCCCCCTCAAGGTCGGCATAAAAATCGTTTCGGTCAGCTTCCACATCGATACCGATGTCCTCGTGACAACTCGTCGCAAGCATCACGCAATTGGCATTGTGAGACAGGCTGAAGTGAATGCCACAGTCGGGCAAATAAGGCTTTCCTGCTGGATTGATCTCAAGTCGAATGTCCGACGGTGTTTGCCCGGTCATACATGCGATGACCGAGCGACAAAGCTGGCGCCCTGCAATAAAATGCTTGCGCCCGGAAACCGAGCGAAAGGCAGCGGCGCGCGCTTTTTCCTCCGGGCTCAAGACATCTGTATTGCAGACAGTATCATGTCTCAAATGCCAGCAATGAATGGCAATCTCGCTTTCACTCATCCGAGTGCTTATTCTGCAGCCTGAACAACTTCAACATCGCGCGAACGGAGTTCGCCACCCGTTTCGGCTTGCCATCGCACGATGGCATCTGGCGGGGTCAGATCGAAATGCTGCCTTCCCAGAAGCGAGTTGGCGATTACCGCACTGCGCCAGGCTGCCAGACTGAGCTGCGGCTCTGCAATTCCGTGGCTGTGACGCCCAGCGTTCATGACGTATATTCTGTTCTTGTTCGGTCCATCCCAAACGAGCGAGAAGTCGCGCTCGAGAACCGGGTCACCCAGCGAATTCATTGCAAGAGGCGCATGCAAGGAGTTGAGAAATTCCGGCAGAACAAAACGATAGCCTGTCGCCAAAACGAGAGCGTCAACAGTTACCGTTTCTGTCGTCTGATCAAAACCGTTATTCATGGTCAGATGTATTTCGCCATCGGCATAATCGGCGGCAACCACATCACGATACGGACAAAGCGAAATATCAGCTTCATGGCCCGCCGAATGCTCCAGTTTCCGTTCGTACAGCCGCCGGTAGAGCTTTTTGAGCGTCGAAGCCGATATGCCGTCGCTGGCCAGCATCTGGCGCTGGGTATGCGACAGACGCAGAGGCTCTGGCAACCCATGAAAACACCCCATATAGCCCGGGGTAAATAGTTCATTGGTGAATGGTGTCGCGTCCAATGGCTCAAAATTCGGCCTGCGGCTGATCCAGTAAATGGAAGTGTCTGGATTTGCGTCAAGAAGCGCATCGACAATCTCTGCACCACTTTGCCCTCCACCAATCACAGCAATACGCCGGGCTTTCAACGGGCCGAGCCTCTCGGCTGCGACGCTGTTGTGAAAGAATACTCGCTGGGGAAGGCTCGCCACCCAATCAGGCATAGAAGGTTGTTTGCCAACAGCCACAGACAGGTTGCGCGTTTTGACCTCTTCACCATTGACCCGGACACTGAAGACGCTGTCATCAAAGCGCACATCTTCAACACGAGTGTCGAAATGCAGCGATTTCAATCCTGTCGCCACCCATTCGAGATATTTGGCGAATTCACGACGCGGCACGGCCTCATATTCAGCATTCAGGAATTGATAGAAGCGCTTGTGCTTGACCAGATAGGACAGAAAACTCCACGGACTCGTGGGATTCGTTCCCGTTACGAGGTCTTTCAAAAACGATGTCTGCATCTCCGCACCCGGTAGCAACATACCGGGATGCCACGCGAAAGCCGCTCGCTTGTCGAAAAAGCGCGCTTTAATGTCCGGTATGGAGTCCAATTGGGCCGCGAGACTGAGATTGAAAGGACCAATTCCGGCACCCACAAGGTCGAGCACTTCAGAGGACATGATGTTTCTCCTGTTAGGCAGTTTGCGAAACGCCGGGAGGACAGCCTGCTTCGCGAAACTGCAGCACGACAAACGCGCAAGGTTTGACTAAAGCCGAGTGACACAGCCACTCAAACGAGTTCGTTAGTCCTATGCAATTTGCTGACCAGCGCTTCATCGAGTCTACGCGCAAAACGCTGGTGAAAGGGAGATTTACCGATAATCGTCAGATGGTTGGTGCCATTGACGATCTCGGGTGCCGTTGCCCGGGACGAATATCGGCGCCAGTCGATGACATTGAGCGATCGAGTTAAAGAATCCTCCGCCGCAAAAGCGTGAATGCGGAAATCACTTTGCGAAAGCTTGTAGTTACGGAAGATCATCGCATTATCGACGAGAACCCAGAACGTATGTTCCTCAGAGCCAATGTCTGGTCCGTCGACAGGCAGAACCACATCGTGTTTCACCACATGACTGAGAAACTGTTCGTAGATTTCACTGTCCATCGCTGCGAATAGCCTCTGCCAGTCATCGCGCATTGGCGCTACCGTCAGCCATTCCTGTACGCGACGGTGGGTTCGGTCACGAACACTCTCCTCAAAGCGGGGCAGAATTCCAACAGTGAACTCCTCGTCCATATCGCAGACGTCCACCATACCAATCATGCGCAGATCGATATCGCTTCCAAGCTGCTGCGCTGCCTCATAGGCAAGCAACCCACCCCACGACCAACCAAGAAAAGCACAAGGCCTGCCCTTGGCCAGGCTCCTGACTTCCTCGGCGTAACGTGCGGTGATGTCCTCCACCCTTGTGCTCAGCGTTTTGGTTTCGCTGAGCGAATAACAAATGAACCCCGTGGCTGGTTGATCGGGGCCCAGATAATCCACGAGACGCATATATTCGCGCGTGCTCACCAGCAGTCCCGGAAAACAGTAGAGTACAGGGCGGTCGCCACTGCGGCGCAGATAAATGACGTTGACGCCAGTGTCATCACGCGCGCCGTCGAGCGCTGCAGCAAGATCACGCACTGTTGGATGGTTGAACATATCTGCAATTGTCAGCGGCCAATCTGGATAATGCGTCTTGAGCCGTGACACGATGCGAACCGCCGCAAGGGATTGCCCGCCAATATCGAAAAAGTTCTCCGTAACGCCAACATCCGGTATGTCCAGTACGTCGCGCCAGACAGTCAGAATGTCTCGCTCACGGTCATTTTCCGGTGCAATGGTTTCACGCTCTAAATACGGCGCTGGAAGGGCGGCACGATCCAGCTTGCTGTTTGACCCCATCGGCAATTTATCGATCAGCATGATCGTCTGCGGAACCATATAATCCGGTAGCGCAACCATGGCAGCGCGGCGCAATTCAGTGACACTGACACTTTCGCCCTCGCGCGGCTCGACATAGGCAACCAGTGACGAGCGGGCACCGTCATGATGCAGCAGGACCACAGTTTCAGCAATGCGTGGATCAGCGCTTAAGACCGCTTCAATCTCACCCGGCTCGATACGGTAACCGCGTAGCTTGATCTGATGATCGACCCGACCGGCAAACTCGACAATGCCGTCCTCACGCCATCGGCCGAGATCGCCGGATTTATACATTCGACCCGCGCCTGACGCGAAAGGATCAGGAATGAACCGCTCTTCCGTCAGATCCGGGCGTCCCTGATAACCACGGGCAAGGCCGCTGCCGCCAATATGAATCTCGCCGACGACACCGACCGGAACCGGGGCCAGATCCTCATCAAGAATGTAAATTCTGCGATCACCAACCCCTCGCCCGATTGGTGCCACAGTGCCCTCAAAGCGAGTTCCCAACGGAATCTTCCAGATCATGGGCGTCATGATGGTTTCTGTCGGGCCATAACCATTGATGAGGAGCGGAGCCTGAAGATTATCGTTGATCATATCGAAGACGGCGCGCGGCAGTGCCTCGCCGCCAAATGAATACAACCGCAATCCCGGTATATCAGGATGCTCGCTCGCATACTCGGCCAGCCCGCGCACATAACTTGTCGGTAAGCTGGCATTATTGACACCGTGCTTGCGCATCAGCGCGAAAGCCTCGTCCGGGGTTGCAAGCTTGTCGGATGTCAGAATTACGCCGCCGCCAGCCATCAGCGGCACCATCCAGCGTTCGTGCCCACCATCGGATGTGAACGGTAAGACCGGATATTCACATGATTCCTCGCTCATCTCGTAAATGCGCAAAGTGGCCTTGCAGTGATGCGCCAGCGGACCCTGTTCGACGGCCACACCTTTCGGTACCCCGGTTGAACCCGATGTGTAGATGACATAGGCAAGCTGATCCGGCCTAATTGTCGATGTCGGTGGCTTGTCGCTTTCCAGCGACAGGTCTATCCCATCAATATCCAGTTTCGGCACAACGACATCCTGCGGAAGACTTTCGCGGAAGCGTTTGCGCGTGATAACCAGCGAAAGGCCCGGCGCAGAAAGAATATGCCGGTTGCGGGCTTCAGGGTGATCCGGCTCAACGGGCGTGAACGCCCCTCCGGCTTTCATAACCGCCAGAATCGCTACGATGGCATCAATGGATTTATCGAGCGCCACCGCCACACGTTTTTCCGGCCCGATCCCCAAGGCAATCAGATGATGGGCAAGGCGATTGGCTGAAGCCTCCAACTCACCATGGGTGACGGAGCGGTCACCTTGTGCAACCGCAAACGCGTCAGGCCGTCGCGATGCCTGTGCCGCGATGACTTCATGCACTGGCACACCGTCATCCTGCTGCGGTTGGTCAGGATATGGCGCGGACAACCGTTCCAGTTCCGCTTGCGAAACAAACGGGGTATTTCGAATAAGTGGAGTCGGGGCGCTACCCAGATGGTCAAGAGCAATTTTCAGATCATCGGCAAACCGCGCCACATGCCTGAGGGACTGCTTTTGCGGATCGAAGCCAAAGGTTATTTTGAAACTACCATCGCTTCCGGGACGTACAGTCATCACCAGTTCAGCATCGCGGCGCGCTGGCGGTTCGATGATGACGCGCGTGGACGTGTCGTCGAGAGAGTATGCCGATCGCAGATCGAGAATGGTTCTGGCGAGCGCCGTGGTTTCGAAGCTTTCGTCCCGGCGTAGCAGGCTATCGGCCAGTGTTTCGAACGGAATAAAATTTTGTCGAGAGGCAGCAATCTCCCGTTCGAAATGCTGTCCCGTCTCCTGAAATGTCATGCTGCCATTGATTTCGCCGACGACAATCAGAATGTCTTCGGTTCTCATCGCCACACCGGCAGCCGTCGCCCTGGTAGCCAAGCCGATCCGTTGCGTCCCAGAGCCCGAATAACGCCGCAGTACCACGGCCAAGCCGGTCAACAGATCAGTTTCAAGCCTCCCTTTCGATACCGAACTATCCAGCCGAACCCGTGTTTCTATTTCCGTCCAACTGCCCGGCTCAGACCCTTCAGGCATTACCGGAGTGAGAACCGCGATATTCTCCTGCCCTCCGAGACGATCAAACCAGAAATCGACCTTGTCGGCCGTGGGCGTGCGCGCTGCATCTTGCTTGAAAGACCATGATGTGGACGGAGCCTTTACGGTCTCACCAGAACCTGTTCGTAAGGATCTGGTAAAATCTTCGGCCAGTTGTCCCAGTGTTGCGCTGTCAGCAACAATTGCATGAAGGGAGAACAGCACTCCAACGGCCTTGTCTCCGCGTTTGAATAAGTAGAACCGCGCAGGATTTTCCTGCTCGAGATCGATGTGCCGGTCGCGTTCCGAGCGCGCCACAGCCCGCACCACATCATCAGTATCAGCACCGTCTGCCACTTGGTGCTCGACAATGTCGAACCCGCCGGCGTCAGGTACATGCTGATAAACCACACCGCCCGGCTTGAGCTCAAATCGACGCGTGATGAGCGGGTGTCTCGCGCACAACTGCGCTAATCTTTTTGCGGCAAAATCTGCGTCTATATCGACCAGGGCCAGCCCCAGCATCTGGCGACCATAAATGCTTTCATTTCCGATAGCCGACAATAGCCAGATGCGCGACTGTGTCGATGACAGCGGCCACTCAGATGCAATCTGATGATTGCTATTCAATTCAATTATTTTACGGTCGATATTCATATTGTTTTCATCCTAAGATAAAACAAAAGATATTCTCATCAGAATGATTCTCTGGAGAAATAATTCAATTTTCCAATCATTTTTTGATCAACACTTGATGAAAGTCACATGCTATATTCTCCATTGCTTTCCTGATGTTCGATAGACGAATGAGATAAATGAAAATTCAAATTTTTTATTCGTAAAAATTTCCATCTTTTCTCTGAATTTATTGATCGCTCAATCGTCTCTTTGGAGAACTAATCACAGACGACCAATTCGTCGTCATGGGCGACGCGCCAATTGAATTCCTGATGTTGGAGAAATGACGATGGATACATCGCCAGCAAGAGAATATTCCTTCTACATGGGAGGCGAGAGCAGCATGCGACTGCGCCTGCCAGCATCGGGCTTCACCAGCCATGCGAGCGCAGTTGATAGTCGAACGCCGACGCTCTTTGGACATGTTACAGCGACTGCAAATAGCTTCAGCCTAAAGCGCAACGATGAGAATATTGCCGCGGGCGCATTCTCATTTGCGAGCAGCCCTAATCTTGATTTCGAGACCTTGCCACCAGCAACCACAGAGGTTAAAAGCGCAGTTCTTGCTGTACTGGAAGCGCTTTTTACATGCCACCCGGATCTGCCTTGCGTAAAGCTGACCCTACCTGCTTACTATGACGCCACAAACCTTCTAGCTATAGGTGCGCTGGAACAGAGCGAGGATGGATTCACCTCCCGCCCGGAACTCCTTTTCCAGCTCGCACAACTTTGGCTTGGAGAGCCCCATCATAGCTATCCAGCTGTATCAACGATAACCAAAGGTATTCACCACCCGGTACGCCCGCCGAAGCCGCACGGCACCGTCTATCGGCGCCATATTCCCTGGATCGACAAGGTCCTGTCCTTTCACGTAGCCAATCTGGAAAGCGATCTGGAGCATTTTCATCGCTGGATGAATGATCCCCGTGTTTCTGCAATTTGGGAGGACCAGGGCAGCCTCGATTATCACCGCGATTTCCTCAATGGACGGCTGACTGATCCGCGTACACTACCCCTAATAGGGACTTTTGACGGCATCCCCTTCGGGTATTTCGAGCTTTACTGGGCAAAGGAAGACCGGCTTGGTCCCTATTATGAGGCGGACCCATATGATCGGGGCTGGCATGTTGCGATTGGCGAAGACGCCTTTCGCGGCAAGGCTTTCGTCAGTGCCTGGCTACCTTCCCTGATGCACTACATGTTTCTCGCGGATTCTCGAACAAGCCGGATCGTCGGAGAACCTGTCCATCATCATCAGCAGCAAATCCGTAATCTCGACAGGTCCGGCTTTGCCAAAATCAAGCATGTCCAGTTTCCCCATAAGAAGGCGCTCCTGGTCATGTTGTTGCGCGAACGCTTTTTTGCAGACCGACTGCTATCTCCCGACCTCGGTAGCCTGATCGATGAGCAGGGACAGCCGGTTATTGGCTCCTTGTCCCGCGATGCGGGTTGAACGCCGGAAACGAACATCCGCGACCCAATTTCTGCTTTGCGAGGATAATCATGAACGAAACGCCGAAATTCGATGACCACCACACAATTATTCCAAACAGTTTTACTTCCATACGCGACGACCCGTTCGACGCTGCCGTGCCGCCTATCTACCAGACATCCCTGTTTTTGTTCGACAACTATGCAGAACTGGAAGCGGTCTTCGCAGGCCGGTCGCCAAAGCCCATTTATTCGCGCGGCGACAACCCAACGGTTCGCCTGCTTGAACAGCGGATTGCGGAAATGGAGGGTGCCGAAGATGCGCGCGCCTTTTCCAGTGGTATGGGCGCAATCGCGGCAACGATCCTCGCCTTTGTCAATCCCGGCGACCGTATTGTGACCGTCCGCCACGTCTATAGCGATGCGTTCCGTTTCTTTGAAAAAGTGCTGAAGCGCTTCGGCGTTCATGTCGAGTACATTGATGGTAGAGATACCGAGCGTATGATCGAAGCGCTGCCTGGTGCGCGTCTGGCTTATCTCGAAAGCCCCACATCAATGGTTTTTGAGCTGCAGGATCTGCAAACCATCGCGGAAGCTGCCCGCAAAAATGGCGTTCTGACAATCGTCGATAATTCCTGGGCGACCCCTCTTTTCCAGAATCCTCTGGCAATCGGCATTGATCTCGTCATCCACGCCGCTTCCAAATATTTGGGGGGGCAGAGCGATACGGTCGCCGGACTGGTCGCCGGACCGCGCGCACTGATTGATCGCGTCAACGCGGAAATCTTTCCCTATACCGGCGCAAAGCTGGCACCGTTTGAAGCATGGTTGGTGCTGCGCAATCTCGAAACACTTCCCCTGCGGATGCGTCATCATCATGAGGCTGGCTTAGAAGTTGCGCAATGGCTGCAAGCCTCGAGCACGATCGCTAACGTTATGCATCCGGCTTTCACGGACCATCCCGGCAGAAATAGTCTTTCCGGCTTTGGTGGCCTGTTTTCCTTCGAGGTGACAGATGCGGTGGATATTCCCACCTTCGTCGATGCGCTGAAAATCATTCGTATCGGGGTAAGCTGGGGCGGCCCTGAAAGTCTGGTTGTTCCAGCAAAAGCCGCACTCAGCATTTCGCCCGAAACCAATGTCTTCGCACGCTTTGGTGTCAGCGAACGCACCATCCGATTGAACGTTGGTCTTCACAAAGCACAGGATCTCATCGAAGATCTCGATCAGGCACTGAAAGCGGCTAATCGTTGATCGACTGCTGGTTCCCCGATAAGGATGCCATATTTGCATAGCCACCAATGCACATCGGTCGCTAAGCAAGTCCAAGACCGAGATTGCGCCGCCGATCTGAATCCGTTTCAGTATCGGCGCCACACATCAGCTGCCAGCGAGCATCTTTGCAAGCATGAAGCCTGAGCCCGCGCCCGTACCAGCGCCGGGCCATGTGGAGGCGCCGCACATATAAAGCGAGCTGACGGGCGTCTTGTAACGCGAGTAGCCCGCGATAGGACGGAACAGGAAGTTTTGATCGAGATGGTGCGAACCGCTTAGATTGTCACCACCGATAAGATTGGCATTCTCGCGCTCCAGATCTGCGGGAGAAAAGACCGAGCGGGCCCGGATCATATCACGAATTCCTGGCGCATAACGCTCGAGGATTCCGATGACCCGATCAGCATAGGAATCTTTCACACTGTTCCAATCCCTATCCGCAATCTCACCGATTGCATCACTTTTGATCTCGGCTGGGAGGACGCGCACCTGCACCCAAAGGACATGCTTGCCCTCCGGTGCGCGGGATGGATCAATGGCCGTGGGCTGGCCCACAACAAGCGCTGGCTCTCCCGGCAGCAATCCGTCCATAGCTTCCGCGTAGACGCGCGCCATCATGGCGAGGTCCGGGGCGATATGGACATAAGCAAAACGCTTGAGCTCAGCGCCCGCCGTCCAATCTGGCAACTCATCCATGGCAAGATGGATCATCATCGTACCGGGTCCGGCACGAAAAGCATCTGTCGCCTTATGAACCTTCGGCGGAATCGCCGATTGAGGCAGCATGTCACCGCCGAACAAAATTTTGGGGTTGAGGTTGGCGATCACCGCTCGTTTTGCGTTCAACGCGCGCCCATCGGACAGAACCACCCCTGTTGCTCTTCCGGCATTGTCGAGATTGATCTTCTCGACACGTTGACCAAGAATGAGTTGTCCGCCGTTCTTCTGCAGAAGACCTACCATTGCGCGAATGATTGTATCCGCTCCACCCTTGCCGATGACCATCCCAAATGCCTGGTTTGCCATTGATTCAAGATAGGGAAACAGCGCTCCGCCCGCAACGTCGGGTGCGAAATCAAGATGCAGCCCCCAGGCGGCCATCATGGCCTTGAGTTTAGGATTCTCGAAATTGGCATCGAGAAAATCACGTGGTGTCGCAAGCAGAAGTTGCCCAATGCGCCACAGATTATCCATGCCGAGCGCGCGATAAGCCTTCCAGGCCGTCTTTGCTGCTGCCAGCGACGGCATCAGCGAGCCGAGCAAACCGAAAATATGCGGCGCATTACGCTCAAAATCTGACAGCATCTCTGCCCACGCCTTGGCGTCGGCGGGCGACAGTTCCGCAATCTTGGCATTCGTTACAGCCACGTCGCTGGACACGCCCAGATGGGTGCCGTCGCGAAAGACACTGGCAAAGCAATTTTGTGCGGGTACAAATTCAAGACCCTGCGCAGCGAGGTCTGCGGCGTAAGCTGCGTGAAAAGCTGATCCCGCAAACATAGATAAGTTCATGGCGGCCCAGTCATGACGGAAACCAGGCTCCGTCAGTTCCATGGTCTTCACCGCTCCTCCGGGTGACGCCTCCGCCTCCACAACAGCAACACGCCAGCCTTTAGCCGCCAGATGCACCGCGGCAGCGAGGCCATTATGCCCTGCGCCTATGACGACGGCATCGAACTCCACGTCAGATCCACTCAATTTTACGCCCCCATTATTTTCAAATGCATATAACTGCGTAAGTCGATATCGGCAGAGCCTCTGACGTCTCGGATCCAGATGCAGCGTTTACCGCGTGTATTGAGGGCCCGGGACGGCAGGATACGTCGAAAAGTTCAACTTAGAGAGCAGGCATTTCGTTGCATTCACATATGATATCTTTTAAGCTTCAAGAAAATTCATATCAAGCTTTTTAAAGAAGCGATTGAGGGGGACGTCCATGCCACAGAATTCATCGTTGGACTTCAGGGAACAGGCTTGTCGACACTCGCACTGATGACGAAGGAATCGATAAAGTTTGGCGTGCGCTGGACAGCGTCCAATTTCAGGGGAGCGACGACACATGGCGACACATGACTATATCGTGGTCGGTAGCGGCATTAATGCATTGGTGGCCGCTGCGATGCTCGGCAAAAAGGGTAAAAAGGTACTGCTACTCGAGCGCAACGAGCGGCTGGGCGGCTGTCTGCGTACTGAAGAGATCACTGCACCGGGCTTCCACCACGACGTCATGGCAACGACTATGGTGCTGTTCTTGACTTCGCCCGCCTATGGCGCACTCGGCAAGGATCTGGAAGCCCGGGGCCTCGAATTCGCCCATACCGATCTGCCGACAGGCGTTGTGCTGGCTGACGGACGGCATGCGATCCTATCCAAAGACCGCAAAGCCAATATCGCGGCCTTCGATGCACTGGCCGATGATGACGGCAAGGCCTTTGCCCGCGAGATGGACCGGATGGGAGCCGACGCACCGTTCATGTTCTCGCTGCTTGGCGGATCACTCTGGTCTGGCGGCATCCTCAAGACGGTGCTGAAGGAAGCCTGGAAGCGTGGCCCCCGCAATCTCGCCGCGTGGTTTGGCGAGGCGCTCGTCAATGGCCGCCATCATCTCGAAACCACCTATCGGTCCGATGTGATGCGCGGGCTCTTTGCGCCCTGGGTACTTCATTGCGGTCTCAATCCGGAAAGCACCTATTCTGCTGCGATGCTCCGGGTTATCGGCTTTGCCATCGAACTTGCTGGCTGCCCGATTGTCAAAGGCGGCGCCGACAATCTCGTCAAAGCGTTCGCGCAACTCATTACAGATCACGGCGGGACCATCCGCACCGGCGCGGATGTCGACGCAATAATAGAGGGTCACAACGGTCAAGCCACGGGTGTTCGGCTTGCCAGCGGCGAGGTTCTTCAGGCGAGCAAGGGCGTCATTGCCTCGGTCACACCCAACCAGCTCTACGGTCGCCTGCTGAAGAGTTCCAGCAAGCCATTGCCCTCAGCCGTTGCGGAAGGACTGCAAACCTATCGCTATGGCAAAGGCAACATGCAGATTCACTATGCGCTGAAGTCTCCCCCACGCTGGAAGGGCGGCGAAGACCTGTCGAAAGTGGCGCTCTTGCACCTTACACCCGGTCTCAATGGCGTATCCCGCGCAGCCAATGAGTGTGACCGTGGCATGTTGCCAGCGGTACCAACCATCTGCGTCGGCCAGCCGACCGCGCTTGACCCGTCGCGCGCGCCGGAAGGTCAGGCAATCCTCTGGCTGCAATTGCCGGAAGCCCCGCGACACATCGAAGGCGATGCTGCGGGAGAACTCGCCACGCCTGCCAATGGGTGCTGGACCGACGAATTGCGCGAACAATATGCCGACCGCGTTGAGCGTATCCTCGCCCAACACATCAAGAGTTTTTCCGAGACCATTATCGCCCGTAAGTCTTATTCGCCAGCCGACCTTGAAGCGATGAATATGAACCTCGTTGGTGGCGACCCCTATGGCGGGTTTTGCGGCGTCGATCAATTTTTCATCTGGCGCCCGTTCAAGTCGTCGGTCAACCATCGCACCCACGTGCCCGGTCTTTATCAAATCGGTGCATCGAGCCATCCCGGCCCGGGATTGGGGGGCGGCTCCGGCATGCTACTCGCGTCCTCGCTGAAATAGGAAGCAATATGGCTGATGGCGAGTTGGCGTATGTGTCACATGCGCCCGCCCATCGAACGCATGCAGAATCATATTTCTTTGTCTGCATATTCGTGAAACTGCGGGTATAAGCACTCAGAACCAACACTCTCAATGATCTACGAGCGAAGCAAACAGAGAAACAATATGCACAAGCATATAGTTCGCCTTAAAATTGCTGTCAGAATGTACAATTCGCTTGCCAGCCAATCGGCGCTATTTTAAGATTAAAGTATTCCGAACAATAAATACCTTGGCGAGTGGGGGAACACTCAAAAAAGCCGGGGATCAGGGGAACGCGGAGCAAATCATGACTGAATTCACCCGTCGCCAGACGCTGGGTATGGGCGCTGCTGCCTTTTTTTCAAGCATACTGGCCGGACGTGTGCCAGTGCAGGCAGCGGAAGCCGACACGCTTACCATCGCTTTCAACGTCAATCTCCCGTCCTTCGACCCGACCGTCGGTCCGTCGGCGGTCAACCCGACCATCCAGGCAATTTACCGCTCGATCTTCGACCAGTATATTGGGCAGGATCCCGACCTCGAATTTGTCCCGGGTCTGCTGACCGCATGGGGCTGGAATGACGACAAGACCAAGGTCTGGATGGATGTCCGCGAAGGCGTGACCTGGCATGACGGTTCACCATTCACCCCGGAAGACGTGGTCTGGGCGCTGGAGCGCGCCGCCAACGACAAGACCGGCAACCCGATCCAGTTCGTCTGGTCGACCGCCGGTAACTACAAAATCGAAGGTAACAAAATCACCGGCGACGTGCTGCGCTTCGAACCCACCTATTTCATGTGGATGGCTTTCCTAACCGGTTACATCCTGCCCAAAGCCTATTACGAAAAGGTCGGTGCGGAAGGTTTTGAAAAGAAGCCAATTGGTACTGGCCCCTACATGGTTGACGCATACGAAGGCAACGCTTTCCTCCGCCTCAAGGCCAATCCCAACTATTGGGGTGGGAAACCGGCTTTCGAGACAGTCATCTTCAAGTTTGTGCCCGATGGCACCAGCCGGGTTGCCGAAATCGAATCCGGCTCATCCGATGTCACTCTGGAAATTCCCTATGAGGAGTTCGACCGACTGAAGGAAAAGGCAGGTCTGGCAGGCGTTGCGACTCCGATCTCCGATATTGGCATGATCTTCATCAACAATATCGAGGTAATGAACGACAAGAACGTGCGCCTGGCTGCTTGCCACGCCATCGACAAGCAAGCCATCGTCACGCGCCTGCTGCGTGGGTATGGCGTACCGATCGATACGCTTGAGGCACCGGAATATTCAGCCTACGATCCGTCTATCAAGGTTCCCTACGATCCCGCGCTCGCCAAGAAGCTGCTGGCCGATTCCGGCTATTCGACCGAAAAGCCAGTAAAGTTCAAAATCCAGACCACACGCGGATTGAAGCCAAAAGACTACGAAATGGTGCAGGCCATCGTGGGCATGTGGCGCAAGGTCGGTATCGAAGCCGAAATCGAGGTCTACGAGATCGCCAAGCATTATGAGTTGCGCGCTGCCGACCAACTCGCGCCAGCTGCCTTCTATAACTGGGGTAATGCGATTGGTGATCCGACCACCTCAACAGGGTTTGCCATGTTTGGCCCATCGCCGCATTCGGTGTGGAACACCGATGACCTCGATAACATGATAGCGCCGCTATGGGGCGAGAAAGACGAGGCCAAACGCATCGCCGGATGGAAAGCTGTCTGCAAATATATTGCGGAGCAGGGTTACGTGCTGCCATTGCTGCAATACGCACAGCCGATCATCTACAAGTCGACGCTGAAGGCTGTTCCGAATGTTTCGGGTGCGCTGCAACCGACCCTCATATCGAAGGCTTGATTGCACATTGGCCGAGCACCAGATGTGCCGGCCTCCCACTGCTTGATTTGTGTCCGGCTTCTTCAGCCGGGCACACTCGCATAGCATCTTCGTCTGCCTGCGTGAGGCTTCATACCCATGCAAATGCTTGGTCTTTCAATCCTGAACCGTCTGGTTCTCGCTGCGGTGACCCTCTTCGGGGTCGCAGTTGTGGTTTTTGTTCTGCTGCGCATCGTTCCCGGCGACCCTATCGCCATGATGATTTCTCCGGGTGCTACCCCCGAACAGATCACACAGCTTCGCGCAAACTATGGACTTGATGGCAGTATCTTCAGCCAGTTTAGTATCTGGCTAAAATCATTGCTTTCTGGTGATTTCGGCACATCTATTTCGCTGCGCCGCAATGTTCTGGAGCTGCTGGCCGAACGTCTGCCGGCAACCCTCGAGCTGGCATTCGTCGCGCTACTGTTCGCAATATTGCTCGGCACCACCGTCGCCGTTGTCGGCACCCTTGTGCGCCGCACGCCAGCCGAACCTGTCATCGATACGGTCAACGGTGTAGTGCTGGCCGTGCCCGACTTCGTCTGGGCACTGGCGCTTGTGTTGTTGCTCGGTGTGTTCTTCCCTGTATTGCCTTTGTCCGGGCGCATCGATCCAAGCGTGCAGAGTGATTTCACAACCTCCTTCTATCTGTTTGAGAGCTTGCTGCGGCTACGCTTTACTCAGTTCGCCGACATCGCCGCCCATATGACCATGCCGGTTCTGGCGCTCGGGTTGCCACTCGCGGCGATTATCGCTCGTGTGCTGAAGGAAGCGCTGCTCGAAGCCATGGTGCAGGACTATATCCTGCTCGCAAAGCTAAAAGGCATGTCCTCGCTGCGACTGGTGCTGCAGGAAGCGCTGCGCAATGCCGTTGGCCCGACCATCGCGCTGACCGGAGTGCAGTTCACCTTTCTGATCGGCGGCACCGTCATCGTTGAGCGTATCTTCGCCTATCCCGGCATCGGCAATATGGCCATCGATGCCGTCATCAACCGCGACCTGCCGCTCATTCAGGGGCTTGTGCTCGTCTTCGGCGCGCTGTTCATCATTATCAATGTCCTGGTCGACGCACTCGTCGCCGCATTCAATCCGAGGCTGCGCCATGGCTAAGTCACTGCGCGCAGCGCTTTCCGAACCCAAAGTGATCCTCGGCGGGGGCTTTATTCTCTTTTTGATACTGGTCGCCATCTTTGCGCCTTGGCTCGCGCCAAAAGACCCGCTCGAACAGGACCTGATGCTCGGTACACTGCCTCCCGTAGGTTATACTGGCACCGAACCCGGCTACTGGTTCGGCACCGACGATCTCGGTCGCGACGTGCTTTCGCGCCTGATCTACGGGACGCGCATCGCCCTGCTTGTCGCCTTCATCGCCGCAGGTCTTGCGGCATTCGTAGGCACAGCTCTTGGACTGCTTGCAGGCTGGTATCGCGGCTGGGTGGACGCCATTATCTCGCGCCTTGTCGACATCTGGATGGCCTTCCCGCCGGTGCTGCTATCGATCCTGCTGGTCGCAGTCTTCGGCGCGGGCGTGCCTTCCGTTATTGCAGCCATCGTTATCATCGACTGGACACGGTTTTGTCGCGTCGTCCGTTCAGAAACCATGGCGCAGGCGCAAATGGACTACGTGACGGCAGCGAAGGTTCTCGGCTTCTCTCGCTTCAAGATTCTGATTGGCCAGATTCTGCCGAATGTAGGCCCGGTTCTGATCGCGCTCGTCAGTCTGGAAATGGGTATTGCCGTGATCGTCGAAGCCATTCTTTCCTTCGTCGGTCTTTCGGTCTCCTCAGACACACCGACTTGGGGCGGTATGATCGCGCAGGGCCGACAGATCATCTATCAGGGATGGTGGGTGCTGGTGACGCCTCTCATAATGCTTTTCCTGACCGTTCTTGCCTTTAATCAACTTGGCGACGGCCTGCGCCGCGCCCTTGACCCGATGATGCGCCGATGACAGCACCTCTTCTCTCCATCAATAATCTGTCAGCGGTCTCGGATCGGGACGGTGGCGCACTCGTGCTTCGCGACGTCGCCTTAACGCTAGAGCGTGGCGAAGTGCGCGGCCTTGTCGGTGAGAGCGGTGCTGGTAAATCAACCATCGCCAAAGCACTCCTTGGCATCCTGCCGCGCACTGTCCGCGTCACCGGCGGTTCCATCAATTTTGAAGGCCACGACCTGCTGACCATGCCTGCACCGCAATTGCGCCAGATCATGGGTAGCGAGATCTCGTTGATCCCGCAGGATCCCCAGACGGCACTCAATCCGGGCCGTCGCATCGAAGCACAACTGACTGATGGCCTGCGCCTCAAGCGTGGCCTGTCGAGCAAGGCCGCGCGTGAACGCGCACTGACCTTGATGGAGGAAGTGCATATCCGCGATCCCGAACGCGTTTTGCGTGCGTATCCGCATGAATTATCAGGCGGCATGCGCCAGCGTGTACTGATTGCCTCGGCCTTTGCGCTCGAACCCAAGCTCGTGATTGCCGACGAGCCGACGACCGCGCTAGACGTTACCGTGCAAAAACAAATCTTGCGCCTTATTCGCAGCATGCAGCGTGCTCATGGCACGGGTGTAATATTCGTGACGCATGATCTCGGCGTCGTCGCCCAAATTTGCGACAGCGTAACGCTGCTCTACTCCGGTAAGGTAATCGAGCAAGGCAGCACTGCCGAAGTCCTGCAACGACCCAAACACATTTACACGAAAGCCCTGATGGCAGCTTGCCCTCGCTACGACAGGCCCGACGCCGGTCTGGAACCGGTGCCGCAATTGGTGTTCGAGCAACTGCGCACCGAGATCGGAACAACTTGATGAGTAACATGCTTCTCACGGCTCGCGGCATTCAGGTCGCCTACGGTGCGGGCGGACTTTTCACCAAGTCTGCTGGCCACAAGGTGCTGCATGGTGTCGACATCGACATCGAACGCGGCGAGACAATCGGCATCGTCGGCGAATCCGGCTCGGGAAAGACCACGCTTGGCCGGGCGCTGCTGCGCCTCGTCGATACCTCTGCTGGCGAAATCCGGTTCGACGGACAAGATATCACTCGTCTACCCGATGACAGGATGCGACCGCTGCGCCGGCGCATGCAAATGATCTTCCAGGATCCGATGGCGTCGCTCAATCCGCGCCATTCCATTCGTCGTATTCTGATCGAGCCAATGCTACTGCACGGTTTGGCTCCCAACGCGACTGAGGCCGAGGCGAAGGTTCTCAAGATTCTCGACCGCTTTACCCTGCCCAAGGCTGTACTCGGTCGAAACGCCCACGAACTGTCTGGCGGTCAACGTCAGCGGGTGGGTATCGCCCGCGCCGCTCTTCTCGAACCAGACTTCGTTTTAGCCGACGAGATTGTCTCAGGTCTCGACGTCTCGACACAAGCGCAGGTTCTCAACCTGCTGAAGGACCTGTCGCGCGATATGGGTCTGTCCATGGCGTTCATCAGTCATGATCTCAGTGTCATCCGGGCGATCTGCGACCGCGTCTATGTGCTTCGGTTCGGAAAGGTAGTCGAAGCGGGGGCTTGCGAGGAGGTCTTCGCCAATCCGAAGTCAGCCTATACGCGCGCTCTGCTCGACGCGATTCCGCTACCGGAAATAGACCCGGAATGGCTCGGGCGGGAACCACTATCCGCGACCCAATAACACTTCAACACGATTGTCATCTTGCTTAATGACGGTTCAGGAAACGAGCGGCACTAAGCGGCCAATAGTGGCGGGTGATTGACTGCTCCAATCGCCAATCAGAAACGCGTGGGCGCTTCAGTTCGCAATGCTGCGCCGCATTAATATTTGTGGAGAGTTCGGCTTCATAAGCCCACAGCAAATCCCACACCAATGATCACAAGGACCACCCCAGAGATCGTCGCATAGACGACATCGCGCGCACGCGCGAACTCGATCAACATAAGAGCTACACGAAAGACAGGCAGCAAGATGAACACTATGACACCCGCTTTTATCAAATTGCCTCCACTAAGGACAGCGGTTGCCATACCCAAAGAGCTCAACCACTGAGTGACCAACCCGATCGCAATGACGAATGAAGCAACTGCCGTTCCATAGTGCAACAACCTGGCAATCTTCTGCTCAAGGCTCTCAATCAAATTTTTCTGTTCTCTCAAACTCTTTGTTCCGATCACGTTTTCAGGTACAGACCGAAACCGCTCATCGCCATTACGACAGCGAGCAGCACAAGCACCATTACGAAGAAGATGCGGAGTTTTTCGCTGGGCAAACCCACCAGCATCCGAGCACCCGCAATCGACCCAATGACTGAACCAAGCGCGACTGGACCGGCGATGGCTGTATCTATGTCGCCGCGCATGAAGTACGCACCGGCGCTTGCGGCGGCAGTTACGCCGATCATAAAGTTTGACGTCGCAGACGACACCTTGAGTGGAAGCCGAAGTGCGGTATCCATTGCCGGAATTTTCAGAACTCCACTGCCAATCCCCAGTAGCGCCGAAACCAGACCCGCCCCATACATCAATGACAAGCCGAGCGGCACCGAGCCGACATGATACGACGTGGCCGCGCCGCTTGCCTCATCCAAAATTGTCGAATGTAAACGTAGCGTCGTCGCCCAGTTTTGAGAGGCAGGCGTGCTCGTTTGAGGTGCTTCGCTTCGACGCGCAAGCATTTGTTGCGCAGACACCGCGAGAATTGCTGCAAATAGCAAGTAGAGATAAGCGGTTGCAACAATCCCAATAAGGAAAATGCCGGTCAGAGCGCCCAGCGTTGTTGCTGTCTCAAGAACGACGGCCAATCGAATATTGGTCAGCCGCTTTTTCAGGAGCGGCGCCGCACTGCCGCAGGAACATGCGATCACTGACACGAGACTCGCAGCGATCGCCGCATGAATATCGATACCGAAAGCAAATGTAAGAATCGGCACAATAAAAATGCCGCTTGCCATACCCAGAACGCCACCAAGTGCGCTCGCACCGAAGGCGCCAACAAACAGCCAGAAAGCACTGATAGCCCCAACTTCGAATGTGCTTGTCACCGAGTCTGCCCCGGACGGCGCAACAAGCGCGTGCTGAATTTGATCAGATCGCCCCGATAATAGAGCTTCTCATAATCAATTGGCCTCGGCCCTTCACAGTAAGACGTTCGCTCGATAAGGAATACCGGACTGGTGGGTGCAATCCCCAAGGCTTGAGCCACGCGATCATCAGCTGTTGCGGCCTCAAGCTGATACTCCGCTTCAATGAGCGGGAGGCCATACTTGTTTTCGAGCAAAGAGAAAATTGGCTCAGCCTCCAGATCGTTACTCACGATCTTCTCGCCAATATCCATGGGCAGATAGGTTTCGTCGAAAGACATGGCGATGCCATCAGCCAAACGCACGCGCTCAATGCGGTAGACCTGTGCCCCCTGCGGAAGATTCAAATGTTTAGCGACCACGTCGCTGGCGGGCACAAGCCGTTTATCCAAAAGCTTCGCAGTTGGATTGCGACCCAACGCAATCATGTCTTCCACAAAGCCGCTTAACTCGGTCAATTCCTGCCTGATTTTGGGCTCGGTAACGAAAGTACCCTTTCCGCGCCTAATCTCAAGCAGTCCGCGCGCAACCAAATTCTCAACGGCTTTCCGAACGGTCGTCCGGCTGACACCAAACCTCACCGTCAAATCATCTTCCGGCGGGAGTTGCGACCCGAAAGGCAATAGTGCTGATGCAATTTCCGAAGCCAAAGTGGCCTCGACCTTAGCGTAAAGGGGGGCGGAGCTGGTCTCTATCGTCATAACGACATCATGATGTCATTATGACTTATTGTCAATCGGACATGGCCCCGCTGACCACCCTGATCATTCCCCGTCAGCCATAGACGGCCATGTCCACTTCCGCTCGACGACCGAGTGAAGTCATCCAGTCCTTTATCTCAGGCCGACTATTGAGCTGACGCCCATAGTGAAAGCCGAGTTGACGATTGAGTTCGCCATTGCGACCAAGCTGTTCGTCTGCGAAAGCGATCATGCGGGAATTTGGCCATGCCTGAGGACGGATAGCCACCAACCGCTGGAAGAGTGTCTCTGCCGGTTCATCTGGATTGGCTTGCGCCAAAAGGGTCATCATAGCCGCCGTAGATCGCGAAACACCCATATGGCAATGCACAAGGATGTGCCCCGGCGCATCATTGTCTTCACGGGTCTGGAACGATTGGCCGAAATTCAAAATTGCTTCCGTGTGTCTTTCTGTAGGAAGAATTTGTCCGTCCAGATCAGCAATGATGTCATGGAACCGTAGCGTCGTGCGAGCATGATCGGTATAGCCCGAAAACTCCGTAAGCTCGGACCGCTCTGGATCAATGATTGAAAGAACATGCGTAACGTTCTTGTCGCTATGTGTTGCCAGCTCTTCGATGCCGCAGATGGTCAGTTCGGGGGAGAGGATTATCTTCACAGATGTTCACCACGTATTATGTGTCAGATCAGGTTGAAAGCAGTGTCGAGTATGTTGGCTACAGGATCAAGCAGGACATTTTGATGACAGCACGAAAAATGTTCGATCTGAAACCACTGACTACGGATGGGCTTCTTTTCTGGAATAACCTGCCAACTTCTCCTCCCCTACGGAACGACTTGACCTTTGGCAGGACATGGGCGTGTGCCACTGGTCTCCCGAAGCCATTCAACGCAAGCTCAATGTTTACTTCTGATGAGGACGTCCCCGCTCTGATACTCATCATACTGCCCACAGCCTGCTGAATAGAATTGATAATCTGTTGGTATCGGTATGGTAGAGGCCATGCTGAAGTTTGGATGCGCCGCTCGAGAGTTCTTGGCTCAGACAGAAAGAAGTTAGAAGCAAAGGCTTCTGAAAAGGAACGTAGCATTAGTCAATGAAAGGGAAATCAACATCAAGCTTGTTGTCACAATGGGCAAACGGGCCGTGTCTATTTTGCTAACCAGTCTACACCACAAAAGCCACCCAGAACAACGTGATGGTGTTTGAGCCATCTGATCGATTGCCCAGTAATCCGAACTTCGGTGTTGTACAGTTCAGATATCTCTCATCGCGTGCAGTTGCATAGGTCGTTAACGCTACCTCCGCCCGTCCGCATGAGGTAGCATTATTTATAAATACACCCACATCATTTCCATCATTCTTATATCTATCGTGTTATTTCTATAATTACCCCTTTAATTACGTTGGTATAAATTAAAATAAATTAAGTGCAGCAGAAATTATATTGATACTACTATATTAAATATCTGATAAATTTGTGTTTTGGAAAATTGCATATTTGAAAATTCAGACTTAGATATTAGCTAGAATCGAAGAAAAAACGCTTAGCGCATCATCAATACAGTTCGCCAACGAGGATAAATGGACAACATCGACGGTACTTGCGATGAGCTCAGCTCTGAGACAGAAAACAAACATCTGTTGGAAGAAATATCGCGGTTAAACGACCAGATCAAAGCGCAAGAGAAGATTCTTGTTGAGCAGTCGCTTGCCGTGCAGGATATGCGCCTGATTTTCGAACAATCCGCCAGAGTGGCCAAGGTTGGAATATGGCAATGCACTCTTCCCGACCAGCGACTGCATTGGACCGATTTTGTGTATGATATTTTTGGCTTGCAACGTGGTAGTCCATTAACAAGAGAAAACACGCTAGCGCTCTATACCGAAGCATCGCGCCAAGAACTGGAGCTCAGAAGGACACAGGCAATCAATGATCGCAGTGGCTTTTCATTGGATGCTGAAATTGTGCTTTCGACCGGCGAGCACAAGTGGGTACGCCTGACTGCTTCCGTGGAATGCGAGAATGGTGTT
Source organism: Ochrobactrum sp. 19YEA23 (assembly GCF_029909865.1). Lineage (NCBI taxonomy): Bacteria > Pseudomonadati > Pseudomonadota > Alphaproteobacteria > Hyphomicrobiales > Brucellaceae > Ochrobactrum > Ochrobactrum sp. 19YEA23. The sequence continues at coordinate 32,330 of NZ_JASAMQ010000013.1, read as the reverse complement.
CCTGTAAGGCTTTTTGGCATGAAACAGGACATTACTGCACAAAAGCTGATGTTTGATCGTGCCATCCACGATGCGGAACATGATAAGCTGACAGGTTTGGTGAATAAGTATAGATTCAACCAGATGCTGGAAGAGTTGTGCTTGGCACCGAACCGAGGGGGCATCAAGGCATGCCTGCTTCTGATTGATCTGGATGGGTTCAAGGATATTAATGATCGGCTCGGTCATTTAGCAGGTGACAGATGCATCATGCAAATGGCCGTCCGCATTAAGAAAACTTGCCGTGAATCGGATATCGTAGCGCGCATTGGAGGGGATGAATTTGCAATTTTGGCACCCGGGATCACCTGTCCGGACGACGTTGTCCGCCTGTCTGAAAAGTTGCTGTCCGAATTCAGAATGCCCGTGGAATTCAACGGGGATAGCATCTCCATCACCGGTTCAATAGGTTCTGCGCTTCTCATCGACGAAACTGATACCGAAATTTTCACTCTGGCGGATAACGCTTTGTACGCCGCCAAGGCAGCAGGGCGCGATGCTTATCGTCTCCATGAAGAGTGAACATGCACTCGAAAAGAAAGCCACCTTTTGGTCCCTGCTGATATCACAGTGTAACCGCGTTCAAATCCAATTGTATAAGTAGCCCGAGAATGTTTTAAGGTTAAAGGCGAGTGGGTGTATCTCTATCGTGCCATTGATCGCAATACCGCTTTCTCTCGAACAACAATTCTCAGTGCTCGCAGCATAATTACGTCTGCAGGTGGGCTGCGTTCTCTGCTAAACAAGTTTTTGCAACCCAGCCACAATTACAGGGAAAGTCCATTGCCCCGCAATCTTCGCACAATATAGAATGTCAAAGCGATCCCGAGTACAGAGAGCACTGTTGCCAACGTGAAAAGTTCGACATAGCCAAATTTATCGGCAAGGTAGCCGGCGACCGAAGAACCAACGAGATAAATCAGCAGTTCGGCACAAGCAAGGATCGTGAAGTCCGTGCCGGGCTGATCGGAAGACGATGCTTTCATGAACAGTGAGTAGATCGCGACCAGTTCCATATAGCGCAAGAAGGTCTGGACGGCTGACACCGTCATAGCAATCGTGATCCCCGGCCATATTTCGGCAGCATTGAAACTGAACGCGAGGAAGCAAAGACTGCGCAATAATCCAAGCAGAATGAGCGCAGAGAAAAGCCCAGTCCGGCGGATCAGCAGTGCGGCCAGAACTGCTCCGATCAGGCCGGCACCCGCAGCGGCAGCACCGGAAAGATAGCCGATCCATGATAGCGGCAGCCCGATATCCACGAGATAGCTGCCTTCCATCCCCCTTACCATGCCTTCGCTCGCTCGATAGGTCAGAGCAAAGCACAGGATGAGCCAGGCGTTCGGTTGCTGGAAAAACCGCTTCAGGCTGGCGCGTGGCTTTTCCCGGTGCTGCTTCTGCTCACTTGCTTCGTCCATCCATAACCCGGCCAGAAGTGGCAGAAGCGAAAGGGCGGCGACGATGAAAATCGTGGGACGCCAACCGATCTTGTGGAAGAGCACCAGCGCCAGCGTGCCACCCACGATCACACCAAGTGCAACTGCACCGGCCTGGATTGCATTGCCAGTGGCACGCGTCTTGTCATTGAGATGACGGACAGCATAGCCATCGGTAGCAATGTCCTGCAAAGAAGACAGAAGCGTTATGCAAAGGCAGATTGCAAAGAGTGCCCCCGCCTGCTGCGGCTCTGTAAACGCCATACAAGTAATGCCCAATGAGACGAGAAGTTGGGTGACAATTACCCAGCTTCGCCGATGCCCCCAACTTGCGATGAGGGGATAACGATCCACCAATGGTGCAATCGCAAATTTTGCAATCAGTGGAATCATCAGAAGATAAAAAAGCCCGATAGCCGTGCGCGAGGCACCGCTTTCGCGCATCAGGGGAGGCAAGGCGACCAATAGAAGATAGGTCGGGATGCCCTGCGCGAGATAGAGCCCCCCAAGAACAGTATAAAGCCGTGCGTTTATGCCTATTTTCTGTGTCGATAGCTCGTTTTGTTGTGCGCTCATCAGAAGGTTTTGCTCACAGCGAGGGCGAAGGTCCTGCCGCGGCCCTTGTAGTCGAAGATTTCTTCAGGCGCGAGTGCACCATAAAGCGCCTTGGCTCGCGATCCCCACACGGTGTTGTATTGCTTGTTGAACAGGTTGTGCACACCGAAATTTACAGTCATGTCGGCTTTCTCGACGTGATAAGAGCCAATAAGGTCAAACAGCGTGTAGCCTTCGATCTTGTAGCCGGAGTTGTCACCAAGGTCGAAAACATGCTGGCCCTGGAAGCGCAGATTCAATGTTTCATTGCCCCAGCCAATATGGCCGCCAAGCTTGGAAACACTGGCGGAACCGATAGTATCCTTGACCCAATCGCCGTCCTGATCGACTTCAGTGCGTATCCATTGGCCCAGAATACCGATATCGAAGCCACGATCGAGTTTCATGCCCGCCTTGCCTTCGATGCCATAAACCCGACGTTCGTTGTCCTCGAGTTCGACGGCAAGGGTCGTGCGATTGAGCACAATGGAACGGTCGGAAGTGGAGTAGAAACCCGCGGTTTCCAGGTTATAGGTGCCGTCATCAAGACGATAGCCGATCTCGAATGAATTGGTCTTGATGGCTTCCAATGCCGAGTTTGCCACATTCACACCACCGAGCAGCGCGTAATGACCACCTGACAGTGAGTAGGCGCCATAACCGTAATATTTTGCCGGATCGGGCAGCTCAAAGCCTTGGCTGAAGTTTGCATAGACCTGCTGTGTGTCTGTCAGACTGTAAGTTGCGCCAGCGTTGAACAGGAAAGCGTCGTAATCGACCGAGCCACCGGGAATCGAATCGGCAGAGGTCGCCGCCCCATTGAGAATAGCGATCTGTTGGGCTGCACCAACAAAATCTCCGATTTCCGTTTTGGTGTACTGATAGCGCACGCCGCCATTGAAGGTAAGGCGATCGGTTGCTTCATAGGAAGCCTCTGCGAAGCCAGCAAACGTGGTAACGTCGATCTTTGGATACAGACCTGTGACGCCTGCGGTCTGGAAATCCATCGCGCCGCTCTGAAGAGCTTTGCCCATATCGAAAATATGTTGGTTTGAAGAAAGCGAATCCCTGTCAGCATCAACACCGTAGGTAATGCGCAACCCGTCAAGCGGTTCGGAGATAAGCGCGGCCTTTATGCCGTAATAATCCGTGTCCTGCGCGCTGCCATAAAAGTAGGTTGAACTTGGGAACGGATGGAAATTGATCTTCTCGCTGCGATAGAAGCCTTGCAAAAGCAATTGCTGTCCAAAGAAGTCATTATCGGTGTAGGTTGCGTTAAACATGGCGCGGCGGGTGCGCGGATTGAAGTCCGAATTATAGCCGTCGCGTGTTTCGATAAGACTTGGATTCCGCAGCCCCGCGAGAAATTGTCCGAAGTAGACGCTATAATCAGATTTCTGCTCTGAATTGAAGAACTGTCCGCTTAACTCCAACCGCCTATCCGGGTCGAACTGGAAACCTGCGCTGCCCATAAGATCGATGCGCCGGTTAAAAGCGGTCGACGTCTGGGTGATGTCCGGCACAACCATGGTGCCATCTGCGTCATAAAACGCGCCGCTGCGATTACCCGCCAGCGACAGTCGAGCATCCCATGTCTCACTATTATAGGTGACGGCTGCAGCGCCGTTACGATCCAAGTCGTTGCTGGCGCGGAAGCCGCTTTCTATGCCAGCTGTCACTTCGCTATGCAAACCCTCCGGCGCATCCTTGCCTTTCTTGGTGATGATATTGATGATGCCCCCGGTCGCATTGCCGCCATAGAGCGAGGTCGCTCCAGAAAGAACTTCAATTCGCTCAATGTTGAATGGGTCTATAGAGTCAAACTGGCGGCTCAGCCCACGAGCAGAATTCATCGATATTCCGTCGATCAGCACCAAAGCGGTGCGTCCGCGTAGGTTCTGCCCATACGAGGTACGTGCCCCTTGGCTCACCGGATCAAAACTCGGTATTTCCTGCGCCAAAATCTGCTGAATGGTTTCGCCTGAACGTGCGCGCATCTGAATTTGCTGTGCATCGATGACATAGACGGTGCGTGCTGTCTCCGAAATTTGCTGCCCACCACGACTGCCGGTGATCGTGATGGCATTCAGAACCGTTCCTTTACTTGTCTCGGTCTCCACTTCAGTCGCGTTCTGCGCCAGTGCTTGCGTAGTGACGCTGCCGGTCGCCATCAGGGCAGCGACCGAAAGACCGAGATATTTGTTGTGCATGAATTTCTCCAAGGACATGAGCAATACGATATCCGTCAGTTATCCAGTATTTTCTAAACAGGACTATTCTCATCATGTTTAATTCATTAAAAGACAGATAGCTTGGAGAAGAGCGAACCGGGAATGGATTGAAGCGAACCTTGAAGGGCTTTTGCATTGAATAAGATGGGAAGCGTTAGACCGGTGAAATTTGGCAGTACGGCTTCAAGGGCGACTGACGGGTTGAAACCCTGCCTCAAGATACTGCGGGACATGATGGGGATGCCATCGGTATTGCCAGCGCGAGGTGACCTGTCAAATGTACGCGGTCTGTTTTGGAATCATGCATTGCTGTCGCTGACCACGATCTATTTTCCACTGATCCGCACACGTCTGTCGGCGGCCGGTTCCCGAGATTCGGGCATCCTGATTTTGCGTGCAATGAGTGGCTCGGTACAAGTCGAGCAGGGACAGATCCGGCTTGATCTCGCTAAAGGCGAGGCCATTTTTATACCATCAGATGTGCCGCTGTCGCTGATCCTCACGGACGGCGGACGCTTGGATTGCGCCTATCTGCCATCGGCGGCTATCACCCAAATCAAAGCAGACGTCTCCGGTTTATATTGGCAGCCACTTCCAATTACCTATTTACCTTTTCAATTACTGGTAACCTATGCAGGTTATCTGTTGCAGCAAGACTATCAGACGGAAAGTGATGCCGAGACTATGGTCAATCACTTTTATGGATTGCTACCTATACTGATTGCAAACTTGAAGGCGGGAAATACACAACAGGCTCTGACCGGACGAATGGGGGCTATAAAAGGCCGAATTGACGCCCGGATCATAGATGCCGGCTTCTCGATAATGGAGCTGGCCCAGGCAGAGGGGATAACTCCCCGTGCTATCCAGAAGCTATTTAAAAGAGAGAACACGACATTCTCTCGCTATCTGCTTGAACGCAGACTTGATATGGCACGGTCTGCGATATTGCATGGCGACGCATCCGCCATCGCGAAAATTGCTTATGGTGTCGGCTTCGACGATCCCGCTTATTTCAGCAGGGTGTTTCGCAATTTTTACGGCGTCAGCCCATCTGATCTGAGGCGTCAAATTACTCGTAGCGTATCGGGATGATGATTGCAGGTTCGCAAACCCGCCCCTGAGTTTGTTTCGTGACATGGCTGCTTGAGTACAAACCAGCCATGCCTTTCTTGCGCGCGCATTGGTTACAATAAATAGTGTACCAATGCTGATCCTTCCAGCTTGGACACCACACTTGCTCGCATTTGCTTGTATGGATGTCCAGGCTGAAGTCGGCCCTTAGTAATGGACCGACAACGAGTCGATCAATGTAGCCTTGGGCGGGGCGAATTTTGTCAGATTTATTCCCTCAACGGCGGAACGATATTCTTCCACACTAGGCGTACGGCCGAGGATCGCCGACAGTACTACCAGCGGTGTGGAGGCGAGAAGCGATTCACCCTTCTTTTCCGCAGTGTCTTCAACGACGCGACCCTGGAACAGGCGGGTTGAGGTCGCGAGAACCGTGTCGCCCTTCTCGGCCTTTTCCTGATTACCCATGCAGAGGTTGCAGCCCGGACGCTCGAGATAGAGAATGTTCTCGTATTCGGTGCGGTTTGCGGTTTTCGGCTTCAGATCGTCGAATTCGAAGCCCGAATACTTCTGCAGTATTTCCCAATCACCTTCGGCCTTCAGTTCGTCGATGATGTTGTAGGTCGGCGCAGCAACCACGAGCGGTGCCTTGAACTCAACCTTGCCCTGTTCTTTTTCGAGGTTCTTCAGCATCTGGGCAACGATCTTGATGTCGCCCTTGTGAACCATGCACGAGCCAACGAAGCCGAGGTCCACCTTCTTGGTGCCGCCATAATAGGAAACCGGACGGATCGTATCATGGGTATAGCGGCGCGAGACGTCGGCATTATTGACGTCCGGGTCGGCGATCATCGGTTCGTCAATCAGGTCCAGATCGACGACGACCTCTGCAAAATATTTCGCATTATCGTCTGGCTTCAAGGCTGGCTTTTCTCCCGAACGGATTTCCGCGATGCGGGCATCCGCCTTGTCGATCAGGCCTTGCAGCGTGCGGGCAGCATTGTCCATACCCTTGTCGATCATGATCTGGATACGCGACTTGGCGATTTCCAACGACTCGATCAGCGTCTCATCTTCGGAGATACAGATCGACGCCTTGGCCTTCATCTCGGCCGTCCAGTCAGTGAAGGTGAAGGCCTGATCGGCAAGCAGCGTGCCGATATGCACTTCGATAATGCGGCCCTGGAAGACGTTGTCGCCGTGCTGCTTGAGCATCTGAGCCTGCGTGGCATGGACCACGTCGCGGAAATCCATATAGGGCTGCATCGTGCCCTTGAAGGTGACCTTGACCGACTGCGGGATCGGCATGGTCGCTTCGCCGGTGGCGAGCGCCAGAGCCACGGTGCCCGAGTCCGCGCCAAAGGCAACACCCTTGGACATGCGGGTATGGCTGTCACCGCCGATGATGATGGCCCAGTCGTCCACGGTGATGTCGTTCAGCACCTTGTGGATGACGTCCGTCATTGAATGATAGACGCCCTTCGGGTCACGTGCAGTGATGACGCCGAAATTGTTCATGAAAGACATCAGCTTCGGAATGTTGACCTGAGCCTTCTTGTCCCAGACCGACGCCGTGTGACAGCCCGACTGATAAGCGCCATCCACAAGTGGCGAAATGGTGGTAGCCGCCATCGCCTCAAGTTCTTGCGCAGTCATAAGACCGGTCGTGTCCTGCGAACCGACGATGTTGACCGTCACGCGCACGTCGGAACCGGCATGCAACACCTTGCCAGGCGTTACGCCAACGGCGTTGCGATTGAAGATCTTCTCGACAGCCGTCAGACCCTGACCTTCAATCGAGAGTTCCTTGTTCGGAGCAAAAACCGGCGTCGCCTCGACACCAAGCGTCTGGGCTGCGAAAGTCTGCAGCTTCTTGCCGAAGACGATAGCGTAAGAGCTGCCCGCCTTCATGAATTCCATCTTCTGCGGTGTGAACGAGGAAGCGACATCGACCAGCTCGTTGCCAGCTTCATCACGCAGCTTCTTGTTCTTGGCGTCGATCTTCAACACCGTTCCGGTCTCGACCGAGAATTTCTGCTCGAGGATCGGGTTACCGTCATTGTTAAGGATCGGCTTGCCGTTCTCATCGAGCTTCTTGACCCAGTTCTTCAGGTTGATGCCAATGCCGCCGGTCACGTCGACAGTGGTTGCGAAGATCGGCGAAATGCCGTTGGTACCAGCGACAACCGGGGCGAAGTTGACGAATGGCACATAGGGGCTGGCCTGCTTGCCGGTCCACAGTGCCACGTTGTTGACGCCGGACATGCGCGACGAGCCGACGCCCATCGTGCCTTTTTCGGCGATCATCATCACGCGCTTGTCGGGATGCTGCTTTTGAAGTGCTACAATTTCCTGCTGTGCTTCAGGCGTGATCATGCACTGACCATGAAGCTGACGGTCGGAGCGCGAATGTGCCTGGTTGCCCGGGGAAAGAAGGTCGGTCGAGATATCGCCTTCTGCGGCGATGAAAGTTACGACCTTGATTTCGTCTTCAACGTCCGGGAGCTTTGTGAAAAACTCTGCCTTGGCATAGCTTTCGAGAACATCCTTGGCGACGGCACTGCCTGCCTTATAGGCATCGCGAAGGCGGAACATGTCAGCGTCGTAGAGGAAGACCTGAGTCTTAAGAATCTCGCTAGCCTTCTCAGCAATCGCGGCGTTGTCTCCAAGCGTGATGTCGAGCAGCACTTCCACCGAAGGCCCGCCCTTCATGTGCGACAGAAGGTCGAGGGCAAATTCGGGCGTGATTTCCGGGACGACGGTTTCGCCCAGTACAATTTTCTTCAGGAATGCAGCCTTGGCGCCAGCCGCACTCGTCGTGCCCGGCAGCGTATTATAGATGAAGAAATGCAGGGCGTCTTTCCGATGCTCGCTGCCAGCGTCCTCGATCAGCGCGATGATTTCACTGGTGAGCCTGCCATCGTCAATCGGCTTGGGAGCAAGCCCTTGTTTTTTTCTGCTTTCGATTTCAGCCAAGTAATCCAGATAAAGATTCATCGCAATTCCAACATCTTGAGGCTTGAGGTGCCGAAATGCACCGCTATTGAACGATATTTCCAATCGACCCGGGGTTTGAGTACGCCAACATTGGCCGCATGACAAGATACTGAATTTCAATAAAACTGGTGTTTCTTACTCAACTTTTATCGACTAAAAAACGAGAGCATACATCTTCTATTGGACTGGATTTATGGAAACCGAAGAATTCACCCCGCTTGGCTTTTCTGATCTGACCAGCGACGAAGCATTTATCGTTTCTGTGTTTCGATATTGGCAATCTTGCGGCTCGACGCCCAGGGAAGCTGAAAGTAACTTGGTCGAAATGCTGAAATATGATCGGCTACACGGGGGTCTCCATTTGTTGTTCGACTTTTTCAGAATGCTTCCAGACCAACATAGCCGAATACCGAAAACCGACAGCGCCATTTTGACCTCGGTTGAGGAGGACTTGTTGGACGAAATCGGTTCCTTCAACGCCAAGTCCAAGCGATGCGTCCGGGCGCTTCAGCAAATCCTGGGAGAAACAGGTACAGATGTGCGGCCGACATCTCAGATCCCTCGTTCTGGATACGACCAGCTTGTAGAGGTTATTGACCGAAAGACAGCGAAGGTGTTCGACGTGCTTTACCCTGGTTACATTGCAAGCTGAATTCCAAGACAGAAGTGCCCGCCAACGCCGAGGACGATATACAGGCTCAGTTCTTCGCGATTCATCAGCGGAATTGAACTCATCCCCTCTCATCTGGCCAACTTCAGCCTGGCTGCGGACCCGTATAGAGGGATTGCGGCCGGATCAACCGTCCCGTGCGCTCCTGTTCCAGCACATGCGCGGTCCATCCTGCCATACGGCCAGCAGCGAAGACATTGGTAAAGCTATCACGCGGAAAACCCACAGTTTCCAACACCAGTGCAGTATAGAACTCAACATTCGTTTGCAGAGGGCGAAGCGGCTTCTTTTGCTTCAGGAGGGCCAATGCTGCCTCCTCCACTTTGCTCGCGAAAGAAATGCGAGCGGAGCCCTCCCTGAGGGTAGACAGAGCCCCCTGCAGCACGTCAGCTCGTGGGTCACGAACACGGTATATACGGTGACCAAAGCCCATCAGGCGTTCCCCGCGAGCCAGTGCGTCCTGCAACCAAGGCTCGATATTTGCATCAGTTCCAATCGCGTCCAGCATGTCAAGCACAGGGCCCGGTGCTCCGCCATGGAGAGGTCCCTTCAAAGCGCAGAGCGCACCGACAACCGACGAAAGCAGCCCGGCTCCCGTCGAGGCAATCACACGGGCGGTGAAAGTCGAGGCGTTCAGCCCGTGATCGGCAACTGTGGTCATGTAAGTATCGAGCGCCCTCACCTTCTCCGGCGAACGCTGCACACCGGACAGCATCCGCAGGAAATCTGCCGAGTGCGCGAGTGCGCCATTAGGTGCAATTGGGGCGAGTCCTTGTTTGTCGCGAATGATTGCTGCGGTGAAAACCGGGACAGCAGCAACAGTGATGATGTGATGTGGCATCTTTTCATTATCTGGCAGCGCCGACAGGAGAAGACGCAGTGCCTCGACCGATGAGAGGCGCGAAAGAGCTGGCAGCAAAGGTTGCATCAGCTCAAAGACGCGTTGCCGTGCCATGCCCAATTGATAGAGAATGTCCCGTGCAGTGACTACTGGCGAGATCTGCTCCTGCCAAAGCAATTCCAACACCTGCTCGAAAGACCAGTCGGCAAGTTCCGCGAGGTGATGGCCTCGGATCACAAGCTCGCCTGCCTGTCCGTCCACATGGCTCAGCATGGTCTCCGCCGCGACGACATCATCAAGGCCAAAAGCCGAAGTTTGGCGAATAATAGCGGGGGTTGCGGACATGTCATTCTCCTCGGTTCGATGCGAATACGCTTGAGGATGGCGGAGCGCACATATATGGTCAATCTTGATTCATGTAATCAATACGAGATCAAAAATGCAGCACGCCGACAAGTTTATAACCGCTGATCGCGCCTCTGCTGAGCTTGGTGTCAGCCGGGCAACGCTCTATGCCTATGTGAGCCGGGGATTGATCCGCACGAGCAGTGCTTCGGATGATCCCCGCCGCAAACTCTACAGCACGCATGACATTGAGGCGTTGAAGAAAAGGAAGGCCGTGGGACGGCGGCCGGGACAGGTAGCTGCCAACGCACTTGATTGGGGACTGCCCGTTCTGGAATCGGCCATTACCGAAATCGCGGAAGGCAGCCTGTGCTATCGGGGTCACAACGCTCTTGATCTCTCCGAGAAAGCGACCTTGGAAGAGGTGGCTTGCCTGTTATGGAATTGCGGTGACGCTGACCCCTTTGCCGATGCAAAGGCAACCCCGCCACCTTGGCCATGGCCAGTTCTTGACCTTGCAAACAATCTGCCGCTCACAGAACGGTGCCAGACGCTTCTTCCCCTCGTTGAAGCGGGTCGCCTCACCACATGGCGGCGCGACAATCGACGTCTATGGCCTGGCGCAGCGGTTATATTGCGGGCTATCGTCGGAGCCTGCACTTCAAGCCAACCAAATACCAAACCGGCCCACCTGTTTCTCGCAGATGCTTGGCAAACGGATGAACTGGGCGCTGATCTTATCCGTCGCGCACTGGTCCTTCAGGCAGATCACGAGCTTAATGCATCAGCATTTGCCGTGCGGGTTGTTGCTTCAACGGGCGCTTCTCTGGGCGCATGCCTGAATGCGGGGCTTTCTGCACTGAGTGGCCCTTTGCACGGTGGAATGACGAGCCTTGTCGAACTGCTATTCGATGAATTGGATCACGACGGCGATATAGAACGGGTGATCGAAGAACGTCTGCGGCGGGGTGAAACCATCCCCGGCTTTTATCATCCGCTCTATCCGGACGGTGATCCGCGCGCGACGGGCCTGCTTCCCTATCTCCCACCGAATGCAAGAAGAGACGAATTTCTGCAGATAATGAATGACACCGCCGGGCAATTGCCCACCTGTGATGTGGCACTGGTGAGCCTACGGCGAAGTCTCAATTTGCCTCGCGGCTCCGCATTGGCAATTTTTGCCATTGCTCGCACTGTTGGCTGGATAGCTCATGCTCTGGAACAGAAGCTGGACGACAAACTCATCAGGCCACGGGCCCGCTATGTCGGACAATAAAGGTCAACTTTCAAATTGGCGGGCGATTGGTTTGATTGCCGTCGATGGTAAGTGGCTCCCGCCTGCTACAACGGTGTAAAGCCTTGCCGATAAAGAGTTGGGCAGCTCTTAGGTGTCGCATTTTCTGAATTAAAACTCGACCGTATTGCCACCGCTATCAATGGTACGATAGGGATACATCCACATACCTTTGACTTTCATACAGGTTTCATTGGCACGTGACCTGAGGCTTCTTCCAATTGAAGTGCTCCGGCAGTTCTGGACTGAAATGCAAATCCTGACGATGCACCATCGAATGATCTAGCGCGATGCCGCACTTAGCCATCATATCTTTCAGGTTCCACGGGCTCAAATTGTAAGCAAGGTATCATCGAACACAGTGTAGGATGGCGAATCTGTCGAAAGGCGACCTTTGAACATTCAAAATACCCAGCTTTCCGAAAGCTGGAATACTACTACCGTCGTCCTTGACGAAAAGTCTGCAACGCACCCGTTCAATGATATGGGTTCTGACCCTAATGACTACCCCTCTTTTCTCGTGCCGAGCGACTTGATTGTGTTGGTAATGAAGCTGAAGCTTTCTTTTGCACGGGGAACCATTGAACGTGCCCGCAGATAACCATGGACCAGACCGTCTTCTTCACGCCAGATTGCCGGGCCTCCCGCGTCTTTGATAAGCTTCCAATAATTTCGACCGTCATCCGCAACGGGGTCAATTTGTGCCGTAACAGCCACTGTTGGGGGCAGTCTGGAATAGCCCTCCATTAAAAGCGGGGAAAATTCCTTGGATTGTGATAGCGGTTCTTCACCAAAAAGCAGATGACGATAATAAATGATGTCCTCTCTGGAAAGCATAGGAGCGTGGGCATAGCGTCTGTAAGAACCTTCTTTGACATCTCCTCCGAGGTAGGGATAGATCAGGACCTGACCCAATGGCGCCTTTATGGAAGAGCAGAATTGGTGGGTCACAGCAGCAGCAATCGCACCACCTGCGGAATCTCCAACGAGAATGGTCGGTAGCGCTTCATTCGAGGTTGCCCATTCGAATGCTGCAAATCCGTCTTCATACTGAGCAGGGAACCGATGCTCGGGTGCGAGGCGATAGTCAACAGAAAGCACTTGGTACCCCTTAGCACAACATAGCTCAGCACAGATATCGTCGTGACTCTCAAGCCCTCCATAAGCAAAGCCGCCGCCATGAAAGTAAATGATCTGAGCAGCGGGACATCGATTTTCGGATCGATAGATACGTGCAGGGATTTTGCGTGCAGACGCCTCAATAATTTCAGCGCTCGATGAAATCCCGTCAGGATATCCAGCGAAGAAGCTACGGCACATTTCATCATAACAGTGTCGCTGCCGTTCAATCGTCACGGTGCCTTGTGGCGAGAAGGCTTCACTGCGGTTTATGAAGGTCCAGGTGTCGGCGTCTATCCTGTCTTTGTAACCTGTCATCTGGTAAAAAGCTCGCGTCAGAGATCCAAAGCCATTTTCACGACTGGTAGAGCTGGCTCACCCTCAAAAGTGGTTACACCATCAAACCAGATATTAAGTTGCTGCGGGTTATTTTTGATCCAGTTTTGCGCAGCTTTTTTTGGGTCGATCTTGTCATTTATGATCATATTCATAAGTTCACTCTCCATCTGTGTCGTGAACTTCAAGTTGGTCAGAAACTTCGCAACATTCGGACATTGAGCGGCGTAGTCTTTGCGAGTCAGCGTTTCTACACTTGCTGCACCATCATTTGGGCCGAGGAGATCCTGGCTGTTCTCCAGGAAAGTGAGCTGGTAATTTATGTTCATGGGAATGCGGGTCCAGGCAAAGAACAGGATAGGTTGATCTCGCCTGATTGCGCTTTGCACCTGAGAAAGCATGGCCTGCTCACTCGATTCAACCAGCTGGAAATCCTGTAGGGCAAAACTATTGGCTTCAATCATTGCCTGAAGTGTCGCGTTTGCACTGCTGCCGACTTCGATGCCGTAGATTTTGCCGCCAAGTTCATCTTTGAACTTCGCTATATCGGCATATTGCTTGATGCCGAGATTCCTGCCCGCAACTGCAAGTCCAATTTTGGCGCTGTCGAGATTAACAACGAGTTGTTCAATTTGCTTCTTTTCAAGATACGGCTTGCGCATATCGCCCTGAAGCGGCATCCAGTTTCCAACGAAAATGTCGATTTGCCCTCTGGTGAGAGACTGCAGTGTTACTGGGACCGAAAGCATGATTGTTTCCGGTTGATATCCGGATTTTTCCAGTAAAAGCGACGCAAGTGCGGTAGTCGCCGTAATATCTGTCCATCCAACATCGGAGAGCTTGGGTACCTTACATTTTTCAGTTTCGGCAGATTGAACTGGCATAGATTACAAAGCGAACACACAAACCAACAGAATATGAGCAAGAAACCTCATTTATTCATCCCCTTATGATTAAGTGGATAAGTGATATACGAAAAGAAATGTTGTATTAGCGTTTCAATAATAATAGTATCCGATATTTGAATTAGAAAATATTGATTTGATTTTCGGCGTTAGAATATTCGGTAGCTGAATTTTGTTGCACATTTATGATCGGTTTTATCGCATTATCTTAACTGTACCATATCCATAATCTTTTGATTTGCCGTGCTAGTGGATCCACTGTTCTATTTGGACGTGATCCGGCGCGCTTAATTCAAGTCCTTGAAAATTCGCCGACATTCGAGAAGCACATGGCTGAATGACACCGATTCATGCTGGAACTCTGCACCGCAACCCGCCGTGAAACGGATCTGGCTCAGCGCATATTCGAAGCCGTTCGCCTCAGCGATCTGCGCGAGCTTGCGGTTATAATCAATCGTCCAGCTGGTGCGCTGTTCAATATTCGAGTTGACGAGGCCGCCAGAAACATTCGGCACCCAATAGGCGAATTCACGGGATTTTTGCTGCGTTCTGTCATGGCTCAACTCCTTAGGTCATCATCAATTGGCAGCGATTGCGTCAGACACGATACGAAGAATCCGGTCGCCGGCACCGGTGGTCGCGTCGATACGGGAAATGGCAGGAGAAAGATCAAACAGCTCGAAAATTGCGCGCTCGATACGTGCTTCAACCGCGGGGTTGGACAGGGTATATTCCGTGAAATCCGCTTCCACTGCATAGACCGTCGTTGGAATAGTAACCGCGCCAAAAAAACCGAATAATGGACGAAACTCGTGTTCCAGCATCAAGCCGTGCAGAGGCGAACCGCCTGTCGCGGCAAGAACCACGCGCCTTCTCTGCAGGGCACGAAAATCAACCAAATCAAAGAGATGTTTCAATGCACCGGTATAGGATGCGCGATAGACGGGCGAACCTACCACGAGCACGTCAGCCGCCTCCACGGTATCGATAATGGCGCGCCCGGCCGCGTCCAGCTGATCGGCGCGCAGCGCCCGGAACAGAACCGGCGCGGCATCAATCTCAACATCGGCGCCGCGCGCGATGCCTTCGAGAATTGCGTCGACGAGCCTCGCCGTACGCGACGGTCGCTTGACGCTGCCATAGATGCCTAAAACCTTCATACAACCACTCCTTGTAAAGCTCATTGTCTATGGTTTTAGTAAACTATCAAAGATGACTATTCCAAAGTCGGGGACTTCAGCGGAATGGAATCCCTTCCCTTGGGTGAAGATGAATAACGGTAGGATTATATTGTAGCAGTGGAGGATGCCAAGTTCAGCCGACTGCGCCGGTTCATTGGGAAAGGCGTTGCATATTCTTTCTGTTTCAGTGTGGACAAAGTTAAATCATTCGTCGAGAAAATGGGCGTGGCGAGAATGACAAATATCGAGGCAAAACGGGCAATGAACCCTACAGCGGAGATCGACCTTCTGATTTATTCTGGCTGTCAGACGGCTGCGATATACCGTCTAACAGATCTAGTTCGCATCACCGGCGAGTGGAGCGGTAACAAGTCACGGCTCATTCGTGTGACCCACTGACAACCCAATGGAAGCAACGTCGAATGCATCTGGGATAGCCATCCGGATATGTCGCATAAATTGAGCTATCTGATTTCACCACCCAGCATCATCATGCCCGAACATATGGCGCCAGAACCCGTGGCTGCACGTTGGCTACGTGCACATCACGACGAAGGTGTGGTTTTATGTGCAGTTTGCGCGGGACTTTCGTTCTCGCAGAAGCCGGTCTGATAGACGGACGAGCGGCTACAACGTATTGGGCTTTTGCGGAACAGTCAGCGCGCCGGTTTCCCGTAGTTCTGGTCGCCACTGAACATATGGTGCTTGACGACTGCGATATCTTAACCGCAGGCGGCATTCTTGCATGGACCGATCTGGGCCTGACCATCATCGAACGCGTCCTTGGCGCGGCCCTTCGCAGATTTCATTCCGAATTTTGAGCACAATGACGATGCAATCCGGCGTGCACAGCATTATATTCACGCCCACACCCACCAGAACCTGATCCTATCGCAATTGTCAGCCATCGTCAGTATGACAGCGCGCACTTTTCTTCGTCGTTTTACGGCTGCCTGCGGCCATCGTCCGAATGAATATCTTCAACATGTTCGCGTATCCAAGGCGCGGGAAGCGCTGGAGCGTACACTCAACCCGCTCGGCAAAATCGCATGGGAGGTCGGTTACGAGGACCGCACTGCGTTCCGGAAACTGTTTCTCCGGCTAACTGGAATATCACCCGCCACTTATAGGCAACGTTTCGGAATAAAAGACGCACGCGGCTGACAGGGCACGCGATATATATTCTCCATCGACGTCGATGCTGCATCCTTTTCCGTATCAGTATCAGCCTGCGCGAAGCCGAAGAAATAATGGGGTACTAACTTGTTAGCTGAACACACTGCTTCTGAGAGCCGGGTACGAGACGGTCTGGACAATACCTAAAATGCGGAAGGGGCCGGAAACTGCCCCCCCCAACGAAATCCCGTATGAACCTGCTTTGTTTATTTGCCCGCGGCCTGAGCGGCATAGACGTAACTGTCGTAGGTGTATTCGGCGACACGAAACCATTCGAAGCCTTCGTCACGGAATTTCTTCCAGCTTGGGTAGATCTTCGCCCAGGCTGGGTTCTTCTCATTATACTCGGCATAGAGTTCAAACGTAACCTTGTAAGCTGCATCCAGTACATCGCGTGGCAGCGGTTTGAGTTGAACGCCTTTCGATACCAGCGAGCGGATCGCCGCCGTGTTTTTCACGTCATAGAGCGAGATCATGTTCTGCGTTGCGGCCTGTGCAGCCGTATTCAGCGCCACTTTGTAAGCTTCCGGCAGGCTTTCATATTGCTGCTTGTTGACGAAGAAATGCACCGAAGCGCCGCCCTCCCAGAAGGCCGGATAGTAGTAATAGGGTGCGATCTGGTAGAAGCCGAGCTTTTCATCGTCATAGGGACCGACCCATTCGGCCGCATCGATGGTTCCGCGCTCCAGCGACGGATAGATGTCGCCGCCCGGAAGCTGCTGCGGCACGACACCAAGGCGCGACATGACCTCGCCGGCCACGCCGGCAATGCGCATTTTCAGACCTTTCAGGTCCTCGAGGCTCTTGATTTCCTTGCGATACCAGCCGCCCATCTGCGCAGCGGTGTTGCCGCCGACGATGCCGACAACACCGTAATCGGACAGGAATTCATTATAAAGTTCATTGCCGCCGCCATGATAGAGCCATGCATTTTGCAGGCGCGTATTCATGCCGAAGGGGATGGCCGTGCCTATCGCGAAAGCCGGGTTCTTGCCCGTGAAATAATAGCCACATGTATGCGCAATTTCGACCGTATTGGCCTGCACTGCGTCGATTGCCTGCGGACCGGGCACCAGTTCGCCTGCCTGAAACACCTGAATCTGGAACTTGCCATCCGTCATCTTCGACAAGGCGTTGGCCATATAGACAGCGCCGCCATAGATCGTGTCGAGATTGTTCGGAAAGCCCGATGTCAAACGCCAGCGCAAGGTTGGCAGTTCATCCGCAATGGCTGGCGTAGCAAGTGCCGCGCCGCTTGTTGCGGCTGCGGCACCAATGGCAGCGCCCTTGGTCAGAAATGTACGGCGATTCAAATCCTGTTTCATGTCTTCCTCCTCTAAGACGATTGATCATAAATGACCCGCGCAGTGACTGGTCTCCCCTATCCTCACTGCGCAGGCTTTTCCGGTTGTCCGAAACTTGGCGGCGGCGACCCGAACGATGGCGCGGGCAGCGGTTCCGTGGACGGCGAAGGCGCACCGAAGGGGGCGGGCGCATTGCCGAACGGGTTGCCACCGCCCGCATCTGGCATAGGAACATTAATCTGGATCGCAGACGGATCAGCCACCGGGTGGCTCGACTTATAATGGGTAACTATCCCCGGAAAGGCGATAATGATGGCGACCATGACCAGTTGGATCAGCAGGAACGGGATCGACCCCATATAGATCTGGCCGGACGTGACTGGCTGTATCGTGGCGCCCGTCACCTTGTCCTTATAGGCGCGCGACGGCGCCACTGAGCGCAAATAGAACAGCGAGAACCCGAATGGCGGATGCATGAACGAGGTCTGCATGTTCATGGCCAGCATGACGCCGAACCAGACGAGATCGATGCCGAGAGCGTCGGCCACCGGCGCCAGAAGCGGGATGATGATGAAGGCCAGCTCGAAATAATCGAGGAAGAAGGCCAGCACGAAGACGAGAAGATTGGCGACGATCAGAAAGCCTACTTCACCACCCGGAATGGACGTCATCAGATGCTCGACCCAGACGTGGCCGTTAACGCCATAGAAGGTGAGCGAGAAGACGCGCGCGCCCAACAGAATGAAGATGACGAAGGACGAAAGCTTCGCCGTGGCGTAAAGCGCCGAGGTCAGCATCTTGATGTTCAGGCGGCCGTTGATGATGGCCAGCAACAAGGCGCCAACAGCGCCCATCGCGCCGCCTTCCGTAGGCGTGGCGACGCCAATAAAGATCGTGCCCAAAACGAGAAAAATCAGCACTAGCGGCGGAACAAGCGAGACCACTACTCTCTGCGCTAGTTTCCATCCCTTCAAGGTGCGGGCGTGCGGCGGCAGTGCTGGTACGGTTTCCGGCCGCAGAATCGACATCCCTATGATGAAAGCGCAATAGACGCCGACCAGCATCAAACCCGGCACCAGCGCACCCTTATACATGTCGCCGACCGACCGACCAAGCTGGTCGGCCAGAACGATCAGAACAAGGCTTGGCGGAATGATCTGCGCCAATGTGCCGGAAGCAGCAATGGTGCCGCTTGCCACCTTGCGATCATAACCGTAGCGCAGCATGATCGGCAGCGAGATGAGCCCCATCGAGATCACCGAAGCAGCAACGACACCTGTGGTCGCAGCCAAAAGTGCGCCGACGATAATCACCGCAAAGGCCAGACCGCCGCGCACGGGGCCGAACAGCTGCCCGATCGTGTCGAGCAGATCTTCCGCCATGCCACTTCGTTCCAATATCAACCCCATGAAGGTGAAGAAGGGGATCGCAAGCAGGGTTTCGTTCGACATCTGCCCGAATATGCGGTCCGGAATAGCGCCGAATAGATTGACCGGGAGAAGCCCCATTTCGATGCCGACAAAGCCGAAGGCAAAGCCGACGAAAGCCAGAGCAAAAGCCACCGGATAGCCGAGCAAAAGCACAACGACCAGCGACAGAAACATGAGTGGCGCAAGATTTTCTGCGAAGAAAGCAACCATATCCATCCCCCTCAGAGCGCTTGCGCTTCAGCATCTTCGGTGGCGACGGCATCGGGTATCCGCCCCTGAAGAATGGCAATGCGCTTGATCAGTTCGGACAGGCCCTGCAAGGCCAGCAATCCGAAACCGATAGGGATGAGCAACCAGACCGGCCAGAGCACCAGCCCGCCAGTATTGTTCGAGGTTTCACCGCTGGCGATCTTCGCTTCCACGATGGGCCAGGAGAGATAGATCGTGATGAAGCAGAAGGGCAGCAGGAAGAAGATCGTGCCGAAAATCTCCACCAGCAGCTGCGTGCGCCGCGAGTAACGGCTGTAAAGCAGATCGACTTTCACATGTTCGCTGTGCAGCAGCGTATAGCCCGCGGCGATCAGGAAAACAGCCGAGAACAGATACCACTGCGCTTCCAGCCATGCGTTGGAACTGAGATTGAAAAGCTTGCGCGAAACCGCATTGATGGCGCTGATCAGCACCGCCACGAGTATCAACCAGGATACTGCTTTTCCGATGAAATCATTGGCCGCGTCGATAGCGCGCGACAACGCCAGCAAAACTGACATTGCTCCTCTCCTCCTTGTTCGGCCTCCTCAAGCCGTTTTCTTGAAGGATAGGTGCGGGGAAACTCACCCGCAAGCAGACGATAGTCGCAAGCGGCACACACTACCCACTAGTGGGTAATCAAGGGGCGATTCACCGCCGAAATATCCAGAATATGGTCTATTTTACTGTCCAGCTATACTGAGTCTATTTTCGATGGCATAGCGCGTAAGGCCGGCGGTGCTGGCAATACCGAGTTTCTTTTTGATATTCTTGCGGTGAGTCTCGACCGTTGCTTCCGATATGCCGAGTTTCGAAGCAATCTCACGGTTGCTGCTACCTTCGGCAACCAGAACCAGAACGTCGTTTTCCCGCGACGACAGGCCTTCCGCCTTCTTCTCGGCACTGTCGAGAAGTGCTTCCGAAACGCCGGACGAAAAGTAGGTTCCACCCGACGCAACCGCATGGATGGCGGCAACGATTTCATTCGTTGAAACATCCTTCAGGATGTAACCCGAAGCGCCGCGCATGATCGATGTCGAAATGTACTCGCGACTGTCATGCATGGAGAGCATCAGAATCCGTGTACCCGGCAATTGTCGCTTGAACAGCTCGATGGCGTCGATACCATTAAGAAGCGGCATATTAATATCCATCAACACAACGTCAGGCTTGACCGTTTGAGCCATTTCGAATGCCAGACGCGCATTCGACGCAGCGCCCGTAATTTCGATATCATCATAGGTCTCAAGCACTGCGCGCAATCCGTCGAGCACCAGAGGGTGATTGTCGACCAGCAATACACGTATCTTGCATTCTTTCGTCATGCGACTTCCGGGTTGAATAGTGGCGGCTTCAACATTGGCGGTTTCGTCATCGGTCTTTCGACTGCCGAAAGCGGCAGGCGCGCGGTCAACTGCGTACCATCACTGCCGGTTTCCACCAAGAGCACACCGCCGAAATGTGCCATGCGTTCCTGCATATTTCGCAGGCCGAGCCCCGATGTTGCACCTTTCATATCCTGCCCGGCAAAACCATTGCCATTGTCGGTCACCGTCATCGTCACGCACCCGTTCGAATCCCAAAGTCGCACACCGACCGCTCTCGCGCCTGCATGACGCTCGATATTCGTCAGTGCCTCCTGTGCAACCCGGTAAAGCGCCGTGCTCGGCTCCGGTTTCAGATTGACACGCAGTGTATCCGCTTCAAAACGGATTTTAATGTCTGTCCGTTCCGCGAAGTGCTCGAACAGTGCCTTTAGCGCTACCGTCATACCCAGATCGTCAAGAATGCGCGGCCGCAGATCATGCGATAGACGCCGCACTTCCTTGATGGCACCATTCAGCACATCAGCTGCCTTCTCAATGGCTTTGGGCGCACTCTCACTGCCCGTATTCACCTGACGGCTGGCCAGATCGATGGCATAGCGCACGCCGACCAGATTCTGCGAAATGCCATCGTGCAGTTCCCGGGCCAGACGCGCGCGTTCCTCCTCTTGCGTATCGATGATACGCTGAGCAAGCTCCTTAAGCTTGTTGTCGGCCATACGCCGCTCGCGCAGGTTCAACAACATACATGTCGCGAAAACCAGCATGACCGCAGGCACGGCGATGAGACTGACCACGAGAAACGTGGTGCGGATATTGGCGCGAAAATCGGCATTGGCCGCCGCTGTCTGGGCGTAAACATCATCCAGATAGACACCGGTTCCGAGCATCCATTTCCACTTGTCGAGACCGACAGCAAAAGACAGCTTGTCGGCGATCTCGCCGCTTGATGGCTTTTCCCATTTATACTGGTGCAGCCCCCCGCCCTGCTTCGCCTTGTCGATCAAATTGGCAATGACATGATCACCATCTGGATCGACCAGATCCAGCCAATTCTGACCCGGACGAAAGGTCTGGCGCGGATGAACAACATTATTGCCCTCATAATCATAGACAAAGAAATAACCATCGCGCCCGTAATCCAGCGATGTGAGAATACTCGTCACCTTCCGCATGGCCTCCGTGTCATCAGGACCAGCATCGTCATAGATTTTCTGGATCGCAGACAGAGCCAGATTGGTGAGGTTCAGAAGTTCAGTCTCCTTCGCCTTCAGCATGTTTTGTTCAAAGGTCGTGATGCTGCTCTGCACGAGATTGGCCGATTGCCACGTGATAAATGCCGTGACCGTCAAGATGGCGACAATCAAGGGCACAATAGCCAATGCCAGAATCTGATATCGAAGCGTCACGCCTAGCTCCTCCCAACTTCGCCGGACAGCTTATGAGCAACAACTCTAAAGCTCAGTTCCCGGTGACGGAAGAGGTGATATGCAAAGCCGCTTGCGCTTCGCTCGGTCTGGACACGGAGATGTCATGCGGATCGCCTCCAGCCAGTTTGACCATCCAACGGTCCATATCGTGGTTCAAAAGAAGCATTCCGACTGGCAGTTTCCCCCACTGGCGACCATACTCTTGATTATAACACATTGAAAATACGTCATTATTAGTATCGCCGCCAGATTTAATTAGGTGTCTGTTCGCAACAATTTCCAGGTTTGGATGTCTCATGGCCGTGTCAGCAGATCATCGAGAGCCGCATGCCATTCAGCACGATAAGGACGATGGAGTTGAACATTCAACACATCATGCCGGTCAGTCCAGGTTTCGTGCAACTGGAAGACGTCAGGTCGCTCCGCATCGACGTGAAGTGCGGCATGAACAAAGGTTTCTTCATGCCGCATGGCATCAATCACCGCACCAAGCAGTGAGCAGAACCGCTCACGCTTATCCGGCTTGACGTGAAAGGTGATGACATATGTTTCGCTCATGTTGCGTCCTCCATTTGGAAAGTTACGACAGCACCATTGCCCTACGCTTCTTCGCGATCGAGAAAACCGATCACCTCAGCAATGCGTCCCATCCCATCCAGCCGCACGATGTCAGTGCCACCGACCACTGCAGCGCCGCCGACTGGCGCCAGTGTCCAGGAAAAGCGAACGAACCGGCCATGAGCATCAGGTGTGCCGCGCAAGGTGAACGCATGACAGGGGAATTGTTCGCGAGCGCTGGCGATCATGGCGGCGATTTCCTCCCGACCGACCCCGGCCATCAACGGATCCGAATAACGGCTATCGGCAGTCCAGTTTTCTTCCAATCGGATGCGACGTGACTTGTCTTCGGCATCGTTCCACAATGCGAGGTAATTTTCAGCGATGATATTCGGGTTGGTCATCTGGCGTCCCCTTCTTTATGTAGGGAGAATGACAGGTATGTTGGGGCCGTTCGATTACCTCTGAGGTAATGGTATAGTCACCGCAGACCGACAAGGATGCCACCATGACTTTGCACAACCCCACTGTTGGCGATTTTCTGCGCGACTGGCGCGCTCGACGCCGGCTTAGCCAGCTTGACCTTGCTGGCGAAGCTGAGGTCTCTACACGTCACCTCAGCTTCGTGGAAAGTGGACGTGCAGCGCCAAGCCGCGAGCTTCTGCTGCGTCTCGCAGAACCGCTTGCGCTACCGATGCGCGAGCGTAATCGACTATTGCTTGCGGCGGGATATGCACCAATGCATGGCGAGCGGGCAATTGATGCGCCCGACATGGCTGCGGCTAAAACTGCAATAGAGACGATATTACGTGGACATTCGCCGTTCCCGGCGCTGGCAGTCGACCGGCAATGGAATCTTGTAATCTGCAATGATGCGGCGCAGGCTCTTCTTGATGGCATTGATCCCGCACTGCTTGCACCGCCGGTCAATGTCCTACGCGCCAGCCTTCATCCGAATGGGCTCGCCTCGCGCATTGTCAATCTGGCCGAATGGCGGCACCACCTGTTGGCACGGTTACGAGACGACGTGGATCGCAGCGCTGATCCTGCCTTGCTTGCATTGAATGAGGAACTGCGCGCATTGCCCGCGCCAGCGAGCCCGCGCCCGTACGGCTCTCCACAGAAGATTGCCGTTCCATTGCAGATCCGGAACCCTGCTAACGGCGATGTGTTATCGTTCATTTCGACGACAACGGTGTTCGGCACGGCAGTTGATGTCACGCTTGCCGAACTGACACTGGAGTGCTTCTATCCTGCTGATGAGGAAACCAGACGAGTCCTGATTGGCTAGCTTGCATATCTCTGATCTGCCAATTTTTTTCATAACCGGACTGACAGGAGGGCGCTATTTTATCGGCCTTCAGCGTCCTCCCTACTTATGGAGTTTTGGCAAGGTTGGCGAGCACCTGATGGTGCAGGGTATCGTTTGCAGATGCTATGCATTGACTGCCGGATGTGATTGCGAGCGGGGCTCCATGCCAATCGGTGATCCGGCCTCCAGCGCCGTTAATGACTGGAACGAGTGCACAATAATCGAAAGGCGACAGCCCTTCGTCGATGCATATATCGAGGCTTCCATCGGCGACACGTCCATAGGACATACAACTACCCCCAAAGACGCACCAACGTGTTGTTCTTTGAAGGCGCTCCAAGCGTCGCTTGTTACCATCATCGAACGCATCGGGATTACCCGTCGACATGAATGCCTCTTCCAATACAATTGTAGAGGCGGACCTAATCGGCACATTGTTCAGGGTTGTTGCCTCACCTGACACTCCAAACCAGCGGTCTCCGGTCGTGGGATTATCAATCAGTCCAATGACCGGGTTGCCATTATGAGCGAGTGATATCAATGTTCCAAAAACGGGCAGGCCAGCCACAAAGGCCTTCGTTCCATCGATCGGATCGAGAACCCAGACAAATTCCCGATCCAATCCCTCCGCGCCGAACTCCTCGCCGAGTATGCCATGATCTGGAAAGCGGTCATTGATACACTCACGCAACCTCTGTTCAACGGCTTTATCAGTGGCAGTGACCGGGCTTGCATCCAGCTTTGCAACCGGTCGCCGGTTTTCCTTATCGGCGGTCTCGATGATGTGACGCGCAATATCAGCCAAGTCATGGGCAAAGGTTGTATACTCACTGAGTAACCGGTGTGGCATGGCGGGAGGCTTTCGGTTGGTTGAGGTTGGGGACAGGTTTAATCACCACGCGATACACGTGAAAATCGGTTGCCGGCTTGAGGTATCGGCAACCGATTAATCTAAATGGCTCATGCCAATGCCATGATCAGGCCGTGCGAAGCGCAGTTTGCCGCGCCATTTCCTCAATCAGGTTAGATCTGAGATTTTCCAGCTGGCAAATTCGCAAATGCTCGCACGAATTGCGCGCTGCATCGATGGTTGCATGGCGAGCGGCATCTGGCAATTCATCCAGCTTGAGCGCCCGCTGCATGACCTCGGGAAACTTGGCGGGATGAGCGGTGGACAGACACACAATCCTGACGCCTGACGGCAGTTTGTCTTGCACCATTTCCACAGCTGCAACCGCAACCGCAGTGTGAGGGTCGATGAGATAGTGCTGGTCGGAATTATAGACCTCGCGGATCGTGGTCAACGTGTCTTCGTCGGCGACAGAAGCGGACAGGAATTTGTCTTGAATGCCACTTGCCGTTTCGGCATCGAACACGACCTTCCGGCTTTGGGCAAAATCGCGGATCCACTGTTGAATACGCTTTGAATCGCGGTTGGTCTGGAAATACAGGAAGCGCCAGAAATTATAAGGCGCCACAATATCGATTGCGGATGAAGGCGTTTGCACCAGATCATTGCGTGGGAAAACACCGGTCGAAATCGCCGAGTGAAGAGCGCCATTAACATTGTTGGCGCAAACGAATTTCGCTACTGGAAGCCCCATGCGGCTGGCAAGGAACCCGGCGAAAAGATTGCCGAAGGCACCCGATGGCACTGCAAACACGATTGGATCACCAACCTTCTCTACGGTTCTGAAATAGGCGTAGAAATAGTGCACCGTCTGGAACATGACCCGGCACCAATTGATCGAGTTCACACTCGACAGGTGGAGTCTGCGCTTCAGCTCTTCATTACCAAACAGTTCGGCGACCACCAGATCGAGATCATCGCCGCCATCCGGACAATTCTCGACGGCGACCGGATGCACATTATCGGCACGCAGTGTCGTCATTTGCCGTTCCTGCTCACGTGAGATCATCCCGCGAGGATAGAGCGGCCAGCAGTCGATATGGCGTTTTCCGGCCGCTGCCCACGCGGCGGCTGGTCCGGTGTCACCGGTCGTGGCCAGCACAATGTTCAACCGCTTCTGACGCCGCTCGAGCAGATAATCTATCGTCTCCATCAGGAAGCCCATCGCCATGTCTTTGAAAGACTGGGTCGGGCCGTGGAAAAGCTCCAGAACCCTGATGTCGGGCTCCCCACTGATTGGAACAAGCTTGACAATGTCCGAATGCTGGAAGTCCCGATAACTGTCGTTGATCAGCCGTTTCAGATCCTCTGACGGGATGATCGATGGGTCGATGTAAGGCGAGACCAGTTCGAAAGCGAGCTCTTGAAAGCTAAGCTTTGACAAAGTCTGCAGTTTTTCCTGACTGATCACCGGGATCGCATCAGGAACAAACAGCCCGCCATCGGCAGCAAACCCTTGCAGTACGGCTTCATCGAAGCCGACAGGTTCAATCCCACCCGTTGTACTGACATATTGGATCATTGTATTCCTCCTTAACAAGATGACGGTCAGCGGCTGTCAGTTAGACAGAGCCTGATCTGCCATGAGTTGGGCGCAAACGGCCTTAGCTATCTGAATGTCCTGCACTGCGACACCGGTCAGATCTGCGATGGTGATATCGCTTTCATTTCTGCGTGCCTTTGCGCCAGCACGGATGACATCACCCAGTTCGAGAACATCCTTTTCGGCCAGATGGCCATCACGGACGGCATGAAAGATCTCGCCGCGAGTCCGGCATTGCTCGATACTGTCCGCCACAACGATGTCGGCCCAGCTGAATACCCGGCTATCAAGCTCTTGCTTTTCAGGCGTATCGGATCCTACTGCAGTGATATGCATGCCCGGCCGGATTTGTTCCGCCTTTATCAGAGCCTCGGTCGAAGGGGTTGTCATCACGATCAGATTGCAGGCCTCAGTGACGTCGCGGCTATGGCGGGTTGGTGTTACCTGATACCCCAGCGCGGTCATGTCCTCACAATAACGGCGCAGGCTATCATCAGAACGACCCCAGACCACCAGCTTGCGGCAGTCGGTTTCGCTGGCAAGATGCGTAACTTGCAGGCGGGCCATGGTGCCCGTGCCATAGACGCCGATCGCATCAATTTTTTTAGGCGCAAGATAACGCGCAGCAATACGGCCAGCCAATGCAGTGCGGATATTGGTAAGATGGCCCTCGTCGAGCAGGACCGATTGAAGAAAGCCGGTCTTCTGCGAGAACACTAACATCAGGCCCGAACCGGACGCCAAGCCGCGCGACGGATTATCGTAAAACCCCGACGCAATCTTGATGACAAAGATATCATCGTTGCGAATATAGCCATATTTGATGTGCGTATCACCGGGCGGCTCGTCGAACAGCAATTCACCCACGGGTGGAACAACCACCTTGCCGTCGGAATAGGCAACGAACCCCGCCTCGATGAGCGGCGTCAGATCCGATGCTTCGACGACGGAGCGTATTGCGTCGAGTTGAAAAACGTTAGTCATAGACTGCCTCGAATGATTTTGGATACAGGAGGCCTAGCGCCCTATCGGTGGATAGTTGCGTTCCCAAATCCAGATTGTATGTAACG
The DNA here is from genome assembly GCF_029909865.1 of Ochrobactrum sp. 19YEA23. NCBI lineage: Bacteria > Pseudomonadati > Pseudomonadota > Alphaproteobacteria > Hyphomicrobiales > Brucellaceae > Ochrobactrum > Ochrobactrum sp. 19YEA23. The sequence goes on along the minus strand of NZ_JASAMQ010000013.1, from coordinate 4,961 downwards.
AACAGGTGTGGCCCTTCAGGCCACGACCCAATCAATCGTCGTGTCAGTGCCTCAATATCTGACGCAGAAACAGTGCCGTGCGCTCGTTCTTCGGATTACCAAAGAAAGTCTGGGGATCGGCTTCTTCAATCAGTTCACCACGGTCCATAAACAGGACCCGATCCGCAACGGATTTGGCGAAGCCCATTTCGTGGGTCACGCAGATCATCGTCATGCCGCCCTGCGCGAGATCGACCATCACGTCGAGCACCTCGGATATCATTTCCGGATCAAGAGCGGAGGTTGGTTCATCGAACAGCATGATCTGCGGCTTCATGCAAAGAGCTCGCGCGATTGCCACCCGCTGTTGTTGACCGCCTGAAAGCTGGATCGGATATTTGTGGGCCTGTTCCGGGATTCTGACGCGCTCCAGATAATGCATGGCGATTTCGGTTGCCTGTTTCAGGGGCGTTTTACGGACCAGGCGCTGGGCAATGGTAAGATTGCGCAGAATGGTCATGTGCGGAAACAGATTGAAGCTCTGGAAAACCATACCGACTTCACGCCGGACTGCATTAATGTCCTTGGTCTTGTCGGTAAGCTCGTGGCCGTCGATGAAGATATCGCCGCTGGAATGTTCTTCCATCCTGTTGATGCAGCGGATCAGCGTTGACTTGCCAGAGCCGGATGGACCGCATACGACAATCTTCTCGCCGCGGTGCACCTTGAGGCTAACCTGCTTGAGCGCCTGGAACTTGCCGAAGCTCTTGTTAACATTGACCAGTTCAATCATCGTGTCTTTAACTTCATTCATAAAGGTCACTTTCAAGATACTGTTTCGCTTCAGCGCACCATGTGGCGGCCAAGATAATCCTCAAGGCGCTTGATCCCCGTCTGTAGAATCCAGGTCAGGACGATGTAGACGCAGGCCAGCGACAGGAACACTTGGTAGGGAGCGAAGGTTTCAGCGACAATCGTGCGGGCGATACCGGTCATGTCGACCAGAGTAATTGTGCTCGCCAGCGCGGTCGATTTCATCAGGCTGATGATCTCATTGCCGTATGCAGGCAGACATATGCGGAAAGCGAGCGGCGCAGTTATATAGACAAAGCGGTGTATCGAGTTCATTCCAAGTGCAGCACCAGCTTCGGTCAGTCCGCGTTCTACAGCGAGAACCCCGCCTCGGAAAACCTCAGAAACATAGGCCCCAACATTGAGCGACAGCGCAACAATGGCACAACCAAACGGGTCTCTGAGTATGGGCCAGAACATGCTGTCACGGATCCAATCCAGTTGGGGAAGGCCGTAATAGATGATGAATATCTGGACCAGAATCGGAGTGCCCCGGAAAACATAGATATAGAGCTGCGCGGGCCACGAAAGCCACCATCTGCCGCTCAGCCGCATCAGGAGTAGAATGACAGCGATCAGGGTCCCAGCGGCTAGCGAAACAACCATCAACTGGAATGTCATGGCAAATCCGCCCAGCATGCGCGGCAGCGCATCAAGGAAAATGCTCATATTCATGATGGCCTCCGCTGCAAATGCCGGTTGGCTAAATGCTCGAGCAGATTGACTGAGAGTGTGATGATGCTGGAAAAGAAGAGGTAAATCAGGCCGACGACGATATACATCGTAAAGGGTTTCCCAGTGACGCCCGCAGCCTGCTTGGCGACAAAAAGCGTTTCATTCAGCCCGATGATCGAGATCAGCGCCGTGTCCTTGATGAGCGACAGCATGTGATTACCAAAGGCTGGCAAGGCCGTGCGCCACATTTCGGGCAGGCGAATATAGACGAATGATTGCAGCGCATTCATTCCCAGGGCACGTGATGCTTCGACGCTGCCGGGCTTCACGCTCTTGAATGCCCCACGGAATGTTTCGGTGGCATAGGCACCCACAACCAGAGCAATGGCTATAGATCCGGCCCAGAATGGTGGGATGTCAATGAACTTGATTGCCGGATTGAAAAACCGTGCAATGGTCGTCAATGTGACAGCCGAGCCAAAATACAGCAACAGGATGACAAGTATTTCAGGCGTACCGCGAAAGAACACCGTGTAAACATTGCCGATAGCATTCAGCACCCGACTGGAAGACAGCTTGGCGGCCGCGCCAAGCAGTCCGAAAACCACCGTCAGAATCAAGGAACAGATAAACACTTTCGCAACGATGACAGATGCGAAGAGATAGTTATCCCACCAACCGTTTAAGGCTTCCAATTTGCTTCTCCGTCTTTTTGAGAAAACAGGATCGACGGATTATTTGTTGGCCCATGCATCATCGTGAATCGGGAATGGGAATATCTTCAGGGCATACTCCTTGAGCTTGCCTTCGCGAATGAGCTGGCGAATGGCATCGTCTATCCTGCCACGCAATTCATCTTCGCCTTTGCGCAAACCGACCCCAACGCCGGGACCAAAATACTCAGGCTCATTGATCTCTGGACCTACCAACTCAAACTTGCCCTTCCCCTCACCCTGAAGGAAAGAGAGATAGGCCTTCATCGGATTGGTCATGATCATGTCGACCCGGCCATTCTTGAGGTCGAGATACATGGGCTCGACACCGTCATACATAACCAGATCGGCATCAGGCAGCTTGGCCTTGAACCAGTCGAAATAGGTCGAGGCACGTTCGACACCTATGCGCACGCCCTTGAATTTATCAGGGATCGGCTGACCGCTTGCGTCAAACATATCGGCACCCTTTCCGGCCCGACCAACCAGATGCGCGACTGACTTGCGATAGGGAATGGAAAAGTCAATCTGCTGCTTGCGCTTGTCGGTGATCGACATGGAGGCAATGATCAGATCAAACTTGTTGGCGAGTAGCGCCGGGATTAAGCCATCAAAGCCCTGACAAACATATTCAAGCTCATAGCCGGTGATTTGGGCTATGCCTTTGGCCACATCCACGTCATAGCCTTCAAGATTGCCTTCCGCTGTGCGGTAGTTGAACGGCGGGTATGTGCATTCCAAGCCGACTCGCAAGGTTTCGCTGTGGGCCAGCGATGTGCTGACCAGCATTGTCGTAACAGCGCCCAAAACAGCTGACTTCCACATTTTCATGGTCTTTGTTCCCTTTGTTTTTTCGCCTCCACAAGCATTCAGTGCAGCTAGAGCGCCGATGAAATAACTTGCGTAAGCCCTGTAATTTCGATTTAGACTATGATATCTAAAATGGACTGTCTAGTCTATTTTTTTCGCATGTTGCCGCTATACAATCAGGATCAACTGAGGGTATAGTTTGGGAACAAAAGGGATTTTTGATTAAGGAAAACAGCCTCTTGAGCCATGAGATAAGCCCGAATCTGTTGCCCTATGTGCCGGTTTGCGAGGCAATTGCGACGTTGTTTGCGCCTTTTGCGGAGGTCGTACTGCACGATCTTCCCAGCGCGTCAGTTGTTCATATCGCTGGAAATTTCTCCAAAAGAGAGCTCGGAGATCCGTCGAATCTTGATGAAATCAATTTTACGCCGGCGGATCGCTTGATTGGCCCCTATGCAAAAACCAACTGGGACGGGCGGCGGATAAAGTCGATCAGTTCTGTATTGCGGACCGCCGACGGGAAAGAAATTGGCGTGTTATGCATCAATGCGGACATGTCTGTTTTCGAAAGCATGGTGCTGACGCTACAGAATTTCGTCTCGGTTCCGTCGACACAGGGTGAGATGGAAAGTCTGTTTCGCGATGACTGGTTCGAGCGCATCAACAATTACATTCAGCACTGGACGGCGGCGCGGAGCCTTAACATATCGGACCTGTCGCGCGCCCAGAAAAAGGAACTCGTACAAGCGCTCGCTGATAGCGGTGCATTCAGCGGCAAGAATGCGGCGGGATACATATGTCGTTTGCTGGGAATGGGACGCGCCACGGTTTACAACTATCTTAATGGCAATAGCAGTGCCGATGACGAGGCAGGCTAGAGAAACATTGCTCCAGGCTTTTGGCATTCACATGTGATGAGGCGGTTTGATGACAAACGCTTCGAGTTTTGTTTGCCGATCAGGAATCTTCTCGTTTCTGGCGCTGGTGACCTGCCGGTGTCTGTGGAGTGTTGCGGCTAAAAATGGTGACTGACAAGCGCTGCACCCAAACCCATGAGAATAGTGCCGCAAGTCTTTGGCACTAGCCAACCAGATCGATCGCTGTTGAACCGACCAAAAGCGAATGAGGCGACAGCTACTGCCGCAACGTCGGCTATCGAGAAAATCAGGTTCACCACAACGCCCAGAACAAGAAACTGGAGCCAGAGCGGGACTTCGGCTGTCGGCTGTACAAATTGCGGCAGAAAGGTCACAAAAAATAGCGCAGTCTTGGGATTGAGAACCTCAACAATAATGCTATCTCGAAACGTCTTTGACACCGGGTTGCCGGAATGATCGCTCGTCTTGTTCCAATCAAAGAAGATGACCAGCCCCAGCCAGACAAGATAAGCTGCACCGGTAAATCTTATGATCATATAAGCGGTCGGAGCATGCTCTATCAGCGAGGCAAGGCCAATCGTAGCCGCTGCAATATGAACATAGCAGCCAAGATGAACGCCGAGCGCTGCCATCAAACCAGCATTGCGACCGTGCGCAAGTGTTTGCGCGGTCATATAGAGTATTGCTGGTCCCGGTATGCAGGCAAAGGTCAGCGTCGCAACCGCAAACGGTATCAATAACTCCAGCGACAACATGATGGTTCCTCCCCCATCGGCCAAACGCTGGGAGATTTAGGCTTCACTGAAATAGAATGATATACGGCAGGCGCCGTATTTAAACGGCAGTGATGCCTGGATAGCGTACTCTTGGTTAACTTTTTTTGATTGCCCGAAGCGGTCTTATGAGACGACGCATGAACTGGTTATCCAGTTCAAGATATCGTCAAGCTTGGGCAGAGGCTAGCACTACTTTGGCAGTTTAGATTCTCGGGCGTGTGCCAGGAGCTTCTGACAGTGCGGGCATCTGCCGGGTGGCGACCGCATGAAGAGGTCGA
>NZ_JASAMQ010000012.1:0-105450 GCF_029909865.1 Ochrobactrum sp. 19YEA23 | reverse complement strand
AGAATATACCGTTCAAAACGCGCCGATCGTCAACGCGGGCCTTACCGCGCACTTTGGTCGGAAGAAGCGGTTCAATCACCGACCATTCGAAATCTATTAAATCAAAGCGCGCCATCACTGCCTCCAAATCGATGGAGACAGTGAATCACAAACCATTCAAACCGAAAACTATTTTATGGGTATGTGACCTAGAGCGCCAGCTCGAAACACTGCAGCACGATATTCAGAAACTGCAGCTTGAGCACGACCTTTTGAAGAAAGCGACCGAACTTATAAAAAAAGACCTGGGCGTCGATCTGCAACTTCTGAGTAATCGGGAGAAAACGCTGTTGGTTGGCGCCCTAAAAGATCTTTATCAATTCCCTGATCTGCTTACTCAGTTGGGATTGGCGCGCAGCTCATATTTTTACCATCGAACTCGCATGAGGATTACCTACAAGTACCTCACTATTCGTCAAAACATCACCGAAATTTTCGAAGCCAACCGTCGATGCTATGGCTACCGCAGGCTACTGGCGTCATTAGCCAAACAATCCGTTACAATCTCAGAGAAGGTTGTGCAGCGCTTGATGAAACAGGAGAACCTGATCGTTGCCAGGCCAAAGCGGCGGCGATATCGCTCTTATCTCGGAGAAATTAGTCCGGCACCCGAGAACCTTATTAATCGCGACTTCCAGGCCTCAGCCCCAAATGAGAAATGGCTGACCGATATCACTGAATTCCATATCCCGGCTGGCAAGGTGTATCTCTCGCCCATCATCGACTGCTTCGATGGTTTGGTCATCAGCTGGTCTATCGGAGTGAGACCAGATGCGCAATTGGTCAACACGATGCTCGATGCCGCCATCGAAACTGTGAGCGACGTAGATAAACGGCCAATAGTGCATTCTGATCGGGGTGCACACTATCGCTGGCCGGGTTGGCTATCGAGGATTAGTGATGCGAAGCTGGTGCGCTCAATGTCCCGCAAGGCGTGTTCCCCAGATAACGCTGCATGCGAAGGCTTCTTCGGAAGACTGAAAACAGAACTCTTCTACCCCCCTGTGATTGGAAGACCACCACAATTGAGCAGTTTATCAAGGAAGTCGATGGCTACATTCGATGGTACAACGAGAAGCGGATCAAAATGTCACTTGGCGCACGAAGCCCAATCGAATATCGAAACAGTCTTGGCTTTGTGACGTAAAATCAGTCCAAGTTTTTGTCCGCAACCCCGCTTGGGTCAGTTCTCAGTGGCAATCAACAACCAACACCAATCCGCTGAGATAACGGCCCTGAAAAGCCGTCGCCGTACTTTTTCGCTGTGACGGCTTGGGGCCATTGTTTGACGAGTTGGCTCCATGAAAGCCAACGTTTGGGCACATCGCCAGTTTCGAAAACACGCCGCTTTGGCCGCTAACTGATCTGGCCGATCTTGAGAAAAGGCGTGTCACATGGATGGGAAAGAAGGTCGGATAGCTCTTGATCGAGATGCAGAATAGAGATCGATGCGCCATTCATATCCAATGATGTGCAGTAGTGGCCGATCCAGCTTGCAGCAATCACCACCTTTTTCGCACTCAAGCGCTGCTCGACGCGTCGAAACAAAACGTATAGCTCTACGAGGGGTGTCGAACCGAAGGAATTGATGAGGACTGCCACATGATCACCGGGAGACGTTTTCATCTCTGAAAATATCCTGTCCATAATCCGGTCGACAATTTCATCGGCGAGCAACAGTTTTTCACGCAGAACGCCTCGTTCCCCGTGAATCCCTATGCCAAACTCCATCTCGTCCACACCAATCTCGAAATTTCGATGCCCGATCTGGGGGAGAGAGCAGGCTTCCAGTGCGACACCCATTGTGTAGGTTCGCCGGTTGGCTTTGCGGGTTACGGCTTCGCATGCATCGAGTGACAGGCCACGATCACAAGCAGCGCCCGCCATTTTGAAAACAAAGAAATTGCCCGCCACCCCACGGCGGCCATCTCTGTCTTCTATCGGGGACGAGGATATATCGTCTGTCGTTACAACGGTTCGCGTTGGAATGTTTGCGTCCTGTGCAAGTTCGGCAGCCATCTCGAAGTTCATGACATCGCCGACATAATTTCCATAGAGGAAAAGCACACCTTTTCCGCCTGATGCAGCCTTGGCGCATTTCAGGATCTGTGCAGGTGGCGGAGATGAAAAGACGTTGCCGATTGCGACCGCATCTGCAAGGCCCTTGCCGACATATCCCACAAAACAAGGCTCATGCCCTGCGCCGCCGCCGATCACGAGGCCAACCTTACCTGACCGCGGTCCCGTTTTGGCCATGAGTGCGCGTTTGGAGCCCTCAATCGGTACGATGTAGGATGAATGTGCCTTGATGACGCCATCCAGCATTTCTTCAACCACATTATCGGGATTATTCAGGAATTTTTTGATGTGACGGCGCGTCTCTCCAGTCGTGGATGTCGTCGCTTCAAGACGCGGCCTGCGGGAAAGCCTGTCGTCGATATCGCTAGCACCATCCGCGTTTAGAATACCGCGCCCCGTCGCAGCATCAGTGATCAGAACAGTGATATAGCCGCCGCGCAAGGCGGCGAGTATGGCGGGCACCTTGTCGAAGCCGCCTGCTACCGCGATGCGCATTTCTATGCTGCGCAGCATATCGAGGCTGATGCCGATGGTTCTTTCATCAAGCGGGCCGGAAATGGGTTGGCCGTACGCATCGATGAAGCGTCCCGCCATGACACCCACCGCATTCTTGGCCATGTAGGCCTGAATAGCCATATCTTCGAAAAAGCCGCTCGCGTGGAGTGTCGAATTGGGTCTCACCGACGAGATGCCGAAAAGCGCCTTGTTGGCGCGCGCTAATGCCTCGAATTGCTCTGCTATGAATGGCTCGCCAACAATCGCTGCCTTAACTTCGGCGCTGGTCACGATTGCCGGGGCTGTTATGGTGATAAGGCGTGCGTTTGTCGCACGCGCAAGCGCTGCGGCGCATAATTCGGGCGTGTAGTCGAAGCTTGATCGCATGCCACCAGTGGCCTGCACAATAGTGACGTCCTGCCGATTGGAAACATGCGTGTTTTGCGCAATCGCCAGTATGGTGCGTCCCCACGCAACAGCAAGCGTATCGCCGGATTTCAGTAGTCTAGCGATTGCCTGACCGCCTGCCGCCCCGAGCCGGTCGATGAGTGCACGACTTCCATCGTCATTTGGCACCACAAGACAGTCGGTCAAACGGAAATGGCGCTTCAGTTCCCGGGCTATGGTGAGAGAGGAAAGCCGCGATGGCTCGATTGAGATGTTGACGATGCCGCGATGACGCGCATCCGCAAGGTAATTGTTAACAGTCGCACGCGAGACGCCCATGATTTCGGCAATCTCGCCTTGTGTGCGACCGTCTTCGTAATAAAGCCAGCACGCCCACACATGAGGGTCGTCGCCGTATCGAAGAGGGATCGCGTCGGCTGGTTCTGTCTGACCTGTTTTGCTGGTCGATGTTCTTCCTTTTGGCGCCATTTGTCTGCAACGATCCTCTTGCTGTTTTTTTCGGTATCGTTGTGCCTTCTGAAAGAGGAAGGATGATCCGCTTGTTAAGGCAAACGGACCACCCACTTTCTCGATACAGCTAATGCAGACGTTCACGTGCGCCCTGCGCCAGCTCTTTCAAGATGATCGCGCATGATGTCGCTCCTGCATCGAGCACACCCAATGATCTCTCACCGAGACGGCTTGCTCTGCCCACTTTGGCCACGAGATCGATGGTGGAATCGCGCCCTTTTTCGGCTGCCTGTACGAGGGCATCAAGCGCGTCGGAAAAAGACACTCCTGAAGCATTCGCATCATCGAATGCCTCAATGGCTGGGACCAGTGTGTCCAGCAGCGTCTTGTCGCCGACTTTCGCCGCGCCGATGGACTGAGTACCTTCCAGACCGGCGTGCAGCATGCGGCTGAACGTGGCCGGATCGATTTCTTCCACGCCGTCGATCTTCTCCGCAAATTCAGTGAACATCACGCCGTAAAGCGGTCCCATCGAACCGCCAATTTCAGTCAGAAGAACGGTTCCAAGCGTATCGAGCGAGGCAGCGAGCGTTTCGCTTTTGCCCTTCAATCGTTCGGCAGCCATGTTGAAGCCCTTGGCCATGTTGACACCATGGTCGCCATCACCAATCTTGCCGTCGATCTCGCTGAGATAGGCGCGGTTTTCCACGATCCGTTCGGCCATGGTGAGCACAATGTCGCCGGCCTTTGCATTGTTCAGGGTCTGCACGGCTTTCTCCTTACAGAATGGTTGTGCAACGCACTTCGACATTGAGCAGTTGCTTCAGCTCATCGTCGAGCGCCATGATCGTCAGTGTTGCGCCGACCATCTCGAGTGAGGTGAAGTAATTACCGATATAGGTGCGGTGGATTTTCAAGCCGCGTGCGGTGATTTCCGTCTCGATCGTATCATTGAGAATATAAAGCTCATTGAGCGGGGTAGCGCCAAGGCCGGATACAAGAACAGCGACTTCTGTGCCTTCGGCAAGATTGTGATCGTCGAGAACAATCTGGCACATATCTCTGGCTATCGCGTCTGCTGTCTTGAGCTGTTCGACACGAACGCCGGGTTCACCGTGATGGCCGATGCCGACTTCCATTGTGCCCGGTGTAATCTCGAAATTCGGGTGGCCGACAGCTGGCAGAGTGCAGGGACCAAGACCGACGCCGATAGACCGGCAATTGTCGATTGCTCTTTGCGCTGTTGCGCGCACTTCTTCCAGCGTTGCGCCAGATGCGGCTTTGGCGCCGCCGATTTTCCACATGAAGATTTCGCCCGCTACACCGCGACGCTTTTCCCGTTCGTCGGCGGGCGCGGAGCAGACATCGTCATTGGCAACGACGGTGGCAATTTCGATGCCGTCTTTTGACGCGAGCTTTGCCGCCATTTTGACGTTCATGTTGTCACCGGCATAGTTGCCGTAGAGAACCACAACGCCTTTTCCGCCATTCGATTCACGAATGGCGTCGTGGAAGCTCTTGGCTGTTGGCGATGAGAACAATTCTCCGACTGCCACGGCGTCGAGCATGTTCTTGCCGGTATATCCGATGAATGCCGGTTCATGGCCCGATCCGCCGCCGGTCACGACGCCGACCTTGCCAGCGATGGGCGCATCCTTGGATGCAATGACACGCGGGTTTTCAGCAAGGCGCACAATGTCACAATGGGCTTTGACAAAACCCTTTACGGTGTCCTCAACGACTTCGTCGGGATTGTTGATAAAGCGCTGCATACGACCTCCAGTCAGATGATAGAGCGCCAAGCTCTGAATTTTTTAATCGCCTACGATCCGTAAATCGCAGCTGATGATAACAGTCCGGGTAAGGCGTGAAGAACAGTCGCAACCTCAAGCCTGACAATCGCCAGAGCCGGAGCGCAATCACCTCCTCTACTTTACATTATTCAGACACAGCTCGACATATGTCAATCAGGCGAAATTTGAGGCGATGACTGCAGAGATGAGCGCTCAATTATGCGCTCTCGAAGAGATCAATGAAAACAATCGGTTGCCTAAATTCTATTCGGCTGAAGGTGTGGATTGCGAATGCACTGAAGTGATCAAAGCAGTGAATACCCAATTTGAGGGGCAACGAGCAGCGCCTTAAACTCTTGTAATTTTCAGAATACAGTTGTAAATGATCGGAGGATCATGTTGTGCGAAATGGGAACCATGGAGTTTCGCACATCGACTTGCGGGCAGGTGAGGTTGCCTGGCCTGATTTTGCTTAGGGAGGAATCTAATGAAAAAATTCGCTACTTTGCTGGCGCTTGCCGCCTTTGCATTGCCTACCGTCGCGATTGCGCAGGATGCGCCGGGAACGACGAAGAAGGATAGTTATCGCTTCGTTATCGTGCCGAAGGTCGTCCATCCCTGGTTCGACAAGGTGAATGACGGCGCGCAGCAGGCTGCTGCAGCGCTCAAGGCGCAGACCGGCGCGAATGTTGAAATCGTCTATTCGGCACCGCAAAGTGCGGATGTCGTTCAGCAGAACCAGATCATCGACAGTGCCTTGGCAACGCGTCCCGATGGTTTGGCGCTCGATTTGCTCGATCCTTCTGGCAATCGTGCATCGCTTGAAGAAGCGCAGGGCCAGAAAATTCCGCTCGTGCTGTTCGATTCCGTTCCGCCGGAAGGCATGGCAATTACGCATATCGGTTCCGACTTCTGCGAGCAGGCCAAGATTGCCGCGCGCCGTCTGGTCGAGGTGCTTGGCGGTGAAGGCGAGGTCGCGATCATGATGGGTGTGCCGACGGCGCCAAATCATTCAATCCGTGCCGATTGTCATCGTCAGGTCTTCGCCGAGCATCCGGGCATCAAGGTCGTTGCCGAAGGCATCGACAATGACAGCATTGAAACAGCTCAGCAGCAGGCCGCTGCAATCATGCAGGCCAACCCAAATCTGAAGGGTTGGGTCGCATCGGATGCCGCGGGTCCGATCGGGATCGGTCAGGCTATTGTAGAAGCTGGCAAGCAGGGCAAGGTCACACTCGTCGGCCTCGACAACCTGCCGGAAATGCTGGACATGATCCGCAATGGCGTTGCCGATAGCTCCTCGGCGTCGCAGCCGGAACTGCAGGGCTATTGGTCGGTCATGATGCTCTGGGCGCAGGCAACCGGCGCTCCGGTGCCGGGTTATATCGATACCGGCAACGCATTCCTGACCAAAGAAAACGTAGGTAACTGATCTCACCGATCACGCTACAGGGGCGCGGAGTTTCTCCGCGCTCACTTTATCCAATGCAGTCCAGGATGTCCTTATGGCTTATCTTGAAACACGTGGCCTCGGCAGGGATTTCCCTGGCGTAACCGCTTTGGATGACGTCGATCTCAAAATTGAGCTCGGGCGCACTCATATTCTCGCTGGCGAGAACGGTGCAGGTAAATCGACCCTCGTCAAAATATTGACGGGGACCGATCACGCATCGCGCGGTCAGGTTTTGATCGACGGGCGCGATCCTGTGTCCGATCCTGCGCTTTTCAAGAACGTTGCTTATGTTCCGCAGGAACTGACGTTGTTTCCGCAGATGAGCGTGGCCGAAAACCTGTTCATGCCATTCAGCCGGACAGGTCATGGCGGTTTTCTGGTCAATCGCACCGCGTTGATGGAAGAGGCCAAAACCTATTTGGATCGATTTGGCATCGAAGCGCATCCGCATCAGCTGGTCGCCAATATATCGGTGTCCGACCAGCAGCTTTTGCAAATCGCGCGCGCCTGCACCAATTCGCAGATGAAGGTCCTCATTCTGGATGAGCCGACATCGTCACTGACGCGCGTCGAGGTGGAGCGCGTTTTCAAGGTCATTCGCGGTCTACTTGATCGCGACCATGCTATCGTTTTCATCAGTCACAAGATGGACGAGGTTTTCCAGATCGGTGACGACTATACGGTTCTTCGCAATGGCAGGAAGATTGAAAGCGGCAAGATAAGCGATGTGACAGAGGCCGATCTTATCCGCGCCATGTCGGGCCGTGATCTCGCGCTGGATGAGCATTTCCGGCCTGCCGGTCCGATTGGTGCGCCAATCATGGAAGTTCGTGGGCTGTCGGGTTCACGCTTTGAAGAGGTCAGCTTCGATCTTCGCAAGGGCGAGATATTGGGCTTTGCCGGCCTCGTCGGCGCTGGTCGTTCGGAAGTCATGCAAACCATCTTCGGCTTTCTCAATGCTCGTGCAGGCAGCGTGAAGGTCGAAGGCAAGGACTGGGCGTTGAACGATACGTCTCGTTCTGTGGATGGCGGTATGCTCTATCTGTCGGAAGAGCGTAAGCATCACGGAATTTTTCCGCTGCTCTCGTTGCGCGAGAATATCGGCCTGTCCGTGCTTTCACTGACCAGCGGTGCGATGGGCATCAACAACCGGCGTGAGCGCAATATCGTCCAGAAAATCATAGACGATTACGGTATTCGCACCTCAGGCATGGGCAAGCGCATATCGCAACTATCAGGTGGCAACCAGCAAAAGGCAATCATAGGGCGCGCCATGGCGACGCGACCGCGTGTGCTGATCTTTGACGAACCCACCAAGGGCATCGATATCCGCACCAAAACCGAAATCTACCGGATCATGAAAAATCTGGCTGAAGAGGGCGTCGGCGTCATCCTGGTTTCCTCGGAGCTGAACGAACTCAAGAAATGCGCAAGCCGTATCGTCACTATGCATAATGGCCGCATCACCGGCGAATACGACGCCGCAGAAACCAACAACGAAACACTCGTAGGCGCGATCTTTGGAACAGAGGTGACAGCCGATGCAAACTAAACCGCTTTCCAATCTGATACGCACGCCGCTTGCTGGAGTGTTCTTTGCTCTGTTGGTGATTTTCGTCCTTTCAGCAGTGATTTCGCCCTATTTTCTTACCCCGTACAACCTTTCGGTCGTCGCGCGCGGATTGGCATTTGTTGGTCTTATCACCATAGCGCAGTCCATGCTCATGGTTCTGGGTGAACTTGATCTGTCGCTTGGCGTCATCGGCGGCCTGTGCGGCGTTGCGTCCGGTATTCTGATGGTCAAGTTGGGCATTGAACCCTATACCGCCATGCTTCTGGCGCTTTGCCTCGGTGCTTTCCTTGGCCTGCTTAATGGCTTGCTGGTAACCGTGCTTGGATTGCATTCGCTGGTTCTCACCATCGGTACGGCGGGAATTTTCGGCGGCGCCAATCTGGTGCTGACGCGCGGCGTTGCGATTACCGGTATTCCGCGTGACGTGCAGTTTCTGGGACGCGGCGATGTTTTCGGAGTTCCGGTGCCGTTTCTCGTGATGATTGTCGCACTTCTAGTTGCAACCTTCGTGATGCTGAAGACGCCTTTTGGCCGCTATATGTACGCGATCGGCAACAATCGCGATGGTGCGCGCATGCTGGGTATCCGCGTCAATCGTGTTCGTCTTCTGGTCTTCGTGGCGGCAGGTGCTATCGCAGCGCTGGCTGGCGTCTTGATGGTGGCGCGTCTGGGAACAGCGCAACCCTCCATCGGTGATAGCTGGGTTCTTGCTCCGATTGCGGCATCGGTCATTGGTGGTGTGGCAACGACTGGCGGTATAGGCAGCCCGATAGGTGCGATCCTCGGCGCGGGCATCATCGCCATCATCGAAAACATCATCGTGCTGTTTGGCGTCTCGCCCTATTGGCAGGGGATTGTATCCGGTGCGATTGTGGTTCTTGCCATTTCCTTTGACGCAATCTCGCGACGCTATCTGCGACGCGATGCCAACTAAATCCGCCGCTGACATTTTATGAGAGATATGAACATGAATGAACAGGTTAGAACCAAAAAGCTTATAAACGCGCCGGAAAACATTATTGCTGAATTGATCGAAGGCATGGTCGGTGCTCATCCCGACATGTTGCGTGTCGAGGGCGAGACCGGTCGCGCCGTGGTGGCAGTCGACGGTCCGCGTGACGGCAAGGTCGGTATCGTCGTTGGCGGCGGCTCGGGACATGAGCCAGCCTTCGCGGGCTATGTCGGGCGCGGTTTGGCCGATGCTGCGGCTGTCGGCAATGTTTTTGCTTCGCCGTCGCCGTCGCATATTGCTGAAGCGGCGCGCGCGGCTGATGGTGGTGTTGGCGTTCTCATGCTGTATGGGAATTACACCGGCGATGTTTTGAATTTCACCATGGCTGCAGAAGAACTGGCGCAAAGCGGCATGGAAGTGCGGCATGTAGCTGTGGCCGACGATGTGGCCTCCGCACCGCTGGAGCGTAAAACGGAACGTCGCGGCATTGCCGGTGATTTTTTCGTATTCAAAGTTGCGGGTGCCGCTGCCGATCTTGGCGAACCTCTTGCGCGCGTCGAAGCGCTTGCGCAGGCTGCCAATGAGGCGACGCGCTCAATGGGCGTGGCGCTTAGCCCGTGTTCTTTGCCGCAAACTGGCAAGCCGAATTTCACAATCGGCGACGAGGATATGGAAATCGGCATGGGTTTGCACGGCGAGCCGGGCATCCGACGCGAAAAACTCGCACCTGCCGATGCCGTTACCGACGAACTGATGGCATCCATCCTGAGCGAGCTGGCTCTCAAGAGCGGTGGCCGCGTTGCTGTTTTGGTCAACGGCCTTGGTGCAACATCCCAGATAGAACTCTATCTGGTGTTCCGCCGTGTCAAGCAATTGCTTGATGGTAAGGGTGTGAGCATCCATGCGTCCTGGGTAGGGGAATATGCAACGTCACTCGAAATGGCTGGCGCTTCCATCACGCTGATGAAGCTGGATGATACATTGCAGGGGCTTCTTGACCATCCATGTCATACGCCTGCCTTGACGGTCGGTGCCGTGCAACCGAAGGAACGTCTTGCAAGCCGCAGCCATAAGATCGAGCGCGCAGCGGAAAGTCTGGACCCTGCCCAAGATGCGCCGCGGGAACTGATCAAGGACGGCGACGTTACGCCAGCCATTTTCAAGATCATGATGGCAAATGTCGGCGAACAGATCATCGCCGAGAAAAACTGGCTGTCGGAGCTGGATGGTATTATCGGGGATGGTGATCACGGCATTACGATGGAGATCGGCTGGAAGGCTGTCCAGCACGCGCTGGAAGATGCTCCGGATGACGAAACCATCGAAGCCATCTGCAAACGTATGGCCAAGGCATTTCTGGATGCGGTTGGTGCATCATCTGGTCCGCTTTATGCAACGGCATTCTTGCGCGCGGGCACTGCGGTCAGCAACCGGTTGAACCTTGATGGTACGGGCGTCGCCGAATGGCTGGCGGCTGCCTGCCAGGGCATTCGTGATCGTGGTCGTGCGGAACCGGGCGATAAAACCATGATCGACGCCTGGGTTCCCGCTGTGGCTGCCGCTTCCGATGCCGCAAAGCAGGGGCAGTCAACACTGGACGTCCTCGTTGCCGCGCGCAACGGCGCAGAGGCAGGTATGAAATCGACCGCTGCGATGGAATCGCGTCGCGGTCGTTCTGCAAAACTTGGAGAGCGTTCGGTCGGTCATATCGACCCCGGCGCAGCCTCGACATTTGTGACGCTGCGCGCCATGGCGGAAGCCTTGCAGGCCGTAGTGACGAAGAAGTAGAGCGTTGCTTGTTGCAGATGTCGCTTAACGCGGCCCCTGCAACAAGGCCCGGGCCACACCTTCATTGGTGACGAGCCGATTGACATAACCACCGCGCAAAATTGCGCGGATGATTGGAATTTTATTGAGACCACCTGAAACGAGAACCGAGACGGGTTTGAGTTTCAGTTTATCCGGCGGCAGGGCAATGATTGAATCATTGAGGAAATGATCGATCGGTTGGCCCTGGGCGTCCAGAAAACAGCCCATGAATTCCCCTACGGCGCCGAGCTTCAGCACCGTATCGAGGTGATCTTTGACAACCCGGATATGTGTTAGTGATGTTTCTTGCGTCAGTGGACCGCATGAAACAAGCCCGATATCTGCGATTTCCGTTCTGGCCAGAACATCGGTCAGCTCATCGTTGAGCAAAAGCGCATTGCGGCTTTCGGGATTTGCGCAATAGATCGGCGCTGTCAGGTAATGGCATTCAACACCCAGCGCACGGGCAAAAGCCGTTGCGACTTCAAATGTGTTCGTCGATGAACCGCTGGTGACGCCGCCTGTGAGCCCCACAACCCAGCTTTCCGGCTTTGGGCGTAGTGTGAGGGTGCGAACGGCGAAACTCAAGCTTCGTCCCGAGCCGATGCCGACACCCATATCGCGGCCTTCAATAAGCTGCGACGCCATAGTGCCTGCGGCTTCACCGATAACCCGCTTTTGCTCGATATAATCGTCAAGATCGGGCACAACGACGGCTTCAACGAGATCGTATCGGGCCGCTACTTTCTCGGCCAGCTCAATGCAATCGGTCAGTGGCAGGTTTACATTGACTTGCACCTGCCCAGACTCGCGGACATGACCAATGATCTTATTGACCTTGAGCCGCGTGATGTTCATCCGCTGCGCTATTTCCTGCTGGGTTTGCCCGCCGATAAAATAGAGCCAGGCAACGCGCGCGCGTTCCAGCTCGTCATCCAGCGATCCGAAATCCTCGTTCATTCCCGTGCCTTGCACATTGCGAGCCTTAAGGTGCGACCCAATTGGAAACATGTCGAAATAGTATCGACACTCATAGCAGGCATATCAAAGCTGGCAACTGGCCAGTTTCGTAAAGGTAGGAAGCCTGTGCATTCGCGCTATCGAGCATGCCGACTTTAACGGCGATTATAGAATTTTCTCACTGACACAGATGCGGGTTTTGCGGCTTGAAGTCGCAAAGTTTTGATGACGGTTCCATGAAACATGTTGACAAGCGACAGTTCATTCTGACAAATGTCAATTAAGGGTGGCAATATTCAAATTGCCAATCGGCCGTGGAGGCGGCGAGCTTGTTTGGGGTGTTAAGACGCCCCGCTTGCGGGAGGAAACGACGTGTCATTGTATGGTCTGGATCGGCAAACGCTGTTTCTGGCGTTGATTAACTGTGCCGTGCTTGTTGCTGGCGCCGTGTTGGCCGGAGCAACCTTTATGGACAGCTATAACCTGCAGTCCATGGCGTCGCAGGTGCCTGAGCTGGGGCTTCTGGCGCTGGGCGTCATGTTGGCTATGATATCGGGCAATGGCGGCATCGATCTGTCGGGCATCGCACTCGCTAATTTCTCCGGCATCGTCGCCTTTCTGATCGCTCGCCATTATATCTCTGCAGATGATGCGCCGCTTTTATTTGCGTGGGCCTTTGCCGGTCTGGCCGTTGCCATCGGTATCATGGGTGGGCTGCTGAACGGGGTCGTTATTGCCTATGCGCGGCTGACGCCACTGATTGCGACCTTGGGCACGCAGCTTCTTTTTACTGGCTTTGCAGTGTTTCTGACCAATGGCTCTGCACTCAGCATGGGTTTTATCGAACCGCTCGATAATTTCGGCAACATGCCAGTGTTCGGCGTTCCCATATGTTTTGCAGCGTTTCTGGCCATCGCAGCCGTGTTGGCATTTTTGCTGAAATATACGCCATTCGGTGTGAAGCTGATGTTGCTTGGCAGCAATGCGAAGGCTGCCCGTTATGGCGGGATCAATGAAAAGCGCATGTTGCTGGTGACCTATACGCTTTGCGGCGTGCTGGCTTCGGTCGCCGGCATCATCATTGCCGCGCGCAATTCCTCGGTCAAATGGGACTATGGCGGCTCTTATGTGCTGATCGCAATTCTCATTGCAGTTCTGGGCGGCGTGAAGCCGGAGGGCGGCTATGGCAAGGTCATTTGTGTGCTGCTGTCTGCGACTGCGCTGCAGATACTGTCCAGCCTGTTCAACTTCATGAATATCTCGAACTTTTTCCGCGACCTCGCCTGGGGAGTTCTGCTGCTGGCCCTTTTGGCCTCAGCACGGGTGCACCTTGGTTACTGGTTGCAGCCGAAGCGGCGATAACAGATTTCACCATCGGCTTGAATTGGGAGGTTCTCTCCAGGCCGTTGGTGTGAAGTGTTGAATGCAATTTGCTTATATCAATGGAGGAGAAATATGAGCACGATTTCCAAACTAGCTGCCTGCACGATGCTTGCAGGCGCCGTCATGGCCGGGGCGGCCTTTGCCCAGGACAAGCCATCCATCGTGACGGTGGTGAAGGTCACAGGTGAAAACTGGTTCATTCGCATGAATGAAGGTGTCGATGCCTATGGCAAAGACAACCCCAATGTGAGCGCCAGCCAGATCGGCCCTGCAAAAGCCGATGCCGCTCAGCAGACCCGCATCATCGAAGACCTTGTAGCCAAGAACGTATCGGCAATTGCGGTCGTTCCAATGGACCCGTCGTCGCTTGAAGGCGTGCTGCGCCGTGCTTCCCAGCGCGGTATCAAGGTCATCACCCATGAAGGTGACAGCCTCAAGAATACGGATGTCGATATCGAAGCTTTCGATAACAAGGCTTTCGGTGCACGTATCAATGAAAAGCTTGCCGAGTGCATGGGCAAGTCCGGCAAGTGGACTTCGTTTGTGGGCTCTCTCGGCAGCCTGACCCATAACCAGTGGGTTGAAGCAGGCGCTGAAAACGCCAAGAAGTACCCGGATATGCAGCTTGTCGCTGAGAAGAATGAATCCTTCAACGACGCCAACCGCGCCTATGAAAAAGCCAAGGAAATCCTGCGCAAGTATCCGGATATCAAAGGCTTCCAAGGCTCGTCCGCCATTGACGTAATTGGTATCGGCCGTGCGGTGGAAGAAGCAGGGCTTCAGGACAAGACCTGCGTTTACGGGCTCGGTCTTCCAAAGGACACTGGTCCCTATCTGGAAAGCGGCGCGGTTGACCAGATCTTCTTCTGGGATCCGAAGGACGCAGGCTACGTCATGAACAAGGTCGCTGATCTCGTGCTCAAGGGAGAAGAGATCAAGGACGGCATCAATCTTGGCGTGCCGGGTTACGAGAAGATGACTGTGGTCAAGGGACCGGGTAAGGGCGTCATCATCCAGGGCCAGGCCTGGGTCGATGTCGACAAATCGAACTACAAGAACTTCCCGTTCTAATCGCGCATAAGCGCCAACGCTTGCTTCCGGGGCTGTGTTGCACCACCGCAGCCCCGGGAGAAATCGTCTTGAGAATTTCAGGAATTCGTCATGCACGTCACCATTGCCACCCCCCGTTCAGCGCCCCCTTTTCTTGAAGTCAGGCACGTCAAGAAGTCGTTTGGCGGTGTCAAAGCACTCAAAGAGATCAGCCTCGTTATAGAAGCGGGGCAGATCTATCATCTGATGGGTGAGAACGGCTGCGGCAAGAGCACGCTGATCAAGATATTATCGGGTGCCCAGCGCGCAGATGAAGGCCAGATGCTTATCGACGGTCAACCGACCGGCGAATGTGCTGGCGATCTTGGCGCGATCGGCGCATTGCGTGCGGGGATCGAAACTGTATACCAGGACTTGTCGCTGCTTCCCAATCTGTCGGTCGCCGAAAATGTCGCCTTTACCGAGCAGCTTGTCGAGGCGGGCGGACGACTTGCGCGCAGACTTAATGTGACGGCGCTTTATGAAACCGCACAGCGGGCTCTTGGCGAAGTGCATCTGCCGACTGATCGCACCTTTTTAACCCGCAGAACCGATACGTTGCCGCTTGCAACCCGTCAGTTGGTAGCGATTGCACGGGCTGTGGCCTCAGAGGCGCGGCTTGTTATCATGGATGAACCGACAACATCACTGACGCGTCAGGAAGTCGACAATCTGCTGCGTGTGGTTGAACGTCTTCGAAACAACGGCGTTGCGGTTCTTTTTGTCACCCACAAGCTCGATGAATGCAAATCGCTCGGTGGCAAGGCAATCATCATGCGCGACGGGTTGAAAGTAGCTGAACTCGATGTTGCAGGTCATAGCAAGGCGGAGTTCAGTCGCTGGATGACAGGGCGTGAGATCAGTGAAACACGCTATCGCACGGAACCGAAACTCGGCGAAACAATGCTGGAGCTTGAAAAGCTCGGGGATGAAGGAACGTTTCGCGATGTTTCATTCAGTTTGCGGAAAGGCGAAATCCTTGGCGTTACCGGGTTGCTCGATTCAGGCCGCAATGAATTGGCGCTGGCGCTTGCGGGCGTCAAACCATCGATTTCAGGCAAAATTTATCTGAACGGCAAAGAAATCGCGCCACAATCAACCGCTGAAGCTATCGAATATGGGATTGGCTATGTGCCCGAAGACCGCCTGATTGAAGGGCTGTTTCTGGAAAAGCCGATACAGGACAACATCACGCTTCCGATCCTTAATCGTTTAAAGAATGCGCTCGGCATTATCTCTTCGCGCAAGGCGCGCCTTGTGGCAGAAAAAAGCGTGGCCGATCTCCAGATTGTAGCCCCGGATGTGTCGATCCCCGTGCGGTCGCTTTCCGGCGGTAATCAACAGCGCGTTTTGATAGGTCGCTGGCTGACTATCAATCCACAATTGCTGATCTTGCATGGGCCAACTGTCGGCGTGGATGTTGGCTCGAAAGACACAATTTTCCGTATAATTCAACGTCTTGCCGATGATGGCATGGGCGTGATCATCATTTCCGATGACCTGCCGGAACTGCTGCAAAACTGCGACCGCATCATTGTTATGCGTCAGGGACGCATCGTTGCGACGCATAATGCGGACGGGCTTACAGAGGATGCGATCTATCAATCCATGGCCAGCACATCAGCAGTTGGGAACGCAAAGGAAGTTGTACAATGACCGAGATCGTATCGGCGACCACTTCCCAGACACAACCTCGAGGCTTTGCGACACGGCTGTGGGATTTGATGGGGCGCAGGCCGGAAATTTTCACGCTTCTTCTGACGGTCGCCACTTGCCTGATCGTGATAGCCGCAAATCCCGATTTTCTCCAAATGAGCAATATCGTCGATATCCTGCGCGCATCTGTTGTGCGCGGGCTGTTTGCGATGGGTGTTCTCGTAGTTCTGGCGTCCGGCGGCATTGATGTGTCATTCACTGCCATTGCTGCATTCGTCATGTATGCGCTGACGATGATCGTCACCAACTGGTTCCCCGAGATGCCGATGACGATCATTTTGATCCTCGCCGCCTTGGGTGGAGCGGCATTTGGGGCACTCAACGGCGTGATGGTGCAGAAACTTCAAGCTCCATCGCTGATCGTTACCATTGGCACCCAATATGTAATCCGTAGTTTTCTGCTGACTTTCGTTGGCACGGCCCTGTTCATGAATATTCCAGCGGCAATGGACGCCTTTGGAAAAGCTTCTCTTTTCACCCACCACGCATCAAACGGCGTGGTGTCGGTGCTACCCGCAACCGTGCTGGTTCTGTTGGTCGCGGCCGTAGCGACATGGTTTATCCTTGAACGCACGCTGATGGGTCGCGCTATCTTCGCCGTGGGTGGCAATCCATCCATTGCCGAGCGGCTCGGTATCAACCTTTTTCGTGTACGGGTATTCGTCTTTGCCTATGCCGGGCTGCTGGCAGGGATTGCTGGTGTCGTTCACGTATCGAGCAACCGGCTCGCTAATCCGTTCGATCTGGCGGGAATGGAACTGGAAATCATTGCTGCTGTGGTTTTGGGTGGCGCGCGTATCACTGGCGGCTCGGGTTCCGTCGTTGGGACGCTGCTCGGTGTGTTGCTGATAACACTCGTTAGCAATGTGCTGATCTTCGTTGGCATTCCCAGCACCTTGCAGCTGGCCGTGGTGGGGTTCTTCATTCTGCTCGCTGGTACGATCTTTGCGCTGCGCAATCGCGGCTAACTGTCTTCAAGCCAACCCTGTGCCGCCGGGCGGCGCTGGGTTGGCCTTGCGTTATTATCTGGGAGGGTTTTCATGTCTCATGATGTTTCTGTCGTTGGGCTCTACATTCTTGATGTCCTCGGACGACCGGTCGATGCCATTCCGCCCGGCGGCAATGTGGAGTTCATTGACGAAATCAGATTGACGGTCGCTGGTACTGCGGGGGGAACGGTTGTGGACCTCGCGAAGCTCGGTTTGAACTGTCTTGCCGTTGGCGCTGTGGGTGATGACGAAAAGGCAGACTTCGTCATTGCAACGCTCCAGCGCTTCGGTGTGGATACAACCGAAATGCAGCGCCTGAAAGGTGTGCCGACATCTTCGACCATTTTGAACATCCGGCGCAACGGAGACCGGCCTGCCTTGCACGCGCGCGGTGCATCCGATCATTTTGAAATTGCCGACAGCGCTCTCGATGCGGTTCTGGCACCGCCCATTGTTCATCTGGGGGGCACCGGCCTGCTGGCTAAACTCGATGGAGAGCCAAGCCGCAAACTGCTCGCTGAAGCCAAGGCTCGCGGACGGACCACCACTTTTGATCTGCTGGGCGCGAATGAAGGCACACTTGATCTTATTGCGCCTTTATTTCCCCATATCGATTATTTCATGCCCTCCATAGAAGAAGCACGTCAGATTTCCGGGACATCGGATGTTGAAGGGGCGGGCCGCTTTTTCCTCGACCGTGGTGTGAAACATTGCGTGTTCACGCTTGGCGGCGACGGCGTGTGCTTTATGGGTGCATCGGGTGAGACGCTGAGCCAGCCGGCATTCCAGATTGAAGTCGTCGATACCACGGGTTGCGGCGATGCTTTCGATGCCGGGTTTATCACCGCGCTTCATCGCAAGATGGACCTGAAAACAGCACTGAACTTCGCGCAGGCTTCGGCCGCTCTGGTGGCCACCGGACTTGGTTCGGATGCAGGCATTCGTTCGTTCGAAGAGACGCTGGCATTCATGAACAGTGCGCCGATCAAGCACTGATTCAAAACAGGCGAGCTGGGTAGCCAGCTCGCTTCATCTTCGTTCAACTGGCTAACAGCAATTCCGCAGCTTCGACATCGGTTACCAGATGGGTGGCGTAGCCGCCTGCAAGAACAGCGCGTATGGCTTCGACCTTCTGTTTGCCGCCCGCCACGCAAAGTCTGCTCGGCACGCTGCGCAGTTCATCCAGTTCAATGCCGATGACCCGTCGGTCGAGATCGCGCACGATCTGTTTGCCGTCCCGGTCGAGAAACCGGCAGATCAAAACGGCAACCGCGCCTTCTTTGGCATAGGCATCGATTTCCTCATCGCTGGTTACGTCAGCCACGCGCATTGTGCTCTCTGCCGCTAGTCCGCCGACGCCAAACACGATCATGTCTGACTGGGCGATCAGTTCAAACTGGCGCTGGAGAATGGGTTCGCCCATGAGCGCATCACGGAGTGCAGCAGTGCTGAGAACCGCAGGAGCAAGCATATTGATGCTTGTCGCGCCGATATTGCGTGCCAGGATCGATGTGCAAAGCTCTGCTGAGAATTCACGTTTGCCGATCGACGAGCCCGTCACCTGAACCACGGTCAGGCCTTCAACGGGACGCGGCAGCGAAATAGCATCGGCAATAGCCAGAACAGTGCGTCCCCAGGACACACAGATAGTCTCGCTGGGCGTGACCATCCGTTCGATCAGGCGAGCGCCGCCGGCGCCCAAAGCATTCAGCCGTTCTTGCGTGGTGACAGACTTGTCGGTTGGAATGACGAGCGCTTCTGCCAGCCCATATTTGGCGGCCAGTTTGCGAGCGATGTTGGTGCGGGTGAGGATTTCGGAATTCATGAGAATCCGCACCACACCTCTTTGCCGCGCTTCTTGCAGATAATTGACGATTGTCGCACGCGATACACCAACGATCTTGGCGATGTCGTTCTGGGTGAGCTGGTTTTCGTAGTAAAGCCAGGCGGCCCAGACGATGGCGTCGTCGAACTCGGCGGGGATGGCATGCGTCGTCGGCGTCAAATCGTCCGATGTCATACTCAATTCCTGACTTTGCCCTGTTAGTTGACTGATGTCGTCCCGACGTCTGCTGTGTGCCTGAGTTGCATAGAAAATGCTTTTAATCAACAAGATGCTTATTCGAGTTGACGAATGTCAGTCTATGGTGTCAATTGTATATGAAGTGAGGAGTAATCTCCAGAAGTCTTTGTTGCGTCGTGGAAAACCGTCGTTTTCCGTGGGTGCAACGGCGTGTCTTCAGCTGCAGGCTGCGGACCGACAGTTAGGAAAACAGCAGATGAAATCGACATGGTCTGAGGCGGAATTCGACACAATCGTCGGCGCATATGTGAAGGCGGGAGTGAATCGCGACATCGCTATCCGTACTTATACGACGCGGCTGCTCGGTTCGGAGCCGAATCTGGTTTTGCATGGCGGCGGCAATACCTCCGTCAAGACCGTCCTGACCGATCATGATGGTAGCCCGGTTGACGTGCTTTGCGTCAAAGGCAGCGGCTGGGATATGGGCAAGATCGAACCGGCGGGTCTGCCGGCGCTGCATCTGGAACCGTTGAAAGCGATGGTGAATTACGAGCGGCTTTCGGATGATGATATGGTCATGTTGCAGCGACGATTATTGCTCGATCCGGCTGCGCCCAATCCCTCTGTCGAAGCCATTCTTCATGCAATCTTGCCATTCAAGCACGTAGACCACACCCATGCCAATGCGATAGTCGCACTGACAAACCAGCCGCATGGCGAGGAAATCATCCGCGAAGCGTTTCCGGAAATGATCATCGTTCCCTATGTTATGCCAGGCTTCGACTTGTCGAAAGCCTGTCTCAAGGCGTTTACGGCGCAGCCGGACGCTCCCGGCATGATCTTGCTCAAACATGGTATTTTTACATGGTCCGAAGACCCACGCATTGCTTATGAAAATATGATTGCTGCCATCGACCGCGCCGAGAAGCGTATTGCGAAAGGCAATCCGCGTCCGTTCGGCAGCGCAAGCACAAAAAAGCCCGCTGCGGCTTTGGCCTCTGTTGCCGATATCGCACCGATACTGCGTGGCGCGATAGCTTTGCCTGGTGCGGGCGAGGGGCGTCCGCGTCGCTTTGTCATTGAGCATCGTTC
The DNA here is from genome assembly GCF_029909865.1 of Ochrobactrum sp. 19YEA23. Classification (NCBI taxonomy): domain Bacteria; kingdom Pseudomonadati; phylum Pseudomonadota; class Alphaproteobacteria; order Hyphomicrobiales; family Brucellaceae; genus Ochrobactrum; species Ochrobactrum sp. 19YEA23. Next base: position 85,147 of record NZ_JASAMQ010000012.1, on the reverse strand, counting down.
CAACGATGACATTCTCGACTTCTGCGGAGCGTCCAATGTTGCCGATCTCGTGCGACGTGGGAATGCTACGCCGGAGCATGTCATTCATATCAAGCGGTATGGCATCGCCCTTCCTGGCCCGCACGCCGACGATGTCGACGGTTGGGCAAAGATGGTCAAGGACGCGGTGGCCGCTTATGCTGCCGACTACAAGGCCTATTTCGAGCGCAACAATGCCCGTGTTGGCGGCGGCAAGAAAATGCTCGACCCGATGCCGCGTGTTTTCTATGTCGAAGGTGTTGGTCTTTTCGCTGCCGGTTCAACGCAGAAATCCGCGCGTATCTGTGCTGACGTCGCGGAAGCGACGATTGAGGTCATTCGCGGCGCAGAAGGTATCGACCGGTTCGAGGCTCTCTCGGAAGAAGACCTTTTTGATATTGAATACTGGTCATTGGAGCAAGCCAAGCTCGCCAAGCAGACAGAAAAGCCGCTCACCCGGCAGGTGGCCGTTGTAACGGGCGGTGCAGGCGGCCTCGGTCTCGCAGTCGCGGAACTTCTCAAAAGTCAGGGCGCGGAAATAGCGCTGATCGATGTCGATGCGGATCGTGTTTGCGCAGAAGCGAAACGATTGGGCGGTCTCGCTGTTGCCTGCGATCTCACTGACGCCGACGCTGCCGAAATGGCGATCTCGCGTGTTGTGGAAGCCTTGGGCGGCGTCGATATTCTGGTTTCCAATGCAGGGGCAGCGTTTCAGGGCGCGTTGACTGCAGTGGATGACGGGCTGTTCAAGGCGGCCTTCGATCTCAATTTCTGGAGCCATCATTATATTGCGCGTGCCGCAGTCAAGGTGATGCAGCGTCAGGGCACCGGAGGTTCCATCGTCTTCAATGTGAGCAAGCAGGCCGTCAATCCAGGCCCTGATTTTGGACCTTACGGAACGTCGAAAGCGGCGCTCATGGCGCTGATGCGGCAATATTCTCTGGAACATGCGAGCGACGGCATAACGGTTAATGCAATCAATCCGGACCGGATCAGGACAGGGCTGATGACGGATGCCATGGTGGAAGAGCGTGCTCGTGCGCGTGGTGTCACACCGGAAGTTTACATGCGGGGCAATCTGCTCAATCGTGAGGTCACAGGCGAAGACGTTGCGGAGGCTGTGCTGCATCTGGTGCAAGTGCGCACGTCAACGGGTGCTGTGATGACGGTAGACGGAGGAAATGTGGCCGCGATGATGCGCTGATCTGCTTTATAACATAGTTTGGCCCGGATTCACCAAAATGGTGCCGGGCCGAGAATATGTAATATTTACAAAGGGATGATAAAAAGACCGAAAATCACGAAATAAAAAAGTTGCACACAAAATAACATTTAAATCGTTATAATGTTATAAGCGACGTTGTTAATATCTCAGGATGATGTTAGTGGGCTGATGCCTGCTGACCTTTCTTACGAATACGCGTGCTGCAGGCAAAAAATCAGTGCTTGGCAAGGAGGTTGCCGCCATGAATTTCGCCTCGCCCGTATCCGACATGCTGCAACTGGCAAACTGCATCCGTGCGCTTTCAATAGACGCCGTTGACGCAGCGAATTCAGGCCATCCAGGCATGCCGCTCGGTATGGCCGATGCCGCGGCGGTCCTGTTCTCGAAGCATATGAAATTCGATGCGGCCAATCCCAACTGGGCTGATCGCGACCGTTTCGTGTTGTCGAACGGTCATGGTTCGATGCTGCTTTACAGCGCACTCTACCTCACCGGTTACGCGGGTGTGACGATTGAGGAATTGAAGAACTTCCGTCAGTGGGGTTCAAAAACCGCTGGCCATCCCGAATATGGGCACACGCCCGGCGTTGAGTTGACCACCGGACCTTTGGGTCAGGGACTGGCGAGTTCCGTTGGTATGGCGATTGCTGAACGCGCACTGGCTGACCAGTTCGGCAAAGACGTTGTCGATCACCGTACCTATGTCTTTTGTGGCGATGGTTGCCTGATGGAAGGCGTCGGGCAAGAAGCGATCTCGCTTGCCGGTCACCTGCGGCTGGGCAAGCTGATCCTGCTCTATGATGACAATGGCATCACCATAGACGGCAGCACTGACATTGCATTTACCGACGATATTCCGGCCAAGTTCAAGGCATGCGGCTGGAATGTCGAAAAGGTCGATGGTCACGATCATGATGCTATCGATGCAGCGTTGACCCGCGCCAAGGCGCAGTCGAAACGTCCGACGCTCATCGCGCTCAAAACGGTTATCGGTTACGGCTCTCCGAACCGTGCGGGAACCAGCGGTGTTCACGGTGCGCCGTTGGGATCTGCCGAAAATGCGGCGACCAAAGCGGCGCTCGGTTGGGCTGCCGAAGCCTTTGAAATTCCGGCTCCCTTGCTTGATCAATGGCGTGCGGCCGGTTCGCGCGGTGCTGCCGAGCGGGAAACCTGGCAAAAACGCGTCGATGCGTTGCCGGAAGCCCAGCGTGCCGAATTCAATCGCCGTATGGCTGGCATTTTGCCGGAAGGCTTTGAACAGGCTGTCAGCGACGCCAAGCAGCGCCTGATCGACAAGCCGCAGAATGTTGCAACCCGCAAGGCAAGCCAGATTGCACTGGAAAGCCTGACGGCAGCGCTGCCAGAAATGATCGGCGGTTCCGCCGACCTGACGCATTCCAATCTGACCCGCGTCCCCGCTGTCGACAGCGATTTCACGCCGGAAAAGAGCGGTCGTTATGTGAGTTATGGTGTGCGCGAATTCGCGATGGGTGCAGCGATGAACGGCTTAGCCGTGCATGGCGGTTTCATCCCTTATGGCGGCACTTTCATGGTGTTTTCGGATTATGCGCGCAATGCCATCCGTCTTTCAGCGCTGATGGGCGTTCGCGTCATCCATGTTTTGACGCATGATTCCATCGGTCTTGGCGAAGATGGCCCAACCCATCAGCCGGTCGAGCATCTGGCAAGCTTGCGCGCCATGCCCAACCTTCATGTCTTCCGTCCTGCGGATACGATTGAAACCCTTGAGTGCTGGGCGATTGCCGTTTCCGATCCGCATATCCCTTCTGCATTGGCGCTTTCGCGTCAAAATGTACCGCAATTGCGCACTGACAATGGTGAAAATCTCTCTGCACGGGGCGCTTACGTGCTGCGCGACGCACAGGGTGAACGTCAGATCACGTTGTTGGCGACGGGCACTGAAGTGTCGCTGGCAGTAAAAGCTGCCGAGACACTTGGTGCACAGGGCATCCCGACAGCCGTCGTTTCGATGCCGAGCTGGGATCTGTTTGAGAAACAGAGCAAGACCTATCGTGATGGCGTTCTTGGCGCCGCGCCGCGCATTGCAATCGAGGCCGCCGGTAAGTTTGGCTGGACGCGTTATGTCGACAGCGAAGACGATGTGATTGGCATGAACGGCTTCGGGGCTTCTGCACCTGCCGAAGTGCTTTATGAAAAATTCGGTATCACCGTCGATGGCGTTGTCGCGCGGGCAAAGTTTCTTCTGGAGCAAGGTGAATGACTATGGCCAGCAATTTCGCGCCACTCGTTCTGGCGGGTGATAGTGACCGCGTTGAGACTGAAACCGTCGCAGACTATCTCGATGGTTGGGCAGGACAGGATGCCATGCGTCTTGCAACCGCCAATGCTATCAAAGCCATTCTGGCGGGGTCAAGCAGGCTTGCCGGGCGCGTCGCACGCGGTTCGCTGCCCGGCGATCCGGGTAAGCTCGTCGGCGTTAACAGCGATCAGGATCAACAGAAGAGCATCGATGTCGGCTCGCATAATCTGTTCGTCGATTTGCTGATCGCCGCTGGCGCGGCATCCGTCCTGTCCGAAGAAGCCGATTTGCCGGTTGCCGGTAAGGCAGACGGTCTGATTGCCGTTGCAATCGATCCACTGGACGGCTCCGGCAATGTTGGTCTGGGAGCGCCGCTCGGTACGATCTTCTCGTTCTTTCCAGCCGATACGGCGGAACCGTTCCTTCAGCCGGGCAATCGGCAGATTGCTGCCGGTTACGTGTCTTACGGCAATTCCGTTGATCTGTGTTTTTCGGTTGGCGATGGCGTTGTTTTCGCCACCTTCGATCCCGCAAGCAGCACATTCCAGATCACGCGTCGCAATGTGACCTTGCCCGACCGCACATCGGATCTGGCCTTCAATGCATCCGTTCAGCGGCATCTGTCGGCTGGCATGCAGGCCTATGTGAACGATGCATTCCTTGGCAAAGACGGTCCGCGCGGGCGCAATTTCAATATGCGCTGGCTCGGCGCTGCCGTTGGCGACATGCATCGCATCATGCAGCGCGGTGGCCTCTTCTTTTATGTCGATGACCGCCGCCCCGGTTACGAAAAGGGCCGTCTGAGGCTCGTTTACGAAGCAAATCCGATTGCTTTCCTTTGCCGGGAAGCAGGCGGGAAGGCGACAAACGGTTCAACCCCCATCCTCGATATTGTGCCGCAGGCCTATCACGAACGCAGCGCGCTTGTGTTTGGCGTGGCGGAAGAAGTCGATGTTTTGGGTGAATATTACGCGCGTGAGCGCATCTGACTAAGACTGGTAGGGAGACTGATAAATGGCACGCATCACACTGCGGCAATTGCTCGATCACGCAGCTGAAAAAGGCTACGGCGTACCGGCATTCAACATCAACAATATGGAGCAGGCTCTGGCGATCATGGAAGCGGCTAACGCCGTTGATGCGCCGGTTATTCTGCAGGCATCGCGCGGCGCGCGTTCTTATGCCCATGATATTATGCTCCGCCACATGATGGATGCAGTGACGGAGATCTATCCGCATATTCCCGTTTGCGTGCATCTGGATCATGGCAACGAAGCTGCAACCTGCATGACGGCTATCCAGGCCGGTTTCACCTCTGTCATGATGGATGGCTCGCTCAAGGCTGACGGCAAGACGCCCGCCGATTGGGACTATAATGTTTCGGTCACGCGCCGTGTCAGCGAGATGTCGCATCTTGGCGGCATTTCTGTCGAAGGTGAATTGGGTGTTCTGGGTTCGCTCGAAACCGGCATGGGTGATGCGGAAGACGGTCATGGTGCAGAAGGTGTGCTTTCGCACGACCAGCTTCTGACCGATCCGGATGAAGCGGTGAAGTTTGTCCGTGAAACCAAGGTCGATGCATTGGCGATTGCCATGGGCACGTCACATGGCGCCTACAAGTTCAGCCGCAAGCCGGACGGCTCGGTTCTTGCCATGCATGTGATCGAAGAAATTCATCGTAAGCTGCCGAACACGCATCTTGTCATGCACGGTTCGTCATCGGTGCCGGAAGATCTTCAGGAAATCATCAACAAGTTCGGCGGACAGATGAAGCCGACCTGGGGTGTGCCAGTTGAAGAAATTCAACGCGGGATCAAGCATGGTGTGCGCAAGATCAATATCGATACGGATAATCGCATGGCAATGACCGGTCAGATCCGCCGCATCCTGCAGGAAGATCCAAGCGAATTCGATCCGCGCAAATATCTGAAGCCTGCGATGGCGGCGATGACCAAGCTTTGCAAGGACCGTTTCGAGCAGTTCGGCACGGCTGGCCATGCATCGTCCATCCGTCCGATCCCGCTTGCCGATATGGCAAAGCGTTATCTCGATGGATCGCTCGATCCAAAGTTCAATTAAGCACCCAGCTTTTTGTAAAAATAAAAGCGGACGGGAAACCGTCCGCTTTCTCAATTTTAGAGCTGCGCCATTCCGAAATGTGCGTAACGTTTCGAGCACCAGCTCTAAGCGGCAAAATCAGCCCTTGTTGTACTTGGCGTCGACGTCGTTGATGGCGTTGACGTTTCCAGCCGAGCGACCGTTTTCGTCGAACGTCTGGGCGAGGAAAGCATCAGCGATGGTCTTGGCGACTTCCGGGCCGATAACGCGCGCACCCATGGTGATGATCTGGGCGTTGTTCGACAAGGCGGCGCGTTCGGCAGAGTAGGTGTCGTGTGTCAGTGCGGCGCGAATGCCTGGAACCTTGTTGGCCGCGATGCAGACGCCGATGCCGGTACCACAGACGAGAATGGCGCGGTCATAGGTGCCATCCAGAACGGCGGATGCGACGCGGTCGGAAAGATTGGCGTAGAATGCGTCGGCGCCAGCATCGGTGCGCGAGACTTCGGAAACCTCGAAACGGTCCTTGAGATGGTCGGCCAGAACCTTGGCCAGACCTTCGCCGGCGCTGTCTCCTGCTACTGCAACTTTCATGATTTCACTCCTTAACCTGTCTGAACTTTTAATTTTCTTGAATTTTTGCCGCGCATTTCGCGAGAATATCGAGGTAACCTTCGACGTTCCACGCGGAGCGTCCGATAAACAGGCCGTCAATATGCGGGCAAGCGATCAGTTCCTCGCAGTTGCCGGGATTGACCGAGCCACCATAAAGGCAAGGAACGCGGCGACCGAGAATACCTTTAGCGACAGCGATAATTTCTGCCTGCCGGGCATCAGCATAATCCGCGGACGCGGGAATACCGTTTTCGCCGATGGCCCAAACGGGCTCGTAAGCGAACAGGATGACGGACTGCTTCTGCTCGTCGGACAATTTGGAAAGCGCACCACGTACTTCCTCTGCGAGGACCTCCGCAGCCCGACCGCTTTCACGGTCTTCCAGTGTCTCACCGATGCAGATCAACGGGATCAGCTCGTGGCGCACCGCAGCTTCAACCTTAAGGCCCACAGTCTCGTTGGTTTCGCCGAAATGTGCGCGACGTTCGGAGTGACCAAGCTCTACGATGTCAAGATTGCAGTCTTTGAGCATCACAGGTGAGATTTCACCGGTCCATGCGCCCTTGTCAGCCCAGTGCATGTTCTGTGCGCCTACCTTCACCGATGTGTCGGACAGAATTTCCTTCACTTCGCGCACCGCGGTGAAGGGCGGAATGATGAAACGCTGAATATCGGCGGACCGGTCGCCGTCGGCTGCCTTCAGCGCATCGGCAAACTGCCGCGCTTCCGCCAGCGTCTTGTTCATTTTCCAGCTCGTTCCAACCCAAAATCTGGCCATGCCAAAATGCTCTTTCTTAGTCTGCTATTGTCAGTTTGATCCCAGCCTGATCCAACTCGGCCATAATCTCGCGGCCGGGCGATGTATCGGTGATGATCGCATCGAAGTCGCCAAGATCGGCCATGACATGCAAGGCGGGACGCCCGAAGCGCTGGTGGTTGACCAGAAGACAGGTGCGTGTCGCCGAAGCGGTCATTGCACGTTTTGTGCGCACGACATTCTCGTCCATGTGATAGACGAGCCTGCCATTGACGGCGGGCGTTGAAATAAAGGCGATATCGGCGCTCAGATGCGACAGGGCTTCTTCCGTCAGAAGGCCGAAAAAAGCGTTGAACTTGGTTGAGAAAACCCCACCGAGAGCAATGAGATTGATCCCGCTTTCGCCTTTAAGCGTATCGATGATGACCGCATTGTTTGTGATGACGGTCAAGGGGCGCTTCTCGGGGAAAAGGCCGCCGAGTACCGCAGCCGTCGAACCGTCATTGATCATGACGGTCATACCCGGTTCAATCAGTTCCAGTGCTGCCCTTGCCATCTGGAGCTTGGCTTCATTGTCCTGCCGCTCGCGAAATCGAAAATCGCTTTCGAACTGCGAGCCAGCGTCCATTGTCGCTCCGCCGCGGACCTTGCGTAATACGCCGGATTCTTCCAACGAATCCAGATCGCGGTGGATGGTCATTTTGGAGACGGCAAAGCGATCAGCCAGATCGTCAAGATCGACTGCCTGATTTTCAATCAGCAAGTTTATGATCGCTTGTCTTCTATCGTCGCGCTTCACGCCTGTGTCCGATTTGTCTCGCGGAGCATTCATGCAGAGGCATAAATCACAAAATCACAAAAAAATCTACAAAGAATGTGATTTTGTGACGTTTTCACGTTTTCTATTCTACGAGGGCTCTCGCAGTGCGTTCGTCGGTAATAAGGCCGTAAAGACGCCCGCTTTTCAGAACAGCCCGAATGGCTTCGGCTTTGGATAAGCCACCCGCCAGGGCTATAATGCGGCTCATATCTGCGTTTTCAACCGACGCAGCGATTGTGCGCGCCGTCAGGCCGGTTTCAAGGCGCGTGCCGTCGGTATCAAAGAAATGTCCAAGCATTTCGCCAACGCCGCCCAGATAAGCGATCTCTTCGACCTCGGCGAGTTCGATCATGCCTGTTGTTACGAGTTGGGCTTGGGAATCGACTGTGCCAATGCCGACGACTTTTAACTCTGCACGGCATCCCATATCGAAAACTGCCGTGACGCCACGTTGAGCGAGAAGAACTTCGCGGTCTTCGGCTGTATTGGCAAAGAAGGGCACCGGCATCACATAAGCTGGCATGCCTGTTTTTTCCGCGATGCGATGCATAACGTCGTGGGGATTGGCGGCAAAATTTCGCGTGAGGCCGCCTAGAAGCGAAACGAAGCGCAAGTCGTTTGCCGCAACCCGCGGCATATAATTGACTGCAGCCGACAAGGTACGTCCATGGCCGATGCCGATTACTTCATGGTCACCATGTTCGATCTCACGGCGAAGGAAATCCGCGCCAGCATGACCAAGAGCGGTAAGAGGCAGTCCTTCTTCCCCGATATCGGGTACGACTTCGCAATAATCGAGATCATAGCGATCCGCGAGACGGTTCTCGAGATCGATGCATTCGATAATGTCCCCATCGATAGTGACTTTAACCGCCCCGTCCGCGACAGCCTTGGCGATGAGACGGTGGGCCTTCACCGATGGCACGCCAAGGCGCTTGGCAACTGCAGACTGCGTCATGCCCGCAACAAAATGAAGCCAGGCGGCACGAAGGGCGAGGGAGTCGTCTTGATCTGCCATTTCGAGCCTTCCGGCTCCTTTCGGACGTTGAGCGCGCTCTGCTCCAATGGCGTCAGAACCGCACTCTAAGGTTTTTCACTTGAAGCATAATCCTCTCAATATGCGCAATGCGGCGATCGGATCATGCCTGTATCTATATCTTCAAATCCCTGACGCCTGTGTCAATGTGCGGGGCCCAGAAAGCCACACTTTCCGCGATCTGTGGAATGACTTCCCGATCGTTTGGTTCGCGTTCCTTGAACGAGAGTTCAAGGCAGATTTCATTGTCAACGGCACCGCCCTCGGCAAAGGCCTTTAGCAAGGGTTCCGGCTGAATGCGACCCTTGGCGTTGAAGGCTGCCGTGAAAGGCCGATGACCGCCCTTGTCCATAAGGCTCTGCTTGATATGAATGATCGGCGAAACCTTGGGCACGGCGCGGGCCCAGGCATAGGGGTCGAAGTCGTCTGGGTTGGCTGACGTGACGTCGCCGTGATCGATATCGGCCATCATCCACATCGGGATCGTCATGTCGGTAGCCGTCAGGCGGTCTTGAAGCTTCATGCATGCGGCGATGGTTTCGCCGAACTCGCGACCGATGCTCATTGGTTCCCAGAAAACATATTCCAGACCGGCGTTGGCCGCATGGTCGGCTACCTCTGCCCAGCAATCGATTGCGATGCTTATCAGGTCTTCACGACGCGCGGGATCGTCAAAGTCCTTATATGTAAAGATCGCAAACTGCGTGCCAACGGATTTGCCACCAAGATCGCCGATGATGTCAGCAAAGGTTTTGAACCAATCGACATAGTAGCGGCGAACCTCCCGGTCCGGGTGGCCGAAATGATTGAGGCGACCATAGGGGCCCGTCATGCCTGATGTCACGCGCACACCAGTTCGCTCTAAGGCTTTGTCCATATCGCGCGTCAAACGGCGGATCGTGGAGGCCTGCCAGCTGGGGTTGATGAACTCGTGTGTCAGCTGAAGATCGCGCAGGCGCAGATCACGGGCGACAGTTTCAACCAGATCATCAGGCTCGGCAAAGCGATTGACCAGCGGGTTGGTATTCAAAGAAAGCGTAAGGGCCATGTCGTCCTCAGGCGGCAATATGGGTGTTTTCGAACCACTGCGTGAAAGCGGCGCGTTCGGCTTCGGTCAGGTGCAGATAATGCTTGGTGCGGCGGTAGAGAATATCGTTTGACGTCCTTGCCCACTCCTTGGAGACCAGATAGCGAACTTCCACCTCATAGAGGTTCGCACCGAAATGGCGACCGAGGCCTGAAAGTTCTGTCGCACCAGCGACGACATCCTTGGTCCGTGCGCCATAGAGGCGACCGTAATGATGCACCAGCTGGCGTGGCATCCAGGGATAATTGTTGCGCAGACTATTGGCGAAGGTCTCGTAATCGGCATTGGGGATCTCACCGCCGGGAAGCGGAGCGCCTCTTGTCCAGTCACCGCCCATGTTAGGGAAGATATGCTTCAAACGGTGCATGCCCCGTTCGGCCAATTCGCGGAATGTCGTGATTTTGCCGCCGAACACATTCAATAGAGGCGCGTCATTGGTCTCATCCAGATCGAAGACATAATCGCGTGTAACAGCGGAAGGATTACCCTTACCGTCATCAAACAAGGGGCGCACCCCGGAGAACGCGTGCAACACGTCTTCGCGGCGCAGCTTCTCCTTGAAATAGCGATTGACCGCAGCAAGCAGATAATCGATTTCCTTTTCATCCGCGGCAACATCTTCCGCACGACCCTCATAGCCAATGTCCGTAGTCCCGATCAGCGCTTTGTCGCCTTCATAAGGGTTGATGAAGATCACACGCTTGTCGTGGTTCTGGACGAGATACGCATTCGAACCAGCCCAGAATTTGGGCACGATGATATGACTGCCCTTGACCAGACGAACATTACGGCTGGAGTTCGAGCCAGCCACATTGTGGATAACATCCGTTACCCAAGGGCCTGCGCAATTGACGATACAGCGGGCGCGGAAGCTACGGACTTCGGCGTTGTCACGATTGCGGGTCTCGACGATCCATCCACCCTTTTCGCGCCGCGCCGACACAACCGGTGTGCGGGTGAGGATGGTCGCTCCTTTTTCAGCGGCGCCCAGCGCATTGAGTGTTACAAGACGAGCGTCATCGACCCAGCAGTCTGAATATTCGAAGCCCTTGGTATATTGGTCGAGGATCGGTGTGCCTTCCGGGTCGCGCTTGAGGTCGAGCGTGCGGGTGCCGGGAAGTTTTTTGCGGCCGCCGAGATGATCGTAGAGAAACAGACCCAGCCGCACCAGCCATGCGGGGCGATCCTGCGGACTGTGAGGCAAAACGAAACGCATCGGCCAGATGATGTGCGGTGCCGCATTGAGTAGCACCTCGCGTTCAATCAAGGCCTCTCGAACGAGGCGAAACTCGTAATATTCGAGATAGCGCAAGCCGCCATGGACAAGCTTGCCCGAACGCGACGAAGTGCCTTCCGCCAGATCGTCTTTCTCGGCCAGAACGACCTTGAGACCACGCCCGGCAGCATCGCGCGCCACACCCGCGCCATTGATGCCGCCGCCGATCACAAACAGATCGCAAGTTTCCGTCTCAGCCATTGCATGCTCCTTCGGGTGCCGATGTTTCGGCACATCTCATAATGTCGTCTCGGGCAATCCGCCCGGCCTTACCTGTCGGCCGCCAATTTGTCCCAGACTGGCGCGAGCGCCAGCCGAGATTCCCGATAGGCGAGGTAAAGCTCTTCATAATGCTGCGCGCGTGGGGCGTCTGGCGCCTCGGGGGCTCCAAGCAGAGGTTCCACCCATTCAGCGATACAATCATCCATGGTCGGATAAGCACCAATAGCAACGGCGGCCATCATCGCCGCACCGGCAGCACCTGCCTCTTCGCGGGAGGAAACGCGCACTGGCGCATTGACGGAAGCGCTAAGCGTGCTGCGCAACGCGCGGGACCGGGCTGCGCCCCCTGTAATGCGCAGTTCTGCTGGCATGTCGCCCATGGCGGCGTAGCAATCGCGCGTCGCCATACCGAGCCCTTCGACCACAGACCTGACCATTTCGGGGAAGCGATCACGGCTGGAAAGACCTATGAAGCTTGCACGCGCATCGGCATTAACGAAGGGTCCGCGCTCGCCGGCCTCAGAAATATAGGGGTGATAGAGGATTGCGCCTGGGCGGCTTGCGTTGAACCATTCATCGAGACGCGGAATAAGGTCGTTCAATGAAACGGGCTTGTCCGGCGTGGACATGAGGTCGGCGGCCACCTGCAATATCCAGTCGATATTGATCGTGGCTCCCATATTGGTCTGAACCTGCGTCACGATCCCGGGGATCGGCAATGCGATGACATAGCCGGTGCCTTCCCGGTTTAGGTGAATATCGGCGACAGGCTTTGCGCGCATATGTACGCCCGTCGAGCCGATGGTGGAGCAGCCAGCGTCGGTGCTACCACCGCGAACACCAGCACCCAGGGCGGTCATGGCCATGTCGACGTAGCCCAGGCTGACTGGCGTTCCAGCAAGCAAGCCGGTTGCCGCCGCAGCCTCATCACTCAGCGGATGCATAATCTGTGTGCCATCGATGATTTCAGGCAGAAGCTGACGCCGTTTTTGCAGCCCCAGGGTTTCTATGACGACGTCATCATATTGGCGGTTGCGGAAATTGCCGAAAGTGAAGCTTGCTTCCGATGGGTCGGTCGCACGAATGCCGGTAAGGTTCAGGTAGAGCCAATCTTTGCAATGAAGCGCGACCTCGGTCTGATCGAGCAGTTCCGGCGCAACACTGTCCATATGCGCCATTTGCGAGCCCTGTTGGCAGGTATTGAGCCCTGTGCCTGTCGCTTCGAAGCGAGCGCGGTTCATGGGGCCTGCGGCAAGTCGGGTAACAGTCGTGGCGGCGCGCGCATCGAGCCAGAGCCATGCATCGGTCACTGGTCGATTGTTCTTGCCGACAAGCCATGTGCCATCGCCCTGGCCGGTGACAGCGATCGCCGCTGCTCTTTCACGCAATTCCGGAACTTTTTCTGCAAGGCCGAGCAAAGCGCTGGTGCAGTCTTTCCAGGTTTGTGACAGGGACTGGGTTACCGCGCCGTGATCACCCGTCTCGTATTTGTTGCGAACGGCTGCGGCTTCAATCTGGCGTCCGGTAAAATCAAACGCGACTGCCTTGAGAACGGACGTGCCAGCGTCGATCCCGATTATGAGATCACCTTTATCACGCATGACGGCTACACGCTTTTAACGACATCTGGATTCCTCCCACGACTGAAATACGTCGCTCGCAGTCCTGTTTTTAACCAAATCGGACATTTGCGTATAATGGAGATAACATAACGACTCTGCAATGTCTGTAAAATTTTTTTACGACAGTTTTTTTTTACAAATCTTGGTGAGCGTGGATAAAATCCCTGTGGGATAAGATGCGGATTTCGAACTTAGTATACGAGTGGCATATTTTTTATCATTCGCCATATACGGTCTATCATATTGTTAATTATACAAAAAATAACTGAAGAATTTGAGCGTGACGTGCTTAGGACTCCAGTCAGCTGCAATGGTGATGATCCAAAAAAAAGAGGATCGGCGCGGGGTTTTCCCCTACTGTATCGGACTGGATTCACGCGAAATTGCGGTATTCCACGGCAGGGTTTAAAACATCTCATTGACAGCTATCTATGTTTATAACATCATTACTGGAGTTAATAACACGTCGCTATCATAATGCATGTGGCGATACCTGTTTCCAGAAGGCGCGGAGGAGCGGAGCCCTGGGACCTGTGGAGGATCTTCATGATCTTGGACCCGGCCCTTTGCGGCGCACGGAACGGGGCTTTGCCTGTTTCAATGTGATGGCCGGATATGAGCCATTTGCGAGTAGGGGCTGAAATGTGGCTGCGCGGCACGCTCCGTCACGACAATCTGGCAGAAATTGCTGAAGGCGTTTGATAATGAGTGCACAGACTAATCAAGTTTCAAAAGGTTCTGCCAAGCAAAGCCGCGCCATTCTTTGGAGCGTGATTGCGGCCGTTGTCGTTATTGGCGCGATTGGGTTCGACACCAAAGTCGTCAAGATCGGTTCCGATTCCGATGTGCGTCAGCAGGTATTCTCGCCGGAGGCATATGGCGCTTCGGAGTTCCCTAAGGTGAAGTCGAGCATTGTTGAACGGGCTGCTGATGCGGTCGAAGTCGCAACTGCGCTGGTCGCAGACAAGGCCGCCGCAGGCAAAAAATACGGCGTCGGCAGTGTCAATCCCGTCATCCCTGTGAAGTTCACTGGTGTCGTTGAGGAACGTAAGTCGAACTATAACGTGATCAAGGTCGATGGCATGCCTGAGGGCGTGGCAATCCGCGTTCAGACCGGGCCTGCCGTCAACGGCACGGATCTGCGCGATGCGACCGGCACAGTCGAGTTTGGCCAGTTCAAGAACCAGATCGAATTTCAAAACGCCGGTTCTGCGCTCAACAATGAAATGAAGAAGCAGGTTCTACAGGGTGTGGATGCTGATAGTCTCACTGGCAAGACCGTTTCGGTAACCGGCGTATTCAAGCTCGTCAATCCAAAGAACTGGCTCGTGACGCCGGTGGAGCTTGCAGTAAAATGAGTTCCACCGAAACTATGGAAAGCTCCAAGATCGAAGGTAAGAACGGCGATGTCGTTCTGGCGGCGCACAATGTGGCCAAATCCTATGGTCGCATCCATGCGCTCAAAGGCGTTAACTTCGAAATTCGTCGCGGTCAGGTCACCACGCTTTTTGGCGAGAACGGTGCAGGCAAGTCGACTCTGATGAAAGTACTGTCTGGGGTCATTCAACCAACATCGGGTACAATTGTGCTGGATGGTGAACCGGTGACATTCAGCTCTTCTACCGAAGCGCGTGATCGCGGCATCTCGATCATCCATCAGGAACTGAGCCTCGCACCGAACATGAATGTGCGCGACAATATCTTCATGGGTCGCGAAATCCGCACTCCGACCGGTGTCAATTTCTCTGAGGAAGAGCGCCTGACGCGCGAACTCATGAAGGAACTGGAAGAGGATATTGATCCGCTGACGCCGGTTGAAGAATTGCGACTCGGCCAGCAACAGATTGTGGAAATCGCTCGCGCTCTTTCGGTCAATTCCCGCATTCTCATCATGGATGAACCAACATCCGCATTGAGCGCGTCGGAAGTCGAGGTGCTATTCAAGGTCATCCGCGATCTGACGTCGCGCGGCGTCGCAATCGTCTATATCTCTCACCATCTCGAAGAAGCGCTTCAGATCACCAATCATGCTGTCGTGCTACGCGATGGCACGATGACGGCCTATGCGCCTCGCAGTGAAATCAATCTGGAATGGATCGTTCGCAATATGGTGGGCGAGAATTTCGATCTTGGCTCGCCTCCGACCGGCTATGAATGGGGTGATGTCGCTCTTTCCATCGAGAACCTGACGGTTCCCGATCCGGCAGGCGCGGATTTCGCGCTGGTCGACCGGCTGTCCCTCAATGTGCGTGCTGGTGAAATCATATGCATTTACGGGCTGATGGGCGCTGGTCGTACCGAACTTCTGGAAACGGTTGCTGGTCGACTGAAGGCAAGCAGCGGCCGGATTGTCCTCAAGGGCAATGACGTTTCAGGCCTCACTATTGCCCAGCGCATCGAAAAGGGATTGGTTCTCGTTCCGGAGGACCGCCAGCGCGACGGTCTCGTCCAGACGATGACGGTCGGAAAGAACCTGTCTCTGGCCAGCATCGCCGAGATTACCAAGGGCCTCTTCACGTCCCGAAAGAGCGAGAAGAACATCATCGATCAGTCGATCAGGAACGTTCATATCAAGACCGATGGCGGTGACGCGGCGATTGGATCGCTGTCCGGCGGCAATCAGCAGAAAGTCGTGATCGGCAAGATGCTGGCGACCGAGCCAGAGGTGATCCTGCTGGATGAACCGAGCCGGGGCATTGATATCGGCGCGAAGGCCGAGGTGTTCAAGCTGTTGGCCGAGAAAGCCAAGCAGGGACTGGCGGTTGTCTACACCACCTCCGAAGTTGGCGAATGCCTGAGTATCGCGCACCGCATCATCGTTATGCACCGAGGGCGCATCTCAGCCGAATTCGGTTCGGATGTTTCCAAGGAAAAGATCATGGCAGCCTCGGGCGAATCCATGGTCGGTCACTGAGAAATTCCTGCATGTCTCCCGACGCCTTCGGCTTTTTAAGTGGGGCATGCGCAAGTCAAAAGTTCGAGCACCTGATCTGATTTTACCAGATCGCTGAATGCTTTAGTTATGGAGCACTGATAGAATGTCAGTCACGAGCACAAAAGACAAAGCGGCAACCCCGGGCGGGGCAAAGCGGAAAACCAGTATCGTGCATCTGCTGCTCGAAGGTCGTGCGTTTTTTGCCCTGATCGCAATCATCGCTGCTTTTTCGTTCCTGTCGCCCTATTATTTCACAGTCGACAATTTCCTCATCATGTCTTCGCATGTTGCCATTTTCGGGTTGCTGGCGATCGGCATGTTGCTGGTGATCCTGAATGGCGGCATCGATCTCTCCGTTGGCTCCACATTGGGACTTGCGGGTGTGGTTGCCGGTTTTCTTATGCAGGGCGTGACGCTG
Source organism: Ochrobactrum sp. 19YEA23 (assembly GCF_029909865.1). NCBI lineage: Bacteria > Pseudomonadati > Pseudomonadota > Alphaproteobacteria > Hyphomicrobiales > Brucellaceae > Ochrobactrum > Ochrobactrum sp. 19YEA23. Next base: position 68,777 of record NZ_JASAMQ010000012.1, on the reverse strand, counting down.
CAGGAATTTGGCATCATTTTGTATTTCCCGGTCTGGGCCGTGGTGATCCTCACCTGTGCACTGGGTGCATTTGTGGGCGCTGTTAACGGCGTGCTGATTGCCTATCTGCGGGTTCCAGCCTTTGTGGCGACGCTCGGCGTGCTCTATTGCGCGCGTGGTGTTGCTTTGTTGATGACCAACGGTCTGACCTACAACAATCTTGGTGGCCGTCCTGAACTCGGGAACACCGGCTTTGAGTGGCTCGGTTTCAACACGCTTTTCGGTGTTCCGATCGGTGTCTTGGTTCTGGCTGTTCTCGCAATCATCTGCGCCATCGTTCTCAACCGCACAGCGTTCGGTCGCTGGCTCTATGCTTCGGGCGGGAACGAGCGGGCTGCTGAGCTTTCGGGCGTACCCGTCAAGCGGGTCAAGATTTCCGTTTACGTCATTTCAGGTATCTGCGCCGCAATTGCCGGTCTCGTTTTGTCGTCGCAGCTTACATCGGCCGGTCCGACCGCGGGAACGACCTATGAACTAACGGCAATCGCAGCGGTTGTTATCGGTGGCGCAGCTTTGACAGGCGGACGCGGCACCATTCAAGGTACGCTGTTGGGAGCCTTCGTGATCGGCTTCCTATCCGACGGTCTGGTGATCATCGGTGTATCCTCCTACTGGCAGACGGTCTTTACCGGCGCGGTGATTGTGCTCGCGGTTCTGCTCAACAGCATTCAATACTCCCGACGATAGGAACAGGACCCGGTCCAATCTTGGATGGGTCGTAATCCGAGGGCGTATCGAAAGATTTCCAAGACGGCGATCAACCTCAAAAGCCTCGCCCACTGGAAATGATACCCGCCGGGCAACCGGCACAACACAAACAATAAATGTTACGGGAGTGAGACATGTTTAAGAAGGGTATGCGCGTTCTGTTTGCCGCAGCAGCGGCACTGCCGCTTATCGCCAGCGCAGCTTGGGCTGAAGGTCTGATGACGATTATCGTCAACGATCCTTCCAACCCCTACTGGTACACCGAAGGTGAAATCGCCAAGAAGACGGCTGAAGGCATGGGCTATTCGGCTGTCGTTGGCGGTCACAAGGGCGACACGAACACCGAAAGCAATCTGATCGACACCGCGATCACCAATAAGTCGGTTGCGATCATTCTTGATCCGGCCAATGCTGACGGCTCGGTTGGCGCGGTCAAGCGCGCTGTCGCAGCAGGCATTCCGGTGTTCCTCGTCAACGCTGAAATCAATCAGGAAGGCCTCGCCAAGGCGCAGCTCGTTTCCAACAATGCTCAGGGCGCTGCAATCGGCGCAACCCAGTGGGTTGAAAGCGTTGGCGACAAGGGCAAATATGTCGAGCTGTTCGGCGCGCCGTCGGATAACAATGCCGCAACGCGCTCCAATGGCTACGAAACTGTCCTGTCGCAGTACCCGGATCTGGTGAAGGCCGGCAAGGATGTGGCCAACTGGAACCGCACACAGGGGCACGACAAGATGCAGGCCCTGTTGCAGGCCAATCCCGGCATTATCGGCGTGATTTCCGGCAACGACGAAATGGCTCTTGGCGCGATTGCTGCCCTGAAGAAGGCTGGCAAGCTGGAGCAGGTCAAGGTCGGCGGCTTCGATGGTTCGCCAGATGCTGTTGCAGCAATCAAGGCCGGTGAACTTCAATACACCGTACTGCAGCCGGTTGCCATTTTCTCGGAAGCTGCCGTCAAGCAGGCTGATAGCTTTATTAAGACCGGCAAGACAGGCGTCGATCAGGAGAAGCAGCTTTTTGATTGCTTCCTGATCACCAAGGATAATGTCAACAAGTACACGGCTCCGTTCGTTCTCGAGCAGTAAGAGCTAAGACCGGAGCGTCGGCTTCTAACCGGCGCTCCGAATATCGTTCCCCTTTTTATCTGGCGCAGAGCGTCGGAACCTGTCAGTGAAAACGATAATATTGCAGGGAACGGATAGCAGGCATGACGGTGAACAACAAAGCAAGCATAGACAATCTGATGACGGATCAAGTGCCAAATGACAGTCGGCATGCACGTCAGCTGGTGCGTCGCCAGCAGATTGCCGAGACTGTTATGGCCGAAGGTTCTATGCGGATCGAAGACTTGACCGAGCGTTTCGGCATCAGCCTGATGACCGCTCACCGCGACGTCGACGAACTCGTGAGCCGGGGTCTTTTTCGCAAGACGCGCGGCGTCGTTTCCGCAGCACCCACCAGCTTGATCGAAGCGAGTGATCTTTATCGGGTTTCAAGGCAGTCGGAAGAAAAGAAACAGATCGCTGAAGCGGCGATGCAGTTTGTCGAGCCGGGACAAGCCATCTTTCTGGATAACTCGACCACCGTTTTGCAAATGGTGCCGCATCTTCAGGCCAAGACGCCTTTGACCATCATTACCAATTCGCTGATCCTGATGAATGAGGTTCGCGATATGCAGGACATCACGCTGATCGGTCTGGGTGGGCAGCTTTATAACTGGTGCAACGCCTTTGTCGGCGGCATGACGATCCATGAAATCCGGCGTCTGCGTGCAGACGTAGCGTTCATCTCGATTGCTGCAATCACCGACGATCTGCTGTTCCATCAATCGACCGAGATGGTTGAAACCAAGCGAGCTATGCGCGAATGCGCAGCAAAAAGTGTCCTTCTGGCCGATCATACAAAATTCGAACGGCGCGCCCTGCACAATTTCGGTGCGTTGAACGATTTCGATGTCGTCATCGTCGATGAAGATACGCCCGAGACGCATATTGAACGGATGCAGTCACAGGATATCAATGTCGTGGTCGCCCGTTCAACTGGCCAGAGAGAATAATCCAATCCCAGCGAACGCTCTTCGCTGCCCTGCATTTACATACCAGGAATTCGATCCATGCCCTCTCTGTTGGGAATTGATAGCGGACTGACCGTCACAAAAGCCGTTGTGTTCGATATCGACGGCAGGACGCTTTCCGTTGCGCGTCGCCGCGTGGCGCAATCTTTTCCACATCCCCGTCATGTCGAGCGGGACATGGACGAATTCTGGAACGCCACGGCAGTAGCAATTGCAGAAGCCATTTCCGTGAGCGGGAGATCTGCCTCGGACATTCTGGCCATTGCCACCACTGCACATGGGGATGGTATCTATATGCTCAACGATGAATTCCGCCCTCTTGGCGCGGGTATTCTGTCGCTGGATAGCCGCGCCGTCGATATTGCAGAAAACTGGCTGAATAGCGCGGTGGCAGCGCAATCCATCGCCGTTACCGGACAATTGCCCCACGCTTCGGCACCTTCGGCAATTCTCGCCTGGGTGAAAGAAAACGAGCCCGAGCGCTTCAGCCGCATCGCGCATGTGATAGCCTGCAAGGACTGGCTGCGGTTCTGCCTGACAGGAGAGGTCGGAACGGATCGAACCGAGGCGTCCACCTCATTTACGGATGTGAATACGCAGGATTATTCGCGCGAGGCGCTGAAACTGTTTGGGCTCGATGCCCTTTGGAACGCATTGCCGCCCATGTCGCGCTCGGACGAGATCGTGAGCGGCGTTTCTGCGGCTTGCGCGGCACGGACCGGACTTGTCGCTGGAACACCAGTTGTCGGCGGTCTGCACGATGTGACGGCATCGGCGCTGGGGGTTGGTGGCCTCAAAGCGGGGACTGTGGCGGTTGTCGCTGGAACCTATTCGATCAATGAAACGCTATCCTCCGAACCGCGCGTGAACGAGAGCTGGTTTTGCCGCAATGGCATTGCGCCGGGGGAATGGAACAACATGTCGATCTCGCCGGCGTCGACGGCGAATTATGACTGGTTTCTGGACCAGCTTTGTCCTTCGGAGCGGCGTCTGGCGGAGGAAACGGGCCGCTCGATCCATGACATGTTGCGCCCGGAAATAGATGCAGCCTTGGCCAAGCCTTCAACAGCATTGTTCCATCCCTATCTCTTCGGTTCACCCTATGGGGCTATGGCAAGTGGGGCCTTCTTCGGTCTGCGCGGCTGGCAGGAACGAGGCGATATGCTGCGCGCTGTCTGGGAAGGAATAGCCTTCAATCATCGTATCCATGTCGACCACCTCAAGGAGGGGTTTGATATTTCTGCTGCGCGGTTGACCGGTGGGGTGTCGCGCAGTCCAGCTTTCGCGCAGATGTTTGCCAATGTGCTCGGAATGCCCGTAACCGTGACCGAGACGGATGAGGCAGCAGCCTGGGGTGCAGCGCTTTGTGCGGGCAAAGGTGCAGGTGTTTTTGCGGATGTTTACAGTGATCCGCGCGATCTTGATGCGATCTGCCGCACCTACACGCCAGATGCCCAACGCAGCGTGCAATATGAAAAGCGCTTCACGCTGTTCAAGGAAATTGCATCCTCGCTTGGACCATTATGGCCGAAGATCGAAGCCCTTACGGACTGACGATGAACGGAACGAATATTGCGCGGCTGCGCAGAAAACACATGTGAAGACGGTGAAATGAACAGTTTCGTAGGCTCTGCCGAAATGAAAAGCCGCATTGCGCAACTCGAAAAGAACGGCTTGGACGTCCTTATTCTCGGGGCGGGCATCAATGGTGCGGGGCTTTATCGTGATTTGTGCGAGCAAGGCGTCAATTGCCTGATTGTCGATAAGGGTGATTTCGGATCGGGCACCAGTGCAGCGCCATCTCGCCTGATCCATGGCGGGCTGAAATATCTGGAGACAGGAGAATTCGGTCTCGTTGCGCAATCCACGCTGGAACGAAACCTGCTTTTGAAGAATGCGCCACATAATGTTGAGCCGTTGCCGACTTTTATTCCCGTTTTCTCATGGACCAAAGGTATTACAGCCGCGCTGCGCACTTTGTTCGGTTCTACAACAGCTCCACGCAGCCGCGGTGCGGTTTTGATCAAGATTGGTCTTGGTCTCTATGATTATTTCGGTGCGCGTGAACGTGTGATGCCGCGTCATCGTTTTCTCTTGAAAAAGACCGCTACGAAGGAAATGCCTTATATCACGCCAGCGATTGTTGCTGGCGGCATCTATCATGACGCGAAGGTCAGCCGGCCGGAACGCCTCGTTTATGAACTCGTCAGTGACGGGCTTCAGGCCAATTCATTGAGTGCGGCGGTCAATTTCACCAGATTGGTAAAAGCCGGTGACGGTACAGTCAGTTTTGAAGGTCCAGATGGTGCAGGGTTTTCGGTCAGGCCGAAGCTTGTCATCAACGCGGCAGGACCATGGATCGACCATGTGAATGCAGCGCTCGGCAAGCCGACCAAGATGATCGGTGGCACCAAGGGATCGCATATTCTGATCGACCATTCCGAACTGGTGAAGAGCCTTGATGGAAGGATGATTTATTTCGAGGCCGATGACGGTCGTATCTGCCTGGTCTACGACTATCATGGTCTTGCGCTGGTTGGCTCGACTGATATTCCGTCTGATGATCCGGACAATGTAAGCTGCGACGATGATGAGACGGATTATTTCATTGAAAGTCTGCGCTCACTTTTGCCGAAACTGCATTTTGACCGCAACCAGATCGTCTACACCTATAGCGGCATTCGCCCGCTGCCTGCTTCCAATGCCTCGGAACCGGGGCTGATCAGCCGTGATCACTCGGCCCCGGTGATTGAGCCCGATGCGGCGCGTCCATTCGCAATCATATCGCTGATCGGCGGCAAATGGACGACATTCCGGGGCTTTGCCGAGGAGGTTGCGGATAAGGTTCTCCAACGAATGGACCGCAAGCGTATTCATTCGACGCGCAATCTCGCAATCGGTGGCGGCAAGGACTACCCGCTGGATGACAAAGCACGTGCTGCCTGGGTTGCGCGACAGGTAAGCGAGACGGGCCATGGACGGGAGCGTGTTGAGTTGTTGCTCAAGCGCTATGGCACAACGGCTGGTGCAATCATTCGCGATGAAGCCAAAGCCGGTGCCGCGCATTTGCCTGAAACCGATACGGTAAGCCGCGCCGAAATCGCCTGGATCGCGCGCAATGAACTGGTGGTCCATCTCGCCGATGTTGTGTTGCGCCGTACGACGCTCGCCATTGATGGCGCACTGGCAACCGATAATCTGGCTGCGATAGCGGATATTCTGGCGCTGGAACTTGGCTGGAGTGACGCGCGCAAAGCCGAAGAAATCGAAGCAGTGACCGCTGAGCTGGCCAAGCGTCACAATGTTGTTCTGGCTGCCAGGCCCGCTAAGCGGCGCTGAATTTTCAGCAGATATACGATTGGAAAATGTCGTGTATCGGCATCTCTTTTGCCTACCTGTAAAATCAGTTTGAGAGCGCCACCACCGTAACGGCATAGGGAGCGAGCGGAAGCGGTCTTTGGTTTTCTATACCGATACTTTGTTCTTCAGCGGTGACGTTCACCAGCCAGAGTTCACTCTCGACTGCAAATGCAAGAACATGGCTCGGCCGTGAGGAAAGATAGGCGCGCCATTCCTTCCCAGCCAGTGCAGATAAGCTCTTCACGCTGTTGAAGACCGGGCGCGTATAACCTGCTGGTGTTGGCTCATTTTCATCCGCAATCAGTCCAAAAGGACCGGTCAATGCCGATAGGGTCAGACAGTCGAGATTTGCGTCCAGCACCCGCGCGGCATAGGCAAATGCGAAAGCTTCCGCGAATTTGCCGTTGTGGCGCGGATCCCGATTGACCATGGCGATACGGTTTCCATCGGGATTGTCCATGGTCCTGCTACCATAGGGATTTTGGCGCATGGGAATGGTCGATGGGCCAATGCGGTAGGGTTTCGCACCATAGATCGCGCGCACTGAACGCGTAATAAAGGGGAGCGCTTCCAAGGTTTGCATGACGCTGAGATCGTCTGCGGCATGGACGATCGGGTTGGTGCAATGGGTCACGAAATCGATCAGAGCGCCCGGCACGCGCTTGCGGTTCAGCTCCGTAAAATAGCTCAGCATACCGCCGCCAAGGGTGGCGCCCGGGAAAGCAATGCGCGCGGCGCTATAGACTTCTTCCAGTGGTGGGCAAGGTGGCCACGCACTGCCGGGCGGCGTGGACTGGCGGTCGATTGAAGGCGAGACAATGATCGTGTCTGGCGTAAAGCCTGCAGCTTTCATTTGCGCCGCGATTTCGGAGGTCTCGTCAAGCAGTGCTCTTTCACAAGCGAGCGCTATTTCTAACGATGTGCGCCCCTTGAATTCAGCCGCTATGGCGGCAAAGTTCATGAATGCCGTTTTGTTATGTCCGGCACGCGGATCGTAGTGGAACAACAAATCCTGCGGGTTAATTTCATCAACCAGGGATGATGCAGCTAGACTTGTCTTGGCCTCTTCCGGCGTAATGATAATGCCGATATTCGGCATGGTGCCACGTGCGTTGTCAGGCGTAATATGGACTGGCTCTGTGGTTGCCTTGACAACAACGGGCGCACTCATCCGATTATCGCGTATAATCAACGCGACGCGCTGATGCACAGGTTCGTTGGCTTCAATCCGATAAGGCCAGGGCAGTGCCAGCGGGCGCACATAGGTTTTATAAGACGCGTCGGACCAGTTACGTTGGTCCTCCATCTCGAAGACATCGCCTTCCATCCGGCATTGGGCCAGCACACCCGGAAGGGCTTCATGGGTGATGGCGCGCATGTTCTTGAAAGGTTGCCACGGCTCGATGAGATCGGGTAGGTGGGTCTCGACATGCGTCCCATCGACATGCTCCACCGTGACTGGCGAACCGGCAAGTCCGACAATCGGATGCAGAATACAAAAACCGCATCGGTTGGTTTCAAAGCCGGTTGTCGATGTGGCGATGGCATCAAAGGTCAGTGTTCCACCGGCATCGGCAGATATGGTTACGTCGACCTTCAATTGAGTATTGTTGGGGCCGTCAATATGCGCCTGATAGGTGATAGAAAAGCCGGCTGTGTTTCTCTCTACGGTCAGGTCACGGATAGAGGGAGCATACGTGCCCCAGTCACGGTCGCGAATAAGATAGGAGACAGCGCGCAGCACTTCGGCCCCATCATATGTGATGGTCCGCAAATTCCCATCGCTCAGGTCAACTGCGAGACGCCCGGCTTGCAGATGCAGCGGTCTGGCTTCGGTTTCCTGTGTACCATAAAGCAGAAACGGATCGACGCTGCTCATGCCAGCATAGCCTTTACATCGATGCGGTTGCCGCTGGCCGCACTGCTATAAGCTGCCTCCACGAGTGCAAAGGTTTTGAGGTTGTCAGCGCCCGATGTTGATGTTTCCTCGTCGGAAGCAAGCCTGTCGACCCAATGCTGCTGGATTGCGTAAACGCTTTCCTGAATATTGTGCCAGGGGCGTGAGGCCCAGGACAGCATTCTAGGTGAAACATCTGAGATAGCTGTTCCTTTGTTATTAATTATCTCCAGACGATATCCTTGATGAAGGCGGATTGACCCCGCCGTTCCATCCAGTTCGATGAGCGTTTCCGGGAAGGGGTCAACCAGAAGTTTGGTTGCATAGCTGACATCGACAACTGATGTGGCACCATTTTCATGGTCGAGCAAGATGGTCGCTACGTCCTCACCCTTGATCTTCGGGTTCACGCGTTTGGTTCGCGCGACGAGGCTTGTTACATCGCCGAGAATAAAGCGCGCGATATCGAGCGTGTGAATGCCGAGGTCTTCGATGATGAAGCGCTCGCCTTCCGCAAGATACGGCTGGCCCGAGAAGACATCAAAGCCCGACCGGAAGGAAAAGCGCCCCCAGAAGGGATCGCCTATCGCGGCGCTATTGAGCGCTTTCCGAACGGCCTGTATCGGGGTCTGCCAGCGGAAATTCTCGTGAACCATCAACGGAATACCGGCATCGTGACACACTTTCACCATAGCCTTCGCATCACCGAGATTTGTGGCAAAAGGCTTTTGACAGATGGCGGGCACTTTATGTGCGGCAGCCATTTCAACCAGCGAGCGATGGCTTCCAACTGTCGTGGCAATATCGACAAAATCAACGTTGCCATCAGCAAACAGCGCTTCAGCATCGGCATAACGGCGTTCGATCCCGAACTGATCACCGACAATTCTCAGCCGTTCGGGATCGCGGTCACAGATGGCCACGATTTTCGCGCCGGAAACATCGTTCCAGGCATGCATCTGGTTGATCGCGAAGAAGCCGCAGCCGATAAGCGCGCCATTCAATTCTGTCATTATCCTGCCTTTGCCATTTGCATGAGCGTGACGCGTTGCTGAAGGCGGCGTTGCGCCTGATCTACAACCACGGCGATGATGATGACCAGGCCCTTGATGACCATCTGCCAGAAGGACGATACCCCCATCATGACCAACCCATCGGAAAGAATCCCGATCACAAACGCGCCAATAATCGTTCCGCCGATAGTGCCGCGCCCCCCTGACATGGATGTTCCACCCAAGACGGCTGCCGCAATGGCATTGAGTTCGAAGGAGTTGCCCGTCGCAGGGTGCGAAGCCATCAATTCCGAGGAAATGATAAGACCGGCAATGGCAGCGCAAAAGCCCGAAAACATGTAAACGAACATTTTTACACGGTCGACGCGAATGCCGGACATGCGCGCCGCGCGTTCATTGCCGCCTACTGCGAAAATCTGTCGTCCCAACGGCGTGTATCGGGCGACATAGGCCGCACCCAATGCAACGATGATCAAAAGCCAGATGGAAACCGGTAAGCCCAAAATGCTGCCCGCGCCGAGAAAACCAAAGCCGGTCGTGCCGAGATCTTCGCGGCCGACCAGATTCGGGAAGGTCTGGCCGTCAGATGACAACAGGGCAAGGCCGCGCGCGACATACAGGGTTCCGAGCGTGGCGATGAATGGCGCTACATTGAGCTTTGTGATTAAGAGCCCGTTGACGAAGCCAACCGCGACGCCGACAGCCAGTGTTATGAGAGATATTTCGATCACATTGAAATAGACGGTGTAACCGATCCCCAGGTCCACGCCATAGATCAAGAGACCGCCAGCGACCATGCCGCACAGGCCGACAATCGAACCAACAGACAAATCGATGCCGCCCGTAATGATGACGAAAGTCATGCCCATCGCGAGAAACGCATTCAGCGCAACGTGTTTCGACATCAAAATCAGATTGGCTGCCGAAAGGAAATTCGGCGCGGCGAATGAGAAAAAGACGAAAACTGCAAAAAGCGCAATGAATGTTCGCAGTTTCATCAGCGTCAGCAGGGCAGAGCCGCCGGCAAAGGTTGGGTCAGTGGCTGCCGTAACTGTCTTGGCTGTCATGACACGATTTCCTTGATTTGCTGATCCGGGTTGTGGCCATGCCCCTTGGCAGAGGCCGCAATGATTTGGGCTTCGGTTGCGTGCTCGCGTTCAAAGATAGCAATGAGCTTGCCATTGCTGAGCACGGCGATGCGATCAGACAGCGCCATAACTTCTTCCAGATCTGAGGTTGAAAAGAGGATAGCCAATCCTTCGCCTGCGAGACGACGCATCGTGCGAAAGACATCCGCCTTTGCGCCAACATCAATCCCGCGCGATGGTTCGTCCATCAAAAGAACTTTTGGATTGGTCATCAACGCCTTGCCGATCACGACTTTCTGCTGGTTGCCGCCGGACATCGACGTCACCTCGAAATCGGGGTTCGGGGCTTTGATGGAGAGATCCTTGATAGCCTCCCTGACGGCTTCCTTTTCTCGCTTCGGCGCGATGTGAAAGACCTTCGCCAGCCGGTCGAGACTGGCCATCGTAAGGTTACTGGCGATTGAAAGCACCTGCACCAGCCCCTCGCGCTGTCGGTCTTCGGGTATAAGAGCAAGCCCGCGCCTTATGCGGCGTGTCGTGTCGCGTTCGGTCACTTGCTGACCGTCTATAAAAATCTGGCCTGTCGAATGTCGGTGCTGACCCATGACACATTCGAAGAACTCGGAACGCCCTGCGCCCATAAGACCATATATACCCAGAACTTCTCCAGCGCGCACCGACAATGAGACATCGTCAACGGCAAGGCCGCCAGTTGTACGCGGCAGGGTGATATTTTCAGCGCGGAACCGCTCACTACCGATTTTATGGGTGACGGACTTGGCAAAGTCCTTGGCATCGGAGCCGATCATCGAGCGCACAATCCATTGCGTGTCGATGTTCTTGACCTCCTCCTGGCCGGTGATCTTGCCATCGCGCAGCACGGTGATGTAATCGCCAATACGCATCAATTCTTCCAGACGATGCGAAATATAGACGATAGCGACGCCCTGGCTTTTCAGTTCAGCGATGACCTTGAAGAGAATATCAACTTCGGCGGCGGAGAGCGCAGATGTAGGTTCGTCCATGATGACGATACGCGCATCAAGCGAAATTGCCTTGGCGATTTCCACCAATTGCTGCTGGCCGATGGGAAGATCGGAAACGAGCATATTGGCATCAATGCCCGCATTCAGACGTCTGAGATACGCATTGGCTTTTAGCACTTGCGCTTTATGGTCAATGCCGCGCACTCCGCGCATAATCTCACGGGTAGCAAAGATATTCTCGGCCACGGACATGTTGGCGAACAGGTTGAGTTCCTGAAATATCATTGCGATGCCACGCTTTTGCGCGTCGGCAGGGCTGTCAAATGTGACCGGTTCTCCATCGAGAATGATCCTGCCCATGGTTGGGCGCTCGACACCGGCAATGATCTTCATCAACGTGGATTTGCCAGCGCCGTTCTCTCCGACCAGCACATTGACCGAACCCCGTCGCAATTCCAGATTGGCGCGTTTGACGGCGACAATGCCGGAATAGACTTTCGATACGTCTTCGAGTTTGAGAACGATATCGTCTTCGGGTTGTTGTTCCGTGTCCATGGTCACTTCTCCAGTGTTATGGATACGGGAGTGAAAAGTGGTAGTTGACCCTTGGCGGGCATGGCGAAGGCTCCACTGGCCTTGACTTTCATGCCGACCAGATTGTCACGCGGCAGCTTCGACAAAACATCATCATTGATACGTGTGTTGAACGACTTGCCAAACTGGGCCCATTCAATCTGGTTGCGGAACTCGCTGAAGTTTACAAAGCTCAAGCTGTCACGGATTGCGGTGCCACGAATAGTCGGCCCAATCTGGACGCGGGCATCCGCCTTGCCGTCACCATTGCTGTCAACATCGATATAAGCGGCCCGCGATTTGGTTTCGGCGTCAACGACCACGCCTTCCAGCTTGGTTGCAAATGTCCAGGGCGCGTTGCCCTGCTTTTCACGATGGCCAAATTTGCTTCCTGCCGCGTCGATGTCACTGCTAGCCGCCGTCATGACGTCATCGAGGGTCACCGTCTTTTCTGCGAAGAACGGTTTAACCTTGGAATCCCAGATATCGGCAACAGAACGATCCGGATTGAAATTGTCACCGCGCGCGGCTGCGGCTTCCTCAGCTGTTGGCGTCTTGATGATCTTACAGCCCGAAAGCGCAACACCACAGGCCAGCACAACAATGGACGCTGACTTCAGCACTGACATAAAGATATCCTCGGTATAGGGAATATACCGGGAGCGTTTCGGCTCCCGGCTCTCGGTTTCTTTGGTTCAATCCTTCAAGGCGAAGGTTTCGAGCTTTTCAGCATTATCGCCGTTGATCAGAACGCAATCCATCAACTGCTTTTCTTCAGCTGGCTTCTTGCCCGACTTGATGAATTCGTCGGCCTGAACGACGGCGTTCTGTGCCTGCGCAAAGGCTGGCTGAAGGACCGTGGCTTTTATGCCTCCAGCCCTGATTGAATCGCGTACATCATTGGAACCATCAAAACCAACCACGATCACATCTTTACGGCCAGCTGCCTCAAGGGCAGCCCAGGCACCCATGGCCATCGTATCGTTGCCCGAAATCACGCCCTTGATGTCCGGATTAGCCTGCAGAATGCTCTGCATCTTGGCAAAGGCTTCCGGCTGGCTCCAATTGGCTGACTGCTGCGCAACCATCTTCATATCCGGGTAGTCATCGATAACGTCGTGATAACCCTTGGAGCGAATGCCTGCATTGAGATCGGCTTCGCGGCCGAGCAATTCGACGTAGTTGCCTTTTTCGCCCATCAGCTTGACGAATTCTTCTGCACCAAGCTGTGCACCCTGATAATTGTTGGAAACAATCTGCGATACAGCAATGCCGGTCGCATTGATTTCGCGATCGATCAAGAAGGATGCAATCCCTGCATCCTTGGCTTTCTGCACTGCGGCAATGGATGCTTCAGAGCCAGCATTATCCAGAATAATCGCCTTGGCGCCACGACCGATTGCCGTGTCAACAAGCTGAGACTGCTTGTTGGCGTCATCGTCGTGAACGAGGATCAGCGTTTCATAGCCAAGTTCCTTGGCTTTTGCTTCTGCGCCGACGGCCTCAGCCTTGAAGAACGGGTTATCGTGCGAAGGCGTGATAATCGCTATGAGGTCCGCCGCCCAGGCTGGCATAACGGTGCCTGCCGACAGTGCACCAGCGACAATAGCCAGCGCAATTCCGCGCGTCAGTTTCCTACGTGTGAATTCCATAATTTCCTCCCAGTGTGTTCAGCCCTGTTCCCAGCAAGGCAGTGAAGGGAGGGCGCTTGACCCTCCCGTTTTGATTGTCAGGTGATACGGCGAATGCTTTCGGCAATCTCCTGTGGTTCAAAGACGTTTTTCCAGTCGTCGCGCATCAGCGCAGGAATGCCAAACTCGATGGCCTTGTTGCAGGCATCCGAAAATACGCCGTCGACTTCCTTGAAAATGACCGCGCCCAGAACGTTCATATGACCGAGCAGGAAATCGCGAGCCGCTTCTTCCGGAACACCGCGTCGCACGCATTCATCCATTGCCTGGCGCATGATGACGAGCAGCGATGCACACACGGTTTCGGAGAGGCCCGGCTCCAGCATGGCCATCTGTTCGACAGTGACGCGATGCGAGCGCATGACGGGAGCCCAGATGACCTTGGCGATTTCCTCGCCCAGCGCATAATCCTTTTCCGGTCCCTGCATGAGTGCCGAAACGATGTGCTGCTTGGCGAACAGACCCCCGAAATGGTCCTTCTTTGCCTGCATATCCGTTTCGTCGTTGAAAATCGGCGGATGACAAGGATGGGTGACGAAATAGGTCAGATCAGCGCGTTCGGGCAGATGACCTGCGAAAGGGGCAGCCGCATCAAGCGCAATCACCATCGTGCCGGGCTTCAGTCTGTCGATAATACTCGCAGCCACCTTGCCGATGAGCGTATCTGGCACGGCGAGAATAACGACATTGACGTCTGCAAGGCCCTGATCGGCATCTACCGTTTCGATGCCCAGATCATTCTTCAGGCGCGTCTTGCCAGCATCGCTGACTTCGATGTGGCGGACGTCGAAGCGTGAGCCCTTCAAGTTCTTGGCCAGACGGTAGCCCATCTTGCCGCCTGCGCCGAACAAAGCGATTGCTGTCATGATTGAATTTTCCTTCCCGTATCTTTGGTAGCTTAACTGGTATAACCAGTCAATGAGTATTCCAGATTCATTTGGATAGGCCGTCGCGTATCTGGCTGAAGTAATTATCAGCGCCGACCTGCCCGCCTTTCAGTGCGATTTGAAGTTCGTTGGTCGTATCATCGCGGCTATGGGCCGTGCAGAGCGGCGAGCCGGGTGTCTGCGGTAGCGGCAGAAGAGTGGTCAGCGCGTCAACATTCAGCTCGCGCAGGGCATGGCTGGACGTATCGCCACCAGCAATGACGGCACGTGAAAGATTTTCGCGCTCCACCAGACTGCGTAAGATCGAGCCCAGAATGCGCGCTAGTCGATGACGGCTACCGGGAATGCGGTCAATTTCACGGCCACGATCAGCAGATGGACCAAGGGCGGTATTGAGGATGACGCTTCTGCCATCCTGCAAAGTTCTTTGTGCAAGCGTGATGGCTTCTTCAATCGACTGCGCAGCATTCTCACCCAGAAGGTCCAACGGATTGAGATCGATGCTGATAAACCCGGCTGCGGTTGCGCTGCGGATCTGCCGTTCGGTTGTCGGCGAGACGCTGCCTGACACCACGGCGATACGATCGACTTTGCCAGGTAGCGGGAAGTCTCTCCGAGCGCCGATCAACCCAGCCTCTCGCCATGCAGAAATCAGCGCATATTCGATGCCCGAAGAACCGGCGACAAACCAGCCCTCTGGCGCGTGCAAACGCCAAATTTGCTCTCCGGCGCGCAGCTGGGTTTCTGTGCTATCGACATCGAAGAGCACCATGCCGTCCGCCGTCTGAGCGATCTTGTCGACATGTGTATCAGCGTCAGCTGAGGTCAGGGTTGGACTGTCGATCAGTTCGGCTTTCAACGCCGTTTGTTGGGCCAGATGCAGACGCAGATCGGCTTCATGCATTGGCGTCACAGGATGGCGGCTCATCACGGGATGACGGTCTATGCGGTAGGTCTCGCCTTGATATGCAGCAAAAAGATTGCCGAAGGACGTGTAGCGTTTGAGTTGCGGCGCACCGACCACCAGCGGAACATAGGCCTGCTCGAAGACATGTTTGCCGATCTCGATCGCTTTGCCGATATTGCCGACATGCGGAGCGGAATCGAATGTGGAACAGACCTTATAGTGACAAATTGCAGCATTGAGGGCGCGCAGCCATGCGAAAGCCGGCGTCAGATGATTGTCCATCCAGTCCGGAGTTTCGCTGCGGCTGGTGCCTGCAAGACCGATAGCTCTGCAATGGGCAAATCGCGCCAATAGCACGTCATCCGGCGTGTTTAGGAACAAGACGGTGTCTACGCCGTTCGAACTCAAGGCTTCCATGACATCTGTGGAGCCAGTCAGATCATCTCCATAGTAGGAGAGCAGCGGAGCGTTGATGCCGGTCATTATTCGCCTCCGTTGCCAAATTTGGCCAGCGAGGCGGCAAGCTCGGGATGGTCTTTTGCGTAAGTCTCGAGCGGGATGTCTGTGACTGCTGCCTCCCACGCCTGTTGAACTGCGCGAACGCCAGCAGCCGGTCCGCCCGGATGACTGACAATGCCGCCGCCGCACAGATAGAGGAGATCTGTGGTGCGACCTGTACGCGCGTAGGTGTCAGGTGCCTGACCACCCCATTGACCGGAACCGGCAACCGGAAGCGGGCAATCGGATGGATCGAAAAGTGGTGTGCTGATGGCCTTGAAGGAAGACACGAAACTCTCGTCCGGCTCCCAATATTTCACCCGGATGCCGTTGATCTGGAACTGGTCAACGCCAAGCAAACGCCAGAATTGCTGGTAGACGCGAAAATCCATCCCGGCGCCCGGATTGCGAGTCAGAACGTCCCAGCCGTTGCGATGTGCATGCAGGACAAGGCTCGAGCGTTTGCGCAGAAAACTCATCCCGCCGAAGCCGATGGAGTTGATGTTGACCACCGCGCAGTTACCGCCTGCTTCGAGAACAATGTCATGATTGCGCATCATCTGGTCAGGATCTGCGTGCGAAATGCCGAACGCGTACATCACCTTCTTGCCGGTCTTTTGCTCGTGGTCGAGAATACGCGGCATGATTGCCGCTACGCGCTCTTTCAACGGCGAGTAAGCCGGGCTCATCAGCTTTTCGTCGTCTTTGATGAAGTCCACGCCGGACGCAATTAATTCACCTACCAACTGCGCAGTTTCATGAGGGCGAAGGCCAAGTGCGGGCTTCACGATGGTGCCAATGATCGGGCGCTTTTCTACGCCAGTGAGCCTGCGGCTGCCTTCGATCCCGAATTGCGGGCCGGGATGGGCATCGCGAAACGCCGACGGCAGCTTCATATCGACGACGCGAATACCGGTCATGCCCTTGATCGAATAAACACCGCCAATAGCGATCGTCATGAGCGCTGCGAGATCGGTACCAATTGCATCGAGCGGAAAAGCGATGTCCACATCGGCGCGCCTGATCGGACCATGACCGTCTTTCAGTTCCGGCCAAGCCGGAACGCGCGCATCTTTCAGAGGGCGGATATCGAGCACTCTGGCGGCGACGCGTGCCTTCAATTCCTCCGTTTCGCCCGGAAGTGCAACAAAGGTGCCAGTGGATTGGTCGCTGGCGATCTTGGCTGCCATCTTCTCGATGCTGCCGGTGGTCTCAATGCGATAGGTCAAACAGATATTCATCGGAATTGCCGTTACTCGCTGCTTTAGTCGCGCTAACGAAAAGCGCATGGCGTTCGAATGCAAACTGGTATAATGAGTATTCCAATATCTGCAAGAGGAAAATTGTTAGCCCGTGCATGAGGGCACGGGTAATGTCTTTCATCTGAGCATTCGAAGATGCATAAGAGAGCAAAGCTCATGATTAGTGAGATGCCATGACCCAGCCAATCGAACCTATCGTTCGCCGCAAACTGTCAGACGAAGTGTTTGACCGGCTTGAAACCATGATCACGTCCGGCGAATTGCTCCCTGGCGATGAGATGCCGTCCGAACGCGTCCTTATGGAACGGTTTGGTGTCGGCCGCCCTGCAATCCGTGAGGCGATGCAGTCACTTGCCAAAATGGGGTTGGTCAGTATTTCGCATGGAGAACGCGCCAAGGTTCTCAAGCTCACAGCGAGGTCGATATTTCAGCAGGTTGATCCGACGGCGAAGATCATGCTTGCGCAATCGATGGATACGCTCGAGCACCTGAAGAGTGCGCGCATCTTTTTCGAGCGCGGCATTGCGCGCGAGGCTGCGCAAAAAGTGACCGCGCGCGATATTTCGGAACTGCGCGAAATTATCGAACGGCAGCGGCAATCTCTGGGTGATGCTGATGCATTCATCGCTGCGGATATGGACTTCCACATTCGCATTGCGAAGATTCTGGATAATCCGATCTTTATAGCGGTCAGCGAAGCCATGCTGGCGTGGCTTAAGGAATATCACACCCACATGCTGATCTGGACCGGCAAGGAAAAATATACGCTCGTTGAACACACCGAAATTCTCGACCGTTTGGCTGAAAACGACGCCGAAGGCGCCGAAGCGGCCATGCTTGCACATCTCAAACGGTCGCGGGATCTATATGTTAAATGATGCCGTGTGTGAAAACGTAGCTATCATGACGATATTAATCGTCGGATAGGCAATTGCTGACTGCAATAGTGGTTCCCTAATTACAATCTATGGGCAGTTCTCCGAGGCTTTATCTCGGAGAATTAGAATTTTCAGGCTGTCACGTCCAATTGGGCGAAGCCAGCGTCATCGTTATGGTGCGATGCAACCCTGAGCAGGTATGGCGACGTCTGGCTTATCAGATCATTGAACGGCTCAGGCCGCCATCAATCGGCAGCGCCACGCCATTGATGTAGCTTGCTGCCTTGCTGGCAAGGAACGCTACAACTTCGCCGAACTCTTCCGGAGTACCGTAACGTCCGATTGGAATTTCGCTCTGGCTCTCGGTTGCGATGACGACTGGATCGACACCGCGCTCAACTGCATCCAGTGCGTCGAGACGCGTGGTGCGCTCGGTGGCAAACCGGCCGGGCATTACGACATTGACGGTCACGCCATCTCCAGCGACTTCGCTTGCAAGCGTTTTGGCCCATCCTGCGAGGGCCGATCTCAAGGCATTGGAAGCTGCGAGATTGGGAATGGGTTCGCGAATGCTGGTCGAGGATACTGCAATGATCCGACCGAAATTGCGCTCACGCATGCCGGGAAGATAGTGAGCAGCCACTTCAATCTGACTGAGGAACATGCTTCTGATCTGTGTGTTCCAGTAGGCTTCGTCATATTGAGAAGCGGAAACCGGAGCAGGGCCGCCGCCATTGAGAAGCAGGATATCGATGCTGCCGACGGCTTTGTCGACATTTTCCATCATTCTGGAAACACTGGCAGGATCAGTCAGGTCGCAGGCGAAAGACATCACCGAACCCGCATAAGTGCCAAGGCGCTCTTCTGCTGCGCGCATCGCTATTTTGTCTCTGCCGACGAGAGCAATATTTACGCCCTGCTTTGCCAAAGCTTCGGCAACACCTAATCCAAGACCCTTGCTTCCACCCAAAAGAAGTGCTGTCTGCTTTTTGTCATTCATTGTCAAATTCCAACTCAAATCCCTGTTTGTCTGATCGATCTGATAGCATTGACCAGCAAAGCAATATGATCATCAGAGGTGCTCAAATGCACGGAGGCTCGAAGCAACTCTGAAATCCCGCGTATAGACATATCGTAAGGTGTGTAGCCCGGTCCGTTCAGGCCGATATTGATGCCCTGATCGGCGAGACGTTGCTTTACGAGCGCGCATGGTAATCCATCGATTGCAAATGTGACGGCAGCGCCTTTGCTGTCTCCAAGATCGAGCAGTTTGACTCCCGGCACTTCAGCAAGGGTCTGACGAAGGGTCACGGCCTTATGTGCGAGGTCTTGCCCGATGCGGTCGATACCCAAGTCGAGGGCTTGTTCGATTGCTTTTCCAAGACCAAGCTTGAGTGCCACCGACTCTTCACCAAACTCAAAAACCTGAGCGCTTTTTGCCACTGCGACGTTGCCGTCACTCAAAGTGGAGGACAGGTTGTCGATACTGCGCGGAACGAGTTCTTCCGCAAGGCGGGGTGAAATATAGGCCAAGGCTGTGCCGCGCGGTCCGCGCAGAAATTTCCGCCCGCAGGCGATGAGAGCGTCACAACCCAACTCGGCGACATCAATCGGTATCTGTCCAATAGCCTGACTGGCATCTATGATGAAAAACGCCGATGACCCGGCTTGCCGGATTGCAGCACCAATAGCTGCGGCAGGGTTGATCAGTGCACTTCCCGCACCAACCCAGGTCAGGGCAACAATGCGCGTAACCGGCGAGAGGCTTTGTCCAAGCGCAACAGTATCGACGGCGCTTGTATCGTCCGAGGCCCTCAATGAGAGTGTTGCGCCATTCAGGTCTGCAGAGCGTTGTAGACATAAGACATTGCCAATCCATTCCTGACGGCTGACCAATATCCTGTCGCCGGGAGAGAGCGGAATAGAGGCAATCAGGTTGCCATAAAGCTGTCCATGACTGGTTCCGAAAGCGATATCCTGCAGTGAGCACCCCAACAGCTTTGCCGCCGCTTGATAGGTCCTATGGAGGGCGTCTGATGCGCCCGCGCCAGCCTCCATCGGACCGCGTTCGGCTTCGAGACGCAGATGGTCGACAATCACCTGAACCGTTTCGGGGGAAGGCAACCCGGCTCCGCTATGATTAAAATGCACGACGGACATTTGCGGTCCCTTGATTAGCGAATATGGAAAACGGCTTCGACTTCGACCGGCACATTGGCTGGCAGCCCGGCGACGCCAATGGCAGAGCGTGCATGTGCGCCACGTTCGCCAAAGACCGCATTCATAAGTTGAGAAGCACCGTTGCCGACTTGAGAATAGGTGGTAAAGCCCGGGACGGCATTGACGAAGACTGTAAGCTTGGCCAACCGGACAACACGGTCAAGATCGCCATCAAGCGCTTCATTCGCCCAGAAGATGACATTTGCAGCGCAGAGCTTCGCGCTTTCGAGGGCGGTTTCCATATCGATCTCGCCGCCGACTTGTCCGATGTAAGCGATGTCGCTGCCTTTTTCGGGTATCTGGCCCGAAACATAGAGAAAATTGTCGACTTTCGTGGTGGGCGAAAAGGGCAGATCTGGCCGGGTCAGATTGGGCCAAACGATACCGCAAGCAGCCAGTTTTTCTTTATAGTCGGACATTTCATACTCCATTTTCTGGTTTCGGATTCCATATTGTCAAAAGCGGTACCCCTCGTGTACCCTTATAATTCTTAGTACGGTATAAGGTTTCTTTATGGATGTGAGTTACGATCTCAGACTGCTCAGGATGTTTGTCGCGGTGGCCGAAACGGGCACATTGAGCAAAGCCGCTGATCGTCTTGCGCGCACGCAGGCAGCCGTCAGCATGCAGTTGCAGCGAATAGAAAGGGAACTGGACAGTGAACTGTTTACGCGGTCCTCTCGCGGTGTTTCTCTAACGGAAGCGGGAGAAGCCTTTCTGGCTTATGCGCGAAGGGTCATTGCGCTGACGGAAGACATGCAGCGCGGATTGGTCGATAAGAAGTTGGTGGGGCGTATTCGGCTAGGACTTTTTGAAGATCTGGCAGTCACGCGTCTTCCTGGCGCAATTGCTCAGTTCAGACAGCAACATCCGTCGGTGGAAATTGAGCTGAGTTCATCCAATTCGGCGCAGCTTGCGCGATCTTTTGATGAAGGGCAAAGCGACATCGTCGTTGCCGATCCCGCCCGGTTCGCCCTGCCGCCAATGAGCTTTATATCCTATCAACTGGTCTGGTGCGCCAGCCGATTGCTTGATGTGGATGAGAATGACCCGCTTCCCGTCGTGCTTTTTGAAACATCCTGTTCGTGGCAGGATCGTATGATCGCCTCCCTTGCCGAAGCGGGCATCGCGTGGACCGTTGGCTGCCGCGTGAAAAGCTTGCCTGCCATGCTATCGGCACTGCGGGGAGGGCTGGGTGTTGGGGTGTTGTTTGCGGAAGCGGTTCCGCCAGACTGCGAGACCATAAATGGAAAATACAATCTGCCCCCGGCACCGGTCGCCGAATTTGGCATATATGCTGCTGATGATCCGTCACCGCTTGTCATGGAACTGGCGAAATCGCTTGAGGCATTATCATAACGCTTGTCCCGAGTTTACCGTGACGGTCACGCCGTCAATCACGCTTGGACGATATCGATTGATTGGGATGCGAAGGGAAGCAATATCTCCTGCGATAGCTGTGGCTCTGTCACAAGGGTTGTTATCTCTGCCAGCGGTACGACTTGATAAGGTGATGCGACCCCGAGTTTCTCGCGGGTTGCCACGACGATTGTCTCCGCCGACTGGCGAGCGATCAGTCTTTTGATGGCGGCTTCGTCATTGTCGCCGGTGGTCGCGCCCGTTTCTGGGTGAAGACCCGTCACACCCATGAAATATGCATCCATTCGAATTCGGGAGATGGCTTCAGCGGCTACCGACCCAACTGTGACGATGGAATGTCTGAATAAGCGTCCGCCCACCAGTTCGATGTCAATGAGCGGGTGGCGCGCCAACTCAACGGCTACATTGGGACTATGGGTGACGATCGTTGCCTTGAGATCGAGGGGCAATTGACGCGCCAGCTGTATGTTTGTCGTGCCGCCATCAAGGAAGACGATCTGGCCCGGTCGGATCAGCCGGGCAGCAATGCCGCCGAGCATAGTTTTGGCGGATGACGCTGCATCTTCCCGAGTTGCAAAATCGGCAACGGCCGCTGAGGCGGGCAGGGCTCCGCCATGAACGCGCAAGAGATGACCTTCGCTGGCCAGTTCACGCAAATCGCGGCGGATCGTGTCCTCTGAAACACCCAGCTCTCGGCTGAATGTCTTTGCCACGATCCGACCATCGCGACGCAGCAGCTCGAGTATCAAAGCCTTTCGTTCACTTGTCAGCATATTCATTGCACGAAAATCCTTGACTCTGCATGATATTGCACGAATATCACGACGATCTGGCGACGGCTAGCGACTTATCGTGTTTGTGTGGAGGTTATTGTGAGTATTGCGCATCGTGTTCGGGTGGAAGAAGTCACCCTTCTCTCAAACGATTGGTATGTCCTGAAGAAAACCAAGTTCTCATTCCAGCGGGCTGATGGAAGCTGGCAGAGCCAGTCACGAGAAACCTATGATCGCGGCAATGGCGCAACCATTCTGCTTTACGATCCGCGTCGGCGAACGGTTATTCTCACCCGCCAGTTTCGATATCCAGCCTTCGTGAATGGGTATGATGATCTGCTGATCGAGGCGCCAGCCGGATTGTTGGATGATGCGGAACCGGCGGTGCGCATTCGTGCAGAAACAGAAGAGGAAACGGGCTTTCAAGTAAGCGAAGTGCGGCAGATTTTCGACGTCTTCATGAGCCCCGGGTCGGTGACAGAACGCCTCCATTTTTTCGTTGGAGAGTATGAGCCCGGAGATCGGGTTTCACAGGGCGGTGGAAAGGAAGAGGAGGGCGAGGATATTGCAGGCTTCGAAGTGGATATCGATGCGGCATTGGGCATGATTGGCTCCGGCGCAATCCGGGATGCCAAGACGATCATCCTGCTGCAATATGCAGCTTTGAACCTTTTCCGGTTTCCGAGTTGCGTCAACGACTAAGTGTCTATCGAAGACCTTCCCGGCACATGCAGCGTGGCGGTCCTGCGTCTTAAGAGACGTTATCGAGAAACGTTAGTGTCGGCACAAAAAACAAACACCCGGTCACGGCTCGGCTGAAATCGAGAATATGGTCGTACGTTCCGGGAGGATTACCGACAAACATATTCTCCAGCATTTTTTCGATCCGCGATGGGGAACGAGCGAAACCAATGAAATAGGTGCCAAATTCGCCCTTTCCGACTTCGCCGAACGGCATATTGTCACGCAGAATCTGAATCTGCTCCCCATCTTCCTCGATATTCGTCAGAACGTTATGGGCATAGGGCTTCTTCTGGGACTCAAGCTGTTCAATATCGGAGAGCTTATGCCGGCCGATGATATTTTCCTGCTCTTCGACAGAAACGTTGTTCCACTTCGCCAGATCGTGCAGATATTTTTGGGTGATGACATAGCTGCTTCCTGCAAAGTCCGGATCTTCTTCACCGATGATCGTGGCAGATAAAGCGGCCTGGTCCACCGGGTTCTCTGTGCCATCAACGAAACCGAGAAGATCGCGATCATCGAAGAATTTGAAGCCATGCACTTCATCAACAACAGACACATGACCCGAAAGCCGTTCCATGAGGTGGCTGGCTAGCTCAAAACACTGATCCATGCTGCTCGCACGGATATGAAACAGAATATCGCCGGGTGTTAATACAGCATTGTGCACGCCATGGATTTCGCGAAATGGATGCAGCTCTTTTGGTCTTGGAGCGCCAAACAGGCGGTCCCATGCCTCCGAGCCGAACCCTGTTATGCAGGAAAGCTGCCCGTCCAAGCGCCGAAAACCAACGCCGCGGACCAGACTTGAAATATCCGCGCATAAATCACGAACGGCTTCTTCAGCTTCTGATCCAGGGTTGATCGTCACGACGAGAAAAATTGCCGCTTTCGTCAGTTTTCCAACAACGGATTGTGAAACGGGAAGCGAAGAAATGCCGTCTATTGTCATCGAGAATCCGTTTCAGCCCGTGAGTTTTTAGCGTTCACTGAAATTAAGCGTGAGGCCGCTTAATTGGCAAATGTTCTTTTTCATGGGTCTTAAGAGAATGTTCCCTGCCCGAATGACCCATTTTTGCCGGAGGGGAAAGCAGCTCAGTTGCAATCCAGCGTGTTCCTTTTTTGTTCCTAATGTTCTAATAGAGATGTCTTGAGAGCACTTCGGCGTACAAGCCGTGATCCAATGATCAGATAAATTCTTGCGTGACGAGGACACATGGCAGCGGCCCATCTGGAAAAACTGAATGATCGCCAGCGCGAGGCGGTCGAGCACGGCATCGCAATGCCGGATGGTGCCATTGGTGGACCGCTTCTGATTATCGCGGGCGCTGGATCGGGCAAGACAAACACATTGGCTCATCGTGTCGCTCATCTCATCGTTAACGGTGCTGACCCGCGTCGGATATTGCTGATGACGTTCTCACGCCGGGCAGCGTCTGAAATGGCGCGCCGCGTTCAGCGTATCTGCAAGCAGGTCCTTGGCGACAATTCCGCTGTCATGACGGATGCGCTGGCATGGGCAGGCACATTTCACGGAATCGGCGCACGGCTCCTACGTATTTATGCGCAACAGATCGGCCTTGGTGCCGATTTTACTATTCATGACCGCGAAGACAGTGCGGATCTCATGAACCTTGTTCGCCATGAACTGGGTTTCTCGAAAATGGAAAGCCGCTTTCCAACCAAGGGGACATGTGTTGCGATCTATTCGCGCGTGGTCAATTCCGAGAGTTCCATCGGCGAAGTTCTGAAGAACGCCTATCCATATGTGCTAGGGTGGGAAGAGCAGCTCAAGCAGCTTTTCGCGGCCTATGTTGAGGCCAAGCAGCACCAGAACGTGCTCGATTATGACGATCTTCTGCTTTATTGGACACAGATGATGTCGGATCCGGCACTTGCTGACGATGTCGGCAACCGCTTCGATCATGTTCTGGTCGATGAATATCAGGACACGAACCGTCTTCAGGCATCAATCCTGATGGCGTTGAAACCGAGTGGATGTGGTCTCACGGTTGTCGGTGATGATGCCCAATCGATCTATTCCTTCCGCGCTGCAACTATTCGCAATATCCTCGACTTCCCGCAGGAGTTCTCGCCGAAGCCCGCCGACGTCATCACGCTTGACCGTAACTATCGCTCCACACAGCCCATTCTGGCTGCCGCCAACGGTGTGATCGATCTGGCCCGCGAACGGTTCACCAAGAATCTCTGGACCGACCGTCAATCGGAACAGCGGCCCATGCTCGTGACGGTGCGAGACGAAAGCGATCAGGCGAACTATATCGTTGAGCAGGTTCTGGCCAACCGTGAGGTGGGCGTCACGCTCAAACAGCAGGCCGTTTTGTTTCGAACATCAAGCCATAGCGGCGCGTTGGAAGTCGAACTCACCCGTCGCAATATCCCTTTCGTAAAATTCGGTGGCCTGAAGTTTCTCGACAGCGCGCACGTAAAAGACCTGCTTGCTGCCTTGAGATTTGCGCAAAACCCGCGCGACCGCGTTGCGGGCTTCCGTCTTTTGCAAATGTTACCCGGCGTTGGTCCCCAGACGGCTGGCAAGATTCTTGACACCATCGCCCTGGACCCGGAACCTTTACAGTCGCTCGCCGAAATTCCGCCGCCGCCCAGAAGTGGTGATGACTGGCCAGCCTTCATCGATATGCTCTCAAGCCTTCGAAAGGCCGAAAGCGGGTGGCCCGACGATATCGGTCTGGCGCGCAGCTGGTACGAGCCGCATCTCGAACGTATTCACGAAGATGCCGATACACGGAAGGCAGATCTGGTTCAGCTCGAACAGATTGCTAGTGGCTATCCAAGCCGTGAGCGATTCCTCACCGAACTGACGCTTGATCCACCGGATGCAACGAGTGATCAGGCTGGTGTGCCGCTTCTTGATGAGGACTATATGATCCTCTCAACCATCCATTCCGCCAAGGGACAGGAATGGCGCTCCGTTTATATGCTCAACGTCGTTGACGGTTGCATGCCTTCGGATCTCGGAGCTGGAACGACGGCCGAGCTGGAAGAGGAGCGTCGTCTGCTCTATGTCGGAATGACGCGTGCGCGTGACAATCTCACACTCATCACGCCGCAACGGTTTTTCACCTATGGGCAAAATGTGAAGGGCGACTGGCATGTTTACGCCTCGCGGACGCGGTTCATTCCCGCTTCGCTCCTTCATTTGTTCGAGAAGACGAGCTGGCCAAAAGTTGCCGCCTATGCAAGTGAGCGCAGTCTGCGCGATGTGCGTATAGATGTCGGCGCGCGGATGCGCAGCATGTGGAAGTGAGTTCGTTCGCCGTCTGGTATGGTTTATCCCATGGATCAGGTGACGGTCTCGGTGCCTGAGGTTGTGTTTTGGTTATCGGTTCTAGAGCCTTCCGGCTTCGATAATGCTTTGTAGAAATTTTCGTGTGCGCTCTTCGCGTGGGTCTCCAAATATCTGTTCCGGCGGTCCTTCCTCATGGACCTTCCCGCCATAGAGAAAGCATATCTTGCTCGCAACTTCGCGCGCAAATCCCATTTCGTGGGTGGCAAGCAACATCGTCATGCCTTCCGCAGCGAGATCGCGGACGATGTTTAGCACTTCGGACACAAGTTCAGGATCGAGCGCGGAAGTGATTTCGTCCAACAGCAAAACCGACGGGCTCATCGCCAGCGCACGGACGATCGCGACGCGCTGCTGTTGCCCCCCGGACAACTGATCCGGATAGGCCGTGGCTCTGTGTTCAAGTCCGATGCGCGTCAGCAGCGACATGGCTCTAGCCTGAGCATCCTCACGTTTGCGGCCCAGCACTTTCATCGGCGCGAGCATGACATTTTCAACCACGCTCATATGCGGAAAGAGATTGTAGCTCTGGAACACAATGCCGACATCGCGCCGCAGCGCATTGACGTCGACGCCAGGACCCGACATGCGGTCGCCATGGATGCAGATTTCGCCGCCCTGTATTGGCTCCAAACCGTTGAGACAGCGCAACAAAGTCGACTTGCCGCAACCGGAAGGACCAATCAGGCAAACCACCTGATGTTCGTCCACGCTGAGGTTTAGCTCGTCGAGGATTTTAACCTGACCATAGGACTTTGTTACGTCGCGGATTTCTATCATCGCCATCGTTCATATTCTCCGCAAAGGCTATGACTGTGTACGGCGCTGTTCACGCTCAAGCAGCCGATCAACGAACCGCGCCTGCGGGATCGTTATCAGGATGAAGAGCAGAGCAACCGTCGTCACAGGCGAAAGATTGAAATTGTTTGCGCCAATGATACGCGCCTGATTGAACGCATCGATCGAGCCGATGACATTGACGAGCGCGGTATCCTTTTGAAGGCCGATGAAATCATTCAGAAGCGGCGGTATGATTCTTCGAACCGCCTGCGGCACGACAACATAACGCAATGTCTGGAAGTAGGACAAACCAAGGGAGCGCGCGGCGGCAACCTGACTGCGATGGATACTCTCAATACCAGCCCGGTAAACTTCGGCGACATAGGCGCCATAGGTGAGCGTCAAAGCGATAATCGCATAGGATTCCGGCGACAGATCCTTCAGATAAGGCAGGCCTGTCAGTGGAATGCCAAAACCGATCAGATAGATGTTGATGATTGCGGGCAAGCCGCGAAACATATCGGTATAAACTGTTGCGATCAGCCGGACGGGTCGCCCCGCTTCTCCTGGCATCAGACGAGCGATTGCAACGATGAGGCCCCAGATCAGAACCAGAATCTCTGCAATAACAAAGATATAGACGTTGACCCAGAAAGCCTTGAGCACCAGCCAGAAGGAGCTGGCTATGAGCGGCAGTTGCAGAAATGTGCGGCTGACGGCAAGGTCGTTGGCCAGAAGAAACTGGATGTCGATAAGCACCAGCACCGTTACCGCACCATAACCCAATGTCGAATAGGCGGCTTCGCGCGCTATTGCCGTATTGGCACGCGCAGCAATCAGATCATTCGCAGCAAGCGCCTGGCGGGCAGCGGTCGATGTTCGCCATGATTGCATTGCGGGCTTCAACAGCAGGAGTACTGCCAAGCCGCAAAGAAACAACAAAGCTGTTGCGAGAACTCCGCCCGCTCCAAGTTCTGTTAGAGCGCCATTGACATTATGCAGGGTTTTCCAACTGGCGAATATGACGACCAGTGCGACGATAAGGGCTGTGACTGCCCAGTTCATCGTATCACGCGGCGGCGCGCTGGCGCTCCATCCGCGTTCGCTATCATAAAGACCAAGAGTAGGCTTGGTACCGGATTGAGGAGTGTTGGCGGTCATCGCGCGAGCCTCCGTTTCTATACGTCGTAATCTCGCCTTTTCTGTTTCAGGCAAGGACGAACGACCAGTGGAACGGGTGCATCGGACCGCTATTTGCAGCGATCCGATGCGCAAACGCGATTACGGCTTGAGATAAGGAATCTTGGCCGGATCGGCACCCCAGGCGTCGGCCAGATAGGTTTTGGACAAGGCCGCGAAGGTGCCGTCTTTCTTCATATCTTCGATCATCTTGTTGAAGACGGCCTCGTTGGGCGATCCTTTTGGATAGAGAGCACCATAGGATTCACCAGTGGAATACTGGAATGGCACTTCAACCATGCCATGCGAGTTCGACGCGACGCCGAGCATGATCGACGTATCGTGCAGCCCTGCATCGATCTGGTTGGCCATCAGAGCTGTCGACAGCGCGCCCGTATCGGCAAAGACCTTGACTTCCTTCGGCTTCAGCTTCTGATCGACAAAAGAAGCGCCCGTCGTGCCCTGCATCACGCCAATGCGCAGGTCCTTGACGGTTTCAGGGGTGTAGCTGGTTCCCTTTTTAATCGCCACTCCAATATCAGAATCAAAATATGGCGTGGAAAAATCGACCACCTTCTTGCGCTTATCGGTGATGGACACTTCGGCGAGCGCAATGTCAAAATCCTTGGTCTGGGCTGCAACCAGCGCATCAAAGGACACATTGACGACCTTCACCTTGTCGAGACCCGCACGGTAAGCCATGTCGACTGCCATGCAGTATTCATAGCCGTCTTTCATCGCGTCAGGTGAATCGCCATTCCACCAGGCGGGCGCAGGCAGCGTGGTCTGTACCGTGAGCTGACCTGGAACCGTTGGTTTGATTGGGTCTGAGCCCTTCGTGCCGGTGACCTCACAATTGCCGATTTTCTCGGCCTGGGCGGTTAAACTCGCGCCAAGCAGAGCTGTCGAAACGATCAAGCACTTCGCTATAGAATGTGTGGTTAAGCCAGTTTTCATGTTCTGATTTCCCCTTATTATAATTATTAGAATGTAACGATACGCAACAAATCCTTGGCCTTCACCCAAGACGTAAAGCAACATCCAGACTGTATTTGTGACTCAGTCCATTTCAAAATACAAGCGGGCCTTTTTTGCCCTTGACGATACCGATGCATCAAAGGGATGTGCCTGATCCGCACAAGGTAGAGCTGGCTTTGGTTTTGAACCTTGCGAAGCCATGTGAAGAGTAGCGCTCAATAACGGTTATATAATTGCCAATTTCCGAGAGCTTTATCGATATTAATTATGTCTGAATTCGCTAATAAGAAGTTATAATATTATTTTTGGATTTTTATGTCTTGCATTAATAATAATATTGTTTTCATTATCTGTATAAATATAAAATTTATAATAAAATATCCTGATATTTGCTTTATATAGGCGCAATCTATCAGTTGGAGCCAATCGCCAATTATCGTGGCGCATATCGTTCGATATCCCGATTGCGCAGATATATTATGATGGAAATAATCATAATATACACCATATTGTGAATATTTTTCTATTCTCCAAATTGTCTGAGAAAAATTGTAGCTTGCCCCATCGAAGTTGCTTTTGGCGCGCTACGATTGAAAGGAGGGGTCCAATGGTTTCTC
The DNA here is from genome assembly GCF_029909865.1 of Ochrobactrum sp. 19YEA23. Classification (NCBI taxonomy): domain Bacteria; kingdom Pseudomonadati; phylum Pseudomonadota; class Alphaproteobacteria; order Hyphomicrobiales; family Brucellaceae; genus Ochrobactrum; species Ochrobactrum sp. 19YEA23. The sequence goes on along the minus strand of NZ_JASAMQ010000012.1, from coordinate 38,923 downwards.
CGATGACCGGAGATCCGGCTTGACTACGCCGATCTCATTCACGATCATAACAACATGATTGAAAAGGACACCCATATTGTCTCCCGCTTGGCCGGTATCTCTTTCGCGGGATGCCGGGACGTCAAGCGCGTGATTTGATCAAGCGGATTGCCAATGCCGGTCTTGCCCTTTCGGATGGGGTGTTTTGGCTCGGCTGGTGCCTCGTCCAATCTTTCATAGGAATTGAAAATGGCACAAAACATCTACGACAATCCGAAATTTTTCGCCGGATATAGCCAGCTTCCAAGGCAGGTGCATGGTTTGATGGGTGCTCCAGAGTGGAGCGCAATCAAAGCGCTGCTACCTCCCTTAAATGGCGCCCGGGTCGCGGATCTTGGTTGCGGTTTTGGATGGGCGTCGCGCTGGATGCGCGAGAATGGCGCCGCGTCGGTTATGGGTTATGACCTGTCTGAAAACATGATCAATCGTGCGCGAGCGGATACAGGCGATGACCTGATTGACTATCGCATTGCCGATCTTGACACGTTGGAGTTGCCCGCTGATAGATACGAACTCATCTACAGCGCGCTTACTTTTCATTATGTCGAAAACTTCCACCGCCTTGTCAGGATGATTCACAAGGCCTTGGTAGGCGGCGGCGTTTTGGTCTTCACTATCGAGCATCCCATCTTCATGGCCGCGACGCAGCCGGGTTGGATTGAAGATAGCGAAGGACAGAAGATGTGGCCGGTCAATCACTATTCTATCGAGGGGGAGCGCCGAACAAACTGGTTTGCGGATGGTGTTTTAAAGTATCATCGCACAATCGGAACGACGATTAATACGCTCATCCAAGGTGGGTTTCATATCGACCGCGTGGATGAATTCGCTCCGACCAGAAGTCAGATCGATGAGAACCCGGGTCTCGCTGAGGAACTGGAAAGACCAATGATGCTGCTGGTTGCGGCCCATAAAGGCTAGTTTGAGTGGTACGTAGGGTCATCCTGTTCACTTATAAAAACAGGGTGGCCTTTAATAGAGGCTCCAACCAGTCGGCAAAAACCTGAACCCGTTGCGAAAGGTGCTGGCGGTGCGGATAGAGCAATGTGATAGGCAGAGGTTCGGCACGGTAGGCGGGCAGGATTTCGATCAGCTCGCCCGCCTCAATATGATGACGAACATCATAAGAGGGAATCTGGATTAGTCCGAGCCCGGCAAGGCAACAAGCTATATAGGCTTCGGCATTGTTGACGGTTACCCGCCCCCGCAAGAAGACAGAATGATACTGACCATCCTCCAGCCATTCCCATGGTTCTACTCGACCGTTTGAGGGTGAGGCATAATTGACTCCCACATGATTTTTGAGATCAACGGGACCAGACGGCACGCCATGCCGGGCAAGATAAGCGGGGCTGGCTACGTTGATAAGCGGCAGTTTGCCAATTAGACGCGCGATGAGAGCGGAATCGCTCAAGGGACCGACACGCAGCACGCAATCCACGCCGTCCCCAATCAGATCTATGGCGCGATCCGTCACGCCAAGATCGATATCGACATCGGGAAAAGCATCAAGAAAGCTGGATAAAGCGGGGGCAATGATCAAACGGCCAATACGTCCCGGTACATCGATACGCAGCTTTCCAGAAGGCACGGCGCGATTGCGCCGGAAAAGGCCTTCCGTTTCCTCCACGTCGGCAATCAGCATGACGCAGCGATCATAAAATGCTGACCCTTCCTGTGTAGGTGCAACCTTCCGCGTCGTACGATGCAAAAGTCGAGCGCCGACACGGTTCTCCAGTTCCGCGACTGCCGTCGAGACGGATGAGCGTGGCAGGCCAAGCGTATCGGCAGCGCGCGTAAAGCTTGCCGCTTCGACGACACGAATGAAGATACGAAAAAGATCGATACGGTCCACGTCGCCTCCAAACTGATTGTTCGACTATTCTGACATATGTTGTCAGAATGATCGTCTTTATGGAAACAATCCAGACGATAAATTCGAGCTTCAACAGGACTGTGTCGCATATCGTCCCCAAGGAGGCCCATTCAGTGACTGATCATTCCATCAAAGGTAAAACCGTCCTCATCGCCGGTGGTGCAAAAAATCTGGGTGGGCTCATTGCCCGCGATCTCGCAGCGCATGGCGCCAAGGCAATCGCGATCCATTACAATAGTGCGGCAAGCAAAGCCGATGCCGATGCGACCGTTGCTGCTGTGAAGGCAGCAGGTGCCGAAGCTGTTGCCTTTCAAGCCAATCTGGCCACAGCCGGCGCGACGGAGAAGCTGTTTGCCGACGCCGTTGCTGCCATTGGCAGGCCGGATATCGCCATCAATACCGTTGGCAAGGTCTTAAAAAAGCCGATGACAGAGATTTCGGAGGCTGAGTATGACGAAATGTCTGCGGTCAATGCCAAAGCTGCATTCTTCTTCATTAAGGAAGCAGGCAAGCATCTGAATGATAACGGCAAAATCTGCACATTGGTCACGTCTCTGCTCGGTGCCTACACGCCGTTCTACTCAAGCTATGCTGGTACCAAGGCTCCAGTCGAGCATTTCACACGGGCGGCATCAAAGGAATTTGGCGAGCGCGGGATTTCCGTCACCGCTATCGGGCCCGGCCCGATGGACACGCCTTTCTTCTACCCCGCTGAAGGTGCTGACGCTGTAGCCTATCATAAGACTGCCGCAGCGCTTTCGGGTTTCTCCAAGACCGGCCTGACCGATATTGGCGACATCATCCCCTGGATCCGCCTGCTGGTTTCGGAAGGCTGGTGGATGACCGGCCAGACCATTCTCGTCAATGGCGGATACACCACCAAGTAAAACGATTGCGACCGGGCAAGACCCGGTCGCATTCTATGCCTGCAGGTAAATTGGAGCATCGCCGGATCAAAGCGAGTGCTTCCCGATCATTTCTGAGCTTTCTGATATCGCTTGATAAGCCGATCGCGCTTTAACTTCGACAGGCGCTGAAGCCAGAATATGCCGTTGAGCTGATCAATTTCATGTTGATGGCACACAGCAAGCAGACCATCGCATTCTTCCTCCTGCTCGCGGCCATCCAGATCCTGATATCGAATGCGGATACGCGCATGACGCTCGACGTCTTCGACGATACCCGGCATTGACACACTGCCTTCCTGATGGCGGATTTTTTCATCCGATACCCATAACATCTCAGGATTGATGTAGGTCTTTTCACTGCCAATGCCGGAAAGTTGCAGCACCACGACCCGTGCTGAAACCCCGATATGGGGTGCCGTGATGCCTATCCCCGGCGCAGCACGCATAGTGTCCAGCAAGTCGGCTGCGAGAGCACGCAGATCGTCGTCAAAGGTGATGACAGGTTCGGCGGTTGCCCGTAAATGAGGATCAGGATAGGCGACGATCTCTCTAACTGTCATTCTGACTCTCTGTTCTTTTCGATATTCAGTGGCAGTGCTACCTGACTAGCGTCAGAGGTTCAATGTTTCGCGCCGGTTTGCGGGGAGGCGCGTTGCCGCGCCATAGAGACTTGCCAGCAGAAACGCCACCGAAATACGCGCCGGTTGCGCTATAATAGGAACTCTTGGGCCGAGAAAGAGGTAATGCCGCCTGGCCGAAGAAGGAGTACTTTCGATGGAAACGCCCCTCAGAATTAGAAATGTCCTGCTAAAGGCCTTTGTCATCAACCTGCTGGTCATCATTTTTGCGTGGCTGATGTCACTCACTGGCGTCACAGCCAGTGCAATGTCTGTATTTTTTGGCTTCAGCGCCGATCAAACGCACATCTATATGGCCAACATCATCGGGTTCTGGAAGGTCTTGAACGTCGTCTTTTTCCTGATACCCGCGATAGCGATTCATTGGGAATACCGAACAAAGAGATAATCGCTGGATTTCCGTATCTAAGCGAGTTCATCTGTAAGAAATTTCGAAACGAAATCGACAAAGGCACGGACCCGTGACAACGGATAACGACTTGCGGGCCACAGAAGATAAAATATTCCGGTATTGCTGGCTGCTCCCGGAAGAACATCAATCAATGATCCGTCCAGTATTTTTTCTTTAACAGCGAAGCTTGGCAACAACGCAATTCCGTTGCCGTCGAGAGCCAATTGTATGATGGAATCGACAGTCGTTACTGTGAATGTTTCCGGTGGCTTATAGTTGTCGTCGTCCTGTCCGGCCAATTCCCATGGGGCAATTTTGCCGGTTTCCGAATAACGGTGCCGGAGGCAGCGATGGTTCTGGAGATCGGCGACAGACTGGGGTGTTCCACATCGCGCGATATAGTCTGGAGCGGCGACGAGGCACCACGAGAATTCTCCGACTTTTCTGTAGAGCAGGCGACTGTCTCTGGGCTTGCCGGTGCGGATCACAATGTGAAAGCCTTCGTCGATGACATCGGCGAAGCGGTCGCTGATGTCCAGCTCAAGATCGACCTCGGGATAAGCTTTCATAAAGGCGCTGACTGCCGACACGAGCAGCGTTGAGGAAATCGGCAAGCCGATCTTCAGTCGGCCATGTGTGCCTTGGGACGATTGGGACAGTTCTGCCTCTGCCACTTCCAGTTCACCAAGAATACGACGGCATCGTTCGAGAAACAGCTTTCCTTCAGTTTGAGTGCAATTGAGCGCGTCGAGCGATGAAACAGGCGCACGCCGAGCTGTTCTTCGAGCTTTTGCACCGATTTGCCGACTGCCGAGGCCGACAGCCCCACAATCTGGCCCGCTTCGCGAAAACTTCGCTTCTCGGCGGCATGTACGAATGTTTGCAGCGCGCCGATATTATCCAGCTTGAGTTTCATTCCGGAAAATCCTTCCACAATGTTCTGAATTCAAGCGCCATTAAGCTATCTCGTCAATGGCGATATAAAAGTTTTCAGAAAACTGATGAATGCGAGTTCAGGAGAAGCCGGAACATGAGCAGCCTTTTTAAGCCGTTTAATCTTTCAGGATTGGCCTTGCCCAATCGTATCGTCATGGCCCCGATGACACGCTCGCGCAGTTTCGATGGTGTGGCAGACGAGCTAGTTGCGCTCTATTACAGCCAGCGTGCAACAGCTGGACTGATCGTTACCGAAGGTACGCCGATTTCGCGCGAAGGTCAGGGATATCTTTTCAATCCGGGTATTTTTTCGGAAGAACAGGTCCGGGGCTGGCGGCTGACAACGCAGTCCGTGCACAGTGCCGGCGGCCGCATCTTCGCGCAGCTTTGGCATGTGGGACGCATTTCCAACCGCTCTATCCAGGTCGATGGCGTGGCGCCGGTCAGTTCCACGGATCGGGTTGCTTCGGGCGCCATGTCTTTCGTGCGCAATGCGGATGGCAAGCCGGATTTCCTGCCGGTTTCGGAACCGCGGGCTCTCTCTACTGATGAAGTTAAGCGGGTTATTGGCGACTTTGTTCAGGCCGCACGCAATGCTGTCGATGCGGGCTTCGATGGTGTTGAACTGCACGGGGCCAATGGTTACCTGCTGGAGCAGTTTATCAATCCGCTTGTCAATGACCGCGATGATATCTATTCGGCAAAGACCATCGAGGGGCGTCTGCGCTTCGTGCTTGAAACGGTGGATGCCGTCTCCGACGCTATCGGCGCAAGCCGGGTAGCCATTCGTTTGTCGCCATATGGCACCATTCACGACAATCCGCTGTTCCCAGACCTGGAAGAGACCTATGTCACTTTGGCCAGAGAATTGGGTACGCGCGGCGTTGCCTATATCCATGTCATGGATCAATCCGGACAGGTCAAGCTGCCATACGGTGAACGCCCCGTCAGCGATGCGATTCATGGTCTGATGGAACAATGGCGCCCCTTGCTGCCGGATACGGCGCTCATTCTGGCCGGTAGCCTCGACCATGCACGCGCACAGCGTCTGATTGATGCCGGATTGATCGATCTGGCTGCATTCGGTCAGCCTTACATCGCCAATCCCGATCTCGTCGAGCGTCTGCGCAACAACTGGCCCCTGACCGAGCCGGATCGTGCGACTTATTACGGTGGGGGACGCGAAGGCTACGTGGATTATTCGCCTTATAGCGGACGTCCGCTGGTCGCTTAATCACAGGGTTCTCTTGGGAAAATTCATGCGCGCCTCACCGGGCCGGTGGATTGCTGCGGTCTGATCGCGCCGCCTTACAACCCCTTCACCTCTATTGGCACCGGTGTCCCTCTCATTATTCAAGTTGGGTATGCCGGGTCACTTCGCCCGAGATCATTCGTATCGGGCTTTCTCGAGAAAGGACGAAACCGTGTTTTCTAAAATCATATCCGCCGGAGCACTATTGAGCGCTACAATGCTGTTTTCGCCGCCTGTTCTGGCGCAGGAAAACGTGCTGCCTTCTATCAATACGCCGCCGGAAGTTTCCAAAGCGAACCTGGCGAAAGTCAAAGCCGAAAAGCACGGTCAGTATGCCGTTCCTGATGGCTTCAAGAGCGGCATGGTGGAAACCGATGGTATTCGCCTGCACTATGTCAGCGGAGGCGAGGGTAAAGGTGATCCGATCATCTTCGTGCACGGCTTCGGCTCTACCTGGAAAATGTGGGAACCAGCTCTGAAGAAGTTCTCAGCAAACCATCAGGTCATCGCTCTCGACCTGCCTGGTTTGGGTCTGTCGGAACTTTCTGCTGCGGGCTATGATGCAGAAAAGATGAGTACCTATCTTCTGGGCGCGATCAAGAGCCTGACCAACAACCAGCCTTTCACCTATGTCTGCCATGATCTGTGCAACTCGGCTTCCTATCCAATGGTCGCCAACAATCAGGATATCATCAAGAAGGTGGTGTTCATGGATTCGCCGATCCCCGACAAGGCGATGTGGACCTATCCAGGTTAGACTCCAAACGGTCCAGGCCTTGGCTGGCATTTCGGCTATTTCTCGTTTGGCGATATCGCTGAAAAGATGGTCTCCACCGATCCGGTCCTGTTCATGAGCTATTTCATCAAGGAATATGCAGGCAAGAAGGACGTTTTCACGCCTGAACTGCTGGATGAGCTGATCGAGCCCTATTCGACCCGTGCCAATCTGCATGCCGCCTTTGGCTATTATCAGTCGCATTCCGACAGTATCCGCCAGAATGAAGCTCTGCTCGCCGCTGGCAAGCAGTTGACCATCCCGGTCTATTCGATCAGCGGTGCAAAGGGCGTCAACGACGTTCTGCCGAAGCAGCTTGAAGCGCGCTTCGTAAAGGACACCAGCAAGCTGGGTTCGACCATTCTTCCAGATACCGGCCATTGGCTGCTTGAAGAATCGGCCCCGGAAGTCAACGCGCTGCTTGAGAACTTTATCGACAAGTAAGCTGCGCCCATCTTCATCACTGGTTTCGCGATCGTAACAAGCCACGTAACGGTCGCGAAACCATGTTGGTGTTGCAAATGGCGAATATCGTGAATGTGGTTGTTGAAACGAGCAATTGGAGACCCAAATGACTGTATCACCCATGATCCGAACGATGATGGCTGTCATCGCCCTGGGAACCGCTACGCCTGCGATGGCTGACCCTCTGCTTGGTGATTTCGACTACGGCTGGCCGGTCCAGCGACAAACCATACTTAGCCAGAACGAGGCCATGACAATGGCCTATATTGATGCCCGTCCCGAGCAGGCCAATGGCCAGACGGCCGTTCTTTTGCATGGCAAGAATTTCTGCGGCGGCACATGGGAAACGACGATCAAGGCTCTGACAGGAGCTGGATACAGGGTCATCGCTCCCGATCAGATTGGGTTCTGCAAATCAACGAAGCCAGCGCGCTATCAATATGGTCTGCACGCGCTTGCCGACAACACGCATCAGCTTTTGACCGCGCTTAACATCGAAAAACCGGTTCTCGTCGGTCATTCGATGGGCGGGATGCTGGCCATACGCTACGCGCTGCAATATCCGGATGAACTCCAGAAACTGGTCGTGGTCAATCCATTGGGGATGGAAGACTGGCGCGCCAAGGGCGTACCCAATGCGACAGTCAATGCGCTCTACGCCGGCGAACTGAAGACCACACGGGCGAGCATCAAGGCCTATCAGCAATCGACCTATTATGCCGGAACGTGGAAACCTGAATTCGACCGGCCCGTCGATATGCTGGCATCCATGTATGAAGGTCCGGGTGGAAATATCGTTGCCTGGCATCAGGCTTTGACTGCCGACATGGTTTTCAACCAACCGGTAGTCCACGAGTTCGAGAAGCTGCGTGTGCCAACCGTGCTGATGATCGGCCTGAAGGACAATACCGCCATGGGTAGGAACCGCGCCGATAAGGAACTCGCGGCAACGCTCGGCAATTATCCGGTGTTGGCAAAGGAAGCTCAGGCGCGCATTCCGAATTCGCAGCTGATCACCTATCCTGACTACGGGCATAGCCCGCAGATGCAGGATCCAGAGCGCTTCAACGCCGATCTTCTGAAAGCAATTGCACCGGCGCAGTAGCGTGATGTTCGTCGTTTCGGCGACTTCAAAAATGTGCAGAGCCAGATCGAGGCTCTCACATTCGGCCTGGTTGAGTTGCTGAACCTGACCGAAATGAGGGTCGAGAGCGGTTTTGTCGATTGGCTCTTGACTTAGAGTGCACTCTAACAATTAGCTTCTTCTGCGTCGTGACGAAAGAAGGGCTCCGATGAAGATTGGCGAGTTGGCGAAGAGATCAGGACTGTCGGCCTATACGATCCGTTATTATGAGCGGATCGGGCTGCTTCCCTTTGCCGACAGAGATCAATCGGGCCAACGTGATTACGACGCATCGATCCTGACCTGGATAGAATTTCTGGACCGTCTCAAGATGACTGGAATGCCTATTCGGGAAATGTTGCACTATGCAGCTTTGCGGGAGCGCGGCGTTGGCACGGAAGAAGAACGCGGCGCGTTGCTGGAACAGCACCGTGAGCGTGTCCGTGCACATGTGGCCAAACTACAAGCCTGCCTTGTCGTCCTCGACACCAAGATTGCCGGATATGCCGGCGAGGAACAGAGGATGAAAAACTATGACGCATCAGTTACCGAACCAAGGCGAAAGCAGGCTGGAACGCGGCAAGCGCGCACTCGCTGAAATTGACGGCAATGCTGGCCACAATGTCATCGCCGCTTTGGCTGACATTGCCCCCGATTTTGCAGATTACGTTTTCGAGTTTTCGTTTGGTGACATTTACAGTCGTCCCGGCCTTGATCTGCGTGCTCGCGAGATTGCGACGATTGCAGCGCTGACAGCGATGGGAACGGCCACTCCACAACTGAAAGTCCACATCGAGGCTGGGCTGAATGTTGGTCTGACCAAAGACGAGATCATTGAAATCATCATACAGATGGCGGTCTATGCAGGCTTCCCTGCGGCGCTCAACGGACTGTTTGCAGCCAAGGAAGTCTTTACCGCTCGGTTTGCCGGGCAGCAGGGGGCCTCTGCTTGAAGCTGGATCGGCGATATTGCGCTCCCATTGGGGGCGCAATATGCGGCTTTGGATTGAAATCAGATTTCTTGAAGCTTTCGCACCAGCGTATAAGCTCAGCCTTGGAAGCGTAAGAATAAGAGAGGCGGGGCCACTTGGATATTCGCAATTTCAATGGATTTGTCGCAGCTGCGGAGCTGATGAATTTTACACTTGCTGCACAACGGCTCAATATCACCCAGTCAGCATTGTCACGCCAGATCAAGGGGCTTGAAGATTATCTGGGTGTCGAACTCTTCGAGAAAAGTGGGCGGAACGTGAAGCTCACGGCCTATGGCGATGCTCTTCTGGAAAAAGTAAACGACATTGTGCGGGCTGATCGCAGTCTGAGGGTTCTGGCCGATAACCTCGGCAACGGCGAAAGCGGTGTCTTGAAATTGGGTGCCTGTTCGCAACTCATTGAACGTTACTTACCGAAGTTTATCAAGAATTGGAGCCGGGAGAATCCGGGCGTGAGCATTCGCATTGAAGATGGCGGCGGACCGGAACTGGCTGATAAGTTGCGGGCGGGTGCTGTTCATCTGACGATCAGCGCGCGTCCTCTCGCGCCAGTCGATCTATTTGAATCGGTTTCCCTCGGGCGACTGAGCTTTCTGGCTGTCGCAACAGAGGAATTTCTATCCGACGAAGCCCCGTCCATCGAATTAAACGACCTCCTGCGTTTGCCAATCCTGACACTTAATCAGCGCCACGCGTCACGTGAAGTCTTTGACGCAGCATGTAAACTGGCAGGGATTGCACCCACAATCGTGCTCGAGAGCTATTCACCGCATACATTATTCTCAATGGCCGAGGGTGGAATTGGCGTGGCAGTCGTTCCTTCTTCGGCAGTCAAATTTGGACCGCCGTTGATCGGGAAACCGATTACTTTGAAAGGCCAGCGGGTTTACTTTGATATATGCGCGATGTGGAGCTATGCGTCGCCTCTGCCCGAATACGGGATGCGTTTCGTTGAAGCGTTAAAGGATCACATCATCGCCGAGACTATCTGATCGGATTCGCCCCATCTATTCATGAGCGGGCTAAGAATTCGCTGGCGCGCATAACCTATTCCAATTTCGCATTGATATTTGATAAAATTATTCATTGGACGAATTGATTTCGCACCGATTACCTTCGCTTTCTGAACCGCAAAGCAGGACATTGCATTGGGTTAGAAGGGGTTGGGCAAATGCAAAAGTCTGCTTGGGGTGTTATCAATCAAGAGAGAATAGTTCTTGCGCTGGCGATTGTCATGTTCATCGCGGCCTCCGTTGCTTTGCCCGGCTTTCTGACCGCCGAAAATCTGATTGCCGTCATACGCTCCGTTTCGGTTCTGGGCATATTGGCTTTGGGCATGGCCATCGTGATCATCGGACGAGGGATTGATCTTTCGACCGTGGCAATCATGGCGATGTCTGTCGCGTGGTATTTGCAACTATTGGGGGCGGGAACATCCGACGCCATGGCGATTGCCTTTGTTCTGGCAGGCGTTGTGGGCATCGGTCTTCTCAATGGATTTCTCGTGGCCTATGCGGAAGTGCCTGCGATCTTTGTCACGCTTGCAAGCGGCTCCTTCGTTTTTGGCTATGTTCGCTCACAGCTCATCACGCAGGACGCAGTGCCCGTTCCTAGCGGTCATTGGCTCGAACTATTGGGCGGCCTTCGCTATTTCGACATCCCCGTCGAAGTGTTTATCTTCGCGGGTTTAAGTCTCGCTATCTTTGCATTTCTGCGTTTCACGAAATGGGGAAGATACGTCTATTATGCGGGTGACAACCCCGTTTCGGCTCGCAATTCCGGTATGCCTGTTCGGCCCATGATCGTGTTGCGTTATGTGCTTTCCGCGCTGATCGGTTTTGCGGCGGGTCTTCTAACGGCGGCAAGCCTGCATTCGATCAATACACGGGTCGTGAATTCTACTCTGCTGTATGACATTGTTCTGGTTGCGGTTATCGGCGGCATTGGCTTGTCTGGCGGCAAGGGTGGCGTGCGCAATGTTCTGGTCGGCGCCGCACTGATTGGCATCCTGCTCAATGCCATGACCATTCTCGATATTCCCCTGCTTTATCAGAACCTTATCAAATCCACCATTCTGCTGGCCGCCATCATCATCGACGGCGTTATCAACCCACGTGATGAACAGACAGCGCAGCAGGGCGACATCTAATCAGTTTCAAGACAGCCGGAATGGCTGTTCAAAGGAGAAGGGACATTATGAAGCTTTTCAGGACAATTCTGGCGGCAACCGCCATCATGTCCACGGTTCTATCCGTGCAAGTTGCAAAAGCAGCCGAAGATCCGGGCCCGGCCGCTTATGAAAAGGCGCTCAAAGGCAAGCGTGTTTTGCTTGTTCCTATGACGATGGGTTTTGATCTGGCTCAAGGATGGGCGGCTTACCTCAAGAGTGAGGTTGAGGGGTTCGGCGGCATTTTCGAAACCCGCGATCCAAACTGGAGCGCCGAAGCAGGTGCGCAGGCCATCACCGAAGCCATCGCGTCTGATACCAAGCCCGACGTTCTCGTCGTACAATCGCCCGATCTCAACTCTTATGCCAAGCTTTTCAAGAAGGCGCAGGCAGCGGGAATTTACGTCATCGCCATTGATAATCCGGTCAACTATGCCGTCGATGCCTTCATTGGTTCCGACTGGGATCGTCTGGGGCAACTTGAAGCCGAAGCGGTTATAAAGGGCTGCGGAGCAAATTCTTCAAAGAAGATTGCGCTCATCCAGGGAGATCAGGTCAACGCATCAAGTCTCTATCAATATGCCGGCATCACCAAGGTTCTTGAAAAGAACCCGGATTTCCAGGTCGTTGCTAAACCAGACTCCAATTGGGACGCCACGACAGCACGCAATGCAACGACCACAATCTTGCAGCAGCATCCAGACATTTGCGGCATTATCGATTTCTGGGACGGTGACGCGACCGGGACTGCCGCTGCAATCCGCGACGCCAAGCTTCAGGACAAGATCTTTCTTGTGACGACGGGCGGCGGTGAAAAGACTGCAGATTGCGATCGTCTTGAAGACAACACCTATGGCGCCGTCGTGATGACAGACCTTGCGCGCCAATCGGGCGATATCAATGCGATCATCAAGTTCCTTCTGCAAAGCGGCCAGCCTGCAGGAACGTCGCACACCTATATTTACACGCTCGAAAAGGCGACGACCAAAAAGGATCTCAATCCCGCCAGTTGCTGGGATGTCAAGGCGCTGCAGGCACAGGCAGCTCAATAATATCGGCTTAACCGGCTGGAGAGCTGCCGGGGCTGATTGAAAAACCGACAGATCGCCACGCGCTTTTCTTTGGCGCATGGCGGTCTGATATTTGGCGGAACACATCAAATTTCCGGAAGTCCCTATGTCGTTACGAGAACGTATCAAGGCTTGGCGCTATAACTACATTCCTGATCATCTGATCGGTGAGGTGCTGACAAAACGCTGGACTGATAACGCCATTCCCTTTGCCGTGCTTGTGGCAACGATTGCGCTTTTTGGATCACAGGTATCAGGGTTCTTCAAGATCTCGTCCTTGCAGGAATCCACACGCCAGTTGGGTGAGTTCTCCCTGGTGGTCACAGGGCTCACGGTTGTCATGCTCGGCGGTGGCATTGACCTGTCAGTCGGCTCGATCTTCGCGCTTTCTGCTTTCTCTGCGGTCACCGTATTCTTCATCTTCGAGCAGCCGGTCTGGCTAGCGCTGCTTGCTTCCATTGCTACCGGCGTAGTCTATGGTGCGATCAATGGGTATCTGGTTGGCATTTTAAGACTGCGTGCGTTTATCACCACGCTGGTGACATTTATCATCGGTCGCGCCATATACGATATTCTCGTCGTGAATTTTGCTGCTGCCGTGCAAACGTCTCTCGCTTCTTCCGATGTTTGGGATTTCATTGGTGACGAAACTATTTTCGGTTTTTCCGCGTCGGTGATTGCGGCAATCCTGATGGCTGTCGTTACACATATCGTTCTCACGCGTTCTCGACCAGGCTGGCATATTCTGGCTGTCGGCGGTTCTCGCCGCTCGGCACATAATGCCGGTATCCGTGTGCGCCGAACGGTGTTCTTCACCTATGTCTTCTCGGGATTGTGCTCGTCTCTCGCTGGCTTTCTTATTGCTTGTCGTTTGAGCGGTGTTGGACCCGGCACAGGCCTGAATCTCGAAATTCTGGCGCTTACCGCAGCGGTGGTTGGTGGTAACAGTCTGGGTGGCGGTCGCGGCTCGGTCGTGAAGGGCGTGATGGGCGCGATCATCGTTCTCGTCATGACCAACGGGCTCATTCGTCTCGGTTACGGGACGGGCACAACGCAGCTTGTTCTGGGCGTCATGCTCGCCGTTGCTGTGACAGTCGATATTCGCTGGCTAAAGAACCGCCACAAAGTTCTCAACGAGATTTATGTGGCGCCGGTCTATCTCAAAATGGGTGAGACCTTGTCGGCGGCCCCGGGATCCGGCACACCATATGAACTGGATGACCGCCTTTCGGGCACAGATTATATCGGTCTTGGCGAACTCGAAGGGCCGGAAGACGTCATTCTTGATCGCAATGACAATCTCTATTGCGGAACCCGCCATGGGGAGATCATGCGCTTCTTTGCTCCAGACTATTCGCGTTCGGAAGTCTTTGCTCACGTCGGCGGCTTTCCGCTCGGACTTGCCTTTGACAAGGCTGGCAATCTGATTTCCTGTGTCGGAGCGATGGGTCTATATTCCATTTCGCCAGAGCGAGAAGTGAAGAAACTGTCGGCAGAGACCGCGCGCTCATTGACGTCTATTGTAGATGACGCGCGCTTGCGTGATCCCAATGACTGCGACATTGCACCCGACGGACGCATATATTTCACCGATTCAACCAAACGCTATGACGCTCATGACTGGGCGCTCGATTCCATTGAGAACCGCCCAACTGGACGGCTTCTGGTTTATGACCCCAAAGACGGTTCGACGAAAACACTTCTGGATGGCTATCGTTACACCAACGGTGTCTGTGTGGCCCATGACGGAAAGTCGATCTATTTTGCCGAAAGCTGGGCCTGCAGGGTACATCGCTATTGGCTGGAAGGGCCGAAGGCAGGAACGGCTGAATGTGTCATCAAAGACATGCCCGGCTACCCAGACAATATCAATCGCGCATCCGATGGAAGCTACTGGATGGCGTGGCTCGGCATGCGTACGCCAAGTTTCGACCTGTCGCTGCGCCATCCTGATATGCGCAAGCGCATGACGCGTCGCTTGCCACAGGATGAATGGCTGTTCCCGAATATTAACACTGGCGGTGTGGTGAAGTTTGATGAAACGGGAAAGATCATCGATACGCTGGGCGATTTGTCGGGTGTTTCGCACCCTATGGTAACCTCCATGCGCGAACACAAGGGTTATCTCTTTGTCGGTGGCATCCTGAACAACCGTATCGGTCGCTATAGGATCGCCGGTGCTGCCACGGACTGGACAGGTCCTGCCTCGTACTGGGGAGAAAAACAATGATCTTTGATCCGATCCTGGATTTCTTCCGCGGCAAGGCAGTGACAATACCACCGCTTGATGGTGCATTCCGTCCCAATACGCTCCTTGATGAGGCTCCGGTTTTTGCAGACCTCAACGAGGCTGATAATCTTGTTATGTCCGGCGGCACGCTTCTCGCTTCGAGCGGGAACGCTGTTTTCCGGTTGACCGCCAATAATGCGCCGGAAGTCGTCGAGCGTTTTTCTGCCCCGGTGACGAGCCTCGCGTCTGGACCTTCGGGTGAACTCGCCGTGGCCCTCGAAACCGGAAAACTCCTCATCGACAATCACGAGCAGCCTTTGCCTGCGAAGATTGGTTGCATCACAGCTCTCAGCTACGCTGTGGATGGAACCTTGTGGTTGGCCAATGGGTCTGCGGATCACTCGGCGGCCAATTGGTCCGCCGATTTGATGCGCCATGGCTCGTCAGGCTCCATCTGGAAGCGGACTGTTGGCGCTACACAGTTTCAGCAAGTGGCTTCGGGACTCGCATACCCTTATGGGCTTTTGCCGACCGCCGGCGGCGTGGTCTTTAGTGAAAGCTGGAAGCACCGGCTGGTTTTTCTCGATGCAGAAACAGGCGAAAAACGCATCGTTGCTGACAAGTTGCCGGGTTATCCGGCTCATCTGTCGCCAGCGTCAGGTGATGGTGCGTGGCTGGCGTTTTTCGCGCCACGCAATCGACTGATCGAGCTTGTTCTGCAGGAGAGACATTACCGTAATGATATGATTGATCAGGTTCCGCAGGAATTCTGGATTGCGCCCGCATTGTCGTCTGGACGCAGTTTTCTTGAACCACTGCAATGCGGTGGCATCAAAACGATGGGCGTTCATAAACCATGGGCTCCAAGCAGGTCCTATGGACTTGTCGTACGGCTCGACAAGCAGTTCCAACCGGTTCTCAGCTATCATAGCCGAGCCAATGGTCATCGCCATGGTACTTGCAGCGCTATAGAACACAACGGACGGTTGCTGGTGGCCAGCAAGGGCGGCGACTGTGTTGTTGACGCAGGGTCGGTCGATCATAGCCATGAGAAGGTGCACTGATGGCTCAGACAGACGATATTGTTGTCGAAATGAAGAACGTCACCAAGGAATACCGTGGCGTTCCCGCTGTGAAGAATGTCGATTTCAGATTGAGGCGTGGCGAGGTTCACTCGCTGCTTGGTGAAAACGGGGCCGGAAAATCGACCCTCACCAAGATGATTGCCGGTGTCGTTGAGCCGACCTCGGGCGTCATGATTTACAATGGAAAGGAAGTTCGCTTTTCATCGCCGAATGAAGCGTTGGAAGCAGGCGTTGCAATGGTCTTTCAGGAGACCAGTCTGGTACCTTCCATGACAGTTGCGCAGAACCTCTATCTCGGTTCCGAAAAATTCCTTAATCGTCTCCGAGGTATCTATATTTCAGCGCAACAATTTTTACAGTCGCTAAGCTTTTCCGTAGATCCGACTGCGATGGTGGAAACGCTTGGAGCGGCCAAAAAGCAGATGGTCGAGATTGCCCGTGCTGTACATCACAATGCAGAAGTCATCATCTTCGATGAGCCGACAGCAACGCTAACGCCGGAGGAAAAACGCCATTTCTTTGCGCTGATCCGACGGTTGAAAACCAAGGGTGTTTCGATTGTGTTCATCAGCCATGCACTGGAAGAAGCGCTGATGATTTCGGACAGGATCACAATCCTGCGTGATGGAGAATTGGTCGCTAGCGGTGCGGTTGAAGATTTCGACCGCGAAAAGATCGTGGCCGCGATGGTCGGCCGTTCTCTTTCGGGCGAGCTATATCGCCAGCGAGATGCGTCGGGTTTGCGTCAGGCGGGCCGAAAAATACTGTCGGTTCAAGATATCTCCATGGGGAGTGCGGTTCGCAACAACTCGTTTTCAATCTTTGAGGGGCAGATCACCGGCGTCTTTGGGCTGATTGGATCTGGCCGGACCGAAACATTCAAAGTCATTTCCGGGATTTACAAACGAGACTTTCTGCGCGGAGGTGCTATAGAACTCGATGACAAACCAGTTCGCTATTATGTGCCGCGCGAAGCCGTAAAATTGGGGATCGTCTACATCACTGAAGACCGGAAAAGCGAAGGCTTTTTTGAAACAATGTCAATTGCGGAAAACCTTTTTGCGGGTGTTCTGGCTGCCGATAAAGAACAGTCGAGCATCGTAAGCTTGAAGGAAATGCAGGCGCTTTCCTCGCAATGGATCAAGCAGCTTAATATTCGCGCGATCAATGACAATGCCAGGGTGGTTGAATTGTCCGGCGGCAATCAACAGAAGGTCGTTATAGGCAAGGGTCTGGTGCAGGAGCCTCGCCTGGTGATTTTCGATGAGCCGACACGTGGCGTGGATGTCGGCGCGATTGCTGAAATCCATCAGCTGATCAACGAGTTGGCTGATGCGGGGCTGGCTGTCGTTGTGATCTCGTCTTATCTACCTGAAATCATGAATCTTTCCGACCGAATTCTTGTTTGCAGACAGGGGCGTATCGTAGAGGAGTTCTCGCCAGCAGAAGCGACGGAAGAAAAGATCATGTATGCGGCAGTACACTAAGGCCGCTTTGACTACGGAACTGCTACCAAACGCACCCGCAGCTTCTATTGGGAATGGGCGCACGCCTGAGGAGAAAGACCATGGCCACTGTCAGACTGTTGAGTGATGCAGACGTTGAGAAGGATGCGGCAGTTAAAGCCGTCTTCGATGATATACGCGCAACCAGAAAATCAGATTTCGTCAATAATTTCTGGCGTGGTCTTGCTAACGATCCTGTCAATTTGAAGCGCGTCTGGGAACAGCTCAAGTCGATCATGGTTGCACCGGGAGCCCTCGATCCCGTTGTGCGTGAGATGATCTATATTGCCGTATCAACAGCCAATGGCTGTCAGTATTGCGTTCACTCTCACACAGCTTCAGCGCGCGCCAAGGGGATGACCGATGCGCAACATGGTGAACTCCTAGCGGTTATTGGTTTGGCTGCCCAAACCAACCATATCGTGACGGCCCTGCAAATTCCGGTCGATCCAGAATTTGATGTCAAAAGCTGAGGGCATTCCATGAGTGAAGCCTATGCCTATGTCGCGCGTAAGCCGGGCGGTCCGGACGTTCTTGAATGGACTGAAGTTGACGTTCCTAAACCCGGGCCGGGCGAGGTTCAGCTGCGCCCTACGGCGATCGGGGTCAACTTCCTCGATACCTACTACCGCAGCGGTCTTTATCCGTGGCCGCAACCGACAATGGTTCCGGGAGCGGAAGCCGCAGGTGTTGTCACAGCCGTGGGACAGGGGGTGAACGGATTCTTGCCGGGAGATCGCGTCGCCTATGTCATGCAGCATGGTGCTTATTGCACCTTGCGGAATCTGCCGGCATCGCAGCTTGTGATCATACCAGACGGATTGAGTGATGTTGTAGCGGCAAGCGCCATGTTGAAAGGCTTGACGACACAGTATCTCGTCACTTCATCTTATACAGTAAAGCCGGGTGATGTTGTTCTCGTCCATGCCGCAGCAGGCGGTGTCGGGCTTTTGCTTGGACAATGGTTGAAGGTCTTGGGAGCTAGGGCAATCGGCACTGCCGGGTCTGATGACAAGGTCGCTCTCGCACATGATCATGGATATGATCACGTCATCAATTATCGTGAAAAAGATTTCGTGTCGGAAGTTCTGTCGATCACAAAGGGGCTGGGCTGTGCTGTTGTTTATGACAGCGTTGGTGAAGACACATGGCGCGGCTCGCTGCAATGTTTGCAGCGTTTTGGCTGTTTTGTGAACTTCGGTCAGTCTTCCGGGCCTATTCAGGGGTTTGAACTGTCTCGTCTTGCAAAGGGATCTCTGTCCGCGATCCGACCAGTGCTGTTCGATTATATTGCCGAGAAAAGCGACCTGGAAAGACGATCGCAAGAGCTGTTTCGACGGCTAGCTTCAGGTGAGGTTCGGGTCGATCATATTACGCAGCGGTCCATGGATGAGGTTGTGGCCGTTCATAGTGATCTTGAGGCGCGCAGAACAACAGGATCGATAGTCCTAATTCCATCGTAACAACAGCGCGTTGAGCTGCTTGAGGGAGACGACAGTGGCTGGCTCGCTCATCGCGCAGTTGGGCGGACGATCAAAAATGAGGAAATACGAATTGCGCAGTGCTTACAAGAAATCCAGGATGCATCAGGAATAGAGCGGAACAATTGGGTGAATGACAGGTTGATCCTCATTAGTAAGAGAGGATCGTCAAATGACCGCACCACAACTCGATACTGAACACATTTGGTCAACTGGTCTCAGGCAAATGTCGGGAAATCCCAACGAGATACCACCGCCCGAGCCGGAAAAACTGCCAGAACCGCCGCCTGAAACGATACCGACCCCCGACAGTGAGCCGGTCAGTCCAGATGAGCCGGAGCAGATACCGCCGCTCCCTGACCCCGGGCAGCCTTTGCCAGAACCGAATAATCCGGACCAGCCAGTGATGCTCGGCCGCCGGTGGAAGACGTCCAACTTTTCGTACCGCTGATGTATCGGATTAAATCACTCCAATTGAAGCGGATGACCGGGAGCGCATCTTACTTCGCTTGATGTCGTTTTGCCCTGCGGGTCGCATTGCGGAGCAACTCTTCAATATTCACATTGGCACGCTCGTTCCCGTTCTCGTCTTCGATGGCTGTCCGGATGGCTTCGACTTCGCTCTCAGTCAAATGTTCAATGCCGATAAGCTGCGAACGCGCGCCCTTTACACAACGAAGCACCTCATCCAGCTTGGCTTCCACGGCTGTAGAATCGCGGTTCTGCGAGTTCTGGATCAGAAACACCATCAGAAAGGTGATGATCGTGGTGGCGGTGTTCACGACGAGCTGCCAGGTATCAGAAAACCCGAAAAGCGGACCTGAGCAGGCCCAAACAAGAATGAACCCCAGAGCACAGCCGAAAGCATAGGATGTTCCTGCCAGCTCTGCGATGCTCTGAGAAAGACGAGTGAAAAAATTCTCCACGACAACTCCTCCGCGTCAGTCAGCGCGCCAATTGCTATGGTTCGATACAACGCAAAGCGCTTGTTAAAACTCACGAGTTCACTTGTAAGTTCCGTATCTGGCGGATTTCGCGGAGAAAACTGCTGAATGGTTGCAGTATTTGCTAAGGCCTATGGCAAGAGAGTAAGGCACCGCTGGTACACTTATCGGCGTCTGGTTGACATGGCCTCTCGGCTCAAAAGCCGTGAAAAACCATATCAATGGCTGCGACGATCTCGTCGTGTGAAGCCATAAGGTTTGTCACGGGCTCGCTCAGAACTGAGACCGGAATTGCCGCCATGAACTGGGTGACGAGAATATAGGCTTCACCCTCAATCTCAAAACTGGGATTAAGGCGCTTTGCTGGAAGCGGGGCTGATGTTTTGCTAATGAGCGGAATAACAATGCGCGTTTTCAGCTCATCGAGCAGGTCGGCCTGCAAGTCCAGCACATAGCCGCCGCCGGGGTTCGGGTAGACGTCGTATCGAGCCATCAGAATTGGCGATAGCGTTCAAGAGGCAGGCCGTTTGCTTCGACATAAGCGTTCGAGCTTTGTATCGCAGCGCGGTTTTCTTCTTTCCAGCGCGTCGCCTTGGCGGCTGCAACCGCCTGCGCGATTCCAAATTCAGCCGCTCTGGAAATATTGATCTTATGCCGACGGGCCTCCGCAAGAAGCTCGCTATCGATTGAGAGATTGGTCGCACGCTTGAATATGCGTGCTGCTTCATGCTCCGACATATCACAGTCTCCTTTCAGTCGAGTATATGCGCATATTCATGTGCATACAACTGTGACAGGCTTTTGAAGCGATTATCATCGCGCTTGACAAACGTATAGCTAGGTAGCTATGAATTAATCCATAGCTATAGAGGTATGAATAAAGTGACTGTGACGCGTGACGAAGTTTTCAAAGCACTGGCCGATCCAACGCGGCGGGCGATATTTGAACGCCTTTGTCGCGAGGGCGAGAAAACGGTCACGGTTCTGACGGCGGGAGCAGGGGTTTCTCAGCCCGTCGTCTCAAAGCACCTTGCCGCGTTGAAGCGGGCAGGGCTGGTGAGCGATCGCCATGAAGGCCGTCAGAGCCATTACAAAGCCGAATATGCTGCTTTGGCGCCGCTTATAGACTGGGCGCGGGAAATGACCGGCTTCTGGGAGAGGAAGTTTGACGCCCTTGAAGATTTGTTGAGGAGGATGGACCAATGAGCGAGATATCAACAGAGACCCGCACGGTGGTCGTCGAGCGCGAGATACCTTATCCACCTGAGAAGCTCTGGCGGGCATTGACCGAGCCTCATCTGATCGCCGATTGGCTGATGAACAATGATTTCGCGCCGACTGTCGGTCATCAATTCAAGCTTCGCGGTGAGTGGGGTGGTGTGCTGGATTGTGAAGTACTGGTAGTAGAGCCAAACAAGCAACTGTCCTACACCTGGAACCACGTCCACGAGAATAGCGCTTACAATCTTAGAAGCGTCGTGACTTTGACGCTCAAACCGACTGCCTCCGGCACACATTTGCGAATGGAGCAGACGGGTTTCATGCCGGATCAGACGCAGGCGTTTCACGGTGCACAACACGGGTGGCAGGGCTTCCTCGAAAAGCTCGAATCCGTGGCGGGCAATGTGGATTGAATTTGACGCTTTGAAGAGTGCTCAGACCGCGCGAAACGGAAGATTAACAAAAGAGCCAGCCACCAAGCCTATGGCTGGCTTCTGAAGGGGAAAGAACAAATGGCCTTGAATAGATCCATCCGGCAAGTTCACCGCTGGCTATCGATTATATTTACTCTGACCGTTATTGCGAATTTCCCCACCATGGCTTTCGGTCAACCGCCAGCATGGGTGGTCTATTCACCCCTTTTGCCACTGTTTGTGTTGCTGGCGACGGGTTTATATCTCTTCTTCCTGCCTTATTCGATGAAACGAAATGGCTGATAGAAAGCTCAGCCATTTCGCCTTCGAGCGAAGCTTAGCGGTTGTTCATCAATGCCTGCACAAGATCGGCTTCGAGATCTTCCGGATCTTCGAGGCCGATGGAAATGCGAATGAGCTGAGCGCTAATTCCGAGCTGGCTTTTCTGGTCTTCGGGAACAACTGCATGGGTCAGCGACGACGGGTGCTGAATGAGGCTTTCCACGCTTCCAAGGCTGACTGCAAAGTGGAAATAGCGTGTCGAAGTCAAAATGCGCTCGACCCGTGCGAGGTCGCCGCCAACTTCGATAGAGATTACACAGCCGAAATTGATCATCTGGTCGGCGGCCATTTTATGCTGCGGATGGCTCGTCAGGCCGGGATAGACAACCCTCGTCAGACCCAGCTCATCCACTCTTTGTTCAAGGCTGGTTGCCAGCTTCAGCGCCGTTTGCGATTGCCGGATGCTACGAATTTCGAGAGTTTTCAAAGAGCGATGCAAAAGAGCGCAATCTGTCGGCGACATGACGGAGCCGAGGGCGTTCTGCAAATAACCCACCCGCTTTGCAAGCCCCGCAGGTGCATTCGCCGATACGGCGACAACACCACCCAGCAGGTCTGAGTGACCGTTCAGCATCTTGGTTGCCGAGTGAACGACAACATGGATTCCATGGTCAATCGGGCGTTGGCCCGCGGGAGATGAGAAGGTGCTGTCACAGACAGTAATCGCACCTGCCTTGTTGCCAAGCTCCGCAACCAGCGACAGATCGACAATGCGGAGCGTTGGATTGGACGGCGTCTCAAACCAGAGCAGGGCAGGCTTGTGCGTGGCCACGGCTTCACGCAGCGCGGCCTCGTCGGAAAAATCTACGAAGCGCACATTCTGCGCCGCTGTGATTGGCCGAACATCGGCGAGCAACCGGTAGACACCGCCATAGAGATCATTATGGGCCAATATGGATGAACCGGCGGGAAGCGCCTCCAGCAATGTCGCGGCTGCTGCAAGTCCGCTCGGAAAAACGAATGCGGCTTCTGCACCTTCAAGGTCTGCCAGGCAGCGCTCAAGGTTGTTTCGGGTGGGATTGCCGCTTCGCGTATAGTCGTATCCTTTGCTCGCCCCGATTCCATCCTGCACATAGGTTGTCGCATGATAGATCGGCGGGATCACGGCTCCGGTCAACGGATCGGGTTCCTGGCCAACATGGATCGCGCGCGTTGCAAAACCAGCCTGGTTGCGAGGAGGGTTCTTGGACAATTTTCTGTCTTTCTGTCTTTGGTCTGTCAGTAAATGATCAGTTCGCTCGTATCCTTCAGATACAGCGGGTGCCCCGGCGAACCGTTATTGGTGATCTTCAGTGCATGGAGCGTGATATTGTTGCTTCGCAACATGTTCGTCACGACTTCTCCGTGATGCGCCAGCTTCTTGTGAAGCGATCCATAGGCCATGACGACAATTGCCGCGCCTCCGGCCTGCTCGAGAATTGTCTGAACATTCTCATCGGTGCAGGGGATAACGCCTTCTTCCAGCAACATTTTCGGATGTGTCGCACGATAGTCCATGACGTTGCATTTTACATAGCGGCTGTAACCCCAGCGGCGTGTAAATTTCTGCTCTTTGAAAACCGTTGGATCATCGACATCATAAGCTGCAGTGCTTGGATTCATGCCAATCCAAAGTACGTACCCGTCTTGATCGCCGCCGTCCCATTCACGCGTCAGAAGCTGGCGATATCGACCACAGTCAGAAAAGAGTGCATCTCCTCTGATTTCCGGTTTGATTTTCAGACGAACTTTGCCGCCCGGATCATGGGATTCGTGACTCATAATGCCTGCTTCTCTGACTATATAGTTTTCACGACTTCGTATCGTGGACTTATCAGCCAGCGTGCCGCACGCCTAGCATATTATACAGTGCGAGTAGATTTTCTCCCGAGCCGCGCGCCACCGGGACCCTTTCAGAGATGGTGCATGAAAGGCGGCTCGATAGCCGCCTTTCTCATTCGGTGTCCGCTAAGCGCCAATTAGTTGGTATGCGTTGCTCGCATTTTGAGCATGGAGAGGCGTCGTCATGCCTCTACTGACGGAGTAGATATGATGGAATGCATCGGCTCTGCCGCTGATCAGGCACACGTCGTGACGGTCCCAGTTCCATTGTTCCGCATCGAGCATTGTCTCAAATCTGGATGATGCTGTCGCCGACCAGAAGCTTGCTGTCCCTGTCGGCGTCAAAGCTCGACCCAATGCGGCCAGGCCATTTCCGGAATAGATTGCGTCGTTTTGCTCTCGCACCAGAAAATCGGGACCATTGTCGGTGTCCATCAAGATCAGGTCGAACGTTGAAGGGCGTTGCTTCAAGGTTTCCATGACATCTCCGATTTGAAGCTCGACACGACGATCACGCAGTGGATGATCAGCGAGATGGCCGATGAATGAGCGGTTCCATTCTATGATGTCGGGGATGAGTTCACACACCGTGATCTGTGTTTCCGGTGGAACATAATCGAGTGCCGCTCTTAGCGTGAACCCCATGCCAAGCCCACCGATCAGAATTCTCTTTGGTGTTTGACGCAAAAACCGCAGAGAACGTTCTGCGAGAACTATCTCCGATTGAAAATTGATGTTCGACATCAATTCCAGTCCGTTGTAGCGAATTTCGTAGATATCGCCTCTTTGGCGCAACAATATTTGGTCGCCAGCATCATTGCCGGCGTTCGCCAACTCAGTCCAGATAGCCATTTGAAAACCCAAACGTTTTTAAGGACGATCGGCCTTGCCAGATCGAACTTCATGTTTCGTCATGATGGGAGTGTCGGGGTCGCTGCAGCTTTATGTGTGCAGCAACCCAATGGCATCGTCTGATCTGGCATCCATCATCAGGGGAAATGACGAGGCATTCTTCAAAATGGCTGACAGATTCAGTGCGTTTTGAAAAATATTTGTCATATTCGGAATTCTGGTGCGATCCTGATTATTTAGTATGCGCCCTTAATATCAAATTACCTTCTTTAATCAAGAAGAATTATATGATGGTTTTTAATGAAACAGGCCGCGATTGCTTATAAATATTCTTTTGCGGCGGTCTCTTTTAAAAACGGTTTTGCCCTGTTATTTGAAGAAAATCTTTTCGCCGTCTTCTTTGGTGAATGCCGTAACCGGATTGTCGAGAAGGTCGAGAACCAGTTCCGACGGACGGCACAGCTTGGTACCAAGCGGCGTTTCCACGATTGGTCGATTGATCAGGATGGGATACGCCATCATGAAGTCGATCAATTCGTCATCGGTCCACTTTGAATCTTGCAGTTCAAGCTCTGCAAAGGGCGTGCCCTTCTCACGGAGAAGTTCGCGCGGCGTCATCTGCATCGCTTTCAGCAGTTCTAGCAGTCTTTCGCGCGATGGCGGACTTTGCACATACTCAATGATGACGGGTTCTTCTCCGCTGGCACGGATCATCGCCAGCGTGTTGCGAGAGGTCCCACATTTCGGATTGTGATAGATCGTAACAGTCATCAAAGTTTCCCGTTTCACAGGCCGATAGCGTGGATTATCCAGCCTTCATCTATGAAAAGGAACCTTGTTTCAAGATCGCGATATGCCGCCACTGAAAAATCGGGGCCGGGTAAATTACCCGACCCCGATGTTTCTTACTTCGCCACGATTGCCTGAATGCCGGCCAGTGCGCATTCTGCGTCAGTTGCGCCAGACGGTGCGCCGCCGACACCAATTCCGCCAACCAGCGCATCGCCAATCTTAATCGGCAATCCGCCCGCCTGGATGACAAAGCGCGAATCCATATCGCGCATGCCGCTATTGGCGGGCTTTGAAGCGATAAACTCGGCAAGTTCGCCCGAATCCCGGCCGAGAGCCGCTGATGTGAACGCCTTTCCTACAGCACTGTTGCCGGTGTGCGGGCCGGAAAGGTCCGCTTTGAGCAGAACTTTTGTCGATCCATCGCGTGCTACAACCGCAACGCTCACATTGTTGCCCTTGGCAACGCAAGCATCCAGTGCTGCCTGAGCGGCCTTGGTTGCCAGATCAAGCGGCAGATAGGGCGTCGTTGGAAGAGTTTGGGCGAAAGCGGTAGCCGGAGCCAGCGACAGAGCGATAATTGCAAGTTTACGGATCATGGTCGTTCCTCGTTTTCGATGGAGCTGACCTAATCCCACCAGCCCGAGAACTGAATCCGTAGCGCTTGCGATCTTATCCGTAGTTCTACGGATGTGCGTTCCCTTCCAGCCACAAACGGGTCATTTCTGCCTGCGATGTAGTGCCCAGTTTTACGCCAATGGCGGCACGATGGCTGTCTACTGTTCGTGGCGACAAACCAAGACCGTCCGCAATCTGCCGGGTGGTGAAGCCTTGCGCAATGTGCTCCAGAACCTCACGCTCGCGTGCGGTCAACGCATCGAGCAAGGCTAGAGTTTCAGCCTTCAATGCCTTGCTGCCGAGCCTTCTGTCGAGCAATTGCTGGGCTTTGTGGATTGCATCGATCAGGTCCTGTTCATCGACAGGTTTGGAGAGGTAGTCCACAGCGCCATTGCGAAAAGCGCGGCGACAGGCCTCAATGTCGCCGTGACCGGAAATAATGATCACGGGCCAGTCGACTGCCTGTACTGTCAACAGTTCCTGTAGTTTGAGGCCTGTCATCACCGGCATGCGAATATCGCAAATCAGGCATCCCGGCGTCAGCCGTGACAGTTGTGCGAGAAACAGGGACGGATCGGCAAAAGTCCTGACCTCAATGTCGATGGTCGAGAGCAGGAGGCTGAGCGCTTTTCTGACCGCTTCATCGTCATCCACGAGATAGACAGGCTGGGCCATCAATTTCAACTTTCTCTGTCGGCAACGATTGGAAGCGCCACGCGAAATAGCGCGCCCCGCTCCTGCGGGATATAGGAAATCTCACCTCCGAAGCTTTCGACAAGACGTTGGCTCAAGGCAAGACCAAGGCCAGTGCCCTCCGGCCGGTTTGTCGTGAACGGTGTGAACAGACGAGGCAGCAGTTCCGGTGCCACACCGGGGCCATTGTCCTGAACTTCCAGAATGGCCGAGCTTCCATCAGCCTTCAGAGATGCTTTGACCTGCCGATGACTGTTGATGTCCGCATCATGAAAAGACTCGATGGAATTACGCAGGAGATTGAACATAACCTGTTCCATCTCCACAGGGTCTACCGCAGCCATCAAAGGGTTGTCAGGCATCAGAAGTTCTATATCGACATTTTGCCGCTTTGCTTCCGGAGCCAGCAAAGTCTGAACATTTTGCAGCGAAAGACGGAGATCGGCTTGGACGTTTTCCCTGCGTTGCGGTCGTGACCAGTTGCGCAGACGATCCAGAATGGCGGAGGCGCGCCGCGCCTGATCCACCATATCGTCAAGCGCGCCAGCCAGCGCTGTTGTGTTGTTGCGGTTCAACAGTCGGCGCCCGGCCTGTGCTCCGGCTAGCAGCGCTGTCAGCGGCTGCGTCAGTTCATGCGCCATACCGCTTGCCATTTCGCCCATTGTATTGACGCGCGAAGCGTGGGCCAGCCGGGCTTCAAGGCTGCTCAGTTCAGCCCGACGTTCCGCCTGTCGCGTGCGTTTTATCTGGCGAACGATTACTAATCCGCCAAAGAAAAGCAAATTTGAGAGAATGAGGATTGGGATCAACTGGTCCAGTGGAAGCAGGGACGCCCAGCCCACATTCACGGCGGTTTCGAAAAGAAGCGGCTGAGAGGCACTTCCCAATTGCTTGGAAAAGAGTGCCGCGCCGAATGAAGCGGGGCTGCTGAAAAGAACCGCTCCATCAGGCATGAGAATACGGCGCGCGACACCGTTGCGACGCCAGAATGCATCGTCGGAACTGATAAGGGCGCCAGCATTGATCGATAGCGCCAATCCATCGTGGGGATCATCGTTATTCGGGCTACGCTTTACAATCATGTAATGTCCGGGACGCGCTGCCGGTGTGATCAGTTTTGGGACGCCGCTCGACGAAAGTGCTGCCGCTCGTATGGCTCCGGTCAGCCCCGGTTCCAGCTCTCTTGTGCCCGTGACCGGCGCTGCTGGATTGATTGGCACAAGTTGAATTTCATCGATACGCGGATAGAAGCGCGTGATGGTCGTAGCGACCTCAAGAAACACGTCGTCCTGTGAAAGTTCGGCAGTCCGCACCTTGGATTGCGCAATCGTTGAAAGCGCCGTCAAATGGGCATCATGCTGAACCGCACGCTGGGACGCTTCACGATGTAACGTGAAACTGGCCGCCTGAAGTTCGGATAATAATTCGGATCGCTGGTAAATGGCGAGGCCGCCGATCACCAGAAGATTGAGCAGCAGCCAAATGATAAATGGAAGCAAGGCAGAGTGGAATCTCGCCCATGTGCTTCCACTATGCAGGTTCATAGTTCCATCCCGATATCGATCTTTGTTCGGGCAAAACATACCGATACAGATCTGTTGCGCCAACCGAAAATCGTATTGCATTCATGTTCTGGTCATCTGAGAGCGATTATGCACCGTCGCAAGACCACTGGTGTCTCGTGATAACGCGATTCCAGTAGCCGATTATTTTGCTGAAAGGATATCTTGATCATGGATTTCAAGCGTCGCGCATCTTTGTTGTTTGGTGCAGTGCTGTTGCTTGCAGTTGCCGCTTGTCAAAAAGAGCAGGCTCCGGTCGTTGCTGAAGTTCAGGCTGGAATATGCAAGAAGGATGTCGCAGAAACTCTTGCGGGCAAAGACAAAATGACCGACGACGCTGCCATGCAGCTCACCGGCGCAACCATGGTGCGTCAGGTCAAGCCCGGCGACCCGGTTACAATGGACTTCCGGCAGGAACGTATAACCATTGAAACCGATGCGAATACCGGAAAGATCATCCGCGCCTATTGCGGCTAGGTGAACATCCGCTCGGGTAGCGCAAGAGAAACTTCGTCAAATGGCTAAGTTTTTCCTTGCGCATCCTTCCTTTATCTGAATACTTAGTAATATGGCTAAGCATGATCCAGACCTTTCACTTTTGTTCCACGCGCTGGCAGATCCGACACGCCGGTCGATCCTGACCCGTTTGGCTTCTGGGCCGACGGCAGTAACGGACTTGGCCGAGCCCACCGGGCTTCGTTTGCCGACGGTGATGCGGCACCTTTCCGTGCTGGAGGAAGCCGGTTTGATTGTGTCATCCAAGGATGGGCGGATACGCACTTGCGCTATTCGGCCGGAAGCTATGGAACCGGCGCGCAACTGGATGGATGAACAGCGCGCCATCTGGGAAGCACGTCTGGATCGTCTTGATGCATTTGTAATGAGTGTGATGGAGGAGCGCGAAAATGACACAAATTCAAAAGCCGAGTAGCATTGAAACAGCGCCCACCGGTGAAGGCCGTTTCACGACGCTGACTTTCGAGCGAAATGTGGCCGCACCCGTCTCGGCCCTGTGGCAGGCGTGGGCTGCTCCAGCCGCACGGGCAGTTTGGGCTGCGCCAAATTCAGCCGTCGAGGTGGAGTTTCTGGAAGCTGATACGCGGATCGGTGGTCGCGAGGTTTCGCTATGCAAGGTGAAAGGTCAGCCGGACATTCGTTGCGAATGCGACTGGCTCGAATTGCAGCCCGCATTGCGTAGTGTGAATTATGAGGTGATTTCTTGCGAGGGCGTGAAGCAATCAGCCGCATTGGTCACGGCCGCTTTTTCTGACCTCGGCGAAAGGAGCAAACTGATCGTAACGGTGCAGCTGTCTTCGCTGGCGGGCGATATGGAAGCTGGCTATCGAGCAGGTTTCGGAGCCGGACTGGACAATCTGGCCCTTGCTGCCGAACGCACCATGGTGTTGCAGAAAGTTATTCGTGCACCGCGCAACGTGGTCTGGAAGGCGTGGATGAATCCGGAAACCTTGCCACTTTGGTGGGGCCCGGAAGGATTTTCTTGTCGCACAAAGAGGATTGACCTGCGGCAAGGCGGCGAATGGGTTTTCGATATGATCGGGCCGGATGGCACAGTGTACCCGAACCACCACCAATACGGTGAGGTCAAGCCGGAAGAACGGCTTGGCTATACCTTGCTATGGGGTGAGAATGGACCGAAACATGCGGATGCATGGGCCTCATTTGAGGATCAAGACGGATTCACGAAAGTGACCCTGGGAATGGTCTTCAGCACAGCCGCTGAGTTCCAGAATGCCAAAGGCTTTGGGGCGATTGAGCTTGGTCTGGAAACGCTGGGCAAGCTTGATCGGTTCGTTACTGCAAAATGAAGCGCATCAGCGCGTTTCATAAGTTTGGGAATATTGTCCACATGTGAGAGGTGTTAAAGCGCCTCTCACGAATGCAAACCTCTGATCTGTATACCCACGATTTCTTTGGCGAGCGCGACCCGGTCGGCTTCTGTTTCCACACTGCGCGGTTGGTACCAGATTGAAAGCCAGTTGATGGCGCCAAGTACAGCCTTTGCCGCCACAGACACGTCGACTTGACGGATGCTGCCATCTTCGATGCCTTCGCGAATGACCTGCTTGAACAGGTCTTCGAACCGGCGCCTGATCGAAATCAGTTCGTTGAGTGTCCGGCGTTGGTCGGGTGTTGTCGCAGCAAGCTTATGCATATGAACACCCTGCACCACGACCGCTTCGAAAGCGACGTTGTTCATCATGGCCAGTGCGTGCGCCATGAGCATCTCTTCAAGTCTATGCAGGCCCGAGCCGTTCAACGTCATGACGGGTTCGACAGCCTTGAACAGTCGATCCATGCCTTCACGATGTACATCGAAGAACAAATCCGTCTTCGATGAGTAGTAGTGATAAATGCGCCCCTTGGTCGAGCCCATCCTGCGCGCCACGTCGTCAATGCTCGTTGTGGAAAAGCCTTGCTCCATGAAGCACTGAGCGGCTGTTTCCAGGATCACGACATTCCCGGTACTGTCCGTTCGGTTATTTCGGCGGCTGTCAGCCATCTGCTACTCCGATTGATGCATGGGTAAGCGGCAGCTTAGCCTAGCAAATTTCGACGACAAAATGCCACTAGACAAAGCCAGGATCAAGTGCATACTACTCAGTATGTTGTTGATTAATGCGACCACTGTCCATTTTTCAACGCTTGGAGGATTTAATTTTGGAAATAAACCCTAATTCTGCACCACACGCGGGCGCGGAAAGCCAGATCCTGTATTCGGATTGGATCAAGATCGATCAACAGCTTGTGGATCGATTTGCGGATGTCATCGATGATCATCAGTTCATTCACACGGATCCCGAGCGCGCTGCAAAAGAAAGTGCCTTTGGTGGAGCTATCGCCCATGGCTTTCTGGTTCTTGCCCTGCTGACCAAGCTCAGCCGCGAAGTATTGCCGGAGGTTGCAGCCGATGCGGTCGAAATCAATTATGGTTTCGACAAGGTCCGTTTTCTCGCGCCGGTGAAGGTGGGGTCTTCCATTCGCGGCGTGTTCAATTCCAAATCGGTTCAGCCGAAGGGGAATGGTCAGCTCCAGACCCTTGGAGCGACGGTTGAAATCAAAGACGAAGCGAAGCCAGCACTCGCTGCTGACTGGCTTATTCTGACAGTAGGTTGAGGATCATATGGCCATTTCTTTCGAAAATCGCGTTGCAATCGTAACAGGTGCTGGTGGTGGGCTTGGGCGCGCTTATGCGCTTGAACTGGCTGCACGCGGCGCGAGGGTTGTCATCAATGATTTCGGCGGCAGCCGGGATGGAACAGGCGGCGCGTCTGAAGCCGCGGAAAAGGTGGTTGCGGAAATTCGCGCCAAGGGCGGCGTGGCTATCGCCGATGCGGGTAACGTCACGAAATTCGATGACATGCAGGCGCTGGCCAAGCGCACAGTCGAAGAATTTGGCCGCATCGATATTCTTATAAACAATGCGGGTATCTTGCGCGATAAGAGCTTCGCAAAGATGGAAATGGCCGATTTTCGCGCTGTCGTTGACGTGCATCTCATTGGCTCGGCCAATGCCAGTCGCGCCGTATGGGACGTCATGAAAGGTCAGAACTATGGCCGCATCCTGATGACAACGTCCACGTCGGGCGTTTACGGCAATTTCGGTCAATCCAACTACGGTGCCGCCAAGGCGGGACTCGTCGGCCTGATGAATGTGTTGCATTTTGAGGGCGACAAGTACGACATCCACGTCAATGCGATAGCGCCGACTGCGGCAACACGCATGACCGGTGATGTGCTGGACGAGGAAATGCTGGTGCGCCTCGCACCGGAAAACGTTGTTCCTGCTGCTCTCTTCCTCGTAAGCGAGCAAGCGCCAAGCCGGACTGTTCTTTTGGCCGGTGCCGGTACCGTAGCACGCATGGCGATTGTGGAAAGTGAAGGCGTTTATCTGCCGAAGGGTGAGCGGACGCCTGAAGCTGTTGCTGCCGCTTTCACGAAGATCGATGATATGGCCAACTTCATCGAAACCGATGCCGGATTGGCGCATGTGGATCGCATCATTGCAACGTCGAGGGCACACGAGGTCGTCGAATGACGGCGCAAAAGCCTCGCCCGAAGGCTGAACCTCGCTCAGCCTATCGGGAGTTCTACGAGATGCAGACGCGCTGGAGTGACATGGACATTTATGGCCACGTCAATAACGTCGTTTATATGCAATATTGCGATGCGGCGTTGAATCGGTCGCTGATAGCGGCAGGCGCTCTGGAGCTGAATGGCGCCACCCCCATCGGCGTCGTGGCGCGCAATTCAACGAATTATTTCTCCGAGATTTCTTATCCCGACAATGTCGTTGTCGGGGTTCGTGTCGAGCACATCGGTAATACAAGCTTGCTGTGGGGATTTGGCATCTTCAAGGATGGCGAAGAGCTGACTGCTGCTGTAAGTGAATATGTGCATGTCTATGTGAACCGAGACACGCGACGACCTGTTCCGCTGACCCCGGAACTTAGAGAATTAGCCGAAAGGCTTTACGTTTCGGCGTCAGTGGAGGAGCTCTGATGAGAGAAGCTGTAATCGTATCAACTGCGCGTACACCGATTGGCAAAGCCTATCGCGGAGCTTTCAACGACACGACAGCGCCAGCACTTGCGGGGCATGCAATTGCCGCTGCTGTCGAACGCGCAGGCATTGATGGCGCGGAAGTGGAGGACGTCGTCATTGGCGCGGCGCTTCAGCAAGGCACGACCCATATGAATATCGCCCGCACATCCTTGTTGCGGGCTGGCCTTCCTGTGTCAGTTCCGGGCCAGTCGATGGATCGTCAATGCGCTTCTGGGCTCATGGCTATCGCGGCAGCTGCCAAGCAGATTACCGGTGATGGCATGACGATTGCCATTGGCGGCGGCGTGGAGCAGATCTCGCTGGTGCAGAACGATCATATGAACGTTTATCGCTGGCGCGATCCGTGGCTAACCGAGCATGTGCCCGCCACCTATATGAGCATGATTGAGACGGCCGAGATTGTTTCGGCGCGTTATGGCGTCTCGCGCGAGGCGCAGGACGAGTATGCGCTTCAATCGCAGCAACGCACGGCAGCCGCACAGGCAGCAGGCCGGTTGAACGCCGAGATTGTACCGCTACAATCCACTATGCTGATCAAGGATAAGGTCACAGGTGAGATTTCGTCGAAAAACATCGAGCTGGCCATGGACGAAGGTAATCGTCCCGAAACCACACTGGAAGGCTTGCGCGGATTGAAGCCTGTCTTTGCCGGTGGTCAGGTCATCGCGCAGGGCGGCTATATCACCGCTGGTAATGCCTCGCAGTTGTCGGACGGGGCCTCGGCTTCCGTGCTGATGGAAGCGAAGGAAGCGGAAAAGCGGGGCCTTTCGCCGCTCGGTATCTATCGCGGGATGGCCGTTGCCGGATGTGCGCCTGACGAGATGGGCATTGGTCCTGTTTATGCCGTGCCGAAACTGCTGAAGCAGCATGGCCTGACGGTCGATGATATAGATCTATGGGAATTGAACGAGGCCTTCGCAGCGCAGGTGCTTTATTGCCGCGACAAGCTCGGCATCGACAATGAGAAGCTCAATGTGAATGGCGGCGCTATTTCGATTGGCCATCCTTACGGAATGTCGGGTGCGCGTATGACTGGGCACGCCCTCATCGAAGGCAAGCGGCGCAATGGACGTTATGTGGTGGTGACCATGTGCGTTGGCGGCGGCATGGGTGCGGCAGGCTTGTTTGAGATTTGCTGATAGACACGAAAAAGGCCGGTTAAACGGCCTTTTTTATGATGCCAACTGCGGCGATATCAATATGCGGCCTTATAAATCGCCAGAGCATCTGCCTCGGTTACCTTGCGCGGATTGTTGACCAGAAGACGGGTCTGTTTCATGGCGTCGCGCGCAAGCAGAGGCAGATCGCCTTCCGTGATGTTCACCTCGCGCAATGTCTGCGGTACGCCAAGTTCGCGGCTGAGGTCTGCCAGTTTTTCGACAAAGGCTTCAGCGCGTTTTTCCGCCGATATGCTGGCGAGTTCTGGGAAAACATCGGCTGCAATTTCCGCATAGATATGGCTTGCTTCTGGCAGATTGAAGCGCAACACATGCGCAAGCACGAGCGCATTGGACAGGCCGTGCGGCACATGAAAATGGCCACCAATCGGATAGGCGAGTGCATGAACCGCAGCCACCGGAGAATTGGCAAACGCCTGACCAGCAAGCAATGAGCCAAGCAGCATGGCAGCCCGTGCATCACGGTTCTGGCCTTCAAAGACCGCAGTGCGGATATTGGAGCCAAGCAATTGCAGGGCGTTGCGCGCCAATGAGCGCGACAGGGGATTGTTGTTGGTGGAGGCCGAGGCATAGGCTTCGATGGCATGCACCATCGCATCGATGCCGGTGGCAGCAGTTACCGCCGCTGGCAAGCCAACGGTCAAATCTGCGTCGAGGATTGCCGTGTCCGGCAGCAGAAGCGGAGAAACGACGCCCTTCTTTTCCGATGCTCCCGTGGTGATGATCGATATCGGTGTGACTTCCGACCCTGTTCCCGCTGTTGTTGGCACCAGAACGAGCGGCAGGCGCGGGCCACGCGCAATATTGACGCCGTAGATGTCGTTGAGCGCCTCACCGCTCTTTGCGATCAGGGCTGCAACCTTTGCAACATCCATTGAGGAGCCGCCGCCAATGGCGAGGACACCTGTCGCTTCATGCGCCAGGATGTGATCTTTCAGCGCGAGAACATTACTTTCTGGCGGATCAGCCTGCACGTCGTCAAACATCGAAACGGCAATGTCTGCCTGTTCCAGCGCATTTGTTGCAGAGTCCAGAAGTCCGAGCTTGTGCAATCCCTTGTCGGTCACGATCACAACACGCTTGCCCAACAGGTGCCCGGCGATATCGGCTATCTTCGCCAGACCGCCGGTCTGTAGCACGATGGATGGCGTTGTGTTGAAGACGAAATTTTCCATGTGTTCAGTTCTTTCGATTTATCGGGGTCGAGCTTCTGCAAATCAACTTGCGCGCTTCACCTTCAACTCGCGATCGATCGTGTTTTCGGTAACCCCTTCACTGCGCAAAATATGCTTCCGGATTTTACCGCTCGATGTCTTCGGAAGAGATTCCAAAATCCGCACATAGCGCGGCACCATAAAGCGGGGTAGGCGGCCTGCAAGAAAATCCAGCAACTCTTCGGCGACAATTTCTTGTCCGTCCACCGGCGTTACGGCGATAAGGACTTCATCTTCGCTCAATTCGCTTGGGACTGCGATAGCCGCGCATTCCTTGACGCTGTCGTGGAAAAGCACTTCAGCCTCTAACGCAAAGGAGGAGATATTCTCACCGCGCCGCCGGATGACGTCTTTCAGGCGATCAACGAAGAAATAAACGCCGTTTTCATCCTTACGAAAACTGTCTCCGGTGTGAAACCAGCCATTGCGCATGGCTTCGACAGTGGCTTTCGGATTGTTGTAATAGGCTTTCATCAAAGCCCAGGGGCGGTCGGAGCGAATGACAAGTTCACCAGCCGTGCCATCCGGCACTTCGATGTCGTTTTCGTCGACGACACGCAACTGATACCAGGGGCGCGGCTTCCCCGCGATGCCCTTTTGCGTAATGCCGGGACCAGCAACAAGCGGACTGGCGATTTCGGTCATGTTGTAGATGGTCCATGCCTCCACGCCAAATCTCTCGGCGAACAATGGACCATCTTCGCCAAATGGCGTGATGAAGGCACGACGCAGCGGGTGGTTGCGATCATCCGATGAAACCGGCTGTTTTAGGAGGAAACTGGCCATCACACCCAGCAACAGACAGTAGGTCGAGTTCGTTTCCCGCACTGCTTGCCAGAAATGCTGCGTTTTGAACTCGCGCATCATACCAATCGATAGTCCGCGCGCCAGCATCGCATAGACATAAAGCGTGGAGCCGCAATGAAAGATCGGACCGCAAATCATGCAGCGGTCCGTTTCATCGACGCAGTCAAAGGCGTCCGGCCCCATCGTATAAAGCTGCACATAAGAGGTCACGACGCCCTTGGCATTGCCCGTCGTACCAGAGGTGTACATGATAGCCAGTGTGTCCCACGGCTCAATCGGCGTGTCGAGAACAAGCTCGGTCTCGCTGACGGTTTCAACATCGATCAGAGGCAGGATTTCCACGCTAGCGACTGCGCAGTCAGCTGTACCCTCGACGACAAGAACTTTACGCAGTTTGCCCGGAGCGATATCTCGCAAACGTTCCACGAGGTCGACATGTGCGATCATCAACGGTGCATCCGCGTCATCCAGAATGTGTTCCAGCGGGCGCCCGAGGGCTGCGGTGTTGAT
Organism: Ochrobactrum sp. 19YEA23; assembly: GCF_029909865.1. NCBI lineage: Bacteria > Pseudomonadati > Pseudomonadota > Alphaproteobacteria > Hyphomicrobiales > Brucellaceae > Ochrobactrum > Ochrobactrum sp. 19YEA23. Next base: position 2,442 of record NZ_JASAMQ010000012.1, on the reverse strand, counting down.
CGGCACATAGACCGCGCCGATATAATTGATGGCGAACCAGGTGGTGAGTAGGTCCGGCCCGTTGCCCATAAAACAAAGCACGTGATCGCCGCGTTTTACGCCATGGGATTGCAGCGTTGCCGCGCGCTGGCGAACGCGGTCCCGGGTTGTATTGTAATCCCATTCTGTCGATGGCCAAAAATGCACGAATGGTGCTGTGGGGCGCTCCGCTGCATATTGATCGAGAAGATATCGCAACACGGAATGGTTGCGGTCGAGCGCACGCTGGTCTGGCGTCATATTCTGAATTCCTCCTGCCCCGGTCGCAACTAAACCTTCAAAAGAGGGCAGTTGCAAACCTATTTGGAATATGCAACATACTCGGTAGTATGTCAAAGCGAAAACATCTGGGAGGATGGAAATGGCCATAGTCGATATCCAGCGCGAAGGACCGATTGCGGTGGTGCGCTATGACCGTGGCGGCAAGGCCAATGCTCTCAATGAAAAAGCGATCAAAGAGCTCATAGAAGCGGCTGACGAGCTGTCGGCGGATGACACTATTCAGGTCGTTATCATCACGGGTACTGAAAGCCGTTTTTCGGGTGGCGTCGATCTGAAGGACGAAAATCTGTGGCGGAATGGTTCGGACGCTGTTTCTCGTCACACGGCCATGTCGCTTGGCGGCGTCATGTGTGATCGGTGGCGGCTGTTGCCGCAAATCACTATTGCAGCTGTCGAAGGTCCAGCCGTCGGCGGGGGCGGTATTTTGGCATTGGCGGCGGATTTCCGCGTTATGGCTGAGGGCGCATTCTTTCAGTTTCCGGAAGTTCGTCTGGGCATGACGCTGGGTTGGGGCGGTTTGCCCCTCCTGTCATCGCTCATCGGGCCGACGCGCGCCAAGCTCGCGCTTTTCACCAATGAGCGGATCGGCGAGCAGGACGCCCTCAAAATGGGGCTGTGCGACAAGATTGCGCCCGCGGGTGGCGCGGTCGAAACAGCAAAGCTTTTCGCGCAGACGATCGCTGAATGTCCGCCAATGGCCTTGCGGATGACGAAGAGGGCCATTGATCAGGAACACCGCGCCAACTGGGCCGCACCTTATGAAGCTGACCAGTTTTATCTGGCAAGGCTGATTGCGGAAAGCAACAGCCAGTCGAGCTGACACCGTTATTATTTGGGAGGAGGAAAACCATGACAATGAAATCAATGATGCTCTCTGGTGCATTTGCCGCAATGATGCTTGCGAGCCCGGCTTTGGCAGAACCAGTTAGACTGGGCGTGCTGACAGACATGTCCGGCATGAATTTCGACCTAGCCGGTGAAGGCTCGGTCGTAGCGGCCAAGATGGCTGTGGAGGATTTCGGTGGCAAGTTGAATGGAGAGCCCATCGAAGTCATCGTTGGCGACCACCAAAACAAGCCGGATATCGGCTCCACATTGGCGCGCAGCTGGATCGACGAGAAGAACGTCAAAGCCATTATCGATGTGCCGACATCGTCGGTCGCCATGGCTGTTCAAGAGATCACGCGCGATAAGGACGTAGCATTTCTGGCATCCACCGCAGGTTCTTCGGACCTGACGGGCAAAGCCTGCTCGCCAACCACGGCGCAGTGGACCTGGGACACTTATTCACTCGCCAATGGCACCGGTCGCGCCATGACGCAGGAGGGCGGTAAGAAGTGGTACTTCATCACTGTTGACTATACGTTCGGTCATGCCCTTGAACGGGATACAACAGAAGCCGTCAAGGCGAGCGGTGGTGAAGTTGTGGGTTCGGTTCGTCACCCACGTGAAACCACTGACTTCTCGTCTTTCTTGCTCCAGGCGCAAGCATCGGGTGCGGACGTGATTGCTCTTGCAAATTCGTCGGGCGATACGATGACGGCGCTCAAGCAGGCCAATGAATATGGCATTGCGCAGGGTGGCCAGAAAATAGCAGGCATGCTGCTGTTTCTCTCCGACGTCCATAGCGTTGGCCTTGAGACTGCAAAAGGCCTGACACTGACCACCGGCTTTTACTGGGATTATGATGACCAGACCCGCGCCTGGTCGAAGCGCTTCGGTGAGCGGATGAATGGCAAAATGCCAACGATGGTTCATGCTGGCGTTTATTCCGCTGTCATGAACTATCTCAAGGCGTCCGAGGCGGCAAAGTCCACCAGCGGCAAGGTAGTGCTCGACAAGATGCGCACGATGGATATCAGTGACTTCTTTGCCCGCAATGCGAAGCTGCGTGCAGACGGTCGTATGGTACACGACATGTATCTTGTTCAGGTCAAGTCGCCTGCGGAATCCAAAGGACCGTGGGACTATTACAAGGTTCTTCGCACCATTCCGGGCGACGAAGCGTTCCGTCCGCTCGATAAGGGCGGCTGTCCGTTGGTAAAGCAGTAAGAGGCTGATTTGATGATGGCTTCGACTGGGACTGATGCGGCTCTGCGTGAGGCAGGGCCGTCGGGTTCG
>NZ_JASAMQ010000011.1:0-124182 GCF_029909865.1 Ochrobactrum sp. 19YEA23 | reverse complement strand
TTTCGATCACTTCGTGATCCAAGCCGGAGGTTTCTTTCATACCGCGTAGAACTCTTTCAATCCTCCGCCAGAGGCGAAGGTTTTCTTCTCATGAACGAAAACGCCCGGCATAAAGCCGGGCGTTAACTGACATATATCGAGAGGCCGATGCCTGACGATTATTCTTCGTCTTCGTCGGTGTTCGTGCCCTTGAGGGACGAGAGCTTTGCGAAAACCTTGTCTGCGTCGAGTTCTTCTTCTGCAGCCGGTTCGTCGCGATAATCGAAGTTTTCCGTTGCGGAAGCTGGCAGCAGCGTGCTGTCGGATTCCGGTGCAGCCGGACGGTTGCGCGCTGCGCGTTCGACTTCGATGTCCAGATCAATCTGCGAGCAAAGGCCGAGCGTGACCGGGTCCATCGCTGTCAGATTGGCCGAATTCCAGTGCGAACGGTTGCGGATCTGCTCGATGGTCGACTTGGTCGTGCCGATCAGGCGCGAAATCTGCGCATCCTTCAGCTCGGGATGATTGCGCACCAGCCAGAGAATCGCGTTCGGACGGTCCTGACGCTTCGACAGCGGCGTGTAGCGTGGGCCTTTGCGCTTGGCTTCAGGGACGCGCACCTTCGGGTCGGCAAGCTTCAGACGGTAGTACTGGTCTTTTTCGCCCTTCGCGATTTCCTCGCGCGAAAGCTGTCCTGTAATGACCGGATCGAGACCCTTGATACCCTGCGAGGCTTCGCCATCGGCAATCGCCTTCACTTCCAGCGGATGCAGTTTGCAAAAGGCTGCAATCTGATCAAACGACAGAGCCGTATTATCGACAAGCCAGACGGCCGTTGCCTTCGGCATAAGAAGCTGAGTGGCCATTAGATATAATCCTTCTGTTCGTCCGCTCCGGTGGCGCGGGACGTGGAAAAAACCACAATTTCCGGGAAATCACGGCCTATATATAGGTTTTTTGGCAGCAGGGCAAGAATGCGCTGAAGCCGTCCCAACAATCTGTGCGTGATTTCCCGATTGTGGCTGTGACGAGCCGAAAATGGTGGGGTTTGCGAACCGGAGCGGAGCGTACATCCAAGCATAGTCCCGAAAAGTTGCAGACTTTTCGGATAAGACTATGCGTCACAAGAAGGTACGTGAGCACCGGAAGCGCAGAACCACGCCATTTGCAGACCGTCAGAGCCGCAATTGTCAGGCTATATCGAGCACAATCTTCCCGATATGCCGCCCCTCTTCCATGCGCTCATGGGCACGCCAGGCATCCTTCAGGGAAAAGATCATGTCCATGACCGGCGCAACGCGGCGCTCAGCCAAAAGCGGCCAGACCTTGGCCTCCAGCTCACGCGCGAGACCGGCCTTGAATTCGACCGGCCGGGCACGCAAGGTCGATCCGGTATGGGTCAGACGCTTGGTCATCAGCAGCGCGAAATTGGCGGTTGCCTTGGCGCCGTTCAAAAAGGCGATCTGCACGATACGGCCATCTTCGGCTGCGACCTTATAATTGCGGTCGACATAATCACCGCCCACCATGTCGAGAATAACATCGGCGCCCTTGCCACCAGTCGCGTCCTTGACGGCGGTGACGAAATCCTCATCGCGATAGTTGATTGCCCGGTCTGCGCCAAGTTTCAAACAGGCATCGCATTTGTCCTTCGAACCGGCGGTCACAATGACCTTTGCCCCAAACGCCTTGCCCAACTGGATGGCGGTCGTACCGATACCCGATGAACCACCGTGAATAAGCAGGGTTTCGCCTTCCTTCAGCCCACCGCGTTGAAAAACATTGTGCCAGACGGTGAAAAAAGTCTCCGGGATGGCGGCAGCCTCGATATAGCCATAGCCGGAGGGAAGTGGCAGTGCGTTGGTTTCATGCACCACTGCATATTCGGCATAGCCGCCGCCGGGCAGCAGCGCCACGATCTGATCGCCTTTTTTGAAGCGCTTCACGCCCGTACCGAGAGCCACAATATCGCCCGCGATTTCCAGCCCCGGAATATCGGATGCGCCGGGCGGCGGCGCATAGCTTCCCTGCCGCTGCAGTACGTCGGGGCGATTGACGCCCGCAGCCCGCACGCGCACCAGCACCTGCCCCTCCCCGGGTTCTGGCATGGACCGCTGAACGGGGCGCAACATATGTGCGCCACCCGGTTCGGAAATCTCGATTGCAGTCATCCGGGAAGGTAAATCGGCCATCATCATCAAAACTCCTGTTCGAACGCAGCCGGAATCTTGTGCGCCTTACACAGCTTCGCACCGTCGCAGAAATGCCTCACATAGCGTCTGATCTGGGTCCGATATGGGACACACGCAATTCCGTTAGAGAAATCGTAATCGATTTTCCCAAATATATATGCGAAGATTCAAGGTGTTAAATCTTTTCTCGGTGACTAAGCCATCATTGACCACGGAGGAAGGCCATGAGCGGTTTCGAAGAAGATGCGATAAAGCCACGTGACAGCGCGGTGCTCAGCGAAGATGAACTGTCGCTGCTTTCGGTCGCAGAGATCGATCAGCGCATTGTCTTGTTGCAATCGGAAATCGAGCGTCTCAAAACCCAGAGACTGAAAAAAGGCGACAGCCGCGCTGCGGCAGAGGCTTTGTTTCGCTGAAAATGCCAATGGAAGCCATGCCAGCGGCTTCCGTAAATCCCCGGCATCGATGCGGGGCAATCACATAGGAAGTCGTTTTGCGCGTTTACATTCAGGTCCTGTCCCTTCTCTGTGGCACAGCCTTTCTCCTGATGGCATCGGGTTTACACGGGTTGCTCCTGCCCTTGCGTGGTGGCGCCGAAGGCTTTTCCGTCACATCGCTCGGCATGCTGGGCACCACCTGGGCAGGCGGTTTCGTGGCGGGCTGTCTTTTCGCCCCGCGCCTTGTACGCCGTGTCGGCCATGTGCGCGCCTTTGGCTGCTTCGCCGCATCCGCGGCAGTCATCGCGCTTCTCTCCGGCATCTTCGTAGACGCAACCATGTGGGTTATCCTCCGCGCCTTCACCGGTTTCTCGATGGCGGGCGCCTTCATGGTCATCGAAAGCTGGCTGAACGAGCGCGCCACCAATGAATCGCGCGGCAAGATTTTCGGCCTCTATATGATGGTCAATTACGGGGCGACCATGACCGGCCAGATGCTGGTTGCAGGCGGCGATGTGCACTCCGACCACCTGTTTATGATCTGCGGTATTCTCTTCTGCCTGGCGCTCATTCCGACCGCCATTTCCACAGCCGTCAGCCCGCGACCGCTCACCGAAGTCCAGCTCGACCTCAAGGCGCTTTACCGCAATTCACCCGCCGCCTTCGTCGGCTGCATATTGATCGGCATCGCCAATGGCGCATGGGGCACGCTCGGCGCTGTCTTCGGCGCGAAATCCGGCATATCAACGACTGAAATCGCCCTGATGGTCAGCGTGACCATTGCTGCTGGCGCTTTAATGCAGATCCCCATCGGGCGCATTTCCGATCTGGTGGATCGCCGTTTTGTGCTGGCAGGCGTCGCCGCACTAGCCGCCTTTGTCGGCCTGATCGCATTCCTCGTCGGGCCGTCGAGCGGGCCGGTCATCATCGTCATGACCGGCTGTTACGGCGCGCTTGCCTATGCGCTCTATCCGGTCGCAGTCGCGCATGCCAATGACCATGCAACGGCGGAAAGCTTCGTGAAGGTCTCAAGCGGCCTGCTGCTGCTTTATGGCTTCGGCACCATGCTCGGCCCGCTTCTGGCGGCTGCTGCGATGGACATATTCTGGCCGTCAGGACTCTTTGCCATCACCATGCTCGCGCATATTTCGATTACCGGCTACGCGCTGTTCCGCTCGCGCCAGCGTGCCGCTGTGCCGAAAGAAGAAAAGGATCAGTTTAAGAGCATGCCTTCCGAACGCGGCGCAACGCCAGAAGCGATGAACCTCGATCCGAGAGCTGAAGCAGAAAGCTGATGTGACAGGTCAGATCGCCAAAGCATGTCTCCCGAAAGTGGAAACCGGTTTCGGGATAAAGACATGCGGAAAAACAAAAGCTTAAAGCGTGTCGCGTGAATATGATTGAACACGACATACTTTAGAAGCGCGAAAGCGCCAAAAATACGCTGATAAAATATATGAATCAAAATGTTTGGCGGCTGAGGCACAGCCGCCAACTCCAGCCCCAGATACAGCCATCAAAAGCCCAACCGCCATTCGACCGTTCTGGCCGAGATGCTTAACGCGATATCAGGGCAGCAACACCCGGCTTTCGCCGGTCTGTTCCGCGTCTGATATGAAATGGCTTGAAGCGCCTTTGCGGCTTTCCCTATCTGTACGCCTTGTCGGCGCTAGCGTCAGTGACGCGTTACCTGAGATCTAAGCTTCTCAATCTGGTCCTTCAGCATAAGCTTCTTGCGCTTGAGAGACGCGACGTGAAGATCATCCATTGCCGGTGACGCCAAAGCATCGGAAATTTCCTGCTCCAGAGCGCCGTGCTTCTTTTCAAGCGTGGCAAGATGGGACTCGATAGCCATCATCAGTTCTCCTTGGTTGATTTCCACACAATAATGGAACAGCCAGACCAACCTCCATGGCAGGTGCTGTTGCTCCATTTGCTCTACTGCATGAACGCCCGGCACACCTCCTGTTTATCCGGGCCAAACACACAGTCCCGGCTGCCAGGGACGCGGTTTTGATTTGTCGTCTTCGACAGCCGCTATCCATGACAGAACCATGACAGTTTGGCATGAGTTTGGTGCAAAGTCGATTTTGTCGTGGTAGCATTTTCCAATCGTGAAAAATGTGATAAGGGCTTGCCCGAAACGGGCTTGTGACGTGCCTTGACCAAGGTTCGACGCAGCCCGTAAAACTATTCAACAGAATGGGGTTCCGCATGTCCGATCAGGAACAGGCCGAGATCAGGTTGGCCGTCGCACGTCTGAAACAGGAACACGCGGATTTCGATGCAGCCATCAATGCGATGATCGCTGTCGGCTGCGATCAGTTGCGCGTCCAGCGCATGAAGAAGAAAAAACTCGCGATCAAGGACAAGCTTCAGGAAATGGAAGATCAGGTCATTCCTGACATCATCGCCTGATTGCGTCTCATATCGAAAGCAAAGCCGGGGTTCGCCCGGCTTTATCATTTTTATCCATGCAACATCTCATCCGCGAACGCATGAAACAGAGCAGGACAGATCAATGAGCGTTACAGCCGACGTCGCCATTATCATGGGCAGCCAGTCTGATTGGGAAACCATGCGCCATGCCGCAGACACGCTGGAGGCGCTGGGTATCGGCTTTGACGCCCGTATCGTTTCCGCTCACCGCACGCCGGACCGGCTGGTCGCCTTCGCCAAGGGCGCGAAGGCTGAAGGCTTCAAGGTCGTGATCGCCGGTGCAGGCGGTGCGGCGCATCTTCCCGGCATGACCGCCGCCATGACGGCCCTGCCCGTCTTCGGCGTACCCGTCCAGTCGAAGACAATGTCGGGTCAGGATTCGCTCCTTTCCATCGTGCAGATGCCCGCTGGCATCCCCGTCGGCACGCTGGCGATTGGACGCGCCGGCGCCATCAATGCCGCCCTGCTCGCCGCTGCCGTTCTGGCGCTCCACGACGACGCCCTTGCCGCACGCCTCGATGAATGGCGCAGCGCCCAGACCGAGAGCGTGGCTGAACGTCCTACCAATGAGGTCTGATATGGAAAAGTCCGCACTTCAATCCGGAGCAACGATCGGCATCATCGGCGGCGGGCAATTGGGCCGCATGCTCGCCATGGCCGCCGCACGCCTCGGCTTCCAGACAGTCATCCTCGAGCCGCAGGCAGATTGCCCGGCGGCGCAGGTTGCAAACCGCCAGATCGTGGCAGCCTATGACGATCCGAAAGCGCTGGCCGAACTCGCCGCTGCTTCCGACGTCATCACCTATGAATTCGAAAACGTGCCGGTCAGCGCCGCCGACAAGCTCGCCGAAACCGCGATTGTGCTGCCGCCTCCGGCAGCGCTTGAAATTTCGCAGGATCGCTTCAACGAAAAGCAGTTCCTCAACGAAAGCGGCATCGAGACCGCGCCCTGGCGTCTGGTCGATGACGAGGAAACGCTGATTGCAGCGCTTGGAGCGCTTGGCGAACGCGGCATCCTCAAGACACGCCGCCTCGGCTATGACGGCAAGGGACAGGTACGCCTGACGTCGCTGGACGAAACTGCGGCCCATGTCGCGCTGGTCGCCATCAACAAGGCCCCGGCCATCCTCGAAGGTTTTGTCGATTTCGAACGTGAAGTCTCGGTCATCGCCGCACGCGACCGCAGCGGCAATGTCGCCATCTACGACATTGCCGAAAACGTGCACAATGACGGCATACTCGCGACGTCGACTGTTCCTGCCCAGATCACCGCACAGACGGCTGATGCTGCGCGACAGGCCGCAGAGAAGCTTTTGCATGCGCTGGATTATGTCGGCGTCCTGGGGCTTGAATTCTTCGTCTTGAAGGATGGCTCGCTGCTGGCCAATGAATTTGCGCCGCGCGTGCACAATTCCGGCCACTGGACGGAAGCCGCCTGCGCGATCTCGCAGTTCGAACAGCATATCCGCGCCGTTGCCGGACTGCCGCTTGGCAATACGGACCGGCATTCCGATTGCGTGATGGAAAACCTGATCGGCAACGATGTCGACAAGGTACCAGCGATTCTCTCAGAACCCAACGCCGTGCTGCATCTCTACGGCAAAAAGGAAGCCCGTGAAGGCCGGAAAATGGGGCATGTGACTCATATCAAGCCCCGCGCCAGCTAAGCTTTGTCGGGAATCTTGACGATTCCCGATGACTCCGCTGTCTGCGACAAGATTTTCGGCCCCTCACCCGTGAATCTGCCGCGCAGGAGTTGACATTTACCCGAAACCTTGTGTATTTCGGCCAACCCTTCAGGCACATATACCGTGTCTGTAATCAATTGGCGCCTTGGGCGCTGTTTTTATGAAGCCCGGCGGCGTGTTCATGTCGATGGGCCAACCAGACCGGTGATTGACATGAAGATCAAGAACTCGCTTAAAGCGCTTAAGGGCCGTCATCGCGACTGCCAGCTGGTCCGCCGCAAGGGCCGCGTTTACATCATCAATAAGACTGCTCCGCGCTACAAGGCTCGTCAGGGCTAATCTTATTTTTGATTTTGCATTTGACGTTCCGCCGTGCATAGGGAAATCTATGCATATGCGGAACGTTTTTGCATGTCTGAAGATCTTTGCGACAGTTGCCGCATTCAGTGCGGTGACATTGGCCGTCGACGGCGCACGCGCCGAGATGACGCCCGATAAGACGCCGCTGAATTCTCCGTTGATCGCTCCGCTCACGCCCGTGCAAATTGGCGCAGACAGCGAGCAGAAGCCAGATTCAGCGCAACCTGCCCCAGCCAAAGCCTCTGAACCCCAGACGCCGGAAGAGCGCCTCGACAAGCTGTTTGCGGAATTGCGCAGAACAACGGACGAGGCCAAGGCACGGCGCATCGCCTCGCAGATCAATACGCTCTGGTCGCAATCCGGCAGCGCCACGATTGACCTTCTGGTGCAATGGGCCAATGCGGCCCTGCTCGAACGTCGCTATGCGTCGGCGCTTGATTTCCTGAATGAAGCCATCGCTCTCAATCCGGATTATGCTGAAGCATGGAATCGCCGTGCGACCGTCTATTTCCTGCAAAAAGACTATGCCCACGCCATGTACGACATCAATCGTACGCTTGAGCTGGAGCCACGCCATTACGGCGCCTTGACGGGCATGGCGGCGATTCTACGCGTCCGTGGCCTCAAGGAGCAGGCCATGAAGGCATATGAGCAGGCGCTGATCGTTTATCCGATGATGCGCGACGCCCAGAAGAGTTTCAACGATCTCGCCGACGAGCTGGCCGACACGCGAACTTAATCTCCAAACAAACCAATCCCACAAAGCAAAACGCGCCCCGAAAGGAGCGCGTTTTTCAAACTTATGCGGATGAGCACCCGAAACTGGATGAGATTCGGGATGATGGTGTGCCGAAAATGGTAGGGCTTTGAGACCCGGAGCGGAATGTACTTAAAGGTACATGAGCACCGGAAGCTCAAAGACGTGCCATTTGCAGGCCACCAGAGCCCGAATATCGCCAGTTTAGACGCCGGACTTGCCGTCGGCACCTATATAGGCGATGCGCAGCATGTTGGTCGCACCTGGCGTACCGAAAGGCACACCGGCGGTGATGATGATGCGCGAACCGGCTTTACCGAATTCTTCTTCGAAGACGATCTGGCAGGCGTGATCAACCATATCTTCCAGATCATGGGCATCGGCGGTCACGACGCAATGCAGGCCCCAGACGAGTGACAGCTTGCGGGCGGTATCGACGACGGGCGACAGCGCGATGATTGGCGTACGCGGACGCTCGCGAGCGGCACGCAGACCGGTTGTGCCGGAAGCCGTGTAAGTCACGATGGCCGACAGCTTCAGCGTTTCGGCGATCTGGCGGGCTGCGAGCGAAATCGCATCGGCGCCGGTCGGCTCAGGTGCTGCACGCTGCGCATCGATGATGGTCGAATAGGTCTGTTCCTGCTCAACCTGCTCGGCAATGCGGTTCATGGTGGCGACTGCTTCGACCGGATACTGGCCCGATGCCGATTCAGCCGAAAGCATGATGGCATCCGCGCCTTCGAACACGGCCGTTGCAACATCCGATACTTCGGCGCGGGTTGGCACCGGCGCAGTGATCATGGATTCGAGCATCTGCGTCGCGACAACGACCGGCTTGCCAGCGCGGCGCGCGCGGCGGGTGATCTGCTTTTGAATGCCGGGAACGCTTTCGAGCGGCATTTCAACACCGAGATCGCCACGGGCAACCATCAGCGCGTCGGAAAGCTCGATGATCTCATCAAGACGCGTGACAGCCTGCGGCTTTTCGATCTTCGACATGATACCGACCTTGCCGCGCGAAACCTTGCGCACTTCGGCCAGATCTTCCGGGCGTTGGATGAAGGACAACGCAACCCAGTCGATTTCTTCCTTCAGAACAGCATCAAGGTCCTTGCGGTCCTTCTCGGTCAGCGCGCCGACACCGAGCGTCGTGTCCGGCAGGCTGACGCCCTTGCGGTCGGAAATGCGGGTGCCGGAAATGACCTTGCAGCGGATGTACTTGCCGTCGGTTGCTTCCGCGACCAGATGCAGCTTGCCGTCATCGATGAGAAGGCGGTGACCCGGCTCGACCGCTTCCAGAATTTCCGGATGCGGGAGGAAAACGCGGGTTTCGTCGCCGGGCGCTTCGTTATTGTCGAGCGTGAAGGTCTGGCCGGGAACGAGATCGACCTTTCCGTCCTTGAACTTGCCGACGCGCAGCTTCGGGCCCTGAAGGTCGGCGAGAATGCCGATCGGGCGGCCAACAGCCTTTTCCACATTGCGGATGCGCTTCACGAGGGTGCGCATCAGGTCATGGTCGGCATGGCTCATATTGATGCGGAAAACATCGGCACCGGCTTCAAAGAGCTTGCGGATGACGGCTTCCTCGCCAGACGCCGGACCCAGCGTTGCGAGAATCTTGACCTTGCGGTTGCGCTTCATTGACTATTCGTTCCTGTAACAGTGGGGGTTTCCGGCGGTGTTTCGTCTGCAAGCTGAACCATCCAGCTCGACTGTTCCCCGGTATCATATTCCTGGAAGCCGTTGCGCTGGAAGCCGCGCGCAAAGCAATCCTGTACGCCAGAAATGCGGAATTCCTTTTCCGCGACGCACATATTCACATTGCCCTGCCAGCGGCCGTCGCCCTGGGCGTCCTCAGCATAGAGGTAATAATAGCGCGAAGTCAGCGGGCCTTCGATCAGCGTTTTGCAGGTCGAGCCTTCGATATGCCACCAGCCTTCCGTTACCCAGCCCGTCTTGGCCCGGTAACCGATGGCGACGCCAACAAGATTCTGCGTCGAATTACATACGCGGAAATCGGCACGCGCCTCCACAGATGTCATGCCGAGTGCGCCAAGCAACACAGCGGAAAATACAGCTAGGAAGTGTGGAAGTCGCATCCGCCGAACCCCTTCAGCCCGCAATCGCTTTTGTTTCACGTCTGGAAATCCCATTTCGGTCGCTCTCTTTTCGGCAGTTTCGCCGGTGATGTCAACGCAGTCCCACCGAGAAGAAAGAACATGACGAAAGAATGATCGTTGCAATCCCGGCTTTCTCATGACAGACCTGAAACAGCTTCCCGCGCCCGATGAAAATCAATCCCGAATTGTTCCTGGGAATTCAATCCGTGTCGTTCGCCAAACCGTCAGTCACTTCGTTCTCGCCTGTTTACAGGGTTGAAGGCGATTTTCGCCTCGGCCTGCTTCTGACCGCCGACCATGCACGGCGCGACGTGCCTGCCGAATACGGTAGTTTGGGTCTGGAAGAAAGCGAATTCGACCGTCATATTGCTTATGACATCGGTGTCGAAGCCCTGACGCGGGAACTGGCCGCCCGACTTGGAGCGCCTGCGGTGCTGGGTGGTTTCTCCCGCCTGCTGATCGATCCCAATCGCGGCGAGGACGACCCGACGCTCATCATGCAGCTATCGGATGGCGCGGTTATCACCGGCAATTATCCGATGTCGGCAGGCGAGCGCGAAGATCGGCTGACGCGTTTTTATCGCCCCTATCATGATGCGGTGACAGAAATGAGCGCCCGCGTCGCAAGCGAGAGCGGCCATGCGCCTTTCATCGTTTCGATCCATTCATTCACCCCGCGCTGGAAGGATAAGGCTCGCCCCTGGCATATCGGCCTGCTCTGGGACAAGGATGACCGCGCCACCGTTCCGCTTCTCTCTCTATTGCGTGCCGAACCGGGTCTGGTGGTTGGTGACAACGAGCCTTATGACGGCGCGCTGCGCAACGACGCCATGTATCGTCATGCCACGGCCAAGGGCTTTGCCCATGTGCTGATCGAAGTGCGGCAGGACCTGATTGCCGATGAGGCCGGAGCGGCGGAATGGGCGGAGCGGCTTGCCCCGATGCTGCGACAGATCAACACGCTCGAAGGCATTCATGACGTCCGGCACTTCGGCTCGCGCACTGGCGCAGTGGCGTGAAACGCCGCTTTTCCACAGTGTTCCACAATGTTCCACAGGGTTTGACCCCATAAATCGTGCCGCGCATCGAAAAGGCTCTTAATTTTGCCCGCGACTCGCGGGAAAACCGGTCCAGAGTTTCAGACATGCGAAATCGTGCATCTGCGCCATTCGCATCCATCATAGACAAGAATTGGAGAAACCGCGTGAGCGACGACATTACCAGCGAAGCCCAAACCATTGCCGTCGGCCAGTTGCGTGCCTTCATCGAACGCATCGAGCGCCTCGAAGAAGAAAAAAAGACCATCGCGGACGATATCAAGGAAGTTTACGCGGAATTGAAGGGTTCGGGGTTTGACAGCAAGGTCGTGAGGACCATTATTCGTCTGCGTAAAAAAGAAGACCATGAACGTCAGGAAGAAGAAGCGATGCTCCAGCTCTATATGGACGCGCTTGGCATGGGCTGACCGAAAGCTCTTCCCGGAGCTTTTACCCCTTCTTCCTGAAATCGGAACCCGGCGGATCAAGCCTGATTCGTATTCAGAGGAAGGGGATTGGGTCCATGGAGTTTAAGAAGCTCGGACGTACCGAACTAAAAGTCTCGCCGCTCTGCTTCGGCGGGAACGTATTTGGATGGACGGTCGATGAAGCGACTTCGTTTTCGCTGCTCGACCGTTTTGTCGATGCAGGCCTGAATTTCATCGACACCGCAGATGTCTATTCCGCCTGGGCCAACGGCAATGTCGGCGGCGAATCCGAAACCATCATCGGCAACTGGCTGAAATCCCGCGGCCTGCGCGACAAGGTGGTTATCGCGACCAAGGTGGGCTCGGAAATGGGGCCTGACGAAAAAGGCCTTTCTCCCGCTTATATCCGCAAAGCCGTCGACGCCTCTCTCAAGCGGCTGCAAACCGACTATATCGATCTCTATCAGTCGCATTGGGATGATCCCGAAACACCGTTCGAAGACACGCTCGGCACCTATAAAGAGCTGATCGACGCCGGGAAAGTGCGCGCTATCGGCGCTTCCAACCTGACGCCGGAACGGCTGACGGAAGCGCTGGATGTTGCGAAGAAACACAACCTCCCGCGCTACGAAACCTTGCAGCCGCTTTATAATCTTTATGACCGGTCGGGTTTCGAGGACGGGCTGGAAGCAATCTGCCGCGACAATGAGATTGGCGTCATTCCCTATTACGCACTGGCGGCAGGTTTCCTGACCGGCAAGTATCGCTCTGCCGATGATCTTGGTCAGAGCGCCCGTGGCAAGTCGGTTGAGAAATATCTGACGGATCGCGGTTCGCGGATCATTGCCGCGCTGGACGAAGTGGCTCGCAATGTCGACGCCACGCAGGCACAGGTGGCCATTGCCTGGCTGATCGCGCACCCGTCAATCACCGCTCCGATTGCCAGCGCCACGCGCCTGACCCAATTGGGAGAACTGATCACTGCCGCCGAGCTGAAGCTTCGTGACAGCGATATTGCTTTGCTCAACAAGGCAAGCGCCTAAATCAACTGAAACCCGCCGAGATATCGGCGGGTTCGTTTATCCCTCAATCTCTTCCCGCAGCATTTCGAGTTCCAGCCATTCTTCTTCCATGGCGGCGTTCTCGCTGCGCTTCTTTTCCAGAAGATCGGCGGTCTTGGCAAAAAGCGTCGGGTCCTTGGCATAGAGCTGCGGATCGGCAAGCTTGCCTTCAAGGACGGTGATTTCCTTGCCCAGAGCGTCCATCTTGCCCGGCAGCGTTTCCAGCGCGAATTTCTGCTTGAAGGAGAGCTTGCGCTTTTCCTCACGCTTCGGCTGCGAAGCCTCCTCGCTGCTATCGCCGCCCTTATCACCAGCGCGGGCGTTCGCCGTCTTGACGTTGCGACGCTCCAGCGCCTGTTCCTTGCGCTGCGCCATCATGTCGGCATAGCCGCCCGCATATTCCAGCCAGCGTCCATCGCCTTCCGGCGCAATCACGGACGTCACCGTCCGGTCGAGAAAATCGCGATCATGGCTGACCAGAATGACGGTGCCCGGAAAACCTGCGACCAGTTCCTGCAACAGATCCAGCGTCTCCATATCGAGATCGTTGGTCGGTTCGTCGAGGATCAGCAGGTTGGCAGGGCGAGCTAGCACACGGGCCAGCATCAGACGCGCCCTTTCGCCACCGGAAAGCTCGCGGATCGGCGTGCGGGCCTGTTCCGGCTGGAATAGAAAGTCCTTCATATAGGAAACAACATGGCGCTGCTCGCCATTGATGACGAGGTTTTCCCCGCGCCCATCGGTCAGATAATGCGACAGCGTCTCATCCAGATTGAGGCTGTCACGCTTCTGGTCAAGCTCGGCCATTTCCAGATTGACGCCCAGCCGAAGCGTGCCGGAATCTGGCGCCAGCTTGTCGGTCAGGAGCGAGAGCAGTGTGGTTTTTCCCGCACCGTTCGGGCCGACCAGACCGATCCGGTCGCCACGCTGCACGCGTGTCGAGAAATCCTTGACCAGTACGCGGTCGCCATAGGCCTTGTTGAGCCCCTTGGCTTCGACCACCAGCTTGCCGGATTCCTTGGAATCGCTGGCCGTCAGAACCGCCGAACCTTGCGCCTTACGGTGATTGCGGAAATCCGCACGCATGGAATGCAATTCGCCGAGGCGGCGCATATTGCGCTTGCGGCGCGCCGTAACGCCATAGCGCAGCCAATGCTCCTCGCGGGCAATCTGGCGGCCAAGCTTGTGATGATCGCGCTCTTCTTCTTCCAGAACCTTGTCGCGCCATTCCTCGAAATGGCCGAAACCCTGCTCCAGACGGCGTGTGATGCCACGGTCGAGCCAGACGGTCGCGCGGCTGACATTTTCCAGAAAGCGACGGTCATGCGAGATCAGCACGATGGCCGAGCGGATCTGGCGCAATTCGCCTTCCAGCCATTCGATGGTCGTCAGATCGAGATGGTTGGTCGGCTCGTCCAGCAAAAGCACATCGGGCTGCGGCGCGATCACACGCGCCAGCGCTGCGCGGCGTGCTTCACCGCCCGAAAGATAATCCGGATTTTCTTCGCCGGTCAGGCCCAGATGCTCCAGAAGATAGGTCACGCGATGCGGATCGTCGGTCGGTCCGAGCCCGGCTTCAACATAGGCGCGCACGCTGGCAAAACCGTCCATGTCCGGCACCTGCGGCAGATAGCGAACGGTCGCGCCCGGATGCTTGAACACTTCGCCCGAAGTCGGCTCGACCATGCCGGCGGCAATCTTCAGAAGCGTGGACTTGCCGGAACCATTGCGCCCGACCAGCGCGATGCGGTCGCCCTCGCTCACCGAAAGGCTCGCATCCTCCAGAAGAGGCGTACCGCCGAAGGTGAGCTTGATCTGGTCTAGGCGAAGGAGCGGTGGTGCCATGGTGTCTTCTGAGGCTTTCTGGGCGGTTCTCGGGATGTGCTTTGAAATTCCGCCCTGCTTGTCCGCGACAAAAGCCGTTCTGTCAAATGGATCGATAGGAAAGAGGCACGAAAAACAAACAGGCCGGGTTTCCCCGGCCTGTCCGTCATACGATTTTAAGCTTCAAGCTTACTGGCAGCGTGCTTCGTAGACGCGGCCGTAATTATCGCGATAGCGGCAGTACTGCACGCCATTACGCGTCTGGGCAGCGCCAACCAGCGTACCGGCAACAGCACCGATAGCAGCACCCGTGAGAGCGCCACGGCCGTTACCGCCGATTGCACCACCGGCGAGAGCACCAATTGCTGCGCCGCCAACACCGTAACCAGCCGTGCGCTGTTCGTTGGTCGTGCATGCTGCTGTCGACAATGCGAGCACCCCGGCAACCGCAATCATGGAAAGACGTGACTTCATCAAACAATCTCCTGTCAAAGTTGACACTTCAGGTGCCGATTTTGCGTCCCCAATTTCGGCGCTAACTAATAAACCCGCTTACGCATTTGAAATACGTTTCGCTGTCAAGCGTCAAGCCTTTTCAATCGGTAAGGTTAGCGATGCCCCGTCTGCATGCTCCGAATTTAAGTTTGCAACAAGTATCGCTAAGCCAGAACGCACAGTAATGCGAAGTGTTCCACGCACTATATTGGAAACTGTCCACGAAGAACCAAAAGGAAGGGTCACGTTGTCTAACGGCCACTCCGCATTTGTGATTGAAAGCCCCTCCACAGAGGTGAAACTGATGACGCTGAACAGCGTGCCTTCCGGGAAATCATAGGTAAACTCGCCAGCCGTCACCGGCCAGGCTTCTTCCACACCACTGGACAGAAGAACATTCCGCCCTTTGTTTGCCTGCGCTGTCGCCATTGTGAGATGCAGCAGCGTATGATCGGTACGCTGGCCGCCGAAAGCACCGCACAAAATGGCGCGTGTCGCGCCACGGGCAAAGGCTTCCTCGAAAGCCAGTTCGCCGTCCGTCATATCCTTGGCGCGGGGAAATGTCTTTTGCGGCACATGGGCATATTGCTCGAGCAAGGCTTGCGGCGTGGAATCGAAATCGCCGAGCCACAGTTCCGGCTCGACGCCCAGAGCGGCTGCATGACGAATACCGCCATCGGCTGCAAGAATACGCGCTCCGACAATCTGCTGCCGCAGCCGTTCGGTTACGACGAGGTCGCCGCCGAGAAGGATGACGAATGTGCTCATAAGCCGCTCATATCATGGGCAAATCGCAGCTGGAAGTCCGCTTTGTCCCAGTTTGCATCGGTTTTGCCTCTCTTGCCCTTTATGGCCTGACATATTAATGTCGCAACGCTCTAACGGGGTGCCATTTGTTCCCATGAATGGCTGAGAGGTTTTTCCAAAAACCAACCCGCTGAACCTGATCCGGTTTGCACCGGCGGAGGGATTAGATGCTGCTCTGCGGCACGATCCCGAAAAGTTGCAGCTTTTCGGTTACGGTTGTGCTCCAGACCCCAAGCGGCGCTATATCCTTTTAACTTGATGAAAGGACGTGCCGTTATGCGGCTGTTATCTTTGCTGGCCTTCTCTTTTGCGGCAGCGGTGAGTCTCGCGCCCGCAGCGCAAGCTAAAGACAAGCTTACCATCTACACCTATGACAGTTTCATTTCCGAATGGGGCCCCGGCCCCAAGGTGAAGGAAAACTTCGAGAAGGAATGCGACTGCGAGATCAACTGGGTCGCTTCCGCAGACGGCGTCGCGCTGCTCAACCGGCTGAAGCTTGAAGGTGGCAACACCAAGGCCGATATTGTGCTTGGCCTCGACACCAATCTCACCACCGAAGCGCGCGCCAGCGGGTTCTTCGCGCCAAGCGGCATCGATCTTGGCAATGTCAGCGTGCCGGGGGATTTCAAGGACGATATTTTCGTGCCCTATGACTATGGCTATTTCGCCATCGTCTATGATTCGGAAAAGCTGCCCAATCCGCCCAAGAGCCTGAAAGAACTGGTCGAAGGGGACCCGTCGCAGAAGATCGTGCTTCAGGATCCGCGCACCTCGACGCCGGGTCTTGGCATACTGCTTTGGATGAAAGCCGTCTATGGCGATCAGGCGGGCGATGCCTGGCAGAAATTGCAGAAGCGCATTCTCACCGTCACGCCTGGCTGGTCGGAAGCCTATGGCCTCTTCACCAAGGGTGAAGCACCGATGGTGCTCTCCTATACCAGTTCGCCAGCCTATCATGTCATCGCGGAGAAGACAGATCGCTATAAGGCGCTGGCCTATCCGGAAGGCAATTACCTCCAGATCGAACTGGCCGCCCAGACGACGACTGGCGCCAAGAACCCGCTGGCGCAGAAGTTCCTGTCCTTCATGACCGGCCCCGGCTTTCAGGATGTGATCCCGGAAACCAACTGGATGTTCCCGGCAGGCAAGACATCGACGCCGCTTCCCGCCGCTTTCGACGCATTGCCGAAGCCGGAAAAGACCTTGCTCATTCCATCCGACGAGGTTGCGAAGAACCGCAAGGCCTGGGTCGATGAATGGCTGGCAGCCACCAGCAAATGATCGGCACTCCGGCAGGCAAAAACACCAGCTCCGCCCCCGCGATGAAACCCGTCGCGGGGGCTTTGGCGCTGGCTTTTCTTGTCGTGCTTGCCGGTGGCGCGCTCATCGCGCTTGCCTTTGAAGCCAGCGGCGGCTTCGATGCCGCCGCAAATTTCGATGCCTATCTCTGGCGAACCGCCCGTTTCACTATCGCACAGGCCATCGCGTCGAGCCTGCTTTCGGTTGCCTTTGCTATTCCCGTTGCGCGCGCCTTGCATTCGGAAGCGCATTTTCCCGGGCGGGGTTTTATTCTGCGGCTGTTCGCTCTGCCGCTCGCGTTGCCTGCCCTTGTGGCCGTGCTGGGCGTTACCAGCATTTACGGTCGAAACGGCCTGATCGCCCATATGTCGGACGCTGCGGGCCACTCGTTCCAGCCGGATATCTATGGCATTACGGGCATTTTGATCGCGCATGTGTTCTTCAACATGCCGCTGGCGGTGCGGCTCATTCTCGCTGCCTATGAATCGATACCCGCCGATTATTGGAAACTGGCGGCCCAGCTTGGCATGGGCAATCGCGCCCGTTTTCGGCTGATCGAATGGCCGGTTATCCGCCGCAGCCTGCCCGGCATGGCGGGGCTGATCTTCATGCTATGCGTGACAAGCTTCACTACTGTGCTGACGCTCGGCGGCGGTCCGCGCGCGACAACGCTGGAAGTGGCGATCTATCAAAGCCTGCATTTTGATTTCGACCCGGCGCGCGCGGTGGCGCTCACCGTCACCCAGCTCGGCCTGACCTTGCTGATCCTGCTGGCCCTGCGCCTGACCGGGCGTCCTTCAGAAGAAGGCTTTACCCACACGGCAGCACCGCGCCGCTACGGCAGGCCTGCGCGGGGTGAACGCCTGTTCAACATCACCGCCATTCTCATCGGTTTTCTTTATGTCGCCTTGCCAATTGCAGGCGTGGTCGTGTCCGGCCTTGCTGCCGACCTCACCCGCCTGCTCAGCGAAACGACAGTCTGGCGCGCCATCGGCACCAGCCTTGCGCTCGGTTTTTCTGCGGCAACGCTCTCAGTGCTTCTCTCGCTGGCGCTCGTTTCGGCCCGGGAAGCAGTCAGAAACAACAAAATAGCCAGCCTGTTCGATACGGGCGCGAGCCTGATACTCGTCATGCCGCCTATCGTGATCGGCGCGGGATGGTTCATCCTGCTGCGCCATTTCACCAATCCTTTCGCCATCGCGCCGGTGATGGTGGTAACCGTCAACGCTGCTATGGCTATGCCTTTCGCGGTCCGGCTATTGCGCCCGGCCTGGGATACGGCAGCTGCGCGTCACAATCGGCTCTGTGCCCAGCTTGGCATTCATGGCCTCAATCGGCTTCGGCTCATTGACTGGCCGTCGATCCGCAGACCTTTTGGCATGGCTTTCGCCTTTGCCATGGCGCTTTCCATTGGCGACCTCGGCACAATCGCGCTGTTCGGCAGCGATGCGCTTCTGACCCTGCCCTATCTTCTCTTGCAGCGCATGGGCAGTTACCGCACATTCGATGCTGCCGGTCTGGCGCTCATTCTGGGGCTTCTTTGCCTCGGCCTGATGATGCTTGCCGACCGCGCCGCCACATCCCGGAAAGAGAATTCCGTTTCATGACTGCTTCCGCCGACATCCGCCTCACCGACGTGCGTTTCAGCTATGGCGAAACCGCAATGCGCTTCGACCTGGCTATTGCGGGCGGTTCTATTGCGGCCATTGTCGGGCCGAGCGGCTCGGGCAAATCCACGCTCCTGAACCTCATTGCCGGTTTCGAGACGCCTTCATCGGGCATGATTGCCATTGGCGGTGTCGATGTGACGCGTCTTCCGCCGCCGGAACGACCGGTTTCGATGGTGTTTCAGGAAAACAATCTGTTTGCCCATTTGACTGTGGCGCAAAATGTCGGCCTCGGTCGCTCGCCGAACCTGAAACTGACGGATAGCGACCGCGCCGCCATTGCCGACG
Organism: Ochrobactrum sp. 19YEA23; assembly: GCF_029909865.1. Classification (NCBI taxonomy): domain Bacteria; kingdom Pseudomonadati; phylum Pseudomonadota; class Alphaproteobacteria; order Hyphomicrobiales; family Brucellaceae; genus Ochrobactrum; species Ochrobactrum sp. 19YEA23. The sequence continues at coordinate 105,304 of NZ_JASAMQ010000011.1, read as the reverse complement.
CGCTCACCCGTGTCGGTCTCAGGGATAAAGAACAGCGCAAGCCCGAAGCCCTGTCCGGCGGCGAACGCCAGCGAGTGGCGATTGCCCGTGCGCTTGTTCGTGAACGTCCCGTGCTGTTGCTGGACGAAGCCTTTGCTTCGCTTGGACCCGCATTGCGACATCAGATGCTCGATCTCGTCGACGGACTGCGCCGTGAAACCGGCATGACCGTGTTGATGGTCACCCATACGCCGGAAGATGCGCTCTATCTCGATGCGCAATTGCTGTTCATCGAAAATGGTGAGGTTGCGGCGCAAGGCCACGCTTCCGACCTTCTGTCGGAGACTGGACCTGAAGCGCTCCGGCGCTATATCGGTGATAAAAGACGATAGAGCGGCTTCTGTTGTGATGTAATCGTTGAAACCGCTCTATCTTTTTTTACGCCGCATTGTCCGACGCAAAACCGCTTCGCACTTTTGCTGGAAATGCTCTAATCTCAAATAGAGTTACGGTAACGGACATATTTTGTTCGCAATCCCCCGGAAGAACCGTATTCAACTTTACCGGGCCGCTTGTACGTCTGCCAGACTGTGACTAGATTTGCGGACGACCTGATGATGTATGAATCGCGAGGATAAAATACTGTTCCGTCACAAGCCCCGTATCCGGGCCTCCCTGTGTCTTCCAGTCTCCCTGCCAGAACGGACACAGAGCAATTGGCGGAAAACAGCCGTGGGTTTTGGCTTGTTTGCTGTCGCCCTGATTTCCGGGTGCCAGTCGATCAATTCCAGCAAGGATCTCGGCTTGCAGCCATCGGATAATCCGGTGACGGTCGACAATGTGACGCGCAACGACAAGCTGGCGCAAATCGGCGCACAACAGCATCCGCGCATCCTCGCCACCTATGGCGGCGAATACAAGGATCAGCGGCTGGAGCGCATGGTCGCGAAGATCGTGGGCAAGCTCACGACCGTTTCCGACAAGCCGGATCAGACCTACCGCATCACCATTCTCGATTCGCCCAACATCAACGCCTTCGCCCTGCCCGGCGGCTATCTCTATGTGACGCGCGGCCTGCTTGCGCTCGCCAATGATTCCTCGGAAGTCGCAGCCGTCATCGCTCACGAAATGGGCCATGTCGTTGCCAATCACGGCATTCTGCGGCAGGAAAAGGAAGCGGAGACCGAAATCGCCGGTCGTGTGGCCAGCGAAGTGCTGCATAATGAATCCGCCAGCCGTGAAGCGCTTATTCGCGGCAAGCTGCGCCTTGCCCAGTTCTCGCGCAATCAGGAACTGCAGGCCGACGCTATCGGTATCAAGATGATCGGCGAAGCGGGTTATGACCCGTTCGCCTCAGCGCGTTTCCTGCAATCGATGGAGGCCTATACCGGTTTCCGTTCGGTGTCGGGTGCGACCGATGCCAGCCTCGACTTCCTCGCAAGCCACCCCGCCACCCCGCAACGCATCGAACTGGCGCTTGGCCATGCCCGCCGCATCGGCGCACCGGGTGTCGGCACAACCGACCGCGATTCGTTCCTCGATGGCATAGACGGGCTGCTCTACGGCGACTCGCCCAATGAGGGCTATATTCGCGAACAGACCTTCATTCACCCGAAGCTCGGTGTGACGTTCCGTGCGCCCGAAGGCTTCACCATCGACAATTCCGCCACGGCGGTGATGGCGAGTGGTCCGGGGGAAGTGGCAATCCGTTTCGACGGCGCTTCCCTGCCATCCGGTTCCAGCCTCACCGATTATATCAAGTCGGGCTGGGTGACAGGTCTGGACGAAAGCTCCATTCAGGCAACAACCATCAACGGACTGCCAGCCGCAACCGCGCGCGCGGCTGCCGACCGCTGGCAGTTCGACATCGTGGTGATTGGCGCAAACAACAAGGTCTATCGCTTCCTGACCGCAGCGCCGAAAGGCAGCAACGCACTGCTTCCGGCCTCGCAGACGGTGACGCAGTCTTTCCGCCTTCTCACGCCTGCCGAGCAGAACGCCATCAAGCCGCTGCGCATCCGTGTTGTGACGGCGAAGCCGGGTGACACTATGGCAAGCCTGTCGTCACGCGTTCAGGGCACGACACGCAAGCTTGAACTGTTCCGCCTGCTCAACGCCATGCCAGCGGGCGCGACTGTCTCCGTCGGCGACCGCGTGAAAATCATCAGTGAGTAATATGGAAACCCGTATCGACGCATTGCTTGCAGGCCAGATTGCCCCACTCGGCCCACGTCACGCGCCGAGCGCTATCGACAAGCGCCCTGTTACCGGCAAGGTCCGCGTGACATTGGTCGGCCTCGATTGCGATGAGCAAGGCGACCGCAAGGTGCATGGCGGGCCTGAGAAGGCCCTGCATCATTATCCTCACGACCATTACGCCGTCTGGCGCACGGATATCGGCGACAATCACCGCCTCGGCGCAGCTGGCGCTTTCGGTGAAAACATTTCCACCACCGGTCTTGATGAGCACAATGTCGCTGTCGGCGACCGTTTCCGCTTCGGCACGGCGCTGATCGAGGTCTCGCAAGGGCGTCAGCCGTGCTGGAAACTCAATGCGCGTTTCGAGACGCCCGACATGGCGATCCGCGTCCAGAAGACCGGGAGAACTGGCTGGTATTATCGCGTGCTGGAAGAAGGTGAAGCGCAGACCGGCGACAGCATGGTGCTGGTTGAACGCCTTTCACCTGAATGGTCGCTCCATCGCGTCTGGCATCTGCTTTATGTCGATATGCTCAACTACGACGAGCTGGCGCTCATGGCCGAAATCCCGCATCTGGCCGATGGCTGGAAGCGTTATGCCGTCCGTCGGCTGGAAAACCGCAAGGTCGAAGATTGGACTAACCGTCTCGACGGCGACAAGTCCTGACTGACAAAAAGAAAGGGCGGTCCAACCGCCCCTTTTCTTGCGCTGCCTGATTGTCGTAAATACCCGGCCCTCAAGCCTGATAGGCCGCCAGTTCGTGCTGGCTGAGCAGCGCGATCTTGAGCTTTTCCAGTGCACGGCTTTCGATCTGGCGCACACGTTCCTTGGAAATACCAAGCTTTTCGCCCAGCGCTTCCAGTGTCACGCCATCATCGTCCAAACGACGCTCGCGGATGATGTGCAGCTCACGCTCATTGAGCGAGTGCAGCGCGACATGCAGCCACTGGTTCCGGCGTTCCATATCTATGGAGCTTTCGGCAACCTCATCCTGAAGCGGATGATCATCGACGAGAAAGTCCATACGGCGCGATGCTCCGGATTCATCATTATTGACCGGCGCAGACAAGGAACTGTCTGGACCAGACAGGCGACTGTCCATGAACTCCACATCGGTGGCCGAAACGCCCAGCTGATCTGAAATCTCGCGATAGATTTCGGCCTTGCTCATGGTGTCGTCGGCCTGAGCAAGCTTGGAACGCAGACGGCGGAGATTGAAGAACAGAGCTTTCTGGGCAGAGCTTGTACCACCGCGAACGATGGACCAGTTGCGCAGAATATAGTCCTGCATCGATGCGCGGATCCACCAGGATGCATAGGTCGAGAAACGGACCTCGCGGTCCGGATCGAAACGGGCGGCTGCCTCCAGAAGGCCGACATAGCCCTCCTGAATAAGATCGTTCATCGGCAGCTTGAACTTGCGAAAACGCCCGGCCATGGAAATCACCAGACGCATATGCGCCGAGGTGATGCGATGCAGGGCATCCTGATCTTCCAATTCTTTCCAGCGAATGGCGAGAGCCCGCTCCTCTTCGCGCTCCAGATAAGGAGCCGACATTGCGCTGCGGATCATGGATTGGGAGGACGAGGCTGGCGTTGGGAGATTACGCGCAGCCGGAGGCATGCGATGTGCGGGAACTGCGGAAGAACTGCTTATTGATGACGGCTTCATCTGGTTCTCCTGTTCTGAACCGACACCCTTCCGGATGTCAGGCTGAAGGATATGCCAGTTACGCGAAGAACAATTGAACACTAACAAAAGTCGTTCAGAACGCCCTCTTTGGACAGTCTTGAGGCACACGTTCGAACGCCGCAAAACAAACCCATTACGAACTGGTGTCTTGCACAACGCGCGAAAAGCGATCCGGTTCCCTTCGAAAAGTATAAATCTCTGACAACGCTGACAAAAGTCGGGTGAGGTAAATGATTGATTTAGAAAATCATTCAAGTTTGAAGCAATTTAATTTAGCCGGCAACAACATCCGATCGGAGTGGACAGTGCTTCAACACAGCCGAAATAAAAAACCCGGCTTTCGCCGGGCTTTTTAAAACATCGAGAAAAGTGAAACTTATGCAGCTTCAACTTCATCATCTTCAAGGTCGGCTTCAGCATCGGCTTTGCCGCGCTTGGGTCCCTTGGCGAGATTGGCTTCGATGAGACGGACAGCCTCGGTATCCGACAGCTTGTTGACGGCTGCGATTTCGCGAGCCATGCGGTCGAGAGCAGCTTCATAAAGCTGGCGTTCGGAATAGGACTGTTCCGGCTGGTTTTCAGCACGATAGAGATCGCGCACAACTTCCGAAATAGAGATCAGGTCGCCGGAATTGATCTTCGCATCATATTCCTGTGCGCGGCGCGACCACATGGTACGCTTTACGCGGGCACGACCTTGCACCACCTTCAGAGCACGCTCCACATAATCCGTTTCAGACAGCTTGCGCATACCGATGGTTGCGGCCTTGGCGACCGGTACCTTCAGACGCATCTTGTCTTTTTCGAAATCGATCACGAAAAGTTCAAGCTTGTGACCAGCCACTTCCTGCTCTTCGATCGCTACGATCTGACCAACGCCATGAGCCGGATACACAATCGACTCACCGGTCTTGAAACCACCACGGATTGCGGGTTTTTTCTGCTGGGATGACATACGCTTCAATACTCCCTGTTGTGCCCGGCGCGACCCGCCGGTTGACACATGATCTTCGACCGCGCTTCTACAAAGCACGGAAGCTGTTGTCGGCACCGGAGCAGATGTCGATCTGACGAAAGCAGACCGGCGCTCCAAGCCGCTGTTAAGGCGCATTTATGCGGCGTCAGATGTTTTCCAACTGACTGCAAAATGCGATGACCGGAAACGCCTCTAACGGCAGATTTTCTCTATCGGGCAAGCAAAGGAGCAGAAACGGAATGGTTTTGCGGCGCATAAAACCGTCCTGAGAAGCCAACAACTTTTCAGGACCTTGCGTTTGATCGCAATCATCCACCCCGGTGCCAATTTTAGCCCGGTAAAAAACATCAGCCTTTCTGAGAAAAACGCATTTGCGCCACGAATTGACGTCCAGTCACCGAAATTATTGGTGCAGGCTAACACAATTTCGCGAAAGAATCAACAAATTGCCAGATATGTCCCGTCTGGCAACCTAATACACCTGTTTTGCCGGTGCTTTCCCGTGATTTTATTCGTCTTTTGCCGCCTTCATGTAGAAAAAGCAAGTGCAAGGCAATGCTAATCTACATGCGATGACAAGACGATAGGCAGGTCAGGGCTTAGTCGCCGCTGCCTGGCTCCGGGGAGAAATGGTTCTCGAGCTTGCCCGTGACGCCGTCCATTTCCTTGGCTTCCGGCAAGGCATCCTTCTTGACGGTGATATTCGGCCACTTCGCCGCATATTCCGTATTGAGTTCCAGCCACTTGTCGAGGCCAGGCTCGGTATCCGGGCTGATGGCTTCAGCAGGGCATTCCGGCTCGCACACGCCGCAGTCGATGCACTCGTCAGGATTGATGACGAGCATGTTCTCGCCTTCGTAGAAGCAATCGACCGGACAGACCTCGACGCAGTCCGTATATTTGCAGCGAATGCAATTATCGGTCACGACATAGGTCATCGTCGAACTCCTGTTACCGCCCCTCTTCCCGAGGGGTGGTTTATCTATCCTGGTGTTTTGCGCCGATATTCGACAGGCCATGGGAATGGCTATGTCATGAAATATCTCGCCACGACGTCACGGTCCATGGAAACGATAGCGGATCGGATGACCCCTTTTATCGTCATGTCCTTCGTGACACAGCGTGAGGTAACGATTTTATTGCGCTCTGACAAGGGTGCAATCGCCGCATTGTAAGCATCGCGCAAATGGCGGAAACCGCATTTCGTCTCAACCTGAAAGCGTAGAAAACACTTTCGTCAAAGCGCCTTGGAGCGCAATTTCCATCGCTGCCACTTTTGGGGCTGCGGCAACACGTCCGGATCAAATCCCGCGCAGGCGGTCCGTATCGCGACGTTCTTTCTTGGTGGGACGTCCAGCACCACTCTCACGCTGCGGCAGGGCTGTGACTGCCGGATCGGTCGAAGATACCGGAGGGGGTGACATATCCTGATAGAGAAGCTGGGCTTCCGGTGCAGGGCCGCGGCGCTCGCCGGGCAGAAGCACCTTGTAAACAAGGATGCGGCGATCAAGCGTAACGGTCAGCACATCGCCGACTTTCACCTGATGTGCAGCCTGATCAATCTTGTCGCGGTTGACCCGGACTTTGCCGCCGACGGCGAGTTTCGCCGCCAGCGATCTTGATTTGACCACGCGCGCGAAAAACAGCCACTTATCGATACGCTGTCTTCCGCTCGGTTCACCGGTCATCTTACTTCTTCATCTGCTCCTTGAGAGCCAGAAGCTTGGCGAACGGCGAATCGGGATCGATCCGTGCGGGGCGTTCCTGCTCGAAGCGCTTGTTGCCCTGCGATGCGCCATGAGGGGCACCATGCTCGCGCTTTGGCTGACGATCACGACCGCCGCCGTCGCGGGGTTTACCCTTGAAGCCTTCGCGTTTGCCCTGACCTTCACCGTCATGATTGTGACGCTTGTTCTTGTCGAAACGCTTGCCGCCACGTGCATTCTGCTCGTCGCCGCCTTCGGACTTGCGCGCCTCGCCCTGCTGACCACGATTGTTCTGGCCACCATGACGCTGACGGTTGTTCTGTTCCTGATTGCGGTTACGACCTTCGAAACGGCCCTGACGCCACAGGAGAACCGGCTTCGGCTCTTCCGCAACCGCGTCACCGGCAGGTGCAGCAGCTTCAGCAACGGGAGCTTCTGCAGATGGTGCTGGCTCTTCCGCCTTCACTTCAATAGCGACAACCGGTGCAGGCACAGGTTCTGCTGCGGGCACGGCAGGCTTTTCAGCTTCCGCTGCAACAGCGGAAACGGCAGCGCCTGCATCCTTGGCAGCAGCTTCGGCTGCAAAGGCATCCAGTTCCGCAAGCTTGGCTGCAACATCGGCTGCTTCCATCGCCTCATGGCGATAACCCAGGCTCTTGAGGATTTCTTCCATGTCTTCGGTGGTCGCACCGAGGATCGACATCATGGCAGGCGTGACGATGAAACGTCCGCCGTCATAAGCGCCATCGGGACGAGCACCCGAACCCGGACGCCAGGCCAGAGCCGGACGGATGAGATCGGCAAGACGTTCCAGAATGTCGATACGAACCGCACGACGGCCAAGCACGCGATAGCCTGCCAGACGATAGAACATCGGATCGAAAGCCGGATCGACGACGACAGACGTACGACCAGCGGCCAGAACATTGACCACATCGCCGTAACCGGCACGCTCGCGGCCATCGTTCTTCAAGGCCCAGAGCAGCGTGATGAGACCGGCGGGAGCCGGCTTCAGCAGCATGGGCATGAAGACGTGATAAGCACCGAAACGCACGCCGAGACGACGGAGCGCCGCACGCGAATCCTGATCGAGACCACGCACTTCCTCCACCACCTCACGGCGCTGGAGAATGCCGAGATTCTCGACAATCTGGAAAGCCAGACCGCGCGTCATGCCGGTCAGCGCGTCGGCGCCGGCAAGATCAGTCAGGGGCTTCAGAACGGTTTCGATGTGATGCGCCACGAAACGGTCGATGCGCGCAGCGACCTTGTCCCGTGCGGGACCAGTAAGCTGTTCGTCGGCAAGGATCACCGTGCGCGGCTTCAGAATGTCGTCGCCTGCAACCAAAGTTGCAACGGTCGCACCGACCCAGCGCAAGACACCGTCCGAACCAAGCGCGAAGTCTCCGTTAGGAGCAGCCGCAAAGCGCTCCGCACGGCGATCGAACTCGGCGGCCAGCGCCTTTTGCGCAGCCGTCTTCACTGCCTTCGCGTCTGGCCCCTCGGCCTGGACGTCGGCGGTGAAACGGAATCCTTCCAGTTGCCCAACATTGTGGCCTTCGACACTCACGTCTCCGGCCGGGCTGATTTCTGCTTCAAGCATGGCATTCTCTCTCAGGCGCCTCATAAGCACGCTTGTCCTGCGGTCTACAAAGCGTTTCGTCAACCTTTCATGCAGCGCGTCGGACAATCTGTCCTCTATTTCGCGCGTCTTTTCCTGCCAGTGTGTCGGATCGGCAAGCCAACCGGGCCTATGCGACACAAAAGTCCAGGTTCGAATTTGCGCCACGCGGTGCGACAGAGTGTCGATTTCCCCCTCTGTACTATCGGCGCGGCGCACCTGTTCGCTCATATAATCTTCATCGACGCTCCCTCGGCGCACTAGATCCTGATAGATAGACGCAATGATATCGGCATGTTGTGCCGGTGCGATCTTACGATAATCCGGGAGTGCACAGGCATCCCACAAAAGTTCAATACGCGCCGGCGTTGTCGCGAGGCGCACAATCTCTCCGTCTTTCGACAGATTTTCAAGCGCCTGCTGGTCGACAGCCGGCAAAGCCTTGGCAAGCCCCTCAATCGGCGCTGGCGTTTCCAGTGAGCGGCGCAAGGCTTCAATCGACGAGAAGTCGAAACGCTCCGTGCGCCATTGCAGCACTTTCACTGGATCGAAATTATGCGATTCTACTCGCTCGACCAGCTCGTCGTCGAAGGGCTGCACCTGTCCCGTCACGCCAAATGTGCCGTCGCGCAGATGGCGACCGGCGCGACCGGCTATCTGCCCCACTTCGGCAGGCGTCAAATCGCGGAACTGATAGCCGTCGAACTTGCGGTTCTGCGCAAAGGCCACATGATCGACGTCGAGATTGAGGCCCATGCCGATGGCATCGGTCGCCACCAGAAAATCCACATCGCCCGACTGGTAAAGCTCGACCTGCGCGTTACGCGTGCGCGGAGACAAAGCGCCCATGACCACAGCAGCCCCGCCGCGTTGGCGACGGATCAGCTCGGCAATCGCGTAAACCTCATCGGCGGAAAAAGCGACAATGGCCGAACGGTTCGGCAGGCGCGTGATCTTCTTGGAACCGGCATAGGCCAGATGCGACAGGCGCGGGCGTGTCACCACATTAATGCCGCGCAGGAGCTTTTCCAGAATGGTGCGCATGGTCGCGGCACCGAGCAGGAGCGTTTCCTGCCGTCCGCGCAGATGCAAAATGCGGTCTGTGAAAATATGCCCGCGTTCGAGATCGCCCGCGAGCTGCACCTCGTCGATGGCGACGAATGCCACATCGGTGCGGCGTGGCATGGCTTCTACAGTGCAAACGGAATAGCGCGCGGTGGGCGGAACGATCTTTTCCTCGCCGGTGACCAGCGCGACATTGGTCACGCCGACCCGCTCCACGACACGATTATAGACCTCGCGCGCCAGAAGGCGCAGCGGCAGGCCGATCATGCCGCTCCCGTGCGACAGCATACGCTCGATTGCGAGATGGGTTTTGCCGGTATTGGTTGGCCCCAGCACCGCAGTCACGTCGCGGCCGCTCAGGGTCAGCGGCAAATCATGGGCAGGGCGTTGATTCATGCCAATAATAGAATTCCCGGTGCAGGCACCCCAACGTGCAATTGGGAGGCCGATTGTCGTGTCTTGCGATAGCACTATACGACCTTGGCCGAAAGCGCTCCTGTTAAGTTTGAACCACCCGCGTTTTTAAGATAGGCAGCCCGATATTTTTTACAAATGGCCGATCTTAGCGAACGACCCGATTTAACGAATAGAACGACTCTGGAACGAATCGGCTACGAATCGCTGACTCTGATTCCTTCGCCTTTTGTTCACGGCAACATATGGTAACCGGATTGTCGATAGCCACCATATGCTGAATCTCATAGATGCGACGTCCCGACATAAACAGAACAGAACGCCATCGCCGTTAACTTTTGCCAGAAGCGCGTCAACAGCCAATGACAGCACTCTGAGCAGCTTAAAGAAAACTTAACAATTCCTAATAGTTGGTTATCAGAAATCAAGCCGAGAGAGCCATTTTCGTTAACCTTCAGGCCAAAGCCGGAACGAATCGGCGACGAATCGGTGATTGATCAATTTTCTCTCTTTGTTCTCACCACATCTGGTAGGCTTTTGCCCAATCGCACCATATTGGAACATCGATTGACGCAACGATACACCCGAAAACCGGACAGAGAAGCCGTTTGGCGTTAACCTTTGAATGTTCAAGCGGAACCCTCCCCGTCTGCATTCGCCATCAAGCCTCTCATTGCGGACATAAAAAGGCAGGCTGCGGAAACCCACAGCCTGCCCGAAAGATAAAACCAGTTGGGACGCGGATCAGTCCCGCTCGACGCACATGGCAACGCCCATGCCGCCGCCGATGCAGAGCGTCGCCAGACCGCGCTTGGCATCCCGGCGCTTCATTTCATAAAGCAGCGTTGTCAGCACGCGCGCGCCTGACGCGCCAATCGGATGACCGATGGCAATCGCGCCGCCATTGACGTTGACGATCTCCGGATTGAGACCAAGATCGCGAACAACGGCGCAGGATTGTGCGGCGAAAGCTTCATTGGCTTCCACCAGTTCCAGATCGTCAATCGTCCAGCCAGCCTTTTCCAGCGCCTTGCGGGTTGCCGGGATCGGGCCCGTGCCCATGATCGACGGATCAACACCCACCGTTGCCCAGGAGACGATACGCGCCAGCGGTTTCACGCCGCGCTTGCTTGCTTCCTCGGCCTCCATAAGCACAACAGCCGCAGCGCCGTCATTCAGGCCGGATGCATTGCCCGCTGTCACGGTGCCTTCCTTGTCGAAGGCAGGCTTCAGCTTGGTCAGCGCTTCGATCGTCGCGCCAGGACGAATATATTCATCCGAAGAAACGACAACGTCGCCCTTGCGCGTCTTGACCGTGAACGGGACGATTTCATCCTCGAACTTTCCGGCCTTCTGCGCGGCTTCTGCCTTTTGTTGCGAACCGAGCGCGAACTCATCCTGATCGGCGCGGGTCAATTGCCACTGGCGTGCAATGTTTTCTGCGGTGATCCCCATGTGGTAGCCGTGGAACGCATCGGTCAGGCCATCCTTGAGCATGGTGTCGATCATCTTGAAGTCGCCCATTTTCACGCCGCCGCGCAAATGCGCACAATGCGGCGCCATGGACATGGATTCCTGACCGCCAGCGACGATAACCTTCGCATCACCGGACTGGATCTGCTGCATGCCGAGCGCAACAGCGCGCAAGCCGGAGCCGCAAAGCTGGTTGATCGCAAAGCCCGTTGCTTCTTTCGGGCAACCCGCCGCCATTGCGGCCTGACGCGCCGGGTTCTGCCCCTCGCCTGCCGTCAGCACCTGTCCAAGAATAACTTCATCGACGTCGTCAGCAGCAACGCCCGCCCGTTCCAGCGCCGCCTTGATCACGGTTGCGCCCAGTTCATGGGCAGGCACAGTGGCAAAAGCACCGTTGAAGGACCCCACTGCCGTGCGAGCGGCGCTGGCGATAACGATGGCTTTCGGATCGGTTGCGGCAGTCATGCTATTCCTCCGTGACAAACTGTTGCGACAGAGAAAAACCAAAAAGGCCGCCTTGGCAAGGATTACATCACAAACCCGCGGCAAAGCGAAAAGCTGTTTCTCCTGAACGGAGCTACTTTAGCGGATGCGGATCATCCCCCAGACGCTAAAATGGCTGCATTGAAACAGGAGATTTCCGATGGTCCAACTCACGCTCGATCAGGCCAATTCCATCATTGCAACAGCCTTTGCCAAGGCCGCCGATCTGAAGCTCAAGCCGCTCGCCGTCTCGGTGTTCGATGCTGGCGGCAATCTCAAGGCGTTTCAGCGTCAGGACGGCACGTCGATCCTTCGCTTCGAAATCGCGTCCGGTAAAGCCTTTGGCGCTCTGGCGGTCGGAACCGGCTCGCGCTGGCTGCACAATCAGGCCAAGGACCGCCCGCATTTTCTGGAAGGCCTTTCCAGCGTTTCCGGCGGCAAAATCGTTCCTGTGCCCGGCGGAGTCATCATCAAGAATAGCGATGGAGAAATTGTCGGTGCTGTCGGGGTTTCGGGAGATACGTCCGACAATGATGAAACTGTCGCCATTGCTGGCATAGAAACGGCAGGCTTCACCGCAGACGCAGGCTGAGCCTAAAATGAGAAAGGCCGCGAAATACTCGCGGCCTTTATTTTTGATCTATTATCGTAAGTTTTTGTCGGCGAAATGTATAATTGCGTTTGCACTGGTTTCATCCAATCGTCCATCCAATATAGGCGTATCGGACATATACTTTGAAAAAGTACCGGAATAATCAGTATTATGTATAACATTAAATAGCGAAGACGCAGATCTAAATGAAACATCGGAACTCGATATAATTGCCTTGATTAGATCATCCATTTGATAAATACCGTTAAAAATTTATTAATATACAACATTGAGCAATACGATAATTGGGGCGTAAATTTGGCAAACCGCTTGAGGAATATTAAACGGAAAGAATTTATTCTCTATTTCTCTAAAATTCCGAAAGATAATAAAAGAAAACGCCGCTTCCGGTTTCCCGGAAACGGCGTTTTTGAAACCTGTCTGCTAAGCTGCAGTAAACCGCAGCGTCAGACCTATTCCTTAGCTTCGAGGACCTGACGGCCGCGATACATACCGCTCTTCAGATCGATATGATGCGGACGACGAAGTTCGCCCGAGTTCTTGTCCTCGACATAAGTCGGGGCCTTCAGAGCGTCAGCCGAACGGCGCATGCCGCGCTTCGACGGAGACGTTTTTCTTTTAGGTACTGCCATGGATCCAGCTCCACTGATCGGTCAATAAACGTCCGGCACGGCCCCGGTGGAGCCTGTCACAGCGGACAAAATTCCGGAAAGTCAGGTGCCTATACACGCTCTTGCTGGCTTTGACCAGTCGGAGTCTGATCTTTTTTTCATGACTCGCATTTATTGTACGCAGGTCACATAGGGACCGGAGCGTACCGCGCGACCGGCAACGATGCGCGCAATGCGCTGCATGTTACGCGTCGGCTTCGCCGGATTGCGCAGTGCCGGATTGGGCAAGGTCACAGCCAGAAGCGCTGCCTGCTGCGCGTTGAGCTTTGCCGCCGGTCGCTTGAAGTAATGCTGTGCAGCGGCTTCAATACCGTAAATTCCCGGGCCCCACTCAGCGATGTTCAGATAGATCTCCATGATCCGGCGCTTGGACAGGATCGCATCGGCCGCCAGCGCCAACGGAAATTCCAGCCCCTTGCGGATGAAAGAACGCCCATTCCACAGGAAGAGATTCTTCACCGTCTGCATGGTAATGGTGGATGCACCCCGGCTTGGACCGCCTTCACCGGCATCATCCAGCACAATGCTCAGCTGATGCCAGTCCACGCCGCCATGGCTGCAAAACTGGCCGTCCTCCGCCATCATCACCGCATTGATCACATTCGGCGAAATATCGTCGATGCTCACCCAGCGCCGATCAACATTCTGCAACAGGACATAGTCCTTCACCATCAGCATTGAGACCGGGCGCACGAAGGGGATTGAATAGACGAGGAGGAGAAAGAGCGGCAACACCGCCAGCACCAGCAAAACCCGGAACGCCAGAACAATCCGACGCCCCCACACGGGATCGGCCAGATAATTGCGACCGTTTTTGCTCTTTAAGATGATTTTGGCCACGCCCACCGCCTGATGTACTCCCCCAGCGACATAAACCATTCTTTAATAATATAGAACCCGATTCCATAATCCTGCGTTGGAAACAAGCCGGAAACATATCGTTTGATGACCGTCTGATGAAAAAGCCTGTGCTGATCGATATGCCCAGTTGACCAAATTAGCGCTTTCGTCCATGCCGATCTCATGGAACATGTGACTGTCGAATTCACCGATGCCCTGAACCGTCGCGCCCACGAAGTGGAAACGATGCTGATCGGGCTTCTTGATGAGCGCCTTCGCACCGGCGAGATCGCCCGACCGGAACGGCTGATCGCCGCCATGCGTCACGGCGTGCTGAATGGTGGCAAAAGACTGCGTCCGTTCCTCGTTGTGGAAAGCGCTGCATTGTTTGGCAAGAGCGGCGATGCCGTCCTGCGGGTCGCGGCAGCGCTGGAATGCATCCATTGTTATTCGCTCGTTCACGACGATCTTCCGGCGATGGACGATGACGATCTGCGCCGCGGCCAACCGACAGTTCATAAGGCGTTTGATGAAGCGGCTGCGATTCTCGCGGGCGACAGCCTCCTCACCTACGCTTTTGACATTGTCTCCTCTGACGAGACCGATCTCGATCCGTCCGTGCGCGTACAACTGGTTTCCGCCCTTGCCCGCGCCTCCGGCCTTGGCGGCATGGCGGGCGGACAGGCCCTCGACCTGATGGCCGAGACAAAGAAGCCGGACGAAGCTGGCATCATCACGCTTCAGGCGATGAAGACCGGCGCATTGATCCGCTTTGCCTGTGAGGCAGGGGCGATCATCGCCGACGCCTCCCGCGAAGATCGCGAACGCATGGCGGAATTTGGCTCAGCCATTGGTCTGGCTTTCCAGCTTGCCGACGACCTTCTGGACGTAACGGCAGACGCTGCTGCAATGGGCAAAGCGACGGGCAAGGATGCCGCTGCCGGCAAGGCGACGCTTGTGGCGCTGCATGGCATCGACTGGACGCGCAAACAACTGTCGGGCCTTGTCGCTCAGGCGGAAAGCCTGCTCGCCCCTTTCGGCAAGGATGCCGATATTCTCAAGCAGGCCGCACGCTTCATCGCCGAACGCCAGAGCTGATACTCACAGATCGTCTTCTCGGACCTTGATCAGAACGACATCATCGACAGAAAGTATGCGCCCGTCCTGTGCGCGCACGTCGAGCTTGGCAATATTCTGACCCGACACACTGTCGACCAGCCGTGAATGCGGCTCCTCCGGCGCGAAGAGATGCTTCTCGCCCCATTGCCGCAAGGCGACCACGACCGGCAGAAGATCGCGCCCTTTCGCAGTCAGCACATATTCCTGATGAGCACCGCCATTGGGATCGGGCACGCTTTCCAGAATGCCCTCGCCAGTCAGCTTGCGCAGACGCTCGGCCAGAATATTGCGCGCAATGCCCAGATTCTTCTGAAAAGCGCTGAAGCGCGTCACGCCGTCAAAGGCCTCGCGCACGATCAGCAGCGACCACCAGTCGCCGATCACATCCAGCGCCCGCGCACTGGGGCAATAGTCGCCTTTCAGGCTTTTCTTGCGAACCATCTTCACTCCATCCAGTCAATTTGGTTGCAATATAAAACTTATTTCGCTACAAGCAAAATGGTTTCATATTAAAACCAAACTTGCTGGAGTTCATCATGCAGACCTCTCCCGACGCAGCAGTGCAAACTGCCGCGAACAGTGATGCGCGTCCGTCGCTCTCCACCACCACCCTTCTTCTGTTTGCCATTGCGAGCGGTCTTGCCGTTGCCAATGTCTATTTTGCGCATCCGTTGCTGGATGTGATGGCCGACGATATCGGACTGGACCGCTCCACTGCGGGACTGATCGTCGGTGCGAGCCAGATTGGCTATGGACTGGGTCTTATCTTTCTGGTGCCGCTTGGCGACCTTTTCGACCGGCGCAAACTGATCGTCGCGCATTTCCTCCTCTCCTCGCTGACACTGGCCGCCGTCGGTATTGCCGGACAACCCGCCCTGCTCTTTCTCGCGATGGCAGCGACCGGCCTTCTTGCCGTGGTTACACAAGCGCTCGTGGCCTATGCGGCAAGCCTTGCGGAGCCCATGCGGCGCGGCCGTGTCGTGGGGATCGTGACGAGCGGTATCGTGCTTGGCATATTGCTCGCCCGCGCGGTGGCAGGTGCGCTGACCGACATTGGCGGCTGGCGCAGCGTCTATCTCAGTTCGGCAGTTGTTACCTTGCTGATCGGCCTCATGCTCTGGCGCAGCCTGCCGCGACAAAAGCGACAAGCCGCGAGCGTTTCCTATCCGGCGCTTATCCTGTCGCTGGCAACCCTTTTCAAAGAGGAGCCGGTGCTGCGTATACGCGCCATCATCGCCATGCTGATCTTTGCCGATATCACCACCCTGCTCGCACCGCTGGTGATGCCGCTGAGTGCACCACCTTTTGAATTGAGCCATGCGGAGATCGGCCTGTTTGGCCTTGCGGGCGCTGCCGGAGCGCTCGCCGCCTCACGGGCCGGAAGCGCTGCGGATCGCGGCCATGCCCAGCGCATGACCGGCATAGCACTTGCGCTGATGCTGGTGGCATGGGCGCCCATAGCTCTACTCGGGCAATCCCTGCTGTGGCTGATCGTCGGTGTGCTGATTATCGATTTCGGACTTCAGGCGGTCCATGTGACCAATCAGGCGATGATCTATCGCGTGCGTCCGGACGCGCAGAACCGGCTCACCGCCGCCTATATGGTTTTCTATTCCATCGGCAGCGCGAGTGGTTCAGCGATTTCAACCTGGGTCTATGTCCATGCGGGCTGGAACGGCGTGTGCCTGCTTGGTGCAGGCATCAGCCTCGTAACACTGGTCTTTTGGGCCGCGACACTGAAAACCACGCCGGAGGCCGCAACCCAAGCAGTGAGTTGCTCCGCTTAGCACTACAGTTGCAAATTCGTAAGGCCGTGGCGAAACGAGTGATTTTTGAGCACCGGAGCGGAGCGTACTTAAGGGTACGTGAGCACCGGAGCGCAGGAAATTGCTCGTTGCAGACCGGCATCACGAAGATTGCAACCGTAGTGTTAGTTCTGTCCGGCAGCCATCTTCTGACCAAGCCCGAAACGGTTCTCGATATAATCGGCAACCATCTTCTGGAAATCTGCGGCAATGGCAGGACCACGCAGCGTCGTCACCTTTTTGCCATCGACAAAGACCGGTGCGGACGGCGTTTCGCCCGTGCCGGGAAGAGAAATACCGATATCGGCGTGCTTCGATTCGCCCGGACCGTTAACAATGCAGCCCATGACCGCGACCGATAGCGCTTCCACGCCCGGATATTTTTCACGCCAGACCGGCATATTGCGGCGGATATCGTCCTGAATGGTCTGCGCCAGTTCCTGAAACACTGTCGACGTCGTGCGTCCGCAACCGGGGCACGCCGCAACAATCGGGATGAACTGACGGAAGCCCATGGTTTGCAAAAGTTCCTGCGACACCTGCACCTCGCGGGTGCGGTCGCCGCCCGGTTCCGGGGTCAGCGAAATGCGGATCGTGTCGCCAATACCCTGCTGCAACAAAATGCCCATGGCCGCCGAAGAGGCAACAATGCCCTTGGTGCCCATACCAGCTTCGGTCAAGCCCAGATGCAGCGCATGATTGGAACGCTGCGCCAGCATCGTATAGACGGCAATCAGATCCTGCACCTGACTGACCTTGGCCGACAGAATGATCTTGTCGCGAGCAAGGCCAATCTCTTCGGCCAGATTGGCGGAAATCAGGGCCGACTGCACGATGGCCTCGCGCATGACTTCCTGTGCACTCAGTGGTGCGCCTGCATCCTGATTACGGTCCATCAGCGTGGTCAGAAGTTCCTGATCGAGCGACCCCCAGTTCACGCCGATACGGACAGGCTTGTCGTAGCGGATCGCCATTTCGACGATATCGGCGAACTGCTTGTCCTTCTTGTCCTTGAAACCGACATTGCCCGGATTGATGCGATATTTCGCAAGCGCGTCCGCGCAGGCCGGATGATCGGCGAGCAGTTTGTGGCCGATATAATGAAAGTCGCCGACCAACGGCACGTCATGTCCCAGACGCTCCAGCCGCTCGCGAATTTTCGGCACGGCGGCAGCAGACTCATCGCGATCCACCGTAATGCGCACGATCTCGGACCCTGCGCGATGCAAGGCTGCGACCTGCGCGACGGTGGCATCCACATCCGCCGTATCCGTATTGGTCATCGACTGCACGACAACCGGCGCACTGCCACCGACGATGACGCCACCAACACTGACACCGACCGATTGGCGGCGGGGGAAAGGATGCGAGAAATAGCTGACGGTCTCGGAAGACATTTTGCTCTGTTCTTAACTGGGTCTGCGCTTATAAGGATTTCGATCTATATAATCACTTGCCGACGCATTGTCGCCCTCTCATTATGCGCGTCATCATAAACGAGGATGCCCGCCCATGACCGACGCAACTGCCCGTAAAACCGCTATTGTCACCGGCTCCAATTCCGGGATCGGCCTTGGCATCGCCCATGCATTGGCGTCCGCGGGACACAACGTTGTGATCAATTCCTTCACCGACCGAGACGAAGATCATGCACTTGCCCGTATGCTGGGCGAAGAACATGGCGTCAGCGTGGTCTATATCGCAGCCGATATGTCGAAGGGCGATGATTGTCGCAAGCTGGTTGCCGACAGCGTCAAGGCGTTCGGCAGCGCCGATATTCTGGTCAACAATGCAGGCATCCAGCATGTCGCACCGGTGGAAGAATTTCCGCCGGAGCAATGGGACCGCATTATCGCGATCAACCTGACCTCGGCCTTCCATACATCCGCCGCCGCCATCCCGCATATGCGTGCGGGCGGCTGGGGGCGCATCATCAACATAGCATCGGCCCACGGATTGGTCGCTTCGCCGTTCAAGTCAGCCTATGTTGCAGCCAAGCACGGCATTGTGGGCTTGACCAAGACGCTGGCGCTGGAACTCGCAACAGCCAAGATCACCGCCAATTCCATCTGCCCCGGCTATGTGCTGACGCCGCTTGTGGAGGCGCAGATTCCAGACCAGATGAAGGCCCACAACATGGATCGTGAAACGGTGATCCACGACGTGATGCTCGATAAACAGCCGACGAAAGAATTCGTGACCACCGCGCAGATCGGCGCGCTTGCAGCCTTCCTCGCCACGGACGCGGCCGCGCAGATCAATGGCGCGGCCCTGCCTGTCGAAGGTGGCTGGACCGCGGAATAAACAGATTTAGTGTTTCTGGTCAGCGTAGCGAGCGAGACTGGAAAAGGCGAGCACCACCAGAAGCAACGCTGGCAGCGCGATGAACACCACCCCGAAACCGCTATGGCTGGCGACAAAGCCGATCAGTGACGGAGCCACCAGCATGCCGGAATAGCCAAGCGTCGTTGCAATCGACAGGCCGACGCTTGGGTTTACGCCCGGCATATTGCCAGCCATCGAAAAGGCAATCGGCACCATGTTGGAAATGCCGATGCCGCAAATGGCGAAACCGACCAGCGACACATAAGGATCGGAGGAAAAGCCAACAATCAACATGCCGATAATGGCAATGACCGTGCAGACACGCAGCGTCCGCACTGCGCCGAAACGGTCGCGCACCAGATCGCCCGCAAAGCGCATTACCGCCATGGAGAAGGAGAAGGCCGCAAAGCCGAAGCCCGCCAGCGTCACCGAAGCGCCCAAATCCTGACGCATATGATAGGCACTCCAGTCGATGATTGCGCCTTCCGGCACCATCGAAAACAAAGCCATCACACCGACAAGCCAGGGCAGCGGATTGCGCGGCAAGGTCAGCTTCTGCTTCTCGCCGCTGGGATGATGGAACTTGTCTGCAATGACCGATGGCCACGCGACAGCGATCAGCCCCGCCGCAACAACGGTCGACACCAGCGCATGAACGGTCGAGCCGAATTGCGCGATGAGAAAGCCGCCACTTGCCGCGCCGATCAGCCCGCCAAGGCTCCAGAATGCATGACAGGACGACATGATGGCACGGCGCATGGATTTCTCCACGGCGACCGCATTGGCATTCATCGCCACATCCATCGCAGCCATGGTGCCACCGAAATAGAACATCACGATCACGGCGGTGACCACATTCGGCACCAGAGCGATGATCAGCAGCGCCGGAATGAAGGCCAACGCGAAAATGCGCACCACAGCACCGGAACCGCGTTGAGCCGACAAAGCCCCGGCCACAGGCATCATGGACAACGAGCCGATGCCGAAGACAAGGATCATCAGCCCCATACCTGCGCTGTCCAGCCCAAGGCGTGCGGCGAATTCCGGAATTTTCGGAGCCCAGCCACCGAAAATATAGCCGTTTGCCAGAAAGAGCAGCGCGACAGCGATGCGCTCTTTGGTGATCATTGGCGCGCGTGACAGCGCAGCATCTTCCCGTCCGGAAACCTGTTCCATATGTCCCTCAGCCACGGCCTGCTGCCGCGCGTAGTATATTCATGCTCGCCGCCACAAAGGGCGCAAGCAGTTCTTCATCGGCATCCTGTTCGACAGCCATGACACCGATATCGTCCAGTGAGACGACATCATGCGCTGCGACAGTGCCAAGCTTGTCATTGGTGATTGCCAGTACGACAGACCGGCTGCGACTGGCAATGGTGCGCTTGAACTCGGCATCGTCCAGAAAAAGCGCCGTGACGCCGATTTCCGCCGCAACACCGCAGGCGCCGAGCACACAAAGATCAGGACGCAGCAGCTCTGCATCACGCAAGGCGCGTGCGCCAACCGCAGCACTGACACGGCGATCAATGGGCCCGCCGATCATGATCAATTCAACATCGGGCGCAGCAAGCAGAATGGTGGCAATCGACGGCGTATTCGTGACAACCGTCAGTGCCTCGCCGCGCTCCACCAGAAGCCGCGCCAAAGCTGTATTGACCGAGGACGCATCGAGAAACACTGTCATTCCCGGTTTAATCAGGCCAAGCAGTACATCCGCCAGCGCCGCCTTGGCCTCCGTGCGCTCCACATCGCGCTCTGCCAGCGACAGCGATGACGGTGCAGCTTTCAGAGCGCCGCCGTAAACACGCTTGCAGAGACCGGCAGCCGCCATATCACGCAAGTCGCGACGGATCGTATCTTCCGACACGCCGAAGCTTTCAGCCAGCTCGGTCGCCAGCACACGGCCCGACTGTTGCAGCAGGTCCTGAATGCGCGCCTGTCTTTCGTGAAGCAAAAGCTCCGTCGCCACGTTTTTCTCCTAACATGCATAAACATGCATAAATCGGCACAAACATGCATATCAGAATTTGCGCACACTGCAAGCGCAAACAAAATGCCGCGCCTTTTAAGGGGCGCGGCATTTTCAATATCGGTGGTCAGAGGAATAGGCTTCTCTTTCCCTCATCCTGAGGAGCCGTTGAAAACGGCGTCTCGAAGGGCGAGGGAAACGCACAGCGCCTGCCCTCGTCCTTCGACAAGCTCAGGATGAGGGGGAAACGTGGTGCACATGGAGCTGGAAATCATCCCTTTTGGCTAAAGCCAAAATTACTCCGAATACACAACCAGCAAATCCTTCGCGTCGATTTGCTCGCCGGGCCGCACCAGCACTTCGGCAATCACACCGTCGCGCTCGGCATGAATGGCTGTTTCCATCTTCATCGCTTCGATGGAGAGCAGCACATCGCCCTGCGAAACCTTCTGGCCACTGGAGACAGCAACCGTCGAGATGACACCCGGCATCGGAGCGCCGACCTGATTGTCATTGCCGGTTTCCACTTTGCGGCGGACACCGCCCGAAGCACCCTTGGCGCGGTTCGGCACCTTGATGCGGCGCGGCTGACCGTTCAGTTCGAAGAACACGGTGACCATGCCCTTTTCGTCGGTCTCGCTCATCGCCTGATTGACGATCACCAGCGTCTTGCCGCGCTCCAGATCGACAAAGACTTCTTCCTCCGGCTTGAGGCCGTAGAAATAAACCGGCGTCGGCAGAACGCTTGTCGGACCGTAGGTTTCCTGCGCGGCAGCGAAATCCGTGAAGACTTTCGGATACATCAGCGCCGAAGCGAACTCCTGATCATCGATCTTGCGACCCACGGTTTCTTCAAAACCGTTGCGTTCCGCATCGAGATCAGCGGCAGGGAGCAGCGAGCCGGGACGCACAGTGAATGGCTTTTCGCCCTTCAGCACTTTCTTCTGAAGCGCTGTCGGCCAGCCCGAAGGCGGCTGTCCGAGATCGCCGCGCATCATCGACACCACGGAATCCGGGAAGGCTATATCCTTGTCCGGGTTCTCGACATCGTTGACGTCCAGATCCTGACTGACCATCATCAGCGCCATATCGCCCACCACCTTGGAGGACGGCGTGACCTTGACGATATCGCCAAACATGCGGTTCACATCGGCATAGGCCTGCGCCACTTCATGCCAGCGGGTTTCAAGCCCAAGCGAACGCGCCTGCTCTTTCAGATTGGTGAACTGACCGCCCGGCATTTCATGCAGATAGACTTCCGAAGCCGGTCCCTTGAGATCGCTTTCAAAGCCCGCATACTGATTGCGCACGGCTTCCCAATAGAAGGAAATGCGGCGGATCGATTCCGGATCGAGACCCGGATCACGCTCCGCACCGTGCAGTGCTTCCACGACGGAGCCGAGGCAAGGCTGCGATGTGTTGCCGGACAAAGCATCCATGGCCGCATCGATCACATCGACGCCCGCATCCACCGCCGCCAGTACCGTCGCAGCGGAAATGCCGGAAGTGTCATGGGTGTGGAAATGGATCGGCAGATCGGTTTCCTCACGCAGCGCCTTGAAAAGCACCCGCGCCGCGGCAGGCTTCAACAGGCCCGCCATATCCTTGACGGCGATGATATGCGCGCCCGTCTTTTCAACCTCTTTCGCCAGATTGACGTAATATTTGAGATCATATTTGGCGCGTTCCGGGTTCAGAATATCGCCGGTGTAGCAGATGGCCGCTTCACAGAGCTTGTTTTCCTCCAGCACCGCATCCATCGAGACGCGCATGTTCTCAACCCAGTTGAGGCTGTCGAACACGCGGAACAGATCGATGCCGCCACGCGCGGCTTCCCGCACGAAATACTTCACCACATTGTCCGGATAGGACTTGTAGCCAACGCCATTGGCGCCGCGCAGCAGCATTTGCAGAAGCAGGTTCGGCGCGCCTTCGCGCACCTGCGCCAGACGTTCCCACGGATCTTCCGTCAGGAAGCGCATCGAAACGTCGAAAGTCGCCCCGCCCCAGCATTCCAGCGAGAACAGGTTTGGCAGCGCCTGAGCATAGGTGTTGGCGATGCGCGCAATGTCATAGGTGCGCACACGCGTGGCCAGCAGCGACTGATGGCCGTCGCGCATGGTTGTATCGGTAACGAGAACGCGCTTTTCGTTGCGCACCCATTCGGCAAACTTCTTTGGTCCGAGACTGTCCAGAAGCTGCTTGGTGCCATCCGCAACCGGCGTGTCGCCAAACCACGGCACGCGCGGCTTTGCAGCATCCTTAGCCGGCTTCGCACGTCCCTTGGTTTCCGGATGACCGTTGACGGTCACATCGGCAATATAGGTCAGAAGCTTGGTGGCGCGGTCCTGTCGCTTCACCTGCTCGAACAGTTCCGGCGTCGTATCAATGAAGCGCGTCGTATATTCGTTCGACAAGAACTTCGGATGATTGATGATCGCTTCAAGGAAGGTGAGGTTCGTCGCCACACCGCGAATACGGAATTCACGCAGCGCACGATCCATGCGGCGGATGGCTTCAAGCGGCGTCGCGCCAGAAGCCGTGACCTTCACCAATAGCGGGTCGTAATAGCGCGTGATGAAAGCGCCCGAATAGGCCGTGCCGCCATCAAGGCGAATGCCAAAGCCTGAGGCCGAACGATAGGCCTGAATGCGCCCGTAATCGGGAATGAAGTTCTGCTCCGGGTCTTCCGTCGTGATGCGGCACTGGAGAGCATGGCCGTTGAGGCGGATATCTTCCTGACGCGGCACGCCTGATTCCGGCGTGCCAATGGCAAAACCTTCCAGAATATGGATCTGCGCCTTGACGATATCGATGCCCGTCACCTGTTCGGTGACCGTATGCTCGACCTGAATGCGCGGATTGACCTCGATGAAATAGAACTTGCCGCTATCGGCATCCATCAGGAATTCCACCGTGCCTGCGCCGATATAATCGGTCGCATGCGCGATCTTCAGGCCGTAATCTGCCAGTTCCTGACGCTGCGCGTCGTTGAGATAAGGGGCTGGGGCGCGCTCAACGACTTTCTGGTTGCGCCGCTGGATAGAGCAATCGCGCTCAAACAGATGCACGGCATTGCCCTGCGTATCGCCCAGAATCTGCACTTCGACATGGCGCGCGCGTTCAATGAGCTTTTCGAGATAGACCTCGTCCTTGCCGAAAGCCGCCTTGGCTTCGCGCTTGGCTTCCGTGACCTCACGGGCAAGATCGGCCTCGGCGCGGATCGCGCGCATGCCGCGACCGCCACCACCCCAGCTCGCCTTGAGCATGACCGGATAACCGACCTGCGCCGCAAGCTTCTTGACCTCTTCCATATCGTCCGGCAGCGGATCGGTGGCTGGCACCACCGGCACGCCGATCTCAATGGCCAGATTGCGCGCTGCGACCTTGTTGCCGAGACGGCGCATGGTTTCCGGCTTCGGACCGATGAAGATGATGCCCGCTTCGGCACAGGCTTCGGCAAATTCCGGGCTTTCCGACAGAAGGCCATAGCCCGGATGAATGGCGTCTGCGCCCGAAAGCTTGGCGACGCGGATGATCTCGTCGATCGACAGATAGCTTTCGATCGGCCCCAGATCGCGGGTCAGATGCGGTCCGCGCCCGACCTGATAGCTCTCGTCCGCTTTAAAGCGATGCAGGGAAAGTTTGTCCTCCTCAGCCCATATGGCCACCGTTTTGAGTCCAAGCTCATTGGCGGCGCGGAATACGCGAATTGCGATTTCGGATCGATTGGCGACCAGAATTTTCCTGATAGGCAAGGCAGATCTCCCTTACTGCAATGACGAAGGCGCCATTGCTTACCCTGCAATATGATCAAGCGCAAACAAACTGTGCAACCACCAATTAAAAACAAAATGCCCGACCAAAAGCCGGGCATTCTGATTAATTTTATAGCAATTTATGCCAATATATCAGGCAATATTACTTCTGGAAGTAGTTATACTTACCATCTTCACCCTTGCGCCATTCGAACATGACATAAGGCGACAAGCTCGGATCACCCTTCTTGTCGAAGGAGATTTCACCCAGAACAGTCTTGAACGGGCCCTTGTCCTTCATCGCGGTGGCAACTTCCTGCGGATCGTTGCTGCCTGCCGCATTAGCGGCGCTGACAAGCGACTGCACACCGGCATAAGCGTAGAAGGTGTAAGCTTCCGGCTCAAAGCCCTTGTCGCGGAATGCCTTGATGAGTTCAGCATTCGACTGATCGTCGCGCGGGTCCGGACCGAAGGTGTTCATAACGCCAGCCACCGCATCACCGGCAATCGAAGCCAGTTCGTTGGAGACGATGCCGTCGCCCGAAATGAACTGCGCCTTGAGGCCCTGATCGGCCATCTGACGGATCAGAAGACCGGCTTCCGGATGCATACCGCCCCAATAGACAGCAGTAATGCCTGCAGCCTTCATCTTGGAAATCAGCGCCGAGAAATCCTTGTCGCCCTGGTTCACGCCTTCATAAAGCGTTTCCTTCATGCCGTTCTCGTTGAGCGACTTCTTGGTCTCATCGGCGAGGCCCTGACCATAAGGCGTCTTGTCGTGCAGAACAGCGACCTTACCGTCCTTGTAATGGTCGGCCATGTACTTTCCGGCAACGATGCCCTGCTGGTCATCACGACGGCAGGTGCGGAAGGTGTTCCACAGTTCACGCTCGGTGAAGGTCGGGTTGGTGGTGCCCGGTGCGATCATCAGCACGCCGTTTTCGGCATAGATGTCCGAGGTCGGAATGCTGACGCCGGAGTTGAAATGACCGATGACAAACTGAACGCCATCGCCAACGAACTTGTTCGCAACCGAAATGCCCTGCTTCGGATCGGCGGCATCATCGCCATAAACGATGCTGATCTTTTCGCCGTTCATGCCACCCTTGGCATTGGCTTCCGCGACAGCAGCTTCGACGCCGCGCTTGATCTGTTCGCCAAATGCAGCCTGACTACCGGTCAGAGGCGCGCCAACACCAACCATCACATCAGCAAAGGCTGCGCCGCCAAAAGCGACCAGAGCCGAAAGGCAAACGCCGCAGAACAAAGACTTTTTCATTTCGATTACTCCCACTTGAGCACCCGCCGCCAGCCAACAATACCGGCAGCCAAATGCGAATTAGAAAGCGCACCCCCCGAAACGGCTTTCAGAACCGAGATGCGCGTCACAACACATATCCGAGCGCAATCCCGACGAGCCAAGCAGGCCTTCGGTCCAGATCACGCACTCCCGGCATGGATCGCAGCAGAAGCTGCAACCCGTGTTGAAAAAACCGGCTGTTCCGCATTCCCGTTTGCCGGGCGCAGTTTGGGGGAAATAAAGCACCTCCGCCCGAATGACCGGCCTCCTCCCCAGAAGGCGAGATTAAACGTAGAGAATCACACTACGCGAAATCACATAGACAGGTAAATTCGCAGAACCATAAAAGTAAAGCATAGAAATCACCTACTTTCGGCGTTTTCCGCATGAGTTTATGCGGCTGCGGCTACTCCCGTGAAATCACCCCCGCCGTCATCGACGCAACTCATTGTTTTTAATAAATATTCTATTCGACCGACAGCACACGTCTATCGGCGCAATGCGGTATCACTCATCAATAAGAGTCAGCTACTTTTTACAGACCTATATTAGATGCCAGAAAGCAAAAACGCCCGGCACGATGGCCGGGCATTTTCCACTTACGCAATAATGCTGCGTTATTACTTCTGCTGAATGTAGGTATATTTCCCGTCAGCGCCCTTTTCCCACTTGTACATAACGTAACCAGGGAGCTTCGGATCGCCCTTTTCGTCGTAGGAAATATCGCCGAGCACGGTCTTGAACGGACCCTTTTCCTTCAGCGCCTTGGCAACTTCCTGCGGATCGTTGCTGCCTGCAGCCTTGGCGGCCTGAGCGAGCGACTGAACGGCCGCGTAGGAATAGAGCGTATAGGCTTCCGGCTCAAAACCGGCGTCGCGGAACTTCTTGACGAGTTCAGCATTGTCCGGGTTGTTGCGCGGATCTGGACCGAAGGTGTTCAGCGTACCGGCAACAGCATCGCCAGCAATCGAAGCCAGTTCGTTCGACACAATACCGTCGCCCGAGATGAACTGAGCCTTGAGACCCTGGTCAGCCATCTGACGGATGATTAGACCAGCTTCTGGATGGAGACCGCCCCAATATACGACGGTAACGCCTGCCTGCTTGAGCTTGGCGATCAGAGCCGAGAAATCCTTTTCGCCGACATTCACGCCTTCGTAGAGGGTTTCCTTGGTGCCAAGCGCGTTGAGCTTCTTCTTGGTTTCGTCGGCGAGGCCCTGACCATACGGGGTCTTGTCGTGGATGACGGCAATCTTCGCATCCTTGAAGTTGTCGAAGATGTACTGGCCGGCAACGATACCCTGCTGGTCGTCACGGCCGCAGGTACGGAACGTGTTCCAGAGCTGGCGCTCGGTATAGACCGGGTTGGTTGCAGCAGGCGAAATTTCGAGAATGCCGTTTTCAGCATAAACTTCCGAAGCCGGAATCGAAACGCCCGAGTTGAAGTGGCCGACAACATACTTCACGCCATCGGCAGCGAACTTGTTGGCAACCGAGATGCCCTGCTTCGGATCGGAAACGTCGTCGCCGAGCGTGATCGCGATCTTCTCGCCGTTGATGCCACCGGCGTCGTTGACTTCCTTGATCGCGGCTTCAGCGCCTTTCTGGATCTGCGCACCGTAAACGGCATTCGGGCCGGTCAGCGGCGCACCAATACCGAGAAGTACATCAGCCCATGCAGAGCCGCCAAAGGCCATCACAGCAGCAAGAGCCACGCCCGAAAAAAGATACTTCTTCATTTTTGGAACTCCCATCCTTGTATTTACCCCGAAGCGATGTTTTAGCACCGCCTTATTATCTTGCTGAATACTCAGCAATATCTACG
The DNA here is from genome assembly GCF_029909865.1 of Ochrobactrum sp. 19YEA23. NCBI lineage: Bacteria > Pseudomonadati > Pseudomonadota > Alphaproteobacteria > Hyphomicrobiales > Brucellaceae > Ochrobactrum > Ochrobactrum sp. 19YEA23. The sequence goes on along the minus strand of NZ_JASAMQ010000011.1, from coordinate 77,469 downwards.
CTGAATCATAGTACTGTCAACGTGATCTTTTAAAAAAAGCTCCGCCGCGAACGGCGAAGCTTCGAATTATTTTGCTTTCCAGCTCAGTGGCGAAGCTTTTTCATAAAGCCAGCCATATTGCCGCACCATTTGTTTGGTGCGCGTGAATTGGAAGCCGATCGAACCGACGATCATCAGAACGATCGTGTCCACCAGATAATAGTGGAACGAAAGCAGTGTGCCTTCAAACAGCGCGAAGTGGATGAAACGCACAGCAGCGCCCAGCGGGATCAGATAGACCAGAAGCTGCGGCAGGCTGCGCCAGGTCTGCGCGCAGGCACGACCTGTCATCCAAGCAGCCCAGCCGCCCAGCACGCATGTGATGAGGAAAAACAGCCAGAAAGACGGTTCTTCGTAGAGAATACCTTGCATGACTTTCTCCTTAATGCCTTCCGCCTTCGAGATAGGCGGCGCGCACTTCCGGATCGGCCAGAAGATCACGGCCAGAGCCGCTCATCGTGATCGATCCGTTGACCATCACATAGCCGCGGTCGGCGAGCTTGAGCGCACCGAATGCGTTCTGCTCGACGAGAAATACCGTCAGGCCCTGTGTGCGGTTCAGTTCCTTGATCGCCTCGAAAATCTGCTTGACGATCAGCGGTGCGAGACCAAGCGACGGCTCATCGAGAAGCAGAAGCTTCGGACGTGCCATCAGCGCGCGGGCGATGGCCAGCATCTGCTGTTCGCCGCCCGACAGTGTACCGCCACGCTGGCTGATGCGTTCCTTGAGACGCGGGAACAGATCGAACATCAGCTTCACGTCTTCTTCGAAGTACTTCTGATGATCGAGGCTCGCGCCCATCTGGAGGTTTTCGAGAACCGTCATGCGCGGGAAGATACGGCGACCTTCCGGCGACTGCGCGATACGCAGCTTGGCAATCTCGTGCGGCGGCATGGACGTGATGTCCTGACCGTTGAAGAGAACGCGACCGGTGCGCGCTTTCGGTGAACCGAAAATCGTCATCATCAGCGTGGACTTGCCTGCGCCATTGGCGCCGATCAAGGCAACGATTTCGCCTTCATCCACCGTCAGGTCTATGCCCTTCAGCGCACAGATATTACCGTAATAGGTCTCGACCTTTTCAACGGCCAGAAGCGGTTGCTTTTTCTGCATGGGATCAGCCTGCATCATTCGCCTCCCTTCTTCGGCTTGGCCGGAGCTTTTCGGCTTCGCGGCGCCTTTGCGGGAGCGGTCTTGTGGCTCGTCGGAACATCACCGGCTTCGACGCGGCTCGAGAATTCGGTCGCCTGGCCAGCAGCCAGTTGCTTGGCCTGCCCCACCCAGTCTTCACGGGCGATGCGGCCATCGAATTCCAGATAGGTTTCGGCTTGTTTGATGTCGGCTTCGGACCATGCGGCGATCTGATCGAAATGATAGATGCCGTGCTCGTTCAGCTTCTTTTCGTTAACTCCACCGATGCCCTTCACGAGCGTCAGATTGTCGGCCTTGCCATCGCGAGCCGCTTCCAGTCCACCAGCAAGACGGGACACTTCCGCAGCCTTTTCCTGTTCTATCGCTTCTTCCGCAAGCTGCGTCGTAACAAGATCGATGGCATCGGTCACACCAGGCTTGTCCGCCTCGTCAATCAGATCGGCGATTTCCTCATCGTCGACGCCCAGATAAGCGGCGATGACGCGTGGATCATTGCGAACCTCTTCTGGCGTGCCGTCGGAAATCTTGGTGCCATATTCCAGCACGATCACGTGGTCGGAAATTTCCATAACCACCGACATGTCGTGCTCGATCAGCAAGAGCGACGTTCCCGTATCCTTGCGGATATCGAGCAGAAGCTTGTTCAGCTCAGCCGACTCGCGTGGATTGAGACCTGCTGCCGGTTCATCGAGGCAGAGAATTTCCGGCTCGGTGCACATCGCGCGGGCGATTTCCAGACGGCGCTGATCGCCATAAGGCAGATCGCCAGCCGGATCGTCCGCACGCGCAGTCAGATTGATCTTGTCCAGCCAGTAACGTGCCTTTTCGATGGCTTCCTTGGCGGCCTTCTTATAGCCCGGCAGGCCCAGAAGGCCGAGGATCGTGAAACCGGACGACCGCATCAGCGTGTTGTGCTGGGCGACGAGCAGGTTTTCCAGAACCGTCAGGCCTGAGAACAGGCGAATATTCTGGAAGGTACGTGCCACCTTGGCCTGTTTGGTGATCTGGAAATCCGGAAGACGTTCCAGAAGGAAAGTGTCGCCCGTGTTCCGATGCATGGTCAACATGCCGCCCGTTGGCTTATAGAAGCCGGTGATGCAGTTGAAGACCGTCGTCTTACCGGCGCCGTTCGGGCCGATGAGCGCGGTAATGTCACCACGCTTCACATCGAAGCTCAGATCGTTGATGGCGACGAGGCCACCAAAGCGCATCGACAGATGCTCAACCTGAAGAACGGTGTCTTTCTGAACCAGGTTTTTCTGAACATTGTCAGACATTGTCGCTGTCTCCGCCATCAGCCGTGCCCTTCCTTGGTAAAGGCACCCGACACCATCTTCTTTGCATGCAGGAACGCGCTTGGTTCTCGGCTTCCGACAAAGCCACGCGGTTTCCAGACCATGACGACCACCATAGCGAGGCCGAAGATCAGCATGCGATAGAGTTCCGGCGTAAAGTCGGGACCGAAGATCACCTTCAGGAAGCCCATTTCACGCAGGATTTCCGTGCCGCCGATCATGACGACTGCGGCGATGGCGATACCGACGAGCGACCCCATACCGCCGAGAACGACGATGGCGAGGATAACTGCGGATTCAAGGAACACGAAGGATTCCGGGCTCACGAAGCCCTGACGTGCGGCGAAGAAGGAGCCCGCAAAACCACCGAACATTGCGCCCGTGGCAAAAGCCGTGAGCTTGGTGGTCGTGGTGTTGATGCCGAGCGAACGGCAGGCGATTTCGTCTTCACGCAGCGCTTCCCATGCACGGCCAACCGGCATGCGGCGCAGACGGATCGTAACCCATGCAGTCAGAAGCGCCAGCAGCAGAATGACGTAATAAAGGAAGAACTTGTAATGCGCCGGCGAGAAAGCAATTCCCATATGGGCGGCAAAACCATCCGGACCAGCCTTGAACGGCAGACCGAAGAAGGTTGCCTTGGCAATGCCCGAAATACCGAAGGTACCCTTCGTGAGATCGGTCCAGTTGATGAGCACCAGACGGATGATTTCACCGAAAGCGAGTGTCACGATGGCGAGATAATCACCGCGCAGACGCAAGACCGGGAAGCCCAGAATGACGCCCCATGTTGCCGCCAGAATGCCTGCGATGGGCAGCAACATCCAGAACGACAGACCGAAATAGCTCGACAGGATCGCGTAGGAATATGCGCCGACAGCGTAGAAGGCCACATAGCCGAGATCGAGAAGACCGGCGAGACCGACGACGATATTGAGGCCCCAGGCCAGCATCACATAGATGAGGATCTGGACGCCAAAATTATCCACCCATTTGAGCGAGCCCTGCCAGCCCAGAGCCATGACGATCAGGATCGGATAGGCAAAGAGAAAGGCGACGCCAAGCTTGGAGAAATGGGTGCGGAAGAAGGACTGGCCTTCCGAGGCGTCCACCGTACGCTTGCTCTTGGCGAGCTTGCGCGCCTCCAGCTGCGGCTGCAGGAAGGCGACGAACAGGAAGCGTCCGGCTGCTGCCAGCGCAACCATGACGGCCAATGCACCCCAGCGCTGTATCAGCACCAGTTCATTGTTGATGTTCTGCTCGGTCTTGAAACCGATGATCAGGACGAAGAGACCCAGCGCCAGAAGACCGGCGATGATACCTTCACGAATGGCCCGGCCAAAAAGGGAATCCGGGCGTGAACTCGACTGTACAGCCATGATTACACCTTTTCGACTTCAGGACGGCCAAGAATACCCGACGGCATGAAGATCAGCACGATGGCCAGGATCGAGAACGCCGCGACATCCTTGTAGTCGATCGAGAAATATGCCGACCAGAGCGCTTCGATCAGACCGATCAGCAGACCGCCGACAACCGCGCCCGGAAGCGAACCGATACCGCCCAGAACTGCAGCGGTGAACGCCTTGACGCCGGGGATGAACCCGTCGGCGAAGGAAATCACACCGTAGAAGGACAGGTAAAGCGTACCGGCGACAGCTGCGAGCATGGCGCCCATCACGAAGGTGAGCGAAATCACGCGGTCGACATTGATGCCGAGAAGAGCGGCCATCTTGCGGTCCTGCTCACAGGCACGCTGCGCACGACCGAGCGATGTGCGATTGACGATGTACCAGAAGATCGCCAGCAGCACCGCCGTTACCACAATGACGACGATCTGCTTGAGCGAAATCGTGACACTGGAACCGAACAGGCTGTACGAGCCGTTCAGGAGCTGCGGAACCGGCTTGTTGCGCGGACCCTGCGTCACCTGGACGAAGTTGGACAAGACGATCGACATGCCGATTGCCGTGATCAGCGGTGCAAGGCGGAACGAACCGCGCAGCGGCCGATAAGCCACGCGCTCGATCGTCCAGCTCCACAAGCCGGTCATGAGCATAGCAACCACCATCATCAGAAGCAGAAGCAGCGCAATCGGCAGTGCTCCGATGAAGGTTGTGATGATTAGAAAAACAATCAGCGCCATAAAGGCGCCGAGCATAAAAACATCGCCATGAGCAAAGTTGATCATGCCAATGATACCATAGACCATCGTGTAGCCGATGGCGATCAGGCCATAGATCGAACCGAGCGCGAGCCCGTTGATCACCTGCTGGAGGAAATATTCCATCGAAAAGCCACCCATTTAACAAGCCGGAATCTTATTGGCGCATCATTATTTCGTGCACCCTCATTTTTTTCCCGGTCGATTACACCTAACGGCTGCATCAAGGAATGCAAGCCCCTTTCGTCTTAAACAAAAGACTAATTGCTTCATCCTTCCGCAAACCAGTTATGTCCCCTATCAAACGCCCCTTTCGCATCCTTTTCTACCGAAACGGACGCCTTATCCCATGTTTTCCCCGAAGCCTCAAAGGGCAAGAAATTGGGTGGCTGGCCGCTTTTGGCCAACCGTACCCGTTTTATGCAACTGTGAAACCGTGAGCAAACGGATCCCGGTCATCGATGAAGATGGTATTATAACCTGTCATGCGTGCCCAGCCCGCAATTGACGGGATAATTCCCGGCAGAACCGTATCCTGGCCCGTTGCAGGCCCCGTGACTTCCACTGCCCGCTCGACGCGACCATGGAACAGTGAACCGATGATGGATTCATGCACGAATTCATCGCCCGGCTTCAGCTTGCCCTTGGCGGTCAGCTGCGCCATGCGCGCCGAAGTGCCGGTGCCGCAAGGCGAACGGTCGATGGCCTTGTCACCGTAGAAGACGGCGTTGCGGGCATGGGCTTCCGGTTGGGTCGGTTTGCCGGTCCACAGGATATGCGTCAGACGATTAATATCGGCCAGTAGCGGATGCTGGAACTTGTATTTTTCGTTGAGACGCTGACGCAGCACCGGGCTCCAGGCGATCAGCTGCAGGGCGCTGTAATCGGCCATATCGGTGTAATTGTCCTGCGGCTCGACAATGGCATAGAAGTTACCGCCATAGGCCACATCGACCTTGAGCGTGCCAAGATCGGGGCATTCCACTTCCATGCCTTCCGCATAGAGGAAAGCCGGAACATTGGTGAGACGCACGCGCTCCACATACTGGCCGTTCTGCTCATACTCGATGGCGACCAGACCGGCTGGCGTATCGAGGTTGAGTTTGCCCGGCGTCTTTGGCGTGACAAGGCCCTGCTCGATAGCCATGGTCACGGTGCCGATAGTGCCGTGACCGCACATGGGCAGGCAGCCCGAGGTTTCGATGAACAGCACCGCCACATCGCAGTCCGGGCGCGTCGGCGGATAGAGGATCGATCCCGACATCATGTCGTGGCCGCGTGGTTCGAACATCAGGCCGGTGCGGATCCAGTCAAACTCGCGCAGAAAATGCGCGCGCTTTTCCATCATGGTCGAACCTTCGAGGTTCGGGCCGCCGCCCGCCACAAGGCGTACGGGGTTGCCGCATGTATGTCCGTCGACGCAGAAAAAGGAATGTCTTGCCATGATGGTCAGTTCCGAAAACGTTGAGGCTTGAATGGTTCGATGTCGATTGGAGGCTTTGCGCCGGTGATCAGATCGCGGATGAGGCGTCCGGTCGCTGCCGATTGTGTGAGGCCCAGATGGCCATGGCCGAAGCCGTAGAAAATATTTCCGCCCGACGATGCGCGGCCAATGACCGGCACTGAGTCCGGAATGGACGGACGATAGCCCATCCACTCGCGTCCGCCTTCGGTTTTGAGGCCGGGCAGGAAGCGGGAAGCCTTGGTCAGCATCGCTTTGGAGCGCGCATAATTCGGCGGCAGATCAAGCCCGCCGAACTCAACTGCACCGCCGACGCGCAATCCTGTCTCCATTGGCGTGACGACGAAACCGTGACTTGGGAAGGTGAGCTGTCGCTTCACGTCGAAAGCCCCCACCGGCAAAGTTGTGTTGTAGCCGCGTTCGGTATCGAGCGGCACCGCGTCGCCGAACCCCTTGGCAAATTCCCGCGAGAAAGCGCCGGTCATCACGATGAGGTTCTTCGCGCTGATTTCCGTGCCGTCTTCAAGACGCACGCGCGCGCCGCCTTCTGCCGGTTGCGCGCTCGTCACCTTCGCTTTCAGGAAGCGTGCGCCAAGGCGTTCCGCATAGGCCCAGACAGCCTGTCCGAACAGTTTCGGGTCGCTGACATTTTTCCAGCCCGGCACGAAGGTTCCGGCCACGATGCGCGGGCTGAGGCCCGGCTGCAATTCGGCCAGCCTTGCGCCATGGACATGCTCATGAGCAATGCCAGCCTTCTCGCGAATGTCCCAGCTTGGCAGAGCGGCGTTCAGCTCGGCTTCGCTTTCATAGAGTTCAAGATTGCCGTTTTCCTGCAAACGGTCGCGCAAATCGGCGCGGTCGATCAGCGCCAGCATTTCGCTTGCCGCAAGCCGCATGATATTGGCCTGAGTGACAGCGGTCTTCTCCAGCGCCTGAGCACTGCTGGCGCGCCAGAACTGATAAAGCCACGGCACCATTTTCGGAAAATAGGACGGGCGAATGGAGAAGGGTCCCAGCGGGTCCATCAGCCAGCCCGGCACCTTGCGCATGACGCCCTTGGAAGCCAGCGGCAGAATTTCGGAAAAGGCGAGCGCCGCAGCATTACCGGAACTCGTTTCCTCGCAGATGCCGGTGCGGTCGATGACGAGCACATCGCGTCCGGCCTCGGTCAGAAGTGCAGCCGTCACAGAGCCGACAATGCCGCCGCCGATGATAACAATATCCTGCTGTCCCATTTTTTGTTGCTTGTTGGGATCAGATTTCATTCTTGTGCGGCTCCCCACCGATCCTTATTGAGGCGTCATCACGGATGGAGCCCCTTGCCTTTGTCAATACCGGTGAACCGGTGCCCGAACGTCGTACTCGCAATCGGTGCCTGTCTGGCACAATGCGGGTTCGAAATCAGAGCGACTTTGAAATCGGAGCGCGAGCCCGTCTAACAAAATTTTGGAATAACACTATGCCGAAACCCGGTTAAAGCAAGCGTGGGGCTGGCACGGCTGCATCCTTGGTCCATATTGATATATCAGAGATATATTTGTAGGATTGTTTCCTGTCAATTGCCATCATGGAAGACACTGGACGACATGACACAGACGAGCCTCCGCGAACGGTCGATGAAAGCTGCTGCCAGCAAACTCGCAACAGTCATTGATGGCCTGGGCGGCGAAAGCCTTGCCGAGCAAGCCTATCGCACGCTGGAACGCATGATCGTGACGCTTGAGCTTGAGCCGGGAGCCGTGGTCAACGAACGCACGCTCATCGACCTGACCGGCATGGGCCGCACGCCGCTGCGTGAAGCCATTCAGCGGCTTGCCTGGGAAGGACTGATGGAAGTCCGCCCCCGTTCCGGCATTGCGATCGCGCCGATTGACCCGAAGGATTTCGCCAAGGTGCTGGACGCTCGCGAAGGTGTTGAACGTGTATTGGCGCGCGATGCCGCCCGCTTCGGCAGTCCGCGTGACTATCAGCGGCTGGAAGCGGCAGCAGCGGCCATGCGGCAGGCTATCCCGGATGAGGATGTGCAGTCATTTCTCGATGCCGACAAGGCTTTTGACATTGTGCTCGGCTCTGCGGCCAACAATCCCTATGCGACCCGTCTGGCCGCCCCGCTTCAGACCCATAGCCGTCGGTTCTGGTTTCGCTTGCGCCCATCGGCCAGCATCACCGGTTCCGCCACTGCCCATGCAGCGCTGATCGAAGCCATCGTTTCGCGTGAGCCGGAGCGCGCCAGCAATACCGCAAGTGAACTGATGGAATATCTGCGCACGCTCGCACCTTGACGGCATCTGCTAGAGCGGTTCCGGTTAAATCGGAATCGTGGAACCGCTCTAACTTTTTGTTTTTGCGCATTATCCTACGCAAAACCGCTGCGCACTTTTGCTGGAAATGCTCTAGCGCATACGCGAACTTCTGCGAGAGCGTTCCGTCGTTCTCACGCCGAACGAGGCCGATGCGCTGGTATCGAAAACCATGCCGTCATCCGTATTCACATCGTTGAGCGCCCGCGCATAGGAATGCCGGGTGCCATGGCGCATATCCTTCGCCTGTACCGAAACGATGGAAACGATAGCCATGAGGGCCACCATAGTCTGAGACGAATAACGCATTTCCGACGCTCCCGTCAGGCAAGGCGCCACGGTATCGGTTCGATCCGTCGAAAGGCGCCTTCTGTGTTGGCTTGAACGCTCACCCTTTTTGAAAGCCGTCTCGCGCCTTTCTGGGCATGCGTTCCGTCCGCAAAATTGTGGGACCAATGAACGATGAACTGGCGACCGAAAGATGGCACAAGCCGACCGGCTTCGGGGCGCAGCTTCACAAAGCCGTGATCAAAACAAAAAAGCCGGAGCGAAGGCTCCGGCTCGTCCGCGTGGGAAGATGTCGTGTTTCTTAGTGCGTCTTGTTCATGGATGCCGACATCTTGCGAAGCACGTTCAGGGCAACGCTCAATTCTTCATCGGTAACGCCTTCAAGCAGGTCCTCACGCACATCGCCGGCAAGTTTCTCGACCTGCTCCGCCAGAACTTTACCCTCTTCCGTCATTACGACACGCTTGGCGCGACGATCACCTTCAACCGTCTGGCGCTCGATGAATGACTGACGCTCCAGACCATCGAGAAGGCGAACCATGGTCGCATTTTCGATCTCCAGCGTTTCCGCCAGTTCCTTCTGATAAAGACCTTCCTGCTCAATCAATGCCAGCAGCGTGCGTGCGCGAGCCAGTGTCAGGCCCCGCTCCTTTACCCTGGCGTCAAAAACGGTGCGAAGCTTGCGGTTCACCTTCGCCATGGCATCAATCATTTCTGCTCTGAGATCTGTCGTGCTCATATCCGATGCCTTATATATTAGTAAACTAACGATTGTGTTTCTGGATAAATGGCCCACGGTTCATTTTCAATGGCCACACGCGAAAGTCACGCAAGCGTGAAGTTTTTCCCTCTGTGGCGGGAGTAAAACCAAATAAGTTGTGCCTGAAGCCTGGATTTAAGAACCGAAGTAACTTGAAAAATGAATAATCGATAAAAAGAAAAATATGCGCTGCAAATGACATCAAAAAGAAAAGCGGACCGAAGTCCGCTTTTCGGGAAAATCTGTGAATTTCTTAACCGGTCAGCCCGGTATAACCGCTCCCTGCAGCGTCATCAGCTGATGCAGGAAGATTTCGGCCTTGGTGCGATGCTCCGGCGAAGTCGCATCATCGAGCGCCTTGCGGGCTTCATCGATGCGGCGCGTGATGTCAGACGGCTCAATGGCGTCGACATGCGTTGCGGATTCGGCCAGCACGGTGCAGCTCTGCGGGGTAATATCGGCAAAACCACCGAAAACCACATAAGAGTCAGACTTGCCGTCGGCAAGCTTCACCGAAACGACTCCCGGCATGATCGTCGACATCAGCGGCGAATGACCGGCAAGAGCCGTCAGATAGCCTTCGCTACCCGGAATGACGACTTCCGTCACCTGCGCGGAAAGCAGGAGGCGTTCAGGCGACACGAGTTCGAATTGGAAAGCTTGAGCCATGGTTCTCACTTAGAGCGATCTAGTTAAAATGGAATCGTTGGAGCCGTTCTAACTATTTTTTTCCCGCATTTCCGGACGCAAAACCGTTTCACACTTTTGCTGGAAATGCTCCAAATCTCAAGAGCGCGATCTCGAAACTGGAAACCGGTTTTCGAAAAATCGTGCTCAAACAAATGAAGAGGTCGTCTCGGTGGGCCTGTCGGCCCACCGGGAAACTCAATTCATCAAGCTGCTTCGGCAGCCAGCTTCTTCGCCTTTTCGATCGCTTCTTCAATCGAACCGACCATGTAGAAGGCTGGTTCTGGAAGATGATCGTATTCACCTGCGCAAAGGCCCTTGAAGCCCTTGATGGTGTCGGCGAGGTCAACCAGCTTGCCTGGCGAACCGGTGAAGACTTCAGCAACGAAGAACGGCTGCGACAGGAAGCGTTCGATCTTACGAGCGCGCGCAACGGTCAGCTTGTCGTCTTCCGAAAGTTCGTCCATGCCGAGGATGGCGATGATGTCCTGAAGCGACTTGTAGCGCTGAAGGATCGACTGAACCTGACGGGCGACGGCGTAGTGTTCTTCACCAACGATCATCGGATCGAGCATACGCGACGTGGATTCCAGAGGATCCACAGCCGGGTAAATACCCTTTTCAGCGATCGAACGGTTCAGCGTGGTGGTCGCGTCCAAGTGAGCGAACGACGTTGCCGGTGCAGGGTCGGTCAAATCGTCGGCAGGAACATAAATTGCCTGAACCGAGGTAATCGAACCCTTGGTCGTCGTGGTGATGCGTTCCTGCATCGCGCCCATGTCGGTTGCCAGCGTCGGCTGATAACCCACAGCGGAAGGAATACGGCCGAGAAGAGCCGAAAGTTCCGAACCAGCCTGCGTGAAGCGGAAGATGTTGTCCACGAAGAACAGAACGTCCTGGCCCTTGTCACGGAAGTTTTCAGCTACCGTCAGACCCGACAGAGCAACGCGAGCGCGCGCACCCGGAGGCTCGTTCATCTGGCCGTAAACGAGTGCGGCCTTGGAGCCTTCTCCGCCACCGAGCTTGTTAACGCCCGATTCGATCATTTCGTGGTAAAGATCGTTACCTTCACGGGTACGTTCACCAACGCCAGCGAATACCGAGTAACCGCCGTGCGCCTTAGCGACGTTGTTGATCAGTTCCATGATGAGAACGGTCTTGCCGACGCCGGCACCCCCGAACAGACCAATCTTACCACCCTTGGCGTAAGGAGCGAGAAGGTCGACGACCTTGATGCCCGTTACGAGGATTTCAGCTTCGGTCGACTGTTCGATGTACTCAGGAGCTTCCTGGTGGATCGCACGACGGGCAGTGGTCTTGATCGGACCCGCTTCGTCAACCGGCTCGCCGATGACGTTCATGATACGACCGAGGGTTTCCTCACCAACCGGAACCATGATCGGGTTGCCAGTGTCGCGCACTTCGTGACCGCGAACCAGACCTTCGGTCGAGTCCATGGCGATGGTGCGAACGGTGTTTTCGCCCAGATGCTGCGCAACTTCGAGAACCAGGCGGTTGCCCAGATTGTCGGTTTCCAGAGCGTTGAGGATCAGCGGCAGCTGACCATCTTCGAACTGTACGTCGACAACAGCGCCGATGACCTGAGTGATCTTGCCGACTGCGCCAGTCGTTGCAGCCTTGGGAGCTGCAGGAGCTTTGGCGGCAGCCGCCTTAGCTGGTGTAGCCTTGGCTGGAGCCTTCTTGGCCGCTGCCGGCTTTGCTTCGGCCGCGGCGGTAGTTTTCGGGGTCGCTGCTTTTGCCATCGATCCTTACCTTCCGTTAGCATGGTTCCGAAAAGTCGCAGACTTCCCGGATAGACCGTGCGGTAAACCCTAGAGCGCTTCCGCGCCCGAAATGATTTCGATCAGTTCCTTGGTGATCTGAGCCTGACGCTGACGGTTATACGTGATCGACAACTTGTTGATCATGTCACCGGCATTACGCGTCGCATTGTCCATCGCGCTCATCTTCGCGCCCATTTCGCCCGCCACATTTTCCAAGAGAGCGCGGAAAATCTGGACCGAAATATTGCGCGGGATCAGCGTGCTCAGGATCGCCGCAGGATCAGGTTCGTACTCATAAATCGCATCGCCTGCAGTGTCCGCCTGCGCAACATCGCCAGCCGAAGCCGGAATGATCTGTTGTGCAGTCGGGATCTGTGCAATCACCGACTTGAATTCGGAATAGAACAGGGTGCAGACATCAAATGCGCCTTGTTCGAACAGCTCGATCACCTTGTGGCCGATCTGGTCGGCATGCACAAAAGCGAGCTGTTTGACTTCGCGCAAATTGACGTGGTCGATGATCAGAGAGGCAAACTCGCGACGCAGAATATCTGCGCCCTTCTTGCCGACCGTGATGATCTTGACCGTCTTGCCTTCAGCGAGGAGCTTGCGGGTATGATCGCGCGCCAGGCGTGCGATCTGCGAGTTGAAACCGCCGCAAAGGCCACGTTCTGCAGTGCAGACGACGAGCAGATGCACGTCGTCCTTACCCGTACCGGCCATCAATGCCGGTGCATCTTCGCCGCTGACATTCTGCGCGATATTCGCGAGAACGGCACCCATGCGCTGCGAGTAAGGCCGTGCGGCCTCCGCAGCTTCCTGGGCACGGCGCAGCTTCGCCGCGGCGACCATCTGCATCGCCTTGGTGATTTTCTGCGTCGCCTTGACCGAGGCGATACGGTTTCTCAGATCCTTTAGTGAAGGCATCCGTTCATCCCGTCACAAAATTCAAGCGAAAGACTTGGCGAACGCGTCGACCGCTGCCTTGAGCTTTGCTTTGATGTCGTCGGTGAGCGCCTTCTGATCGCGGATCGCATCCAGCACATCCTTGTGCTCGGTGCGCAGCGAAGAAAGAAGACCTGCTTCGAACTTGCCAACCTGGTTGACGGCGATCTTGTCGAGATAGCCATTCACGCCGGCGAAAATCACGGCAACCTGTTCTTCCGTCTTGAGCGGCGAGAACTGTGGCTGCTTGAGAAGCTCGGTCAGACGTGCGCCACGGTTCAGCAAACGCTGGGTCGAGGCATCGAGATCCGAACCGAACTGTGCGAAGGCGGCCATTTCACGATACTGGGCAAGCTCGCCCTTGATCGAACCGGCAACCTGCTTCATGGCCTTGACCTGAGCCGAAGAACCAACGCGCGAAACCGACAGACCGACGTTAACAGCCGGACGGATACCCTGGTAGAACAGGTTGGTTTCGAGGAAGATCTGGCCGTCGGTGATCGAGATCACGTTGGTCGGAATGAAGGCCGAAACGTCGTTGCCCTGCGTTTCGATGACCGGCAGAGCCGTCAGCGAGCCAGCGCCGTTTTCGTCGTTGAGCTTTGCAGCGCGTTCGAGAAGACGGGAGTGCAGATAGAAAACGTCGCCCGGATAAGCTTCACGGCCCGGAGGACGACGAAGCAGAAGGGACATCTGACGGTAAGCAACAGCCTGCTTGGACAGATCGTCGTAACCGATGAGAGCGTGCTGACCGTTGTCACGGAAGTATTCGCCCATTGCGCAACCTGCGAACGGAGCGAGGTACTGCATCGGAGCCGGATCGGAAGCGGTAGCAGCGATAACGATCGAATATTCGAGAGCGCCGCGTTCTTCGAGAACCTTGACGAACTGAGCAACAGTCGAACGCTTCTGGCCGATAGCAACGTAAACGCAATAAAGCTTTTCGCTGTCCGGGCCGTTGTCGTGGATCGGCTTCTGGTTCAGGAAGGTGTCGAGAATGATGGCGGTCTTGCCGGTCTGACGGTCACCGATGACCAGCTCGCGCTGACCACGACCAACCGGGATCAGAGCGTCAACAGCCTTGAGGCCGGTCGACATTGGCTCATGAACCGACTTGCGCGGGATGATGCCCGGTGCCTTCACGTCGACGCGGCGACGCTCGGTGGCAACGATTGGGCCCTTGCCGTCGATCGGGTTGCCAAGCGCGTCAACGACGCGGCCCAGCAGGCCCGGACCAACCGGCACGTCAACGATGGCACCGGTACGCTTAACGACGTCGCCTTCCTTGATGTCACGGTCGGCACCGAAGATAACGACACCAACGTTGTCGTTTTCAAGGTTGAGCGCCATGCCGCGAATGCCGCCGGGGAATTCGACCATTTCACCAGCCTGAACATTGTCCAGACCATAGACGCGAGCAATACCGTCGCCGACGGACAGAACCTGACCGACCTCGGAGACCTCAGCCTCCTTGCCGAAGTTCTTGATTTGCTCTTTCAGGATAGCGGAAATTTCCGCAGCGCGGATGTCCATCAGCCGACCTCTTTCAGTGCAAGCTTGAGAGAAGATAGTTTGGTGCGAAGGGACGTGTCGATCTGACGCGAACCCATCTTGACGATAAGACCGCCGAGGATCGACGGATCGACGGTGACGTTAATCGTCACGTCCTTGCCGGCCACGCTCTTCAGCGTTGCCTTCAATTCGTTTTCCTGCGCAGCGGTGAGCGCATGCGCGGAAGTGACATCGGCGGAAACTTCTCCGCGATGTTCAGCAGCAATCTTGTGGAATGCGGCGATAATGCCCGGCAGGGCGAAGAGACGGCGGTTCGCTGCGACGACGCGCAGGAGATTTCCGACCAGACCCGTGATGCCCGCCTTGTCGGCGATAGCGCCGATCGCATGGAGCTGGTCTTCCGAAGAAAATACCGGACTGGAGATCAGACGCTTGAGGTCCTCGCTTCCGCTCAGAAGCGCCTCGAAACGAACAAGATCTTTCTCCACAGCAGCAACGGATTTGGCTTCGAGCGCCAGCTCGAAAAGCGATCCGGCGTAACGCTGTGCCACACCTGAAATGAGCGAAGACGTTTCAGCCACGAACAACCTGCTCTCTACGTTGAAACCATCCTTTTGGGGCCCATTATTGCTCAGGACGCCAAGCCGATGATTTTATTGAATGTTTCCGGAAAACCACTGACGCGCGAGCACGTCAACACCGAAATGTGATTGCCGTCTAGCATAGACGAACAGGACTCGCAACACGCGAATCCCGCACTTTTGTGTAAGATTTGTCGCGTTTTCAGATCAAAAAAGTCGCAGGGTTAACCGATGAAGCCAAATGCGTAGAGCAATGGCCCCGCGGCCAGGAGGAATTCTACAATTCCTGCCAACCAGTTATAGATCGTGCCGCCCCTATCGGACATCATCGAGATGAAGCGACCGAACAGCGCAAAGCCCCACGCCACACCCAATACGATCCACAGGTAGGGCTGTGCAAAGATGAGAGCGCCGAGTCCCAGAGCGAGATAGGGACCAGCCAGCACCGCGCGGATGGAGCTGAAGGCTTCCGGTCGGGCATTGATCGGCTGCAACCGCAACAGCTTCATGGTGATGCCGGGCGCAAAAAGCATGACGATGCCCGCGAAGGCGGTCACGGCTGCCGAGCTCCAGGCGAGCCATTCGCCGGTCGTGGTGGGAAGATAGAATTCCATCGTATTCACCTTCTTCGTTTTAGGCCCTATAGCGGATAATTCTCCGAGATTCCATGTCGGTTCCGGTCACAAGAAACTCTGGGGATCTATGTCCACTTGAACGCGGATAGACCCTCGCTCCTTCGGCGAAGCGGCCAGCAAAGCGCGGATAAAGGATTGAATATCCGCGCGTTTTGTCCCGTGGATCAATATCCGGAAACGGTGCCGTCCGCGCACCAGCGCCAGCGGCGCTTCTGCAGGACCCAGCACCGAAATCTCCGATGAAGAAGGTGCTGCGCGACGAAGAGCGCGCGCATGATTTTCAGCATCCGGACGATTATCGGCAGAGATGATCAGCGCGGCGAGCCGCCCGAATGGCGGCAACGCGCTACGCTCCCGCTCCTCGATCTCGCGGGCATAAAACGCCTCGGTATCGCCGCTGACGATGGCGCGCATAACCGGATGATCCGGTTGGTAAGTCTGGATCAGACCGAGACTTTTGCGGCCTGTTCGCCCTGCGCGCCCGGTCACCTGATTGAGAAGCTGGAAGGTGCGTTCGGCGGCGCGCGGGTCGCCATTGGCCAGCCCCAGATCGGCATCGACCACACCCACCAGCGTCATATTGGGGAAATTGTGCCCCTTGGCGACCAGCTGCGTGCCGATGACGATATCCGCCTCACCCTTCGCGATGGCGTCGAGTTCCAGACGCAGCCGCTTCACGCCACCCGCCATATCAGACGAAAGCACTATGATTCGCGCGTCAGTGAAGGTCGCGGCCACTTCTTCCGCGATCCGCTCTACGCCCGGACCGCAGGCGACCAGATGGTCAAGCGTGCCGCATTCCGGGCAGGCTTCGGGCGTAGGCTCGTGATAGCCGCATTGATGGCACATCAACTGGCCGCGAAAGCGATGCTCGACCAGCCAGCTTGAACATTGCGGACACTGGAAGCGGTGACCGCAGACGCGGCACAAGGTCAGCGGTGCATAGCCGCGACGGTTGAGAAACAGCAGCGCCTGTTCACCACGTTCAACCGTCTTGCCGACGGCTTCGGTGAGCGCAGGCGACAGAAAGCGCCCCGGCGGCGGCGGTGAACGCCGCATGTCGATGGTCTTCAGATCGGGAAGCGCTGCTTCCGCATAGCGCCCGTAAAGCTTGATTCGCTTGTAACGGCCCTGATCCGCATTGACCTGACTTTCGATGGAGGGCGTGGCCGAGGCCAGCACCACTGGAAAGCCGCCAATATGGCCGCGCACGACGGCCATGTCGCGGGCATTGTAGAAGACCCGGTCTTCCTGTTTGTAGGCCGGATCATGTTCTTCATCGACGATGATCAGGCCCAGTTCCTTGAAGGGCAAGAACAGCGCCGAACGGGCGCCGGCAACTACGCGCACCGTGCCTTCGGTTACCTGACGCCAGACACGCTCACGCGTGCGTGGCGCAAGGTCGGAATGCCATTCGGCGGGCTTGGCTCCGAACCTGTTGTGGAACCGGTCGAGGAATTGCTGCGTCAGGGCGATTTCCGGCAGAAGAATCAGCACCTGTTTGCCCTGCTCCAAGGCCTTGGCGACGGCTTCGAAATAAACTTCGGTCTTGCCGGAGCCGGTGACACCGTCGAGGAGCGAAACAGAAAAACAGTCTGCCGCGACGGAATCAGACAGCATTTCTGCGGCGGCCTGCTGGTCTTCCGAAAGCGTGGCGCGTGCATAGTCCGTGTCTGGCTTCGCCACCACGGCGGGCGGCGGCAACATCACTTCATCGAATACGCCTTGCGCCTTCAACCCTTCCACGACCGTCGTCGAAACACCCGCCGCATGGGCCAGACCGGATCGCGTCCAGGCGAGGCCGTCGCGGGCAAGCTCCATCACCCGGGCACGAGCGTCGGTCATGCGTTCAGGCTCACCGCCTGAATAACGTAAACCCGGCACCGACGGCTCGGGATCGAAGGCGGCAGGCACGCGCAAGACCATGCGCGCCACCATGCCGGGCGGCGAAAGCGTGTAGTCCGCAGCCCAGCGCATGAAGCGAAGCATCTCGCTATCCACCGGCGGACAATCGAACACTTCGGAAATGGATCGCAGCTTTTTGGCATCGACCGCATCGGTCTCGCCTTCGCAGACGATACCCGCAACTTCACGCGGCCCCAGAGGGACGCGCACTATCGACCCGGGCTGGACGTTCATGCCCTCCGGGACCATATAAGAATAAGGCCGTTCTGCTGGCATAGGCACCAGCACCGGAACCACGCGCGGCGCGAGGCTCGGAAAGAGGCCTAGAACGGGGTTAGCAATATCGTGCGAATCTTTCGACATGATCGCGTGACCTTGGCGCGGCTTTGCGCTAAAGAAAAGCCACCTTCCGGGACTTAGGCCCAGAACCTGGTAATTTGGTGGAAAATGGCACCTGAAATGACAAGAGCTGCGCGGAGACATGTGAAGGACGGGGCGGTTCCCCCGGCCAAACATGTCGACGCGGCAGATCGCCAGTCATTTCGGTGTCCGAAGGATGTGGTCCATCCGTCCGGCTACTTTGTCGAAAAGAGCTCGAAAATGAACCACATTTCCGTCGCCTTTTCTCCGCGTATCCGAACGGATGGTCTCACACCATTTCCACCCAATTATCAGGTTCTGGGCCTGATGTATTTAGCTCCCAAAACCACCCGCGCTCATTATGGAGGAACGCTGTTATGAAGTTTTTCGTGGACACTGCGGACGTCAAGGAAATCCGCGAACTGAACGACCTCGGACTGGTCGATGGCGTGACCACCAACCCGTCTCTCATCCTGAAGTCGGGTCGTGACATCATTGAAGTCACCAAGGAAATCTGCTCCTTCGTCAAGGGTCCGGTTTCGGCCGAAGTTGCCGCGACCGAATATGAGCAGATGATGAAGGAAGCTGCCGTCATCTCCAAGATTGCAGACAATATCTGCATCAAGCTGCCTGTAACCCTCGATGGCCTTAAGGCTTGTAAGTCTCTGTCGTCGGACGGCCACAAGGTCAACATGACGCTCTGCTTCTCGGCCAATCAGGCGCTTCTGGCAGCCAAGGCTGGCGCGACCTTCATTTCGCCGTTCATCGGCCGTCTTGACGATACCGGCATCAACGGTATGGAACTGATTGCCGAAATCCGCACGATTTATGACAACTACGATTTCCGCACCGAAATTCTTGCGGCTTCGATTCGCACCGTCAATCACGTCAAGGAAGCAGCGCTTATCGGCGCCGATGTCGTGACCGCACCTCCGGCAACGCTGAAGGCGCTCGTCAAGCATCCGCTGACCGACAAGGGCCTCGAAACCTTCCTCGCCGATTGGGCGAAGACCGGCCAGAAGATCGCGTAATCAGCGACCTTGCCAGACAGATGAAAGGCGGGCTTATGGCCCGCCTTTTTTATTGCGGCTCACTATTCCAGAACCGTCTCGCCATCCTGCTTGCTCACGCGGATCGGCCTGCTGCCGCATTGCTCGGCAATGGCATGAGCGAGCGCGCTGGAATGGGTTACCACCCAGATCTGGCTGCGTTCGGATGCCTGCGCGATCATTCTTGCCAGCGACGGGATCATGTCCGGGTGCAGGCTCGCCTCGGGTTCGTTCAGTGCAACCAGCGGCGGCAGACGATAGGACAGAAGCGCGCCTGCCAGCGCCAGCAGGCGAATTTGTCCGTCCGACAATTCGCCGGGACGAAAGATGCGGGGTGGGAAAGCCGGAAAATTCAGGCCGAAACTGGCGGTTTCTTCCGGATAGGGAACGACCAGTTTAGCGCCGTCCAGCGCCTCCGCGATAAAACGATCCAGATCGACCGTATCCTGACGGATATGAGCAAGCGTGGCGAAGACTGAGGCGAGATTGCCGCCATCCTCGTCCAGCATGGCCGCTGTGGCGGCAATGGAGGGCTGGCGCGCCGGTGCGTCGCGATCGCTTCTGAAGCCGTGATAGAAGCGCCAGCCGCGCATTTGCGCCGAGAGATCGCCTATCTCGGGATAATGTCCCGACTGGCCGAGCACCGCCAGCCCGCTCTCCGATGTCAGTAGCCGCGCCGGATGCTCCATGCGCCGCCCCTCCCCGTCGCGGGCGAAAACCGCGGGGCCGCGACGATCCATGAGATCGACCGGGCGGCGACCTGTATCGAGATTGAGCTGCTCTTCCTTGATCTGCGGCTCGAACGGAAAAGCCCCGGACACTGGTGGCGGCAAACCTGCCTCGATCCGATAGGACAGGCGCGATGCCAGCCTTTCATCCTCGAAATCCGCTTCCAGAATAATCCGTGCCGATTCGTGCTTGCGACGACCGCCGCTCCACATGGCGGACTGCATGCCGCCTTCCCGGACAATCTCCGTCGAAAAATTGCCTTCCGCAGCCGCCTTGATCAGCTGTAAAGCCCGATAGAGATTGGATTTGCCAGCGCCGTTTTCACCGACGAACACCGTCACCCGCCCAAGATCGAACCGGACAGAACGCAGTGAACGATAGCCTTTGGCCGAAAAAGAAACGAGGCGCATGATCTCCGCAACAGGCTGATACAATAAAGGGCGGCACAAACCGTGCCGCCCTTTATATCGATCTCGATGCGAACCACAAATTCCAATCAACCAGCCAAGGCTGTCACGGGCAGTCTGTGCTGAAAGCCGATTGTCCTTTGCCGGCGCATTATTCCCATTTCATTTCGCCCTTGATGACCTTCGCGCCCAGTTCCAGGCTGCTTTCGCCGCCCAGGTCCGGATAGCGCTTCTTCATCGCAGCGATAAGCTCTGCGCTGTCCTTGGCCTTCGCGGCCTCTTCATCGAATGCAGCGATATAATCACGGGTGAATTTGATCGCAGAAACGTCGGTTGCAGAACCCGCTTTCATATGGGCAGGAACGACGACTTCAGGATTGCGCGCGGCAATCGCATCCAGTGTTCTAATCCATGCTTCGCGCTGCGCCAGGTCAGGCGTATCGGCCAGCCAGATATGTTCACCCGCTCCAATCAGGACACCGCCGAACACCGCTTTCAGCGACGGCACCCAGAGATAGCGGCGATTCGTCATGCCTTCAGCCGGAACGATTTCGATCTCGTTGCCTTCCAGCGTAAGCGTCTTTTCATCCGATGCCTGCGGCAAAACAAGATCGGACAGGCTCTGCGGGCCATTCTCCTTGAGTTGCGGTCCCCAGACCTTCAGCTTCGTCTCGACATTGCCGTCGATGGCAGCAACGGCCTCAGGAGCAGCAATGATTTTGACATCGGGGAAAGCCGACTTGATTTCACGCAGGTTGAAATAATAGTCGGGATCGCTCTGGCTAACATAGACTGTGGTGAGCTTCTTACCGGTTTCCTTGATCTTCTCGGCAACTGCCTTGCCATCGGAGAAGGTGAAACCACCATCAAGAAGAACAGCCTCTTTCTCTCCGGTCAACAGAACCGGTGTCCGGTTGAAGCCGTTCTCATCGGCCTGAAAAAACTGCCATTTCAGCGGCGCTGCTTTTTCCTGTGCCGCTGCCGGACCAGCAACCGCCAGCCCCGCCACACCTATTGCTGCAAAGACTGCGCCTCGCAGGATGTCTGAAAATCGCTCCATCTGAATACTCCTGAAATTATGATTGAACCGACGGCAATACCGAGCGGCTTTCATGCGTGACGCTTCGGGCAAGTCCCTTCCCAATTTTCGCATCACGCCTCGGGCAATATGCAAATTGTAAATTAGTTCATTTGAAACAAGGAGTTATAAAAATGTTTGTAAGGAACAGCGATGTTACCTTGCTGAATTCCTTGAGCCTTTTTGTCATCAGCGAAACAAAAAAAGCGGCGCCCGGAAGCGCCGCTCTTTGAATTTCAGATCAATGAACCAATCAGAGCTTCGAGAGCTTCTGTGCCAGTGCGAGGAAAACCTGTTCGGCCAGCTCTTCTGCTGCACGCTTGCGCGCATCGCGTTCGGCACGCAGGTTTGCGAATTCCTGACGCGGACGATCGAAGGAAGCGCCCGTCGTACGTGTACCTGTGGCAAGCGGCTTGCCGTCCTTGTCACGCAGCACGAAATTCGACGTCGCCTTGACGATACCAGCCGATGGACGGCCCGTACGGTCGGTCTGATCGCCGATATCCACACTCACGGCGGAAATCGTGTTCGTGCTCAGGCCGAGGCTCAGACGATACATCGGATTGGCTGGCTCGCCAGCGCCACCGCCCAACAGGAAGATCAGGCGATTGCGAACCTGCTGGCCGTACACGTCATGGGCCGCATCAACGGACACAGAAGCAAGCTTTGTGCGCATGTCCGGCGTCACGCTGCCGCCGATGGAACCACCTGCGCCGCCGCCCGATGAATAGAGCGGCTGCACCGTGCAGGCAGCAAGAAGAGCCGCAGCTCCCACAGCCACAAAAGCGACGCGGAAAGCCTTGATTGCGGAGAGGAAACGATCAGGCAACGACATTGACGATCCTTTGCGGCACCACGATAATCTTCTTCGGCGAGCCCCCGTCGAGCGCAGCCTTGACGAAGTCAAGTTCGAGCACCGCCTGTTGAATGCTAGCTTGATCAGCGTCGCGGGCGATTGTCAAATCCCCACGCTTCTTGCCGTTGATCTGCACGGGCATCACAATCTCGTTTTCCACCACCAATGCGGCATCGAATGCCGGCCATGGCGCGCGGGCGACCAACGTTTCCTGTCCGGCGATCTTGCCGCCCAGTTCCGTCAGGCACTGTTCAGCCAGATGCGGCATCATCGGCGCGAGCATCTGGATGAGCTTTTCCGTGGCGTCACGAACAGCGCCCTTCAGCTCGTCATCGGCCTTGTCCGAGGCGACAAGCTGCAACGGTGCTGCAAGCGCATTCACCAGCTCATAAAGACGCGCAACACCGCGATTGAAGGCGAGCTTTTCGATATCGTCGCCAACAGCGTTGACCGTCTTATGCACGGCCTTGGAAACGGCAAGCGCTTCGCCCTGCGACCCGGTCTTGGGCGCAATATCTTTCAGATGCTCGGCTGCTTCCGACACCAGACGCCAGACGCGCTGCACAAAACGATGTGCGCCTTCTGCGCCTGCTTCCGTCCAGATCACGTCACGCTCTGGCGGCGAATCGGACAGCATGAACCAGCGCGCGGTATCTGCACCATAGGAAGAAATGATATCGTCGGGATCGACGACATTCTTCTTCGACTTGGACATCTTTTCGATGGAACCGATTTCGACCGGCGCGCCGCTATCCAGCATGGTCGCTATGCGCTTGCCGTCAATGTCCTCGATGCGGATATCGGCAGGCGCAACCCACTGGCCATCAGCCTTGTAGGTTTCGTGCACAACCATGCCCTGCGTGAACAGGCCCTTGAAAGGCTCGTCCAGACCGACATGGCCCGTGACCTTCATGGCGCGGGTGAAGAAGCGCGAATAGAGCAGATGCAGGATCGCGTGTTCAACACCGCCGATATACTGGTCGACCGGCAGCCAGCGATCAGCAACCGCACGATCCGTCGGCTCGTTTTCCCATGGAGCCGTGAAGCGGGCATAGTACCAGGACGAATCGACGAACGTATCCATCGTGTCCGTCTCACGACGAGCTTCGCCGCCGCATTTCGGGCACTTCACATGACGCCATGTCGCGTGACGGTCCAGCGGATTGCCCGGACGGTCGAAATCGACATCGTCCGGCAGCTTGACAGGCAGGTCGGCGCGCGGCACCGGATTGACGCCACAGCTTTCGCAATGGATCATCGGGATCGGGCAGCCCCAATAACGCTGGCGCGAAATGCCCCAGTCGCGCAGACGGAACTGCACCTTGCGGGCCGCTTGCGGCTGATTGCCGAGTGTGGACTGCTCCAGACGGTTTGCAACCTCGTTAAAGGCTGCTTCCGGAGTCAAACCATCAAGGAAGCGCGAATTGATCATCACGCCATCATCGGTAAAGGCCGTGTCGGTGATGGCAAAAGTCGCAGCATCGTCACCCTTCGGCAGAACAACCGGCGTTACCTTCAGCGCATATTTATTGGCGAAATCCAGATCGCGCTGGTCGTGCGCCGGGCAGCCGAACACAGCGCCCGTGCCATATTCCATCAACACGAAATTGGCGACATAGACCGGCAGCTCCCAGTTCTCGTCGAACGGATGCTTGACCTTGACGCCGGTATCGAAGCCCTTCTTTTCAGCGGTTTCAAGCGCTGCAAGCGACGTGCCGTGCTGGTGACATTCTTCGATGAAGCCCGTGAGCGATGCGTTGTTTTCCGCAAGCTTCTTGGCCAGCGGATGATCGGCGGAAATCGCGACAAAGGCCGCGCCGAACAGCGTGTCGGGACGCGTCGTGTAAACCTCGATTTCCGAGAAGCCTTCCGGTGCCGTCTTGCCGTCGAGCGCAAAACGAACCTGCAAGCCTTCCGACTTGCCGATCCAGTTGCGCTGCATCAGGCGGACTTTTTCCGGCCACTGGTCAAGCGTGTCGAGACCGGCCAGCAATTCTTCGCTGAAATCGGTGATCTTGAAGAACCACTGCGTCAGTTCGCGCTGTTCGACCAGCGCGCCAGAGCGCCAGCCGCGACCATCCACCACCTGCTCATTGGCAAGCACGGTATTGTCGACCGGATCCCAGTTGACCTTGGAGGTTTTGCGCGTCACCAGGCCTTTTTCGAACAGGTCGATGAACAGCATCTGCTGACGGTGATAATATTCCACATCGCAGGTCGCGAATTCACGCGACCAGTCAAGCGACAGGCCCATGGACTTGAGCTGGCGCTTCATCGTGTCGATGTTCTGGTAGGTCCATTCCTTCGGATGCACCTTGTTCTGCATCGCCGCGTTTTCCGCAGGCATGCCGAAAGCGTCCCAGCCCATCGGGTGAAGGACGTTGAACCCCTTGGCGCGCTTGTAGCGGGCGACGACATCGCCCATCGCATAGTTGCGCACATGGCCCATATGGATGCGCCCCGATGGATAGGGGAACATCTCAAGCACATAATACTTCTCGCGCGGATCGCTGTTGTCCGTTTCGAAAGTCCGGTTTTCTTCCCAGACTTTCTGCCAGTGAGCTTCCGCCACGCGCGGATTATAACGTTCGGCTGCCATGTCCGTATTTACTCGTACGAAGGTGATGCAATAAGGAGAGTCGATATTTAATGGCGACCTTCACCACGTATTGGCGAAAGCGTCAACCTTTTGCGGATGAAAAGCCTGAAAGCGAGAGTTTCATGTCAGATATCGTCACGAACCTGAACACGGTCAAGGCCGCAATCGCCACTGCCGAAAAAGAAGCGCATCGTAACAAAGGCTCGGTCACGCTCGTCGCCGTGTCGAAAACCTTCGATGCGGATGCAATCCGCCCGGTGCTTGACGCCGGACAGCGCGTCTTCGGCGAAAACCGCGTGCAAGAAGCGCAAGCCAAGTGGCCTGAACTGCGCGATGATTATTCCGGCGTTGAACTGCATCTGATCGGCCCACTGCAATCGAACAAGGCCGCCGATGCCGTTGCCCTGTTCGACGTCATCGAAACGGTCGACCGCGAGAAGATCGCAGCAGCCCTTGCCGACGAGATCAACAAGCAGGGCAAGAGCCCGAAACTCTATGTGCAGGTCAATACGGGCCTGGAAGAACAGAAGGCCGGCATTGCACCGAAGGATGCCGTTGCCTTTGTCGCGCGGTGCCGCAGCGAACATGGCCTCGTCATCGAAGGACTGATGTGCATTCCACCGGCAGATGAAAACCCGGGACCGCATTTTGCCCTGCTGGAAAAGCTCGCCCGCGAAGCTGGTGTCGAAAAGCTCTCCATGGGTATGTCGGGCGATTATGAAACCGCCATCGGCTTCGGCGCAACTTCGGTTCGTGTCGGCTCGGCGATTTTTGGCGGACGTTCCTATACGTCTCCAGCCTGAACCTCACCGCGCGCTTTGATGCGACCGATGATCCGCGTGTAGACCCAGGCAAGCGCAATCGCCACGGCGCATCCAAGCGCGATTTCGACAAGCCTTGAAAGGGCGAGCAGCAATTCCTCATTGCGCGTCTGGGCAAAGCGTCCCGCATCCATGACAATCACCACGGTTGCGGGCGCCAACCGCCAGTTGATCGGATATTTGTCGATCATCAGGATGAGCAGCACCGTTAATGCCGCGCCGAACAGGCTGGCCAGCGGAGAATAACCGAATATCCAGATCGTCAGCATCCCGATGGAACAACCGACCGCCGTGTTGATCGCCCGCGCCTGCGCCAATGCCAGTGTCGCCCGCACATCCGGATCGGAAATGATCAGGACGGTAATCACGGCCCAGATCGGATGCTCAATTCCCACCCAGCGAAGCGCGAACCAGCAAATAAGGCAACCGAGCAATGTCTTCGAGGCGTAAAGCAGCGCCTTGCCTGGATTGGTCAAATGCGGAAGCGTCATATGGCCTCGGTTGCCTGTTTGCTCACATTATCGTTCAGTGCAGAACGATCTCCCCTTGCACATTCCTCCAGTCCGATGGGCCGAGCAAGCGGCAATGCGTATAGGTCACCGAATGCAGCGGCCCGTCGATCTCCCGTTTCCAGAACTCGATGAAATGGTGCAGCACCGGAAATTCCGGCGCGACATCATATTCCTGCCAGACAAACAGCTGAAGCAGATGCGGATGATCCGGCATGTGATAGAAGAGTTTCGCCGTCGTCAGACCATAACCGGCGAGTTGCAGTTCGAAGGCCGATTTCGCGTGAAAAGCGGACGTCGTCATGGCGATTTCCCCTTTTTGTGAAGAGCCATATATTCGGCTCCTGGATTTGAGATAATCACTCCAAATGGTTTTTAAAGTGTAAAAACAATATGTTAGCAACAAATGGCTATGAGTGCTGCCAATTCAAAGATTTAACCTGCGTCATTGTGGACGAGAGACGCACCAATCGTCTAATTTACCTTCACAGCTTAGGAAGCTAGATAAGACCCAACAGTGGTTACGAACCACGCACCGACGAGAGGACGTTGGTGAAACTTGGAGGAAATGATGTCGGAAAAGCTTTACCCCGTACTGCCGGAGGCAAAGAAGAACACGCTCATTGACAATGAGACCTACCTCGAATGGTACAAGGAAAGCGTGAGCGATCCGGATGGCTTCTGGGCCAAGCACGGTCGCCGCATCGACTGGTTCAAGCCTTTCACCAAGGTCAAGAACACCGATTTCAACGGCGACGTATCCATCAAGTGGTATGAGGACGGCGTCACCAACGTCTCCTATAACTGTATCGACCGCCACCTGAAGAGCCGTGGCGACAAGGTCGCGATCATCTGGGAAGGTGACAACCCCTATATCGACAAGAAGATCACCTATCGCGAGCTTTATGAAAATGTTTGCCGCATGGCGAATGTTCTTAAGAAGCACGGCGTCAAGAAGGGCGACCGCGTCACGATCTATCTGCCGATGATCCCGGAAGCCGCCTATGCCATGCTCGCCTGCGCGCGCATTGGCGCGGTGCATTCGGTGGTTTTCGCAGGCTTCTCGCCGGAAGCGCTGGCCGGTCGTATCGTCGATTGTGAATCCACTTTCGTCATCACCGCCGATGAAGGCGTGCGTGGCGGCAAGCCCGTTCCGCTGAAGGAAAACACCGACACCGCCATCGATATTGCCGCCAAGCAATATGTCATGGTCAACAAGGTGCTGGTCGTGCGCCGCACCGGCGGCAAGGTCAGCTGGGGTCGTGGCCGCGATCTCTGGTATCATCAGGAAGTCGCCAGCGTCGAACCGCATTGCGAACCGGAACCGATGAATGCGGAAGATCCGCTGTTCATCCTCTACACCTCCGGCTCCACCGGCAAGCCGAAGGGCGTGCTGCACACCACTGGCGGTTATCTGGTCTATGCCTCGATGACCCATCAATATGTTTTCGACTATCACGACGGCGACACATATTGGTGCACGGCAGACGTGGGTTGGGTCACCGGCCATTCCTATATCGTCTATGGTCCGCTGGCCAATGGCGCCACAACACTGATGTTCGAAGGTGTACCGAATTTCCCCGATCAGGGCAGGTTCTGGGAGATCATCGACAAGCACCACGTCAACATCTTCTATACCGCACCAACGGCCATCCGCGCATTGATGGGCGCTGGAGATGAATTCGTCACCCGTTCTTCCCGCTCATCGCTGCGCCTGCTCGGCTCGGTCGGCGAGCCGATCAATCCGGAAGCCTGGGAATGGTATTATCACGTGGTCGGCGATGAAAAATCGCCCATCGTCGATACCTGGTGGCAGACGGAAACCGGCGGCATTCTGATCACACCGTTGCCCGGCGCAACCGATCTCAAGCCCGGCTCCGCTACGCGGCCCTTCTTCGGCGTCAAGCCGCAGCTCGTGGATAATGAGGGCAACGTGGTTGATGGCGCGACCGACGGCAATCTGTGTATCACCGACAGCTGGCCGGGCCAGATGCGCACGCTTTATGGCGACCACAAGCGTTTCATCGAGGCTTACTTCTCCACTTATAAGGGCAAGTATTTCACCGGTGACGGCTGCCGCCGCGACGAAGACGGCTATTACTGGATTACCGGTCGCGTCGATGACGTGCTGAATATTTCCGGCCACCGTCTTGGCACGGCGGAAATCGAATCGGCGCTCGTCTCGCATCACTCGGTTTCGGAAGCCGCCGTTGTCGGCTATCCGCACCCGATCAAGGGACAGGGCATCTATTGCTACGTCACCTTGATGACGGGCGCTGAGGCGCAGGACGCTGATGAGCTGCGCAAGGAGCTGACCCAGCATGTGCGCAAGGAAATCGGCCCTATCGCGACACCGGACAAGATCCAGTTCGCGCCCGGCCTGCCGAAGACCCGCTCGGGCAAGATCATGCGCCGTATCCTGCGCAAGATCGCCGAGGACGATTTCGGCTCACTGGGCGACACGTCGACACTCGCCGATCCGGGCGTCGTGGACGATCTGATCGAAAAACGCCAGAACAAGAAGTAAAACAAAAAGGCCGGGAAATTCCCGGCCTTTTTGTTGATTGTTGGCTTGTCACGCTATCGCCGAAGCTTGGTGAGATTTTCGGTCCTGCATGCCGAAAATCGTGGTCTTCGAGAACCGGAGCGGAGTGTACTTAAGTACATGAGCACCGGAAGCGCAGAAGAACGCGATTTGCAGGCCGCAGGAGCGGGAATATCCCAAGCTTACGAGCTTAGAAGTCGATGGTACGCCCCTTGATCTCCCAATCGCCGAAACGCGCCGGGTCCTTACCGCCGCGCCCGCCGATTTCACGCGGGGCTTTGGCATTCGTTTCGGCGGCGCGGCGTTCTTCCGCTTCCTGGAGAGCGCGCTGGGCAGCCGGAGGCAGATCGTCAAACTTGCGCGGCGCAGCGTTCTCGTCGATGTCGGTTTCGTTGAGTTTATCGGTCATCCGCTGAAGTCCTATTATTGAAGCGCAGGCTTTTGATACCCATCATATAGGCAGGAATAGGTGGGACGCAAAACCCTGTTTGAGATAAACTCTCGCTGAATTGGAGACCAGAACGCATGAATATGACGAAAACTGCCATGCTGATTGCTCTCATGACAGTCATGTTCATGAGCATCGGCTATTTGCTGGGCGGCGGCGGCGGCATGATGATCGCGCTGGTGTTCGCTGTCGGTATGAACCTGTTCGGCTACTGGAACTCCGACAAGATGGTGCTGCGCATGTACAATGCGCAGCAGGTGGATGAACGCACAGCCCCGGATTATTACCGCATGGTGAGCGGACTTGCCGCCAATGCCGGTCTGCCCATGCCGAAGGTGTTCATCATCCACGAAGACCAGCCCAATGCTTTTGCCACCGGACGTAACCCGGAAAATGCGGCTGTCGCCGCCACCACGGGTCTTCTTCAGCGCCTGACGCCGGAAGAAGTCGCAGGCGTGATGGCGCATGAGCTGGCGCATGTGCAAAACCGCGATACGCTCACCATGACCATCGTGGCGACGCTGGCTGGTGCCATTTCGATGCTCGGCAATTTCGCTTTCTTTCTGGGCGGCAACCGTGAAAACGGCAATGGCGTTATTGGCGTCATCGGCACCATTCTGGCGATGATCGTCGCGCCCTTTGCCGCAATGATCGTGCAGATGGCCGTCAGCCGCACCCGCGAATATGCCGCCGACAAACGCGGCGCGGAAATCTGCGGCAATCCGCTGTGGCTGTCTTCGGCGCTCAACAAGATCGCGCGCAGCGCCAAGGCTACCGTCAATGAAAATGCCGAACACAACCCGGCAACCGCGCATATGTTCATCATCAATCCGCTAAGCGGACGCGGTGCCGACAATCTTTTCTCAACCCACCCGGACACCGATAATCGTATCGCAGCGCTTGAACAACTGGCCGGGGAAATGGGTATTCGCTCGGCGGGAATGGCTCCACGCGCTGCTGCCCCTTCCCAAAGCAGTGGTCCATGGGGTAATGCAGGCGATAGTAACAGTGGTGGTTCCGGCTATCGGGGCCCATGGTCCTAAAAGCGTATCCCAAAAGCGCAAAGCCGTTTTGGATGAGATGCGCGCCAGATAAAGTAGAACAGCGTGAACGATAAGAAACCCGCGCCAAAGCGCGGAAACAACAAGCCGTTAGTACAGAACAACACCGTGGATCGCCCCGGCTTGCCGGCGCGCCAATGTGCAGCGCGTCTGCTGGGTGCGGTGATTGAAAAGAACACCTCGCTCGACGGACTGACCGACAACAGTCACGGCCACCCGCAATATCTGGCGCTGGAACCCCGTGACCGTGCGCTGGTGCGCGCCATTCTTGGCGCAAGCCTGCGCAATCGCGGCGCTATCGAACGGGCCATTTCCAAGCGTCTCGACCGGCCTTTGCCGGAAAACGCCGTCGCGCTGAAGCATTTGCTGCATGTCGCCGTGGCGCAGATTTTCTATCTCGACCTGCCCGACCATTCGGCCGTGGATCTGGCGGTGGAAGCCGCCAATGCCGATCCGCGCAATCGGAAATATGCCGGTCTGGTCAATGCATTGCTGCGCCGTCTGTCGCGCAACAAGGAACGCGCGCTCGCACACACATTGCTACCGGAAGGCAATGTGCCCGAATGGTTTTCCAAGAGCATCGTCGATGCTTACGGCGCGGAAAAAGCCGCAGCCATCTTTGCCATGCATGCCTATGAGCCGCCGATCGACTTCACCGTGAAGGGCGATCCGAAAGTCTGGGCTGAGAAACTGGGCGGTATTGCGTTGCCGAATGGTTCCGTTCGCGTGCATACCGTTGAAGGCGCACTGACCGATCTCCCCGGCTTCGCCGAGGGTGACTGGTGGGTGCAGGATGTGGCGGCAAGTCTGCCTGCGCGCCTGATGGGCGACATCAAAGGCAAACGCGTCGCCGATCTTTGCGCGGCACCGGGCGGCAAGACGGCCCAGCTGGTTCAGCAAGGCGCTGATGTCACCGCGCTCGATCTGTCCGAAAACCGGTTGAAGCGTCTGCGCGGCAATCTGGAACGCCTTGGTTTCGAAGCAAAAACCGTCGCGACCAATCTGATGGATTTCGCGCCCGAAGAGCTTTTCGATGCTGTACTTCTTGATGCGCCCTGCTCGTCCACCGGCACGGTGCGTCGCCATCCCGACGTTCCTTGGACAAAGACACCACAAGATATCACGAAGCTCGCCGATCTTCAGGGCAAGCTGCTGGCCCATGCTGCAACGCTGGTGAAGCCGGGCGGCGTGATCGTCTTTTCCAATTGCTCGCTGCATCCGCTTGAAGGCGAGGAAATGGCCCGCAAGGCGGCGGAAAATCCGCTGCTGGAACCCTACCCGATCACCCTTGATGATTGTCCCGGTCTTGAAGGGCTGATCACCAGCGAAGGCTATCTGCGCTCCACGCCAGCCGATCTGCCAGCGGACCGTTTCGACGGCGATCCGCATATGGCGGGCATGGACGGTTTCTTCGCAGCACGCTTCAAGCGGCGCTCGTGAGCCAACCAAATCGTAAAAATTGTCATAACGGGTAGCGATACCCGTTATGGTTAACGCTCGATTCATCATTCTATAGAATTGTAAAGAAGGCCGGAATTCTGATCCGGCCTAGAGGATTAGAGCATTTCCAGCAAAAGTGCGAAGCGGTTTTGCATTGGATATGCGTAAACACAATGACAAACGATACGGAGAAAGACCGGGTGGCAGTCGCGCTGAGCGAAACCCCTCACCTTTGGGGACTGGCCGTAGCACAGGCGTGGCGCAAGTTTAGCCGCCGCCTGCGTATGGGGCCGCTTTACAGCTGGCGCTTCACCGGCTTTACGCCCGACCGTATCCTGATTGCACCGCCGGATCTGCGTGTTGCCGATCCGCAGCTGGCGCAGGAATTCTATCACGGGCGCTTCGCGCTTGCAGGCCGTCTCGTCGAAACCGGCGGGCTTTCGCCCTTTGCCGTCGAGCCGCCGACACCCGAATGGGAAGCAGCGTTGCAGAGCTTCGGCTGGCTGCGTCACCTGAAAAGCGCAAACAGCGAACTGGCGACTGCCAATGCGCGGGCGCTTGTCGATGACTGGATGCGCATGTTTGGCAAGCGGATCGGAGGTCTTGCCTGGGCGCCCGAAGTGACGGCGCAGCGCATCATCGCCTGGTTGCAGCACTCCAATCTTATCCTTTCCGGCGCAGAAATGCCCGCCTATCGCAAGTTCATGCGTTCTCTCGCCATGCAGGTTCGCTATCTGCGCACGGTGGCAGGTGCGATGGACGACGGCGAAGAGCGGCTGCGCGCACGTATCGCGCTGGCTTTCGCGGCGCTCGCATTGCCAGTGTCACCGCCAACCGCACGGGCTGCCCGGCGCAATCTCGAATATGAGCTGAAGCGCCAAATTTTGCCCGATGGCGGGCATATCTCGCGCAATCCGGTGACAGTTCTGGAGCTGCTGGCTGATCTTCTGCCGCTGCGCCAGACCTATGCCAATGGCACGGAATCGCCGCCGAAAGCCCTGATTGAAGCAGTGGAGCGCATGCTGCCCGCATTGCGCTTCTTCCGGCATCAGGATGGCAGCTTGGCGCTGTTCAACGGCGTTGGCCCGACCATGCCGGAGCGCATCATTTCCGTGCTGCGCCACGATGAAACGGCTGGTTCACCGCTGACCCATGCGCCCTATTCCGGCTATGAACGTCTTTCCATGGGATCGACGACCATCATCGCCGATACGGGCCTGCCGCCGCCGGTCACCGCCTCGCGGGACGCCCATGCGGGCTGTCTCGCCTTCGAAATGTCCTCCGGACGCCAGCGCTATATCGTCAATTCCGGCATCGACCGTTTCGGCCCGCCGGAATTTCGTCCATTGGGACGTTCGACCGCCGCCCACTCAACGGCGACCATCAACGACACATCATCGTGCCGGTTCAGCCTCAATGCCGGGCTTTCCAACATGATCGGCACGCCGATCATTGCCGGGCCGACGCGTGTGCAGCGCGACCGTATCGAAGAAATGGGCAGACAGGGTTTTGTGGCAAGCCATGACGGTTATGCACGCCTGTTCGGCATATATCACGAACGCCGCCTCGTGCTCTCACACAATGGCAGCGTCATTCAGGGTGCCGACCGCTTCTATCGCGGCGACGGGCGACCATTGAAATCCAATGGGCGCGACAATATTGCGGTGCGGTTCCATCTGCACCCCACGGTCGATATTTCCTACGATGAAAATGGCCTGATCGTCCTGTCTGCTGACCGGGACGACACCTGGGTTTTCTCCTGTTTCGAGGTCGCGCCACAGCTCGAAGATACGATCTTCTTCGCCGGTTTCCGCGGGCCTGTCACGTCCAAGCAGATCGTGCTGTCTTTCCCGGCTTCCGAACTGCCGGAAATCAACTGGCAGTTCAGCCGCGTGGCGCTGGGAAGCTACGTCTGACCCACCCCTCCGGTCACGGATGCGGCGGCGGGAAGCCGTGCCGCTCCGTCAACGCGGCCAAAATTTTGTGCGGATCGGCAATCAGCGAACGCCCCTGATAGGTGCCCGTTTCGAATGGCAAGCGGTCGCCATCTTTCAAAACCAGCAACGGCAGAGACTGATTTTCCTCACCCGCAAGCTGGATCACCTTCTCGCGCGGTATTGCAAATGCGACGCGCTCGATCTTCAAATCTCCACCGAGTGACGGAAACGACGCCAGAACGCCCTCGATCAGCGCGCAATGCCAGCAGTAGAATTCCTGTCCGGGATAGGCCGGATCTTTGAAACCCGGCGTCAGAAGAAACAACGTATCTTGGGTCATTTTGCTTTGGCCTCAGAGCGAATGGATTTACAAATACCCGCTTCGACATTCCATAGCAGTTCTTCACCAAGCCGTCTTCAAAAGTGAGTAACCGTTGCGGAACCGGATGTACTGCATATCGTTCCGGTTCGACACCGGTCCTCAACAACAGGAGTTACCCCATGGGCGAAAAGATCAACCAGCGCATCGTGCTCGCATCGCGTCCGGACGGACGCCCTACGGCGGAAAACTTCCGGCTTGAGGAAGCGGCAATTCCGAGCGCTGGCGAAGGCGAAGTGCTTCTGAAGCTGCGCTATCTTTCGCTCGACCCCTATATGCGCGGTCGCATGAGCGCCGCCAAATCCTACGCGGCACCAGTGGAGATCGGTTCGGTCATGGAAGGCGGCACCGTGGGCGAAGTGGTGGAAAGCCACAGCGCAGGCTTCGCGCCAGGCGACTTTGTACTGTCCCATTCCGGCTGGCAAAGCTATGCGGTGGCCAATGCCTCAGCCTTGCGCAAGCTTGATCCTGAGCAGGCACCACTGACCACCGCGCTTGGCGTTCTCGGCATGCCGGGCTTCACCGCCTATTCCGGCCTCTTGACCATCGGCCAGCCCAAGGAAGGCGAAACCGTTGCGGTTGCCGCAGCCACCGGTCCGGTTGGTTCCGCCGTCGGGCAGATCGCCAAGCTGAAGGGTGCACGGGCGGTCGGCATTGCGGGCGGTGCAGACAAGTGCAAGGCGCTGATTGACGAATTCGGTTTCGACGTCGCGGTTGACCATCACAGCCCGAACTTTGCGCAAGAGTTGGCACTGGCCTGCCCGGACGGTATTGACGTCTATTTCGAGAATGTCGGCGGCAAAGTTTTCGCGGCGGTCTTTCCGTTGCTGAATCCTTTTGCCCGTGTGCCGGTTTGCGGGCTCATCGCGCAATATAACCAGAGCGGTCCATTTGACGGTCCCGACCGCCTGCCAGTGCTGATGCGCGATATCCTGTCCAAGAGCCTGACCATTCGTGGCTTCATCCAGCGCGACTTTGCCGACCAGCGCCCCGCTTTCTATCACGATATGGCAAAATGGATCGCTGACGGCCAAATCCGCTATCGCGAAGACATTGTGGAAGGACTCGAAAACGCACCGAAAGCCTTTATTTCCATGCTTGAAGGCGGCAATTTCGGCAAACTCGTCGTAAAGCTCTCATAGAATGCAACTATTCCGCTTGCAGAACCACGTTGCAAGCATAATGCTACGCCGGGTTTCGGGGATGCGAGTCACTTCGGCGAGGCAGGCAGATCATGGGTGAACGCCAGCAGGCTGGCATAGGCGAGGATGCAGGCGGTCCGGGACGCGAGCGCCAGGAAGAAGCGCGCCGTATTCTGGATCGGCTGGACCGCGAACAGACCGGGGCGGAAGGTCTCGTCCGTCGCGGTTTTGCCCACACCGCCAATCACCTTGCCGCCGGGGACGCGCCGGAAAACGACCGTATCGAACTCTGGGCTACCCGCATCGGACGAACCCTCGGCCTTCTCATCACGCTGGCGATCATCGTCTGGCTCCTCTTTTATCTCATGCAAAGCTAGGTCTAACATGACGCTTTCTGCGCCTTCGGACGCGACAACCGTTATTGTCATTTCAAGCCATGTCGTGCGCGGTTCGGTGGGCAACCGGGCCGCTGTCTTCGCATTGGAAACGCTGGGGTTTCCTGTCTGGGCCGTGCCAACCGTAGTCCTGCCCTGGCATCCCGGCCATGGCCCAGCCGGGCGCATCGTGCCGCCGCCGGAAGAATTTCTGCGCCTGATGCAGGATCTTCAGCGCGCACCGTGGTTAGGGGAAGTCGGCGCAATCCTGACGGGCTATCTTGGCCACCCGGAACAGGCGGCAGCCGTTGCCGAGCTGGTCAAGGGCGTCAAGGCCCAAAACCCGAACGCCGTCTATCTCTGCGATCCGGTGATTGGTGACGAGAAAGGCCTCTATGTGCCGGAGGCAACCGCTATCGGCATCCGCGACAAGCTCATGCCGCTTGCCGATATAGCAACGCCCAACCGGTTCGAACTATCCTGGCTGACGGGCGTGCCGCTTGAAGACAACAAATCGCTGATGGAAGCTGCATTGGATGCGGGCCCGGCGACCATGCTTGTCACCTCCGCCTTCCCGCTGATGGCGGGCAGCATCGGCAATATATTGCTGACGCCGACCATGGCGCTGATGGCAGAGCATCGTCGTGTGGACGGCCCAACCAACGGGCTTGGCGATCTGACCTCGGCTGTGTTTCTCGCACGCCGCCTTTCCGGGCAATCGGAAGAAAAGACCTTGCAGAGTACAACGGCTGCCGTGTTCGAAATCATGGCGCGCTCGGCAAAACGCGGCGCCGATGAGCTGATGCTGGAAGCCGACGCCTCCAGCCTTGCCACGCCCATGGCCATGGTCCAGACGCGACGTCTTGTGCACCCAACCAAGGGATTGCGCGCTTGACGCGTGAAGCGACGCCCGTTGCAGGCGTCGATGGCTGCCCGGGCGGCTGGATCGCCGTGTCGGGTGAAGGCAGTGGCATGCGTGCCGACGTTTTCAGCAGCTTTGGCGCACTGATTACGGCGCTGCCGGCCAATGCCGTTATCGCGGTTGATATGCCGATCGGATTACCGGAAACAGGCACACGCGCAGCTGAACGCACAGCGCGGGCGCATCTTGGCGCAAGACAATCGAGCCTCTTTTGCATTCCTCCGCGCGAAGCCGTTTATGCCGAAGATTATCGTGAAAGCTGCGCCCGCTCGATGGAGCGGTCCGATCCACCCCGCAAGGTTTCCCGACAGGCCTTTGGACTGTTTCCGAAAATCCGCGAACTCGACACGGTTCTGCGCGGCGAACCCCGTCTGCGCGAGCGTGTAATCGAATCTCACCCGGAACTCGCCTTTGCGATGCTGAACAGTGGATCCGATGGCCCAAGCGCCATGACGCTGCCCAAGAAGATCAAAGGGCGTGTCAATCCAGAAGGCATGGCCGAACGCCAAGCCTTGCTGATACGCTGTGGTCTGCCGGAAAATTTTGTCAGCCTGCGCGCTCCGCGTGGCGCAAAGGATGATGACTTTCTCGACGCCTGCGCCATGTTTCTCGTGGCCAGACGTTATACGCACGGCAAAGCCCGAGCACATCCTGCCCTTGCCGAGCATGATGCACACGGTCTGCGAATGACGATATGGGCCTGATCATTTTGATTGATCTCGGTTTTCGATAAGGATATTGAAACGCCATGGCTGATCTTCCGGACACACTCCTCTCGGGTTACAAAACCTTCATGACGGAGCATTTCGCGCGGGAAACCGCGCGCTATCGCGAACTGGCGGAAAAAGGACAATCACCGGAAACTCTGGTTATTGCCTGCTGCGATTCCCGCGCTGCTCCCGAGACAATCTTCAACTCTGCGCCCGGCGAAATCTTCGTCCTGCGCAATGTTGCCAATCTCATTCCCCCTTACGAGCCCGACGGCGAGTTTCATGCGGCATCGGCTGCGCTGGAATTTGCTGTGCAAAGCCTCAAGGTGAAGCACATCGTGGTCATGGGCCATGGACGATGCGGCGGCATTAAAGCTGCGCTCGATACGGAAAGCGCGCCCCTGTCGCCTGGTGATTTCATTGGCAAATGGATGAGCCTGATTGCGCCTGCGGCTGAAGCTGTCAGCGGCAACAGCCTGATGACGCCGACCGAGCGCCAGACAGCACTAGAGCGCATTTCGATCCGTTATTCGCTGAATAATCTGCGCACCTTCCCTTGCGTCGATATTCTGGAGAAGAAGGGCAAGCTCAGCCTGCACGGCGCATGGTTCGATATTTCGACCGGTGAGCTTTGGGTAATGGATCACCAGACCGGCGATTTCAAACGCCCTGAAGCCGGCGAACCCATTCTGTAATTCTTGCCATACGGCAATAAAAAGCCCCGGTTGAACCGGGGCTTTTTTGATTCCAGAACATGCGGAGCGCTTCAGCAGCGCTCCGTCATTCTTCTTAATTCCCGTCGATAGCCTTGCCCATGACGGCAATGGCGCGCTGGTAAACCTGCGCTGCATTCCAGCCCTGGATCGCGCCATAATTCGGCTCACCCGGCTGATAGCCAGCACCGCGGCTCCAGCCATGGCCAACCAGGAAGTTGGCGGTCGAGTGAAGAGCGTCCGCCTTGTTCTTCAGATCGAAATGAGCACTGCCCGAACCGCTGACGCCGTATTTCAGGACGTTTGCCGGCATGAACTGGGTCTGGCCAACTTCACCATGCATGGCGCCAACAGCCTGCGGGCTGAGGTCGCCCTGATCGACGAGCTTGAGTGCAGCGTAGAGCTGTTCGGTGAAATATTCGGTACGGCGGCAGTCATAGGCCAGCGTTGCAACGGCCGAAACCGTGTTCTGCTTGCCCAGATAGTTGCCGAAGCCGGTTTCCATGCCCCAGATCGCGATCAGCGGACCGGCAGGAACACCGTAACGCTTTTCGATATTGGCGAAGAGAGCCGCATTCTGCGCCTTCATGGCCTTGCCGCGCTTGATGATCGTATCCGCGCCGCGCTTCTTCATGAAGTCTTCGAAGGAGAGCTTGAAGCTCTTCTGATTGCGGTCGGCATTGATGGTGGCCTGCGCATATTTGGTGCTGGCCAGCGCGCTGATGCCCGCCTTGCCAACGCCGCGCGATGGCGCTTCCTTCAGGGTCTGCTGCAGCCACGCATTGTAACCGGCAGCATTATTGCCGCATTGTGCGGCCTGCGCCGCGCCTGCACCCGCAAACATGCCCGCTGCAAGAACTGTCGCCGCCCAAATCCGGCCCTTGGCAGTCAACGCCATTCTTATCTCCTTGTGAGTGATCTGCTTTGAACTGTTCCGCGAAAATGATTCGCCTTATGCGGGAATTTGCCATTCCCACACCGTAATGTCATCGGCGGATATGCGCTAAATCGGGTGAAAGAACGGCAAAACGACCGAGTTTTGCTTGACATTCGGCGCTTTGAGCCCTAATCCACCCCTCAATCTATCCGCGATCTTCAGAACGCGAGCCACCGACCGGGACCCATTTTGGTATAAAGCGATCCCGGAGGTCCACATCCGACAGCGCGTTGCGCCCTCGGGTGCTGTATCGCTTTGGGTGCTTCTTGAACTGGCAGACACGCGGGAGGATCTATCCCGGATAAGCCTCCCGCCTACTCCCGGATATAAGGAAACGCGATGTTTGAATCACTTCAGGAGCGTCTTGGCTCCATTCTGAACGGCCTCACCGGACGCGGCGCTCTCTCTGAAAGCGACGTGACGGCAGCGCTGCGCGAAGTGCGTCGTGCGCTCATTGAAGCCGACGTTTCGCTGGAAGTGGTTCGCTCCTTTACCGACCGCGTTCGTGAGAAGGCAGTCGGCGCAGAGATTCTCAAGAGCATCAAGCCCGGCCAGATGGTCGTTAAGATCGTCCATGACGAGCTTATCGAAATGCTCGGCACCGAAGGCGTTTCCATTGATCTCAACGCGCCTGCGCCAGTCGTCATTATGATGGTCGGCTTGCAGGGTTCGGGTAAGACGACCTCCACCGGCAAGATCGCCAAGCGCCTCACCGAGCGCCAGCGCAAAAAAGTGCTGATGGCCTCGCTCGATACGCGCCGTCCGGCCGCGCAGGAGCAGCTTCGTCAACTGGGCATCCAGACCGGCGTCGACACGCTGCCGATCATCGCCGGTCAGACGCCGGTCGAAATCGCCAAGCGCGCCGTTCAGGCCGCCAAGCTTGGCGCACATGATGTCGTCATTCTCGACACCGCCGGCCGCACGCATATTGACGAGCCGCTGATGGTGGAAATGGCGGATATCCGCAAGGCCGCCAATCCGCATGAAATTCTGCTGGTTGCCGACAGCCTGACAGGTCAGGACGCTGTCAATCTGGCGCGCAATTTTGATGAACGCGTCGGCATCACCGGTATCGTTCTGACCCGTATGGACGGTGACGGTCGTGGCGGTGCAGCCCTTTCGATGCGCGCGATCACCGGCAAGCCGATCAAGCTGATCGCCACCGGCGAAAAAATGGATGCGCTTGAGGAATTCTATCCCAAGCGTATTGCGGACCGTATTCTCGGCATGGGCGACATTGTTTCGCTCGTCGAAAAAGCTGCTGAAAACATCGACGCGGAAAAAGCCGCTGCGATGGCCAAGAAGATGCAGTCCGGCAAGTTCGATCTCAACGATCTCGCCGACCAGTTGGGCCAGATGAAGAAGCTCGGCGGCATGGGCGGCATCATGGGCATGATGCCCGGCATGGGCAAGATGAAGGATCAGGTTGCTGCAGCCGGTCTCGACGACAAGGTCTTTGACCGCCAGCTCGCCATTATCGGTTCCATGACCAAGGCTGAGCGCGCCAATCCAGACCTTTTGAAGCACAGCCGCAAGCAGCGCATTGCCAAGGGTTCCGGCACCAACGCTGCCGACATCAACAAGCTTCTCAAGATGCACCGCCAGATGGCCGACATGATGAAAGTCATGGGCAAGGGCAAGGGCGGAATGATGAAGCAGATGATGGGCGGCCTTGCCAGCAAGATGGGCCTTGGTGGCGGCATGGGCGGCCTCGGCGGCATGCCGGATCTGTCGAAGATGGACCCGAAGCAGCTTGAAGCACTTGCCAAGCAGGCGGAAGCGGCTGGTCTGACGAAAGGCGGCGGCTTGCCTGGACTTTCTGGCGGCGGTCTCCCCGGTTTGGGCGGACCCAAGCTTCCGGGTCTTGGTGGCGGCCTTCCAGGTCTGCCGAAGAAGAAGTGAGCATTATGAGCGACGAACAGAACACTGCACCCGCCGAACTTCTGTCACTGCGTGCCTCCATCGACAATATCGATGCGGCGCTGATCCATATGCTGGCCGAACGCTTCCGCTGCACAAAGGCAGTGGGCGTGCTGAAGGCCGAACGGGGCCTTGCCCCGGCTGACCCGGCTCGCGAAAAGCGTCAGGTCGAGCGTCTTCGCGCTCTGGCCGTCGACGCCCATCTCGACCCCGATTTCGCCGAAAAATTCCTGAACTTCATTGTGAAGGAAGTCATTCGGCATCATGAGCATGCCGCTGCCAATCACAGCGGAAAATAAATAGCCGATAACGGCTCGATCCATTGCCCAGACGGGCAGAACTACCGATAGCCCGTCAGGGCCAAACAATTGTCTAAAGGAAAGAAAAATGTCCCTCAAGATTCGTCTCGCCCGCGCTGGCTCCAAGAAGCGTCCTTACTACCACGTCGTCGTTGCCGACGTCCGCAGCCCGCGTGACGGCCGTTTCATCGAAACCGTTGGCGCATGGAACCCGATGCTGGCCAAGGACGCTGAACGCGTAAAGCTCGACGCCGACCGCATCCAGCATTGGATCGCTCAGGGCGCACAGCCGACTGATCGCGTTCTGCGCTTCCTCGACCAGGCTGGCATTGCCAAGCGTCCGGCTCGCAGCAACCCGACCAAGGGTGAGCCAGGCAAGAAGGCTCAGGAGCGTATCGCTCTGGCCAAGCAGGCTGAAGAAGAAGCTGCTGCCAAGGCTGCAGAAGCCGCTGCTGCTGCCGCTGAAGCCGCAGCCGCTCCAGCTGAAGAAGCTGCTGCAAGCGAATAATCTTTCGCGCAGTTTGCGTTTTGAGAAAGCGGCGGAGCAATCCGCCGCTTTTCTTTTATGCGCTGGCCTTCATTTGTCCGGGAAGACTTGCCGTGAGGTCCAGTTCCCATGTCTGGCCAATCAGATCGACACCGAAGGAATGGTGCGGCGCTTCTTCGACAAGCCTAAATCCGGCGCGCTCATAGAGACGCCGCGCAGCCGTCAGAACACTATTCGTCCAGAGTGTGAGGCGCTCATCGCCGACATCCTGCGCGCGCTCGATACAGGCATTGACGAGCTTTGCCCCGACACCTGCGCCCCGCGCATCCGGTTCGACATAGAGCAGGCGCAGTTTCCCAAGTTTAGGCTGGTCGCCCTTGACCAGAAAGACCGATCCCACGATGCGACCGTCGATTTCCGCCACCCATGCTGCATCATGGGCAGGGTCGAAAGCCTGCTTGAAATCGGCGAGAATGCGGGCGACGAGCGCTTCATAATCACTGTTCCAGCCATATTCGCCGGTATAGAGAACGGCCTGGCGATGGATGATCCAGCCGAGATCACCGGCTTTGAGATCACGCAAGAGTACGTGCCCGGTCTGATCTTCATCGAAAACGCGCATGATCGCACCGGTTGCCGTCAGCAGATCGCGACGGCGGTCGGGTTGTAACCCATCGAGAAGTTCGCCCACGGCATCGCAGGTATTGCGCTCCAGAGCGCTGAATGTCGTGCGGCCAGCCTCGTTCAACAGAATTGGGCGGCTGCGACCGCCTTCCGGATGCGGCTCCGTCTCGATCAGTCCGCGCTCGGTGAAGCGCTTCAATGTCCTGCTCAGCTGGCCACGATCAAGTCCCAGCGCCCGCATGATATCCGCCGCGGTTGGCGCGGCGCGATGTGCGATTTCGTAAAGAATACGCGCCTCGGTCAAGGTGAACGGGCTTTTGTCGAGATGCGCGTTCAACAGGCCAAGGCGGCGCGTATAGACACGATTGAAAGCGCGCAATGCGCCAATGTCATCTCGTTTTTCCACGTCCGTCATCGCTGCATACGCCGTCGTGCGGCGTCTCCCTATGTTGACTCTATCAATATCCAAAATGTTGACTAAGTCAACATAGGGCTGAAACGCATGGCATACTCTCACCAAACGGACTGGACGAGGCGCGAAATTACGCTATCTTATTGATTTGACGGCTCGCATTTGCGTGATTGCGAATATTCGGGCCACGACATCAGTATTCGGGCGCTTGGCAAAGCGTCCTTTTTCAGGAGAAACCCATGTCGGCTGCGACGGTTGCCTCTTCTTTTTCTTTCCGCCGTATTTTCATTGCTCTTGGTCTCACCCTTCTTGTTCCGCTGCTCTCCGCATGCGGTTTCAACACGATCCCGACCAATGAGGAAAAGGCCAAGGCTGCCTGGAGCGAGGTGCAGAACCAGTACCAGCGCCGCGCCGATCTCGTGCCAAATCTGGTTGAGACCGTGAAGGGCTATGCGGCCCATGAAAAGGACACGCTGCAAGCGGTGATTGATGCGCGCGCCAAGGCCACGCAAGTGCAGATCACGCCGGAAACGCTCAACAATCCTGAACTCTTCAAGCAGTTCCAGGACAATCAGGCCAATCTCACCAGCGCCCTGTCGCGCCTGATGGTGGTGGTCGAGCGCTATCCGGACCTCAAGGCCAATCAGAACTTCCTCGCGCTGCAATCGCAGCTCGAAGGCACGGAAAACCGCATCGCCGTGGCGCGCCGCGACTATATCGAAGCGGTTCGCGTCTACAACACAACGCTACGGACCATGCCGACCATGATCTGGACCTGGATCTGGTATCGTGACGCCCAGCCGATGCAGACCTTCAGCGCTGATGCTGGCAGCCAGACAGCACCGCAAGTCAAGTTTAACTGACGGTCGCTTCCGTGGCGGCGGGCACAGCATTTTCGCGCGATCATCGCGGCCTTCACTGGCCGCGATACCTGTTTGCATTCATCGTTCTGCTGTTTTCCGCTATCCTGACCCTGCAACCGACCTCGGTTGCTTATGCGCAGGACACGACGAAGCAGACACCTGCCCTCACTGGTCGGGTGGTCGACAATGCGGGCATCATCGACCCGGCAGAGCGGCAGCAACTGACCCAGAAACTGGCGGATTTTGAAGCCAGGTCGTCTGATCAGGTGGTGGTGGTGACGGTGCCGAGCCTCAATGGCGAGGATATCGAATCCTATTCAAACCGCCTGTTTCGCAACTGGGCACTTGGCCAGAAGCAGGAAAACAACGGCATCCTGCTCGTTGTCGCGCCGAACGACCGCAAGGTGCGTATCGAGGTCGGCTACGGGCTTGAAGGCACGATGACCGATGCACTGTCGAGCGTTATCATCAACGGCACCATCATTCCCGCCTTTCGCACTGGCGATTATAGCGGCGGCATCGTGCAGGGCGTGGACGGCATTCTTTCCGTTCTCTCCGGTGATGCAGCCGAACTTGAAGCGCGCGCCAAGCGCAATGCGCAAACCAGCTCGGACGATGTGGACTGGGTTGCCGTCATCTTCATCACCTTCTGGTGCCTGATTTTCTTCGGCGGTTTCGGTTTCGCGGTGCTTGCCCCGATCTTCGGACGCAAGCTCGGCCCCGGGCGCTATGAGTGGCTGGGCATGACAATCAACACCAATTCAAGCGGCGGCTCCGGCGGTCGTGGTGGCGGCTGGGGCGGCGGCGGTGGCTGGTCATCCGGTGGCGGTGGCGGCGGCTTTGGTGGCGGCGGCGGTTCATCGGGTGGCGGCGGCGCCTCGGGAAGCTGGTAGGGAGACGCGACGATGAAGCATCACACGCTGATTGGCGCCGAAGACCACACTCGCATTGCAGAGGCAATCCGGCAGGCGGAAGCCGAGACCAGCGGCGAAATCTACGCCGTGCTGGCGCGCAGCAGTGACGACTATTTCTTTGCAGCGGGTTTTGTCGCGACTTGCGGCATCCTGCTTGCTTCGGTCATCGCCGCCTTGCTCGCACATTGGTACTGGTTTGATATCAGCCTGCCGATGTTCGGCCTTGCCATTTTGGCCGCCTTCATTTCGGCGATGCTGGTTCTCTGGCTCTTCCCATCAATCCGCATGCTGCTGGTGCCGCGCCGTATCCGCTACAAGCGCGCTCATCTCAACGCACTGCAACAATTCCTCGCGCGCAACGTCCACATCACGGAAAACCGCACCGGCATTCTGCTCTTCGTTTCCATGGCCGAACACTATGCCGAAGTCATCGCCGATGCGGGTATTCATGCACGTGTCGAACAGGACGAATGGAACGCCATTGTCGCAACGCTGATCCATCATGCGTCGCGGTCGCAGATGGCGGAGGGGTTCGTCATGGCGATTGGTCAGGCGGGCACGCTTCTGGAAAAACACTTCCCCGCAAGCGCCGACAATATTAACGAATTGGAC
Organism: Ochrobactrum sp. 19YEA23; assembly: GCF_029909865.1. Lineage (NCBI taxonomy): Bacteria > Pseudomonadati > Pseudomonadota > Alphaproteobacteria > Hyphomicrobiales > Brucellaceae > Ochrobactrum > Ochrobactrum sp. 19YEA23. Next base: position 32,812 of record NZ_JASAMQ010000011.1, on the reverse strand, counting down.
GATCATCTGATCGAACTTTGACAGCGCCTACACCTCAGAATCATCTACGACTTTGGTCTGAATTGTGGCGAAGCGGAGCCATTTCCGCCGTCAGCGGACGTCGTTTTATAGCGCACGGTGAATTTCTCCGGTATTTTTAGAAAAATTGCCCGAAGTTTTCGATATTTTGTTCCAAATTAAATGGATTAGATGCCAATTTTCTGACTTTTCGGGAAATTTTTCGTTATTCGCAGCGATTTGTCATCGAAAGAAAAGTCTAATCTGCTAGTTTGGCGCGCATTGCCATCATGACAGGAGTATCCGACGTGACTGCAAAGCAGGATCGGTCGAGCAAAGTTAAGAATTCCAAGGCAAGCAAAGAGGAAAAAAAGGGGGGGAAGCCGAAGGCGCTGGCAGCCTTCTCACAGCTCCTCTTCGAGTGGGCCCCGCCAGAAGATCTGGCTGCTTACGATGCCGAAGCTCTCGACAGTTCTGCCCGCCATGGCTATGCGGCGCTTGAATCCTACCGCAAGGGTAAGAGCATCATCAGCGTCGATAATGGCATCGAGCGTCACGGTCGCCCGGTGAATGTCATCACCATCGTCAATGACAACATGCCGTTCCTGCTCGATTCCATTCTGGGCGAGCTGAACAATCACGTCAGCCAGATTTTCATGGTCGTGCACCCGGTTCTCGATATTGCTCGGGAAAAGGATGGACTGGTCATTCTCGGCGAAGCATCGCAGCTCGCACCCGCCAAGGGCGTTGAGCGCGTCAGTCTTGTGCAAATTCACCTCCCCGCGCTTGGCAAACAGGCCAAGGCCGATCTGACGGACGGGCTGAAGCGCGTTCTCGGTCAGGTGCGTTTTGCCGTCAGCGACTGGAAGCCGATGTTGAAGCGTCTCGATGACGCCATTGCAGATTACAAGCGCGCTTACGAGCTGAACGGCAACGCCGCCATGCCCGAAGCCATCGCCTTCCTCGAATGGCTGCGCGACGATCATTTCATCTTCCTCGGCATGCGTGAGCTTGCCTTTGAAGGCTCAGGCAAGAAGCGCAGCCTTGTCGCTGTCAAGGAGCCGCTTGGCGTCCTTGGCGACAATGAAGTGCGCGTCTTGCGCAAGGATGACGACGACACGGTAACGCCGCGCGAAGTCACAGAATTCCTCGATAGCAGCGAGCCGCTGATCGTCACCAAGGCAAACACGCTGTCGCTGGTGCATCGCCGCTCCTATCTCGACTATATCGGCGTGAAGATCTTCGGACCGAAGGGCGAAGCCGTGGGTGAACTGCGCCTCGTCGGCCTGTTCACATCGGTCGCCTACATCAGCTCGGTCGCCAGCATCCCGTTCATTCGTTCAAAGGCCGATGCCGTCATCAAGCATCTGGGCTTCAACCGCGAAGACCATTCGGGCAAGGCGCTGATCAACGTGCTGGAAGAATATCCGCGCGATGAGCTTTTCCAGATCGACACGGAAAGCCTGACAGCCAATGCCGAACTCATCCTCGCGCTGGGCGAGCGTCCGCGCGTGCGCGCCATTCCCCGTCTCGATCGTTTCGGTCGTTTCGCGACCGTGCTGGTCTATATCCCCCGTGACCGCTACGACTCGGTCGTGCGTGAAAAAATCGGCCGCTATCTCGTCGACGTCTATGGCGGCGACAGCTTTGAGTTCCACCCGGTCTTTCTTCAGAACGGCCTGACACGCGTTCAGTTCGTCATTCGCCGTCACGAACGATCTACCCCGCATATCGACCGCGAAGCACTGGAAGCGGAAGTCCGCGCCATGGTCCGCACCTGGGAAGATGCGGTGCGTGAAAGCGTTGAAAATGCCGATGCAGGCGTCGTGGCGCTGGCTGCGAGCTTCCCGCCATCCTACCGCGAAATCTTCACCGCGCCGGAAGCGCTGGTCGATGCCGAGCGCATTGCCGGTCTCAGCCCGGAAGCACCGCTTTTCGTGGATTTCTACCGCTATCGCACCGATGGACCAGATGCGGTTTCACTGAAGCTCTATCATCACGGTGCGCCGGTCGTGCTATCGCAGCGCGTGCCGCTTTTGGAAAATATGGGCTTCCGCGTCGTCAGCGAACAGACCATCGACCTGCCGCAAGCCGGAAAAGACGGTGCACCGGTCTATGTTCACGACATGCAGCTCGTCAACGCCTATGGCGCGCCCGTCGATCTCACCGATGACGGCGAAATGCTGGAAGACGTGTTCCGCACTGTCTGGGACGGCTTTGCCGACAATGACGGCTATAATGCGCTGGTACAGACGGCGCGCCTCACCGCGCGCCAGATCATGATCCTGCGCTCCTATGGCCGTTATCTGCAACAGGCAGGGATCGCCTATTCGCAGGGCTTCATCGCAGCCGCGCTCAACCGCTATCCGGAAATCGCCAGCGATCTTTATTCGCTGTTCGATCTGCGCTTCAACCCAGCGGCGAAGCGCCGTGACGCCGCCGAAAAGAAGCTGATTGACGCCATCGAAACAGCACTTCTGGGCGTGCCGAGCATCGATGACGACCAGATCCTGCGCCGATTCCGCAACCTGATTGAAGCGACACTGCGCACCAATGCCTATACGCTGGATGGTGACGGCAAGCCGCGCGTGACCTTTGCCTTCAAGCTCAATCCGCGCCTCGTCGACGGACTGCCTGATCCGCGCCCGTATCGCGAAATATTCGTCTACGGCCCGGAAGTCGAAGGCGTGCATCTTCGTTTCGGCGCAGTGGCTCGTGGCGGCCTGCGTTGGTCGGACCGCGCACAGGATTACCGCACCGAAGTGCTGGGCCTCGTGAAAGCACAGCAGGTCAAGAATGCCGTGATCGTGCCGGTTGGCGCCAAGGGCGGTTTCTATCCGAAACGCCTGCCAGTGGGCGGCGACCGCAACGCCGTGTTTGAAGCGGGTCGCGACGCCTATAAGGTGTTCATCTCGACGCTTCTTTCGGTGACCGACAATATCCACGACAACGATGTGGTGCCGCCACAAAATGTCGTGCGTCACGACAATGACGATCCTTATTTCGTCGTCGCCGCCGACAAGGGCACGGCTACCTTCTCCGATACGGCCAATGCCATCAGTCAGGCGCATGATTTCTGGCTGGACGATGCTTTCGCATCGGGCGGTTCCGCCGGTTACGACCATAAGGGCATGGGCATCACCGCCCGTGGCGGCTGGGAAGCCGTGAAACGGCATTTCCGTGAATTCGACATGGATATCCAGACCGAGCCGTTTACGGTTGTCGGCGTGGGCGACATGTCGGGCGACGTGTTCGGCAACGGCATGCTGCTTTCCGAGCAGATCAAGCTGGTTGCCGCCTTCGACCATCGCGACATCTTCATTGATCCGAACCCGGTTCCGGCTGACGGCTTTGCCGAGCGCAAGCGCCTGTTCGAACTGCCGCGCTCCAGCTGGCAGGATTATGATCGCTCCAAGCTGTCGTCCGGTGGCGGCGTCTATAGCCGCAGCCAGAAGACCATCACATTGTCTGCCGAAGCAGCAGCCGCAATCGGCCTTGCCAAGACCACGGCAACGCCGCAGGAAATCATGACGACCATCCTGAAAGCTCAGGTTGATCTCTTATGGTTCGGCGGTATCGGCACCTATATCCGCGCCTCCAGTGAAACGGATGCGCAGGTCGGCGACCGCGCCAATGATGCCATTCGCATCACCGGCTCGGATGTGCGGGCCCGTGTGATCGGCGAAGGCGCCAATCTCGGCATGACCCAGCGCGGACGTATAGAATATGCGCTCGCTGGTGGTCGCAGCAACACCGACGCCATCGACAATTCGGCTGGCGTCAACTGCTCGGACGTCGAGGTCAACATCAAGATTGCGCTGGCCGCAGCCATGCGTTCAGGCAAGCTCAAGCGCCCTGCCCGCAACAAGCTTCTGGTCAGCATGACCGACGATGTTTCGGAACTGGTGCTGCGCAACAACTATCTCCAGCCGCTGGCGCTTTCGCTGAGCGAGCGTCAGGGCTTGGCGGAGCTCCCCTATCAGGCACGCTTCATGGCGGAGCTGGAAAACCGGAAGCTTCTGGACCGCAAGGTCGAGTATCTTCCATCGGATGCGCTCTTGACTGAGCGCCAGAAGGCTGGCCAGCCGCTGACCCGTCCGGAACTGGCGGTGCTGCTGGCCTATGCCAAGCTGTCGCTCTCCGACGATCTGGTGGCGAGCGCACTTCCAGACGAGCCTTACTTCCAGTCGCTGCTGTTCGGCTATTTCCCGAAGCGCATGGCTAAAACCTATGCCGAGGAAATCTCCGGTCACCGCCTGAAGCGGGAAATCGTTGCGACCTTGCTGGCAAATGATGTCATCAATCGCGGCGGTATCACCTTCATCAGCCGTCTGGCCGACACGACCGGCAAGTCGCCTTCGGATATCGTTCGCGCCTATGTCGCCGTGCGTGACGGCTTCGAGATCGATGCGATCTACGACGCCATTGACGCATTGGATAACAAGGTGCCGGGCGATGTGCAGAACCAGTTCTACCATCTGGTCGGCGAAATGTTGCAGGCGACGACAGCTTGGGTTCTGCGCAACGATACGACCCGCGCAAACCTCACCGAGCTGGTTGGCACCATCGTCAAGGCGCGCGCCGAACTGGAACCGCGTTTCGAAGGCCTGATGCCGGAATTCCTGCGCAACGCTGTGCGTGCCGACAAGGCCGCCTTTGTTGAGAAGGGTGCGCCGGAAAAGCTGGCCCAGCGTCTCGCCAATCTCCAGCTTGCGGGCATCATGCCGGATATCGCGCTGATCGCGCATCTGGCGGAAGCCGATCTGGTGGCAACGGCCAAGGCCTATTTTGGCGTGTCGGAAGCCTTCCGCATCGGACGCATCGAAGATGCCGCTCGGTCCATTCCCGTCACTGACTATTATGACGGATTGGCTCTGTCGCGTGCCAGCGAGACCATCACGCAGGCCGCGCGCGGGATCACCATCGCCGCTCTGAAGCGCTTCGCCAAGGAGAAAGACCCGGCTGCGGCGTGGCTCGATGCAGACGGCGTCCGGATCGAACAGGTGAGAAACCGCATGGTCGCGCTCACCGAAGGTGGTGACCTCACCGTCTCGCGTCTGGCCGTTGCGGCGGGCCTGATGTCGGATCTGACGCAATAATCCGCACCGACAACAAAAATTTAAAGGGCAGCTTAGAGCTGCCCTTTTCATTTCTTGTCGGGCAACCATGGTCCGTATAAGCTCCGGCCACATTCGCAAGGGAGTGGCATTTGACCGATCAGGCAGTCAGCGAACGCAGCTACGCATCTCGTCGCGGCATATGGGGCTGGATGCTGTTCGACTGGGCGGCGCAACCGTTTTTCACCGTCGTCACAACCTTCGTTTTCGGCCCCTATTTCATCTCCCGCATGGCGGCAAACCCGGAAGCCGGACAGGTTGCATGGGGCTATGGCATCGCTGCGGCGGGCTTTATCATTGCCGTTCTGTCGCCAGTTCTGGGTGCTGTTTCGGACCGTACGGGCGCACGCAAACCCTGGATCGGCTTCTTTGCCGTTTTGAAGATCGTCAGCCTGTCGCTCCTCTGGTTCGCCGCACCGGGCGCTAGTCTGTTCTGGGTGCTGCTGGTCTTCGCAATCGCCTCGACTGCCGCCGAATTCTCCATTGTCTTCAATGATTCCATGATGCCGCGCCTCGTGCCGCGCGCGGATATTGGACGTATCTCCAACATCGCCTGGGGGCTTGGCTATCTGGGCGGCATGATCATGCTGATCTTCGTCGTGCTGTTTCTGGCCGGATCGCCGCAAACCGGCAAGACGATCATCGGCATTGAACCGCTTTTCGGCCTCGACCCTACAACCGGCGAAGATGCTCGCATTACAGGCCCGCTCGCAGCGCTCTGGTATCTGGTCTTCGTGCTGCCGATGTTCCTCTTCACGCCGGATTCGGCGCGGGGCGAGCCTTTGTTCAAGGCGATGCGTCATGGTCTTTCGGAACTGAAAGCCACGCTGCGCGAAGTGCGCCAGCGCTCCGGCATCATGCGCTTTCTGATTGCCCGCATGGTCTATCAGGATGGCGTCAACGCTTTGCTGGCGCTGGGCGGAGGCTATGCCGCAGCCATGTTCCACTGGTCGATTACCGAGATCGGACTGTTCGGTATGATCCTCAATGTCATGGCGATCTTCAGTTGCCTTGCCGCCAGCCGCGTGGATACGCGCTTCGGCTCGAAAGCCGTGGTTATCGGGTCGCTGGTGCTGCTGCTGCTCGCCACGCTCGGTATCGTATCGACAGGGCGTGACTACACGTTTTTCGGGCTGCTTCCCTTTGCGGAAAGCACCGCGCAGGGACTTTTCTCGACGCCCGCAGAACATGCCTATCTGATTTATGGCCTGATGATCGGCGCGGCCTTTGGCCCCGTGCAGGCGTCATCGCGCTCGTGGTTTGCACGCAGCATCCAGCCGGAAGAGTCCGGCCGTTATTTCGGCATCTACGCGCTGGCTGGTCGTGCGACCAGCTTTCTGGCCCCATTTCTGATCGCAACCGTGACGGCAATCAGCGGATCGGCAGCAATTGGAATGGCAGTGCTGGTGATTTTCTTCGCCGCGGGTCTCTATCTGACGAAAATGACGCCCTATCCAGCCGAGCGCCCTGCGTGAAAACTGGCGCGAGAATAATCGCACCAGCTCCGTGACCTCAACTTACATCATGCCGACCGCGCTGGCCGCGCCGATGGCCAGCAGACCGCCGACGATCGGCGCGGCAACGGGCACCCAGGCATAAGACCAGTCAGAACCGCCCTTACCTGGAATCGGCAAGAGCGCATGCGCGATACGCGGTCCAAGATCACGCGCCGGATTGATGGCATATCCTGTCGGCCCGCCAAGCGAAACGCCGAGTGCCCACACGAGAAGACCAACCATCAGCGGAGCGAGAACGCCATCGGCGCCAACAGCCTTGGCACCAATCGCGATGACCACGAAGACAAGCACGAAAGTGCCGATGATTTCAGTCACACAATTGGCTGGAATGTTGCGGATTGCCGGGGCCGTGCAAAACACGCCAAGTTTCAGCGCCTTATCCGTGGTCGGCTTCCAATGCGGGAGATAGGCAAGATAGACAAGCACTGCCCCCACAAAAGCACCCAGCAATTGCGCGGCGATATAGGGAACCACTTCCGCAGCCGGAAAGCTCCCCGCCGCATAGAAAGCGAGCGTGACGGCAGGGTTGAGATGGCCGGCAGCCCCCGCCGCAACTGAAACCATAACGCCGCAGAGCACGGCCAGACCCCAGCCGACCGAAATAACGATCCAGCCGGAATTCTGTCCCTTGGATTGTGCCAGAAGCACATTTGCGACGACCCCGTCGCCAAGCACGATCAGCACCATCGTGCCAAGGAATTCGCCGAAAAAACCACTGGTCATAATCTCATCCCGAAAAAATTCACATTGCAGAAATTCATCCGGTGGACGCGTAATGCCCACCGGCCTGCTAAAAAGGTTTTGCAATTCTCTGTTTCGCTCGGTCTCAACGACCGAGCTTCAGCTTCAATCCACCCAGTTCAGGGAGCGTTGCACCGCTTTTTCCCAGGATGCGAAAAGGCTCTCCCGCTCCTTCTTCGGCATTTTCGGATGCCAGCGATGACCAACCTGCCAGTTTTCCACGACATCTTCCGTGGATTTCCAATAGCCGACGGCAAGGCCAGCGGAGTAAGCCGCACCCAGCGCCGTGGTTTCCACGATCTTTGGGCGAACCACTGGCACGTGTAGAATATCGGCCTGAAACTGCATGACGAAGTCGTTGACGGTCATGCCGCCATCAGCGCGCAGTTCACTGATCTCGACGCCGGAATCCTTCACCATTGCTTCCAGCACCTCACGCACCTGATAGCAGCTTGCTTCGAGCGCCGCGCGGGCAATATGGCCCTTATTGGCAAAGCGGGTCAGCCCGGCAATAACGCCACGCGCCGACGATTCCCAATGCGGCGCGTAAAGCCCGGAAAATGCAGGCACGAAATAGACGTCGCCATTATCGTCGACGGTGCGGGCGAGCGTCTCGATATCGCTGCTATTGCGAATAATGCCAAGATTGTCGCGCAGCCACTGCACCAGCGCCCCGGTAATGGCGATGGAGCCTTCCAGTGCATAGGAGGGCTTGGCATCACCGAGCTTGTAGGCGACGGTGGTCAGCAGGCCATAATTCGACGAAACGAGCTTGTCGCCCGTATTCATCAGCATGAAGCAGCCCGTACCATAGGTGTTTTTGGCCGCACCTGGCTCCAGACAGGCCTGTCCGAAAAGCGCAGCCTGCTGATCGCCGAGAATACCGGCGAGCTTTACGCCGTTCAGGGCCCGGACGGTAATCTCGCCATAGACCTCGCTTGAGGAGCGTATCTCCGGCAGACAGGCACGGGGAATATGGAAAAGGTCGAGAATTTCCGCGTCCCATTGCAAACTTGCAATATCCATCAGCTGTGTGCGCGAGGCATTGGTGACATCAGTGATGTGAATGCCGCCCTTCGGGCCGCCGGTCAGGTTCCAGGCCAGCCACGTATCGATGGTGCCAAACAGCGCCTCGCCCGCCTCGGCCTTTTCGCGGGCGCCCGGAACATTGTCGAGAATCCAGCGCAGTTTCAGTCCGGAAAAATAGGTGGCAATCGGCAGGCCGGTTTTGGCGCGCAGACGATCCGCGCCACCGTCTTTGGTATATTGCGACACGAGGTCAGCAGTGCGCGTATCCATCCAGACCAGCGCATTGTAGAGCGGCTGGCCGGTGGCCTTGTCCCAGAGCAGCGTTGTCTCGCGCTGATTGGTAATGCCGACAGCGGCAATATCTGCCGCCGTCAGCTTGGCCTTCTTCAGCGCCTCGGCGACGACATGCTGCGTGTTGCGCCAGATCTCAAGCGGGTTGTGCTCGACCCAGCCAGCCTTGGGGTAAATCTGCTCATGCTCGCGCTGATCCATGGCGATGATATCGCCTTGCTGATCGAAAATGATGCAGCGTGTGCTGGTGGTTCCCTGATCAATGGAACCGATAAATTGCTTCGTACTCACGGTATCCTCCCGTCGAATATCTTTCTGTAAAACCTATTCAGTTTACATCAGGTGATGAAACGCTCCGCTTGTGCCGTGGGCACCCTCCTTCTGATGCAAAGCATGCTCGCATTTGCGCGACCGCTTACAAACGAATGTAAAACGAAACAATTCGAAACTCAACGAAAACAAAAAAGCCCCGAAATTTTTCGTTTCGGGGCTCGTTTTCAGATTGTAAACCAATGAATTAATGGCGGAAATGACGCATCCCGGTCATCACCATGGCAATGCCATGCTCATCGGCAGCAGCGATCACTTCTTCGTCACGCATCGAGCCGCCGGGCTGAATCACAGCCGTGGCACCCGCCTGAACAGCCGAAAGTAGACCGTCTGCAAACGGGAAGAACGCGTCGGAAGCGACCACACAGCCCTTGGTCAGCGGTTCTGCGAGACCGGCAGCTTCTGCCGCATCTTCTGCCTTGCGGGCAGCGATACGTGCGGAGTCCACACGGCTCATCTGGCCTGCGCCAATACCAACCGTTGCGCCGTCCTTCACATAGACGATGGCGTTCGACTTCACGTGCTTGGCGATGCGGAAGGCGAACTTCATGTCGTTCAGTTCAGCTTCGCTCGGGCTGCGCTTGGTCACGACCTTGAGGTCGAGATCATCAACAACGCCGTTGTCGCGTGATTGAACCAGCAAACCACCGGCAACTGTCTTCGCGGCAATGCCCTTTGCGCGCGGATCAGGAAGGCCGCCCGTCACCAGCAGACGCAGGTTCTTCTTGGCGGCAACGATGGCCTGTGCACCCTGCGTTGCATCGGGAGCAATGATGACTTCCGTGAAAATCTTGACGATTTCCTCGGCGGCATCTTCATCCAGCGTCTTGTTGAGCGCAACAATACCGCCAAATGCCGACACCGGATCGCAGGCCAGCGCCTTCAGATAGGCATCCTTGATAGATGTGCCTTCCGCCACGCCACACGGATTGGCGTGCTTGATGATGGCAACCGCAGCCGTGCGTGCCGGGTCGAACTCGGCAACGAGTTCGAATGCCGCATCGGTATCGTTGATATTATTGTAGGAAAGCTGCTTGCCCTGAAGCTGTGTTGCCGTGGCAACGCCCGGGCGCTTTTCGCCAGAGAGATAGAAACCTGCGGTCTGGTGCGGGTTTTCACCGTAGCGCATGACCGAATGCAGCTTGCCTGCAACCGAACGCCAGACCGGCGTTTCTTCTTCAATGGCTTCGGCAAACCAGTTGGAAATCGCCGCGTCATAAGCCGCAGTGCGCGAGAAGGCCTTTGCGGCAAGCTTCTTGCGGAAAGCGAGCGGCAGCGAACCGCCATGCTTCTCAAGCTCGGTGACCACCTCGTCATAGTCTGTCGCATCCACGACAGTTGCGACATAGGCGTGGTTCTTGGCCGAAGCGCGGATCATCGCCGGGCCGCCAATATCGATATTCTCAACCGTGGTGTCGTAATCGCCACCCTGGAAGCGGACTTCCTCAAACGGATAGAGATTGATCACGGCGAGATCGATGCCGCCGATCTTGTGCTCTTCCATTGCGGCAACATGTTCCGGGTCGTTGCGCACGGCGAGCAGACCGCCATGGACTGCCGGATGCAGCGTCTTCACGCGCCCATCCATGATTTCGGGAAAACCGGTGATTTCGGAAACGTCACGAACCGGAATGCCTTCTGCGGCAATGGACTTGGCCGTACCGCCGGTCGAGAGGATCTCGACACCATGCGCATGAAGCGCCTTGGCGAATTCGATCAGGCCGGTTTTGTCGGAAACGGAAAGGAGGGCGCGGCGCACCCGATGAAGATCGGGAGCGGGAATATGCTTTGAGCTGACAGCCATAGGAAACGGTCTCTTCGTTGCTGAAGCGTTTTGCGTTCAGGAAAGGGGACAGCGTCGCCGTAGCACAGTCGGACAAGGAATCCTACCGCAAAAGACCGGAAACCACCGGCGAAAGAAAAACCCCGCCTTGAAGGCGGGGTTTCCTGTGAGACATTGCGACTATTAAGGCGCCTTACTTCATCGTCGGGATGACGAATTCAGCCCCATCCTTAACCCCACGCCGCGCGCCCGCAGCGAAGCGAGGACGCGCAAACGTAAAGAATCGTCTGGCTTACTTCATCGTCGGGATGACGAATTCAGCCCCATCCTTAACCCCAGACGGCCAGCGCGAGGTGACAGTCTTGGTCTTGGTGTAGAAGCGGAATGCATCCGGTCCGTGCTGGTTGAGATCGCCGAAGCCGGAAGCCTTCCAGCCGCCGAAGGTGTAGTAAGCGATCGGAACCGGGATCGGTACATTGATACCAACCATGCCGACCTGAACACGGCTTGCGAAATCGCGGGCCGCATCGCCGTCACGGGTGAAAATGGCAACGCCGTTGCCAAATTCATGATCGTTCGGCAGAGCCAGCGCTTCCTCGTAGTTCTTGGCGCGAACGACCGAGAGAACCGGACCGAAGATTTCTTCCTTATAGATGCGCATGTCGCGCGTCACATTGTCGAACAGGCAGCCGCCCATGTAGAAGCCATTTTCATAGCCCTGCATCTTGAAGTTGCGGCCATCGACAACAAGCTTTGCGCCTTCTTCGACACCGAGATCGACATAGCCGCGGATGCGGTCAAGGGCGGCCTGCGTGACAACCGGGCCGTAATCGGCGGAATTGTCGGTGGACGGGCCGATCTTGAGCGATTCAACGCGCGGGATGAGCTTTTCCATCAGGCGGTTGGCGGTGTCTTCACCGACAGGAACGGCCACGGAAATTGCCATGCAGCGTTCGCCTGCCGAGCCGTAACCAGCGCCGATGAGCGCATCGACGGTCTGGTCCATATCCGCGTCCGGCATGATGAGCATGTGGTTCTTCGCGCCGCCGAAGCACTGCACGCGCTTGCCGTTCGAGCAGCCGCGACCATAGATATACTGGGCAATCGGCGTGGAACCAACGAAGCCGATGGCCTGTACATCCGGATCGTCGAGCAGTGCATCGACAGAATCCTTGTCGCCGTTGACGACGTTGAAAATACCGGCTGGCAGACCAGCTTCCATGAACAGTTCAGCCAGACGCATCGGGACACCCGGGTCACGCTCGGACGGCTTCAGAATGAAGGCGTTGCCGCAGGCAATTGCCGGACCGGCCTTCCAGAGCGGGATCATGGCCGGGAAGTTGAACGGGGTGATGCCGGCAACAACGCCGAGCGGCTGGCGCATGGAATAGGTGTCGATGCCCGTGCCGGCATTGTCGGTGAATTCGCCTTTCAGCATGTGTGCGGAACCGAGGCAGACTTCCACCACTTCGAGACCGCGCTGAATGTCGCCCTTGGCGTCGGCAATGGTCTTGCCATGCTCACGCGCCAGCAGTTCGGCCAAGCTGTCATATTCGGCTTCAACGAGTTCAAGGAACTTGCGCAGGATGCGCACGCGGCGCTGCGGGTTGGTCGCTCCCCATGCAGGCTGTGCAGCCTTGGCGTTTTCGACAGCGGCGCGCACTTCAGCCTTGGTGGCAAGCGCGACTTTGGCCTGTACCGTGCCGTCGAGCGGCTGGAAAACGTCGGCGGTGCGACCGCTATTACCGGCAACATGCTTGCCGCCGATGAAATGTCCGATATTGCGCATCGAGAAACCTCCCTGATTACCGTTTATGAGAACATACCCTGCCCTCATCGTTGCACCTATCCTGACTCTGCAAATTCATGATTGCAAGGCGCTGAAAAGCGTATCCGTTGTGCATTTTTTATAGTACGAAACATGATCCCGAAAAGTGCGAAGCGGTTTTCGGACAAGATCATGGTCAGGCAAAGTACATTATGAACTGGGATGATATTCGCATATTCCTCGCGGTCGCGCGCTCGGGCCAGATTCTGGGCGCGGCCAAGCGGCTTGGCCTGAACCACACCACTGTGGCGCGACGGCTGACGGCACTTGAAACAGCGCTTTCCACCACGCTTCTGACGCGCCGGACCAATGGTTCGACGCTGACACAGGCGGGTGAGGAATTTCTACTCGCCGCCGAGCGCATGGAAGCGGAAATGCTGTCCGCCCGCGCGCAGGTTGGCAATGCGGATGTCGCGGTTTCAGGCACAGTGCGCATAGGCGCGCCGGATGGTTTCGGCGTGACCTTTCTTGCACCGCGCCTCGCTCGGCTGACACAGCAATATCCAGACCTCACCATCCAGCTGGTACCGGTGCCGCGTTCTTTCTCGCTGTCCCGACGCGAGGCCGATATCGCTATTACCGTCGAACGTCCGGATCAGGGACGGCTCATCGCGCGCAGACTGGTCGATTATACGCTCGGCCTTTATGCCCACCGCAGCTATCTGGAAGCCAACGGCACGCCCGAAAATTCAGACGACCTCAACCACCATCGCCTGATCGGCTATGTGGAAGATCTGGTCATCAACCCATCGCTTGCCTATGCGCCGGAAATCAGCCGCGACTGGAAACCAGCTTTCGAGGTGTCGAGCGCTCTGGGACAGGTGGAAGCGGTGCGCGCAGGTGCAGGCATAGGCATTCTGCACTCGTTCATCGCCCGCGCAGACCCCGATCTTGTGCCGGTTCTGCCCGACCGGGTGATCCGGCGCGCCTATTGGCTCGCCTATCACGAATCCGCCCGCACATTGCGGCGCGTGACCGCCGTATCGGCACTCATCTCGGAACTGGTGGAAGGCGAAAAATCGCTATTCAGTTGAGGGCAGGCATGCTCAATTGAGCCGCATATAGGCGGCCATAACACCCACAATCATCGCAGCCGGAACGAACAATGCGTCAAGGCCGATGAAAGCATGGCCAAGGCCACCAGCAACCGCACCGAGCATCAGCGACAGCCAGACAGAAACATGCTGCAACCAGCGCCACTTTGGCGTTTCGCCGCGCAGCGAACAGGCAAGGTCGGCGGCGGCATTGAAAAGCGTTCCGGTCACATAGGTCACGCCGAGACGCGCCGCCCCTATGGGCTGGACGGCAGCATTCTGCGCGCCCATCGCGGCGGCGAGCAGCAGCACCGGCTGGATGAACATCGATCCCTCCCGCCGTAGCACGCCCACTGCCAGCAAGATCGCCACGACGCTGGCCATCACATAGAGGCTGCCCCAGCGCCCATAGGCGCGCACGGTCAGTGTGCCGAAAAACGCGCCCAAAAAGAACAATATGATCAGGATGGCGGGAAACCAGACCAGCACAGAGCCTTGAACGCCGGGTTGCCCCGCGAGTGCGACGCCGAGCTGCGTGGTATTGCCGCTCATGAAGGAAGCGAAGAAACCGCCTAGTTGCAGAAAGGCTATCGCATCAACGAAACCAGCCGATGCGGTAAGAACCAGACCGAGCGACAATTTGGAATTCGGTGTCATTTCACTGGACTTCGGGAAAGGAAACGACCCGGCTTCGACAATGCCGGGTCTTGCTAGAAGTGGAACTGATACTCAGACGCGTTTGACGATGCGCAGAATGATCAGAAGTATTGCCGCGCCGATGAATGCGTTGATGATCGAGGCAATGATCCCGCCGCCAACGGAGAAGCCGAGGCGCGGCAAAAGCCAGCCTGCAAAGAACGCGCCGATCACACCAACAATAATATTGCCGATCATGCCGAAGCCACCGCCCTGCACGACCTTGCCGGCCAGCCAGCCCGCAACGAGACCGACAAAAAGAAATACGATTAGACTTCCAACATCCATGCGCTTTTCTCCCTCCAGAGCACATCCCGAAAAGTGTGAAACGGTTTTCGGACGAGATGTGCGTCAAAACAAACGGTTAGAGCGCCGTCACCCGACGCATCTGGAGTGAGTTGACAATATGTTGGTCGAGCACACAAGAGGGGTGCGAAAATTTGAGCACATCCTGAAACAGCCTCGCATTTTTCAGGATGTGCCTGAAAATTACGGCGCCAGATGCCGGAATGCGGCGACGACTTCCTCGTAGACCTTGCGCTTGAACGGCACGATCAGTTCCGGCAGCTGCTGCATCGGCTTCCAGTCCCAGCTGTCGAATTCAGCCGTGTGACCACCGGGCGGCGGATTGATCGCGATCTCGCTTTCATCGCCCTCGAACCGATAGGCAAACCATTTCTGAGTCTGGCCGCGATATTTGCCCTTGAGCGCCTGCCCCACCAGATGCGGGGGCAGATCATAATTGATCCAGTCCGGCGCTTCGGCAAGCAGCGAGACCGACTTCATGCCGGTTTCTTCATAAAGTTCGCGCAATGCGGCTTCGACCGGGTCTTCGCCCTTGTCGATGCCGCCCTGCGGCATCTGCCAGAGCTGCGTTGCGCCATCCATCTCATCGCCCGGAATGACGATGCGATGACCGGCCCAGACGAGACCGGCCTTGTTCAGCACCATCAGCCCGACACAGGGGCGGTAGGGCAAGCTTTCAGGATCGACGGGGCCTTTGTGCTTCGACATGACATTCTCCATGATATGCAGCATTTCCAGCAAAAGTGCGTAGCGGTTTTGCGTAGGATAATGCGTAAAAACAACTAGTGTCGTTCCGGGTCGCGAACCAGCGCCGAAACGGGAACGATTTCGATGCCGCGCTTCTTGACCTCATTCGCCCAATCCCGCACTGCATCGACGGTCACGCCGAATGCGGAGCCGGTGCCAATTGCGCTGCCATTGGCGCGCGCAATGCGTTCCAGCTCATTGAGCCGGTCGAGCACCGCCGAGCGATCCTGCGACGCATCGATCAGCACATCGGCTGCCGCATAGGGCACGGCGTCCTTTTGCGCGATCTGATCGGCCTGACTGCGGGCAGACGTACCATCATCCAGATAATAAAGCCCGCGCCTGCCGATCTCGCCCAGCACCGGCGCAAATGCATCCGCCTCGCCGGTAAAGCGTGCGCCCATATAGTTCATCACACCGGCATAATTTGTCATGCGTGACAACGCCCACAAAAGCGACGTCTGGTTTTTGGCGGCTCCGTCATCCACGGTCAGCGTGTTGCGCCCGGGATTGATGCGCGGATAGTCGAATGGCTCCATCGGCAATTGCAGCAAAAGCTCATGGCCGTTCTGACGCGCCGCCTGCATCCAGCGTTGCAGGCTGTTACCCTGCGGCGCGAAGGCCAGCGTCACTTCCGATGGCAGCTTCTCTACAGCTTCCATGCTACCGGTCTGTGACAGGCCAAGCCCGCCAATGACCAGCGCGATCCTTGCGCCCCGCGCACCCGACCAGCCGACGGCATAGGCATCCATCGGCCGCAAGCCGTCAGAGCCGCGCGCAGGCAACGGCCCGGTCGCGCTTTGCTCTACCAGTTCTTTTTCCGGCAGATGCGCGACCCGTGGATCCTGCCCCGTCTTGTGCTGGTTCTGCACGACGACAACATTGCCATCCGCCGTCCCGGCCGTGACATTTGGCATATCAGGCGTGACCTTGATGATTGCCGGGCCGGTTTGCTGCCCTCCGGTGCCGCGCAAAACGGTTCCCGGCGCAGGTGTGTTGCCAGTCGCGGTTAATGCCTGCTGACCCGCTTTGGCTGCGGCGTCGGGCGGCGTTTGCGTCTCGGCAACCACGGCTTTTTCAGGCTTGCGAAAAGCATCGCGGTTGGTTTGCCAGACGGTGAACATCGTGCCACCCGCTACACCCAGAACCACTGCTGCACCTAAGCCAAGCAAAGACCAACGAAAAGCGCGGGAGCGTTCGCTCCCGCGCTTTCGCGGTTTCTTATCCAGTCCTAGCGGGCTGTTCAGATCCAGCATGGAACGATCAGTTCAACACGCCCTTCTTCGGATCCGGCGGGAATGCGGCATTTGCCACTTCGCCACGCAGGAGCTTCAGAGCTTCATTGAGCTGGATATCGTCCTTTGGATCGGCAGGAACATAGGCCGACGAACCGGAGCCGTTATCATCTTCGGCATTGCCCTTGATGTGGCCCTTGAGTTCGGATTCGCCGCGAACGACGTCTTCACCCTTCAATTCCGGCGGCAATGGCTGATCGACCTTGATGTCAGGCGTGATACCCTTGCCCTGGATCGACTTGCCCGACGGCGTATAATAAAGCGCTGTGGTTAGACGCAGCGATCCGTTTTCGCCAAGCGGGATGATCGTCTGCACCGACCCCTTGCCGAAGGACTGCGTGCCGAGAACCGTCGCACGGCGATGGTCCTGAAGCGCGCCAGCAACGATTTCCGACGCGCTGGCCGAACCGCCATTGATGAGAACGATTACCGGCTTGCCATCCGTCAGATCGCCCTTGCGGGCATCGAAGCGGGTCACGTCCTGCGGATCGCGGCCACGGGTCGAAACAACTTCACCCTTGTCGAGGAAGGCATCGGAGACAGCGACAGCCTGATCGAGCAAACCACCCGGATTGAGGCGCAGATCGAGCACGAAGCCCTTGAGCTTGTCGCCCGGAATCTTGCTCTGAATGTCCTTGATCGCCTTGCCGAGATCGTCAGCCGTCTGTTCGGTGAAGGAAATCACGCGCACATAACCGACATCGTTCTCGACACGATAACGAACGGCCTTCACCTTGATGACGGCACGCGCGATCTTGAGTGTGATCGGCTTGTCGACACCCTGACGCATGAGCGTCAGCTCAATCGAGGAGCCGATTTCGCCGCGCATTTTGTCAACCGCATCACTGAGGCTGAGGCCGCGCACTTCCTGACCGTCGATCTTGGTGATCAGATCGCCTGCGAGAACACCGGCCTTCGAGGCAGGCGTATCGTCGATCGGCGCAATGACCTTCACAAGATCATTGTCCATGGTGACTTCAATGCCGAGACCGCCGAATTCACCCTTGGTCTGCACGCGCATATCCTGCGCGGCTTCCGGATTGAGATAGGACGAATGCGGATCGAGCGAGGTCAGCATGCCGTTGATGGCGCTTTCCGTCAGCTTCTTGTCATCCGGCGGCGTCACATATTGCGCGCGCACACGTTCGAAAATATCGCCGAAAAGCGCCAGGTCCTTATAGACGTCAGCATCCTTGGCGGCTGCGAAAGCCGTCGAAGCTGGAGCGCCCTGCACCATCACCATGGCGGATGCCCCCATCAGGGCCCCGGCGAACAGCAGCGACAGTTTACGTATCATTTTTACGTCCTTCCAGAAAGCCGCTCGGTCCACCAAGGGGCCGGATCGACGGGTTTTCCATCTTTTCGAAATTCAATGTAAAGCAACGGCGCACCATTGCCCACCTCTATCGGCGCAACACTCGCGAGAAGTTTATCTCCCATCGCCCCGACCGGTTCGCCCGCCAGTACAAACTGGCCTTGCGCCACGTCGATTCGCCCCATGCCTGCCATCACGATATGATATCCATTGCCCGCATCGAGGATCAAGAGTTGCCCGTAAGATCTAAACGGTCCCGCATAAAGCACAACGCCATCGGAAGGTGACGTAATCGTGGCAGAAGGCAAGGTTTCCAGCACCTGCCCCATCATGGCGCCACCAGCACCATCCTTGTCGCCAAAGCGGCGCGACGTCTTGCCCGCAGCGGGCAAAACCAGTTTTCCCTGCAAGGAGGCAAAATTCGTCTGTGCGCGCAGATGATTGTCATCCGGCGTCGCCTCGCCAGCCCGCTCCTGGGCTGATGCCAGACGGTCGGCCTCGGCCTTGCGCGCGGCATCGGCGGCATCACGCACACCGGCCATCTGCTTGTCGAGCCCGTCGATCAGGTCCTTGAGGCTGTCTGCCTTGGCCGCCAGTTCTTCGGAACGCTTGCGCTGCGCTTCCATTTCCTGTTCCGACTGTGCCTGCAGCTTCTTCTTTTCATCGAGCAAAAGCGACTGGCGCTTCTGTTCCTCAGCCTGCGTGGTGCGGGTCTGTTGCAGCTTTTCGCGCTCCTGCGTAATGGAAGCGGTCACCGTCTGCATATCTTTCAGATCGCCTGTCAGCTCTTCCACCTGCTCGCGCATTTCCGGCACCACTGCACCAAGCAGCACTGCACTGCGCACTGAGGCAAGGGCATCGTCGGGGCGAACCAGAATAGCAGGAGGCGGGTTAAGCCCCATGCGCTGCAAGGCAGCCAGCACTTCGGCCAGAACCCCGCGCCGCGCCCGTAGCGACGTGCGAATGCCAGCCTCCTGCTCATGCAGGGAGACCAGTTTTTCCGCGATATCTGTAATGTCCTGCTGCAGTTTCTTGTCGGTCTTGGCTGATTGGATCAGAGCCGCCGTAATTGTGTCCTGATCCTTTTTGAGGCTCGCAACTTCGCTCTCGAGTTGCTTGACCTTGTCTCCGGATACGGTCAGCTCGCCGGTCAGCTTTTCATATTCGCCAGCCGCCTGATCGCGCTGCTGCTGCAATGCGTCCTGCGCCAAGCCGAGCTGCGGAAAGGCCACCACGCCCAAAAAGGCGCAGGTCGCAAAAAAGCCCGCCCGCGCTAGAGCGAGCAGCCGGGGCTTGCTGAAAAGACGTACAGGACTCATGCGTGTTCTATCAGGGCGAAACAAGGCTAAAATCAGGGCCAAAAATCAGGCTCCAATCAACCTATCCCGATACCGTTAACGAAACATCAACCATAAGCACCGCGATCCCAAACATTGGCTCGCGAAGCTTAATCCAGCCCGTGCGGACAAATTCAGGATCACGGAGTTGTCGGTTCCATCAGCTCTATGCGGTTTCCAAATGGATCGGAAACGTAACAGCGATTATAACCCGCCAGAGGCTCATCTTCCGTCACGGCACATCCGGCATCGGTCAACCTCTGCACCAATGCCCTCAAGCCACCGACGATAAAAGCTGGATGCGCTTTGCGCGCCGGGACAAAATCGGGATCGACGCCCAAATGAATTTTCAATGCGCCGCTTTCAAACCAGCAACCGCCTCTTGCGATAAGATTCTGCGGCTTGGCGACCTCGGGTATGCCGAGAAGAGCGCCATAAAAGGCACGCGCCTTGTCTTCCCCGCCTTTCGGCATGGCCAGCTGAACATGATCGAGTTGCTTGATCCACATGGTTCCGTTCTCCCGCTTTCGCGAACGGTCCGGTTCATGATCGATGATAAGGATGACCGGCCAGAATGGTCGCGGCGCGATAAAGCTGTTCGGCAACGAGAATGCGGGCAATCTGGTGCGGCCAGGTCAGTTCTCCCAAAGCCAGAACCAGATCGGCGCGCGACCGTAAAGCCGGGTCATGCCCATCCGGGCCACCGATAGCAACGATCAGCTGCCGTTTGCCGTCATCACGCATCCGCCCGATGCGCTCGGCAAAAGCTTCGGAACCCAACGCCTTGCCGCGCTCGTCCAGCAGAATAAGACCCGCGCCATTATCCAGCGCTTCATTGATGCGCTGGGCTTCTTCCGTCTTGCGCAATTCTGCCGTCTGGCCACGACTTTCCGGGATTTCGCTCACACCGGCGAATTCAAGCCCTAAAGGCGGCCCCGCTTTGGAAAAACGGTCGAAATAACGCTCGACCAACTCCCGTTCGGGGCCGGCTTTCATCCGGCCCACGGCATAAACACTCACACGCATCACGCCCTCAATATGGCAGGGAGTTAAAGCACCTGCCGGGTCGCAGCAGACGACAGATCAATGGACGGTTTCCAACGCACGTTCGTCGTCGAAATCGTCATCGAGCCATATCTTCTCGATATTGTAGAAGTCACGGACTTCTGGTCGGAAGATGTGCACGATGATATCGCCCGTGTCGATCAGGACCCAATCGCCACTGTCTAGCCCTTCGACCCGCACATTCTTGCAGCCCGCTTCATTGAGCGCCTGCAAAAGATGGTCGGCCACAGCCGTCACGTGACGGTGCGAACGGCCCGATGCGACGATCATATAATCGCCGATCGTTGATCTTCCGCGAATGTCGATGGGGATGATGGATTCTGCCTTGGAGTTTTCGAGACTGGCCAAGGCCGCGTCGAAGGTCTGGGACACGAGATCAGTCTCGTTCATCCTGACCAGTGAAGGCGCGTGGAGAGCCTTCTTCTCAAGTGCTGTTCTCAGTGTATTGCCTTTCTAACAAGAACAACCCGCTACGGCAGTAAAAGCACCGTACAGACCTAAGATAGGCAGAGTCCCTGTTTTGTTTCAAGAGTCGCGACCTTACAGGGCCGTTCACTTTTTCGATTATCTCGCTTTTTTTCGCATATATCTTGTTAAAACCGTCACGGAACTATCAAGATCGTGTGCCGGACTTGCGAATAGCGCTTGATGAAAGTGACGAACGCGGGCCATGGATAAAGGTCCAGGCTGGCGGCGTGCGACGCGCCAGCATCGGCGCATACTGCTCATCGAGACGGCTGTGGGAAAACGTCTGTGCCATACGCGACGACAGGTAAGCCAGCGTCGAGCCGGGACGGTCGATCACTGCAATCGGGAAATTATTGGCGATTTCGCGCCAGCGCTGCCAGCGATGGAACGATGCCAGATTGTCAGCGCCCATCACCCAGACAAAATGCACGCCGGGATTGGCATCGCGGATCAGGGCCAGCGTATCGGCGGTGTAGCGCACATTGAAGGCCGCTTCGAGCGCCGTCACCTTGATGCGCGGGTCACTAGCGATTTCTTCGCTCCACCGCAGCCTCTCCGCCAGAGGGGCCAGTTCGCGCGTATCTTTCAGCGGATTGCCCGGCGTCACCATCCACCAGAGCTGATCGAGCTTCAGTCGCCTGATGGCAATCTCCGCGACCAGAGCGTGACCGCCATGCGGCGGGTTGAACGAACCGCCGAACAGGCCGACCGCCATGCCTTTCTCGGCATGCGGCATGCGCAAATATTTTGCGTCAACGTCTGGATACTGTTCTTTCAGTGCGGAAAGCCCGAAGCCAAAGCGCATCAGCTTCGAATCTGCCCGTTGCCGCGAACGCGATATTTGAATGAGGTGAGCTGTTCGACACCCACCGGGCCGCGTGCATGCATCTTGCCCGTGGCAATGCCGATTTCCGCGCCCATGCCGAACTCACCGCCATCGGCAAACTGCGTCGAGGCATTGTGAAGCAAAATGGCCGAGTCGATGTCATTGAAGAACCGCGCAACCGCTTCCGCATCCTCGGCGACGATGGCTTCGGTATGATGTGAGGAATAGCGGTTGATGTGCCGGATCGCACCATCGACGCCATCGACAAGCGTGACTGAAATGATCGCATCCAGATATTCGGTGGACCAGTCTTCTTCACTCGCCGCAATGGTTGCCGGATAAAGCGCCTTCACCTCGTCGCTGCCGCGAATTTCGCAGCCCTTGGCGGCCAGATCTTCAAGGATCGGCACGAGATACGTCGAGGCCACGGCGCGATCCACCAGCAGCGTTTCCGCCGATCCGCAAATGCCTGTGCGCCGCATCTTGGCATTGACCGCAATGTTGCGCGCCATGTCGAGATCGGCAGTCTTGTCGACATAAAGATGGCAGATGCCTTCCAGATGCGCGAAAACCGGCACACGCGCTTCCGATTGGATGCGTGCGACAAGGCTTTTGCCGCCGCGTGGCACAATCACGTCGATAGCGCCGTCGAGCCCTTTCAGCATTTCACCGACCGCCGCACGATCTGTCACCGGCACAATCTGGATAGCGTCGGCAGGCAGGCCGCCGGCTTCCAGTCCGGCCACCAGTGCCTTGTGAATCGCTGCGGACGAATGGGCCGAATCCGAACCGCCGCGCAGGATCACCGCATTGCCCGCCTTGAGGCAGAGCGCACCGGCATCCGCCGTCACATTCGGACGGCTCTCATAAATGACGCCGATCACACCAAGTGGCGTGCGCACGCGCTCGATATGCAGGCCATTGGGACGATCCCATTCGGCAATCACCGCACCAACAGGATCAGGCAATGCTGCAATGGCGCGGATGCCTTCCGCGATCCCCTCAATGCGCTTGTCATCGAGCGTCAGGCGATCCACGAAGGAAGCGGCCATTCCGCTCTGGGCGGCATTGGCCAGATCAAGCTTGTTGGCTTCGAGGATGGCGTCGCGGCCTTGGAGAATGGCCTCGGCTGCTGCCAGAAGCGCCTTGTTCTTCTGCTCCGTGCCAGCAATCGCCAGTGGTGCTGCGGCGGCTTTCGCCTTACGGCCCACTTCGGCCATGATCGCGGCTATGTCGCTTCCAGCTTCCACTTTATTCAGCATCCTCTCCCGCCTTTCAGTGTTTAAGCATCTTCCGTCTCGGTTGCCACGGCTGCGCCGCGCACCACGAGATCATTGCGATGGATCATTGCCGCACGGGCATCATAGCCAAGAATGGTGCTGATCTCATCGCTTTTATGCCCGGCAATCTTGCGCGCATCTTCGGCATCGTAAGCGATCAGCCCACGTGCAATCTCACGACCATCTTCATTGAGCACAGCCACCGTATCACCGCGCTCGAAATGACCGTCAACGTCCCTCACGCCCGCAGGCAAAAGTGACTTGCCCGATTTCAGCGCCTTGGCAGCGCCTGCATCAATCGTGAGACGGCCCGCCGGTTCCAGATTGCCGGAAATCCATGTTTTCCAGGCATTGACCGGGGCACGCGCAGCTTCGAACAAGGTCGCACGCTCACCGCGATCAATCGCCGAAAGCGGTCCCATGCGGATACCGGACGTGATGATCATCGCCGTTCCAGCGGCATTGGCGATCTTGCCCGCATCGAGCTTGGTCTTCATGCCGCCGCGCGACAGTTCGGAAGCCGCAGCGCCTGCCATGGCCTCGATCTGCGGGGTGATGGTTTCCACCAGCGGCAGAAACGCGGCATCCGGGTTCTTGTGCGGCGGCGCCGTATAAAGCCCGTCAATGTCGGAAAGCAGGATCAGAAGGTCAGCGCCCATCATGGTCGCCACGCGGGCGGCCAGACGATCATTGTCGCCATAGCGAATTTCTGTTGTCGCCACCGTGTCGTTTTCATTGATGATCGGCACGGCCTTGAGCTTCAAAAGCGTCTCGATGGTCGCGCGCGCATTGAGATAACGACGGCGCTCTTCGGTGTCGGAAAGTGTCACCAGAATCTGGCCCGACTTGATGCCATGGCCACCAAGCACGTCGGCATAGGCCTTGGCCAGTGCGATCTGACCGGCAGCCGCGGCTGCCTGACTTTCCTCAAGCTTAAGCGCTTTCTTCGGCAGGCCGAGGACGGTGCGCCCCAGCGCGATAGCCCCGGATGAGACCACCAACACCTCGACGCCCGCGTGATGCAGGGCGGCAATGTCCTGCCCCAGGCTTTCCAGCCATTCGCGCTTCAGCCCCTTGGCGCGATCCACCAGAAGAGCGGAACCAATTTTAACAACAATGCGGCGATAGTCTTTCAGTTGCTTCAGCATGCTTTCATTCCTCTCGCCGCATTCAGCCTTATTCGTCGACTTTCGCCGTTCCGGCTTCCTGCGCACGACTCGCGTCGATAACAGCGCCAAGCTGGCGGAGCGCATCGTTCAGGCCTTCATGGCTGACAGCAGAAAGCAGCAGCGGATCGCGTCCGCAGGCCTTTTTCAACGCCTTGACCTTGGCCTTGCGCGCATCGGGATCGAGCGTATCGATCTGTGACAGCGCAACGATTTCCGTCTTGTCTGCGAGACCGTGCTCATAAGCTTCAAGCTCGCCGCGAATGACCTTATAGGCCTTCGCCACATCTTCTTCCTGCGCCGACACCAGATGCAGCAAAACTCGCGTGCGCTCGACATGACCGAGGAAACGGTCGCCAAGGCCAACGCCTTCGCTGGCGCCTTCGATCAGGCCGGGAATATCCGCGATCACGAATTCACGCGCATCCACGCGCGCAACACCGAGATTAGGGTGCAGCGTGGTAAACGGATAATCGGCAATCTTCGGCTTGGCCGCTGTCACACTGGCCAGGAACGTGGACTTGCCTGCATTGGGCAGACCGACCAGACCGGCATCGGCGATCAGCTTCAGGCGCAGCCAGATGGTACGCTCGATGCCTTCCTGTCCGGGATTGGCGCGGCGCGGCGCGCGATTGGTCGAAGTCGTGAAATGCAGATTTCCAAAACCGCCATTGCCGCCCTTGGCCAGACGATAACGCTGGCCAACCTCTGTGATGTCACAGATCAGCGTTTCATCATCTTCTTCAAAAACCTGCGTTCCAACCGGCACCTTGAGAATGACATCGTCACCCTTGCCGCCGGTCATGTTGCGGCCCATGCCATGCATCCCGGTCTTGGCCCGGAAATGCTGCTGATAACGATAGTCGATCAGCGTGTTGAGGCCGTCCACCGCTTCAACCCAGACATTGCCGCCACGTCCGCCGTCGCCGCCATCGGGGCCGCCGAATTCAAGAAACTTCTCGCGGCGAAACGATACGGCCCCCGCCCCGCCGTCGCCGGAGCGGATATAGATCTTGGCCTGATCGAGAAATTTCATTGAACCTTACCTCTTGCGGCGCAATCGCGCCTTAAACCCGGGCCCGCGCATCATCTTGCGCGAGCCAAATTGCAATTACAGCAAAACCCGTTTCCTGCAAACAGTTGCAGTGCTTGGATTTCATCAGAACTTGTCTTTCCAGACAGGTTCGCTGAAGTCGATATAGAGCAGTTCCTGATCCAGATACTGCCCCTGCACAAAAAGCGACTTCGGCTCAAGCCCGTAGGTCTTGAAGCCGAGCGCATGATAGATCCGCTTTGCCGGTTCGTTCGTCGCCACCACCTTGGCATCGAGAAGCACAACCTCTGCCGCGGAATGTTCGATCACTTTTTGAACCAGAGCCTTGCCCAGTTCCAGCCCGCGCGCTTCCGGCGCTACAAACACGCCCCAAAGCGTTCCGCGATGGCGCTCGGATTTGCGGTCGTGGCGAAACATACCCGCCGTGCCCAACAGATTTTCACCGTCGAATGCGCCGAAGATAATATTGCCATCCACCTGCTCCAGACGGCGCGCAAACACGCTGTCGGAATAGGCATTTTCTTCTTCGAAGCTCGAACCGAACGACATTGGCGCACGGCTCAGCGCGCTCAATCTGATAGCGCGATAGCGATGCAGGTCGCCCTTATCGAGGGCGCGCACCACAATCTTTTCGGGTACACTCACATAAGCGTCGTTCATTGCATTCCCCATTCTCTTTATATTTTCCCGACCATCTGCCGAAAACCGCTTCATGCTTTTCGGGACGTGTTCAAGGCGGCCCTGCGAAACACGCAGGGCCTTATGTTCCTATGACTGCCAGCTTCTCAGGCCGATCCAGGTGCGCCGGTCGAGAACATAGCGTTCAACGGGCACGTTTCCGGCAGCAAGCGTATCCGACATGCCCATATTGCTGAACTGGAAACCGCACTTGTGGATCACACGACGTGATCCATTGTTGGTCGCCCGGCAGGAAATATGCAGGCGGTCGATTGCGGTCGCCCGAAACACCAGATCGATCAACGAATGGGCGGCTTCGGTGGCAAAGCCATGCCCCCAATAGGGCTCGCCCAGCCAGTAACCAATCTCCAGGCCGTCACCATGTTTATTCGCATGAATGCCGCAACAGCCCATAAAGATGCCGGTCTCGGCTTGCGTAATGGCGTAGATGCAATTGCCCATCTCGCCTTTTCGCACGCGTTCGACAAAGTCGACGGCGTTATCACGCGTGTATGGATGCGGCATGCGAGTGAGCATGCCAGAGACGCGAAGATTGTTGGCAAGATAGGAAATGGCATCTACGTCTTCGACATGCGGCGGGCGCAGAACCAGCCTTTCGGTGACCAAGACGGGGCAATCTAGCTCAGGGGCTAACTCAGGAGCCAATTCAGGCTCCAGATCAGCTGCCAGCCCGGGAGAGAAATCGGCGAAACGCTCTCTCCGGCTCGTACAGCTTTCTGCGTAACTATCTTCTTCTAAAACGTCGACAACCATTTGTCTGTCCTCCAGATGCAAAAAGGGAAGATGGTGGCCCCATCTTCCCTTCGATCTTTTGGCTAGGCTGCCATATACACCGGGTCCGATGGGACGCCGGTGGTTTTAAGAGGCCCGGCTTACTCTGCTGCTTCCGCGATCGGGTCTACCGATACGTACGTGCGGCCGTTGGCTTTCGTACGGAAAGATACGGAACCGTTCGTGGTTGCAAAAATAGTGTGGTCCTTGCCGAGGCCAACATTGGCGCCCGGATGCCACTTCGTGCCGCGTTGACGCACGATGATGTTGCCAGCGAGCACAGCTTCGCCGCCAAACTTCTTCACGCCAAGGCGTTTGGATTCTGAATCGCGACCGTTACGCGAGGAACCGCCAGCTTTTTTGTGTGCCATTGGTGTTCTCCTTTAATCTCTCTACTTACTCAGCCGACTCGGCCTTGGCTGCAGCCTTCTTAGGCGCTGCCTTCTTCGGCTTTGCGACTTCGCCTTCAGCGGCTTCTGCCTTCGGAGCCTTCTTCTCAGCGGCCTTCTTCGAAGGCTTTGCGCCGTCGGTGAGGATCTCCGAGATACGGATGGTCGTCAGTTCCTGACGATGACCACGGGTGCGCTTCGAATTCTGACGACGACGCTTCTTGAACGCGATGACCTTGCGGGCACGGCCCTGTTCGACGACTTCGGCGGTCACGAGAGCGCCTGCGACGACTGGTGCGCCAATGGTCGTGCCGACCATCAGAACTTCTGCGAATTCTACGATGTCACCGGCTTCGCCAGCAACTTTTTCGACCTTGATCAGGTCATTTGCGGCAACGCGATACTGCTTGCCACCGGTCTTGATGACTGCGAACATTTGTTGTCCTTTCGGTTGTTCGGTCCGGCTCTCATTTCCACGACATTAGCGCCGAAGTGATGGGCCGTCTTTTTATCAGTCGGTTAAGTGAAGGGCTTGCACCCCTTGATCGCGGCCCGGAAACCCGGAAATCCTCAATCAAAACAATAGGCGCGGACTGCCCCACGCCTAAGGTCTGGTGCTTATAGGTTCGGAACGTGGGAAAAGTCAAGAATTTTCACGAGAGAATGCAAATTAGGTCTTGTCTAATTGCAATCAGCCCGCTATTGAGCCGCTACACACTTAGCATTCGCTTTTGATGCTGTTTGACGGTGCGGTTATATAGATCGTTTTACCGGATTGCACAATGCGGAGAGGTGGCTGAGTGGTCGAAAGTACCGCACTCGAAATGCGGCGTGGGGGTAACTCCACCGTGGGTTCGAATCCCACCCTCTCCGCCATTTATTTCCTATCCAACTCCACGGCCAATCCAAGCAACCATACTTCTCTGTGCCCGATGAACCATGCTAGAAGGCAGCATGAGTGAGTTGTCATCCGTTGCCCCTATTTATAATCCGCCGCTGGAGCCGTATGTCTCCATCATCCATCGCGATGCGGATCTTCTGGTGTTGGATAAGCCAAGCGGGCTTTTGTCCGTTCCCGGTCGTCACCCAGCTCTCTCTGATAGCCTTGCCACGCGGGTGCAAAAGCAGTTTCCGCAGGCGCTCATGATCAACCGGCTGGACAAGGACACGTCCGGTCTGGTCCTGATGTCGCTGAACCGGAAAGCCCATGCTTATGTCGCAGCGCAGTTCGAGGCCCGGACCACGGAGAAGTCCTATATTGCCGAAGTATGGGGGCACATAGATCGCGACGAGGGTTTCATCGATCTGCCGCTGGCAATCGATCCCGACAACAAGCCGCGCCATCGCGTGGACCATGAGCACGGCAAACCGGCACAGACGCGTTGGCAAGTTCTGAGCCAAGGTGAAAACAGCACGCGTTTGCGCCTCTTTCCCCTGACTGGCCGCACCCATCAGCTGCGCGTCCACATGCTGGCGATAGGACATGTCATTCTCGGTGACGAATTCTATGCGGAAGGCGTAGCGCTGGCAGCAGCAGACCGCCTGCTTCTGCACGCCGAAAAGTTGGCCTTTCGTCATCCCGCTGGACGTGACGTGACATTCACCGCGCCCTGCCCTTTCTAACCCGGTCCTGAGATCACAGATGTCGCAGAAACTAGATACATCGGAGCTGGTTGTCGATTTCGTTGGCGGCGCTGTCGGCCACCGCTTTCGTTCCGGTGAAGGGCGCGGACAGGCCCTTGCCAAAGCGGTGGGTCTCACCCGCGGCGTCACGCCTGAAATTGTCGATGCGACGGCAGGGTTAGGCCGAGATGCATTTCTGCTCGCATCGCTCGGCGCTCGCGTCACCTTGATTGAACGTTCCGAGACAATGCATGAATTGCTGGCTGATGGTTTGGCGCGGGCTGCCGCAGAAGGCGGCCAATATGCCGAGACCGTTGCGCGCATGACCTTGTTGCATGGCGATTCCTGCGAACTGCTGCCAGGCTTGAAGCCGCAGGTGGTGCTGGTTGACCCCATGCATCCGCCACGCGGGAACACGGCGCTCGTCAAAAAGGAGATGCGGCAGATCCGCGAGATCGTCGGGACAGACCCGGATGCGGAAAAGCTGATGCAGGTCGCGTTGGAAGCAGCGCTCAATCGCGTGGTGCTGAAATGGCCTTTACGCGCCGAGCCAATGGTGGGCTTGCGTAAGCCCTCGCATCAAATTCTGGGCAAAAGCACGCGTTACGACGTGTTCGTCAAAGCGAAGATTGCATAAAGCCTCTCTTTGAAAGGCTCCAAAGATCGTCAGCGGATCGCAGGTCAAACGAGCGAAAAATATAGAAATTTTGATAATTCAGGTTACTTTGACGACTCTGCATTTCGCAAAACGTAATTCATAATATTACTGAGGGCGTATGAAGACACAGATGGATTTGACGACAGCGCCAATCAATCAAGCGCTGTTGCTCTTCGCCTTACCGACGCTTGGATCGTCGATCCTGCAATCGGCAAACGGTTCCATAGACACAATCTGGATTGGCCATTTGCTTGGAACAAATGCGCTGGCCGCCACAACCAACGGCAATCTCGTCATGTTCCTGCTGACGGCCTTTGTCTTCGGCTTCGGCATGGCATCGACCATTCTGATCGGACAGTCTTTCGGACGCCGGGAAATTGAAACAGCACGCGCCATTACGGGTACGACGCTGGGCGCATTCGTGCCAATCAGCATACTTGTTTCTATAGCAGGCTGGTTTCTGGCGCCGCATGTTCTGACCCTGCTTGGAACGCCGGAAACAATCGAGCCTTTGGCCCGCGCCTTCCTGCAAGTCACCTTCGTCGCCATGCCTGCCATCCTCATGCAGACAATCCTGATGATGGCTCTGCGCGGCAGTGGAGACTCGATCACCCCGCTGATTTTCATGGGGCTGGCAGTTATTCTGGATATCGTCTTCAATCCCCTGCTCATCCTCGGGATCGGCCCTATCCCCGCATTGGGCATATCCGGTTCGGCGCTGGCCACAGCGGTCGCGAACTATATCAGCCTCGCTGCCATGCTGTTTTACATCTATCAGAAGGACCTCCCCTTGCGTTTGAAAGGTCAGGAACTCCGGTTTCTGATACCGGACCTCAAAGTGCTGAAACTTATCTTCAGCAAGGGTCTGCCGATGGGAATCCAGATGATTGTGGTTTCGAGCGCGATGCTGACCATGATGCGGCTCGTCAATCAGGAGGGCGTCGATACAACAGCTGCTTTCGGCGCGACCCAGCAGCTATGGACCTATGTGCAGATGCCTGCCATGGCGCTTGGTGCGGCGGTCAGCGCTATGGCAGCGCAGAATATCGGTGCAGGCAACTGGGACCGCGTCAGCAGCATCACCCGCATCGGTGTGCTCTATGCAATCTTGATGACCGGTATTCTCGTCGTTGTGCTGCTGATTGCCGACCGGCAGGCGATGGAAATATTTCTCGGCGCTGAAAGCCCGGCTATTCCGATTGGCCAGCATATCGGCAAGGTGGCCACCTGGGGCTTCATTGCCTTCGGCGTCTCGATGGTGCTGTTCGGAACGGTTCGCGCCAACGGTCAGGTGATCTGGCCGCTCATTATCCTTTTCGTATCGATGTATCCGGTTCGGTTGGGCGTTGCGCTCGGCTTGCGAGAATGGCTTGGTGTAGACGCGCTGTGGCTCAGTTTTCCGGTTGCCATGCTATCCACCATGCTGATGGCGGGCGTTCTTTACCTCAAAGGCAACTGGCGCGAAAACAAATCGATGAATGTCGATAAATACGAGCAGGACAATGTTGCCGCTTCAACCTCTCAGACGGCGGAAGCTGCCCCTCCTTGCAATGCGCTTGCGCCCAATGCGCCAGCTGTGATGGAGGGAAGTGCAACGGGCGCGCGGTGAAGCAGGAGATTTCGCCGGCTATCCGAATGTCCGCATGTGCCGGTTAGGTCTGTTGAAAACAATGCAAAATTACCGATGCGGACCTGTTGCAATCTGCATGGCCTTGGTTCATATAGCGCGGGCCTGACAGAATCGGTTCTTTATAGAATCGGCTGGCGCGAGCGGGTGTAGCTCAGGGGTAGAGCACAACCTTGCCAAGGTTGGGGTCGAGGGTTCGAATCCCTTCGCCCGCTCCAGTTTTCTGGTCAGTCTAGCTTTCAAAATCCCGGCTTTGTCCGGGATTTTTGCTTAAATGGTTTTCAATCCGCTTCGAACTGCTGACGATGTTCTCAATTGTTTCTCAGGAACTTGAACGGAACACCGGAGATAAGCGCTTTCACATAGCGCGGCTTTTGATAATAGCCGTTCAGCGATACACGCGGCAATCTCATGAGAGACTGAAGGCTATTGCAGTTGAGAACACCCGGCTGAGTCGTGACGCCGACCGCAAAACCCGCCTCTGCAATGGCTGACGTCTCACGCTTCCCGACCGCAGTCGGCCAGCCATAGGGATAGGAAAATGAACGTGGCTTCTGCCCGACATAGCGTTCTATCGCTGCGGCGGACTGCTCAATCTCTTGATGCAACCGGTCTTCAGCGACGCGCCTCAGATTGAGATGATTCATCGTGTGTGCGCCAAAGTGAACCAACGGGTCTTGGGCCAATTGGCGAAGCTCCGCTTCATTCATCACCAACTCTTCAATGATGCCAATCGGTGACACGCCGTGCAGCTGTGCTACAGCATCGATTCGGCCCACAGCCTCGTCTTCATCAATGGCCTTAACGAAGGTCGTGAACCGATCAAAGGCGGCTAATTTCTCGTGCAGCGTCCCGCAGCGAACGTGTTCACTTCCATTGCCAAAGTCGAATTCGAAGCTTGAGGCTTTCCGCACGAAGGCCTCCGCTGTTTCCCACCAGGCGCTGCGCTTGCGTTCGACAAACCCAGGATTGACGAAGATTGTGTAGGGCACAGAAAACTTGCGGAATATGGGCGCAGCGAACTCGGCGTTATTGCGATAACCGTCATCCAGGCTGAAAGCCACGAAGCTGCGTCTGTCCGCCTTATCGCCGAGCAACGTTGGCAGATCATGCAAATGAACCGGTGTCAGCCCCTCGTTGATAGCGACGTTGATAGCTTCTTCCAGAAACTCGGGCGTGACCGACAGGTGAGCGTTGGGCGAGAACCGCTCGACGTGCGCAGGCCGAACATGATGCAAGGTGAAGATTACACCTCGCCCCGCAGCACCTGAGAACAGTTTGCGTACAAAGGGAACAGCGGCCAACTCAAGCCCGGCCCTGATCATGCCGTAGCGTAGAGAGGAGCACACCCCCTGAAACGATCGCATTGCACCGCGCGCCATCCGGCGCGTCCCTATTAAGTAAAAATCAAAAATGTCATTACACTATGTTTCGTCAATAAGTCATTTATGAACACTGATAGGTACTATCTCATCCCAACATATCGGCTTTATAGAACTGCATGATACGGACTATATCCGACCCGCGAGGCGGTTAAAGCGACCCCAGCGTTCGATGTTATCATCCCATGCATTAGCTTGTCATGGGGCACTATCATCAAGTCCAGAACAGGTCCACATTATGAGCGCCTTATTGCACCATGGAATTAAGCCTTGTGCTCAGGCTTAGTTTCCAAGTCTTGGGCTTGTTTTGCGTTTGTTGCGCTGAAGAGGCGCTTGAGCCTTTGCTGATCTCTTTACGGGAACACACGACGGCTTGTGCCTGAGTGGGGTCGCGGCTATGAACATAGCCTTGGGCGCCCTCTTCCGGTCTTTTCAGTGCTT
>NZ_JASAMQ010000010.1:0-136240 GCF_029909865.1 Ochrobactrum sp. 19YEA23 | reverse complement strand
TTTCGATCACTTCGTGATCCAAGCCGGAGGTTTCTTTCATACCGCGTAGAACTCTTTCAATCCTCCGCCAGAGGCGAAGGTTTTCTTCTCATGAAACGACAAAAGCCGGTCTGAAACCAGACCGGCTTTTTCATTGATTACCGTACCATAACAGAAGCGTCAGGCCGCAAGACCCTTGCGAATACGCTCGGCAATTTCCGCGATACGGGCATTGCCATGGCTGCGGCGCGCCGAAACAAGGCAGGCCTGCGAACGCAGGATGATGCCATCTTCCAGCACCTTGAGTCGATTGGCGCGCAAAGTGGAGCCGGTCGACGTAATATCAACGATCATGTCGGCAGAACCTGCCGCCGGAGCGCCTTCGGTCGCGCCAAGGCTTTCCACGATGCGATAAACCTGAATGCCGTGCTTCTGCGAAAAGAACTGCTGCGTCAGGCGCCAATATTTGGTGGCGATGCGCAGACGGCGACCATGACGCTGGCGGAAATCTGCGGCCACGTCATCAAGATCGGCCATGCTGGTTACATCGCGCCAGACTTCCGGCACGGCGACAACGACGTCTGCATGGCCGAAGCCCAGCTCCGCCTCGATGGCCACGCGCTCATCGGCATGGGCGAGTGTTTCGCGCACGAGGTCTTCCCCCGTAACACCCATATCGACGCTTCCGTAACCTAGCTCGCGGGCAATCTCGGACGCCGACAGGAATAGAATATCGAGATCGTCTTCACCTTCAACGCGCGCGCGGTAATTGCGGTCGTCATCCGGCAGGATCACCTTGTATCCGGCCTTTTCGAGAACGGCGAGCGTCTGCTCCTTCAGCCGACCCTTGGACGGCAATGCCAGTGTGACGCTCATTTCGTTGCTCCCGCCAATGCCTGAAGCCGGTCCAGCCAGATGGAGAAGCCGACGCCGGGAATATTTTCGGAAGCGCCGAGCATGGTCAAAAGCCGGTCATAACGACCACCACCTGCCAGAACTGCATCCTTTTCCACGCCGGAGGCGCGAATTTCATAGACAAGGCCGGTATAGTAATCGAGCGGACGTCCGAACGACGCGTCATAGACGATATCGCTGGTCTTGATGCCAGCCGCAGCAATCGCCTCCGCCCGAGCTTCGAATTTCTGAAGGACAGCGCCAAGATCGAGCGCATTTTCGGATGCGAAAGCGCGCAATGTCACCGCTGCGGAATCGAGCGTGACATGTGTTTCCAGAAACTGCTTGAGCAGATCGAGCGCCGAAGCCGGGAAACGCGTGGCGGCCAGATCTTCCTTCTCGATCAGGCGGCGGGCGATTTCCGCAGGCGAACGGCCAGCACCCGGTGAAATGCCGGCTTCCAGCATTTCGGTTTCCAACATGCGCGCGAGGCCGGTTTCATCTCCTTCGGCAACGAGAACGGCAAGGGTTTCCGGCAGCGGATCGCGCCGTTGCGCGCCCGTCAGTTCAGCCAGAGCCAGTTGCATGGAATGCGCATCGCCAAAGGAGCGCAGAAGCTTCTTGCGCCAGCCCTGCGGCAGACCGAGCGCCTTAAGCATACCGGCGAAGACCGACTGATCGCCCAGAACGATATCAAGCCCGGCTTGCGGGGCGACGGAGCGGACACAGGACAGCGCGTCGGCAATCGAGCGCGCATCCGAAGCCGCCTCATCGGCAGCACCCAGATCCTCGATCCCGGCCTGAAGAAACTCAGCCGCGCCATCACGACGCTGCCGGAACACTTCGCCAAGATAGGCGTAACGTTTCGGCGTCGCCGCATTGAGCGCGATATGGTTGCGACAGACGGGAATGGTGAATTCCGGCCGCAGGCACAGGCTGTCGCCGTTTTCGTTTTCGGTGAGGAAAATACGACGGCGCAAATCTTCACCTGCCATATCCAGAAAAGGATCGGCAGGCTGGATCAGCGGTATTTCCACCAGATCGGCATCGCGCGCATCGAGCTCTGTGCGAAGCGCGTTGAAAACCGGCGATGTGCGCGTTGCGGCCATGGTTCCGATCACTTTGCGGCTTGAGCGCGGTCCTGCGCCTGACTGCTGAGAATTTCGCGAACCGCTTCGACCAGACCGTCTTCCTTGACGGTGATCTGCGCCGGACGGCTCTCGCGCCAGGTCACATTGTCCTCGATCTCGGCGGAAAGACGCTTGCCTTCAACCAGATCCTTGATCTGCACTTCACCGGCTTCACGTTCCTGCGAGCCCTGAATGATCACGCATGGCGCTTCGCGACGGTCGGCATATTTCATCTGCGCCTTCATGCCGGAACCGCCGACATACATTTCAGCGCGGATGCCCTGCTGACGTAGATCGGAGACCATCTTCTGATAGCGACCGAGGCTTTCCGTGTCCTTGTCCATCACCAGCACGACAACCGGGCCGACGACATCGGACACATCCAGCTTGCCGAGATTTTTAAGCGCCGTCATCAGGCGCGAAACACCGATGGAGAAGCCCGTCGCCGGAACCGGCTCACCGCGAAAACGCGACACGAGACCGTCATAACGACCACCGCCGCCAACCGAACCGAACACGACCTTCTGGCCGTCTTCATTGGTCACGTCGAACAGAAGTTCGGCTTCGAACACCGGGCCGGTATAATATTCAAGGCCGCGCACAACAGACGGGTCGATCTTCACGCGACCATCATAGCCGCCTGCCGAAAACAGCGCCTGCATGTCGGCGAGTTCGGTGACGCCTTCTTCGCCCTTGGGGTTGCCCGCAACGACAACGCGAAGATTGGCAATCGTATCGGCACCCGTCGCACCACCGGCGGCGGTGAAAGCCAGCACCTTTTCAATCGCTGCATCGGCCAGTTCTGCGCCCTTGGTGAAATCGCCGCTTTCGTCGAGGCGACCCTTGCCAAGCAGAAGGCGCACGCCTTCGGGGCCAAACTTGTCGAGCTTGTCGATGGCGCGCAACACATTCAGCCGCTTGGCGGCATTGCCCTCGCCTTCAAGGCCGATGGCATCCAGCACGCCGTCCAGAACCTTGCGGTTGTTGACGCGGATCGCGTAATCGCCACGACGAATGCCAAGACGCTCCAGCGTATCGGCCATCATCATGCACATTTCAGCATCAGCAGAGACGTTCGGCGCGCCGACCGTGTCGGCGTCGAACTGCATGAACTGACGGAAACGGCCCGGCCCCGGCTTCTCGTTGCGGAACACCCAGCCATTGCGATAGCTGCGATAAGGCTTTGGAAGCTGCTCGAAATTCTCGGCCACATAACGCGCCAGCGGCGCGGTCAGATCGTATCGCAGCGACAGCCACTGCTCGTCGTCGTCCTGAAAGGAGAACACGCCTTCGTTCGGGCGGTCCTGATCCGGAAGAAACTTTCCGAGTGCGTCCGTATATTCCACCAGTGGCGTTTCCACCGGCTCGAAACCATAGAGGTCATAGACTTCGCGGATCGTCGCCATCATCTTTTCGGCGGCGCGCAAGTCGTCCGGAACCCGATCGACAAACCCGCGCGGCAGCCGCGCCTTCATCTTGTCCGCTTTATCGGCCATTTTTCCTGCCTGATCGCTAAGTATATACAATATATGCCGGAAGAACCGGCAAATCCTCGAAAACCGAGTGTTGCCGGTTTCCTAACCGATCAGGCCCGTTGCGGCAAGTGCAGGAAGCGTGTTCAGCGTGCGGCAATGGCGACGGCAGCGCCCGCCATCATGCCAGCGCTGGTCCGATTGGCGATGCGCATCATGCGCGGGCTGCGCAAAACACGCCGCGCCTGCGCGGCCAGCACCACCCAGGCAGTGTCCACCGCCGCCAGAACGGCAAACATGACAGCGAGCAATTCTGCCCAGCCAACCAGCGACACATGGGTGATATCCACGACCGTCGGCAGAATGGCGATATAAAAGACCATGATCTTCGGATTTCCGAGCGTGACTGCGAGTGCGCTGAGGAAAAGCTTGCGCCCTTCACCCTCGCGCGGAATAGCGTTTTCATCCGCTTCTTCATCGACCGGCGCGATCCACATTTTCCACGACAGATAGATCAAATAGGCAACGCCTGCATATTTCAGCACCAGAAACGCGGTGTGGAAGCTGTTGGCGAGAGCCGACAGGCCCCAGACGGCAAGCGAGAGCCAGACGGCATCACCCAGCCAGAGACCGAACATGAATGGAAAGACGCCCTTATGCCCACGGCTGATGACGCGCGCCACCAATGCGCCGACATTCGGTCCCGGCGTGCCTGCGGCTACGACCAGAATACCCGCGAAAGCAATGAGCGACGTCAAATCCATGGCACATCTCCAAACAAACGCGTTTTTCTGGCAGAAAGAACGCGCGTTAGCAATCCCTGCTTCTTTGATCCCTGCTTATTGGGGGCGCTTGAATGCCAGCCGCAGCTTTTCGACATGGGCGCGACAGTGGCAACCTTCAATGTGATCGTTGACCAGACCCATGGCCTGCATGAAGGCATAAACCGTGGTCGGCCCGACGAAGGACCAGCCGCGCTTTTTCAAATCCTTGGAAATGCGGATGGAGGTATCGGTTTTCGGATTGGCGATCAGTGTCGGATAATCCACGACGGCAGGGCGGTCCTCCGCACCCGGTTCAAACGACCAGAAATAGGCTGCGAGCGAGCCCTTTTCCGCGACAAGTTCGATGGCGCGGTTTGCATTGTTGATCGTGGATTCAATCTTGCCGCGATGACGCACAATGCCCTTGTCGGCCAGAAGACGCTCGACATCCTTGACGTCATATTGCGCAACGCGGTGGAAATCGAAACCATCGAAAGCCGCGCGGAAATTCTCGCGCTTGCGCAGGATGGTGAGCCAGGACAGGCCCGACTGAAAACCCTCAAGGCAAATCTTCTCGAACAGCCGATAATCGTTGGAGACAGGCACGCCCCATTCATTGTCATGATAGGCGAGATAGTCCGGCAATACGCCCGGCCAGAAGCAACGGGTCTTGCCATCTTCGCTGACGATCAGACCGGTTTTCACTTCGGCAATATCACTCATTTCCCGCCTCCAATTTCCTGCTCATAGCCTTGTTCGAAAACTGTTTCCCACTTTTCGGGGGCATGCGCAAAGCTTCATCGATCATTAAACATGTGACGCAACCTGACGCTAACCACAACTCTACTTAGAGTGTCGCCTACGCAGAACACGCGACCAAAATTTACCTTTCCGATTCCATTGGGGCGCACAATCCCGGCATGAAATTAAGGGCTGTTCTCCTGACAGGTTGTGTCAGGAGCCGCAGCTGGGCAACCGCGCCAATGGACCCAGACGGGCAACGCAACCGGGATGATGGCGCAAAGAGAGACGGATCTGGACCATGCAACCACGTCATCTTCTTTTGATCGGATCGCTTGCAGCGATTGCTGTTTCAATCGTCAGCACCGGCATGGCTTTTGCCAATGACCGTTACGCGACCTTGCCGCCGGTGGCCGTCAGCCCCGATCTTTCCGCACCATGGGTAGCACAGTTGCACGGCCAGCCGGCGCGCATGCGCCAGATGCCGGACGGCACCGTCCAGCAGCCGGTGCGCCGCACCACGGTCAAACAAAAGCAGAAGTCGAAGCCGAATTATCGTCAGGTTTCCTACCAGCGCCCGGCAAGCAATCCAGCCACCGCGCCGAGCAAACATCAGATCGACCCGATCTATCTGCCGCAGAGTGTTTCCTATTCCGGCAGTGAAAAGTCCGGCACGATCGTGATCGATACCAGCAAGCGCTTTCTCTATCTCGTCCAGTCAGACGGCAAGGCCATGCGTTACGGCGTCGGCGTGGGCAAGCAGGGTTTCAGCTGGAAAGGTTCACAGCACATCAGCCGCAAGGCCGAATGGCCGACCTGGACGCCGCCCAAGGAAATGATTGCCCGCGAGCGTCGCAAGGGTCGCATTCTGCCTGCGCGCATGGATGGCGGCGTTAACAATCCGCTTGGCGCACGCGCACTTTATCTCGGTTCGACGCTTTATCGCATTCATGGCACCAACCAGCCATGGACCATCGGCAAAGCCATGTCTTCGGGTTGCATCCGTATGCGCAACGAGGACGTGACCGATCTCTATGAACGCGTTCCCATCGGCACCCGCGTCGTGGTTCGCTGATCCGTTCCGGAACAGTTTTACAGTCGAACAAAGCCGCTCTCTCTGCAGGGCGGCTTTTTTACATTCATAATACTGAAACATTGGATTTTTTGATGAAATCAACCTGCCGCAGGCCCAAAAACAACCTGAAAAGGCTTTTGCTTTTCCCGCGAACACCCATATGCTGCCAATGATGATTTGAGTGATGATTTGAAAAAACATGGACGGCGCCGCCAGAGGGCGGCCACAAATGCGGCTGTACCGAAATATGAACCGGTGTCGCATTTGGATGGAGGGAAAGGATAGATCATGACCGTACCGACCGTAAAACTGAACGACGGCAACCATATTCCGCAGCTCGGTTACGGTGTCTGGCAGGTGGGCAATGATGAAGCGGTTACAGCTGTCAGCGAAGCGCTGAAAGCGGGCTACCGGCACATCGACACCGCCGCCATCTATGGCAATGAAGAAGGCGTGGGCAAAGCCATCAACAATTCGGGCGTTGCACGCGGCGACATCTTCCTGACGACGAAACTCTGGAACAGCGATCAGGGCTATGAATCGACGCTGAAAGCCTTTGCGACCAGCCTGAAGAAGCTCGGCACGGATTATGTCGATCTTTATCTGATTCACTGGCCGATGCCTTCCAAAGACCTGTTCATGGAAACCTGGCGCGCCTTCATCAAGCTGAAGGAAGAAGGCCTCGTGAAGTCCATCGGCGTGTCGAATTTCCGCACGGCCGATCTTGAACGCGTGATCAAGGAAAGTGGCGTAACGCCGGTTCTCAACCAGATCGAGCTGCATCCGCAGTTCCAGCAGGACGAGCTGCGTTTGTTCCATGGCAAGCACAACATCGCCACCGAAGCCTGGAGCCCGCTTGGACAGGGCAAGATTCTGGAAGATGAAAAGCTGAAGGCGATTGCCGCCAAGCACGGCAAGTCCGTTGCGCAGGTCATCCTGCGCTGGCATATCGAGACCGGCAATATCGTCATTCCGAAGTCGGTAACGCCTGCCCGTATCAAGGAAAATTTCGAGGTCTTCGATTTCACCCTCAATGGCACCGATCACGATGCCATTACCAAGCTGGACAAGACCGATGGCCGCATCGGCCCGAACCCGGCGACATTCTCGGCGGGCTAGTTCAAAACATATAAACAAAAAGCCGGGCAATTGCCCGGCTTTTTTATCGCAGCAATTTCAGGCTGCCGGTCAATGAGCGAACCCATTTGGCAGGACCGGCGATCCCCACCCCATCAATGACCTCGGCGGCAAGATCGCGGTCCGGAAATGTGGTTTCATATTCGGCATAGACATGCATTGCCCGTGCGAATGCCGGAAAGGCGACAACCGCCTCCCTGTTGTCATGCCCCGATGCCTTTAACAGGATCGACCGGATTGTTTCCGCATCCGCTTGCAGGATCGGCACGGGACGGTCGGAGCTGATATCGATGGCAACGCCTGAGCGATCAACCAGCTGCCGCGCAGCAACATAAGGCAGTTGCGCGCCTAATCCGATCGAGATGGCCGCGACTGTGTTTGCCAGCAGGCCTTGAGCCAGATCAGGGTTGACGATAACGGCAAGACGCAGATCTTCCTGCATGATGGCTCCAGAGTTACAGTGTTTCTGCGAGAGAAATACACTGCATCTTCTGGTCGATCCTGCCTTTCTTACCTTTTGATTGCCATGATAAGGTAGATTCTACCCTAAACTGACGTCATTGAGGTGGATTTCATGAGCGCGCTGGAACCTTCCGATATTCGCATTCTCGAAGCTTTGCAGGAAGACGGTCGCCTGACCAATCAGGCGCTGGCCGATCAGGTCGGCATGTCCACCTCGCCAAGCTGGCGCAAAATGCGCAAGCTGGAAGAAGATGGCGTGATCGATGGTTATCGCGCTAGCCTCAATCGCAAGGCAATCGGCCTTGGCGTCATGGCCTTCGTGCGGATCAAGATTGACAGTCACAGCGAGCTGGAGGCGGAGCAATTTGCCGCCGAGCTGATGGGGCTCGACGACGTGATCACCTGCTACAGCATCGCTGGCGATGCCGATTTTCTGCTTCAGGTGGTCTCACGCGATCTCGACACATATGCCGATTTCGCCATGTCCACCCTGCGCCGCCTGCCCCGTATCAAGGAAATGCAGACGACCTTCGTTTTGAAGGAAACGAAAAGCTTCAAGGGCTTTCCGTTGCACTATGCCGCGTCAGTGAAGACGGGAGCTTGAGAGCGCAACCGGCTTTGGCCCGCCATAGGCCCAGTCGATCAGCTCCACCGTATGAACAATCGGCAATTTGCTGCCGGTGGCAATCTGCGTCATGCAACCGATATTGCCGGTTGCGATGAGAGCGGCGCCGGTTGCCTCGATATTCTTCACCTTGCGGTCGCGCAGCTTGGCGGCGATCTCCGGCTGCATGATGTTATAGGTACCAGCCGATCCGCAGCAGAGGTGCCCTTCCAGCGGTTCTTTCACCGTAAAGCCCGCCCTGGAGAGCAGGTCTTTGGGCTGTCGCACGATTTTCTGCCCATGCTGCATCGAGCAGGCCGAGTGATAGGCGACCGTCAGCGCCTGCGGCGCATCGGGTTCCGGCAGGTCGATGCCGACCAGATACTCAGTGATATCCTTTGCCAGCGCCGACACGCGCGCAGCCTTGTCCTGATAGGCCGGATCAAGCCGCAGCATGTAACCATAATCCTTGATCGTGGTGCCGCAGCCGGACGCCGTGACGATAATTGCATCGAGACCGCCGGCCTCGATCTCGCGCGTCCAGACATCGACATTGTGCCGCGCCTGTTCGAGCGCCTGTTCTTCGCGGCCCATATGGTGAACCAGCGAACCGCAGCAGCCTTCGCCTTTCGGTGTCACCACTTCGATGCCGAAGCGGTTCAAAAGCCGCAACGTGGCGGCGTTGATACCGGGATTGAGCACAGGCTGCGCACAGCCGTTGAGAATTACCACGCGACCGCGCTTTTCGCCCTTGGCGGCGCTGACGGTTTCGATAGGGACTGCCGCTGGCAGGTTTTGCGGCGCGAGATCAAGCATGGCCGCCATGGGTTTCAGAGCGTCGCTTTTGCGCAAAAGCGGTGCAAACGGCTTGCCCAGTTTCGCCAGCTTCAGCGCGGCGCGGAACCGGCCCGGATAGGGCAGAACCTGCGCCAGCACCCCACGCAGAAAGCGGTTCATGAAGGGCCGCTTGTAGGTTTTCTCGATATGCGCGCGGGCATGATCGACCAGATGCATGTAATTGACGCCCGAAGGACAGGTCGTCATGCAGGAGAGGCATGACAGGCAACGGTCGACATGGCGCACGACTTCCTCATCCGCCGGACGGCCATTTTCCAGCATGTCCTTGATCAGATAAATGCGCCCGCGCGGACTGTCGAGTTCATTGCCCAGCGTCACATAGGTCGGGCATGTGGCCGTGCAGAAGCCGCAATGCACGCATTTGCGAAGAATTTTTTCCGATTCCTGAACACCAGGATCGCGCAGCTGGTCGGGGCTGAAATGAGTTTGCATCGTGTCACGCTCCAACCTGATGAGAATGCATACGGCCCGGATTGAGAATATTTTCCGGATCGAATTGCTGCTTCAACCGCTGCGACAAGGCCGCAAGGGCTGCGGGCTGCGGTTCGAACACATCAATGCCAGCACGGACCGTCTCCGGCGCGCGCACCAGCGTCGCGTGACCGCCACCATATCTGGCAATGAGTTTGCGCAAGATCTGCGCTTCCGGGTCAGCTTCCATCCGCATCCAGATCAAGCCACCCTGCCAGTCGTAATAGGCGTCGACGCCCGCATGACGGCGGAATTCGTCCACCATCTGCCAGCTTTGCATCGGCGTCATCGAAACACGCCAGACAGCACGATTGTCGCCCGCATTGGCATAAGGCAGGACATCGCGCACTTCGCGCCAAAGCTGTTGCGACTGCGCTCCGTCGAGCGCTTCCACCGCGCCGGATTGGCGAAGCAGCGCCTGCAATTGGCGGCTGCGATGCTCGACCGAAGGCGCGAAACCTTCAAGCCGCAACACAGTCGCCGCTTCCCAGCCAAGCTTTCCATCAAGGAAGCGATTTGCAACCGTCGGCGGCAGATGTGCGGCGGAAGCGACTTCCTCGCGCGATCCCATCGCCATGGCCATGACGCGCGCCGCCTGTTCATCGGTCAGCCCGCGCACGACGAGCGTGGCCGCCGTTTCCGGTTTCGGCAGAACCTTGAACGTCACCTCTGTGGCGACGCCCAGCGTGCCCCAGGAATTGGCCATGCCCTTGGACAAGTCATAACCCGTCACGTTCTTGACCACACGACCGCCGGATTTGAACAATTCGCCACGCCCCGACACAACGCGCACGCCAAGCACATGATCACGCGCAGCGCCCGCCTTGAGGCGGCGCGGCCCAGACAGATTGGCGGCAAGCGCGCCGCCGATCGTGCCGCGACCAGCCTCGCCCGACAGCAGCGGGCCGTAATCCATCGGCTCGAAGTGAAAACACTGATTGTTGTCAGCCAGAAGCTTTTCGATCTCGACCATCGGCGTTCCGGCCTTTGCCGAAAGCACCAGTTCGTCCGGCTCGTACAAGGTCACGCCCGAAAGCCGCGACACGTCGAGCACGCGGCCGGCATCGACGCTGTGTCCGATACCGCGCTTGGAGCCATGGCCGATGATTTCCAGCGGGGTGGAGCTGGCCAGCGCATCCTGCACCGCAACCAGAACGCCCGCTTCATCCTGCGGCTTTAGAATATTTGCATCGCTCATGATCAAAACCACAATTCAGAATCGGGGAATATCCGGGTGGGCCAGTTCGCCACGATGCACATGCATGCGGCCAAGCTCGGCGCAGCGGCGCAATTGCGGAAACACCTTGCCGGGGTTGAGCAGATGCTTGGCATCGAAAGCACATTTGACGCGCATCTGCTGGTCGAGGTCGATGTCGTTGAACATTTCCGGCATCAGATCGCGCTTTTCTATGCCGACGCCATGCTCGCCGGTGAGAACACCGCCAACTTTCACGCAGAGCCGCAAAATGTCCGCGCCGAAGTTTTCCGCTGCTTCCAGTTCACCTGGAATATTTGCATCATAGAGGATCAGCGGATGCAGATTGCCGTCGCCTGCATGGAACACATTGGCCACCCGCAATCCGTATTTTTCGGACAGGTCGCGCATGCCCGACAGGACACGCGGCAGCTCCTTGCGCGGAATGGTGCCATCCATGCACAGATAGTCGGGTGAAATGCGCCCCACCGCCGGGAAAGCCGCCTTGCGCCCAGCCCAGAAGGCAAGGCGCTGTTCTTCCGACTGTGACAGGATGCAGGTCGTGGAACCATTGCGC
Source organism: Ochrobactrum sp. 19YEA23 (assembly GCF_029909865.1). Taxonomy (NCBI): domain Bacteria; kingdom Pseudomonadati; phylum Pseudomonadota; class Alphaproteobacteria; order Hyphomicrobiales; family Brucellaceae; genus Ochrobactrum; species Ochrobactrum sp. 19YEA23. Next base: position 124,881 of record NZ_JASAMQ010000010.1, on the reverse strand, counting down.
AGCGCCAGCGCTTCGACCCGTCCGATCAGGTGATCCACCTCGACCGGCGGGCCGTCGAGTTCGACGATCAGAAGCGCTTCCACATCGAGCGGATAGCCGACGCGGACAAAATCCTCCGCCGCTTTGATGGCGGGCCTGTCCATCATCTCCATCCCACCGGGAATGATGCCTGCGCCGATAATATCGGCCACGCACTGGCCAGCCTGTTCGCTGGATGGAAAGCCGACCATGACGGCGCGCGCCGTTTCCGGCTTTTGCAAGATGCGCACCGTGATTTCCGTCACCACGCCGAGCAGGCCTTCCGAACCGGTCATCAGCCCCAGAAGATCATAGCCCTCACTGTCGAGATGCTTGCCGCCGAGGCGCAAAACCTCGCCGGTGATCAGCACCATTTCGATGCCCAGAACATTATTGGCGGTGAGGCCATATTTCAGGCAATGCACGCCACCGGCGTTTTCAGCGACATTGCCGCCGATGGAACAGGCAATCTGCGACGAAGGATCGGGCGCATAATAAAAGCCCTCATGCTCGACGGCTTTGGTAATGCCCAGATTGGTCACGCCCGGCTGCACCACGGCAACGCGGTTCGGATAATCGATTTCGAGAATACGGTTGAAACGGGACATGCCGAGCAGCACCGCATCTTGCAAGGGCATCGAGCCGCCGGACAGCGATGTACCCGCGCCGCGCGGCACGACGCGAATGCCGTTTTCGTGGCAATAACGCAAAACTTGAGCGACCTGGTCGACCGTTTCCGGCAACACAACCACCAGCGGTAGTGAGCGATGCGCCGTCAGGCCGTCGCTCTCGAATACCCGCATTGCATTGACCGTATCGACCACGCCCTCGCCCGGTACGATGCCGCGCAGATCATCCACGATCTGCCCGCGCCGCTGCATGACGGACGCATCCGGCTCCGGCATAATCAATCCGCTCATTTGCTCCTCCGCCGCTGGTCAGGCCCTTTTCGTCAAGGCGCTGCCAGCCCTCAAATGCCGTCCCGGCTTTCATCCTCGCTTGAGAACCGGAGCGGTCGTAACGCATCGCTTTGGAGCCATGCCAGACTGGATGGACAGACCCAAACTTTTCTGGAATAGCTCTAACATGCACAGTGCACCCTGCACCGTATTCGTCAAGTGGTAAATCATTTTTACCACTTGCGCCGTTCGCATAACAGTTTTCACGCTGCGGCATAATTACTTGCGGAGCTTTGCCCCGCTCGGCTAGATGCAAATGAAGCGCAGGGCAATCCGGGGGATCACGCGATCATGATGAGCAGCAGTCTGGCCGATATGGAAATCTTTGCCCGCGTTGTCGCAACCGGCAGCATGTCGGCGGCGGCTCGCGATCTCGGCCTTTCCCCCGCGGTGGTTTCCAAGCGCCTTGGTCGTCTGGAAGAGCGCCTTGGCACCCGGCTCCTGCAACGCACAACACGGCAGATCGCGCTGACCGAGGCCGGTCAGGGCTATCACGAGCGCGTCCTGGCCATTCTGTCGAACATCGAAGAGGCGGAAGCTTTTGTCGCGCGGCGTTCCGCCGATGCGCGTGGCACGCTGAAAATCTCGGCTCCCACGACCTTCGGGCGCATGCACATCGCCCCTTATCTGGTGCCTTTCATGCGCGCCAATGCCGACCTGACGGTCAATATGCAATTGACCGACGAAATGGTCGATATTGTCGGCGACGGCTATGATCTGGCGATCCGCATCGGCGAATTGTCGGATTCAACCCTTGTCGCCCGCAGGCTGGCGCCCGTCCGTCGTCTGCTCGTCGCCTCGCCCGGTTACATTGCAGAACGCGGCACGCCTGAGACAATCGAAGACTTGCAGGCGCATATCTGCCTTGCACCGCACAATAATGATCCATGGCGGCTTGAAGGGCCGAAAGGCCCGATTGTCATTCGCCCGGTCGGCCCGCTCCAGACCAATTCCAGCGAAATGGTGCGCGAGGCCGTGCTGGCCGGTCTCGGCATCGCGCAACGCTCCACATGGGACATTGGCCCGGAACTCGCGGCAGGAAAACTGGTGCAGGTGCTGCCCGATTATACCGCCTCACGCAATGTGGCCATTCACGCGGTCTATCCCTCGAAACAGTTCCTGCCTGCCAAGGTGCGCCTGTTCATAGATTATCTCGCCGACCTTTACGGCCCTGTACCTTATTGGGAGAGCGGCAGTTCTCCACAGGTCGCATCTCAAAAATAGACACCAAGTCTTTCGCTGGCTATGTAACGCACGCATTAGAAAACGCGCATAGACATGCGGCACGGTATCTCCTCCCATAATACCTGTCGCTTTGTTCCGAGCCTGAGGAAAGATAATGAACACTCCGATCCGTTTTATTCTCGCCATCATCGTTGCCGTTGTCGTCGGTTGCGGCTTCATGTTCTACGACAAGTCCCGCGGTGCGGAATGGGTCGTGTCACCGCAGCAGATCGAGCAGGCGAAGTCTGAAGGCAAGACCGGCTTCGAAAGCCGTCCGGGCACTGTAACCGTGCTGCCGATCCGCAGCGAAACCGCTGACGCGCTGCCCTTCAAATGGGCGATGTATGGCATTGTCGCCGGTCTGTTCGTGCTTGTTTCGACGCGCAAGCGCAAAAAGGCTTAAAGCGCCCCTCTTCCAACCGTCAGAAAGCCCGGCTGGATCACCAGTCGGGCTTTATTTTCAATATATTCCGTTGCCGGGTCCGTCCCTTGCGGCTACCTTGCCGCCGATACGCAAAGGGCTTGAACGGCATGGCCGAAACGATTTTCTCCCGCATACAGACGAGCCGCACAGCGGACGATGTCGTATACCAGATCGAGACGCTCATTCTGGAAGGCGTTCTGCGCGGCGGCGACCGTCTGCCCGGCGAGCGTGAGCTGGCGCGCCAGTTCGACATTTCCCGCCCCATCCTGCGCGATGCCCTGAAGCGTCTTGAGACGGCGGGCCTTCTGACCTCCCGCCACGGTGGCGGCACATTCGTGGCCGATGTCATCGGACAGGTCTTCAGCGCGCCCGTGGTCAAGCTTTTTGCCGATCATCGCAAGGCGACCGCCGATTATCTGGAATATCGCCGCGAAATCGAAAGCATTGCCGCCGAATACGCAGCGCTTCGGGCTACGCCCGCTGATAAGGCGCTGCTGACGGAAATCATGAATGCGATGGAAACCGCGCATGGCGCGAGCGATTTCGACACCGAAGCGCGGCTTGATGTCGAGCTGCACAATGCGGTTGGCGAAGCAGCGCATAATATCGTGCTGCTGCACACATTGCGCTCCTGCTATCAGCTTTTGAAGGATGGCGTGTTTTATAACCGCAGCCTGATCTACAGCTATCCCGGCGTCGCCGACATGTTCCTCTCGCAGCATCGCGCTATCTATGATGCGGTGATGGCCGGCAACCCGCAAGCGGCCCGCGAAGCGGTGCAAAAACATATCCGCTTCGTCGAGCAGGCAACGCACGACCGCGAGCTGAACGAAGAACGCGAGCGCGTCTCGCGGCTGCGCTTCCGCCAGCGTGCGGGCACCAATGCGGTGAAGGAAGTGAAGGACGAAGGCGAATGACCGGTGTGATTTTCAAGGATGCGTGCGGCCCGCAAAACATCCGCCTTTATGCCATTGGCGATGTGCATGGCCGCTTCGATCTCTTGCAGGACATGCATGGATTGATCCGTGCCGATCTCGATCATCGCCCCGTTCACGACTGGCGTATCATCCATCTTGGCGATTATATCGACCGGGGGCCGCAATCGAAGGAAGTGCTCGACTTTCTCATTGATGCAGCCGCGCATGATCCGCGCATCCTGTCGCTGCTTGGCAATCACGACGAAGGCTTTCTCAATTATCTCGCCACCGGCGACACGGCAGGCATCTTCGCCTTGCATGGCGGCGTGGAAACCGGACGCTCTTATGGTGTGGAACTGGATTTTTCCGATACGGATAAAGCCCGGCGCAGCCACGAAGCGCTGGTGAAAGCCATACCGCAAGCGCATATCGATTTCATACGCGCGATGCCGCGCTGGCTCTCGTTCGGAGATTTCTTTTTCTGCCACGCAGGCGTCGATCCGGCCCTGCCGCTCGAAGAACAGGACCCTGACGATCTCATCTGGATAAGGACGCTGTTTTTGAAATGGACCGATCCCCTCGCAAAGGTGATCATCCATGGTCACACGCCGCAAGCTGCAGTCGATGTTCAACCCAACCGGGTCAATCTCGACACCTATGCCTGGAAGAGCGGCCTGCTCTCGGCAATAGCAATCGACGGCGTGGAAAAGCGCTTCATCGAAGCGCGATAACCAAAATTAGTGAGCGCTGGAAATTCCGTAACCGTCGCTCGAAACCATGGTGTTACCGGCATCGACGGTGAACATGCCAACTGCCATGAACACGATCGCGGAGACCATCAGGACGGTAAGAAGGGCGGCATGCTTGGCGGTCATATTCGGAAACTCTCTCGACGGTTGCCGGATGAAATTCGATAAAACGAGCCGCCGTTACGAGCATGGCGTGAAGCCCTGCCCGACCGATCATTGCCCGGGAGACGGCGTTCAGTTACACCCGATAAAAGTTACCCGCAACTGAACGACGGCGTCGTTCACCGCGCTTTTTTCACAAATCCACGCATTGCTGACAGGATGTGGCAAAGCAGCAACGCGAAGCTTATCCTTAAGGTTAATGTTGGGTTTACAAGCTTGTAGCGGAAGCACGGAAGTCTTCCTCATCGTGCGGGCGACCGGGAATCGCAAGAGCGGTTTTGCCCGCTCTAGATTCGGCCGATCCAGGCTTTGGCCAGCGCAGCACCCGCCTTGTCGGAAGAACGACCGACGCCCTCGGCCAGTTGCGGAAAGGCCTTGTCCCAGCCCGGCGCGAAGTCTTCGATTTCGTGGGCGAGTTGGGCATTCCACTGTTTGACCAGCCCGGTATCGGCCTCGAAATGGAACTGGGTGCCATAGACTGCCCGGCCAATCCGGTAGGCCTGATTCTGCGTCATGTCGCTCGACGCCATATGCACCGCCCCTTCAGGAAGGGTGAATGTATCCCGGTGCCAGTGGAAGATCGGAAATGCATTGCCCGCCGTCGACAGAACCGGATCGCGCTGCCCTTCATCGGTCAGGCGGACTTCCTGCCAGCCGAACTCCATCGGACGGTCGAGAATATTTTCGCCGCCATAGGCGCGCGCCACAAGCTGGCTACCAAGGCAAATGCCGAGCACGGCCTTGTCCTTGTCGCCAAAGCCGCGGATGAGATCGAGCAGATGTGGGAAATAGGCAAATTCGGCGTCGGCCAGCGCATTCTGCTCGCCGCCCAGAACAATCAGCGCATTATGTTCGCTGTCATCGGCGGGCAGCGCATCGCCATTATAGGGGTGGCGCAAATCAATCGAATAACCGGCTTCAGTGAGGACAGGCTCAATCTGCCCCAGCCCCGCACCGTCATAATTCTGGACGACCAATACGCGCATAGACCACCCCATAAATCTCGTTTCCATTGGCTAACACGAAAAAGGCCCGGACAACAGCCGGGCCTTTAATCAGTTGGATGCCGATTATTCGACGACCGACACGCTGACGGTGCGGCCCGCCACGAGGTGCACGCCTTCCGGCACCTCTTCCAGTTTCACCCGGACCGGCACGCGCTGGGCAAGGCGCACCCAGTTGAAAGTCGGCGTGACATTGGCGAGCAGGCTGGTGGTCGCGGTGCGTTCACGATCTTCGATACCGCCGGCAATGCCTTCCACCTTGCCCTTGAGCTGTACCTTGCTGCCCATCACATCAACCAGAACCGGATCGCCGATCTTGATACGCTCAAGCTTGTTTTCCTCGAAATAGCCCGAGACATAATAGGAATCCGTGTCCACCAGCGCCGTCACGGCAGAACCTGCGGTGACATAGTCGCCCGGCTGGAGCGAGAAGTTGGTGATGACGCCGTTGACCGTCGCCTTGACCGAAGACCGCTCCATATTGAGTGCGGCCAGATCACGATCCAGACCGGCCTGACGGTAAGCCGCCTCAGCCTGCATGGCTGTGGTTTCGACCTGTTCCAGCTTCTGGCGGGTCACGGTCGTGTCGTTGAGCTGGCGATAACGGACAAGATCGCGATCGGCCATGTCGAGCGCAGCCTTGCTGCTGTCAACCTTGGCTTCAGCCGTCTGCAGCGCCAGCTTGTAACGCGCCTGATCGATGCGGAAAATCACATCGCCCTTTTTGACGTTCTCATTGTCGCGAACGAGAACCTCGCTCACCAGACCCGAAACGTCGGGCGCAACGCGCACCACATCGGCAAGAATCTTGCCGTCGCGTGTCCACGGCGCATTCATGTAGTAATCCCAGAGATGCCAGCCAAGCAGCCCCGCCATTGTGACCATGACGAGGGTGAGAAAAACCCGGCCAGTATGTGCGAAGAGCTTTTTCATCAGTCTATTCCGTTCAAGATAATGGCGGCAGCGCCAAGAATGCAGAAATACATGGCGGCATCGAACAAGGGCCGGTGCCACACAAAACGGTAGAAACGCACGCGCGCCAGCAGGCGCTGCATGATCGTATTGAGGACATAGGCGCCAAGCGCCAGCACGCCCAGGGTGGGGATATAAATCCCGTATATATCGAGTTCAGGTCTCATGATCGTTCACATTCAGGTCTTCACGGGGCTGTTCTTCCGGTGGCTGTGTGTCAGGCAGCTTGCGGCAGCTCCAATTGCGGGCGCGGCGGCAAAGCGAATGGCGGCGCCTTGGGAAACAGGTTGAAACGCAGCGCCACCAGTGCAAGCCGCGGACGGCGGGCAACAGCGGGCGAACCGCTTTCGATGATCGCCGCTATCGCCTTGTCGATGGAGGCGAGCAGTTGTTCATCGGTATTCTTGCGCGACTGACCGTCCGGTCCATGCTTGGACAGGGAACGATAATGTGCGCCGACACCGTCCAGCACCGCATCCACCGCATCGCGGCAAGGCTCGGCCAGTTTGGCACGGTATTGTTGCAGGTCGATGGTGTTCATCCCGTTGCGCAGGTCGCGCAGCAGATCGACCTTGGCGACATCCGCCGACGGAATCAGCGCCAGACGCGGTGTCATCATGCCGATGCGGTCGATCATGCGCAGCAACAGGCGGTTCATATGCTGCCGGCGATGACGGCTCGGACCGCGTTCGGTTGCCGCAACGATATCGCGCCAGCCAGCCTTGACCAGACGACGCACACTCCATTCAGCACCGACCGAGCGCACGATAGATGTGACCACCGCAGCGATGACGATACCGATAACCGTCGCCAGATTGGCATTGGCGAAGGTCACGAAATCCGACGTGGCGTGGCTTTGCAGCATGAGCATGTTCGGCAGGTTCACACAGAGCACCATGCCCAGCAGAAACTGCGATGGAATTGCCAGAAGCACACCGGCAGGCACAAGAAAGAGACCCAACACCAGCGCCAGCGGGAAGAAGCCGTCCACCAGCGGCAGCAGCGCAAATTCGAAGACGAAAGCGGCCAGAATCACGATGAGCAGCAGCCAGTTGAACTTGCGCATCACCGGCACGGGATCGTCCATCGTCGCGAAGATACAGCAGAAAATGCCTGCCATCATCGCGGCCGCGCTGCCCTGCGACCAGCCTGTAGCGATCCAGAAAGCGGTTGCCACGCCGGTTGCGAGAAAGGCCGAGAAGCCCGACAGAAACGCCATACCATAATCGCGGTGCGCCGGACGTCCCTTGAGATGGGCGTCGTAACGACGCCAGCGCAGCGCATGACCGCGCTTCGCACCGGACACGATATCCTGACGCAGCGTGATACAATCGCTCCAGATCTGGACCAGATCGCGCACACGCGCTGCCACATTGAACGGCAAAAGCTCGCCCCAGCTCGAGGCATCCTTGCCATGACGCTCGATCTCGTCGATCAGCTTCAACAAAACCGCGCGGCGCTCGTCGCTCAGGTTTTCACCGCTTTCAAGCCAGTCGCAGGCTTCGTCGAGAAGCTTCTGGACTGCGGGATGCCATGGCTTTTCACCCTCACCGGGCTTCAGCACGATGACATCATGCAGGCTGGAAATGATCGGCAGCACGGCCACCATGCGCTGTTGCAGCACATGCAGCATGGTTCCGACGCCGCGGATCGACGAGGTGTCATAGGCCACATGGGTAGTCAGGTTGCGCAGTTCCAGCGCATCGGCGGCCAGACGCTGGCGGTCGCGAAGGAATTGCGGGCTGGAGCCCTCGCCGCGCATAGTGGCGACGGCCAGCCGTGAACCCTCACGCAGCCAGTTGTCGATACGACCGACCAGAACCGGGCCACTGTGGCGCGGAAAGACGAGGCGGTTGACCACTGCCGCACAGATAATACCAATGGCAATTTCCTCGACGCGGCCAAGCGCATAATCAAAGGTGGTTTCAGGAACGGAAACCACGGCAAAACTTGCAATCGCCACGGTATAACCGGCGAGCATGAACAGATAGCTGCGCGGCGTGCCGTCAAGCAGGCTGATCGCCAGACAGACGCCCATCCACAGGCCGATGGCGACAGTCAGAATCTCCGGCGAATTGATCAGATGCGGCACGAAAAGGATCGTCACCGCGCCGCCGATAATCGTGCCGATCAGACGGTAGATACCCTTGGATGTGGTGGCCCCCGAAAGGGGATGTGCGACGATGTAAACGGCGGCAACCGACCAGTACGGGTTCGGCAGATTGGCCATCAGCGCAATCCACAGGGCAAGCATACCGGCGGCGAACGTCTTCAAGGAAAAGACGACATCCCAGAATTTCGGTGTTGTTTCGGCAAGCTTGGTCATGATTTTCGAAGGCAGCGTTTGTTTAAAGGTTGAGGAATTTCTCGTTCAGCTTGCGCAAAACTTCCATGGCGACATCGACCTGTTCGGCGTCGAAATCGCTTAAGAACTGCGTCCGAAGACGTGCCGCAGATTTTTCCACCTTGGTGGCGACGGTGCGGCCTTCTTCTGTCAACTGGATGAGTTTGACGCGACGATCGGCATCGTCGGCGACGCGCAGGATCAGGCCATCCTTCTCCAGCTCATCGACGACACGAACGATCGTAGCCCCCTCGATGCCAACCCGTTCGGCCAGCACCCCCTGGGGGATCAGATCGCCATGCCGCAAGAGGGTCATCAGCGGAACGGCTTTCGCATCGGAAAGACCGTGCTCCGCCATTGCCGCATCAAAGGCTTTCCGCCATCCTCTGGCAGTGCTTGCAAGAAGCGGCGCGAATTCGACCCAAGCTTGTTTCATCACTTCAATTCCATTCAAATAGATAGCTTCATACCTATATGGATACAATCTAATTAGATTCAACCACCAGACATTTCCCATCAATTGTTTGTGTAAGCTTTTCTTCAAGTGAGAGCGGTTTTCAATCCGCAGCCTGGCAGAACAGCAACACAAAGCGCTTGACCGGCGGGCTTTCCCTCTGCCATCGATGCGAACATGCGTGCCAATTACAGAATGCAACGACTTTATATCGAGGATGACCTCGCCCCGGACACACCGGTCGAGGCTGCGCCGCAGGCTGCGCATTATCTCACTCACGTGCTGCGCCTGAAAGAAGGCGATGAAGTTCTCGCTTTCAACGGGCGCGACGGTGAATGGAAGGTCCGGCTGAAGCCGGAAGGCAAGAAGCGCGTTCTGCTCGTACCTGTTGAGGAGACGCGCCCGCAGCCGACGCCAAGCGATCTCGTCTATTGTTTCGCACCACTGAAACAGGGCCGCCTCGATTATATGGTGCAAAAGGCTGTTGAGATGGGCGCAGGCGTATTGCAGCCGGTCGTCACCCAGCACACGCAGGTGCCGAAGCTCAGCACCGACAAGATAAAGGCCAATGCCATCGAGGCTGCCGAGCAATGCGGCGTGCTCAGCCTGCCGGAATGCCGCGACGCAGTGCGCTTCGACCGCTTTATCGACCAGTGGGACCCGTCTCGCCGCCTGATCTTTTGCGACGAAGGCCACGAATCGGACGACCCGTTGAGCATTCTGCAAGGTTTGAAGCCCCAATCGAAGCCCTGGCCGATGGGACTTCTGATCGGCCCGGAAGGCGGATTTTCGGAAGAAGAGCGGCAATTGCTGCATCGCCTGCCCTTCGTGACTGCCATTCCGCTCGGCCCCCGCATTTTGCGGGCGGATACGGCTGCGGTTGCGGCTATGGCTCTGGTACAGGCCATTCTCGGTGACTGGAGAAATGCGGCATGATGTTCTCTAAATCGATCGTTCAATGAAATTGACTTGCGTGATTTGACAAATTTGTCCAATCACGCTGACAAGCTGAAATACGACCAGGGATAGACTGTATGGCGCGCGATACGACTGACGAAACGGCACTGACGGGCGTTGAAGAACTTGCGATCTATCTTGCCGGGGGAAACAAACCCAAGGATGCCTGGCGCATCGGCACCGAGCACGAGAAATTCCCCTTCTATACGGCGGACAACAGCCCCGTTCCCTATGCGGGTCCGCGCGGCATCAAAGCTATTCTGGAAGGCATGCAGGCCATGCTCGGCTGGGAGCCGATCATGGATGAAGGCAACATAATCGGATTGGTGGAGCCGACCGGACAGGGCGCAATTTCGCTGGAACCGGGCGGCCAGTTCGAGCTTTCCGGCGCGCCGCTTACGACCATTCACCAGACTTGCCGCGAGATGAACGCCCATTTGAGCCAGGTGCGTGAAATCGCCGAGCCTCTGGGCATTCGTTTTCTTGGCGTCGGCGGCAGCCCGAAATGGACGCTGGCCGAAACTCCGGTCATGCCGAAGTCTCGCTACAAGATCATGACCAACTACATGCCGAAGGTCGGCCATGAAGGTCTGGACATGATGTACCGGACCTCGACCATTCAGGTGAACCTCGATTTCAGCTCCGAACGCGATATGCGCCGCAAGATGCAGGTTTCGATGAAACTGCAATCGGTCGCCACCGCGCTGTTTTCCAGCTCACCCTTCACCGAAGGCAAGCCGAACGGCCTTCTGTCGTGGCGCTCGAGCATCTGGCGCGATACCGATAACCAGCGCGCCGGTGTGCTGCCTTTCGTCTTCTCGGAAAATTTCGGCTTTGCTGACTATGTCAACTGGGCGCTTGATATTCCGATGTATTTCATCCTGCGCGATGGCCGTTATCACGATTGCACCCATGTCACTTTCCGCCAGTTCATGAACGGCGCATTGAAGGGTGAAGTCAGCGATCCGGTGCCGAATATGGGCGACTGGACCAACCATCTTTCAACGCTGTTCCCGGAAGTGCGCCTCAAGCGTTTCCTCGAAATGCGTGGGGCAGACGGCGGCCCGTGGCGGCGCATCTGCGCCTTGCCCGCCTATTGGGTCGGCCTGCTCTATGACGAAGAAGCGCTGACGGCAGCCGAAATGCTGACCAAGGACTGGACCTATGAAGAGGTTCTGGCGCTGCGCAATGACGTGCCGACCAAGGCGCTCACTGCAACATTCCGCGGCAAGCCGCTGGAAGGCATCGCCCGCGAAACGCTGAAGATTTCGCGTCTTGGCCTGAAGAACCGCAACAAGCTGAACCCGGAAGGTTTTGACGAAACCCACTTCCTGGCCCCGCTGGAAGAAATCGTCGCCGCTGGCATCACCGATGCCGAGCGCATGCTGAAAGCTTACAACAGCATCTGGGCCGGTTCCGTCGAGCCGATCTTCCTGGAATATGCCTACTGAGCTTCGAGCCGGTAGAAACACCCAAACAAAAAGGGCGCGTTTTTCGCGCCCTTTTTGTTTTTCGAGATGTGCCCCAGATCAGCTCGTGACCTGTTGACCCTTTGTCGGATCGGGGATCACAACAATCGTGCTGCCATCGCGCACATTGTTATAAAGGTCGATCACATCCTGATTGAGCATACGGATACAGCCGGAGGAAACGGCCTTGCCGATACTCCATGCTTCCGGCGATCCGTGAATACGATATAGCGTATCGCGACCATCCTTATGGATATACATGGCGCGCGCGCCAAGCGGGTTCTTCAGGCCGGGCGGCATGCCGCCATTGGCGATGCTGTAAGGCTGGAGTGCTGGCTGACGCGCGACCATCTCATCCGGCGGTGTCCAACGCGGCCATTGGCGCTTGTAGGCGACCACGGCCCGACCCGCCCAGGCAAAGCCATCACGACCAACGCCGATGCCGTAGCGCATAGCACGACCGTTGCCGAGCACGTGATAGAGATATTTGTTCGGCGTATCGACGATGATGGTGCCCTTCACCTCGGATGTCGGGTAATCGACTTCCTGCCGCCAGAATTTCTGATCGACCTTGCTGATATCAACCGCAGGGAGCGGAAATTGCTCTTCCGGCATGGCCTGATACATGAGCGGCACCGGCTGCGACGGGGCGACCGGCTTCTTGACGGGCGGGGTCGGTTGCGGCGGCTGGGCGGTCGAAACACAGCCTGACAAGGCGACGGCGCTGGCGCCAATCAGAAAGCTGCGGCGGCTGAACGCAGCCGTCTTCAGACCGGAAAATGGGGCGTCCTGGGAGTTTTTACGCGACATCCTTGAACTCTTTGTTGGACACGCATCGCGGCAATGAACGAGGTTCGTTCGCGCCGGAATTGTGCCGATCATTTCGGATGTGCGAGAAAGAAAAGGCCAAGCTTAAGCCAGCCTTAAGAGAAACGCCCCTGTGAGCGGGCGCCTCTCAATTCGGCATTCAAGAGATTGCGAGTGTTGCTAAAATAGCGATCCCTGCCCACCCGGACGGGACGATGCAGGCTTTTTCGTCCCGCTCGGCCTGGCTGGCGATTCGCCCTCTGCGCCGCCATCGGCGACCACCGCCACGTCGCCGTCACGGAAGCGGAGCGACAGAGCATCGCCCGCAGCCACATTTGCAGCCTGCTTGACCGGGTTCCCCTCCGCATCGAACACGATGGCAAAGCCGCGATCCAGCACGCTTTCATAAGACAGGGTGCGCATGAGGCGTTCCAGTTCCTGTCCGCGCCGTTTGGCCCGTTCGATCAAAAGCCGCACCGCCTGATCGCGCCTGCGATCCAGCTGTTCGACCGCCGATGTGGCAAGGCGGGTGCGCCGCAAAATCGGTTCAGGGACCAGCCGGTCTGCGCGATGCGAAAGCGCCGTGCGACGTTCACGCAGAAACGCTTCCAGCGCACGCGGCAGTCGCTGGCCAAGCAGCGACATGGTGCGTTGCTGCTCAACAAAGCGGCGTTGCAGCAGGCGCGGCGACAATTGACGGGCGCGCCCTTCAAAGTGAACGCGCTTCTTCTGTGTGTTGACGAACAGCGCCCGCGTCAGTCGTGACGCGGATTCGTCGAAACGGCGGCGTGGCAAGGCCAGCAACTGATCGGCAGACGGCAGCGCGCGCGCTGCCGCGCGATGCGCCTGCCGCTTCAAATCAATGAAGCGCGACATAGCAGAGGCCAACCGCGCCGATTGCCCGGCAAGCGTTGCCTGTAGATCGGCCTTGACCGGCACGGCCATTTCCGCAGCTCCAGTCGGGGTCGGTGCGCGCACATCGGCAGCAAGATCGATCAGCGTCCAGTCGGTTTCGTGCCCCACCGCCGAAATCACCGGAATATGCGACGCCGCCACGGCACGCACGACGATTTCGTCGTTGAAGCCCCACAGGTCTTCCAGACTGCCGCCACCGCGCGCCACGATCAGCACATCGGGACGCGGCACGGGACCGTCTTCCGGCATCGCGTTGAACCCGTCCACGGCAGCTGCCACTTCCTGACCGCTCGTCTCGCCCTGCACGCGGACGGGCCAGACGATGACATGCAGCGGATAGCGATCTGAAATGCGGTGAATAATATCGCGAATGACGGCGCCGGTGGGCGATGTCACCACCCCGATCACGCGCGGCATGAAGGGCAGAAGCTGCTTCACCGCCGGATCGAACAGGCCTTCCGCCGCTAAGCGGCGCTTGCGCTCTTCCAAAAGCGCCATCAGCGCACCGGCGCCCGCAGGCTCCATCTGCTCGATGACGATCTGATATTTCGACGATCCCGGATAGGTGGTCAGCTTGCCGGTGGCGATGACCTCCATACCCTCTTCGGGACGAAACCGCAGGCGGCCCATGGAGCCGCGCCAGATCACGGCTTCCAGCCGCGAACGGTCGTCTTTCAAGGCAAAATAGGCATGGCCGGAAGAATGCGGCCCGCGGTAACCGGAGATTTCACCCCGCACGCGCACATGGCCGAACGTATCCTCGACCGTGCGCTTCAAAGCGCCGGAAATCTCGGAAACGCTATACTCGGCGACATTCGACGATGTGCCGGTAAAACTCGAATCGGAACCCATGCTCATCCCATCATAGGCCATTAGCCGGTATGGCTGGTCAAGCAGCCACACGGCAATTTACAGTTCGATCACAACTGGCCTTACCAGCCAGGCAGCAATTCATTGGCCCGCACCCTCCGCGTGCGAACCGCCGGAAACGAAGAGATTTCCGGTGAATTCATCACGCCGACAATGCCCACCGGCTGAGGCGACGAAATATTGTCGAGGCTTTCGATAATGTGCTGCGCCAGCGCATCCACCACCCCATTCTGCTTGTTCAGACCGCGCATGATGCCAATGCCAAATTCCGGCAAGGTGCCAAATCCGTCCGCCTCGCCCAGCACGCGCATACCCGGGCGCAACGCACATTCCGGCAGCACCGAGACGGCAAGGCCGGACAGCACCGCAGCCGCCGAAACCGTCGCAGACCAACTTGTGATGATAATGCGATAATCGCGTTTCGCCGCCTCCAGCACTTCAATTGCCGCATGACGCCAGATGCATGTCGGACGTCCCACCGCAAGCGGCAGAACGGCTTCCTCATGCACGGCATGATTGGCTGAGGTAACCCAGAGTAGCGGCTCGGTACGCACCACCTCCGAACGGCGCTTGTCGTCGCACTGGGTGACCAGCGCAATATCCAGCGTGCCGCGACGGATCATTTCGTCGAGATTGACCGTCGGCTCGCAGACCACCGACAGTTCAACGCGCGGGTTGGAGCGGGCGAAACGCGCCATGATTTCCGGCAGGAAGCGGTCGGCATAATCATCGGGTGTTCCGATGCGGACATGCCCTTCCAGTTGCGTATCATCGAAAGCCGCAATGGTTTCGCCATTCAGCTGCATCATCCGCCGCGCATAAAGCAGCAGCCTGTCGCCATCTTCAGTCAGACGATTGGAGCGCCCGTCCCGCTCGAACAACGGCTTTCCGATCCGTTCCTCAAGCCGCCGCATCTGCATGGAAACCGCCGATTGTGTCTTGAAAATCGCATCGGCAGCGCGTGTGAAACTGCCAGTGTCGGCTATCGCGATGAAGGTTTGTAACTGATCCAGATCCAGAGGCGTGCTCATGGGCGCTATCCATCACTATTATTGAAGAATGACATTAGAAACATTCGTTGGAACAATCAATTCGATTGTTGGATAAAGCAGCCATCGTAGAGGAAAGGAGCCGCGAAAGCGCATGACCCTGACGATGAGAACCCCTTAGCACCGCTGATTTAAAGGAGAGCGGACATGACAGCGATAAGCAAGACAACGACGACCTATTTACCGGCAACGAGCGCAGCGACCTCCACGTTCGCGCAAACGGTGAAAGCTGTGTTTACGTCGGCTCTGCGTCGCTGGATGATTTTCCGCAATCGACAGCACGTAATGCAATTGAACGAGCTTGACGATTATCTTCTGCGCGACATCGGCCTGCATCGCGGTGATGTCTATACGGCGACGCATTATCGCGGCAAAGAAAATCCGACACGTGTTCTGCGCTCGCTGGCCGATGCGCAACGCCGCATCGAGGCCACACGGCATATCTGCTGAGCCAAGTGCTTCAGCAGCCTCTTGAATCCAAGTGGTTCGGGCGAAGACAACTCTCCGCCCGAACTGCCGACGGAACATCTGGCAGGCGCCACCTTCACAAGCCGGGTCCCCTCTCGGCCAGCCTGCCCTTTGCCCGGCCCGCTCCTCCGCTGGCCGGGCCTTTTTATTTTAAAGCCGTGTCAATTCACGCCGTCCGCTTGACCACCGGACGAAAGGCCAAGCTTTGCGACTGTTTGAGGCCCTTGCGGCTCGACAAATTGGGGATAGCTAAATTTGCTGTTCTTTTTTCAAAGAAAGGGGTTGCGTTCGCGGTTTGAGTTCGCTAGATGGAGGCCGTCGCGAACGAGCTTCACGCTCCTGTCGCAATTGCAAACTCTCGATAAGAGATTAATTTGCAATCCTTGCTGGGGAATAGTTTAAGGGTAGAACAACGGACTCTGACTCCGTTAGTCTTGGTTCGAATCCAGGTTCCCCAGCCAATATTTTCTTCAAGAAAATCAAAAAATTAGACGAGAATCGACACCGTTTTAGGTCTGTTTTCATGTCGCGTCTTGTCGCAAATAGATTTCCATAAATTACAATGACTTACGAAAATGCACGGCAGGCCCATGCAACATGGTCGGATTTTATAACGCCTGAACGAAAAAGAACATTTCTTACGAGGCGCTCATGGTATTTTGTCGTCGCTACATATGGTGGCTGATGCAGTTGTGGATATCTGGAATCACGTTATTGTCCGGTAATTATTCATAGTTTCTTTGGGGAGGGAGATTGAAACCACTCACCGTTATCTTCTGTGCGGCTCTTATCATCAGCGCCCTCTCCGGCTGCGCAAACCGCTCATGCCGTGACTGGCCCGGCACGTGCATTATTCAGTGATCGACGTCCAAGGCAGCCGCACCCTGTTTAAGGCCCTGAAGATTGCATCCCGGTCTCTCGATCGGGGGGCTTTTTGAACCGGCGAGTACATTCTGATTATCCTCTTAGGTAGACAGCAGTCATTTGTCCCGTTGCGGTTTTTCGTTGTGGGTGTATTTCGCAATTAGATAATCACGTTTTAATAAAGTGACTGTCCAGGCCTTGTAAAAATCCTCAGTCAGCGCTAGGTAATTTGTATCGATTTTGTCATCGAACGACGCGGCTAAAATTATAAGCCCCTCTTTTTCTTTCAAATCGTAAAACTCGCAGCGAATTAATTTTCGTTATTATTTAACCGTTCGATTTGAAGGATATTCAATATGACCAACGGAACAGTAAAATTCTTTAACAGCGCTAAGGGCTTTGGATTTATTCAGCCTGACGACGGTTCTCCCGATGTGTTCGTTCACATTTCTGCAGTTGAGCGCGCAGGTTTGCATTCGCTCAATGAAGGCCAGAAGGTGGGCTTTGAACTCGTAGCAGATCGCCGCTCAGGCAAAAAGGCTGCTGACAATCTTCAGGCTCTGTAATCAGAGAAGAAATATTGTCTCCGATCTTTGACCACGGATGTACTGGCATTGATGGTTGAGACAAACAGAAGGTCGGGTTAGCCCGGCCTTTTTTATTTTGGCCTCTGTTTTTCGTATCCAAATGCGGAACCAACGTGCCGAACGGGAGTATACTATGGGTGAACTAACAAAAGAAACGCTCTTCAAGCAGCCTCTCACGCGAATGGAAACCAAAAACGCGGTTACCGACAAGACGGCTAAAGGCATCCTGGAAAACGAAAGGGCGGCAGTAGACACAAAGACTGAACGCCTCCGAGCTGCGCGATTGGAGCGCGATCACACCAAACCATCAAAAGAGTAGGATAGAAATTGCAGGTACTCGTAAGAGATAACAATGTCGACCAAGCGCTCCGTGTACTGAAAAAGAAGCTGCAGCGCGAAGGTGTCTTTCGTGAAATGAAAGCCCGTCGCGCTTACGAGAAGCCATCAGAAAAACGCGTTCGAGAGAAGGACGAAGCCATCCGTCGCGCCCGCAAAGACGCGAAAAAAAGAGCGCAGCGAGAAGGACTGCTACCTAAGCCCAAGCGAAAAGCAGCGCCTGCACGACCGCGAAATTCTGCAACTTCTACTCAAAGCTAACAATGAATTTAGACGTTGGCACTTTATTCATGTGCCAACCGTCATTTATGAAACCCGCCAAGCTCAAGGCACAGCCGATGGCTATACACGACAGGAAAGCAGCATACCTGTCGCGCCTTGTTACGAAAGAATCCCATACTCACAGCCGGTTACGCACAATCGCGGAAATTCCTCGCGATATACAAGGCAACAGGCTTGACTCTTTTATAAGACGTGAACAAAATAAGAACATCGACGGTGAAAGCCAATAGATTCCGATATGCTCAGGAATGATGATGTCTGCTTATAAGGAGCACGGCAAATGAACGCGCTTGTACAAAAACAGGGCTATGAGGACGAGATTGACCTCGTTCTCGCCTACCACAATGGCGACGTGCGAACCGCTATCGAAGCCTTGCTGAAGGATCGTGATTTTCTCATCAAGGAAATTGAATATGCCAGTCTTGCAATGTCGATGGGTTTTGCTCGCGGCTGGAAGCCGACCGTCTTCACAAAGTGACTCCGCGTGGCGATGCGCCCGAAGGGTTGGGCCGTATTTTGATAACCATGTGACAGCTGGTATTGTGTAAGCGATCGCTTGGATTTGATCGCGATCAATGCCCATTCCGACCTGCTCTGCGAAGCTTGACCATAGCAAAGGAAGGAGACGTCATGTCGAACACGCCCCACACGCTCGGAGAAGAATTCCCCGGCCAGATTGAAGCTATCCATGCCCTTAAGGCGAAGGATGTGCGTTTCGCGCGCATTCTGGAAGAATATGACTCGATCAATGATCGTATTCATCTGGCTGAAACCAAGATCACGCCCTTGAGCCAGGAAGAAGAAACGCTTTTGCGCAAGCAGCGTCTGGCGCTGAAAGATACAATCGCAGAGGCGCTTGCCTCCGTGTAATGCGATAGCGCAAACGCGCTACGATAAAACCAGCGAGTGAGGAAGAAACCTTCCTCACTCGCTGGACGCCCCCGCGTAGACTGGCAAACCGCGTCAATGCAGCCAGCCAATATTATGACGTGATGTTGCAGGGAAATTATCGTTCAAAACCAGCCCATCACAATACGGCAGATGTCGTATATCGTGACAGTTTGCCTGATTGAAGCGTGATCCGCGGGCTTGATAGATTACACACACATTCACATGAACTTCCGTTTTTGCTGCCGTCAGCCCTCAAATAACGAGGAGTCAGACGGCTCTGACCACACGCATTGCGGCATTGCTATCAATACTTTACGCGCAGCAATTGCTAAACCGTCTGGACTGCACACCCGCACCACAAATCCGGCAATCCTAAGTTGTTTTATTATGCGAATTGTCACCCTTCGCACGATTCATATTATTCATTACTTAACAATGCCGCCTTTTCGCCGCACAAATGGTATAGCTATTCGACAACTCGAAAAAAAATGAAAATAAAATAATCGAAGCGATGGTCGGCTCTTGACGAATTCATTAGGCAAGCGTCTACTATGCTATTGTTTTCATTTGTTATAAGTGCAGGCGAAAGATCATGGACGCGAATTTTATCGAGTCTTATGAAATTCGAATGCGTCCGCAGTATTCACGCTGATTTAGGTAATTTGCTTTATTGACCGACCATCTCAGGGAGAAATGCAATGAACCTTAGTCGTCTTCTAGTCTGCCTGGTCGTGTGCGCGACCGCCGTTTCCGGCGCATTCGCCGGTTCTTTGCCCAAGCCGCAGGACAAGCCTATCCTCACCATATCGGGCAATATCCAGAACAAGAATAATGGGGACACAGCGCAGTTCGATCGCGCAGGTCTGGAAGCCCTCGGCCTCAAGACCGTGGAAACCGCCAATCCGTGGTACGACGGTAAAGTTAGCTTCGAGGGCGTTTCTCTCGATCAGCTCATGAAACTGGTCGGCGCAGAAGGCAAAACGGTTACCGCCGTCGCACTCAACGACTACGTGACCACCATTCCGCTCGATGATTTCAAGAAATTCAACGTAATTCTTGCTTTAAAGCGGGACGGAAAGTACATGGCCGTACGGGACAAAGGACCGTTGTTTATTATCTACCCGTATGACAGCGACCCTCAACTCCAGAATCAAACTTATTACACGCGCTCCGCCTGGCAGGTTGCCAAGCTGATCGTCGAATAGAGGCCAAGCTTGAGACGCATACTGGGTGTCATTATCTGCTGCTTTGTGGTGGCAACGGGCTATATCGCCTATGTCATCGCAGAGCGTCAGACGGCTTTGCAAAAGTTTTCCCGGTATAATGACTCCTGGTCCATCGGGCAGACCGTGTCAGAATATCTGCGCCTTGAGCACCGGCTCAGCGCGCTGGCGCTTGGGCTTCCAGATGTCGATCGCGATGAAGTCCGGCTGCGGCTCGACTTCATGGTCGGGCGCCTTGAAATGCTTCAGCAAGGCAATCTGCGCTCGTTCATTCAGGACGACCCGGGACGCCGACAGCTTTACGTGAAACTGAGCGAAATCATCCACCAGCTGGATATAAAGCTCGACACGATGAGCCCCGAAGACATGAAGGCCATGCTGGTTGCAATGAGCGAGCTGGACGGGCCGTTGACGACACTGGCCTCCACATCAGTGGAGCATGATGTCGGGCTGATCGATGCCGCCCAAAGCGACGTCAAGCAGCTCCATTTCATCTATACGGCGCTGGCCGCTGGCCTTATCCTCTGCGGCGTCATTCTGGTCATTCTGCTTATCCGCCATAATAATTTGTTGGACCGCGCCCACGGACGCATGCAGCGCCTCACGGCCGATCTGCGCGAGGCTACAGCGGAACTGCAATCACAGAACTTTCGTCTCGAACATGATGCGCATCACGACGCACTGACCGGCCTTCCGAACCGCGTCCTGTTCCGCCAGGATCTGGAAACGCGGCTGACAGCAGCCCTCTCCGGCGGGCCGTCAGCTGTCATTCTTCTGCTTGATCTGGACGGCTTCAAGGATGTGAACGACACGCTTGGGCACGATGTCGGCGATATCCTGCTGCAAGCCGTTTCACGGCGGCTGACGCGGCTGAGCCGCAAGGGCGACATTGTCTGCCGCCTCGGTGGTGACGAATTTGCCGTGTTGTCGACAGGCATGACCGAGGAAGACTCGCTCGAATTCGCCGCGCGCCTGATGGACGAAATCAGCCGCCCGTATCGGGTTGGAGAGCTGGAAATCAAGATCGGAACCTGCGTCGGTGTTGCCATATCGGAAGGCGAGCCGGACACGGAAGAAATGTTCAAGCATGCCGATCTGGCGCTTTATGAAGCCAAGGCCGTCGGCCATGGGCATGTCAGCGTCTTCAAGTCAGACATGCTGACGCGGCTGCGTGAAAAGAAGTCGTTCGAAGCGGATTTGCAAACCGCACTCCAGAACAATGAAATGGAAGTCTATTACCAACCGCAGGCGACGACAGACACGCGGGAAATCTGCGGCTACGAAGCGCTTCTGCGCTGGACGCATCCGGTGCGCGGCTCGGTCTCTCCGATGGAGTTCATTCCCGTGGCGGAGAAGATCGGCACGATCATGCCGCTTGGCGAATGGGTGCTGAAAACCGCCTGTCAGGAAGCGACACGCTGGAACAAGCCTCTGAGGATCGCCGTCAACCTTTCCCCGGTGCAGTTCCGCGACAAGGATCTTGTCCAGACTGTCATGGCGGCGCTGCAGGAAACCGGGCTCGATCCGCGCAGGCTGGAACTGGAAATCACCGAATCCGTGCTGCTCGACAAGAACGAGCAGACGCTGGAAACCCTGCGCGGCTTGAAAGCGCTCGGCATCCAGATCGCCATGGATGATTTCGGTACGGGTTATTCGTCGCTCGGCAGCCTGAGCGGCTTCCCCTTCGACAAGATCAAGATCGACCGCTCGTTTGTTCGCGATGTCACGACGCGCAGCGATGCGCTTGCCATTGTCGAGCTGGTCACCGGCGTTGGCCGCAGCCTGCGCATGATCACCATCGCCGAGGGCATCGAGACCGAAGAGCAGTATGAATGCCTCAAGGGGCTCGGTTGTGATCAGGTACAGGGCTATCTGATCGGCAGGCCAATGCCTGCAACAGAGCTCGCTTATCTGCATACCAAAAAAGGACGGGGAAGGACTGTTTCCAGTCGCAGCTAACTGCTACCACTAATTAAGTGGCAGCAATCAATTAGGTGCGCAAGTGTTGAATGTACATGGGGTCGTCGTGCCCATCGAGCCGGGCGAAGTATCGCCCGTCATCTGGCAGGCGCTGAGCAGCGGCAGCTATGAAGCCAAGGAAGCCCGTACGATTAGAAAGGCCGTGAAGGCCAGCGACCGGGTTCTGGAATTGGGGTCCGGCATCGGCATCATCACCTCTCTGATTGCGCGAATCGATGATGTGGCCGTCTGGGCGTTCGAAGCCAATCCGGCAACCGCCTCGCTGGCGCGGCGCGTACTCGACGCCAACGGCCATGACAATGTGGTCCTGTCGCAAGGCATTTTGAGCGCGGGTGAAACCGGCACCTTCCGTTTCTACGTGCGCAAGGATCTCTGGATGTCGTCCATGGACGAAAATCAGGGGCCTTACGAAAGCACGATTTCCATTACCTCGACCAATATCGACCAGTTTATCGCCGACCACGGCATCAATGTGCTGGTGATGGATATTGAAGGCGCGGAGCGTGATTTGCTCAAGCTGGCCGAACTGCCGGGCGTCGAGCGCATTTTTCTGGAACTGCACGACCATCTTTACGGTCTAGCAGGCATTCGCGATATCACCCATGCGCTGGCCGAAAAAGGCTTTGCCTATGACCCGCGCGGCTCGCAAGGTCCTTGCGTGCTGTTCGCCAAGGATGACGGCGCGCGCGAATATGAACCGGAAGCCGATGCGCCTTTGATGTAAGGCCTATTCGTTCCAACGCAAACAGCCCCGGTTCGATATCGAACCGGGGCTGTTTTCATTTTATCGATGCTGATTGCGATCAGAAATCGCGCAGCTTGCGTGCCGTGTCCTGCAACAGCGTGAACGCCTCGAAACGGCGATCATGCCATTTTACCCGGTCAGAATCGGGCTGATTGACCTCGCCCAGTTCGGACATGGCGTCCATCGCCGTCGCAAGGTCCGGATAGGCGCCACCAGCAACGGCGCCAAGCATGGCTGAGCCGAGCAGAACCGGTTCCGGCGAGGTGGAAGCCGCGATGACGAGACCCGTCGTATCGGCCAACACCTGACGCACGAGATGCGAACGGGCCGCACCGCCGCTGACGACGATGGTATCTGTCGCGATGCCCTTTACCTTCTGCGCTTCGACGATCTGGCGCGCGCCATAGCCAAGCCCGCAAAGACCGGCCAGATAAAGCGCAGTCAAGCTGTCGATACCCGCATCAAGATCAAGCCCGGCAATGACAGCACGGGCGTCCGGGTCTGCGAATGGTGCGCGATTGCCGAGAAACTCCGGCACGACATGAATATCGCCGATGATCTCAGCCGTCCTTGCAGCGCCGCCGCGCGCTTCCACTTCGAAAGCGAGACGGTCTGCAAGACCCTTGCCTTCAGCCGCAGCCTGCTTTTCCGCCTCCGCTGCGAAGGGATGCATATGGATGAGATGATCAATGGCCGCACCTGCCGCCGACTGACCGCCCTCATTGAGCCAGAACCCCGGCACCATGGCCGAATAATACGGACCCCAGACGCCATCCACAAAAACCGGCTGTTCTGTCGTGGTCATAGTGCAGGCGGATGTGCCGAACACATAGGCCATGCGCGACAACACCTTGCCCGCATCGCCGCGCGCGCCAACTGTGCCAATGCCGCCCGCATGAGCGTCGATCAGACCGGCGGCAATCGCGATGCCCGGCTTGAGGCCAAGCTCCGCAGCGGCCTGTTCGCTCAGAACGCCAAGCTTCTCGCCACCAGCGCGAACCTCCGTACCAATGCGCACAAAGCCCTCATCGGCCAATTCGCCGAGACCGACTTCGCGGAAATAGGCTTCGTCCCAGCGATTTTCATGGCTCAGATAGGTCCATTTGCAGGTGACCGTGCAGGCCGAACGCGCAAGACTGCCGCAAGACTTCCAGGTCAGAAAATCGGTAAGATCGAAAAACTGCCAGGCGGACGCAAAACTTTCCGGCTTGTTTTCCTTCAGCCAGAGAAGCTTTGGCGTTTCCATTTCCGGTGAAATGGTGCCGCCGACATAATCCAGCACCTTGGCCTTGGTTGCATTGATGCGCTCGGCCTGTTCGACCGCACGATGATCCATCCAGACAATGATGTCGCGGGCCGGGTCATTCGACGGGCCAACGGCGAGCGGCTTGCCGCCCCCGCCCAGCACCACGAGCGAGCAGGTGGCGTCATAGCCGATACCGGCAACGCTGGCAGGATCGATCCCGGCCACCTTCACCGCCTCGCGCACGCTTTCGCAGACGGATTGCCAGATATTGGCGCTCGACTGTTCAACAATGCTGCCAGCCTCGCGCCACATCGTAATGTCGCGCTTGGCCGAAGCCAGCATGGTACCCCTGGCGTCGAACACGCCGGCCCGGGCGCTCCCGGTGCCGACATCGACGCCCAAATAATAATGAGTCATGGTCTCCGACCCGTTCTTGAGCATTTCCAGCAAAAGTGCGAAGCGGTTTTGCGTAGGATAATGCGTAAAAACAACAAGATAGAGCGTTTCCCCGATTCCGTTTTAACCGGAACCGTTCTTGAAGGAATTACAGATCGAGGCTCTGCGGCACGATGACGAGATCGCGAATGGTGATGTTCCGCGGGCGCGTCAGCATGAACATCACCGATTCAGCCACTTCCTTCGGCTCCATCAGGCTGCCATTGGCCAGCGCTTCTTCGAGCTTTGCCTTCGGCCAGTCGCTGATCAGCGCGGTCACGACCGGGCCGGGCAGGACACCGCCGACGCGAATGCCATGCGGCGCAACCTGACGGCGAACCGTATGCACGAAAGCCTGCACGGCATGTTTGGAGGCCGTGTAGATCGGCTCCCAGATCACCGGCACAACACCGGCCACCGAGCTGGTCATGATGATGTCGCCCGTCTTGCGCTCCATCATATGCGGCAGCACGGCATGAACCGTGCGGAACGCCGCATTGATGTTGAGGTTCAACATGCGATCCCAGGCATCCGGGTTACCTTCCCAGAGCGGCCCGCCGATATAAGCGCCCGCATTGGCATGGAACACATCAAGCTGACCGGCCTGTTCGAGAATCTGCGGCACCATGGTGGCAACCGATTCCGGGCTGAGCAGATCGATGACCAGCGGCTTTGCCTTATCGCCAAGCTCCGCGCATTTTTCCTTCAGCGCCTTCTCGTCACGATCAACGAGAAACACAGTCATGCCTGCTTCGATCATGTGCTTTGCGCATTCGAAGCCGATGCCGGAGGCAGCGCCGGTAACCGCTGCAACTTGTCCTTTGAGATCCTGAGCCATTTGGAGAATCCTTCTATTTGTTAGGCGCGACCGTGCGACTGGCGCGAGCGGCGTGCAAGAGAATCAACAATCACAGCGATTGCCAGCACGGCACCGGTGATCATATAGCGAAGCGACGACGACAGATCGAGCAAGGTCAGACCGCTGGCAATCGACTGGATGACGATGATGCCGAGCAGGGCCGACCATGCGCTGCCGCGACCGCCAAACAGGCTGGTGCCGCCAATAACCGCTGCCGCAATGGCGTTGAGGTTGACGTCGCCCGTACCGGCCTGCTGGCTAGACGATGCCAGACGCGATGCAGCCAGAATACCGCCCGCTGCAGCCAATACCGAACAGGTGACGAAGGCGGAGATATAGATGAACGTAACGTTGATACCGGCACGGCGCGCGGCTTCGCGGTTGCCGCCGACGGCCTGCATGGCGCGGCCCCAGCGGGTGCGGGTCAGCGCATAGTTCATGGCAACCACCAGCGCCACAAACAGGCCGAACATCCACGGCACGCCACGCGACTGGTTGAGATAGAACACCGCGCCACCGACGATGAGCGTGACGATGATGGCCTTGAACGCGATACCGGCGACGGACGGAGCCGAAAGCCCGGCCTCACGACGACGCTGCGCCGAGCGAAAACCCGTGAAGAAGATCGCGAGACCTGCAATCAGCGCCAGCGCATAGGAGAGCGGACGCGGCATCACCAGAAGCTGGCCGAAGCTGACGAGCCACGAGCCATAAGGCAGGTTGATCGAGCCGGTATTGCCGAGGAGATAGAGCTGGAGACCAAGTGCCGCGAGCAGGCCCGCCAGCGTCGAAACGAAGCTTGGCATGCTGAAGCGATTATAAAGGAAGGCGTAGAGCAGGCCGATCAACGCGCCCGCGCAAAGCGCTGCGACAATCGCCAGCGCCACCGGCCAGCCATTGTTAACCCACAGCACACCGACGATAGCCGAGGCAAGACCACTGACGGAGCCGACCGACAGATCGATTTCGCCGAGCATCAGAATGCAGACGATACCAAGCGAAATGACGCCGATGGTCGAGCAATCGAACAACAGGTTCACAAGGTTATTGCTCGACAGGAAAACCGGGTTCAGCGTCTGGAACACGGTCCAGATGATGACGAGGCCGACGATAACCGGCAGCGAGCCAAGATCGCCTGAACGCACGCGATCGAAGAAGCCGCGCAGCGCGCCCGAAACGCCTTCATCATGACGCACGCGGGCATCCTGCCGGTCGAGCGGGGTATTTCCGGTTGTCTGGTTCATCATGCTTCTCCCCGGTCATGGGCGTCATCGTGCTGTGCCTGACGTCGTTCGGCACGGCGGGAAACGGAATTGCTGGTTGCGCCGGTGATGGCGGCGACCAGTTCCTCGTTCGATGAATCCGGATAGAAAACACCGTTATTGCGACCGAGACGCAGCACCACGATGCGGTCTGCGACGGCGCGCACATCTTCCATATTATGGCTGATCATCAGAACACCCAGACCGCGATCACGCACGCGCTCGATCAGATCAAGCACTTCCGCCGTCTGCGCGACGCCAAGTGCGGCGGTCGGTTCATCGAGCATGATGAGCTTTGGATCGAGCAGCAGCGAGCGCGAAATCGCGACGGTCTGCCGCTGACCACCCGAAAGCGAGGCGACCGGCTCGCGGACGCTGGGGATACGGGCAGAAAGCTCGTTCAAAAGCTTCCAAGCCTTGATTTCCATCGACACTTCATCGAGGCGGTAGGGGCTAAGCTCCCGGCCAAGGAAAATATTGGCCACGACATCGAGATTTTCGCACAGCGCCAGATCCTGAAAGACCGTCGCTATGCCAAGATCGAGCGCAACGCCCGGCGAGGACAGCACAACCTTCTCGCCATTGAATTCTATCGTACCCGAACTCGGCTGATGCACACCGGCAAGTGTCTTGATGAGCGTGGATTTTCCGGCGCCATTGTCGCCAACCAGCGCCACCACTTCACCCGGATAGACTTCCAGATCGATATCGGTCAGCGCAGAAACCGCGCCGAAATTCTTGGAAATGCCGCTGAGGCGCAGCACGGGCTGCGACGATGAAGTCGCCGCTTTGTTTTCCTGGGACATTTTTCACTTTCCCCGACATATCGCTCGATATGCCTTTGCGCACGAAACACAGCACATCCCGAAAAATGTGAAACGGCTTTCGGATCAGATGTGCGTAAAAAAGGACGCCCGACCGGTAAACCGGCCGGGCATATCATTGCTTAGTTCGTGATGCCGAGCTTCTTGCAGCCATCGGCATAGCGATCGACGCACAGCGTTGCTGCGGGCACGACGTTCTTGTCGATGATTTCAGCCTTGAGGTTTTCAGCCGTCACAACCGCCGGGACGAAAAGCTTCGACGGCGTGTTGTAAAGGGTGGTTTCAGCCTTCGGCGTTTCGCCATTCAGCAACTGGGCGGCAACGCGCGCAGCTTCCGAAGCAACGATTTCCGATGGCTTGTTGATGGTGTTGAACTGGTCACCCGAAATGATCAGCTGAAGCGCCGCAATCGTCGCGTCATTGCCGGTGATCGGCGGCAGCGGATCGATGCCCGCAGCCTTCATGGCCGCAATTGCTCCGCCTGCGGTGCCATCATTGGCAGCCACAATGCCGACGATCTGGTCGTTGAAGCGGGTGATCTGGCCGCTCGCCCACTGCTGAGCCTTGCTCGGCGCCCATTCCGGCGTGTCATATTCGGCCAGCGTCTTGTAGCCGCTGTCCTTCAGACCGGCATGAATGCCGTTCTTGATAAGACCGGCAGCCGCGTCGGTCGGCGAACCGTTGATCTGAAGAACGCCGCCCTTGTCGGTCGGCACGTTCTTGGCCTTCAAGTCCTTGACGAGCGATTCAGCAATTGACTTGCCGATGGCTTCATTGTCGAACGAAACGTAGAAATCCGACGTCGCATCCGGGATCGGACGGTCATAGGCGATGACCTTGATATCCTGCGACTGGGCCAGCTTCACGAGCGAGGCTGCGGCAGCAGTATCAACGGCATCGAGAACAATCACCTTCGCGCCCTGCGAAATGACCGAATTGAACTGTTGCTGCTGCTTGGTCGCATCGCCATCGGCGTTGAGATAAAGCACCTTACAGCTTTCGCAGAGCTTCTTCATTTCTGCTGCAAAACCCGGGAAATCGCGCTCTTCATAGCGCGTGGACGCCTGATCCGGCATCAAAAAGCCGACCACCGCATCCTTGACTTCCGCATGAGCCGTCGTAGCGGCCATCATCAGCACGCCAGCCAGCGCGCCTGTCATCTTCGATACCTTCATGACTCTCCTCCTAGTAATTGTCTGTTTTTCTGGCATCCGACCGGGAATTTCGCCTGCACGAGGCGGCTTTACATGCGCTGAAGCCAACGGCTCGCTCACCGGACATCCCCGAAATACAATCCCGTTTTCGAAAGGATGTGCTTGAGCGCAGATATCTAGAGCGCCGATCCGATTCAAACAGATCGAAACGCACTCTGGACAGCCGTTTTCAAAAATTCACGCGCGTAGCATTGCCTCCACCTGCCAGCGCCGCCATCTCCCGTCAGGCGGCGGCATCTCGTCCCCGGCCTCTTCCCGGTTGGAGATGCTGTAACTTTGCACAACAATGTGCACAATCGATTGTGCAAGCTGATAATGCGCCAGCCCCTAAAATCTGTCAACACGATTCCGCGGGGTATGCGATGACGATGTCGGAGTGCTTGTAATAAAACGAGCTTGGAAAAACGCAGCGCGGTTCCCGTCAGCGCTGCGCCAGCAGCATGTATTTATTTGATATCTTTCAGACTATCCACCGGCAGCGCGATGGCCGAACGCGGCGCAATTAATCTGGGCATAACCAGATGCAGCTCCGGTTCCGTGACGTGTTTTTCCATCAGATCGAAGGCTTTGGCGATCATGCCTTCCACATCCTGCTGGATTGAAATCACCGGGAACGACAGGAAAGATGCAAAGGGGTCGTAGTCGTAACAGCCGACCACCAGATCGTTGAGCTGCTCGTGCGGATGCTCGACCATATAGCGTAGCAAGCCCTCCAGATTGATCGAGGAATTGACGAACAGTCCACGCGGCAACCGACCATGATGCTCGCGATATTCATCCAAAGCCCGCAACGTATTTGATGGCGAATAGCCGGTGTGGAAAACGCAGTTTTCCGGATCGGAACCCAGCACGGCCTGCTTGGTATGATGAAAACCGCGAATACGCTGGCGGGTGGATTCGTCGTTGCGTCCGCCGAACAGACAAAGCTCCATCGGCTGCAAAGGTTCGCGATCGGCAAAATGCGCGATGATCGCTTCCGTCAGCATGCGGCCACCGGCGAAATTATCTGTGGTCACTGATGGCGCCCTCGATCCGGGCAGATCGATATTCACATGGGGGATCGCCGCCTGCTCGCATAATTCATGCAAACTGTCCGGGTCCGTCGCGCCACAGATGAACAATTCATCGATGGCATAGGAAATCAGCGTTTCTGCCGTTTCGCGTTCTTCGTCCGGATCGCGCCCCGCGCTGACCACGACAGGACACAGCCCCCGCGCGCGGACATGCGCCTCGAATGTCTGCGCCATGGACGAGAAGAAGCGGTTGTCGTGCAAAGGCAGCAGCAGCCCGACAAGGCCGGAGCGGGAATGACGCAACCCCTGCGCCTGACGATTGGCAGTGTATTGGTGCTGCTCGGCAAGATTGAGGATAGACTCCGCCGTCGCCTGACTGATCCTGCGCTTGCGCCACGTACCATTGAGCACGGCACTGACCGTGGAAGGCGAGCTTCCCGACAGAACAGAAAGGTCGTAAATCGTCGCCTTCTTCTTGTCGCGGCGCATTCTGTCTCCCTCATTTCGCAATATAGAAATATCGATGATCAGCGGAAACTGGAACAGGTTTCTCTGCTTGCTGATGCTGGACCCACAGAGTTGACGTTCAGCGGTTCATCCGACTTTGCCCGATGCGACAGCAATCATGTTTCGCGACACCCCGGTCTACCGTGTCGATAAACTTCACGCATGGCGCGGTTTTTAGCATCGCATTCCTTAAGCGAGCAATCTGGTCAGCTACAATATTCCCCGAACACATCGCGCTGCTCCATGTGTCCGATGGCATCCACCGGGCAATGAGTGGGCTTACGGAACACTGGAAGAAAGGTCTCTCATGTCCACCAATGGAAAGCCGCTCGATTTTCTCTGGTTCATCCCGTCTTCGGGTGACGGCACCTATCTGGGGACCGACGCGCTGAGCCGCCCTTCCGATCCCGCCTATTTTCGGGAAATTGCACAAGCCGCCGACCGCCTCGGCTATTCCGGCGTTCTCATCCCGACAGGGGTTGCTTGTGAAGAATCCTTCGTTCTGGCCGCTAATCTTGCCGCCTATACGGAAAAACTGAAGTTCCTCGTCGCGATCCGTCCCGGAGTCGCCTCGCCTGCTTATTATGCCCGCCTCGCCGCAACACTCGATCGCGTGTCTCACGGCAGACTTCTTCTCAATATCGTCGTTGGCGGCAGCCAGCAGGAGTTGGCTGGCGACGGCATTTTCCTGCCGCATGATGAACGTTACGACCATGCCGATGAATTCTTCCAAGTGTTCAACGATCTGATCGAAACCGGCCACGGCAATCTCGACGGCAAATACATCAAAGCCCACGATGCAGCTCTTGGCCTGCCGCCGGTGCAAGCCCGCCCGCCCATCTATTTCGGCGGTTCGTCACAAGCCGGCATCGATTTTTCCGTCGGTCTCGTCGACAAATATCTGACCTGGGGCGAGCCCCCGGCACAGGTCGGCGAAAAGATCGCCGCCGTTCGCAAAGCGGCCAAGGCAAAAGGTCGTGACGACCAGATATCCTTCGGCATTCGTCTTCACTTCATCGTTCGCGAAACGGATGATGAAGCGTGGGAAGCTGCCGACCGTCTCATTTCGCATCTCGATGATGAAACCATCGCCGCAGCCCAGCAGGTCTTCCTGAAAAACTCCGATTCCGTCGGTCAGGCCCGCATGGTCGCCTTGCACAATGGACGCCGCGACAAGCTGGAAGTATCGCCCAATCTCTGGGCGGGCATTGGCCTTGTGCGTTCCGGCGCCGGGACCGCACTGGTCGGATCGCCCCAAACCGTTGCCGCCCGCCTGCGCGAATATCAGGAACTGGGCATCGATACGGTGATCGCCTCCGGCTATC
Source organism: Ochrobactrum sp. 19YEA23 (assembly GCF_029909865.1). Lineage (NCBI taxonomy): Bacteria > Pseudomonadati > Pseudomonadota > Alphaproteobacteria > Hyphomicrobiales > Brucellaceae > Ochrobactrum > Ochrobactrum sp. 19YEA23. The sequence continues at coordinate 93,526 of NZ_JASAMQ010000010.1, read as the reverse complement.
CGCATCTGGAAGAGGCTTACCGGGTTTCCGAACTCCTGTTCCCCGAATTGGGATTGGAAGGTCCGCGCAACCAGATTCGCTCGTCCTTCGGTAAAAAGCAGGTCTTTGGCGGCGGCGGACATGGGGGTAATGTAAAGGTCGCTTCCGGCTCGTGAGATCTGAAATGCTGACGAAAGCCCATACCGGCACCGTCGCCATTATCGGCGGCGGTTTTACAGGCGCGGCTGTTGCGCTGCATCTGGCGCGCCAACTGTCCCAGCAACAACATGACGCCAGCTGGCGGATCGTGGTGATTGAACCGCGCGAGAAGCTTGGGCGTGGGCTGGCCTATGACACGCTGGAACCCGTGCATCGCATCAACGTGCCTGCCGACCGGATGTCCATCCTGCCCGACGAGCCACAGGATTTCAGCAACTGGCTTGCGGAAACCGGGATACTGGAAAGCGATCCGGATGCTTTCAGTCTGGACGGCGCGCCCTTCCCGGCCCGTACAGTCTTCGGGCTTTATGCATCGTCGAGACTGGGGCCTTTGATTGAGGCCGGGAGCGTGGAACACCGCCGCACCCGCGCTATGAATGCGACCAAGGACAATGACTTCTGGACCATTGAAACAGAAGACGGTGATCCCGTCATTGCCGATGTCGTCGTATTGGCGGTCAGCCATCCCGCTCCATCCCTGCCGGGTGTGCTGGACCCGATCAGGGAGCATCAGGGGCTGATTGCCGACGCAACGCGCCCTGGCGCACTGGATAAGGTGCAGTCAAAAGATCGCGTGCTGGTGGTCGGCAACGGACTGACGGCAGCCGACGTCATCGCCACGCTGAAAGCGCATGGCCACAAGGGCCGGATCGTTTCGATTTCCCGCCGTGGCCTTCGCTCCCGCGGTCATCCCCGTACCACCCATGACCCTTATGGCGATTTCATCACCGAGCCATCGCTCAGCCCTTCAAAATTGCTGCACCGGGTGCGCAAAGCCATTAAGGCAGCACAGGCCGAAGGGTTGAGCTGGCATCCGGTTCTCGATGCAGTCCGTCTTCAAGGGCAGGACATATGGCGAGCCTTGCCCGTGTCGGAGCGCAGACGCATTGCTCGCCATGTTCGCCCGTTCTGGGATGTGCATCGCTTCCGCATTGCTCCACAAGTGGAAAATGCTCTCGATAGCGCTGTCGCCGATGGCAGCCTTTCGGTGCGGGCCGCCTCCGTCCGTATCGCGGAATCCTCCGGCGACACTTTGCGCATCAGCCTCAAAGACCGCCGCACCGGCGAACTCGATATTCTCGACGTGGACAAGGTGGTCGTAACCACCGGTCCCGGCCATGGCGGCATTCTCGGATCACAGCCATTGCTGACAGCGCTTGCCGCAGCAGAGCATCTGGCCCTTTGCCCGACTGGGCTCGGCCTTCTCTGTGACCGGCGAAGTCGTGCGATCTCGACATCAGGCTTCGCCGATGAAACGCTGCTGATCGCCGGACCGCTCGCACGCGGTACCTTCGGTGAGCTGATGGGATTGCCGCAGGTCAGCGAGCACGCGGTTCTCGTTGCCGGGGTCATTGCCACGCTGATTGCTGAGCGGGACCGCGCCCTCGAAAAGGCCGCGGTCTGATCTTTCAGGATTTGGCTGGTTGTATGCGAGCCAGATGATCCTGAATGTGCTGGTGCAGGTTGGAAGCCGACATCGGATCATGCCCCGGCACTTGTTTCAGTTCGCGCAGATCTTGCGGTGAAACATCATAGCGATCCTTGAACAGCCGCGTGAACTGGGCGCGATCCGAGAAGCCGCATTTATAAGCGATCTCTTTCAGAGTTTCCGCCTTGCCTTTGCTATGGATGAGATAGCGATAAGCCAGATCCAAACGCTTCTGCCGGATCAGTTTGGTAATGCCGTCATCCTGATCGAACTGCCTATAAAGATGCGAGTGCGAGAGTTTGAAATGCGCCATGATCGTTTTGGGGCTCAAGCGCTGGTCGCGAATATTCAGATCGATATAGTCCATCACTCTTTGTCGCATTGACTGGTCAATGGCGCTCGATTGCGCCGGAGAGAGCGCAACACCATCCACGGCCGCGACCAGCAACAGGACAAGTGCTTCCTTGATCCCCGGTATTTCATTCTCCTGAACGAAATCCAGCGCACCATCCAGACTCAAAATAAAATCGAACAGCACCTGATTGATGTTCACATTCCGCGGCAGAACCAGCCCATGCAGATCTTTCGCGGGGAACCATTTGTTTATCTCAAACCGGGGTATGGCGAGGGTCACTCGGGAGCCAGCTTCCTTTCGACTATCCAGCACTTTGGTGAGGTCCATGAAAAACATGTCACCCGGCTGCACATAGACATTCGTCCCGTCGAAATCGCCTGTATACTCGCCTGACAGGACAAGCTGAAGCAGACAGATATCCAGATCGGTGCGCGCAATCATCTCGGGCGTCCGCCGGCAGATTTGCTCATTGAACGTCGTGTCGCCCAGAACCATGCTGTCGAACAGCCGCGAGCGGATTGTCCCGATCAGCTCGGTCTCGATATTCTCGTCGGCAGGTGAAACTTCGTATATAAGTTTCGATACTTCCTGCCAGAAAGCATTGCGAGATTTTTCATCCACCATATCGGTCGAGAGAAAAAATTCCGGCACTATTTACCAGCCTTTCTTCAAGCCAAACATAAATGTTGAGGGCATTCATTACTTCCTAAAGTCAACCTGAGCGCGTCAAGTAAGCCTTCTAAACGGCACGCCCCTCGCGTTCTCATGAATTTGTCACAAAAATAACTGCTCTAAATAAAGCAAAGAGCACCATTAACAGAAGCCACCACTTTTATAGTTCCCTATAAATATAAACTGGTCGATTTATATTTCCAAATAAAATCTAATATCCTTTAGTTTTTATTAGATAGAGATAATATTCAATCCAATATGGGATAAATCCGTATTGCCACCCTCCGGTTTTTACATATAGCTCGTAGTCGAGGAGAATAGATATACCTGTTTCAATATGAAACATGCGCGCGCAGCGAATATGCAGAAGACTAAATCTCTCCAAGGACAGTTTTCACTACAATCGGAAAAGCTCACGCTTTTCCGACGCCAGATTCCTGCCCTTAAAAGATACCTATCCTTTCAGATACAGGATCTCGCGAATGGACCACGATCAGTCAAGCCGGTTTAGCTTTTCACGACGTTCGTTCTTAAAAGTGGCCGGAGCTACTGCAGCCGCCACAATTGCCCCGGAAATTGCATTTGCTCAGCAGAAGACTTTTCCACCCGGTTTCAAGTGGGGCGCCGCGTCCGCTGCCGCGCAGACTGAGAGCCGCGTCGGTCGCGGCCGCAGCAACTGGGACGTTTTCGCAGATATCTCTGGAAGGATCCACGACGGCTCCTCCAATGTAACGAACACGCAGTTTGAAACGCGCTACGGCGAAGAACTCGCCATGTTGTCAAATGCCGGTTTGAATGCGTTTCGTTTCTCTTTCTACTGGTCACGCATCCAGCCGGAAGGACCGGGAGCGCCAAGTATCGCAGCACTCGATCTGTATGACCGCATGGTTGACGAAATGCTGCAGCTTGGGCTCGACCCCATGGCGACTATCGTGCATTTCGAAAACCCGGTATGGGCGGGTAATTTTCGCAATCGTGAAATCATTCAATATGCAGCCGATTACACGGAAATCATCACGCGCAAGTTTGGCGACCGCATCAAGCTTTGGATCGCCATGAACGAGCCCGGCACCGTCTCCACCTTCGGTTACGGATCGGGACGTTTCGCACCGGGGTATATATCCTTAAGGGCGATGGGAGATGCGATCCACCATCAAAATGTTGCGCAGGGTCTTATCATCGCTACCGCCCGTGCCAACCTACCAAAAGACGCCAAAGTCGGCACCACGCTCAATCTCCAGACCGTCCGCTCAAAATCAAACTTCCCAGAGGACGAAAAGATCGTCCGCACCATGGATGCCTACTGGAACACAGCCTATCTCGATCCTCTGTTCGGGCAGGAATATCCGCAAGAGGTGCGCGCGCTGGTCGCACCAGTCATCCGCCCGGGAGACATGGAGATCATTGCCGCCAAACCCGATTTTCTTGGCGTGAACTATTATTCACGCTTCTATGTCAAAGCCGAGCCATACACGCCACTTGGGTTCATACAGGACACACCTCCCGATAACCTAAAGCGTACGAAATATCTCCCCTATGAGCCGGATGGCTTTTCCGAAACACTCTTGCGTGTCCACAATGGCTATGGGGCACCTGACATTTACGTCACAGAGTTTGGTTTCCCTGTCGACGAGCCTAATCTCGTCGTCAATGGCACTGTCGAAGACTTAACCCGGATTGAGTTCATCAAGGGCTATGTTGAGGAAGCCTATAAAGCCATGCAGAAGGGCGTCAATCTGAAGGGGCTGGTCTACTGGTCATCCACGGACAACTGGGAATGGAACGAAGGATTTGCAAAGAACTTTGGCCTGATAAAAGTCGACCCCAAAACACAGAAGAGATGGCCGAAGCGCAGCCTCGAATATTTTGGAAAATGCTGCAAAACAAACAGCATCGTTTGAACGCACTACCGATCGGTTTTCTCTGAAAGCAAATCACTGAGTTCTCATCCATCATACCGGTGTTCGCCAGGCTGATACAGACTACACAGTCAATCTGCGGGCACCGGTTTCAATGTTCTGACATGCATACATTTGGGGACGCGAATGGCTCGTTGGTGGTATTTTCTGGTTGCCGGAGCAATCCTCACTTCGTCCTTTTCTTTTGATGCACAGGCTGAGGACACAAGCGGCAAGATAGAGTTGCAACATGGATGGCGTCTTATCCAGGATGACGCCGCTAAAGCTGTGCAGATCGATGTGCCCAACACGCCGCTCGGCGACAAGGGCTATGCCGTCCAGAACATGCCATCCACTGTTTTGAACACGCTCAGCAAGGCCGGCGTCTACAAGGATATCTACTATGGCGACAATCTTGCCAAAGTGGATAACACACTCTGGAAGCACCAGTGGTGGTACCAGACAAAGCTAAACGTTCCAGAAGGTCATGACCGTTACACGCTGATCTTCAACGGTCTCAACTATCGCGGTGAAATCTGGCTGAACGGCCAGAAGATTACAGGGCCCGACGAGATTGTCGGCATGAGCCGCAAGTACGAATTTGACGTCACGCAGTACATTCATCCCGGGCCAGATAATCTTCTGGCGGTCAAGATCACCCCGGAGCAACGTACGCCCAGCCTGACTCTGGGCGACACACCCGGATCAGGAAAGCATGAAGGCGTCGATCTGACCGATACCTGGATGGATTGGATCAATCTCAAGTATTTTGGTGATCCCTCAACCAAGACCTCCTATGTGCCCGATAAAGGCGCAGGCATCTGGCGCAAGGTCTATCTGACCTATGGCGGTGATGTTGCTCTGCGTAACCCCTATGTCAAAGCCGATTTGGACGTGCCCAGTCTCCAAACGGCAAAACTTGATGTCTATGCCAATCTGGTCAACCGTTCATCCAAACCTGTCACCGGGGTGCTGAGTGGCGAGATCACCCGCGAGGGTAAGCCGAGCATCAACTTCGAAAAGGCCGTTACCCTGAAAGGCAACGAAACCCGGGAAGAAAGCTTCACGCCTGAACATATAAAGGCTTTGACAATCGACAAGCCCGATGTCTGGTGGCCCTATATATGGGGCAAGCCGAACCTTTATAATTTGAAGCTCACCTTTCGCATCGGTGACAAGGTTTCCGACACCGCGACGACCGATTTCGGCATACGCAAGATTACACAGCACCGCGACAAAACTCCGCTGTTTCGCAAGTTCAAGAGCCCTGGCAGTTTCTACATTAAGGTCAATGGGCGCGATTATCTGATCCGGGGCGCGGCTTATACGCCCGATTTGTTGTTCGACAACAATCCGCAACGTGATCGCGACATCATCCGCTACGCGAAAGACCTTGGCGTCAATATGCTGCGCTGGGAGGGCAAGTTTGCCGATGATGATATACTGGAGTTGGCCGACAAGGAGGGCATTCCTGTCATGCGCGGCCTCATGTGCTGCGGGTCGTGGGAACTGTGGAGCCATTGGGACAAAGAAGACTACGCCGTTGCTTCCGCCACGGTCCGGGATATGATCCTGGACTACCGTTCGCATGCATCGGCGTTTATCTGGGCAAACGGAAGCGATGGCCTACCACCCACAGATGTTCTTGAAAATTACCATAACATCTTGAACGAACTGCACTGGCAAAATGCGGTTGTCGATACCGTATCCGCACGCAATGCTCACTGGAGCGGCATCCACATGGCAGCCCCCTATTCCTGGCGCTCACCTGCCTTCTGGTTCAAGGGTAATATCGTCGGCGCGATGGGCTCTATAGCCGAAGCCGGCAATGACGAGACTATTCTGCCTCTGGATAGCCTGAAGAAATTCCTGCCAGCGGATAAGCGCTGGCCGATCAATGATTTCTGGTATATGCGCGCCGGTTCCGCGCCCGGCAATAGAACGCTGGATAGCGCCAAGGCCGCCGTTGAAAATCGATATGGCCCGTCGAACAGCGTGGAGGATTTTGCGCGCAAGGCGCAGCTCACCACCTATGAAAATGTCCGTGCGCAGAACGAAGCCTATGGCGCACTTGGCGGCGACACCCACAAGATGACGATCTTCTGGATGCTCAACAGCCACTGGCCATCCTTCTTTGGTCATCTCTTCGACTATTATATGAAGCAAGGCGGCGGATATTTCGGCGCCAAAAAGGCCCTGCAACCGCTAAGCGTGGTTTTTGACGGCTATGCAACGGGCGACCGCTCCAAAGCCAACATCTACCTCGTCAATCAGACACGGGAAGATCAGAAAAACCTGATCGTCTCAGCGCGCCTATATGATATCAACGGTAAGCTCCAACACGAAAAGAACGTGACCGTCAAAGAGGCCAGACCCACAACGTCCACAATCGCGATGACGCTGCCCCGTTATGAAGACATGGGCACGGTCTATTTCGTACGATTACAGATCCGCAATGGCGAGAATGACGTGTTCGCAGAGAACACGTATTGGCAGTCAGCTAAGGACGACATTCCCGAGGACATGGATCCGAACAACATGATGGACGCCATGATCCTGAAGCAGAAACAATGGGCTGATTTCACACCGCTCAACACGATGCCGAAGGTGGATCTCAAATCGGCTATCACAGAGATCGAACCGCAAGGTGATCTACGCCGTTTTCGAATTTCACTGACCAATCCCACCGATCATATCGCGTTCTTTGTGCGAGCCCAGCTACAGAAAGACGGCGATTCCGGTGAAGTTCTGCCGATCACCTATGACGATAATTACATCACGATCTACCCCCAAGAGACCCGCGAAGTCACCGCAGCCGTCACCAAGGCACAGATTGAAGGCCTGAACCCGATGGTCGCCATCGAAGGCTACAACCTCCGCTGATTGCCACTTTAGCAACCATCCAACCAAACGTCCGACTCGGAGCAGGCCCATGAAATCAGTGATCGGAAGCGTGAAGCTTCTCTTTTGGACCATTCCAATGGCCCTGCTCTGTTTCAGCGCGCAAGCGGCGGAAAACGGCCTTGGCTTTTACCTGCTAGGGTCGAAAGGTCCGCTCGCCGCAATATTGCCTGCACCGGGAGTATATTTGCAAAACGACACATATTTCTATCGCGCGAGCGCGGGTGCGTCGGCTCCGCTGCCGCTCGGCGGTGTCGTGGGCTTTGGTGTCGATGCAAAAGCCGTCGTCGATCTGCCCACCTTCATATGGTCCACACCCTATGAGTTATTGGGGGGACGGCTGGCTTTCGGTCTGACCACACCCTTTGGCCATCAAAATGTCGATGCCGATCTGGTGTATGGCCCCTATTCCGGCGACATCGATAACAACGTCACCAAGATTGGCGACCCCATTGTGACGACGACAATTGGATGGGGTGCCGGCGACTTCCATTGGACTCTCAACGGCATGGTCAATGTTCCCATTGGGGACTATGAGAAGAACTCGCTCGCCAATATTGCTTTTCATCGCTGGGCTGGAGATATTTCCGCCGCTGGAACATGGTTCGATCCGGCGCGCGGCCTCGACATATCGGGTGTCGTAGGCTTCACCTTCAATGGAGAGAACCCCACCACAGATTATCGCACCGGAACCGAGTTTCACGTCGAAGGCGCGGTCTCGCAGTATCTGTCGAAACAGTTCTCGCTCGGCGCCATTGGCTATTATTACCAGCAGATCAGCGATGATAGCGGCAGTGGTGCGATACTCGGCGGCTATCGCGGACGCGTTGCAGCGCTGGGTGTAACCGCCAGCTATAATTTCGAACTCGATAAAACGCCGGTGCAGGCACGCGTGAAGCTCTTACGGGAATTCCATACCGAGAACCGGGTCGAAGGTACATCAGCGTTTCTCACGGTTTCGGTTCCGCTTTATGTCAGCAGATGAAGGACACATTATTTCCCGGCGAGAATGCCGATCTGAATGAAGCGGGCCTGCACTGTTGATCGCCGCTTTCAGTACGGCTTGACCATCAGTACCAGATCGGCATCAGCCCATTTGGATTTTCCCTGCACCAAAACACATCACGACCATATAATATTAGATAGATATAAATTTGCGACTTCTTAAATAATGCAATTATTAAATCATCCAAATTTTTATAATTACAAATATAATTCATATGGCTTATCTTTATAAGCGATTCGATTCGCAGAGAAAGAGCGGCAATGCCAGCACCTTCCAAAGTACAGTTTGTAATTTCGCGTTCGCTACGACGTCAGACGCCTGATTTTGCTTAAGATGCTCTGACCAAAATCATTCTGGCCCACCGGGTCGGGTTCGCAACGCTCATCGTTCAAAGCGTGGCGCGAGCCTTCTGGAAACAATCCTATCAGTCCCAAACAGACGGCTAGCACTCCAGACGGGAGAAGCATGGCCTAAAGCAACCTGCCCGGTTGTTTTGCGAAATATGCAGGATAATTTGATGCGCACATACCGATTGCACGAGCTGGCAGCTCTTCTTTCTGCGAGCACAGCGTTGCTTGTTCTTTCCCAAGCGGCGTGGGCAGCAGACATTGGATATGTAGGCGTGCCGGCTGGTGGTCTTTGGGGAACAGCTGCCAACTGGAACGGTGGAGTTCTACCAACGGCGACTGACACAGTCATCATCGGACCCTCAGTGCAAAGTATAAACATTAACCCGGGTCAGGTTTATTCTGTCGGCAAGATTTACGTCGCGGACGGCTCCTCTCTAAATATCAACGGTATTGGGGGGACCGTTACAGCAGGCAGCCTGATGATTTATGGTGTTAACGGTGTTGGCTTCCAATATTCCGGCACTGGTATCGGCGCGTCAGGGCCAAGAAAATTTGAGCTGGCGAACGACGTAAAATTCATTGTCGATAATCCGAATGGCAGTCAGATCACAATCGGCAATAGTGGTACGGTCAAACTTAGCGACAAAATACTGACAATCGATACGGTCTACGCAAACAACACTATGGGGATTTCCGGTGCGGTTTCAGGAACAGGCGGCATCGTAAAAATCGGTGACGGTCTGGTATGGACAAGCGTGGGCACCCATACTTATACCGGCACAACCGATATCCGGTCGGGCACCATGGCGCTCAACACAAACGGTAGTCTGAGTTCATCCAGCCTGATCAATGTGGATGGAACATTTGATATCAACGCCATAACGGCAGCCTCTACCACGATTCAGACCCTGACCGGCACGGGCACTGTACTGCTTGGCACCAAGACGCTCAACTTTTCCAATGCAAGCACAACCTTCGCTGGAAGTATCAGCGGCACCGGCGGCATTACGGTGAGCACTGGCAGTCTCGCGCTGTCGGGTGCAAACAGCTATAGCGGCGTAACAACGATTGCAGCCGGTGCCCGGCTTCAGCTTGGCGCAGGCGGCGCGACGGGCAGTCTGGCCAGCCAGCAAATCGTCAATGAGGGCGAACTGGCGTTCAACCGCAACAATGCGTTTGATTTCGGCGCTGACATTTCAGGAAATGGCGGCTTGTCGCAGGTTGGCACGGGTACAACGACGCTATCGGGCATCAACACCTATAGCGGTGACACCACTATTCTTGCTGGAACCCTGAAAGCCGGTTCGGCCAATGTGTTCAGCACGACATCGGCATTTGCGGTCTCGACGGGAGCGACGCTCGACCTCAATAGTATGGATCAAACGCTGGCCGCCCTTACCAATGCAGGCAACGTCAACTTCGGTACATCGACGGACAATATTCTCCATATTACCGGCAATTATACCGGCAACAATGGCATGCTGACGATCAATGCCGTTCTTGGCGATGACACCTCGAAAGCCAACAAGATCGTCATCGACGGGGACACGTCGGGTACCACCCTCCTCCATGTCAACAATCGCGGCGGAACAGGTGACGTCACAACGTCCGGCATTGAGGTCATCACGGTTAGCGGCAGCTCTGACGGCGACTTCATACTGGATGCGCAATATCGCACGGGCGGCAAACCAGTCATCGTGATCGGCGCGTATGAATACGGTCTTTATAAAGGTAACGCCCAGGGTCAGGACACCAATGACTGGTATCTGATCTCCAAGAAAACGCCAGTTGACCCCAAGCCGGACCCAGATCCAGATCCGACCCCTACACCAAATCCAAATCCGGAAAACCCCAATACAGACCCCGAGCCACAACCCGAAGGCAAGCTGCAGGCTGGCGCGCCGGTCTATGAGGCCTATTCGCAGCATCTGCTCGGCATGAACGAGGTCTCTACGCTGCGCCAGCGCACTGGCAATCGTGTATGGGTGGGTCAAACAACAGCTCCCGACAAGGTGGCCTCAATGGGTAATGGTGTCTGGGGCCGCATCGAAGGTGCACATAATCGCCTCGAACCGGATCACACGACGACCGGCATCCAAACTCGCCAGAACATCTTCAAGATGCAGGCCGGTATCGATGGCGCATTTCTGGAGAATGATCAGGGCAGCCTGATCGGCGGTATCTTTGGCCAGTATATGCATGGCAAGACCAGAACATCGTCACGCGACTTTGTATCCGGCGACATTTCGACCGACGGTTACGGCCTCGGCGGAACACTGACCTGGTATGGCGCAAACGGTTTCTATGCCGACGCACTGACACAGGCCACCTGGTACGACAGCGACCTGACCACATCAGCCGAAGGTGCATCGGCACTCGCCACCGGAAGCCGTGCTTTTGGCTATGCGCTCTCGCTGGAAAGCGGCCAGAAACTCACCATCGATGAGCGCTGGTCCGTCACGCCACAGGGCCAGTTGGTCTATTCGTCGGTGGATGCCGACAACTTCATCGACGGTTTCGGCAGCGCCGTCCGGCTTGATCGCGGCGAAAGCCTGCAAGGGCGTCTCGGCCTCAATCTCGATTATGCATCCTCCTGGCAAAACGCCAAGGGGACAACCGACCGCGCCAATCTCTACGGCATCGCCAACCTTTATTACGAGTTCCGCGACGGAACCCGCGCCGATCTGTCAGGTGTCAGTCTGGCAAGCCGTCTGGACCGTCTGTGGGGTGGGCTCGGCGTCGGCGGCACCTATAGCTTCGACAATGAACGCTATTCCCTGTTCGGCGAGGGCCTGATCAACACCAGCCTGAACAATTTCGGCGACAGTTACGCGCTGAAAGGCAATGTCGGTTTCCGCGTCCACTGGTGATCACACGACAGAGCGGCGTCGCATCACGAGGCCGCTCTCAATTTTGTTACAGGCCCGATTGAACCAAATCGCCAGAGCGGCGTTTATTAAGCATTCGTTAACCATAACGGAGGCTGTCATGCTCTGGTACTACAGACTGGAAAGCAGTTTTGCCGCCGCATTCGTGATCGCTGCGGCAGTCACACTCTGGTTAATGTGAGGCGGAGGCCTTTACCGCCCACTTTATCCATCATCATAACAACGGAGGACCACCCTATGCAGTGGCTCCATTGGATTGCGTTTGGAATGATTGCCGTCATGCCACTTGTCGTGTTCGGCATTACCTATCTTGAAGTCGGTCGCAAATGATCTTGTTAAGCAGACAAGGCAAAATCTGCCGCCCGGCAGGTGATGCCTTGCATGCATAATGTCGTTCTCTTTCATGAGACGCAGAACCAGAATTTCGGATGACTTCTGTGCATGCAGCCCTTATGCACAGGAGAACGATTTTTGCTGGTTTTGCTGCATGAAAGGACATCACGATGAGCGACGCCATCCTGATTACGGTCGATGAACTCTTCGAGCTTGTGAAGGACACGCTCCGTAACGCCAAATTCAGCGACGCCCATGCAAGCGCCATCGCGCGCACCATCGTGGCGGCAGAGCGCGATGGCTGCAAATCCCATGGCATTTACCGCATCGAGGGCTGCCTGCGCACCGTCAAGAGCGGTAAGGTGGTTACCGACGCCGTGCCAGTACTGACCGTGGATGACAGCGCAGTGGTGCGCGTCGAAGCCCATGGCGGCTTTGCCAATCTCGCTTTCGAAACCGGCAAACCGGCACTGATCGAACGGGCGCGCAAGCTCGGTCTTGCCGCTCTCGTCATCAATGATTGCACCCATTTCGCTGCCCTGTGGCCGGAAGTGGAAGCGCTGGCCGACGAAGGCCTCGCCGCCATGGCCATGTGCCCAAGCTATGCAACTGTTGCGCCTGCGGGCGGCACCAAGCCGCTTCTCGGCACCAACCCGTTTGCCTTCGGCTGGCCGCGCCCGGGCGAAAACCCGTATGTATTCGACTTTGCAACCAGCGTCGCAGCGCGTGGCGAACTGGAGCTTTACCGCCGCGCTGGCAAGCAATTGCCGGAAGGCTGGGCTATCGATGCCGATGGCAAGCCGACCACCGACCCGGAAGCCGCCCTTGCAGGCGCGATGCTGCCTTTCGGCCAGCACAAGGGTTCAGCGATTTCGACCATGATCGAGCTTCTGGCCGGGTCCATGATCGGCGACTTCAGCAGCCCGGAGGCTCTCGCCTATCTCGGCACCACGACGATTGCGCCGCGCCACGGCGAACTGGTTCTCGCTTTTGATCCGACGCGCATGGCTGGTGGACGCCTCAATCCAATCCAGCACGGCGAAATTCTGCTTGAAGCCATTGCCGGTCAGGGTGCCCGTCTTCCGTCGCAGCGCCGTTTCGCCGCCCGCCGTGAATCGCTTTCGAAGGGCATTTCGCTCACCCAGGCGGAAATGGATCACCTGGAAATGCTGCGCCAGAAAGGCCTCGACGCCATCGCGTAATTTCGAACTATGGCCAAACAAAAACCCCGCCATTTGGCGGGGTTTTTTATTCGCAAATCTATAACATTCAGGCTGCGTATTTCGCGACCACGCCGCCCTGCTTGATCCAAGCTGCATACCAGGTCTGGAACAGCTTCAGCTGTGCTTCGCAATAACCGCGCTGGGCATCGGAAAGCTTGTCCGTTTCATTGAAATGCAGTTCGTATTCCGGGTTTCCGGTCACGACCATCATATGCTTGTAGAACAGGACGAGGTCCGGGCCTTCATCAAAGGACGACAGCACGCCAAGCGCGGCTTCCAGTTCAAGCGCGGCAACGCGGGCTTCAACATCGCCGGCAGCAGCAGCCTTGGACAGCGAAACCAGATGCTGTACTTCCTTCGGCAGCACATTGCCGATGCCAGTGATCGCACCCTTGGCGCCGCAATTGACGAAGCCGTGGAACACACCAGTATCAACGCCGACCATCAGGGTCACATCGTCGTCGGCGCTGGTGATGTTTTCAGCAGCATAGCGCATGGCTTCCGCACCGCCGAATTCCTTGAAACCGATCAGGTTCGGATGCTCGGCGCGCAGCGCGAAGAAAAGATCGGCGCGGGTTGCAAAGCCATAATAAGGGCTGTTGTAGATCACAGCCGGAAGATCGGGCGCAGCCGCCAGAATGGCCTTGAAATGCGCCTTCTGGGCGGAGATCGACGAACCGCGCGACAGAACGCGCGGGATAACCATCAGACCCTTTGCGCCAACTTTCTGGGCATGCGCGGCGTGAGCCGCAGCCGAGGCAGTGTTGACGGCGCCGGTGCCGACGACCACAGGCACGCCAGCCTTGGCAAGCGCTTCAACGCCAGCCATGCGCTGCTCGTCGGTCAGAAGCGGCCAGTCACCCATCGAGCCGCAATAAACGACGGCAGACATGCCAGCGGCGATCAATTCCTTGCCCTTGCGCACCAGCGCATCGAAATCCGGCGAGCGGTCTGGCTTGCATGGCGTCATGAGTGCCGGGATGCAGCCGGAAAAAATATCAGAAGTCATGGTCCTGTCCTTGAATCTCTTGAACGCGTTTTTCAATCAACCAGAGTCTACAACCGGCTTCAGCAAGCCTTGTATGAAGACAAATATACACAATGTATTTTTCTTGTCGACTAAAATTTCAATTGCAACTACGATCCAATCACCATCACAAAGGATATTGCGGATAGCTGCGTGAAAGCATGCCTCCCGGCTCTTCACGCCCTGCCCCTTTCAATAAAAGGACACGCCATGAGCAAAGCACCATCCAGCCAATCGGCGAACCAATCAGCCGACCGCAAGAAGGGCTCGGGCGTCAAGATGGTCTATGATGTGCTGCGGGATGAAATCATCGATCTTTCGCTCGCGCCCGGCAGTCCCATTGACGAGAACCAGCTGGCGGAACGCTTTGCCATGTCGCGCACGCCGATCCGCGAAGCGCTGGTCCGGCTTGCCAGCGACGGCTTTGTGACGACACTGCCGAACCGCTCGACGGTGGTTTCCAATATCGACTTTCTAAGCCTGCCCGCCTTTTTCGACGCGATCACGCTGATGTATCGCGTCACGACGCGGCTTGCTGCGCGCCACCGTACCAAAGCGGACCTCAAGATCATTCGCGCCCATCAGGAAGATTTTGCCAAGGCCGTGCGCGCCCAGAATGCGCTGGACATGATCTCGACCAACCGCGATTTTCACGCGGCGATTGCCGAAGCCGGGCGTAACCCGTTCTATACGAGTTTTTTCGCGCGCCTTCTCGATGAAGGTCGCCGCCTGCTGCGCCTTTATTATTCGTCCTTCTCGGACCAGTTGCCGGAACAATATGTGACGGAACACGAAGACATGATCCGCGCCATTGAGGAACAGGATGTCGAAACTGCCGACCTGCTGGGCAAGGCCCATGGCGACCAGATCGTGCAGCAGATACGCAAGCTGATCGCCGAGGATCGGCGTGACGTCATGGATCTCTGATTAGCCGCCATTCACCAGCGCGAGCACAAGCTGCTGCACATTGCCGCCATTGCCCATCTCGACACGGTCGAAATCGCGGCCATGGGCACGCTGTACGGCAACCAGATCGGTGATCTCCTTGATCAGCACCTTGCGGATTTTCTGACATTTCGGGTCATTAGGCACGGAAAGTCCGACCGTTCGGCGCACGATTTCGCGCGTCATGTCCTTGGCGCTGTCGCCATGCACCAGCTCATGCTTGCGGATGCCTTCAATGAAAACGTCCCAATTTTCCCGCACCGGTGACGGCAGCTTTTCCGAAGGTTTCGGCAGCGTATAGGTGATTTTCAGCTTCGGTTTTGCAGACAGGATCGTGCAGGCATTGTTGCTGTGATCAAATTTGCGATCCCAGGTCAGCACATAGGTCGTATGGGCGATCACCCGTCCGATGCCGATCTTCGGCCCACGCTGGCCGATGGATCGATAAAGATCAATGCCGGTCTGCCCTGTAATGGCATAGGGCTTGACCTCTTCAATCGCCTTCCAGTCGTCCTCTGCATGGGCCGGAAAGGCCGCGAGCAGTGCAAGAATTGCCAGTCCAACGATTTTCTTCACGGCCACTCCGTCCATAGAATACAGGCGGCAACTTACAGGACCCAATTGCATTCCAGAAGCCATGCATTTCGTTTCAGGAACCTATTGTCCACAGTGACGCAAATCGAAGGAGATTGACTCCCGCAAGCCGTCATCGTTTGATCGCACCATGCATGGGGGTTCTGCGGGGTGGCATTTTGCCAGAGCAAGGAAAAACCATCTCATCGAACATAGAAACTGGAGTTGCGTTGTGCTCAAATCCACCAGACGGGGAATAATTCATCTTGCCTTTGCTCTTGCCGCCACGACGGCAATGGGCACCTTCGCCACGGCGGCGGAAGCCAAGGACAAGATCCTGCTCATCATCAATGGCGCGCTCGGCGACAAATCGTTCTTCGATTCCGCCGCCAAGGGCATGAAGATGATCAAGGACAAATATGGCGACGATGTCGAGACCAAGATTCTCGAAATCGGCGACGATCCGACCAAGTGGGAACCTGTTTTCCTCGACGCTTCCGAACAGGACTGGGACCTGATCATCGGCGGCACCTATCAGATGTCCGAAACCGTCGGTTCGGTCGCCAAGCAATATCCGGACAAGAAATACGTTCTCTACGATGCCAGCGTTCCTTACGAGGAAGGCGGCTATGACAACGTCTATTCGATCCAGTACAAGCAGAATGAAGGCTCCTATCTCGGCGGCATGCTGGCAGCCTCGCTGCTGAAAGACGGCAAGCTCGGCGATACCGGCAAGAATCTGGGCTTCCTGGGCGGCATGGATATTCCGGTCATCAACGACTTCCTCGCCGGTTATATCGCCGGTGCGCAGTCGGTTACGCCGGATGTGAAGATCGCCATTTCCTATGCCGGTTCCTTCATGGACGCCGCCAAGGGCAAGGAACTTGGCCTCGCACAATATCGCTCCAATGTGGCGCTCGGCTTTGTGGTCGCGTCGCAGACCGGCCTCGGCCAGCTTTCGGCTGCCAAGGAAACCGGCAAATATGTTCTCGGCGTCGATTCCGATCAGGAAGCGATCTTCAAGGACAGCGACCCGGCCATTGCCAAGCAGGTTGTCAGCTCCGTTCTCAAGAATGTCGATGTCAGCCTTTTGCAGGCCTATGACCGCTTCAAGGCAGGCGATCTGCCCTTCGGCAAGGCGGAAGCGCTCGGCCTGAAGGAAGGTGCGGTCGGCATCGTGACGGACGGCAACATGGCCACCATGGCCAGCCAGGAAACCAAGGATGCCATCAAGAAGGCTTCCGACGAGATTTCCGAAGGCAAGATCACGGTTCCGACCGGTTTTGGCCTCAGCACCGAAGATCTCAATGCGATGCGCAACAAGGTTCGTCCCTGATCGTGTCAAATCCAGCTGAAAAACATGAAGGCGGCGATGCAATCGTCGCCTTCCACGATGTGAGCAAGGTTTATCCGAACGGCACCGTCGCGCTCAGCGACGTGTCGTTTTCGATCCGCGCCGGATCGATCCATGCCATTTGCGGCGAGAACGGCGCTGGCAAATCGACGCTCATGAAAATCCTGTTTGGCATTGAAAATGCCACGGCGGGAGAAATCGTCATCGATGGCCAGCATATCGCGTCCTGGTCGCCGGAAGATGCCGCCACCAAGGGCATCGGCATGGTGCATCAGCATTTCTCGCTGGTGCCGACGCTGACCGTGACGGAAAACATCATTCTCGGTCATGAGCCGGTGAAGGCCGGACTGATCGACCGTGTTGCCGCGCGCAAAATGGTCGATGAACTGATGCAGCAATATGATCTGCATGCCGACCCGGATGCGATCACGGGCACGCTTTCCGTGGCTGCACAGCAGAAGGTCGAAATTTTGAAGGCGCTGGCGCGCCGCACCCGTTTGCTGATCCTCGACGAACCGACTGCCGTTCTCTCTCCGCCGGAGATTGAGGAATTGATGCGACGGCTGAAAAGCCTGCGCGACGACGGCATCACCATCCTTTTCATTTCGCACAAGCTGAACGAAGTGCGCGAGCTGGCGGAAAGCGTCACCGTGCTGCGCGCCGGTGCCGTTACCGGCACGGAAAAGCTTGCCGATGTGCCGGACGACGCCATCATGCAAATGGTCATGGGCCATGCGGTCGACATTCCAAAACGCGCCCACAAGACCGGCCCGACCAGAACGGTCCTCGCCATGAATGGCGTGACGACCAAAGCGCCCGATCCTGCCGACCGCATCAACGATATCAACCTCACCATTGGTGCAGGCGAAATCGTCGGTGTTGCAGGTGTGGACGGCAGCGGCCAGCGCGGTCTTGTGTCCGTCCTGTCCGGTCTGGCAGAAGCTGCGACCGGCAGCATCAGCCTCAACGACGCGAATATGCTGCGCGCCGATACGGCGAGCTGGCGTAAAAAGGGTCTTGCCTATCTTCCCGCCGACCGCTTTTCGCAAGGCGGCGCGCCCGGCCTGTCTCTGGCGGAAAATGCAATCGCCGGAACCGATCGCAATCCCGATACAGATAGGGGTCCTTTCCTGCGCTGGAACGCGATCAAGACGCGCGTGCAGGATATGATCAAGCGCTATTCGGTGCGGGCAGGTGCGATTACGGAGCGGCTCGATTCGCTTTCCGGCGGCAATGCGCAAAAGCTGATTGCCGCACGTGAACTGGCAACCAATCCGAAATTTCTCATCGCCGATCAGCCGACACGCGGCATCGACGTTTCGGCGGCGGCTTTCCTGCATCGTCGCATTGACGAAGTGGCGCAAGGCGGCTGCGCGGTGCTGCTGGTCAGCGCCGATCTCGACGAATTGCTGCGTCTCAGCGACCGGGTTGTCGTGCTCTTCAACGGGCGCATTGTCGCCCATCTGGAAAACGGGCCCGACATCACACCTGCGACGCTCGGCCCCTACATGCTCGGAACCAAGGTGGCTGCCTGATGCATAAAATTCTGGCTTCCCTCGTTCCCTTCTTCCTGACCGTGTTGGTTATCGCCGTCATCATGGCCGTTCTGCTCGTGCCGCTGGCGCTGATGCAGGACGACCCGGCGGCGATCCTGAAGACGTTCTTCCTTGGCCCCTTCGGCAGCATTCGCCACATGGGCAATATGGTGGAAGCAGCAACGCCGATCATGCTGACCGGCCTTGCCATCACCATCATGTTCCGCTCCGGCCTGTTCAATCTCGGTGCAGAAAGCGGCTTCTTTCTGGGCGCACTCGGCGCGGTGACCGGCGCTGTGCTGATCCCGTCGCTCGGCTGGTTCTCGCTGCCAGTCGCCATTTTGTGCGGCGCGGTTGCGGGCAGCTTTGCCTGCACCATTCCGGCGGCACTGCGCCTGCGCTTTGGCGCATCGGAAATGGTGACGTCGCTGGTGCTGAACTACGCCTTTCTGTTTCTCGGCCTGTTCGTGCTCAATTACGTCATCCGCGACCCGGCAGCGGGCGGCATGATGTCGTTGAAAATTCCGCCCGAGGCGAAGCTTGACCGGCTGCTGGCGGGCACGCGCCTCAATAGCGGCTCGATCATTGCTATTCTCGCCTGTATCGCGGGCGGTATCTGGCTTTACTGGACGCGGTCCGGTCTCAACATCCGCATTGCAGGCTCCAGCCCCGGTTTTGCCAACCATCTCGGCCTGCCGCTCAAGGGCATCATCATGCGGGCGCAGATCGTCGGTGGTCTGGTGGCGGGCATGGCAGGTGCGCTTGAAGTGCTCGGCCTGCACGCGCGCTTTTCGTGGCTTGATCTGCCGGGTTATGGCTGGACGGGTCTCGTCGTCGCCATTCTGGCGCGCGAAAATCCGTTCCTTCTGGTCCCGGCGGCCTTGTTCCTCGGTTTCGTTCAGGTCGGCGGCGACCTTCTCGCCCGCAACATGAATATCCCGACCGAAGTGGTGGGGCTGGTAACGGCGGCCATCATGGTGGGTTCGACCGCAAGCGTCATCCATAATCACCCGACCGTGCTGCGCCTGATCCGCAATTTGCGTAACCGCAAAGACGAACAGGCCCAGGAACGGCAGATTGGAGAACACGCATGAGCACCGTTCTCGCACAAATTCTCGATCCATCCTTCATTGGCACGATCCTGCGCGTTTCGACACCACTTCTGCTGGCGGCGCTCGGCGTGATGATTTCCGACCGCGCCGGTGTTCTGAACATCGGCATGGAAGGCATGATGCTTGTGGCGGCGCTCATCGCCGTTCTGGCCAGTGCGGCAACAGGAAGTCCAGCCATCGGGTTGCTCGCCGCGCTGATTGCAGGCGCGCTTCTCGGATGGATCATGTCGGTTTCGGTCAATCGTCTCGGCACCGACCTCATCATGACCGGCATTGCGCTCAACATCGCGGCAGCGGCGGCAACAACGCTCGGCCTTTATCTCGCCACTGGCGACAAAGGCATGTCGGGCGCGCTGAAAAGCGGTTCGCTGCCAAGCCTGCCAGTGCCTTTCATCGGCAATATCCATGTGCTGACCTTCGCTGCCCTTCTGGCGGTCCCAGCGGTCAGCCTGTTGATGATGCGCACCCGCTTCGGCCTGCATCTGCGCGCCACCGGCGTTGATCCCAAATCGGCGCGTGCGGCAGGCATTCATGTCGGGCGTGTGCAGATGCAGGCGCTGGTGCTTTCCGGCATTTTCGGGGGGGCGGCGGGCGCCTATCTCTCGCTTGGCTATGTGACCTGGTTTGCCCAGAACATGACCGCCGGTCGCGGCTTTATCGCGATTGCAGCCGAAGTTATGGGACAGGGAACGGCCTGGGGCACGCTTGCCGCAAGCCTTGTGCTGGCTGCTGCGGAATCGCTCGCCATCACGCTGCAAAGTCTCGGACTGCCATTCGAACTGATGCAGATGATCCCCTATCTCGTTCCGGTGGTCGTGCTGACGGTCCATGCCGCCCGCAAGCAGCGGCGCGCACGGCAATTGAAGAACTCCTGAAATGCATGAAAATGAGAAGAACATGAAGGCTTGGGAACTGACCCGCGACCTGCTGCGCGACACCAAACCCGTGGTGCGCACGGCGGAAGAACAGACATGGGATGCAAGCGCCGTCATGAAGGCGCAGGACGATCTCATGGCCATGTTCTGGAAAAGCAATGTGCCCGGCTCGGCTGCACCTGAATGTCTGATGGCAGGCGCGCTGCAGTCACTCGAAAACAAGGGCTATGTGCTGGAGCCTTACGCAGAGCTTCTGCTTGACGGGCTGGCAGCGCTTGAGCGCGACGATTTCGAAACGCTTTACCGCATCGACATGCGCCTGCGCGTGCTGATGCGGGCGGCACGGCCCGACCCGAACCACATCTCGCAAAAGACGGTGCGATACACCACGTGGGAGCAGTTCGACGCGGCCGTTCAATGGCCGGACGATGTGCTCTATGCTGTGCAGTCTGACGATTTCCGCGACCGCACCGCAGCCGCGTGGATGGCGCAGCTGGTGGGCGCAGCGGCTGGAACCGCACTCGAAGGCTATACGGCTGAGAACATCATGGAGGTTTTCGGCCCGATCCGCGATTATGTGCGTGAGCCGAATACCTATAATGACGACATCACGTTTGAGATTGCCTTTCTGGAAGCCTTTGGCGACAAGGGTTCCGCCGTCACCAGCCGTGACATTGCCGAACGCTGGACTTCACTGATCCCGCTTGGCTGGTCGGCGGAAGCCATTGCGCTTTCCAATATGCGCCGTGGCCTGACGCCGCCGGAAACCGGCACGTCCGACAATCCGTTCGATGAATGGATCGGCGCGCAGATGCGCGGCACCATTTGCGGCATGGTTGTGCCCGGTCGCGCCCGCGAAGCCGCACGGCTTGCCTGGATGGACGCGGAGATTTCCCATGCCGGTAACGGCATTCTGGGTGAGGTGTTTAACGCCGTCATGGCCGCCCGCGCTTTTGCCGTAAAGGACACGCGTGAACTGCTCGTCTCAACGATAGAGCTGTTTTCAACCGAAACGGAATATGGCGCTGTTCTGGCATTCACGCTCGATGCCTGCCATGCCGCAAACAGCTGGCAGGATGCATGGGCGAAATGCGATGCGGAATATGCCGAGTATAACTGGATCCACGTCTATCCGAATGCAGCGGCGCAGGTCATCGCATTGTGGTTCGGCGACGGCGATTTCGACCGCACGCTCGAAATCGTGTGCGGCATTGGTCATGATGTCGACTGCAACGCAGCGCAGATTCTCAGCATGATCGCCATCCAGTACGGCCCTCGCATCATCGCCGAGCGTTGGTCGAAGCCGCTGCTGGCCGACGACATCGTCACCTATATGCGCCGCCCGGCGAAAATCTCTTTCGAAGCGCTTGTCGACCAGACGGTCAATGCAGCGCGCAACGCTCTTTAAATCCCCTATTAGGAAACCTATCATGGCCCGTAAAATTATTATCGATACCGATCCCGGTCAGGACGATGCCGTCGCCATTCTGCTGGCCTTGGCAAGCCCGGAACTGGACATTCTCGGCATTACCGCCGTTGCGGGTAACGGCCCGCTGGCCCGCACGGAAATCAACGCGCGCACCATCTGCGAAGTGGCGAAGAAGACGGATACCAAGGTGTTTGCAGGTTCCATCCGCCCGCTGGTACGCCCGCTTGTCACCGCCGAAAACGTGCATGGCAAGACCGGCCTCGACGGTTATGATCTGCCCAGGCCGACCATGCCGCTGCAGGCGCAGCACGGCGTTGACTTCATCATCGAAACGCTGATGAAGGAAGAACCAGGCACTGTCACGCTTTGCCCGCTTGGACCGCTGACCAACATTGCCTCCGCGCTGATCCGCGAACCGAAGATCGCCGGGCGCGTCAAGGAAATCGTACTGATGGGCGGCGGCTATTTCGAAGGCGGCAACATCACGCCTTCGGCTGAATTCAACATCTATGTCGATCCGCATGCCGCAGCGGTCGTGTTCAAATCCGGCATCCAGATCACCATGCTGCCGCTTGACGTCACCCACAAAGTGCTGACCACCGAAAAGCGCATCGCCGCCATTCGCGGTCTCGGCACCCATGTCGGCGAAGTGGTCGCGGCATGGCTCGAATTCTTCGAGCGCTATGACGAAGCGAAATACGGCACCGATGGCGGCCCACTGCACGATCCAAATGTCATCGCCTATCTGTTGAAGCCAGAGCTTTATTCCGGCCGTCATTGCAATGTGGAAATCGAGATCAATTCGGAGCTGACCATCGGCGAAACGGTCGTCGACTGGTGGGAAGTGACCGACCGCCCGAAGAACGCGCTGTTCATCAAGGATGTCGATGCCGATGGTTTCTTCACGCTTCTGACGGAACGTCTGGCGACGCTCTGATCTCTCGTCAAAATGAAAAAAGCCGCGCTGGTCCAGCCAGCGCGGCTTTTTGTTTACAACTGAAACTCAGGCGCTGGCGATCAGCGCTTCCACTTCGCTTGCAGTCGGCGCTGCCGCGCCTGCACCTGCCCGTGTGACCGCAATCGCCCCCGAGGCGGACGCAAAGCGCACGCAATCATGCAGCGATTTTCCTGCCGCATAGGCGACCGCGAAACCGCCATTGAAACTGTCGCCTGCCGCGACCGTGTCCACGACCTTGACTTTGAACGGCTCGAAATGCCTGACCTCACCCGCGGTCACCAGCAATGCCCCACGGCTGCCAAGTTTGAGGATGACGGTCTTGGGGCCGCGTTCCAGAAGGTTGCGGGCTGCCGCTTCCGCCGAGGCCAAATCGGTCGGCTCGATGCCGGTGATTTCGGCGGCCTCGGTCTCGTTCGGCGAGATGATGTCGCAAAGCGCAATCAGATCCGCCATGCGGCTGGCATCGCCAACCGGAGCCGGGTCGAACAGCACCTGCCCGCCTGAAGCACGCACGGCTTTCGCAACCGCCAGATTGGCCTCATGCGGCACTTCGCGCTGCAGCAACGTGATCTTCGCTTTGGCAATGTCCGCGGCGTGCGCATCGATATCGGTTGCCGACCAATGTGCATTGGCCCCCGCGCAAACGGCAATCGTGTTCTGGCCAGCCTCGTCGACCTGAATGATCGCCATGCCTGTCTCGACACCGTCAGTCACCCGCACGCCATCTGTGTTGAGGCCGAATTCCTGCATCTGCTTGACGGCAAGATCACCGAAGGCATCGTTGCCGACCGCGCCGACGAAGCGCACATCGCCGCCGAGCTTGGCGACAGCCACGGCCTGATTGGCGCCCTTGCCGCCGAGACCAATCCCGTAGCCCGACGCATTCACCGTCTGCCCCGGACGTGGCAACGCCGCCATTCGTGCGCTGACATCCACATTCACACTGCCGAAAATGAAAATCTTCAACGGCTTCCTCCATAGAAGTTTTGCTGCACCATAACTGCGAGCGAAGAAAACTTCCATGTCGGTACTTCTGTCGTGCACAGACAGAAAAGCCGCGAGATTGTCTCGCGGCTTTTCTTCAATCACGGGGCAGTCGACTTATTCGGCTTTCAGGAATTCGCCGACTTCCAGCAGCACGAACTCATTATCGTCAACCTTGTCGAGCGAACGGCCTGCCGAGAACGGCAGATTATTGTCGTTACCGACGATGATATGGGTATCGTCCACGCGGTCGACATTCTCGATCGTCACAAACGGCATGTCGTAAATGGCGTCATGACCACCCTGACGGCGCTTATTGTCCGGGTCTGCAATGGTCAGCAGATCGATGTAGCCGATCTTGCGCACTTCCTTGCCGACATTGCTGTCATCGAAGGAAATCTTGTAGATGCGCTTGACCTTGGACGGCACGTCGAAGCAATCCGGCTGCGGCTTCTTCGGATCGGCACAAGCCTTTTCCGCAACGCCTGCACCGTTGTCGCGTTCGATGACCAGACCCGTGCTGGCATCCAGCATATTGAAATCGCCAATCGCTTCGCCGCCTTCAGCCAGAGGATAGAGCCACGAACGGCCCGTCCACTTCTTGTCAGCCACGCTGAACTCGATGATGCGCAGGCCAGTCTTGCCGCTGTCGGTCTTTTCCGGTGCGCCATCGACGAAAAGCGGGCCTTCGAGGAGACCGTAGAGCTTCGAACCGTCCTTCGACATGGCAAGGCCTTCAAAGCCGCCCGAACGCTTCAGATTGTAAACCGGAAGCTTGAGGCTCGGATTGGCCGGCAAGGCGAGCTTTGGATTGTCCGGCGAGACGACCTGCGTTTCACCAACCTGCGTTGAGAACACGTCCGTCAGCTTGCCGTCAGTATCGAATTTCAGCAGGAACGGACCGAATTCCTCGCCCACCCAGAAACCATCCGCCACGGGCTGGATCGATTCCACGTCGAAATCCGCGCCAGTCAGGTAACGCTTTTCCGCGCCTTCCATGACGATCGGGAATGGTGCTTTCTTGTCCGGGTCGCTGAGGAATAGGGTCTTCACGCGCTCGACCTTGCCGTTGTCCCAGTCGAACTTGACATTGTGCAGCATCAGCATGGCGTCGGGCGAATTGAACTTCGTGCCGAAACCATTGTCCGACAGCGTCCAGAAGCTGCCGTCTTCCATGGTCTTGATGCCCGAAAAGCCCTGCACAGGCTGGCCGTCGAAGGGAAGCGAAACGCCGGTTTTACGCACGCCATCCTTGCCTTCAATCGTACCGATGCCTTCAGCACGCTTGCGGTCTGCTGTGGTGAATTTGCCGGAGGTCTTCAAATGATCTGCCGCACCATCCGGTGCCGCGATGACCGTGTTAGCTGGCAGGATCGCATGGGCCTTCAGCGTGGCAGGAAATGCTTTTTCCTCCGCCGATGCCGGAACAATGGTGAAAGCCAGAAGGCTGGCGAGAATGGTCGACGTGCCGAAATACCGATGCATGGAATGTCCCCGTTCCAAGTTAGCTCTGCGGTATCGGTAAGCTGGCTTCGTGACATGTGCTTGACTGTCCAATGAAGCTTTGAAGACTTTCCCTGAGAAAGCGCGGGAAAACCGAACTTCGGTGATTTGGAATATTTTTCCTCTATTCGGCAGACAACTATGACGCTAGTTTCCTGCGTCGTTGTATGAGGGAAAAAATGACCGATAATTCGTCCGTTCGCCGCAATATTCTTATCCTGACGATGGCGCAGGCGCTCGGTGCGTCGAGCCCGCCTATCGTCATCTCGCTCGGCGGCCTTGTCGGGCAGAAATTGTCGTCCGATCCGGCCCTCGTCACCCTGCCCGTCAGCCTGTTCAATCTGGGACTGGCGCTCGGCACTTTGCCTGCCGCGTTCTTGATGCGGCAGCTCGGGCGGCGCAATGCCTATATGATTGGTGCGCTTGTCGGCGCGACGGCGGGGCTTGTCGCAGCCGCTGGCATTTTCTCCGCATCATTCCTGATCTTCTGCCTTGGCACGCTGACAGCAGGTCTCTATGCCGCCTATGTGCAGAGCTATCGCTTCGCCGCCGCAGACACCGCCAGCGGCGACATGAAAGCCAAGGCAATTTCCTATGTGATGGTTGGCGGGCTCATCGCCGCAATCGTCGGGCCGCAGCTGGTGATCTGGACCCGCGACACGATCCCCGATGCCATGTTCGCCGGCAGTTTCCTCAGCCAGGCGGTGCTCGGCCTCATCGCATTGCCGGTCCTGTCCATGCTGCGCGCGCCCAAGGCTGTCAAAGCGGCCAATGCCAGCAATGACACCGGAAGACCCCTGATCGAAATATTGAAAATGCCGCGCTTCATCCTGTCGGTCGCGGCAGGCGTCTGCTCCTACGCCCTGATGACCTTTGTGATGACGGCTGCACCTATCGCCATGGTTGGCCATGGTCATTCGGTCGATCACGCAGCGCTCGGCATTCAATGGCATGTGCTTGCCATGTTCGGACCAAGCTTCTTTACCGGCAAGCTGATCGCCCGCTACGGCAAGGAAAAGATCACCGCGCTCGGCCTTGTGCTGATTGCCGGGGCGGCTGCCGTTGCACTCGGCGGCTTCGATGTCGGCCATTTCTGGATGGCGCTGATCCTGCTTGGCATCGGCTGGAACTTTGGCTTCATCGGCGCAACCGCAATGGTCACCGACTGTCACACGCCAGCCGAGCGCGGCAAGGCGCAAGGCGCCAATGATTTCATCATGTTCGGCACGGTTGCCTGCGCGTCGTTCTTCGCGGGATCGCTGCTGCATGCGTCCGGCTGGGAAACGATCAACTGGCTGGTTTTCCCGGCTGTCGCACTGGTGCTCGTGCCGCTTATCCTGCGCCTGAAGCCAAAGGCAGTGACACAATAGCCAGCTTCACAAATAAGCACGCTAACGTGACTTGGACTTAGTTTTGCCAGAAGCTATCTATTTTACTGACGAGCATCGATCCGATTCAATCGGATCGATGCTCTATCTTTCTTTTCAAAAGCATCAATTCGACGCCGTATATTCAGCTTATTGAGTGCCGGACGAACCGCTGGAACGAGACAATGATCAACGATCTGACCGACGAAATCTTCTGGCTGTTCACCATCGGTGTCTGCATTCTGTTCATTATCCGCCTGCTGTCGCCACCCCCGGCGATGCGCAGCAAGGCATCCGCGCAGCCGCTTCCGCGCCCGCGCTGGCGCTCGCGTCGCCGCGCTTTCCGTGAACGCTGGATGGCACGCAGCAAAGCCGAACGGCCCTAAAAGGCGAAAGACGTCTCAGCGCATAAAGATAAGCGCCATACCGACCACGGTAAAGGCCGCGCCAAGCCATGCGCCTGCGGCAGGGCGCTCGCCCGTCCTGAGCCAGAGCAGCGGCAAGATGATGACCGGGGTTGTGGCCGAAATGGTCGAGACGATGCCCGCTTTGCCACCCGACAAGGCGAAAAGCAGCAAGGTCATGCCGATGCCCAGCGACAGAAATCCGGTCAATGCCGTCATCGCCCCAACCCGCCAGTTGAGCGGATTGCGCGGCTTCACGGCGGTAAATGGCAACTGCATCAGTATCGACAGACATAAGGCGGCAGTGCCGACGCGCAACATGGACCCGACGAGCGGGTCGATGCCCGTTTCCATCACCGGACGCGCAATGATCGAGCCGATGGCCTGACCGAGCGCGGACAACAAGCCAAGGCCGATGCCCGCCCATAGCGATCCCTTGATCGTTTCCCATGGATGCAGCTGCGTTGCGCGCTTGCCAAAGAAAATCGCCAGCGAAACCCCAAAAACCGTGATGACAATGCCGAGCACGGCGATCAGAGACAGAGTTTCACCGAGCACCAGCCAGCCGAGCAATGCGGTCATTGGCGCGTTCATGGCGAAGAGAATGCCGGAGCGGCGCGGTCCAAGCCTGTTCAGCGTGATGAAAAGCAGAGTATCGCCCAGAAAAATGCCGATGAAACCGGAAAGCATCAGGGGCAAGACAACATCGCCGCTCAGCTGCTGCCATTTCCCAGTCGCGATGACATAGATGGCAAGCAGGCTCGTGACAAACACCTGCCGCACGCGATTGAAGGCAAGCGCGCCCAGATGACCGGCTGGCCAGGCGGAGATGAGGCCCGTCAGTGCCCAGCACGTTGCTGCGCCAGCGGCAGCCAGCTCATAGATCGGCATGTTATTCCTGCAATTTTCCCAAATCCGGCATTTGGTGCGCCGCTCCTCCGGCGCGCCAAACACTATGCCGCTTTCTATCGGGGCAGGAAAATGCCGTCTATTTCATTCTCGTGAACTGGCTATCACGGAAATCGAACGATCCGCCCGCTGATCAGAACCGGTAGGTCACGCCCAGAACGGGACCGTTGAGGCGTGAATCGAACACGTAGCCGTCACGGTCGTAATCGACATGCAGCGCCTTATAGCCTGCCGAAACCGACAGGTGATCGGTGAGCACATAATTGACTGTGCCAAGCACCGACCAGGTCAATTCAGAACCCGCGCCAAATCCGCCAATATCCGCCTGCGCCTGCAGGGATAGCTTGTCCGTCAGGCGCAGAAGCGCCCGCGTGCCCACGACCGGATCGACCCAGTTGAAGCTCTCGCCATAGCTGCGCGACAGGCCCAGCGCGCTGACCGTCACATCATTGGAAATGTGCCAGAAACGGATGCCGCCCAGTGCATCAAGCGAGAATTTCGGCGTATCGACAACGCGATAGCCGGCTTGCAGCGTGGCCATGAACTGCTTGCTGTCCACATCGCCCTTGACGACCGTGCCCGATGGAATGGCAATCGGCAGCGGCGGCAGATTGCCATAAGCATGGCTTTCGGTCGTATCGACATACATCATGTCGCCCGAGACGACGAAACGGTCGTATCGGCCCCAGACATTGACGAAGCCGCTGAAATTAAGATCGCTCAACACATCGGAAAAGGACTTTTCAATGCCAATGGTCGGTGCGCGCTGGAAGGGCGAAATATCTCCCTTGAGACCGGCAGCCCAGACATAGGGCGTGACTTGCAAGGCCCAGCGCTGGCTTTCCACGACGGACGGCGCTTCCGGCGGAACGACTACCGCGTCGGCAGCACTTGCGGCCTGCGCGCCGCAAAGGGACATGACAGCGGCAACAGCATACGTGTTCAGTCTATTCAAAATGCGTCCCTCAAGCTGAAAGCGTGTTCTTGTGAATGCGCCCATCCTTCATGATGAGCTTCATCGTGCGATCCGGATCGGCAATCAATGAAATATCATCGAGCGGATTGCCATCCAGCACGAGAATATCGGCGTAGGCTCCGGCTTCTATACGGCCAAGCTTTGCCGGGTAAGGATTGCGCGGCCCCGAAAGCGCGACCAGATCGGCGTTACCGCTGGTCAGCATGCGCAGCACCTCGGCATTGTCATACCAGCGCGCAAACTTCGCGAGCTGTTTGCCTTGCGTCGCCGTGCCCTTCGGGTTGAACAGAATGTCGGTTCCAAGCGCCATCTTGACCTTGTACTTCCGGCCAAGCTCGATGGCCCGCACAGTACCGTCGGAGATCTGCTGCTGTTGCTGGCGCTGCACCGGATCGGATTTCGGATTGGCGTCTTCGTCAGCGAGAAATGGCTGGATGCTCCACCAGGCATCGGCATCGGCCATGCGCTTGACGGTTTCCTCATCGGCAAGCTGGCCGTGCTCGATGGATTTCACGCCGCAAGCCAACGCCCGCTGGATACCGGCGGACGTATAGGTGTGGATGCAGACATAGGTGCCCCAGTCGGAGGCAGCAGCAACAGCCGCCTTCGTCTCGGCCTCAGTGAACTGGATGCCATCGATAGGATCGTAAGACGAAGAAACGCCGCCGCCGCCCATGATCTTGATCTGGCTTGCGCCCAGCATCAGCTGCTCGCGCACGCGGCGCA
This sequence comes from Ochrobactrum sp. 19YEA23, assembly GCF_029909865.1. Classification (NCBI taxonomy): domain Bacteria; kingdom Pseudomonadati; phylum Pseudomonadota; class Alphaproteobacteria; order Hyphomicrobiales; family Brucellaceae; genus Ochrobactrum; species Ochrobactrum sp. 19YEA23. The sequence continues at coordinate 63,596 of NZ_JASAMQ010000010.1, read as the reverse complement.
GCACTTCCGCCTCGCCATCGGCAATGGCCGAAATGCCTGCCCGTTCTGCAACGCTCAGATCGCTCTGGGCGCTTCGCGGCAGATCGGTGCGCATGCGGAAATCGCCATGACCGGAAGTTTGCGAAATCATCGCGCCCGATGGGTAAATGCGCGGGCCAACCACGCCGCCCTCGTCAATGACGCGCTTGAGCGCGAAGGACGGCCCGCCGACATCGCGCACCGTTGTGAAGCCGCGCAGTACCGTGCGCTCGGCTTCCTGCGCAGCGACCAGATGCACATAGGGAATATCGGCGGTCATGGCCGCCAACTGCGAAATTCCGGCCAGAATGGAGTGCCAGTGCGCTTCGATCATACCCGGCATCAGCGTGCGCCCGCCGCAATCGATAACGTCCGCGTCTGCCACCGTTTCCTGCGCGCCGACCAGCGCCTTGATGAAATTGCCTTCCACCAGAACGTTCTGGCCCTCAATGAGCCTGGCGCCAGTGCCATCGAAAATCGTCACATTGGTGAGAAGAACGGGCTTTGCCGGGGCTTTGGTCTGGGCCATTGCCGTACCGCTCAGACCGAGGGCCGAGACCGTAAGCGACGCGGCAGCCGCCTTGAGCAAATTGCGGCGCGACAGCTTCTTTTCCATCCGCGCCATCAGTTGCAAGGCCTGCGGGCTATGGCAGGCGCAGCTCCATCCGTGAATGAGGTGTCCGTATTTTTGGCCAATCCGTATCGACAAGACACACCCCTTCTTTTCATTTGCGAACTATAGCGCGCAGAAAGCTTCAGGAAGCCGAAGCGATAACGTTCATGTTAGAGGATTCTTCAATAAAAACATCTCGAATTTGCCGGTTTCATCCATTCGATGTATATATTTTCCATCCTGTGCATCGCGAATAAAATGTCGAACGAACCTCCCTGCCTTACCGCCGATTTGACTATTGAATCTGGAGTAAAAATTGCGCCGTGAACAAACTGTCCTTCAAGTCTCGATAGGCGTTACTCTCCTTGTCGCCGGTTTCGGCGTCGTATTCGGTCTTTTGTCCGGTTCATTTTCGATTGTATTCGACGGCGTCTATATGCTGGCCGATGCCGCCATGAGCGGGCTCGCGCTCATCGTATCGCGGCTGATCGCGCTTTCCGCCTTGCCGGAGCGGACCAACCGCAAACTGCGTGAGCGTTTCACCATGGGTTTCTGGCATCTGGAACCGATGGTGCTTGGCCTCAACGGCATCATGCTGACCGGGGTTGCAATCTATGCGCTCATCAATGCAATCGCCATTATCATGCAGGGCGGTCGCCATCTCGAATTCACCTATGCCATTTTCTATGCCGTGGTGGCATTGATCGCCTGTCTCGGCATGGCCTGGTTCGAAATGCGCGCCAATCGCAATATCAAATCGGATTTCGTGGCACTGGACGCCAAGGCCTGGATCATGTCCGGCGGCATTACCGCCGCGCTGTTGGTCGCCTTTCTGATCGGCTATCTCGTCGAGGGAACGGAGCTGGGGTGGATAGCGCCCTATATTGATCCGACCGCGCTGGCCGTGGTCTGCCTTGTCATCATCCCGATGCCCATCGGCACGATCAAACAGGCGCTGGCCGACATTTTTCTGGTCACGCCTGCGGACCTCAAAATGCATGTCGACAGCGTGGCGCAGGACATTGTGAAGCGCCACGGCTTCGTGTCCTATCGCGCTTATGTTGCCAAGGTCGGTCGCGGCAAGCAGATCGAACTTTACTTCATCGTCCCGCCCAACCTGCCGCCTCGGCGGCTGGAAGAATGGGATGCCTTGCGCGATGAAATCGGCAATGCGCTGGGTGAGGAAAGCCCCGACCGTTGGCTCACCATCGCCTTCACCACCGATGTGGAATGGGCGGTGTAATCGCTGATTTATCCAGACAGCTTCTTCGCCTGAATTTTCTGCGATGACGCTTCGACCGTCACATCGTAGTGGTCGCCCTGCACGACATCGAGAACGCGGCTGGGACGAAAGGCGGCGATGTTGACGCCGCCTTCATGGCGCAGGCTGTCGAACAGGATGCCGTCTTCTCCGGCGGCGCGCATTTCCTCGCCGAAATGCTGCGATGCGCCGTAATCGCTGGAGGCGTAGACGTCCGGCCTTGCCGCTTGCTCACCACATATATCGACAAAATCGCCTTCAAGACGCGCGCTATAGACACGGAATGTCCGGGAAAGTGCCGTCTGCCCCGTGGCAACCGCCTCACGGCGCATATGATGCGCGACTTCCACCACGGAGGTGGTGAGGCTTGCTGCGGCATACCATGCGCCAAGCTCCGGCCCGTTGAACCGCATGCCGCCCGGTGCAACATGCAGGAATGTCGCCATGACGATGCTGGAATTCGGCCTACCGAACACCCATTCCTCATGCGGCAGCCTTTGCAGGCGCTCGACGAGAAGCCGGTCGTTGGTCCAGCCCGCCAGTTCCATCACGGCTTCCAGATCGGCAGCGGTTGCCACCGTGTCGAAAAGCCCGACCGGAGGAAAACGCGACGGAATAAGCCGGTAGCTCGGTTGTGGGGCGGGATTGCGCCTCACGAAAACACCACGTCGGAATCGCGATAAGGTGTGAAGGCGCTGTCGATTTCGTTTGGCTCCATGACGTGGCCGCCACGGGCCGCGTCGAGAAACCGCCGCACGGTCAGCAATCCATCCTGCGTGCCGCCTGTGACCAGCCTCAGCGGTGCATGACCGCCAAACACCGTTGCGCGATTGGGCGTCGTCAGCCAGCGCACGCCCGCTATCTCATCCGCATAAAGAACACCCAGCGCCTGATGAATGCCGAGCACGGCGGACAGGCGCGTCAGCACATCGACATCCAGCGTGATATCGCGATGCTCGCGCACGGCTTTGATCCAATTGTAATAGGTTGAGCGCGATGGAAGACCCAGCACCAGCAGACGCTGCTGCTCGTCCAGCCCCCAGAGATCGGCAATGGCCAGAAAGGTGCGCAGACCGGGAGCGCTCAGCCGCTTGCGCGACAATGGCTTTAAACGGCCCGGATCGAGAACATCCGGTCCTTTTTCAATCCCTGTCTTTAACATCGCCGCGTTTCGAGCCATGATTGCCTCCATTCGTCCAGAATGGAATATAGTCCAAATCTGGACTTTTACAACCCGGTATGAGAGCGCATCCCGAAAAGTGTGAAACGGTTTTCGGACAGGATGCGCGTTGAAACAGAGGATTAGAGTGCCGATCTGATCCAATCAGATCGAAACGCGCTCTAAAGAAAGCGATTATTCAGCTGCGATGAGCGGGGCGTTGGCAGTACCCGGAAGATCGAAATGAACTGGACGCAGCGAGACATGGCCGTTGCGGATATCCAGCACATGCGAATAGACCTGCGCGCCGCTTTCGAGTACCGGCAGCTTTTCCTCATGCATGATGCTGATGACGATGGCGTCGGGGCAGCGGGTCTTCAGAGCGGTATGGAAGCGTGCCTTTGCAGCCGGGTCGAGAGCACCTGTGGCTTCGTCGAGGAAGATGATCGACGGCTTGTGCAGGAGGATGCGCGCCAGCACGATCTTCTGCTTCTGCCCGCCGGACAGAACCATATCCCACGGTGCGCCACCGGCATCGCTGTCGTTCATCCGTTCGATGAATTCACCGAGACCCGCTTCATGCAGGACGGCTGCAACAGCAAGATCGCCAAAACTTCCGGCATCGCCCGGCAGGCTGACAAGCTGCTTCAGCGATACGGACGGGAACTTTGCATCCTGCGTCGCATAGAGCGAGGTCGCATTCTGCGGATAGATGATATCGCCGGTGCCATAGGGCCAAAGACCGTTCAGCGCCTTGACAAAGGAGGTTTTACCCGAGCCGGATTCACCGCGCATATAGACCCAGTCGCCAGCGCGGATATTGATCACGCCGGAGCGCAGGAACGGCGCCTCGCTGTCCGGCCCCTGCATCAGTGTGAGGTTGCGGACAGACAGGCCGAAGCGCGGATGCTGACGGGCGAAAGCAAAGCGATTGACGCCCGAACGCGCATAGAATTCCGTCGGGTCCTGCACATTTTCCATGGCCTGCGCCAGCCCGGTCACGCGGTTTGCATTGGCGCGCAGATTGGCGATTGCAGGCATAACCTGAATGAACCACGAGCAGTCGTTGATCATCGCGGCAACCAGTTCCGCACCCGTGACATAATTACGGAAGCTCACCGATCCGCTCATATAGGGCAGAAGGCCCGGAATATAGGCGACGATGCGGTTGGACAGGAAGCCATAGGCCTGCGAGAAGGCGAGATAGGCCGCGTCAAAACGATTGAGCTTGTTCCAGGTGCCGTCAACATCCTTGTAGAGACGTTCATTCACCGAACGCTGGACGGCCTCGCCATTGGAGGCGGAAATCTGGAAGCTGCGACGCAGAAGGGTTGTCCATTCGCCACGATAGGAACCTTCCGCCTGCTGAATGCCGAGATTGAGGCGTTCCAGACGGCGACCGATCTTGATGGCTACGAATGTGCCGAGCGGGACGTAAATCAGGATAGCTGCAAAGGCGAGAACCGCGCTGCCATAAGAGCCGAAGACTTCCAGCCCCTCCACATTCGTGGACATTTCGATGAGCTTCTGCCCGATGAAGAAGGCCGACAGGACGACGCCGACAATACCCATCACGAGGCCGATGGCGCCGCCAGTCATACCCTTGATCGATTCCTGCAAGCGCTGATCGACATTGTCGATCTGGTCCTTGCCGCGACCTTGCTGCAAATGGAAATGGCTGTGCTTGCTATTCAGAAGCGCTGCGGAGAACTGATCGTTCAGCCACTTGCGCCACTTGCGATGCAAGGTCGTGGAAAGGAAATGGCGCGAGCCAACCAGCATCACATCCTTGCCCAGCATCAGCAGAACCAAAAGACCGGCATTGACCGAAATCGTCGCCAGCGGGTTTTGAACCGGTGCGGTATTGGCATTGACGATGGAGTTCATCAGGTGACCGGAAGCTTCCGCTACCCAGACCGTCATCTTGCTGACGAATGCCGTCAGAAGAAAAATCGCGGCGGTGAGCGCCCAAGCTTCTCTCCAGCGGTCGGATACCCAATAGGCGCGCATCAGGCCCCAGAACAAGGTCATGTTGGCCACGGCAGACTTGTCCCCTTGTTGCAGGCTGACCTGCCGGGACTGTCGTTCTATCTGCCGTACTCCTTTCAATCCACACCTCGCTTCCAGTTCACCGATTGTAACTCTGTGTAACACATTGCAACAAACTGTGGTTAACGCAATGTTAACAGTCAATACAAAACGCGAGCACAGAATCTTGAAAAGCGGGACGTGCCCTTTCAAGAACATGAAATCGTTCAGCTATTGGATGTGCTAAATTTTATGGGGAAGCGTCGTTTTATGCGGAAAACACACGCTTAGAAGCAAATATGCAACATGATTCGGCGTGATCGCTCTGTTACAAGGCGAGAAATGCCTGCAATCGCGGCACCGCGAAATCGAGGAAGACCTTCACGCGCTGGGGCAGTCTGGCCCCGCCAAGGAACACGGCATTCACCTCTTCCTCGTCGCTTTCGATGACATCCGCCAGCACCTCGACCAGCCGTCCGGCTGCTATGTCGTCGCGCGCATGGTAATGCGCGATGCGGGCCAACCCCACCCCGGCTATGGCCATGCGGCGCACCGTTTCACCATTATTGGCGAGCAATGATCCACAGACGGCGCGGTCAACAATGCGACCGCTTTCCTTGAGCGGCCAGACCGGCGCGACACGGCGGAAGTTGAAGCCGATGCAATTATGCTCGGCGAGATCGTCAACCGAGCGTGGCATGCCGCAGCGCTCCAGATAGGCGGGGGCCGCCACGATCTTGCGCCGCGCCAGACCGATCTTGCGCATCATCATGCTGGAATTTGCAAGCTTGCCGGTGCGAAACGCCACATCGGTCCGGTCGCGATAGAGGTCGACGATCTCGTCGTTGAGAGACAGGTCCACCACGATATTCGGATAGGCGCTGAGAAATTCCGGCAGCACCGGCTCCAGCCCCAGTGTGCCCAGCGCAACCGATGTGGTGATGCGCACCGTGCCGCCCGTGCTGGCCGAGCCTTGCGACAGTTCGCGCTCGATCTCGTCAAAGTCGTGCAGCAGCCCCTGACTGCGCTCATAATAGATGCGCCCTTCGGCGGTCAGCGACAGGCGGCGGGACGACCGCTCCAAAAGCCGCACGCCAAGCCGCGTCTCGATACGCGAAATCAGCTTGCTGATGGTGGATGGATTCATGCGCAAAAGGCGCGCAGCCTCCGAGAAGCTGCCCGCGTCCACGACCCGCAGGAACACCTGCATCTCACCGGCGCGATTATCCATCCATGACCCCATCTGTGAAATTGTTTCATAGATAATGTGGAACGACAGCGGATTTTCAAGTGGGAATGTTGGGCCTATCTCTTTGTGCATCACAGGATTCTAATGGATTCCTGACTGGAAGCGTTTGCCTCCCAAGCTTCGTGCGCCTCCGCGCGAAACGCGTCCAGCCAGTCAACAGGAGTTACAATGAAGATCGTCAACGCACACGGCGCGGCTATTCCCGCGCTTGGTTTCGGCGTTTTCCGTATGTCGGACGCCGAAGTGGAAGCCGTCATTCCAGCCGCACTGGAAGCAGGTTTCCGCCATTTCGATACCGCTCAGATCTATCAGAACGAAGCAGCCCTTGGCCAAGCCTTGCAGAAGGCTGGCGCACGTCGCGATGATCTGTTCCTGACCACCAAAGTCTGGGTCGATAATTATAGCGAAGAGAAGTTCGCTTCTTCCGTGAGCGAAAGCCTCGACAAGCTGCAAGTCGATCAGGTCGACCTCTTGCTGCTGCACTGGCCAGCCCACAAAGTGTCGATTGCCGAACAGGTCGACTTGCTGAATGCGGTTCAGGCTTCGGGCAAGACGCGCTTTATCGGCGTCAGCAACCAGAATATCGCGCAGATGAAAGAATCGATTGAACGCAGCCAAGCGCCAATCGTGACCAACCAGATCGAGGTTCACCCTTATCTCGACCAGAACGCGATTGCTGCTGCCGCCAAGGAAGCAGGCGTTGCCATTACCGCCTATTTCGGCATGGCCGATGGCGCGGTTCCGCGTGATCCGGCTTTGCAGGCCATCGGCGCGAAATACGGCAAGACCGCCGCACAGGTTGCGCTGCGCTGGCTCATCGAACGCGGTTTCATCGCACTGTCGAAGACCGCCAAGCCGGCGCGTGTCGCGGAAAACTTCGATCTGTTCGACTTTGAACTCAATTCTGAAGACATGGCGGCGATTGCAAAGCTCGCCCGCCCGGACGGACGTCTCGTCAGCCCTCCCGAGCTGTCGCCTGTCTGGGACAAGTAACACGGAGATTTCGCTATGAGTGCTTCAAACGCTCAGGATAGCGCAACCAAAGCGGCCGGTTTCAACTGGCCGCTTCTTGCGCTTGCAATCGGTGCCTTCGGCATCGGCACCACCGAATTTGCGCCGATGGGCCTGCTGCCGGTCATCGCCGATGGCGTGAATGTATCGATCCCGACCGCTGGCCTGCTGGTCAGCGCCTATGCGATTGGCGTCATGATCGGCGCGCCGATCATGACTTTGGCCTTTGGGCGTTTCGGCAAGCGCACCGCGCTGATGCTGCTGATGGCGATCTTCACCATCGGCAACATCCTGTCGGCCTTCGCACCGGATTACTGGACGCTTCTGGCTGCTCGTCTCGTGACGAGCCTCAACCACGGCGCGTTCTTCGGTCTCGGCTCCATCGTTGCGGCCAGTGTCGTGCCGCCGGAAAAGCGGGCCAGCGCCGTTGCGACCATGTTCATGGGTCTCACCATCGCCAATATTGGCGGCGTCCCGGCAGCAACCTGGATCGGCCAGCAGATCGGCTGGCGCATGTCGTTTGCGGGAACTGCGGTTCTCGGCCTCGTCGCCATTGCCGCCCTGTGGCTTTCACTGCCGCGCGGTGAAGCGGGCAAGATGCCCGATATCCGTAAGGAAGTGGGTGTTCTGTTGCGTCCAACCGTATTGAAGTCGCTGGCGACAACCGTGATGGGTGCAGGCGCAATGTTCACGCTCTACACCTATGTTGCCGCCGTTCTGGCTGACCGCACCGGTGCGTCGGAAGGTTTCGTGACGCTGGCACTCGTAATCATCGGCGTGGGCTTTACCATCGGCAACGCGCTGGGTGGCCGTCTGGCCGACTGGTCGCTGAATGGCGCAACGCGGATCTTCCTCGGCCTGCTCGCTGCCATCAGCTTCGTGCTGCCGCTCGCGCTCAACAGCCATGTTGGCGCGCTCATCAGCCTGCTGGCCTGGGGTGCTGCTGCATTTGCCATCGTGCCGCCGGTCCAGATGCGCGTCATGCAGGCCGCAGCCGAAGCACCGGGTCTGGCTTCGTCGATCAATATCGGCGCATTCAACCTTGGCAATGCAGTGGGCGCGGCTCTGGGTGGCGCTGTGTTGAGCGCGGGCTACGGCTATGCTGCCATCCCGGTGGCCGGTGGCCTTCTGGCCGCGGCGGGTCTGCTGTTCACGCTGTCACGCCGCCCGAAAGCGGAGCTTGCCCCTTCGGCTTGCTGATAAAACTTGCCCCGGCGCGCGCCTGATCAATCGAGCGTGCGCCGGAAGCGCAACAAAGCCATCGTGGCAAAAAGAACAACGAACAGAATCAGCGCATTCACCTCGCCTGCAATATCGGCAAGGGTTGCGCCTTTCAGCATAACGGCGCGCACAATACGCAGGAAATGCGTGAGCGGGAAAATCTCGCCCAAGGTCTGCGCCCAGTCGGGCATGCCCCTGAACGGGAACATGAAACCCGACAGCATCAGCGATGGCAGAAAAAAGAAGAAGGTCAGCTGCATGGCCTGCATCTGCGTCCGCGAGGCGGTCGAAATCGTATAGCCGAGCAACACCAGCGACAAAACGAAGATCAGCACGCAAGCCAGAAGCAGCGCCAGCGATCCGACAAACGGCACGCCGAACAAAAGCTTTGCCGCAACCAGCACGACCACCACCTGCACCGCCCCCACAGCGAGAAACGGCAGCACCTTACCCAGCATGATCTCGGCAGGCGTGGCGGGCATGGCGAGCAGGTTTTCCATGGTGCCGCGCTCGGTTTCACGGGTCAGCGCCATGGCCGTCATCATCACCATCGTCATTTGCAGGATGACACCCAGCAGGCCGGGAACGATATTATACTGCGACACGCCTTCCGGATTGTACCGACGATGCACGATCACCTGTAGCTGGCTGCGTGCGGCCTCCGTCGCTTCGGCCTGTTTGCCCTGCTCGCGCAACAGCGCTTGACTGGCCACAGTGCTGAGCGTCGAAATCGCCCCGCTTGCCACAGAAGGGTCGGTCGCATCGGCTTCGATGAGAATTTGCGGTGCATCGCCTGCATCCACCCGCCGTGCAAAGTCGGACGGGATGGTGACCACGAAGGAGACCGTGCCGTTGGCAATCAGCGCTTCGGCTTCGGCGGCGCTTTGAACCACATGATCGAAGCGATAATAACCGGTCGTTTCCAACGCCGATATCATCGCCCGGGTGTAATGATCCTGACTGGTGACGACCACGGCGCTTGGCAAGCTTTTCGGGTCATTGTTGATGGCAAAGCCGAACAGCAAAAGCTGCATCAGCGGCACCACCAGCATCATGGCGAAGGTGATGCGGTCGCGCCGCATCTGGATGAATTCCTTCATCAGCATTGCGCCAAGACGCTCGAATGAAAACCAGTTGCCGGTCATCCTTTGCTACTCCCGGCCTTGTTGCTCCCGGCGCTGGCCGCTTTCGACATATTGTCCTGCGCATTGGCCATGAACTGGATGAAGACATCCTCAAGGCTGGTTTCGCCCGCCTCGACGGTAATCCCGTCACGATGTCTGATCTTGTCGAGCGCAGTTTCAAGCTTGGCCCGGTCGGAGCCGACAACGTGCAGCGTCGCCCCGAATGGCGCCACTTGCTGAACGCCCGGCTCATTCTCCAGTTCGCGCGCAACATCGCCCAACCGCTGGCCGCTGACGATGAAAGTCGTAAGACCCGCCTCGGCGATCACATCCCTGACCGTTCCCGTTGCCAGAAGCTTGCCGTAGGAAATATAGCTGATGCGGTGGCAGCGCTCGGCCTCATCCATGTAGTGGGTTGAAACCAGCACCGTCAGGCCGCCATCGGCAAGGCGATGGATCTCGTCCCAGAAATCACGCCGCGCCTTGGGGTCAACACCGGCGGTTGGCTCGTCCAGCAGCAAGAGCTTTGGCTTGTGCATGATACAGGCGGCAAGTGCGAGCCGCTGTTTCCAGCCGCCGGAAAGCGTTCCGGCCAGCTGATTGCCGCGCGATGTAAGCCCAAGCTCTTCCAGCGTGCGCGCCACATGATCTTGCACCGGCTTCAGACGATAAAGCCGCGCCACAAATTCAAGATTTTCGGCGATGGTCAGGTCTTCGTAGAAGGAAAAGCGCTGCGTCATGTAACCGACCTCGCGCTTGATCTTCAGTCCTTCGGTGCGCAGGTCAAACCCCAGCACCTGCCCCTCGCCTTCGTCAGGCGTCAGCAGGCCACACATCATGCGGATGGTCGTGGTCTTGCCGGAACCGTTCGGACCCAGAAATCCGACAATCTCGCCCTCCGCCACCGACATGCTCACATGATCGACGACGGTTGCATCGCCAAACCGTTTCACCAGACCTTTGACATCAATGGCGTTTGACATGATCGCCTCCGCCTATCGGGCGGCCAGATCGACATCGACGATCTGGCCCGGCTGGAGCGGCGAAGCCGGATCGACCGGATGCGCCTCGACGAGATAGACAAGCTTCTGGCGCGTTTCGAGCGAATAGATCACCGGCGGAGTGAATTCCGGGTCGGGCGACACATAGCTCACCTTCGCCTTGAGGTCTGCCGCGCAGCCGTCGCAACGCACCGACAGCATGTCTCCAACCCGGACGGAGGAGAACTTGGCTTCAGGAATATAGACCTTCAGCTTCACCGCACCGTCCGGCAACATGGTCAGCACTGGCGCCGTCGGCCCGGCAGTATCGCCCGGATTGCGGATGACATCGGTGATCCGCCCGGCAGCGGGCGCAACGATGGTGCGCTTGGTCAGATGCCAGCGTGCGGAATCGAGCTGTGCGGCAGCGCTCTTGACCGCATTCTCGGCAGCCTTGATTTCTTCCGGGCGGGCGGGCAAACGCCCCACGGCCAGATTGGCCATGCTCTGATTGATGGACGCTTCGGCCACTTCCACACTGGTTTTGGCATCGTCCAGCTGGGCCTGCGTCATGACCCCGCGCTTTGTCAGGTCTTGCGTGCGCAAAAGCGTGCGCCGCGCATCGTCGGCCTGCGCATTGGCGGTACGCACCGACGCCTCCAGAACCGCAATTTCATCCGGGCGCTTGCCAACCTGCAAATCGGCAAGCTGCGCCTGAGCCTGCGCCAGCGCGGCTTCTGCCTGCGCAACCGCGATCTTCGCATCCGTATCTTCGGTGAGCGCAATCGGCTTGTCCGGTTCCACACGGTCGCCGCGCTTCACCATGACGGATTGCACCTGCGCAACTTCCAACGGGGCAAGCTGTACGAACTCGCCTTCAACATAGCCAACGGCCAGCGGCTGGCTGCTGCATGCCGCGAACAGATAGGATGCGAACGGAACGATACAGAGAAGGCTCATTGCACTGCGTCCTTATTATGCTGATCATCGCGGGCGGCGAGAATGGCAAACAGATTCTGCCGTGCGATGGCTGCAACCGCCCTGGCTTCATCGGGACCGAAAGCCACCCAGCCCATGCGCCGCTTCACCGCCTCCTGCCCGATCCGGAAATAGACGACCTGTCCAAGCAGCGTGAAAACGGTGAGGCGGGTTTGCTCGCTTTCCGCCGGTTCGCCCGTTGCTGCTTCCCACACGGCGCAAAGCCGTTTGTGGGTCGGCTCAAAGACGCCGGAATAGATGCGGTCGAGCGCCGCTGTCGGATGCGCCAGCTCGCGCAACAGAAACTGAACAATTTCGCCGGATGCCGGTTGCGCCACGATAAACTGAACCATCCGCTCCAGTGCGAAACCCAGCTGCTGACGCGCAGCTTCCTTCGTCGTCGCGGGCGCACCAATTGCCCCGTAATGGCCGAGCGCCTGACCGGCAACACCTTGTATCGTCTCGACAATATAGTCGGCAGCGGCAAGCCGCAGCCCTTCCTTGCCGCCGAAATGATAGGCGATAGAACCGATATTCGCCTTGGCAAAAGCCGCGATCTCGCGCGTCGAGGTGGCGTCGAAGCCTTTCGATCCGAACAGCTGCAAAGCCGCATGGATCAGCGCCATGCGCGTCTGGTCGCTGGACAGTAACGGCTCGCTTTGGGCGGCGTTGGCAGGGGTGCCAGTCTGGCGCGATTTTTTCATAATCTGATTTAATCAATCGATTGATTAAATGTCAAGTTAACGAAAACTGCGTGAGGAGATCGCGCAGTTTTCAGTCAGATTCGCTGGGGTTTTACGAAAGGCTCTCGCCTGTCATTTCGCGCTGGCGATAACTTTCTCCAGCCGCGTCTGGACGATCTTCGGCTTCTTGGCGGCAACGATCTGTTCGAGATTGGCCGGATTGTCGCCGACAGCAATCACCGCAACCATGCCCATGGCGAAGTGCGGCGTGCATTTGACAAGGTAAGCGCCGGGCTCCGTGACGGTCAGCACATAGTTCTCGTTCATCTTGCTTTTGAACGGGGCCACGCCTGCCGGGAGCATGTCCTTGACCGACTCGACATAATGCCCCTTGTCCACCGAGATGAAGGTTACCGTGTCGCCGGGCTTCGCCTTTATATAGGCAGGCTCGAACACCATGACGCCTTCAGCGCCCTTGTTCAGCATGTGAACTTCAATATTCTCAGCGAAAGCAGGTGCAGCAAGCAGGCCTAAGACACCGGCAGCAAGTCCCAACGCGGTCATACGCATTTTCATCTCGATCTCCATCACGAGCGCCGCGGCTGCCCAAGCGAACAGGCCGAAAGCGCCCAAACATTGCGGGCAAAGCAGCCCGCAATCGGAAATCTAGTCCCTTCGTTTCAGGTTTTCCTTGATTGCAATCAAGGAAGTGGGATGACAAGCAGGTTCAGTGCAGGCCGAGATAGGCTTTGCGCACCTCGGCATTGTCCAGAAGCGAAGCGCTGTCACCTGACAGATGAATGCGGCCATTGACCATGACATAGGCGCGCTGTGACAGTTTCAGCGCGTGATTGGCATTCTGCTCGACCAGAAAAATGGTCTTGCCCATCGCGGCAATCTCTCCCAGCACCTCGAAGACGCGCTTCACGACCAGCGGTGCCAGCCCCAGCGAAGGCTCATCGAACAGGATCAACTCGGGCCGCGCCATCATGGCGCGCGCAATGGCCAGCATCTGCTGCTCGCCACCGGACATGGTGCCTGCAACCTGATTGCGACGCTCTTTGAGGCGAGGAAACAGTTCGAACATGGTTGCGCGGTCGGCGTCGAAATGCTCCATGCCGACAGGCGTGGTGCCCATCATCATGTTCTCCTCGACCGACATTTCCTGATAGATCTGCCGCCCCTCCGGCACCAGCGCCACACCACGCCTGGAAATGCGATTTGTCGCCAGACGGGAAATGTCCTCGCCACGATGAACGATCCTGCCTTTCGATGCGCGCGGCGAGCCGAAGATCGTCGAAAGCAGCGTGGTCTTGCCTGCGCCATTCGCGCCGATCAGGCTGACAATCTCGCCCTTGGAAATATGCACATTGACGGAGCGCAGCGCTTCCACCGCGCCATAATGCGCGTGCACATCCACCAGCTCCAGAAGCTTGTCGGTTGCGCCCTGCCCGTTTGGTTCTGCCGCCTGGCTCACGATTGCACCTCTTCTTCACTGACACCGAGATAGGCAGCGATCACTGCCGGATCGTTGGCCACCTGTTCAGGCGTTCCATCGGCAATGACCTCGCCGTGATCCAGCACGACAATGTGGTTCGATATACGCATCACCAGCCCCATATCGTGCTCAATCACCAGCACAGTCAGTTCCTGTTCGGCGCAAAGCCGCTGGATGATCTGCGAAAGCTCATGTGTTTCGGATGGGTTCAGCCCCGCCGCCGGTTCGTCAAGGCAGATGAGCTGCGGCCCGGTACACATGGCGCGGGCGATCTCCAGCCGTCGCTGCCGACCATAGGGAAGTTCGCCAGCCAGCCGGTTGGCGTCTTCAAGCAGGTTCATCTGGCCAAGCCAGTAATAGGCGCGGTCCACCGCCTCCGTTTCGGCCTTGCGAAATGCCGAGGTCTTGAAAATGCCACCCAGCAACCCGTTGCGGGTGACAAGATGCTGGGCAACCAGCAGGTTCTCCACCACCGACATTTCCTTGAACAGCCGGATGTTCTGGAATGTGCGGGCGATGCCCGCCCGCGTCACCTGATGGGAGCCGCCGGTGATCGGCTTATCCATATAGGCGCCGATGTCGCGCGGGCCTTCCGGACCGTTGAGCACAATGCGGCCTTCGCTCGCGCGATAAAAGCCGGTGATGCAGTTGAACATCGTCGTCTTGCCAGCGCCGTTGGGACCGATCAGCGCGGTAATGCCGCCTTTCGCCACCGAGAAATTGACGCCGCGATTGGCGACGATGCCGCCAAAGCGCATGGTAACATTCTGAACCTCGAGAATAGGCGCGCTCATCGGCTGGCCTCCATGGTCAATTGGTCCGGCTTGGAGGAAAGCCCCGCCGAGACCACCGCCTCCGAGGACGGGAAGAACGCCGGACGCGTGACCCGCACCAGACCGCGCGGCTTCCAGATCATCATGACGACCATCAGCACGCCGAAAATGAAGACGCGATATTCTGCGAAGTCGCGCAGCAGTTCCGGCAGGATGGTCAGGACCAGCGCGGCCAGAATGACACCGACAGTCGAGCCAAGACCACCCAGCACCACGATGGCGAGGATGAGCGCGGATTCGAAGAAGGTGAAGGATGTCGGGTTCACGAAGCCCTGATGCGCCGCGAAGAACACGCCTGCAATCCCGCCTGTCGATGCGCCAAGCATAAAGGCTGAGAGCTTGATGAAGACGTGATTGACGCCAAGCGACCGGCAGGCAATCTCATCCTCGCGCAGCGCTTCCCACATGCGCCCCAGCGGCATCACGCGCAGGCGCTCTACCGTGTAGATCACCCCGCAGACGACGAGGAACAGCACGAAATACAGGAACCAGAACTTGTAATCGGAATTATAGGCGATGCCGAAGAAGTCGTGGAACGGCGTGCCGCCCTGCTTTGCGGTCCGGCTGAACTCCAAACCGAAGAGCGTGGGAGCGGGCGCGGGGGCGCCGTTCGGTCCTCCGGTGAAGTCCAGCCAGTTGTTGAGCACAAGGCGGATGATCTCGCCGAAACCCAGTGTCACGATAGCGAGGTAATCGCCATGCATCTTGAGCACCGGAAAGCCGAGGATCATGCCGCAAAGGCCTGCGAGAAACGGCGCGATAACCAGCGCGCTCCAGAAGCCCAACCCCAGATATTGCGAGCCGAGTGCCAGAAGATAGGCCCCCACCGCATAGAAGGCCACGAAGCCGAGATCGAGCAGGCCAGCCAGCCCGACGACGATGTTCAGCCCCAGACCCAGGAGGCAGTAGATCAGCGCCAGAATGGCGATGCCGAGGAAATATTTGTCGGCCACGAAAGGCAGCATCAACCCTGCCAGAAAAATCACCGCCAGCAGCGGGGCTGCGGATTTTTCCTTGCCCGTTCTGACGGTGACGCCGCCGCTATTGCTGGACAAAAGGGCTTTCAGCCTTGCGCCAAACGGGCTCATGCCGATCAGCGAAAATATCAGCCGTCCGGCTGTGACGATGGCGGCAAGCGTGACGGCCCGCATCAACTCATTGCGGAAGGAGAAGCCGTCCAGCACGAGACCGGAAATCGGCCCAAGCAGGATCAGCGAAATCGTGAAGGTCAGCAGCGCTTCCTTGAAAAGCGCAAGAAGACGGTCGTTCAGCATGGTTTCCGGCCCCCTCAGACTTTCTGGATTTCCGGACGACCGAGCAGGCCGTAGGGACGGAAGAACAGAAGAACAATCAGCAAGGCAAAGGCAAAGACGTCCTTGTAGTCCGTGCTGACATAGCCGGCGAACAGTGCTTCGGTGAGGCCGAGCAATATGCCGCCGAGCACTGCGCCCGGCAGAGAACCAATGCCGCCAAGTACTGCCGCCGTGAAGGCCTTGATGCCCATCACGAAGCCGATGAAGAAATTGAACGAACCATAGTTGAAGGTCACCAGCACGCCGCCGACGGCAGCCGTTGCTGCACCGATCACGAAGACCGTGGAGATGGTGCGGTCGGTATTGACGCCGAGGATCGCAGAAATGCGGATATTCTGCTGGGTCGCGCGGCACTCACGGCCAATGCGCGTATAGCCGATCACATAGGTCAGAATGCCCATGGCGACCAATGAGGCCAGCAGGATCACGGTCTGCATATAGGTGATCTGGGCGAAGTGCTGTTCGGTGCCGAACCGGAAAGCGCCCTGGATCAGCGTCGGCACACCCTGATCGCGCGCGCCTTGCGAAATCTGGACATAGCTTTGCAGCATCAGCGATATGCCGATCGCCGAAATCAGCGGCGCCAGTTTGGTGGAGCCGCGCAACGGCCTGTAGGCCACGCGCTCGATCACCCACCCATAGACCGCCGTGATGGCGCAGGTGATGATCAGGATCGAGATCAGCGCGAAAGGAACCGACTGAACGCCGAAGAAGCCCAGCACCGCAAGCGTGATCGCGGCAATATAGGCCGACACCATATAGACGTCGCCATGAGCGAAATTGATCATGCGGATGACCCCGTAGACCATCGTGTAGCCGACGGCGATCAGTCCGTAGATAGCGCCCAGCGTGATCCCATTGATCAGCTGCTGGGCCAGAATATAGAAGTCCATGGCAACCCCTTTTGCATTCAGAGCGACATGCGATCTGAACTCTTGGTCCGACGCATCCAGCCAACCAGCGTGACGGGCTGCGGATGCGGTTCAGGCAAGGAGGAACCAGCCAGACCGCAGGGTCTGGCTGGAGCTGGCAGAGCCTTAATTGACGAGAACTGGGGTTCCCTTGTCGTCGAAATTATAGAAGACGAACTTGAAGTCCTTGATGTCGCCCTTCTCGTCCCAGGTGATCTTGCCAATGGCGGAATCAACCGTGTTGTTACGCAGCCAGTTGGTCTGGGCCTTGATGTCGTCACCCGCCTTCAAAGCAGCCACGATGGCCTGCGCATTGGCATAGCCATAGAGCGTGTAGTTGGCTGGCGTGATATTCGCCTTCTTCAGCGCATCCTGAACGCCCTTGGTCGACGGATCGGCCAGCGGGTCCGGCGTTGCGGAATAATAGACGTTCTTGAGGTTGCCCGCGCCGCCGGCTGCCGCAATCAGCTCGGCCTGCGCGAAGGAATCGCCGCTCACCACAACCACATCCAGCCCCTGTTCCTTGATCTGGCGGATCAGCGGGCCGCCTTCCGGAATAAGACCGCCGAAATAAACAGCCGTTGCGCCAGAGCTCTTGATCTTGGTCACCAGCGCATTGAAGTCGCGTTCGCCGCGCGTCAGCCCTTCATAGAGAACCGGCTTGATGCCGCGCGCTTCGATGGTCTTCTTGACTGCATCGACCAGGCCCTGACCATAGGTGTCCTTGTCGTGGATCAGCGCGATCTTGTCCCGCTTCAACGTGTCGAGAATGAACGCACCGGCGACGACTGCCTGCTGATCGTCGCGTCCGCAACCGCGAAACACGGTTTCAAGACCACGCTCGGTCACCGTTGGATTGGTGGATGCAGGAGCCATCTCCAGAATGCCCGCATCATTGTAGATTTCAGAAGCGGGGATGGTGCTCGACGAGCAGAAATGGCCGATCACCGCCTGGACCTTGTCCTGATCGACAAAACGGTTGGCAACGGCAATCGCCTGCTTCGGTTCGCAGGCATCATCGCCCTTCACCAGTTCGATCTGCTTGCCATTGATGCCGCCGTTTGCGTTCACATCGTTCACATAAGCGGAAACGCCGCTGTAAACCTGTTCGCCGAATGTAGCGTTGGGGCCTGTCATCGGGCCTGCAACACCGATCTTGATCGTATCGGCGGCAAAGGCCTGCGACAGCAGGAGACCGGATGCGATGGCCGATCCGGCGAGAAGTCTTGCGATGGATTTCATGGAGTTTCCCTCTGGTTTTAACCGTTGTTCTTATCGAAGCGATTTCTGTTCCGATGGAAGTGTTCGAACCGCTCCAACTCTTTGCTTGCATGCATTTTCGGGGCAAAATCGCTCTATATTCTCACTGGAAAGGTTCAGGCCTCTTTCGGCCCTCGCCATTTCCTCGCGACTGGTCGCATCGCGCCAATCGTCTGATTTTGCTTGCCTATTACCTCCACCAAACAAAAACCGGCCAGCCGAACCGCCGTTTTTGCGGCTTGTTTTCATGTTGACACATATATGATAAGTGACGTATTTAAAGATCGTCAAGTGGAAATACGAATGAGCGTGGCCCGACACCATTAAGACGCATCAATTCCAGACCCCGACGGCCCGATCTTCCACCCGCCTCCATACGACCCAGCACAAAGAAACGCCGTGATCGGCGACACGCCAGGAACCACAGGCCAGGGAGCCCAGACATGAACATGATCGCGTTCGAAAGCCGGCGCGCGGCGACCATCAAATCCTCACCGTCGATGGCAGTTTCGATGGCGGCCAAGGCCATGCGCGCCAGAGGCGAAAACGTCCTCGACCTGTCGCTCGGCGAGCCGGATTTTGATACGCCGTCGCATATTGTCGAGGCGGCAATCGGCGCGATGCGCAGCGGCATCACGCGCTATACGGCACCTGACGGCCTGCCAGAGTTGCGCCAGGCCATTGTCGATAAGTTCAAGCGCGAGAACGGTCTCGACTATGCGCTGGACGAAATCTCGATCGGCAATGGCGCAAAGCAGATCCTGTTCAACGCCTTTCTCGGCACGCTGGAGCCCGGCGATGAGGTGATCGTCCCGGCCCCTTACTGGGTGTCCTATACCGATCTGGTGATCCTGCATGGCGGCCTGCCGAAAGTGATCGCCTGCGGTGTGGAAAACGATTTCAAGATCACGCCGGAGCGACTGGAAGCGGCGATTACTCCGAAAACCCGCTGGTTTCTGTTCAACTCGCCATCCAATCCAACCGGCGCGATCTATACGGCGCATGAATTGAAGGCGCTGGGCAAAGTGCTGGCGCGCCATCCGCGCGTCGCGATCATGTCGGATGAAATCTACGAACACATCGTCTGCGGCGACACGCCGTTTACGTCGTTCGCCATTGCCTGCCCCGATTTGCGCGACCGCACATTGATCATCAACGGCGTTTCCAAGGCCTATGCCATGACCGGCTGGCGTCTTGGCTATGCGGCAGGTCCGAAGGAACTGACCAAGGTGCTCAACAAGCTCCAGTCGCAGAGCACCACCTGCCCCTCCTCCATCACGCAGGTTGCGGCGGCAGCCGCTCTCAATGGCCCGCAGGATTTCGTGCGGACGGCGGTTGCGGAATACAAGGCCCGTGGCGAACTGGTGACAAAGGGCTTTGGCGCCATTGCGGGGCTTGAAGTGCGCGCGCCGGAAGGTGCATTCTATCTCTTCCCGAAATGCGCTGCCTATATCGGTAAAGTGACGCCGGACGGCACTCTGATTGCGAATGATACAATGCTCGCTTCCTATCTTCTGACCGAAGGCAAGGTCGCCACCGTTCCCGGCGCGGCTTTTGGCGTTGAGCCTTACATCCGCCTCTCTTTCGCGACCTCCCGGGAAAACCTGACCGCAGCCATCGAGCGCACGTCCGATGCCCTCGCAAAACTTCGCTAATTAGGACCTCTTCATGACCCACTTTCAAAGAACGCTGTTGACCGGTGCTGCCGGTCGCCTCGGATCGGAGCTGCGCAAATCGGGAACGCGGCTGGGCCAGATCGTGCGCTTGTCGGCGCTGGAACCGTGTCAGGATCTCGCGCCGCATGAAGAGGACTTCCCCGCCGATCTCGCGGACTTTGACGCGGTTTCGCGCGCTGTCGAAGGCTGCGACGCCATCATACATATGGGTGGGCAGTCGGTGGAAGCGCCCTGGAAGACCATCCTCGATTCCAACATTTCCGGCGGCTACAATATTTACGAGGCAGCCCGCCGCCATGGCGTAAAGCGCATCGTCTTTGCAAGCTCCGTCCACGCCATCGGCTATTACGAGCGGACGGATACCATCGACGGCACTGTTCAGACGCGACCGGACAGCCTTTACGGCGTCTCCAAAACCTTCGTGGAAAATCTGGCCCGGTATTATTTCGACAAGTTCGGCATCGAAACCGTCTGCGTGCGCATCGGCTCGTCCTTTCCAGAACCGACCGATCGCCGCCATCTGATCACCTGGCTGTCTTTCGAGGATTGCCGCCAGCTCGTTGAGAAGTGCCTGTCGGCACCGCGTGTCGGTTTCATGGTCGCCTATGGCATGTCGAACAACAGCGAATCCTTCTGGGACAACCGCACAGCCGCCGTGCTTGGCTACAAAGCCAAGGACAGCGCCGACGATTATCGCGATGCAGTTTTCGCCAAGACGCCGCAGGGCGATCCCAACGATCCGGCAGTCCGGTTTCAGGGTGGCAGCTTCTGCGCCGCCGGTCATTTCGAAGACGAAAACAAGTAGGCTTACAATGCAGGCTTCCAAGACTTCCTATGATGTCGTCATTGTCGGCGGCGCGGTTGTGGGCAGCGCGACTGCCTATTTTCTGGCGACCAACCCCGATTTCAGCGGCACCATACTGGTGATCGAAAAAGACTGGACCTATCAGCGCTCGGCAACGGCGCTGTCGTCCAGCTCCATCCGTCATCAGTTTTCCAACGCCATTAATGTGCAGGTTTCGCGCTTCGGCACGGAATTCATCCGCAATTTCCGCGAAAACGTGGCCGTCGATGACGACACGCCGGAAATCGGCTTTCACGAAGCAGGCTATCTGTTCCTCGCCGCCGATGACCGCGGCGATCAGGTTCTGCGACGCAATCATGAAACGCAGGTTTCCTGCAGCGCGGAAGTTTCGCTGCTGGATGTGGATGGCCTTGGCCAGCGCTTTCCCTGGCTCAATCTTGAGGGTCTGACGCTTGGCAGCACCGGCGAACGCGGCGAAGGCTGGTTCGACAGTTCCGCGCTCATGCAGGGTTTTCGCAAGAAGGCGCGCTCGCTTGGCGTCGAATATATCGAGGACGAGGTGGTGGCCGTCAATCGCGAGGGCGACCGCATTGTCTCCGTGACCACCAAGAGCGGGCAGACGATTGCCTGCGGCACGATGGTCAACACGTCCGGCACCAACGGCAAGAACGTCGCCCGCATGGCCGGGCTAGACATTCCGGTCGAACCACGCCGCCGTTCGCTGTTCGTCGTCGATTGCCGCACACCGCTGGAAGGCAAGGTGGGCCTCACCATCGACCCAAGCGGCGTGTTCTTCCGGCCTGAAGGCAAGTTCTATCTGATGGGCACCTATCCCAAGCACGACCCTGAAGTCGACCCGAACGATTTCGATGTCATGCATGACGAATTCGACGAGGAAATCTGGCCGACCTTGGCCAATCGCGTTCCGGCCTTCGAGGCGATCAAGGTCGTCAACTCATGGGCTGGCCATTACGACTATTGCACGCTGGATCACAATGTCATTCTGGGACCGCATACCGAGGTGAACAACTTCCTGTTCGCCAACGGGTTTTCCGGTCACGGATTGCAGCAGTCGCCAGCCATGGGGCGCGGCCTGAGCGAGCTGATCATCTATGGCGCGTTCAAGACGCTCGACCTCTCGCCCTTCGGCTTTGAGCGCGTGACGGCTAACCGTCCATTCCTGGAAGATGCCGTGATCTGACCGGCCTTCCGGACACAATCAAAAAGCCCGAAACCGTCACCGGTTCCGGGCTTTTCTTTTTATCTTCGCTGTTCAGTCCGTCAGCGCATCGCTGGCTGGTTCTTCCAGCAAGGAGCGATAACGATTGAGGCTTTCCTCCAGATGCGCGACCAGCGCATTGCGCGCCGCCTTTGCATCGCCCTGCGTGATAGCGGCAAGGATCATCGCATGTTCCTTGTTGATCTTCTTCAAATAGGACCGCGAAGCCCGCACGGGCTGGCGATGTTTCAGGAGAAGATCGAAGTTGATCTCGCCGATCACCGCTTCCAGAAAGCTCGGGAAATGCGGATTACGGGTTGCCCGCGCAATTGCAAGGTGGAAATCGAAATCGGCGCGTGCCTCGACTTCAGGATCGTCGGTTTCGAGATTTTCCAGATGATCGTAAGCGCGGGCGATTTCCGCCAGCGCCTCCGGCGTGCGGCGGGTGGCGGCAAGCGCCACCGACTGCATTTCCACGCCGAGCCGCAATTCGAGAATCTGCATTGCGGAGCGAATATCGTCGATCCGGCTGATCTCGTAATTGAGCGCCTTCACGTCCTTGTCGGTGACATAGACGCCCGCGCCCTGCCGCGTGGTGACACGTCCGGCCACCTTGAGCGAGGTCAGCGCCTCGCGGATGACAGTTCTGCTGACGCCAAACTCTTCACATAGCTGGGCGCTGGACGGCAACTTGTCGCCCGGACCATAGAGACCCGAGTCTATCCGGGTCGTCAGTTCCGCGACGACAATTTCCGCCAGATTTCCGCGTTGGGTAATGATTGACACGACATTTAACTCCAGCGCTGGTTATTTGATTTTATAAATCACGTGATGACTAACTATAGAGGCAGTACCATTTCATTGAGTATCTGAACAGGATGCCGGATGGACCGGCGTTCAATCGCCTTGACCTGAGAACGGCAAGAATAGCCGGTGGCCATGACTATATCCTCCTCACCGGACGATGCGAGAATACCATTCCAGCTCGCAGCGAACAGCTTTTCCGAAATCGGGCGATTGCGGACCTCGTGGCCGAAAGTGCCCGCCATGCCGCAACAGCCCGTTTCCGGCACATCCAGTTCCACGCCGATCTGCTGGAACACGGATTTCCATTGCTTCATTGATGATGGAACATTGCTGCGCTCCGTGCAGTGCCCCAGCAGACGCAGACGCTTTTCACGCGCCGCATTGTCGAGCCCGTGCAGACGGTCGCGATTGGCCTCCAGCCATTCCTGCACCAGATTGACCTCTGCTTTGATCTGCGTCGTCTCGACACCCTTATATTCGCTGCGATAGGTCAGCGTCATCGAAGGGTCGAGACCGACCAGCGCAATGCCCATCTCCGCCAGTTCATTGAGATAGCGGATCGACTTCGACGCGGTTTTCTCGAAAGCGCCCAGATAGCCGTGGACGTGCAGCGCCTTGCCATTCTGGTTGGGCGCGGCGAGATAGGGCGTGAAGCCCATCTTGCGGGCGAGTTGCAGAGCCGATAGCCCGACAGCCGGATCGAAATGGGCCGTGAAGGCATCCAGAACGAACACAACCGCCTCTTGTCGCTGCGCATCCGAAAGTTTGCGCATCCGCTCCGGCGTTGCTACAGCCACGCCCATGCGCTGCGCTTCACGTGTCAGCGACAGAGCGGGCATCTCCGGCAAGGCCGTCAGCCCGGCCCGGCGCATGGCAGCGCGACCCAGACCGGAGCGCACCCATGCATTGTAAGCAGGCTTCAGCCGCGCGAACAAAGGCAGCGTGTTCTCGATGCTCGCCACCATCATGTCCTTGATCGGGCGGGCATAGCGTCCGTAGTAAATCTCAAGGAACTTGGCCCGGAACGCCGGAACACTGACCTTCACCGGACATTGCCCGGCACAGGCCTTGCAGGCGAGGCAGCTATCCATCGCCTCGCGCACTTCATGCGAGAAATCGTTGCGATTGGCGGGGTTGATCGAGTTCCACAGCCGTGCAGGCAGCGTGCGAATGGCACCGGCGTTGCGGGCCTGTCCGGCTTCCTTGCGCGGGTCTTTTCCGCTCTCCGCCATCAGCCGCAACCATTCGCGCATCAGCGAAGCGCGGCCTTTCGGCGAATAACGACGGTCGCGCGTTGCCTTGTAGGAAGGGCACATCAGGCTGGCATCGTCGAAATCGAAACACGCGCCATTGCCGTTGCAATAGGCGGCGTTGTCGAAAGCCTCGCGGATTTCCAGACCGATGATCCGGTCGAACTGACCGCGCAGCGGCACTTCATCAATCTTCAACAGTGCATGCGAAGAGGGCGTCGCGATCTTGCCGGGATTGAGCCGGTTGCGCGGGTCGAACAGACCCTTGATTTCCTGCAGGCTCGGATAAAGCGCACCGAAGAATTCGGGCACATATTCCGAACGCACACCCTTGCCGTGTTCGCCCCACAGCACGCCGCCATATTTGCGCGTCAGCGCAACCACGCCGTCGCTGATCTTGCGTACCAGCGGCTCGTGATCGGTCCGCGTCAGATCAAGCGCCGGGCGCACATGCAACACGCCCGCATCAACATGGCCGAACATGCCGTAACTGAGGCCTTCCCCGTCCAGAAGCGCCCGGAATTCGCGAATATAGGCGGCAAGGTTTTCCGGCGGAACCGCCGTATCCTCGACAAAAGGCACCGGACGCACCGGCCCGTCGACATTGCCAAGCAGACCAACCGAGCGCTTGCGCATCGTCCAGATCGCCTCGATGTCCTTCGGATCGCGCGCAATGGTGTAAGGCTTGCCACCGCCGGACTGATCGGCATCGAGCGCGGCGATCACGTCGCGGAACTTGCTTTCCAGCTCATCTGCGTCATCGGCCACCAGCTCGACAATGTTGATACCATTGGTCGGGCTGCTGGCATCATCCGGGAAGAACCGAGCAATGCCCGGCCAGACAATATCCTTCTTGGCGAGACCCAGCACCTTCTCGTCGATGGTTTCGACCGAGGCGACCTTCAGCGCCACCAGCGCGCGGGCATGTTCCAGCGCTGTGTTGAAACTGTCGTAGCGGATATTGATCAGCAGCGCATGCGCCGGGATCGGCAGAAGATTGACCTCGATCTCCGCGATCATGGCCAGTGTGCCTTCCGACCCGCACAGAATGGCGTTGAGGTCGAAGCGACCATCCTCGCGCCACAGATGCTTCAGATCATAGCCCGTCATATAGCGGTTGAGATTGGGGAAAATCTCGTCGATCAGCGCCCGCTTCTCGGTGGCGATGCGTTCGACGGCGCGATAGATCTCACCGACACGGCCGGGCTTCGCCTGAGCTTGCGCCAGCGCCGGTCCGTCGAGCGGGCGGGACCACAATTCCTCACCATTGGTCAGGACGACATGCAGCCCCAGAATGTGATTGCTGGTCTTGCCATAAAGGCACGAGCCCTGCCCGCATGCATCGGTGCTGACCATGCCGCCAATGGTGGCGCGGTTGGAGGTGGAAAGCTCCGGCGCGAAAAACAGGCCATAAGGCTTCAATGCCTTGTTGAGCTGATCCTTCACCACACCGGATTGAACGCGGGCCACGCGCCTTTCCGTATCGATTTCCAGAATGCGGTTCATATGGCGCGAGCAGTCAACCACGATGCCGGAGGTCAGGGACTGGCCATTGGTGCCGGTGCCGCCGCCGCGCGGCGAAATCACCACGTCACGAAATGCAGGCTGTTCCAGAACCGTTGCAAGGATTTTCAGGTCGTCGGTTCCCTTGGGAAACACGATGCCGGTCGGCTCCACCTGATAGATGGAATTGTCGGTGGAATAGACGGTACGCGAGCTGTCACCCGCCTCCACTTCACCTTGAAAGCCCGCCTGGGCCAGGTGTTGCGAGAGTTCGAGTGTCAGGCCATTGAAGGGCTGTTTCCTGATCAGGGACGGAATCATGTGGGACTCAAAAAACCTCTTGCATCGCCTTCAACTTGGCATATAAGTGATAACATACAATTCTTCCCACGCAAGACCAATAAGAGGCGGAACGTGAAAGATCAGACCATTATCATTGTCGGCGGCGCTTCGGGACTGGGTTTGACGACAGCAAAGCTGATGGTGGAAAACGGAGCGGCCAAAATCGGCCTCATAGACCGCAATGCGGAACTACTCGCCAGCTCCGCGGAAACCTTGCGCGGACTGGGCGTTGAAGTCGCGACTTCGGTCGCAGATATTTCGCGAGCCGAATCTGCCCATAAGGGCTTCAACGACGTCGCCGGCAAGCTAGGCCGCGTGCATGCGCTCGTCAACAGCGCAGCCATCTATCCGCGCAAGCCAATCCTTGAAATCACAGATGAAGACTGGGATCTGGAAAACGCCATCAACGTCAAGGGCACCTATCACATGATGGTGGCCGCCGTTCTGCATATGCGGCAGTTCGTCGATGTGCCGCACGTCACGGGCCGCATCGTCAATGTCACCTCGGTTGACGCCTTCAAGGCGCATCCGCAAAACGCCCATTATGCAGCCACAAAGGCAGCCGTCGTCAGCCTGACCAAATCCTTCGCGCAGGAATGTGCCAAGGACCAGATTCTGGTCAATTCCGTTGCACCGGCGGGCTTTGCCACCGACCGCGCCAAAGAACTGGGTTTCCTGCCGGAACTGGCCAAGGCAAGCGCGCTTGGACGTGCCGCCGAGCCGGTGGAAATGGCTCAATGGATCGTCATGATGGCCTCCGGCCGCAATACCTATGCCACTGGCGAGAATGTGGTGGTCAGCGGAGGCTATATCTATGTCTGATCCCTACCGCGTTGCGCTTGTCACCGGCGCCACGAGCGGCATCGGCAAGGCCACCGTCGCACGGCTGCGCGAGCGCGGGCTGACCGTCTATGCCGTCGGTCGCAACAGTCAGGCGCTGGCAGCACTTGCCGCAGAAACTGGCGCGCTCACGGTTGAGGCCGATGTGCGCGACACGAAGGCAATCGAGGCAGCACTTTCTGGCGTCGAGGTCGACATCCTGATCAACAATGCGGGCATTCTTTCCACCCGCGCTTTGTTTCACGAGATTGACCCCGACGAGATCGACGCCATGGTCGATATCAATCTCAAAGCGCCGATGCATCTGACCCGCGCCTTTCTGCCCGGCATGGTGGCGCGCAAGCGCGGCCACCTCATCTATATCGGATCGAGCGGCGGTCAGGCGCCTTATCCGAATATGGGCGCATATGGTCCCTCGAAAGCAGGCTTGAGTCTGTTTTGCGACAATCTGCGTTGCGACCTTCTGGGCACGTCTGTTCGCGTCAGCGAAATCGTACCGGGCCGGGTGCAGACTGCGCTCTACCGGACATCAATCCCCGACAATCAGGCACAAGCCGTGCTTTACGATGGCTATCGCCCGATCCAGCCGGAAAACATTGCCCAGATCATCGGTCAGGTGATCGAACTGCCGGTCTTTGTCGATGTTTCCCGCGTCGAAGTCTTCCCGACCGATCAGGCGACCGGCGGCGGCTCCATGGTCAAATTTCAGGAAAACTAAGGCGAAGGCGACGCTCTGCGTCGCCTTTGTCGTTTCATCACCATCATACCGGGCATGGCTCGCAAGAGCCGCGCACCGAACAGCTATGCGCGCGCGAAAAGCCCACGTCATAGCCCTACCGATAGACAAGTAAAAATTGCCAATTGCCGGATTATCTTGATTTCGTGAAAACGCTCCGGCTGGCATGATCATTCACAAGGTGATTGCCGAAAAGGCGCACAGGAAGGAATCAGGGATGCGTAACGGAGGCCAGCTTCTCGTCGAAAGCCTCGTCGCTTTGGGAGTCAGAAAATCTTTCGGCGTGCCGGGAGAAAGCTATCTCGCCGTGCTCGACGCATTGCACGATACCAAGGGCGCGCTCGACTTCGTTCTGTGTCGCAACGAAGGTGGTGCTTCCTTCATGGCAGCAGCCTGGGGCAAACTCACCGGCGAACCGGGCCTCTGCTTCGTTACACGCGGCCCCGGCGTTACCAACGCTTCCATCGGCATTCACACCGCCATGCAGGATTCCGTGCCGATGCTGATCTTTGTCGGTCAGGTCGGAACCGATATGAGGGGCCGCGAAGCCTTTCAGGAAATCGATTACCGCGCAGTCTTCGGCACCATGGCCAAATGGGCGACCGAGATCGATGATATCGACCGTATTCCAGAAATTCTGGCCCGCGCCTGGGCGACGGCGACCACGGGACGCCCCGGGCCGGTGGTCATCGCCCTGCCGGAAGATATGCTGACCTCGGCAACAGATGCAGCCCCCCTTTCCGGCCCCGCAAAGATCAGCGAAGCCGCCCCTTCCGCCGCCGCTCTGGACGACGTGCAGACCTTGCTCGGCGCAGCCAGGCGGCCTGTCATCCTGATGGGCGGCATCAACTGGACTGAGGCCGGACGCGACGCCCTGCATAGCTTCGCCGAAGCCTCCGACATTCCGGTGGTCGCAGCCTTCCGCTATCAGGACCAGTTCGACAATTTCTCGCCCGCCTTCGTCGGCGAGGCCGGCGTCGGCATGCTGCCGCATGTCAAGGCGCTGATCCGCGATGCCGACCTGATCCTCGCGATCAATGTCCGTTTCGGCGAAATGACGACGGATGGCTATACGCTGCTTTCCGTGCCGGTTCCGGCGCAAAAGCTCATCCATGTCCACGGTTCGGACCGGGAAATCGGCAAGATCTACCAGCCCACACTCGGCATTCAGGCTGGCCCCAATGCTTTTGCTACGGCCTTGAAGCCAATCAAAGGCGACTGGAACAAGTGGCGGGCGGATGCCCGTGCCGCTTTCGAGGCGAGTTTTTCGGCGCCTTCGCAGCCCTCGCCAGTCGATATGGTGGTGGCCATGGAGCATGTCCGCGATGTGCTGCCCGAAGACGCCATTCTTACCAATGGCGCAGGCAATTTCACCGTCTGGCCCAACAAGTTCTTCAAATTCGGCAAGAAGAGCCGCCTGCTCGCACCGCAATCGGGCGCAATGGGCTATGGCCTCCCCGCGGCTGTCGCGGCGAAAGTGGCCTTTCCGGAACGCACCGTTGTCTGCTTTGCCGGTGACGGTGATTTCCAGATGAATTGCCAGGAGCTGGCGACCGCCAAGCAGGCTGGCGCGCAACCCATCGTGCTCATCCTCAACAACGGCATCTATGGCACGATCCGCGCCCATCAGGAGCGCAACTATCCGGGTCGTGTTTCCGGCACAACGATGGACAACCCCGATTTCGTGGCGCTTGCCAAAGCCTATGGCTTTCACGCAGAGCGCGTTGAGCGGACGGAAGACTTCCCTGCCGCTTTTGCCCGGGCCCGCGCATCGCGCAGCGGCGCAGTGCTCGATCTCGACATTTCGCCCGAAGCGCTGACACCGCGCCAGACGCTCAGCCAGATGCGCGCCGCAGCCCTCGCTAAAGTGCCGGTCTGATTGGATCAGATCAGCAATTTAGCTGCTTATTTTAACGCGCATCGTTTCCGAAAACCGTTTCGCACTTTTCGGGATGCGCACTAAAAAGGAACCAGCATGAGCCAGACCATCCGCCTTGGCGCTGATATCGGCGGCACCTTCACCGACATTGCGCTCGAATGCAAAGGTGCGCTCTATTCCACGAAGGTTCTGACCAATTACAGCGCGCCCGAACAGGCGATCCTCGACGGCATTGCCATTGTGACCCGCGATGCGGGGATCAGCCCTGCCGATCTCGACATTGTCATTCATGGCACCACACTGGCCACCAATGCTCTGATCGAACGGCGCGGCGCGCGTACCGCCTTTGTGACGACGGATGGTTTTCGCGATGTCATCGAAATGCGCACCGAAAGCCGCTTCGAGCAATATGATCTCAATCTGCGCCTGCCGAAGCCGCTGATCCCGCGTGAGGATCGCTTTGCGGTCAAAGGGCGCATCGGCGCACAGGGGCAGGAACTGCTGGCCCTCGACGAGGTGGCGCTGGAGGCCATTGCCGACACCATTGCCGCAGGCGGTTTCGGCGCGGTGGCAATTGGCTTCATCCACTCCTACATGAATCCGGACCATGAACGCCGCGCCCGCGATATCATCGCGCGCAAGGTTTCGGTTCCGGTCTCCATTTCCTCCGAAGTCTCGCCGCAGATGCGCGAGTTCGAGCGCTTCAACACCGTATGTGCCAATGCCTATGTGCGTCCGCAGATGGCCGATTATCTCTCCCGCTTGCAGGTGCGTCTGGCGGAGATGGGCGCGAAGTGCCCGGTCTTCCTCATCCACTCCGGCGGCGGGCTGATCACCGTCGAGACCGCATCCGAATTCCCCGTGCGTCTCGTTGAATCCGGACCGGCAGGCGGCGCAATCTTTGCTGCCGATGTGGCGCAGCGCTTTGGCCTCGACAGAGTGGTAAGCTATGACATGGGCGGCACCACCGCCAAGATCTGCCTGATCGAAGATTTTGCTCCCAAGACTGCCCGCACGTTCGAAGTGGCCCGCACCTATCGCTTCTGCAAGGGATCGGGCATGCCGATCTCCATTCCGGTGATCGAGATGATCGAGATTGGCGCGGGCGGCGGTTCAATCGCATGGGTAGACGCCATGGGCCGTATCCAGACCGGCCCGGAATCGGCAGCTTCCGAACCCGGCCCGGCCTCCTATCAGCGCGGCGGCGAACGCCCCGCCATCACCGATGCCGATCTGCTGCTCGGCAAGCTCGACCCGGACAATTTTGCCGGTGGCGCAATCCGGCTATCGGTGGAGAATGCCGCCAAAGCCGTGGCGCGCGATGTGGGAGACAAACTCAACATCGCCGTGGAGCCCGCCGCCTTCGGCATCTGCGAAGTGGTGGACGAGAACATGGCCAATGCCGCCCGCGTTCACGCGGTGGAAAACGGCAAGAACATTTCCGACAATATCATGATCGCCTTTGGCGGTGCTGCCCCCCTGCATGCGGCGCGCCTGTGCGAAAAACTCGGCATCGACCAGTGTCTGATCCCTGCTGGTGCAGGCGTCGGCTCGGCCATCGGCTTCCTCAAGGCGCCATTCGGCTATGAGGCGCTGGCCTCGAAGATCGTGCGCATGTCGGACTTCAAGGCTGCCAGCGTCAACACGCTTCTGGACGAATTGAAGACGACGGCGGAAGGCTTTGTCCGCGCAGGCACGAACGGTAAGGTGCTGCGTGAAATCACCGCTTTCATGCGCTATGTCGGCCAGGGTTGGGAAATCCCGGTGACGCTGCCCGACCGCAGCTTTACCGAAGCCGACGCAGAACTGATCCGCGACAGCTTCCGGCAAAACTATGCCCGTTTCTTCGGTCGCGCCATTGATGGGTTGGATGGTCTCGAAATCGAGATCGTGACCTGGTCGGTCAAGGCGCAGGACGAGCGCCCGGCACCGGAACGCCATGCGCTGACCTTCGGTCGCTCGACCATTGAAACGCCGGTTACCCGCGCCGTCTTCGACCCCGCACAGGCCGCCAATCTGACGACCGCCATTGTGGAGCGCCACACGCTTGCCCCCGGCGCGCGCGTCAGCGGCCCGGCCGTGATCGTCGAACGGGAAACCTCCACCGTCGTCACCTCGCCCTTCGATGTGGTCATGCAGGATGACGGCGCCCTTCTTCTCCTGCGCAAGGAAACAGCAGCATGAGCGACGCGACACAGGAAATTCGCATGCAGGTCATGTGGAACCGTCTGATCTCGGTTGTCGAGGAACAGGCGCTCACCCTTCTGCGCACGGCCTTCTCCACCTCGGTTCGCGAGGCGGGCGACCTGTCCGCCGGTGTGTTCGACCCGCAGGGACGCATGCTGGCGCAGGCCGTGACCGGCACGCCCGGACATGTGAACACCATGGCCGAGGCCGTGCTGCATTTCATGGCCGAAATTCCACGCGAGGAGATGTATCCCGGCGACACCTATGTCACCAATGATCCATGGAAGGGCACCGGTCATCTGCACGACATCACCATGGTGTCGCCATCCTTCCTCGGCGACACGCTGGTCGGTTTCTTTGCCTGTACGGCGCATGTGGTCGATGTTGGCGGGCGCGGCTTCGGCGCCGATGGCAAGTCGGTCTATGAAGAGGGCATCCAGATACCGATCATGAAGTTTGCCGAGCGTGGCGCGGTGAACAAGGATCTGGTGCGCATGCTGCGCGCCAACGTGCGCGAGCCCAATCAGGTTGTCGGCGATTTCTATTCGCTCGCGGCCTGTAACGATGTCGGCCATAACCGCCTCATCGACATGATGCAGGAAATCGGCCTGACATCGCTCGACACGCTGGGCGAATTCATCTTTGCGCGCACCCATGCCGCGACGCTGGAACGGATCCGCGCATTGCCGAAGGGCCAGTGGTCGAACGAGCTTGTGACCGATGGCTATGACAAGCCGATCAGCCTCGCAGCGAAGGTCGAGATTGAAGGCGATACGGTCAATGTCGATTTTGCGGGCAGCGATGCCGTCAGCCCCTGGGGCATCAATGTCCCAATCATCTACACCAAGGCCTATGCCTGCTATGCCCTGAAATGCGTGATCGCGCCGGATATTCCCAACAACTGGGCCTCGCTGGAACTGTTCACGATCTCCTCGCCGGTCAACATCCTCAATGCCGAGCGCCCGGCCCCGGTTTCGCTGCGCCACGTCATCGGCCATATGGTTCCAGACCTCGTTCTCGGTGCGCTGGCCAAGGCCCTGCCCGGCCAGATTTTGGCCGAAGGCGCTGCCGCATTGTGGAATATCCACATTTCGGCGCGTCCCGTGGCGGGCCAAACCGGACGCAAGGCCGAAATCCTGATGTTCAACTCCGGCGGCATGGGCGCACGTCCCGAACTTGACGGCCTGTCGGCAACCGCTTTCCCGTCCGGCGTGATGACCATGCCGATTGAGGCAACCGAACATACCGGCCCGATTGTCGTCTGGCGCAAGGAACTGCGTCCTGACTCCGGCGGCGACGGCGAATATCGCGGCGGCCTCGGTCAGACAATTGAAATCGAGGCCATTCCCGGCCACGAATTTGATTTTTCGGCGATGTTCGACCGCGTGCACCATCGCGCCAGAGGCCGCAATGGCGGCGGCGAGGGCGCGCCGGGGGTGGTGGCTCTGGATGACGGCACCAAGCTGAAGCCGAAAGGCTGGCAGCATGTCCCGTCAGGCCGCAGGCTGGTGCTGCAACTGCCGGGCGGCGGCGGTTATGGCGAGCCGCAGAACCGCGACCCGCAAGCTCGCGCCGAAGATATTTCGAAGGGCTATGTCTCGGCCAAGTGAAATAAAATGCAACATCGGCCCGAAATCAGTTCTGATCTTCGGGCCGATGACATAGAAAATAGCGTTTCCAGCAAAACCGAATAGATGACCAGCTGGCATTCGTGATGGAGCGATATGAGCGAGCGGACAATCAGACTGCCCCCTCTCAACGCGCTGCGTGTGTTTCACGCCGTGATGCGCCATCGCAGTTTTCGCAGCGCCGCCGACGATCTTCTGGTCAGCCCGCAAGCTGTCAGCCAGCAGATCAAGCAGCTTGAAGAAACGACCGGCGTTCAGCTCTTTGAGCGGAAGGGACGCACGGTCGAACCGACCGAGAATGCCATTCTGCTCGGTCATTATGTCCAGTCCGGCTTTGCTGAATTTGCCGAGGGTATCCGCCGCATCAGCAAGACCGGCCAGCGCGACCGGATCAATATCAATGCCAGCCCCTATTTTGCGACACGCTATCTGCTCGAAAAACTGGGGGGCTTTCGCGACATTGTGCCGGGCGCCGATCTGCGCCTGACGACCATGGTCGAGCTGCCGGATTTTGCCCGCGACGACGTGGATGTTGCCATACAATGGGGTTTTGGAGGCGATGTTCAGGGCAGCTGGAAAAGCTATGAGACCCGGCTGCTGACCCGCGATGTGAAGGTGATCTGCTGTACGCCCGATCTGGCGCGCCAGATCGCGTCACCCGCCGATCTTCTCCCTATGACGCTGCTGCATCCCGTGCTTTCGGGCGATCTGTGGGCCGATGTTCTGGATCATATGGGCGTCGCGTTCGATCCGGCGGCGGGCAATATGCGCCTTCAGGACGCCGCCACCATGCGCCGCGCAACCGTGGCGGGCCTGGGCGTCGGGCTGCTTTCCATCGCCGATGCGGAGGAAGACCTCAAGCTGGGGCGTCTCGTCGCGCCTTTTGGGCGCGAGATCATGAGCACCATGCCAGAAGCAAAAGTGCCGGGCTTTTATCTTGTCTTCCCGAAAGCGCATCTGCGGATTGCCGCCATTGCAGCTTTCTGCAAATGGCTGCAACAACAGGACTGGGATTCTAGAGCGGTTCCTGTTTCCACGGAATCGTAGGAACCGCTCTATCTTTTTTCACACATTATCCGACGCATCGAAGCGGGATGAGAAATCAGTCCAGTGGACTGATTTCCCCGCGTAGGCGCTGCGCACTTTTGCTGGAAATGCTCTAAACCCGTTCCAGTTTGATATGCGGCAGAGGCGGCAGCTCGACCTCAATCGGATCGTCGGCCCGCACATGCCCACCGGACAGAACGATGGTCATGACGCCCGTCTTGCGGATTACTTCCCCATCGGGCGTCTTGTCGAGCACAGCCGAGAGAAGCCCCTTCTGGAAGTTTTCGATCTGCGGGCACGGATTGCGCAGGCCTGTCACCTGCAACACCACATCCTTGCCGATTTTCAGCAATGCGTCCCTCGGCAGGCCCAGCAGATCAACGCCGCGCGTGGTGACATTCTCGCCAAGATCGGCAGGCGCAATGTGAAACCCTTTATCCGCCAGCTCGTCAAAAAGTTCGGCCTGAATGAGATGAACCTGTCGCAGATTGGGCTGGGTCGGATCCACTTTCACGCGCGAACGGTGCTTCACCGTTGTGCCCTGATGCGCATCGCCCTCGACACCCAGCCCGGTCAGGATATGGATTTCCGGCACGGACTGCTTGGAAAAGCGATGTTCGCCATCGCGTGCAACGGCCACGACAAATCCAGCACCCATGATCCTCATCCCATCTATCGCTTTGGTCGCCCTTTTGTTAGGGAGCCAATTATTGTTCAGGAGAATATTTCTCGAAGGGAAAAAACTCTCCTGGCCTGCTATCATAGGTTATAAGACATTTATGTGAATGCAGGCAGGACGAGGCGCAGATTGCAACAGAAAAACGCGGGAGACGAGTTCCGCTGGGGAATATGGGGAACAGGCGCCATTGCCAGCGCCTTTGCAGCCGATATTGCGGCAATTGACGGCATGCGCGTTTCCGCCGTGTGCTCGCGCACGCTGGAAGCAGCGGAGGCATTTGGCAACCGCATTGGCGCTGACAAGACCTTCAACGCTGTGGGCACATTTCTTGCCGACCCGGATATCGATGCGGTCTATGTCGCGACGCCCAGCGCCATGCATGTCGCCCAGACCTTGCAGGTCATCGCCGCAGGCAAGCCCTGCCTGACCGAAAAGCCGCTTGCGCTTGATGCAGCCGGGGCGGCGCGCCTTGCGGCGGCCAGCGAAATCAGCCGGACTTTCGTGATGGAAGCGATGTGGTCCCGGTTTCTGCCTGCCATACAGGCGGCGAAACGGCATATCGAGACCGGCACTATCGGCAAGGTCACGCGCATCGAAGCAGATCTCTCCTATCTTCGCGCCTATGACCGGCAGAGCCGCTTCTTCGATCCGGAACTTGGCGGCGGGGCGGCATTCGACCTCGGCGTCTACCCGGTCTCGCTGGCGCTGTTCTTCATGGGAGCGCCCGAGCGCTCGCAAGGTCGCTGCAAACGCGCGGACAATGGCGTCGACCTGCGCACGGAGATTGAACTGTTCTGGCCCGATGCAGAAGCCCGGCTTTCCTGCGGCTTCGACCGGGACGGCGACAATCGCATGCTGATCACGGGAACGAAGGGCGCTCTCTTGCTGCACGGACCCTTCCTGAAAGCCCAACGTCTGTCGATCTATTCCGCTGGTGCATTGAAATCGCCGTTCGGTCCGGGCAAAGGCTCCGGCCTGATCGGCAAGATCATCAACCGCCTGCCTCTGCCGGGCCGTAAAATCGAAAGCCACGCCTTCTCCGGCAACGGTCTTCGGTTTCAGGCGCTTGCCGTGCGCGATGCCGTGCGAAATGGCGCGATTTCAAGCCCCGTGATGCCGCTGGCGGACAGCACAGCTGTGGCTGGTATCCTGCATCGGATCGTATCGCGGGATTAGAAACTGCTCTTCATCCTGTATGGAACAGCGCTATCGCCAGCATTGTTGAGCGCCAATGCAATTTCGGTGATGTGCAGCGCCACGTTGCCGGAAAAGAACGCCGTCTCTCCCGTTTGGATGGCGCGCGCCTGATCGGCGATCCCACGCGCAAAATCGATCTGCGACGGAAAGGACGGCAAAGCAGCTTTGCTGCCCTTCGGATAGGGCAGCTTCTTGCCCGCGACGGGCTTCCACGACAGGAACTTGCCGATCCGCACTTCGAGAATGATGAACAGCCGCGCCCAGAACCGGGTATTTTCATCCGCCTTTTCAAGACGCACGGCAGAGCGATTGTCCCACAGATCGTCAACGCTGATCGAGCCCTTGTCGCCCACCACCGTCAGGCTGCGATCACGCGGCATGGCAAGACCCGATGTCAGCCGCGCCACGAGGCCCGACTTGAAACGCAGGCAACCGACCGAGAAATCAGGAGCCATCTGAAGATGCTCGGTGCCCGGCCCCTTGTCGGGAAAGGTGATCGCGGAAAACGCCGTCACGCTTTCCACCGGACCGAACAGCGAAACCAGCCATGACAGCGCATAGCCTGCATGTTCGAGCGTACAGCCGATTTCAAATTCATGTAGACCGGGCCAGACCGCGCCGGACTGCGAGCGCCATGTCGACCATTTGTCGCGAAACACAGGGCCGTCTTCCATCTGCGCATAGACGAGGCGCGGTGTGCCAACAGCGTCGATTGCGGACGAGACCAGCTGCTGCGCATCGCTGAGACCATTGGCAGGCGCGGCAGCCATTGTCAGGCCACGGCTCGCGGCAAAATCGACCAGCGCCTTGGCCTCATCGAAACTCATCGCAAGCGGCTTTTCGGAATAGACATGCTTGCCCGCTGCCAATGCCGCCCGCGATATCTCGTAGTGGCTCTCCGGCGTCGTCAGATTGACGACGATCTGTACCTCCGGATCGGCCAGCACGGCGTCGAAACTGTCATAGACCTGCGCGCCATAATGCGCTGCGAACGCCTTGAGCCGTTCCGGCGACCGATCATAGACACCGCGCAGCACAAGTTCGGGATAATTGCGCAAGGTGGTCATGTAATAATCGGCAACGAAACCTGTGCCGACAATCGCAATATTCATGAATGATCTCCGATAGAGGCGGCTCGCATTGTCAGTCCTGCTTTTTCGGTATGCTGACTCTGGATGTCAGACGCAGCCCGAAAATCCCGAACAGGGTGGTTAGCCAGACCGGATCGACACGCCGGAAGAAGAAACTCTCCATCATCGCGTTCAACGTGCAGAAGAACACGATCATCAGGAAGTAATCGGCAAGAAGCAGGTTCTCGCGTTGCGGCCTGCACCGGATGTAATTGACCAGCGGCATCACGATGATCACCGTCACGCCGCAGATCAGCCCCGGAATACCCATGGCCACCACCAGATCGAGATAGCCATTATGGGCATGGACCATGTTGCGCACGTCCCAGCCGAGATAATAGGGGCTGGCCGCTTCCAGCGCGATGGGCGACTTCCAGAAGCTTTCATAGCCGTAGCCCGTCCACCATCGGCCAGGCAGATTTTCGATGGCGAACTGCCAGATCGACACACGTCCGGTGAAAGTGGCATCGATACCGAGACCCTCGACAAAGATGCGGATCGGCTCGAACAGAACCGAGCCGAAGGTCAGCAGCGCGAACATGAACTGAATGGAAAAGATCGCCGCGACCGTCACAAATCGCAGGCCAAATGCACCCGGCACCATCACCAGAAGCATGGCCAGCGGCACCAGCGCCATGGTGGTTTTGGACCCGGTCTGCGCAACGAAGAACAAGGCCGACAGGCCGATCAGCAGGCCGCTTGCGCGCCAGCCGCGTCGCCAGAGATAGAGCCCTGAAAAGGCGAAAGCCGCCATGACCGGACCGGCGACATTTTTGTGGCTGAAAACACCGCGCCAGAGATAGGAATTCTGCGGTTCAATCGGGTCTGCCCCATGCGTGCCAAGCGATGGCAACAGCACGACACCGGCATAGGAAATGACCAGCACAACGGTGGCTACAGTCATCAAAAGCCGCGCATAGCCATCACCGTCTTGCGGCAGTGCGAGAACCGCGACGACACAGCAAACGCCGATCATCGTGAAAACGGCGCCGCGCATCACCACGCCGGGATAGATGCTCTGCATGAGCGACGCGAACAACAGAAGAAACATCAGCGACCAGCCGAAGCCGACGATCCGCGCCACTTTTCGCGGGTCGGCCAGCGTGACAAGCGCCGCCATGGCCCCAATGCCCAGAAGGCTGAAGCCGAGCTGATTGACGATATCGCCGCTGCCGCCGCCATCGCTTTCAGGCTCGGGCATGAAAGGACGAAACGAAATCATCAGGACGCACATGATGATCACAGCGACAACCAGCGCGACCTTGCGCATCTGCGCGCGGTGCGCTCCCGCAACCCCGGCGGCAACAGCACTGGGCGCGCGGTCGTCAGTTTTTGTCGGGGTTACGATACTGCTCATGCTCATATCCAAAATGCGCCA
The DNA here is from genome assembly GCF_029909865.1 of Ochrobactrum sp. 19YEA23. Classification (NCBI taxonomy): domain Bacteria; kingdom Pseudomonadati; phylum Pseudomonadota; class Alphaproteobacteria; order Hyphomicrobiales; family Brucellaceae; genus Ochrobactrum; species Ochrobactrum sp. 19YEA23. The sequence goes on along the minus strand of NZ_JASAMQ010000010.1, from coordinate 25,153 downwards.
TGACCCGGCCCAATCCGACATGGATATAATAGGCGCCGACGGAAACCGACCGCGCCTGTACTCCCTTGTACAAGGCCTTGACCGGCGAGAAGCCAAGCAGAAGCGCACTCTTCAGAAAAACCCGCGCTGCGCTGAACGGTTCGTCCTTGCGCTTGCGCCGCTCCATCATGGTTGAAATCATGCCGTTGCGCAAACCGCGCGCCCGGATCCAGTCGCCCTCCAGCCGCCGCGCCGGGACGGTTTCATGCACCGGGGCTTCCGCGCACCAGCCCGTTTTGAAACCCTTGGCAACCGAACGGCTGATGAAATCGGAATCGCCGCCGCCGGTGAAGTTGAACATCGGATCGAGAAACGGAAAACCCGCCGCTTCCAGTACAGGCCGGGCGACGGCCAGATTGCCCGACGAATAGAGCGTGGGCACCGGCCCGCTGCGCTGATAGGTCGGCAGGAACACCGGATGACGCGCCCAGTCCTCAGAGCCCGGGCGATCGAAGACCGGCACCTGCGGACCGCCAACGAGATCGACGCGATAGCGTTCTGCCGCCGCCATCATGTTTTCCAGCCATGACGGATCGGCCAGTTCGTCATCGTCGATCACCAGAACATGTTTCATGTTTGGGAAGTAACCGAGCGCGGTCAGCCAGGCGGCATTATAGGCGTTGCAATTGCCGCGCTGCGTTTCCACGATCACCAGACCACGATAGGTTCCAGCCGCGAAAAGTGGTGCTGCAACCTTGGCGCCCGCCTGTTCTTCCGCCTCGTTTTCGACAACGATGATAGCGAATTGCCGCCCGGTCACCTGCGCCTTCAGGCTCTCCAGCGTTCGCAGAAGATGCTCGGGGCGGCGAAATGTCGGCAGTGTCACCACCACCTCGACATCCGCAAAATCCAAATGGGGTGTTTGCGTGATGACTTGAACATGATCAGGAAGCTTCGGCGTCGTGTTGTCCATTATAATTTCAACCGCGCCCTATCATCCGATGCAAAACCAATTGGCACTTTTGCCGGAAATGCCCTAATTTTGACACGTAAACTTCCCTATGCCACATCAATTCTTCAATTGGTGCGGTTGTACTCAAAGACAGCGCCCAACTCGATACAAATAATTTATTTCAAGCCTTATTATCAGGCGAGCGTTTAAGGATCATTTACACCGCGCCGCTATGAATCATGGCATAGGAAATACGGCATATCCGCAGGAGTCGAATTGCTACCGTTGCGTCTTGTCTTCGTGACCTCCCTTGTACCCCACGAAGATGCTTCGACTGGATATGAAGTCGCCAACGCCGCCGTCATCAACGGGCTGCGTCGGGCTGGCGCACATGTCACCGTGATCGGTTTCACATGGCCGGAACGCAAGGCTGCCGCCGACGCGGATGTCATGGTGCTGGGTGAGGTGGAAGTGCGTACCGAAGGCGCAAGCGCCACGCAGAAAATCGGCTGGGTCGTGAAATCCTTCCTCACCGGCCTGACGGTTTCCTCCGCCAAGCTTCGCGTCATTCCTCCGATGAAACTGCATGAAGCCATTGCTGCTTGCGGCGATTTCGATGCCTATGTGCTGAACGGCGTCGCACTTGCGGGCGCGTTCGAAGCCGTATTTCGCGACAAGCCATCGCTTTTTGTTGCCCATAATGTGGAACACCGCTCGGCGCGTGAAAACGCCGAAGATGCCAGGGGCATCATCCAGAAGCTTCTGTTCGCCCGCGAAGCGCGCATTCTCAAACGGCTGGAAAAGCGGCTTTGCGACAATGCGGCCTTCGTCTTCACCTTTGCCGAGGATGATGCGCCCGCGCTTGGCCTTTCCCCGGAGAAAACCGCAACCTTCCCGCTGGTCATGCCAGCCGGACGCAGATCGGCCAAACGCGATATCGAATATGACCTTGCTTTGATTGGCACCTGGACATGGCATCCGAACCGGATTGGCCTCGAATGGTTCCTCCGAGAGGTCAGATCGCTGCTGCCATCGGATGTAACAATCGCGATTGCCGGCAGCACGCCAGCCGATCTGATTGCCGCCTGGCCGGGCGTAAACTTCGTCGGCAAAATACCAGACGCCACTGCCTTTGTCGAAAGTTGCGCCGTCGTACCGCTGATCAGCCGCGCGGGCACCGGCGTTCAGCTCAAGACTATCGAAACCTTCGAGTTGGGCATGCCGAGCGTCGCCACGCCGCATTCCGTGCGTGGCATCGCGCGCATTCCCGAAAACTGCACACTTGCCGACACGCCAGCGGAATTTGCAGAAGCGATCAAGACACGCATTGCGACGGCCCGCGCGGGCGACCGCCAGATGCTCGACGGCAAGGCCTTTACCCGCGCGCAGATTGAAGGCATGAATCGGGCGCTGAAACGCGGGCTGGAAGCGCTGCGTCAGGCGGCGAAGCGCGCGGCAGGAACCCAATGATGCTGGAACGCAGTTCTGCCCCAACCCGCAATATTCTTGGTATTGACGTCGCCTGCTTCGACTGGAGTGAAGCGCTCGACTTTTTCGACAAGACACTCGAAGGCGGGCAGTTCCAGCGCGTGGCATGGCTCAACGCCCATTGCGCCAATGTTGCGCATGTCGATGCGACCTATAAGCAGGCTTTGCAGGGTTTTCTCGTGTTGCCCGATGGTGTCGGCGTCGATATTGCAAGCAAGATCGCCTATGGACTGAAATTCCCTGCCAATCTCAACGGAACGGATTTCGTGCCGCGCCTTCTCGGCCATATCAAGCGCCCGCTGCGCATTGGATTGATCGGCGGGCGGCCCGGCATTCCTGAAAAGGCCGCAGAAGCATTTCATGTGCTTGCGCCGCAACATGACTATCGGGTCTATGCAGACGGATTTTTCACTGCGGACCAGTTGACTGCCATCCTCGACCGGCTTGCAGCCGACAGGCCGGATATCCTGCTGGTTGCCATGGGCGTACCGTTGCAGGAACTTTTCATCGAGACACATATCACGACAGCGCATTGCGCCATGGCCTGCGCGGTTGGCGCGCTGTTCGATTTTCAGGCTGGCGCAACGGAACGCGCACCGCAATGGGTGCGCCAGATGCGGCTGGAATGGGCTTACCGGCTAATGCGCGAGCCCGTGCGACTGGCGGGACGCTATCTGGTTGGCAATCCGCTCTTCCTGTGGCGCGTCATGGTCCATGGACTTCCGGGATATTTCAAGCGAGGCAATCGATGAAAAACGCTATTGTCACGGCAAGCTACGACAAGGATTTCGAACGCTGCAAACTGCTGTGCGAGACGGTGGACGAATATGTGAGCGGTTACACCAATCACTACCTCCTCGTCGAACCGCGCGATGTCCCGCTTTTTCGTCAGCTGGCCGGACCACGCCGCATCATCATCGATGAGCGCGAGCTGCTGCCCTCATGGCTTCATGTTTTTCCCGATCCGACCTCCCTCGGCAAACGCCGCATCTGGCTATCGCTGAAGACAAGGCCGTTGCGCGGCTGGCATGTGCAGCAATTGCGCCGCATCGCCGTGGCGCAAGTGCTGAAGGAAGACAGTTTTCTTTATACCGATTCCGACACGGTCTTTCTCCATCCGTTCGACTGCAACAGTTTCTGGCACGAAGACCGGCTGCGCTTCTTCGTGCGTCCCGATGCGCTGGCCGACCCGAAATGGACGGAGCATCCATTCTGGTCCGCCAATGCGGCAAAGATTCTGGGTATTCCCGAGACCAAACCCTCGCTCAACGATTATGTCGGCCAGCTCATCGCCTGGCGGCGCGACACGATGCTTTCCATGTGCGAGCGCATCGAACAACAGACGGGACGCCACTGGGTGGCAGGCATCGGGATGGACCGCCGTTTTTCGGAATGTTTCATCTATGGCCGCTATGTGGAAGATGTGTTGAAGGGCGCGGGGCACTATACCGACACGCGGGATCTGTGCCGGGTGATGTGGTTCGAGCCACCACCGAGCGAGGCGGAATTCCGCGCGTTCATCACCGAAATGGAGCCCTATCAGGTGGCCATCTGCATGCAGTCTTTCCTTGGCCTCTCGGTCGACGATATTCGCCGCATTATCGGCGGTTGATGCTGAGCCCGAATCTAAAGGCGGCATGTGCGTGCGAAAATGGTGATTTTCGAGTACCGGAGCGGAGCGTACTTAAAGGTACGTGAGCACCGGAACGGAGAAAATTGCCATTTGCAGCCGCATAGGGCGACTTTTGGAACGGGCTCTTATATCCGCTTGGCGGGCAACCGCAAGCTCGTATAGGTGAAAACCAGCGATAGAACATAAAGCGCGCCGAACACGAGATTGAGGCCTGCAATCCAGTCATTGCCGCTGGCGGCATGGCGCAGCAGCAACCAGACAAACAGAGCCTTGGCTGCCGTCATGATGACGAGGCTGAGCGTGCGCAGACCTGACTGGCCGCGCGCATAGAGAAGCTCGGTCTGGTATTCGATGAGATTGCGAAAGCCCGGTACCAGCAATACCAGCGGCAGCAGGCTGACAATCGCCGCCACATTGGCGCCGAGCGCATTTGGAAACACCCAGAGGAAGATTGCAAGCGCCGCAAGGCCACCCACCGAAACAGCGAATACCGCCGCTTCCAGTCCTGCGCGCAGGCGCAGGCTCGACAGCATGTCCGGCTTGCGCATCAGTTTTTGCACCAGCATCATGTTGAAGGAGCGCACCGGCAGCGCCGTCAGATCGACCAGCCGCATGACGATGGCATAAAGCCCGGCGATTTCCGGTCCGCCGACACTCAGCACCAGCAATTTGTCCAGCTCGCTTTGCACATAGAAGAGCAGCTCCGCCCCGGCGACGGCAATCGAATCCGCGATGCGGCGTATATAAAGTTTGGGCCGAAAACGGATTTTCCTGCGCGGATAGAAATAAATCGACACGGCAAGTGCCACAACATTGGCCGCGAGATACCACCATGCCCAGTGGGCAACATCGTGCACCGTCGACATCCAGGTGAACAGCACCGCTGCAACCGCCCGCGTGACCGTGCCGAAAATGACGAGGCCCGCCGAAATGCCGAACCGGTTGAGGCCATTATTGACGATGATGATGACTTCCGCCGAGCGCCAGAACAGGGCTTCCGCCACGATGATGACGGCGAAGGGCAGAAGCGTGATATCCCGGCTGAAGAAGACCAGATAGACCAGCCATGAGCAGACGGCGAACAACGGCAGCGACGCCACCACCGCCATGAGATATCCGGCGCTATAGGTGCCGAGCAGATGCGGCTTGACGGTGGAGATGCGGTAAAGCGGCGAGGTGAAGCCCAGCGAAACGATGCGTGACAGCATGACGCCGGTGCCCGATGCGGTCGCGAAAATACCGAAATCGCCAGTCGGCAGCGTGTTGGCGAGCGCGATGAAATAAACGAGCGACACCACGAGCCGCCCGACCGAACCGGAGATGAGCGAGAGATAATCCCTGAGCATGCCGGACTTGAGACCAGAAATTTTTTGAATTGCTTTCGCTATCACCAACGAGCCTTTGTGTTCGTCGCATCGCTCACAATCTGGCATGTTTCACGGGCCGAAGCGAAAAGCCAGCGCAAAACTTGGAATGGTTAACGGCCAGCATATTGCATAGGGCGATTTTCTATAACATTAACCATTTTTTTCCCGTAGGCACTTACAGTCTCAACCCAAACGGGTTTTCAGAGTTCGGATATTTCAGGCAATGAGCAGCGATGATAAGCGTCATAATGAGGAGAGCGGAAAACCTCTTCTTTCATTCTCCGACGCGCCAGCTGCCGCAAGCCGGACGCCCGCCTCCCCGACATCTGCCCAAACACCTCCCCAATCACCCCCATGGACGCCGCCTGCATCGAAAGAAGAGCGCGAGGATTTCAGCCGCACGCACGATCTCAGCCCGGAACGGTTGACCGAGGAAGAACTTGCTGCCTTGCAGGAGCGTCTTGCGGCCATCGAAACCGAACTTGACCGCAAGATCGTCGCGCGCGAGCGGCGCAGGCAGGAACTGGTTGAGGACCAGCCCTCACCTCAGCCGCTCCCCGAAGAGACACAGCTGACACCGGAAACACCTGTTTCCACAGATCGCGCGGCTAAATCGCCGGATAAGGATCGCGCCGATGACAATAGCTGGCGTCCGCTGATCGACCCCTATGCGGCGATTGACGTGATCAAGGGATCGCGCAAGCTGCTGCTCGTCACGACCGTTCTTGGCGGCATCGCCGGTGTGCTGATCGCGCTTTCCGTGCCAACCATGTATGTCGCGACGACCGATGTTCTGGTCGATCCGCGCAATATCAAAACCGTTGGTACCGAACTGACCCCCGGCCAGTTGCCGACGGACGCTTCGCTGGCCGTGGCCGAAAGTCAGGCGCGCATTGTCGGTTCCAGCAGCGTGCTTTTGAAAGTGATCGACCAGACCAAGCTTACGCAAGATCCCGAATTCAACGGAACGCTGGCGCCAACTGGCGTGGCCGGCTTCTTCGCGCAGATCCGCGACATGCTGTCAGCCAAGAAGACGAGCGACGGGCAGGCGCTGGAAACGCGGGTGCTCAATAATCTCTACAAGGCGATGAAGATCGACCGCGATGCCAAGACCTTCATCTATTCGATTTCGGTCAAGACCCGCGATCCGCAAAAATCGGCTTCCCTGGCCAATACGATCAGCACAGTGTTTCAGAACGAGCTTGTCTCGATGCAATCCGATGCGACCCGTCGCACATCGGAAGAACTGTCGACCCGGCTTGCCAGCCTGCGCGCAAGCGTCGAGCAGGCGGAAACAGCGGCGGCAGATTTCCGCGCCGCGCATGACCTCGTGGATGTCGACGGCAAGCTCATCAGCGACAGCGATCTTGGCCGTCTCAACGAACAGCTTTCCAACCAGCGCGCCGAGACGATGCGGTTGCAGGCGCGCATCGCGGTGATGAACAGCGCGACTTCGGACAATGTGGTTGCCGGTACATTGCCGGAAGAGTTCCGGTCCAACACACTGACCGCCTTGCGCGCGCAATATGCGCAGGCAAGACAGGCAGCAAACGGCATGTCCTCGCAGCTTGGGCCGCGCCATCCGCAATTGATCCAGGCGCAATCGCAGGCAGGCGCGATCCTCGGCGATATCGACGCAGAGCTGCGCCGCATCCGTTCCTCGCTTCAGGTCGAGGTTCAGCGATCAGTTCAGCAGGAAAAGGAATTGTCGGCTCGTCTGGCGCAGCTGAAAGCGCAACAGGCCAATAATAATGGCGATCTGGTCAAGCTGCGCGAACTGGAACGCGAAGCAGCAGCCCGCCGCTCCGTCTATGAAGCATTCCTCCTGCGCTCGCGTGAAACCGGCGAACAGGAAGGCCTCAACACGGTCAATATCCGCGTGCTTTCGGAAGCCCGTCCGCCGCTTGATCCTTCGGGCACATCGCGCAAGCTGATCGTAATTGCTGGATTGATCGCCGGTTTGCTGGCGGGGCTGGCCATTACAGCCGTCCGCAATTTCGGACGGCTGCTGCGCCTTTCAAAATAGTTCGGGCAAAACAATCCTAGGCGGTGCGCGCAATCTCGGCGCGCGGCACCTTGCGGCCACTCGCGCGCAGAACGCCGTGGGCGCCGTCGAGGTGACCCGGCTTCAGTTCAAGCGCCAGAAAACGACGCTTTTCATAAGGGCCGGGCATCGCCAGTTCGCCGGTCTTTGCCGCCGTGAAGCCGAAACGCTCGTAATATTCGGGATCTCCGACCAGCAGGATCGCGCCGTGGCCAAGCATTGCTGCCTGTGCAATCGCGTGACGCATCAGGGCTGAACCAATACCGCTCCCGGCAGCCGACGGATCGACGGCCAGGGGCCCGAGCAGCAGCGCGGCAACCGGAAAGCCGAAGGCATCAATGCCAGCCTGAACATTCCACAGACGAACGGTGCCGGAGAGAGCGCCATCAGCACTCTCGGCAGCAAAGGCCAGCCCTGCGGCGGGAAGACGACCGCGACGCAGCTTTTCCGAAGACTTTCTGCGACGGCCTTCACCCATTGCGCGGTCGAGCAGCGCTTCGCGCGCCAGCACGTGCTCCACCGTCTCGCCCGCTATTGCAAAAGCAGACGCAGCAACGGGGGCAAAGCCCTGCACGAAGCCAGCGGCGTCATTGTCCTGAAAATCGAGAATTGCATTCATCACATCTATCCCCGCAAAGCGGCAGCAGCACACCCCGTCCAGTGCCTTGCGGCACCGGACAGATTGAGAGGATCATTCAGGTCTCTGACGGTATGATCTTATCCGAAAACCGGTTCCCACTTTTCGGGATCATACCGAGCCTGAAAGATCAGATGACGTAGGATCGGAGCGGTTCGAAGCCGTTGAACGCCACCGCCGAATAGGTGGTGGTGTAAGCGCCCGTGCCTTCGATGAGGATTTCGTCACCGATGGTCAGCGAGACCGGCAGCGGATACGGCGTCTTTTCGTAAAGAACATCCGCACTGTCGCAGGTCGGGCCAGCCAGCACGCAAGGCTCGGTTTCGCTACCGTCATGCGGGGTCACGATCTGATAGCGGATCGCCTCGTCCATGGTTTCGGCGAGACCGCCAAACTTGCCAATGTCGAGATAGACCCAGCGCACATTGTCGTTGTCCGCCTTGCGGGAGACCAGAACCACTTCGGTCTTGATCACGCCTGCATTGCCGACCATGCCGCGGCCCGGTTCAATGATAGTTTCCGGAATGCGGTTGCCGAAATGCTTGGACAGCGCGTCGAAGATCGCCATGCCATAGGCCTGAGCGGTCGGCACGTCCTTGAGGTAACGGGTCGGGAAACCACCGCCCATATTGACCATGCGCAGCACGATGCCTTCATCGGCAAGGGTGCGGAACACCGATGCCGCATCGCCAAGCGCGCGGTCCCAGGCGGAAAGGTCCGTCTGCTGCGAGCCGACATGGAACGACACGCCATAAGCGTCGAGGCCGAACACCTTGGCATGGCGCAACACGTCCACAGCCATTGCAGGCACGCAGCCGAACTTGCGCGACAGCGGCCATTCGGCGCCTTCACCGTCGGTCAGAACGCGGCAGAAGACGCGGCTGCCAGGAGCGGCGCGCGCGACCTTCTCGACTTCTTCCACGGAGTCGACCGCATAGAGGCGGATGCCCAGCTCGAAAGCGCGCGCAATATCGCGCTCCTTCTTGATGGTGTTGCCGTAGGAAATACGGTTCGGCGTTGCACCGGCTTCCAGCGCCATTTCAATTTCGGCAACCGAAGCGGTGTCGAAGCAAGAACCGAGCGAAGCGAGCAGGCGCAGGATTTCCGGCGCAGGATTGGCCTTCACCGCATAGAAAATGCGGGAATAGGGCAATGCCTTCTCAAAGCTGTGATAGTTCTCGCGAACCACATCGGTATCGACGACGAGGCACGGACCGTCCGGGCGACGGGTGTTGAGGAAATCAATGATGCGCTGTGTAGCCATAGTCGTTCTCCTGCGGCGACCCTAACCGGGCCGTTTTTGGTGCACAATCGCGAAAAGTTGCTGCCTTTTCTGCAAACTGCACATAAAAACAAATACTTAGAGGACCACCCCTAGCTTATGGGAATGAAAATTCTCTAAGAGACAAAGGTGCATGAGACCCTCGCCGCGAAGTCAGCCTTTGGAGGCGCTGATATCACACGAAAGAACATGCGGCGATGGAACAACGCTAAACCCGCGTTACTCCGCTTTGTCTGCCTTGGATTGGAATTGGAGAACCGCATCCGCACTACCGGCAATGAAGGTGTGCCTCTTCAGTAATTTCGGCTTTTGGACAGCCGAAAGACACTAGAAAGGCCCGCACCGTCGTTGCTTCAAGATGTCCTCGATCTGGCGGTTGGCCAACAGATCGACTGGAGCGGTTAGGTCCAGGTACCGTACCGAATTCCTCACCATTCGAGGATCGGCGGACACCCACAGGCACGTGCGACTTTGGGCAAGGGCGATATAAGCGCAAAGCCGTGACCATTCAATGACAAATCTTTGTCGAAACGAATTTATTTTTCCGCTGTTTCAGCGGGTCTGTGTGCTTGCCATTGTTCAGCAATAGTGAAACATTCCACCGGAAATTTTCACTTTCTATTCAGCATAATGGCAGATTTCTGCACCAAGCGGTGAACAATGACCACCTTCGATCCCTTCAATGCGATCATCGCGAAGCCCGAAAATCCCCTTCCCCATGCGGAAAATGGCCCGCTTTTCGGCGAGCGGCTGGCGGTCAAGGACATCTATGATCTGGCTGGAATGGTCACCGGATGCGGCAATCCGCAGATTCTGGCCGAATCAGTACCCGCTAAAAAATCCGCGACCGTGGTCGAAAAGCTGCTGGCTGCTGGCGCTGAAGTCATCGGCAAGGCCCAGACGGATGAGCTTGCCTTTTCGCTGATGGGACAGAATTCGCATTACCCTCACCCGGTCAATCCTGCCGCGCCGGATCGCGTGACCGGCGGATCGTCATCCGGTTCGGCGGCAGCGGTCGCCGCCGGGATCGCCGACATTGCGCTCGGCTCCGATACGGGCGGCTCCATCCGCGCCCCTGCAAGCTTCTGCGGCCTTGTCGGCCTGCGCACCACCCATGGCCGCATCCCGCTTAAAGGCATCATGCCCCTTGCACCGTCGCTTGATACAATCGGCTGGTTTGCACGCGACATCGCGCTTTATGAAAAAGTGGGCGCGGTCCTGCTGGGTGAAGACAACCAGTCGTTTCAGCTGAACCAATTGCTGTATATGCCGGTTCTGGAGCAACTGCTGCTCGGACAGGACGAAACCGATGCCTATCGCGCCATGTTCGGGGCGATCCGCCCGCATTTCTCCGGCCTGAAGGCGGCCAGCCAGCCGACCTTGTCTATCGACGAGCTTTATCTCACCTCCCGGCAGATACAGGGCGCCGAAGCATGGGCCACCCACGGCGCATGGATATCGTCCGGCGAGCGTCAGCTGGGACCCGGCGTTGCCGATCGCTTCGTTTTCGGTTCGCAGATCACACCCGACACACTGGCGCAGCAGCGGACACGGCGGGCGCGTTTCACGCAGGAGCTTGAGGCGATCATCGGCGATCATGCCGCGCTTGCACTCCCCACCGTTCCGGGTGCTGCACCGCTGGCAAACCTGCCGTTCGAAGCCTTGCAGGCCTATCGGGAACAGGCCTTGCGCCTGCTCTGTCTTTCGGTGCTTTCGGGCTTGCCGCAGATCACTTTGCCGCTCGGTCGCGTTGACGGCGCGCCATTCGGTATCTCTCTCATCGGACCACGTGGCAGCGATCGGGCGCTGATCGCGCTTGGCAAAACCATTCTTGAAACGCGGGGCTAGAACAGATGGACACGCTGACACGTATGCGCGCCTTTATCGACGTGGTCGAGGCGGAAGGATTTTCCGCCGCGGCGCGAAAGATCGGGCGCTCCAAGGCCCTGCTGTCCAAATATGTGCGCGAGCTGGAAGACGAGCTGGGCGCGCGCCTTCTCAACCGCACCACGCGCCAATTCTCACTGACCGAGGCGGGCCACACCTATTATCATCGCGCCGTGGAAATCATCCGCGAGATCGATGCGCTTCAGGATGCTGTCAGCGAAACCAGCTCCGATGCGCGCGGGCGCATAAAACTGTCTGCCCCACGCACCTTTGCCGATGCGGTGATCGGCCAGTCGCTGATCGACTTCTGCCTTGCCCATCCTGAAATCGTGCTCGATGTTCGGCTGGACGACCGTTTCGTCGATCTGGTCGAAGAAGGTTTTGACCTCGCCATCCGCATCACGCGCCTTCAGGACTCTTCCCTGATTGCAAAGAGGCTTTCGCCCTTCCATTCCATCCTGTGCGGCGCACCGGAGTTGATTGCCCGCGTCGGCAAGCCGGAACGCCCGGAAGATCTGGCAGACCGGCCCTGCATCATCGACACCAATGCCCGCTCGCGCAACAACTGGCACTTCCGCAATACGGACGGCTCGATGATGACCGTGCCAGTCAATGGTCCCATCGAGGTCAACAGCCCGGTTGCCACCAAGAATGCGGCGCTGGCGGGCCTTGGCTTCAGCATGCTGCCGGTGTTCATCGCAGAAGAGGAAATCGAGCGCGGCAGGCTGGTGGCCTGTCTGGACGAATTCATCGTCAAGGATGGCGGCATCTATGCGGTCTATCCACATCGCCGCTATCTGCCAGCGAAAATTCGCGCGCTTGTGGATTTTCTGACCCAGTGGTTCAAGGACCGCGAGCAGAACACGTCCACAAAGCCCCAGACTTCATAAAACTATCGTCGTTTTTGGGCTAAGCGTCCCACTTTCGCCGTCTTCAGCTTTGAGCATTAGATAACTCTCACGGAAAGACTATATGCAGGCTTCGTCATCACGGTTCAAAGGCCGGCTCGCCCGGACCACCGCAGCTGCACTTACTGCTGCTTGCTTTGTGCCGACGGTTGCGCTTGCCCACCCGCATGTCTTTGCCGAGGCGCGTCTGGAACTGACCATTGCGCCGGACGGAACAGTTCAGCAGCTCGCCCATGTCTGGCGTTTTGACGATGTGTTCTCGTCGACCGTGCTGATGGAATTCGACAAGAATGGCGATCTCAAACTAGACCAAAAAGAGCTGATCGATCTCGGCCATGTCATCAATGAATCCATTGCGGAGTTCAAATATTTCCAGAGCGTTCTGGAAGATGGCAAGGATGTTGCAATGGCAAGGCCCAACGATCTTGCCGCCGACTTTACCGACAATCGCCTGCTGATCGTCTTCACCAGCAAGCCTGCCAAGCCGCTCAAGGTACAACCCGGCCACAAGGTCAGTTTCGGCATTTATGACCCGACCTTCTATACCGCCATCGACTATGTGAGCGACAAGGATCTGGTCGTCAAAGGAATGCCCAAGGGCTGCAAATCGACCGTGGTGCGACCCGATCCCGATCAGGCTCTCGCGCAGAATCAGGCGACGCTGACCGAGGCCTTCTTCAACGATCCGGCAGGCACCAACATGTCGAAGATTTTTGCCACCCGTCTTGAAATCGAGTGCGCAGCGAAAGGATAGACGAGCAGATGAAGAGAACGGCGACGCTCATACTCACCTCTTGCTTGATGGTCATTGCTGCGCAGGCGCTTGCGCAATCATCTCTTGGCATCGGTGCAAATGAAGTGGCCATGACGCCGACCGGACCCTTCGCGCATATCATCCTCTGGATGAACGAGCAGCAGCGCTCGTTCTATCTCGCCATGACCACCGCGCTTAAAGCCATGCGTGAGGACCCGTGGCAGGCCTCCATTCTGATCGGTCTTTCGTTCATCTACGGCATCTTCCACGCGGCTGGCCCGGGCCATGGCAAGGCGGTGATCTCGTCCTATATGATCGCCAATGAAACGGCGCTGCGGCGCGGCATTTTCCTGTCCTTCATCTCGTCGCTGCTGCAGGCCATCATGGCGATTGTCGTGGTTGGCCTTGCATGGCTGGTGCTGCGCGGCACCGGCATTTCGATGAACCAGACCGCCCGCTATATGGAAATTACCAGCTTTGCGCTGGTGCTGTTCTTCGGCCTGTGGCTTCTGGCCCGCAAACTGCCGCTCCTGTTCCGCAAGCCCAAAGGCAACGTATCCGGGGCAAGCCCGGCCGCAGCCCTTTTTGCGGGCACGCCGCAACCGGCTATGGCAAGCGGCCCTGCCTGGCAAGGCAGCATTTCACAAACGACGCGCGCGGCGGCAGGCGGCAGCACGGTCAAACTCAATTACAAGCCAGCCGCGGCGGCGGCAGTGGCAACAGACCACGTCTTCATTGGTGAAAGCGATGTCTGCGCTGCCTGCGGCAATGCCCATATTGCCGACCCTTCGACGCTCGGCGACGAATTCAACTGGACGACCGCCTGGTCTGCCATTTTCTCGGTCGGCCTTCGTCCATGTTCCGGCGCGCTGATCGTGCTGACCTTCGCCCTGCTCAACGGCTTGCTGATGGGCGGACTGCTCTCGGTTTTCGCCATGGCCTTCGGAACATTTATCACCGTGGCGGTGCTCGCCACACTGGCCGTCACGGCCAAGAATGCCGCCCTGCGCTTTGCGGGCAGCAGCGCCATGTCCGGCAGGCTGAAAGCGGCAATTGAAGTCTGCGCCGCCCTCTTTATCGCACTCACCGGTGCGCTTTTGCTCAGCGCATCGCTGGTAGGATGAAAGCACTGCTTCGCCGCCATGGACGAAAGAGCCGAAAGCAGCTTCAAAACTAAATTCGGAAAGCGTGCTTTTCCGTTTTAACCACGGAAAAAATCCTCACTGAATTTGGAAAATCGTACCATATGGCGACTTGCTGTAAAATAATATTCTAATATTTCAATTGGATCGGCGCTCCGAAATACCCATCAAATGAACCGTTTCGATGGCTCATAATTTCAAGAGGACATCCCTCAACATTAATTCATTTCAACGTGTACGCCTCGTTTTTCCATAATCCGAAAACCAATCAACACAGAAAGGATTTTTGGTTATGAAAATGAACGGGCAGCGCATTTTCTCTGCAGTCATCGCTCTGGGAATGCTCGGCGCAGCATCAGGTGTTTCCTACGCACAAACGGCAGCAAGCGAGACGGCGGCAGCGGAGGTAACTGCACCAGCTGGCACCTACAAGCTTGATCCGACACATGCGGCCCTGCTGTGGTCCCTGAAGCATAACCAGATTTCCAACTATACGGCCCGTTTCAACAAGTTCGACGCAACCTTGAAGCTTGACCCGGCCAAGATCGAAAACTCTTCAATCGAAGTGACCATCGACCCTACCTCCGTCGCCACCGCCTATCCGGCAGATTACAAGGCCACGCATGCCGATTCCGGCTTTGCAACCTGGGACGAAGATGTCAGCCGTTCGCCAAGCTTTTTGAACAGTGACGCCCACCCGACAATCACCTTCAAGTCGACCAAGGTCACGTCGACCGGCGACACGACAGCCGACATTGTTGGCGACCTGACACTTCTGGGCGTGACCAAGCCCGTCACGCTGAAAGCCACGCTTATTGGCGCAATCGACAGCCATCCCTATGCTGGCGTTCCCGCACTCGGCTTCGCCGCAGAAGGAACCTTCAACCGCACCGAATTCGGTCAGGCGCTCGGCCCCGTCGGTCCGGATATCACCATCCGCTTCGACGGTGAGTTCATTCAGGAAGCAAGCTAAACTACGCTTGATCGACTAAATCGAATGCCCCACCGGCTGCGCCTCCTCCTAGAGCAGTTCCTGTTAAAACGGAATCGTGGAACCGCTCTATCTATTTGTTTTACGCATTATCCTACGCAAAACCGCTATGCACTTTTGCTGGAAATGCTCTAAGCCGCGCCGGTGGGTTTGCGCCATTTGAATCACGAAATCTTTGTCCGAAGCCGCATTGGCGGCATTCGGCCTCGACCCGTCAGGATGACAATGAACACTCATCCCCAAGCTCCCAATCTATCGTCGCCCTCAACATCCAATAGCCACGGACAGGCCAAGGCCAAACGCTACAGCACGGTGGCCATATTGCTGCATTGGGCCATAGCCATTCTCGTCATCTCCATGATCCCGATGGGCTGGTGGATGGTCAGGGCTATCAACAATCCCGACACACAGCAGCTCGCCTATCAGCTGTTCCAGCTCCACAAGTCCATCGGCTTTGCCATTCTGGCCTTGACCCTGTTTCGTGTGATCTGGCGTCTGACCCATCCGGTTCCGGCACTACCATCCGACATGAAGGGCTGGGAACGCATGCTGGCGCGCGCGACCCACATTGCCTTTTATGCCCTCCTGCTTGCCATTCCGCTGACCGGTTGGGCCTATGTCTCAACCGGCTGGGCTATCAGCACGGATCGCCCGCTGATGGTGGCCACATCGTGGTTCGGCCTGTTCGATGTTCCGGCTATTCCGGCCATGGACGGCATGCGCGACGTAGCCTTCGGGGCCATGGGTGCCCATGCCTATATGGCCTATGGGGGTGCTGCTCTTATTGTCCTGCATGTTGCCGCCGCACTGAAACACCAGCTGATCGACCGCGACGGCGTGCTAGCCCAGATGCTGCCCTTCCTGCGCAGCAAAGACCATGGCGACGCGGTGCTCCCGGGCAGAGCCATGTTGCCGCGCGGTCTCGGCATTGCTTTTGTCGTCATGATCGGGCTTGCAGGCTACGCCATGCATCTGCCAACCACGCCTCTGCCTTCTGAACCTGTTGTGGCACAAGCGGAGCCGGTTGAAGCGGCGCCACAAACACCTGCCTCTCCCGCGCCAGCCACCGCAACAACAGGCGAAGCAAATGCCACCGCATGGGCCATTGACCCGGCTGCGTCTGCCATCCGCTTTACCGGCACCCATGCGGGCAAGAATTTTGCCGGACAGTTCAGCCAGTGGAGCGGCGATATTCGCTTCGATCCCGACAATCTCACCGGTTCGAAAGCCGTCATCACGGTCAATACCGGCTCGGCGACAACCGGCGACTCCACGCAGGAAAGTTCGCTCAAAAACGGCGAATGGTTCAATGCCCGTCGCTTCCCCGATGCGCGTTTCGAGACCAAAAGCTTCCGGTCTCTTGGCGGCGAGCGCTATGAAGCCGACGCTATCCTGACGATCAAGAACAAGGCCGTGCCAGTCGTCCTACCCTTCACCTACAAGCCAGAAGGCGACATGGCTGCGGTGGAAGGCAGCATCGAGCTTGATCGCGCAGCGCTTAATCTCGGCATGTTCTCAGACCCGGCTGCCGAATGGGTATCCAAGACGATTGCCGTCACAATCAATGTCACGGCAGCAAAGAGCTGACGCCAAAACAAAAATCCCGGCACATGTGCCGGGATTGATCTGCCTGTCTAAACTGACCGCCTATTCTGGGCGGAACTGTTCGGGAGCCGCTGCCGCAAAGGCCGGCAACTCTGCGCAGGCCTTTGCCACTGCCGCAATACGCGGAAGATGCTGCCATTCGACGCCCCAGCGGCTTGCATTGTAAAGCTGGGGAACCAGCACGCAATCGGCCATGCCCGGCGTGTCGCTATAGCAGAAGCGGCCTTCGAAACCCGGATGATCAAGCAGCTTTTCAAACGCTTCCAGACCACCACGGATATTGTCGCTGTTCCACGTCGTGCGAGCTTCCTTGCCGCCGATGGCTTCGACCTGCGCCAAGACCCGAAGGTTTGAAACCGGATGGATTTCGCAGGCGATGGCTTCAGCCAATGCACGGACATGCGCCCTTCCCGCTGCATCGCGCGGGAGCAAGGCGGGGTCGGGCCGCGTCTCATCCAGATATTCGATAATCGCCAGCGACTGGACCAACACCAGCCCGTCGATTTTGAGAACGGGCACAAGCCCCTGCGGTTGCAGCGCCAGATGCTCCGGCGATAACTGCGCACCCGCAGTCAGATCCACCGGCACATGCTCATAAGCGATCTCCTTCAGGGCCAGCGCAAGACGCACGCGATAGGCCGAGGAGGAGCGCCAGTAATCATATAAAGTCACCGTCATGGCTGCGCCGGGAGAATCTGGCCGATACAGGGCCCAAAGCCGATGCGATAGCCATCGCCTCTGGCTTCCGCAAAAAGGCCAACCTCGTCGCCATCCTCAATAAAGGTGCGGCTTTCGCCATTCACCGTAACGGGGTTCTTACCGTTCTGCGTCATTTCCAGAAGAGCGCCGGTCTGATCGAGGCTCGGCCCGGAAATTGTGCCGGAACCAAGCAGATCGCCAACCCGCATCGGGCAACCGGTTTCGGTGTGATGCGCGAGCTGCTGTGCGCTCGAATAATACATGACATTGTAGTTCGTCTCAGCCATCTGCTGACCGTTCATGGTCCAGCCGATAGCAAGATCGTAGAAGCCCGGACGGTCTTCATGCAGATAGGGCAGAAGCGGATTGACGCGCTCTGCGCCTTCGCTGCGGAACGGTTCAAGCGCGGCCTGCGTCACGACCCACGCGCCGATTGTCGTTCCCAGAGCCTTCGACTGGAAGGGTCCCAGCGGCTGGTATTCCCAGGCTTGAATGTCGCGGGCCGACCAGTCATTGAGCAGAACATAGCCGAAGATCATATTCTCCGCCTGTTCGACGCTGATGCGTTCGCCCATAGCACTGTCGATACCGACAATGGCACCCAGCTCCAGCTCCAGATCAAGCTTTTTGCAATGGTCCCACACCGGCCCCTGTTCACCTTTGGTTTGACCCATCGGGCGACGGATCGGTGTGCCGGTCACCACAACCGAAGAGGCGCGCCCATTATAGCCGATCGGCATATGGGTCCATTGCGGCGGCAGCGCATTTTCGGGTCCACGAAACAGCACGCCCACATTGAAAGCATGGTTTTTCGATGCATAAAAATCGGTGAACTCCGTCACACGAATGGGCAAGTGCATCTGTGCATCGGCCATCGGCACGAGAGGCAGGCTTGTATCACCGCCTTCGCGCAACAGCTCCGTCAGCGTTGCGCGCACCTCGTCCCATTTGGCGCGGCCCAATGCCATAAAACCATTGAGCTGCGCTTCAGCAAAAGTGCCGTCAGCATCGATGAGGCCAGCCGCTTCGCATTTATCGAGATCGAGTATCATATCGCCAATGGCGACGCCGCAACGTGGCGCGTCTCCGCCCACCGAAAACACACCATAGGGCAAATTGTTCAGGGGAAAGGGGCAATCCGCATGATTGGCGCTCTCTACCCAGGACCGGATCAAAGCCAATGTCCATCTCCTCGTTTCAGATCATACTCGTGGAGTACCGGCGCATAAAGCGCACAGCATCCGGTTGATTGACATCACTTCATGCCGGGCGTGCCGTCGAACTTCTTTTCGAGATGGTCCCACACTTCGATATATTCCTGCTGCATGGGGGCCTCGCGCGCGGCGAATTCTGTCAAATGCTGCGGGAAGCGGGTCTCGAACATGAAGCTCATCGTATTATCAAGCTTTTCCGGACGCAGCTCCGCATTCGACGCGCCTTCAAATGCGTCGCGGTCAGGACCATGCGGCAACATGCAATTGTGCAGGCTGATGCCACCCGGCGCAAAGCCCTGCGGCTTGGCATCATAGACACCGTAAATATTGCCCATCAGCTCGGACATGATGTTCTTGTGATACCATGGCGGACGGAAGGAATGTTCCGCCACCAGCCAGCGTTCGCGGAACAGCACGAAGTCGATATTGGCCGTTCCTTCCTGACCCGACGGCGCGGTCAGCACCGTGAAAATCGACGGATCGGGATGGTCGAACAGAATGGCGCCAACCGGCGAATAAGTGCGCAGATCATATTTATAGGCACAGTAATTGCCATGCCACGCCACAATATCGAGCGGCGAATGGTCAATCCAGCTCTCGTGGAACTGGCCGCACCATTTGATGACAACACGCGAGCGCGCCTGTTTATCTTCATAAGCCGCAACGGGGGATTTGAAATCGCGTGGATTGGCAAGGCAGTTCGCGCCGATAGGACCACGACCCGGCATATCGAATTTCTGGCCGTAATTCTCGCAGACGAAACCGCGGCACGGTCCCTCAAGCACCTCGACGCGATAGACAAGACCGCGCGGGATAATGGCAATTTCCTTGGGCTCAAGATCGATGATGCCAAGCTCGGTGCAGAAGCGCAGGCGGCCCTCCTGCGGCACGACCAGCAATTCGCTGTCGGCAGAGTAAAAATACTCGTCCTCCATCGAGCGCGTGATCAGATAGACATGGCTTGCCATACCGATCTGGATATTCACATCGCCCGCCGTGGTCATGGTGCGCATGCCGGTGATCCACGTCAGATCCTCATCCGGCCCCGGCAGCGGGATAGGGTCCCAGCGATACTGGCCGAGACTGGTGATATTGCGCCGCTGCGGATCGCCGACCGGCAGATTGGGCGCGGTCTTCCAGTACGGCACATCTATCAGCTGGAATCGGCCCGTATGATGGACCGATGGGCGAATGCGATAGCACCAGGTCCGCTCGTTTTGACCACGCGGCGCGGTGAAAGCGGTGCCGGACAGCTGCTCGGCATAAAGCCCGTAATTGCATTTCTGCGGTGAATTCTGACCTTGCGGCAAAGCGCCCGGCAGCGCCTCGGTTTCAAAGTCATTGCCGAAACCGGGCATATAGCCCTCGACCGTTCCAGTCGTTACCGATGCGCGGACCATGCCCTGCGGGATCGTGTGAGTGGTCATGATTATTCCTCCCGGCAAATTCGTTGCTCTAACAACGATATTAACGTTGCGAATGCAACGAAGTCAATGCTTCTTGCGTGACACGTCTTTTTCCGTTGTATTTGCAATGAAACTCTGCTCCTTTCCTGCAAAAAGGAGACGTGCATGGCATTCGAACTCGATAGCTTCCTGCCCTATCGGCTCAGTGTGGTGGCCGCGCGGATCAGCGAGCGATTTGCAAAACGCTATGCCGCCGAGGCGGGGCTGACCATCCCTGAATGGCGCGTATTGGCGCATCTCTATCGTAGCGGCGAAGTCAGCATCCGGGATATCAATACCCGGGTCAATCTCGACAAGTCGATTGTCAGCCGGGCCGCAACCCGTCTGGAAGGTGCGGGCTTACTGCGTAAATCCGACAACAATGTCGACCGTCGATTGATTGTACTCGCACTCACCCCCAAGGGGGAAGAACTGATGCACCGTCTCGGCAAGATTGCCGACGAGTTTCAGGCGGAGATCCTTAAAGATCTAGGCCCGGACGCCAAACATTTTCTCGATGGGCTGACCCGCCTTTCCAGCGCCCACCCTTCGCGATAGTTGCGAACCTCACTCGGCTTCAGTCACCTGTTTGACGGCCTTGTGCAGAGCAGCAATGCCCGTTTCCAGAGCCAGCCGGTCCTGCTCGGACATCGCACCCAAGATGGCATTGGCCTTGGCATCGACTTCGCCAAAGGCCTTTTGAAACAGGGCTTGGCCCGCATCCGTGACAGCATAGTGCCGCAAACGTCGGTCTTCTTTCGATACAGTCCTGACAATCAGGCCTTTCTCTTCCAGACGGCTGGCGGCCCGACTGACCTGCACCTTGTCGAGGGAGGTGCGCTGGGCAAGCCGCACGGAATCGATGGAACCTGCCTCCGCCAGCAGAAACAGCAGACGCCATTCCTCACGCATCAGCCCATATTCGTGACCATAAACAGCAACCAGCTGCCGGGAGAACGCTTCCGCGACAATCGCGAGCCTATAAGGAAAAAACGTCTCCATGCGCATTGCATACCCCTCACAAAGTCTTTTCATTTCAATCATTTTCCCGGAATGGACGGACAATTTCAAAGGCTTTTTCAAGAGCGAGATCTAGTCGGAGCGAAACGCGGTCTGATAAGATTGCGCCTCAATGAAAACTACCCGTACACCACTGTTATCCTGTCCGTTCGAACTGCCTTTTGAATTGATCCTCGCACCTCCTGCAGATTGTAATCCCCAGAAACTGATGGCCACTATTTCATTGCATATGTAACGTTGCTATTGCAATGAACTTGACTTCGTTGCAAATGATACGATTATAGGGAGCCGGTAGCGAGGAACCGGCATTTCAAATGCTGGGCAGCGGAGGAGCAGCCATGAACACATCAGCACCGGCGGGCACAATGGATGCCGCGCAGACGCAAAAATCATCGATACGGCTTCTTTTCGCGGCCAGCACCGGCACGATTATCGAGTGGTATGACTTCGCGGTTTTCGCTTTTTGCGCCGCACTTGTTTTCAACACCGCGTTTTTTCCGGTGGTCGATCCGATCACCGGCCTGATTGCAGCCCTGTCTACGCAGGCCGTCGGCTTTATCGCTCGTCCCGCTGGAGGCTGGTTCTTCGGTGTTCTGGGTGACAGGATAGGGCGCAAGCAGGCACTCGTGATCAGTCTTTTCCTGATGGGCGGCGCGACTGTCGCCATGGGCCTGCTCCCCACCTATCAGCAGATTGGCGTGTTCGCTCCCCTGTTGCTGCTCCTAATGCGCCTGTTGCAAGGTTTTGCCATCGGCGGCGAATCCACTGGCGCGCTGGTGCTGATCGCCGAAAGCCTTCCGGCCAAGCAGCGTGGGCTCTGGACCGGATTTCCCATGATCGGCGGACCAGCCGGGAATGTACTTGCCACCGCCGTTATCGGTTTGGTCATCGGGCATTTCGGATCGGACGCTTTTGTAGAATGGGCGTGGCGTATTCCCTTCATCGCCTCCATCCTGCTGATCGGTCTCGGTCTATGGGTCCGGCGCAAGGTCGAGGAATCGCCTGCTTTCATCCATCTGCAGGAACAAAAGACCGAAGCCATCAAAGCACCCTTGCGCGAAGCAATCACGACCCAAGGCGCTAATATGCTCCGCGTCCTGTTCGTCAAGGCTGGCGAAAGCGCGCTTTTCTATCTCTTCTCCACATTCTTCGTCGTGCTGGCGACCGTGTTCCTCAAAGTGCCGCGTGAAGCTGCCCTCGGCGCACTGTTCGTCGGTTCCATTGCCGAAGTCGCGGTCATACTCGCGGCAGGCGCCACCGCAGACCGTATCGGACGCAAGGCCGTTACGCTGGTGGGTCTCGTGGGCGGTATCGGCGCAGGCTTCTGGCTATTCAGCCTGCCGCCCGGCGCAGACACCGCGACGCTCACTTGGGCAACCGTGCTGACGCTCTCCTTCCACGGCATTATCGTGGGTGGCATGTCGGCCTATTTCACCGAACTCTTCCCGGCGCGCGTTCGCTACACGGCTATGTCGACATCCTATTCCGTCGCCACGGTGTTGGGTGGAGCGCTTGCCCCGATCATCGGCACGTGGCTGCTCGAGATATTCGGCACGCCCTTCGCGGTCGCGATCTACGCTACATTGATGGCAATCCCGGCGATCTATGTGATGATCACCACACCGGAAACCAAAGGCAGGGATCTGGTGAATTAAAGCGCTTCGGATTTTCAAAAAGCCGCATCAGTGATGATGCCAAATGGAAAAAGAGAAGCCAAGCTTCACCGTTTGTTTTACGTCCATGGTCGGGAATAGAAACACGCGCGCAGCCAACCGGTCTTGACGACCAAAACTGCCCGTGCATAATTTTAAGCATTCACCAGGGGAGTCCCGGCAAGGGGCTGAGATACTGCTAGCGTGCGCAGTGACCCGTTGAACCTGATCCAGTTCATACTGGCGTAGGGACGGTGCAAATGCTGGAATGCGAGCGTCCACTGGATGCTTCCTGATGGCGTTTTTTCATCCTTCCAACACTGGAACTGGGTCTCCAACGTCACATCTTGGAGCCTCAACCATGTCTATTATTACTGGCAACACAGCCCCGACTGTTACCACTGGCCCTCTCCCCGCGTCCCGAAAACTAAGCATACCAGGAACGCTTTATCCGGATATCCGCGTCCCGATGCGAGAAATTGCGCTGCATCCCAGTTCCGGGCTGCCACCCGTTACGGTCTATGACCCGTCTGGCCCCTACACCGACGATCACGCAACGATCAATATCGAAAAAGGGTTGCCCCGACTGCGCGAAAGCTGGATCAGCGGGCGTGGCGATGTCGAAGCCTATGAAGGGCGCTCGGTTCAACCCGCAGATAACGGCTTTGCGACAGGTGAACGACTGACACCGGAATTCCCTTTTCTAAATGCACCGTTGAAAGCAAGGAATGGCAAGGCGGTTACCCAGCTTGCTTATGCCCGTGCAGGGATCATCACTCCCGAAATGGAATTCGTCGCCATCCGCGAAAACCTTGGGCGACAAGCTGTCCAGCATGAATTGCCGCGCGACGGGCAAGGTTTCGGCGCCAACATTCCCGACTATGTAACACCGGAATTCGTTCGCCAGGAGATTGCAGAGGGACGCGCTATTCTTCCTGCCAATATCAACCATCCTGAATCCGAGCCGATGATCATCGGGCGGAACTTTCTGGTTAAGATCAACGCTAATATCGGCAATTCTGCCGTAACATCTTCTATGGGCGAGGAAGTTGAAAAGATGGTATGGGCGATCCGTTGGGGTGCCGATACGGTCATGGACCTTTCAACCGGACGAAACATTCACAATATTCGAGAATGGATCATCCGGAACTCGCCAGTTCCAATCGGTACGGTACCGCTCTATCAGGCTCTGGAGAAGGTCAATGGTATCGCCGAAGATCTGAACTGGCAGATCTATCGCGACACATTGATCGAACAGGCCGAACAAGGCGTTGATTATTTTACCATACACGCTGGCGTGCGGCTTTCTTATATCCACCTCACCGCCAATCGCGTAACCGGCATCGTTTCACGCGGCGGTTCGATCATGGCGAAGTGGTGCCTACACCACCACAAAGAGAGTTTTCTCTACGAACATTTCGAAGAAATTTGCGATATCTGTCGGGCATACGATGTCTCATTCTCCCTTGGCGACGGTCTGCGTCCGGGATCGATCGCAGATGCCAATGACGCGGCACAATTTGCCGAACTCGAGACGCTTGGAGAACTGACCCAGATAGCCTGGTCCAAGGATTGCCAGGTAATGATAGAAGGACCCGGCCACGTTCCTATGCACAAGATCAAAGAGAACATGGACAAGCAATTACACACGTGCGGAGAGGCGCCGTTCTACACGCTCGGACCGCTGACCACTGATATCGCACCCGGTTATGACCATATAACCTCGGGAATTGGTGCAGCGATGATCGGCTGGTTCGGCACCGCCATGCTTTGCTACGTTACCCCGAAGGAGCACCTCGGCTTGCCCAACCGCGACGATGTTAAAATCGGTGTCGTCACCTACAAGATAGCCGCTCATGCCGCAGACCTCGCAAAAGGGCATCCGTCAGCGCGTATCCGTGATGATGCGCTATCGCGGGCTCGGTTCGAATTCCGCTGGGAAGATCAGTTCAATCTTTCACTGGATCCAGAGACAGCACGTTCTTATCATGACGAGACCTTACCCAAGGAGGCTCACAAGGACGCTCATTTCTGCTCCATGTGTGGTCCCAAGTTCTGTTCAATGCAAATCTCACATGAGATACGCGCAGGATCGCAGGAAGAGAGCATGAAGGTGTGAGGCTGAAGCCGGCTAATGAGTGCAACTTCTAAATAGCTGCAGTAGCGCTATAAGTCTTACACAGACAAAGCAGGGGCACCCGCATCTCGATCATGTGGAGCTTGGCGGCGGTCATTTTGTGTGGCGTGAGGCCGGGGCCTGACTACAGGAGAGTGCCCTCCTCTCTCATCTCGAACATTAAACGCCAAAAGCCCCGGTACTCATGCGCTGGGGCTTTTCTGTGTCGTGTTTTGCTCAGGCTATAGCGCGACAATCAGGATGAGACGCTTGCGACAATCTGGATGAGATTCTTAGGTCGCGGTCGGGATCAAATTATCATGCTGATTGCCGGTGAC
>NZ_JASAMQ010000009.1:0-191229 GCF_029909865.1 Ochrobactrum sp. 19YEA23 | reverse complement strand
TACTCCCTTACTCCCTTACTCCCTTACTCCCTTACTCCCTTACTCCCTTACTCCCTTACTCCCTTACTCCCTTACTCCCTTACTCCCTTACTCCCTTACTCCCCTCAATATTCCTGTGCGCTGATGCAAAGGATAACGCTTCATTAAGCTTAATATCCGATAACTGACGAACGAATCCGCCTGATCGTCTCCATGACGGCAAAAGGCCGGAATCCACAGACAGAACACAGGATAGCGGGGGCAACTCCCGGGAAAGGAACGGAATGATGGCGAGCCTCGGCGGAGACAAATCTCAAGCCGAAGGGGCTGAAGTCCGTCACGTTCCGGTGTTGATTTCCGAGGTGATTGACGCTCTCAAGCCCAAGTCCGGCGAAGTCATCGTCGACGGCACCTTCGGGGCAGGCGGCTACACCCGTCGCATATTGGATGAGGGCGCCGAAGTGATCGCGATAGACCGCGATCCGACGGCAATCGAAGCCGGGCGCGCCATGGAAAAGCAGTTTCCGGGGCGTCTGCATCTGGTGGAAAGCCGGTTTTCGGCGCTGGATTCAGCGGTCGCGCAAGTGAAGGGAGCAGGCAGCAAAGTGGATGGCGTTGTGCTCGATATCGGTGTTTCGTCGATGCAGATCGATGAAGCCGAGCGCGGCTTCTCCTTCCAGAAGGACGGACCGCTCGACATGCGCATGTCCAGCAAAGGGCCTAGTGCTGCCGATGTCGTCAATCGCCTGAAAATGGGCGATCTGGCGCGTATCTTCAATTTCCTTGGCGAGGAGCGTCATGCAGGGCGCATCGCACGGATGATCGAGAAGCGCCGGGAGGCGCAGCCTTTCAGCCGCACGCTTGATCTCGCCAATGCCATCGAATCGCTGGTCGGTCGTAATCCCAAAGTGCCTATTCATCCCGCAACGCGGGTGTTTCAGGCGCTGCGCATCTATGTGAATGACGAATTGGGCGAACTGGCCCGTGCACTTTTGGCTGCGGAACAGGTGTTGAAGCCCGGCGGACGGCTGGTGGTGGTGACATTCCACTCACTCGAAGACCGCATGGTGAAGCGCTATTTCGCGGATCGCGCAGGCGGTAGTGCGGGTTCGCGGCACATGCCGGAAACACATGTGCGTCATCCGAGTTTTACGCCCGCCGTCAAAGGTGCTGTCGGGCCGACGCCGGAGGAAGAAGGCAGCAATCCACGTGCGCGCTCGGCGAAGCTGCGCGCCGGACTGCGGACTGTAAATCCGCCGCTTGAAGATGATCTTTCGCTGTTCGGGCTCCCCAAATTGCCTGAAACGCATGAACTGGGCCGGAGTTGAACGAGTGCTGCGTACTTTTGATCTCATCATGATTGCGGCGATGTTGGTGGCAGCAGCTGTCACCTACACCATCAAGTATGACGCCGAAAAACAGGTCGCGGTCATCGCCAAGCTGACGCGCCAGATCAATTCCGAGCGCGATACGATTACGCTGTTGCGTGCCGACTGGGCACTGATGACGCAGCCGGGTCGCCTGCAAAGCCTGACCGGCGTCTATGAAAAAGAACTGAACCTGCAGCCGATCGTGGCCGAGCAGCTCATACTGAGCGCTGGAGATATTCCGGAGCGTCCGCTGGACGACATTCAGAAAATCATCTCCGGCACCGATGAACTGGTCGCAAGCGGCGTCCTCGAACAGGACAAGATCACAACCGGTAGCATCAAGAAGAAGAGCGGGGCAAAGCACTGATCATGCGGCTGAAACTCGGTCTCTCCAAGAAGAAGAATAAAAATGCGATGGACGGTCTGGAGCCGGTCGGCGATGAAAAGCTGGCTGGCAACATGGCTTTTGTCGGGTCGCGTAAAAAGCACGGCAATCGTGCTCGTAACCGTTTATGGATGGCGATTGCCTGCTTCGTCGGCATTTATGGCGTGATTGGCGGCAAGCTCGTCTATTTCGGCATGATCGGCGGTGAGGACGAAGACGCTTCCGGCCCGGCGGTGCATCAACTCGCCTCGCGTCCGGATATTCTGGACCGCAACGGCGAAATTCTCGCGACCGACATCAACACCGCTTCGCTTTATGCCGAACCGCGCAAGATCGTCGATCCGGATGAAACCATCGAAATGCTGTCCACGGTGCTGCCCGATCTGGATTGGGAAGCGACCTATAAGCGCCTCAAGAGTGGCGCAGGCTTCGTCTGGGTCAAGCGCGGCCTGACGCCGAAGCAACAGAGCCAAATCATGGCGCTTGGCGTGCCGGGCATTGGCTTCCGCACCGAAAAGCGCCGCTTCTATCCGGGTGGTCCGACCGCATCGCACATTCTCGGTCTGGTCAATGTCGATAACCAGGGCATTGCCGGTATGGAGAAATATATCGACAGCCAGGGCCTGACCGATCTTCGTCTTGCCGGTCTTGCAACCGGCCAGTCGCTTGAGCCGGTGCGCCTGTCCATCGATATTCGCGTGCAGCACATCATGCGCGACGTTCTGGTCAAGGCTATGGAGCGCTATCGCGCTATTGCTGCCGGTGCCGTCGTTCTCAACATCAAGACCGGCGAAGTGATCGCCATGGCCTCGGTGCCGGATTTCGATCCGAACAACCCGGTCAATGCGCTCGACAAGGATCGTTTGAACCGCATGTCGGCGGGCACCTATGAAATGGGCTCGACCATCAAGACCTTCACCACAGCGATGGCGCTTGATTCCGGCAAGTTCACCTTGCAGTCGAAGCTCGATGCAACGCGTCCATTGGTGTTCGGACGCCAGACCATCCGCGACTTCCACGGCAAGGGCCGCTGGCTGACACTGCCGGAAGTCTTCATCTTCTCGTCGAATATCGGTTCGGGTCGCGAGGCCGATGCCGTCGGCATCGAAGGCCACCGCGCCTTCCTCAAGAAGATGGGTCTTCTTGACCGCATGCAGACGGAATTGCCGGAAGTGGCGCGCCCCGTCGAACCGCGCGTCTGGAAGAAGGTCCATTCGATGACCATCTCGTTTGGTCACGGCATGATGACGACTCCGCTTCAGACGGCAGTGGGTGCGGCAGCACTTATGAATGGCGGCAAGCTGTTCAACCCGACCTTCCTGATGCGGTCTCAGGCTGAAACGGTTGCGCTCGGAGAGAAGCAGGTCGTTCATCCACAAGTTTCTGCTGATATGCGTTATCTCTACCGCCTCAATGCCACGGCGCCGGGCGGTTCGGGTAAGCGCGCAGCCGTTCCGGGCTATCGCGTCGGCGGAAAGACGGGTACGGCTGAAAAGGTGGTTCACGGTCGCTATTCGAAGGATTCGCGCTTTAACGCCTTCCTTGCTTCGTTCCCGATCGAAGATCCGGCCTATGTCGTGCTGACCATCATCGATGAGCCGAAGCCGGAACAGGGCAAATTCGGTGCGACCGCGGGCTTCAATGCTGCGCCGATGGTCTATGAAATCATCAGCCGCTCGGCATCCTTCCTGGGCGTCAAACCTGACTTCGAACTGGATGCGCAACCGGCAACTGTTAGCAATATGAGCGGCGGGCCTGATTTAAAACAGGAATTGCCGCCAGCAATGGTTTCCAACGAATACGACTGATTCGCGCAGCATAGCTTGGGTACGCAACGAAATTTGGATTTGATTGCCATGAAACTGAAGGAAATCGCTCTTTTTACGGAACTGGCCTCCGGCACTGACGGTGAGGTGGAAATCACGGGCGTGACCTCGGATTCCCGCAAGGTCGAACGCGGTTTTCTCTTCGCCGCGCTGAAAGGCGTGAAGGCGGATGGGGCGGCATTTGCTGCCGATGCAATCAAGCGCGGTGCAGCCGCCGTGATCGCGGCCAAGGATGCAACCATCGACAATGCGAGCGTTCCGGTTCTGCATGTGGACGATCCGCGTCACGCGCTGGCCACCGCTGCGGCACAGTTCTATGGCAAACAGCCCGAGATGATGGTTGCCGTCACGGGCACTAGCGGCAAAACCTCCGTTGCTTCCTTCACGCGTCAGATCTGGGCCTATGCAGGTTTTCCTGCTGCCAATATCGGCACCACGGGCGTATTTTCGCCGACCCGCAGCGACTATAATTCATTGACGACACCCGATCCGGTGGAGCTTCAGCGCGTTCTGGCCGAACTGGCCGACGAGGGCGTGACGCACGCCGCGATGGAAGCCTCGTCGCACGGGCTTGATCAGCGTCGTCTCGATGGTGTGAAACTGTCTGCTGGCGCCTTTACCAATCTCGGTCGCGACCACATGGATTATCACGCGACCATCGAAGAATATCTTGGCGCGAAGATGCGCCTGTTCGATACGCTGCTGCCGAAGGGTGCGCCTGCGATCATCTTCTCCGACGATCATTTCTCGCAACAGGCTATCGATGCGGCGACCGCTGCCGGTTGTGATGTGAAGACCGTTGGCCGCAAGGGCAATTTCATCAATCTGAAGCGCGTTGAGCATGAGCGTTTCCGCCAGCATGTCGAAGTGCGCATCGACGACGAAATCTTTGAAATCGAGCTGCCGCTGGCCGGTGATTTCCAGGTGGCGAACGCACTGGTTGCCGCCGGTCTCGCCATGGTTACGGGCGTGCCCGCCGCTGCTGCCATGCGCGCTCTGGAACGCCTGAAGGGCGCGCCGGGTCGTCTCGATCTGGTGGGTGCGACCGAAGACGGCGCACCGGCCTATGTCGATTATGCACATAAGCCAGAAGCGCTTGAAAATGTTCTGACTTCTGTTCGCCCATTCACCACCGGTCGCGTGATCGTCGTGTTTGGCTGTGGCGGTGATCGCGACAAGGGCAAGCGCCCGATCATGGGCGAAATCGCCTCGCGTCTTGCCGATGTGGTGATCGTCACCGACGACAATCCACGTTCGGAAGTTCCGGCGCAAATCCGCTCGGAAATTATGGCTGCGGCGACTGGCGCGACTGAAATCGGTGACCGTCGTGAAGCGATCTTCACGGCTGTATCCATGATGATGCCGGGTGACACGCTGGTGGTTGCGGGCAAGGGACATGAGGAAGGCCAGATTGTTGGCAGCATTACCCTGCCATTCTCCGATCATGCGGAAGTTGCAGCCGCACTGGCCGCCCGTCTTGAGGAGCGTCAGGGATGAAAGACTGGCTGTGGTCATCGGCTGATATGGTTGACGCCATGGGAGGCAGGCCTTTCGGCAAGCTCCCTAAAGGCATCACCGGCATTTCCATCGACAGCCGCACGCTGAAACCCGGCGAGGCGTTTTTCGCGATCAAGGGCGACCTGTTCGACGGGCATGACTTTGCCACCGCTGCAATGGCGGCTGGCGCGGGGCTTCTGGTAGTGGCCGAGCATCGCCTGCCTGCTTTCGGTAATCTCAAAGTGCCGATGATCGTCGTGGAAGACGTGCTTGAAGCGCTGACCAAGCTGGGCATCGCATCGCGCGCTCGTTCGAAGGCCCAGATCATTGCGGTGACGGGTTCAGTCGGCAAGACGACGACCAAGGAAGCACTGCGCCATGTTCTGTCCGGCGTCGGCAAGGTTCATGCCTCGGTCGCATCCTTCAACAACCATTGGGGCGTGCCGCTGACGCTCGCGCGCATGCCAGCGGATACCGATTACGGCGTGTTCGAAATCGGCATGAACCATCATGACGAAATTCGTCCGCTGGTGAAGATGGTGCGCCCGCATGTGGCTTTGATCACGCTGATCGCCCCTGCGCATCTTGGCCATTTCGCCAATCTGGAGGAAATCGCGGTCGCCAAGGCCGAGATTTTCGAAGGCATTGTTCCGGGCGGCTATGCGCTTTTGAACCGTGACGACAAGCGTTTCAAGCAACTGGAAGAACTGGCGGAAAAAGCTGGCGTCGAGCACATTCCGACATTCGGCGAAAATCCGCGCTCCGAGTATCGCCTGCGCGAAGTCAAGCTGCACCCGACATGCTCCTGCATGACGGTCAAGATCGGCAATCACGAAGCCGTCGTGAAAGTCAGCATACCGGGCCGTCACATTGTGCAGAACATGCTGGCGGTTCTTGGCGCTTGCGACCTCGTCGGTGCTGATCTCGCCAAGGTGACCATGGCCATGGCGACCCTTTCGGCGGAAGGCGGGCGCGGCGCGCAGCATGTGCTGCAACATCCCGATGGTGGCACGTTCACGCTGATCGACGAAAGCTACAATGCCAATCCGACTTCCATGCGTGCGGCGCTGGCATTGCTCCAGTCGTCCAAGCCGGAAGGTCCGAAAGGACGACGCATTGCCGTTCTTGGCGACATGCTGGAACTCGGTCGCCAGTCCGGAAAGCTGCATGCCGACCTCGCACGTCCGATCGTGGATGCCGAAGTGAGTTCACTTTTTATCGGCGGCCCTGAAATGTCGGTGCTTAAAAACGCCTTGCCGGTTGAAATTCACACCGAATACAGGCAGAGCACCGAAGAATTACTGCCGCTGGTGATAAAGGCGGTCCGTCCTGGCGATGTCGTTATGGTGAAATCGTCCAAGGGAATCGGCTTCTCCAAAATCGTCAAGGCTTTCACTAACCAGTTTCCGCCGGTTGAACCGGCGGAATAGGCGAT
Organism: Ochrobactrum sp. 19YEA23; assembly: GCF_029909865.1. Classification (NCBI taxonomy): domain Bacteria; kingdom Pseudomonadati; phylum Pseudomonadota; class Alphaproteobacteria; order Hyphomicrobiales; family Brucellaceae; genus Ochrobactrum; species Ochrobactrum sp. 19YEA23. The sequence goes on along the minus strand of NZ_JASAMQ010000009.1, from coordinate 184,737 downwards.
GGTCGAGGGAATTTTCTCCACATGCTGATGCTTCTCACCTTCTTCGCTGAACACATGACACCGCTCAACGTGTTCCGCTACATCACCTTCCGCACCGGCGGCGCAATGATTACGTCGGCGCTGATCGTGTTCCTGTTCGGCCCGACGATCATCAATTCGTTGCGCGTCCGTCAGGGGAAGGGGCAGCCGATCCGCGCGGACGGCCCGCAGACCCATTTCAAGAAAGCCGGTACGCCCACCATGGGCGGTCTGATGATCATGACCGGCATTCTCATTTCGTGCATGCTGTGGGCCAATCTCGCCAGCGTCTATGTCTGGGTTGTGCTGCTGGTCACAGTGGGTTTCGGTGCCATCGGCTTCTATGACGATTATCTGAAAGTGACGAAGCAGTCCGACAAGGGCTTTTCCGGCAAGGCGCGTCTGGGCATTGAGTTCCTGATCGCAGCGATTGCCGCCTTCGTCATCATGCGCGCAGGGCAGGAGCCTTTCTCCTCCTCGCTGACTTTCCCATTCGCCAAGCAGTTCGTCATCAATCTGAGCTGGTTCTTCATCCCGTTCGCGGCCTTCGTGATGGTTGGCGCGGGCAATGCCGTGAACCTGACGGACGGTCTCGACGGTCTGGCTATCGTGCCGGTCATGGTTGCCGCAGCCTCCTTCGGCTTCATCGCCTATCTTTCCGGTAATGCGATCTTCGCGGATTATCTGCAAATCCATTTCGTGCCGGGCACGGGTGAGCTCGCAGTAGTGCTGGGTGCGGTCATTGGCGCGGGACTTGGCTTCCTGTGGTTCAATGCGCCGCCTGCCGCTATCTTCATGGGCGACACGGGTTCGCTGGCACTGGGCGGCATGCTCGGCACCGTGGCCGTTGCGACCAAGCATGAAATCGTGCTCGCCATCATTGGCGGTCTGTTCGTGATGGAAGCGCTTTCAGTCATCATTCAGGTTGGCTCGTTCAAGCTGACCGGCAAGCGCGTCTTCCTGATGGCGCCAATCCACCACCATTTTGAAAAGAAGGGCTGGACCGAGAGCCAGGTTGTGATCCGTTTCTGGATCATCGCCATCATTCTCGCGATGATCGGCCTTTCCACCCTCAAGCTCAGATAGTCACAAGACCAGTATCGACAGGCAAGAAGAATGATCCCGATCACCGCCCTTAAAGACAAGACCGTCGCCCTCTTCGGACTGGGCGGGTCGGGCATCGCCACGGCCAAGGCCATTGTGGCCGGGGGGGCGAAGATCATTGCCTGGGACGATAATCCCGACAGTGTGGCCCGCGCACAAGGCGCAGGCATTGCAACGGGCGATCTGAGGCAGGCGGACTGGTCGCAGTTCGCCGCCTTCGTGCTTTCGCCGGGTGTTCCGCTGACCCATCCGAAGCCCCATTGGACGGTCGATCTTGCTCATGCAGCCGGCGTTGAGATTATCGGTGATGTGGAGCTGTTCGTGCGCGAGCGCAATCATATCGCACCCGATTGCCCGTTCATCGCCATTACCGGCACTAACGGCAAATCGACCACCACGGCGCTGATCGCCCATATCATCAAGGCGTCTGGTCGTGACATGCAGCTCGGCGGCAATATCGGCACGGCAATCCTGACGCTGGACCCGCCAGCGGCCAACCGCTTCTACGTGGTTGAATGCTCGTCCTACCAGATCGATCTGGCGCCATCGCTGAACCCGACTGCCGGAATTCTGCTGAACCTGACGCCGGATCATCTCGACCGTCACGGCACGATGGAAAACTATGCGGCCATCAAGGCGCGGCTGGTTGCTGCCAGCGGCACGGCGATTATTGGCGTTGACGATCTTTACTGCACGGCGATTGCCGAAAATCTGGCGGCGAACGGCGTCAATGTCGCGCGAATTTCGAAGGAAAAGCACCTCGACAGCGGTTATTTTGCCGACGGGTCGACCCTGATGCATGCTGAGGCAGGCAAAGTTGAGGAACTGGCGTCGCTGGCCGGGATCGGTTCGCTGCGCGGCGCGCATAATGCGCAGAATGCGCTTGCAGCTGTGGCAGCCTGCCTTGCGGTTGGCCTGTCGCTCGATGAAATTCGTGCTGGACTGAAAAGCTTTCCGGGTCTGGCGCACCGCATGGAGCAGGTGGGGCGGCGCGGCAAAGTGCTGTTCGTCAACGATTCCAAGGCGACCAATGCCGATGCGACCGCTCCGGCGCTCTCGTCCTTTCCGAATAACATCTACTGGATCGCTGGCGGTGTGCCGAAAGCGGGCGGTATCGAATCTCTGGGCGGGTTCTTCCCGCGCATTGCGAAAGCCTATCTGATCGGCGAGGCGGCAGCGCAGTTTGCTGCGACGCTCGGTGACAGCGTGCCGTTCGAGATTTCGGATACGCTGGCCGTGGCTGTCGATCATGCCGCGCGCGATGCGGGCAATGATGCAGCCCCGGAACCGGTTGTGCTGCTCTCGCCAGCCTGCGCCAGCTTCGATCAATTTCAGAATTTTGAAAAACGCGGCGATGCTTTCCGCAGCGCCGTATTGGCACTTCCCGGTATAATGCCAATTGGAGGAGAAAGCTGATGGTAAGCCGTGTCGATCGCGGTCCTGTCGCCAACTGGTGGTGGACAATAGACCGCTTCTTTCTCGTAGCCTGTCTGGCCCTGATGGGGCTTGGCATTCTCCTGTCCTTTGCGGCAAGCCCGGCTGTGGCTTCGCGTATCGGTCTCGACAGCTTCCATTTTGTGGAGCGCCAGACCGTCTTCATGATCCCGGCCGTCATTGTCATGATCGGTGTGTCGTTCTTTTCGCCTCGGCAGATCAGGCGTTTCGCGCTGATCCTGCTTGCCGTTTCCATGGTGCTGATGGTTGCGGCTCTCTTCTTCGGTATTGAAGTGAAGGGCGCGCGCCGCTGGGTCAATCTGGCCGGTATTTCCATCCAGCCGTCCGAGTTCATGAAGCCCGCCTTTGTGGTCGTCTGCGCTTGGCTTTTCTCCGAGCGCGAACGCGGCGGCGACATGCCTGGCTATTTCCTTGCCATGATGCTGTTTTGTGCCGTTGCGGGTCTCTTGGTACTGCAGCCCGATCTTGGCCAGACCATGCTGACCACCGGCACATGGGGCGCGATGTTCTTCCTCGCCGGCCTGCCGATGTTCTGGATTCTGGTTCTCGGCGGTCTCGCCGTCTGCGGCGGTTTCAGCGCTTATTTCGTGTTCGATCACGTGGCCGGTCGTATCAACCGCTTCATGACGGGCGAGGGCGATACGTTCCAGGTCGATGCCGGGCGTGAAGCCATTCTGCGTGGCGGCTGGTTCGGGCAGGGCCCCGGCGAAGGCACCATCAAGCGCATCATTCCCGATAGCCACACCGACTTCATCTTCTCCGTGGCTGCGGAAGAATATGGCATCATCCTGTGCATGATCATCATGTTCCTGTTTGCCTTCATCGTGGTGCGCGGACTTTCCATCGCGCTCAAGGAACGCGATGCGTTTACGCGTCTCGCCGTGTCGGGCATCGTGATCCTGTTCGGCTTCCAGTCGATCATCAACATGGCGGTGAACCTGCACCTGATGCCCGCAAAGGGCATGACGCTGCCGTTCATTTCCTATGGCGGTTCGTCGCTGGTGGCGATTGCCATCACCATGGGCATCCTGCTGGCGCTCACCCGTCGCCGTCCGGAAGCGCGCATGACTCATACGGTCGGGCACATTGGTTCAAGTCGAGGCGAGCGCATTCCTGCGCTGTGAGGGGCTGATGGGTAAAGGTGTTATCGTACTGGCCGCCGGGGGAACGGGCGGCCATCTTTTTCCGGCGGAAGCGCTGGCGCATGAGCTGAAATCACGCGGCTGGGACGTGCATCTGGCAACAGATGCGCGTGCGCAGCGTTTTGCGGGCGCCTTCTCCGAAGATCATGTCCATGTGATCCGTTCCGCGACCATTGCTGGCCGCAATCCCTTTGCGCTTCTTAAGACGTTCTGGTCGCTGTGGCAGGGCAATCTCGATTCACGCAAACTTTTCCGCCGCCTGAAGCCAAAGCTTGTTGCCGGTTTCGGAGGCTATCCGACCTTGCCGCCGCTTTATGCCGCGAGCAACATGCATATTCCAACGCTGGTGCATGAGCAAAATGCTGTCATGGGCCGCGCCAACAAAGGGCTTGCCGGGCGCGTCAAGGCCATTGCAGGCGGCTTTCTGCCGGAAACAGGCGGTGCTTTTTCCGAGAAGACCGTGACGACCGGCAATCCGGTGCGCCCGCCTGTACTCGCGGCAGCTGCCACGCCTTACAAGCCTGCAAAGGCTGATGAGCGTTTCCGTCTTTTGGTTTTCGGCGGCAGTCAGGGTGCGCAGTTCTTTTCGAATGCGATACCAGCTGCGGTTGCTCTTCTGCCGGAAAAGGAACGTGCACGGCTCCTGATCACTCAGCAGGCGCGCAAGGAAGATGAAGCTTCGGTGCGCGAGGTTTACAAGAAGCTTGGCATTCCAGCCGATGTGGCTCCTTTCTTCAACGATATGCCGGCACGCATGGCGGATGCGCATTTCGTAATCTCGCGCTCGGGTGCATCGACCGTTTCGGAAATCACCGTAATCGGTCGTCCGGCCATTCTGGTGCCGTTCCCCCATGCGCTCGATCACGATCAGGCGGCCAATGCCGCAGCGCTCGCCAGCGCTGGCGGCGGTGAGGTCGTGCGACAGGCAGACCTTTCCCCCGAACGCCTTACGCAAATCCTGCAATCGGCGATGAATGAGCCCGAAAGGCTCGAAAATCAGGCAAAAGCTGCAAAAAGCGTCGGTAAGCCGAATGCTGCGCGGTTGCTTGCCGATCTGGCAGAGGCTATTGCAGCAGGAAAATCTGTCCAGGAATTTAAAAAAGGAACTCGGTCATGAAAATGCCGCTGAACATCGGGCTCGTCCATTTCATTGGAATTGGCGGCATCGGCATGAGTGGTATCGCCGAGGTGCTACATAATCTCGGTTACAAGGTTCAGGGCTCGGATCAGTCGGACAGCGCCAATGTGCAGCGTCTGCGCGAGAAGGGCATCGAGGTCTTCGTTGGTCACAAGGCTGAAAATCTCGGCGACGCGGAAGTCATCGTTGTTTCGACCGCAATCAAGAAGACCAACCCGGAATTGGCTGCTGCACGTGAAAAGCTTCTGCCCATCGTGCGTCGCGCTGAAATGCTGGCCGAGCTGATGCGCTTCCGTCGTGCGGTCGCTATCGGCGGCACGCATGGCAAGACAACCACCACCTCGATGGTGGCGGCGCTGCTCGATGCAGGTCATCTCGATCCAACCGTCATCAATGGCGGTATCATCAACGCCTATGGCACCAATGCCCGCATGGGTGACGGCGACTGGATGGTGGTGGAAGCCGACGAAAGCGACGGCACCTTCCTCAAGCTGCCCGCCGATATTGCGGTTGTAACCAATATCGATCCGGAACATCTCGACCATTACGGCAATTTCGACAATGTGCGCGCCGCTTTCGCGCAGTTCGTGGAGAATGTGCCGTTCTACGGTTTTGGCGTCATGTGCCTTGATCACCCGGAAGTGCAGGCGCTTGTCAGCCGCATCGAAGACCGCCGCATCATCACTTATGGTCAGAACCCGCAGGCCGAAGTGCGCTTCGTCAATCAGCGCATGGAAGGTGCGGCGAACCTGTTCGACGTGGTCATCCGTTCGCGCAAGGGCGAGACCGTCGAAATTAAGGATCTGCGCCTGCCGATGCCCGGCCAGCATAACGTGTCCAACGCAACGGCGGCGATCGCGGTTGCGCATGAACTGGGCATATCCGCCGACGATATCCGTCGCGGCCTCGGCTCATTCGGTGGCGTGAAGCGCCGCTTCACCCATACGGGTACGTGGAATGGCGTCGAAATCTTTGACGATTACGGTCACCATCCGGTGGAAATCCGAGCCGTGCTGAAAGCCGCACGCGAAGCCACAAGCCAGGCAGGCGGTCGAGTGATCGCCATCGTGCAGCCGCATCGCTATACGCGCCTGCACAGCCTGTTCGACGAATTTGCTGCATGCTTCAACGATGCCGACACCGTCATCGTTACGCCGGTCTATACGGCCGGTGAAGACCCTATCGAAGGCGTGAACTCTGAAACGCTCGTCAGCCGCATCAAGACTGCGGGCCATCGCGATGCGCGTTATGCCAGCGGACCGGAAGCCTTGGCTCCGCTCGTTGCTTCTATCGCGCAGCCGGGCGACTTTGTGGTCTGTCTCGGTGCGGGCAACATCACGCAATGGGCCTATGCGCTGCCCAAGGAACTCGCCGAACAGGGTAAGAAGTAATGGACTATCACCCGATGGAAAGCGGCGAGACGCTTCTCAAGAAGCTCGACGGCAAGCTGTCGGGCCTGCGCGGGCGTCTGACGCCCGATACCGGCATGGACAAGATCACCTGGTTCCGTGCCGGTGGTCCGGCACAGGTTCTGTTCCAGCCTGCCGATGAGGAAGACCTGTCGAATTTTCTGAAGGCGGTGCCGGAAGAAATACCGATCCTCGTGGTCGGTATTGGTTCCAATCTGCTCGTCCGCGATGGTGGCGTGCCTGGCTTTGTTGTCAGGCTCTCCGCAAAGGGTTTTGGCGAGGTGGAGCGCGTCTCCGAGACGCAGCTCAGAGCAGGCACAGCGACGCCAGACAAGCGCGTGGCTGCGGCGGCGCTCGAAGCAGGGCTTTCCGGCTTCCATTTCTACCACGGCATCCCTGGTGGCATTGGCGGGGCGTTGCGCATGAATGCGGGCGCCAATGGCGTGGAAACATGCGAGCGTGTTGTGGAGGTTCGGGCGCTTGACCGCAAGGGCGAGCTGCATGTGCTTTCCAACGCCGATATGGGCTATGCCTATCGCCATTCTTCGGCATCGCCGGAGCTGATATTCACCTCGGCGCTGTTCGAGGGCGTTCCGGGTGACCGCGCGGATATTCAGCGCGCCATGGATGAGGTGCAGCATCATCGTGAGACGGTGCAGCCTGTGCGCGAAAAGACCGGCGGTTCAACTTTCAAGAACCCTGAAGGCACATCTGCCTGGAAGGAAATCGACAAGGCTGGCTGTCGTGGATTGCGCGTCGGCGGTGCCCAGATGTCGGAGATGCACTGCAATTTTATGATCAATACTGGCACCGCGACCGGGCAAGATCTGGAGACTTTGGGCGAGACAGTTCGCGCAAAAGTTTTCGCGAACTCGGGGATTCGCCTCCATTGGGAGATCAAGCGTCTCGGTTTGTTCCGCGACGGCGAGCGCGTAGAAGAGTTTCTCGGCAAAGTTTAATAAAAAAATTGCCCGGATTTTCTGCCTGAAATTCCGGGCTTTTTTGCCTTCGCAAGCGACGCGTAAGGTTCGTCCCTTTTGATAGGGTCTTGTCACGGAATCAATCCTCTGATTCTTTATGGTTAACCACACAGTGATTTGATTCGGCAGGATTTTCCTGCCGTGGGCGTCTGCGGCCTGCGCCGCCGGATGACTCAGACTCTGTTCTTGATTCACCGCGCAGGGGATTGCGCAGAGGGGATGCTTAACATGACGGGAAAACACGTCGCCGTTTTGATGGGTGGATTCTCCTCCGAGCGTCCTGTCAGCCTGTCGTCTGGCGCGGCCTGTTCAAAGACCCTCGAAGAGTGCGGTTACCGCGTGACCCGCATCGATGTGGATCGCAATGTCGCAAGTGTTCTCGCCGAGCTGAAGCCTGATGTCGCCTTCAATGCGCTGCATGGTCCGTTCGGTGAGGATGGCGCCATTCAGGGCATCCTCGAATATCTCCAGATTCCCTACACGCATTCAGGCGTTCTCGCTTCGGCGCTCGCCATGGACAAGGATCGCGCCAAGAAGGTTGCTGCGGCTGCCGGTGTGGCTGTGGCCCCGTCGCGTTTGATGAACCGTTTCGACATTGGTTCCGAGCATCCGATGGAGCCGCCTTATGTCGTCAAGCCGGTGCGTGAAGGCTCCAGCTTCGGCGTGGTGATCGTCAAGGAAGACCAGACCCATCCGCCGCAAATCATCGGCTCTGCCGACTGGAAATATGGCGACGAAGTTCTGGTCGAAAGCTACATCGCCGGGCGCGAACTGACCTGCGCCGTGATGGGCGATCGCGCGATGGATGTCTGCGAGATCGTTCCGGTCGGTCATCAGTTCTACGATTATGATTCAAAATATGTTGCAGGCGCATCAACTCACGTGTGTCCGGCAAAAATTTTACCAAATATTTACCAAAAAATACAAACAATGGCCCTTACGGCGCATCGGGCAATCGGGTGTCGGGGCGTAAGCCGGTCGGACTTCCGTTTCGATGATCGTTTTTCAGAAGAAGGCGAAGTTATCTGGTTGGAAGTTAACACCCAACCGGGAATGACCCCCACATCGCTCGTGCCTGATATCGCCAAAGCGGCTGGTATCTCTTTCGGTGAATTGTTGAGTTGGATGGTGGAGGACGCGTCTTGTTTGCGTTGAACGGCAAAAATGATGGATATAGGCGCTCGGGCGCGATGCGAGATGCATCGGCGATGAATGTCGCATTCGTCCTGCCGCGCTTTCTGCGCAAGCCGTTTCGCTTCGCCGTACGTCTGTTTCAGGGCAATGTCAGCATTCCACGCCACGCTGGCACTATCGGCATGCTGGGTTTCCTCGGCGCTACCGGCCTTTACGGCATGGTCGTCGGTAATCACTCCCAGGACGTGGTGAAGGCTACGGCCTCGACGCTCGGCTTCGCTATCGAGGACGTCAAGGTCGTCGGCAATCACGAAACCTCCGATATCGATATTCTGGGTCAGCTTAACCTTGATGGCGAAACATCGCTGGTGGGCTTGAGCGCTGAAGAAGCGCGCGCTTCCATCGCACAGCTGCCATGGGTTCAGAGCGCCGAAGTACGCAAGGTTTATCCGGGCACGGTTCAGGTTGCGCTGCATGAGCGTCAGGCTTTCGCCATCTGGCAGAACGACAAGGAACTGTCGCTGATCGATGCCGAAGGCGACACCATCGTTCCTTTCCGTGCAGGCCGCTACAACACGCTGCCACTCGTTGTCGGTGACGGTGCAGAAAAGGTTGTTAAGGGCTTCGTTGACGAGGTCGCAAACTATCCGGCGCTGGCTGGCAAGGTTCGCGCCTATATCCGCGTTGCAGACCGTCGCTGGGACCTGCTGTTGGACAATGGCGTGCGCGTCATGCTCCCGGCAGATGATCCGCTGAAGGCTCTCGCGCAGATCCAGAAGCTCGATGAGGAAAAGCATCTTCTGACCCGCGATATTATGGCGGTCGATCTCCGTCTGGATGATCGCGTCACCGTTCAGCTGACGGCAAGCGGTATGGAACAGCGCCAGAAGTTCCTGGCGGAGCGTAAGAAAGAATTGGCCCGCACGGGGAAGCGCGTATGAGTATTCTGGGCGGTAAGGGATCATCTCAAGGCGGAACTGCAGGGCGCAAGGTGCGCCTGCTCACGGTTCTGGATGTTGGCTCAAGCAAGGTGTCCTGCGTCATTGCAAGGCTGCGTCCGCATGAAGGCGGTGCGCTTCTGCCGGGCCGCACGCACCGCATGGAAGTGCTCGGCATCGGCCATCAGCGTTCGCGTGGCGTGAAGTCCGGCGTGATCATCGATCTCGATGCGGCCGAACAGTCCATCCGTCTCGCGGTCGATGCTGCAGAGCGCATGGCCGGTCTGACCGTCGACAGCCTGATCGTGAATATTTCTGCCGGTCGCCTCAAGAGCGAAACCTTCACTGCGAGCGTCAATCTCGGCGGCCATGAAGTCGAGCAGACCGATATTCGCCGTGTTCTTGCAGCTGGCGCAAAGCAGGCTCTGGCCGCAGAACGTCACCTCGTTCACTCGCTTCCGATTGGCTATACGCTGGATGGTGAGCGCGGTGTTCGTGACCCGCAGGGCATGCTGGGTGACAGCCTCGGCGTCGATATGCATGTGCTGACGGCTGACGCGGCTCCGCTGCGCAATCTCGAGCTTTGCATCAATCGTTGCCACCTTTCAGTCGAAGCTATTGTTGCCACGCCTTATGCAAGCGGCCTGTCGGCTTTGGTCGGCGATGAAGCCGAAATGGGCGCGGCCTGCATCGACATGGGCGGCGGCACGACGACGATATCCGTCTTCTCTGAAGGTAAATTCATTCACGCCGATGCAGTTGCCATCGGCGGCAATCACGTCACGATGGACGTGGCGCGCGGCTTCTCCACTCGCATGGAAGACGCCGAACGCCTGAAGGTCATGTATGGCTCGGCGCTGCCAAGCGCTGCCGATGACCGCGATCTCATCTCCGTCTCGCCGATCGGCGACGATGAACGTGATGTACCCAATCAATATCCGCGGTCGGTTTTGACGCGGATTATCCGTGCAAGAGTGGAAGAAACGCTGGAACTGGTTCGCGACAGGCTGAACCAGTCAGGCCTCGGACACATTGTCGGCAAGCGTGTGGTTTTGACCGGCGGCGCAAGCCAATTGCCGGGAATGCCGGAAGCAGCCAGACGAATCCTTGCAAGAAATGTACGAATCGGGCGTCCTCTAGGAATAGCGGGATTGCCTGAGGCGGCTAAGGGGGCAGCTTTTGCCGCGACCGTCGGACTTCTGATCTACCCGCAGGTGGCCGGGATAGAAGAACGGTCGGTAAAAGCAGCTTCCTCCGGTCTTATGACCGGTACGGGTGGGCGCATTCAACGTGTCAGCCAATGGCTGAGGGAGAGTTTCTGAGTAACCGATCTTTGAGTGAACAGTCGAATTTTCCGGGACGTGACCATCTGGGTAACAACCAATCAGCACCGCAGCGGCGAAACGCGGTGACGGGCTTTAAGAGGAACAAGGACCAATGACTATCAATCTGCAAAAGCCGGACATCACCGAGCTGAAGCCCCGCATCACCGTATTCGGTGTCGGCGGTGGCGGCGGCAATGCAGTCAACAACATGATCAATGCCGGTCTTCGCGGCGTGGATTTCGTTGTGGCCAACACCGACGCGCAGGCTTTGACCATGTCGAAGTCCGATCGGATCATCCAGCTCGGCGCTGCCGTGACGGAAGGTCTGGGCGCAGGTTCCCAGCCCGAAGTCGGTCGTGCCGCTGCTGAAGAATGCATCGACGAAATCGTCGATCATCTCAATGGCACGCATATGTGCTTCGTCACCGCAGGCATGGGCGGCGGCACCGGTACCGGTGCAGCTCCGGTCGTAGCCCGCGCAGCACGTGAACGCGGTATCCTGACCGTCGGCGTCGTGACCAAGCCTTTCCATTTCGAAGGCGCGCGTCGCATGAAGACGGCCGACCTCGGCATCGAAGAACTGCAGAAGAACGTCGATACGCTTATCGTCATTCCAAACCAGAACCTCTTCCGCATCGCCAACGACAAGACCACCTTTGCCGACGCTTTCGCGATGGCTGATCAGGTGCTCTATTCGGGTGTTGCCTGCATTACCGACCTGATGGTCAAGGAAGGCCTCATCAACCTCGACTTTGCTGACGTTCGCTCGGTTATGCGCGAAATGGGCAAGGCGATGATGGGCACCGGCGAAGCTTCCGGCGAAGGCCGTGCAATGGCTGCTGCCGAAGCCGCGATTGCCAATCCGCTGCTCGACGAAACCTCGATGCGCGGCGCAAAGGGCCTGCTGATCTCGATCACCGGTGGTCGCGACATGACCCTGTTCGAAGTCGACGAAGCTGCAACGCGTATCCGTGAAGAAGTCGATCCGGAAGCAAACATCATCCTCGGCGCAACCTTCGACGAAGGTCTCGAAGGCGTTATCCGCGTATCCGTGGTTGCTACCGGCATCGACAAGCAGATCGGAGATGCGGCGCCTGCGCCGCTGGAATTTCGCCAGCCAGTAAAACAGCCGACTTCGCAGGCCAAGCCTATGGCACCGCATGGCGCTCTGCGTCCTCCGGTTGTTGAGCAGCCGCGTCAGGTCGACCCGATTGCTCAGGCAATCCAGTCTGCCGAAGTCGACATGCCGATTGCACCTGCGCCAGCCGCACCTGCTGCTTCCGCAGAGCCTGATTTCCGTCCGCAGAGCCGCATTTTCCAGGCTCCCGCACCGGAAGCCTTCGAACGTGCACCGGTCGCTCGTGCACCGATGCCCCAGGCTCATGCTGCTCAGGCAGCTCAGCCGCAGGCTTACCAGCAGCCGCAGCAGATGCATGCAGAACCGGCACCGCGCCCGGCTCCACGTATGCCCGCTGTTTCGGACTTCCCGCCGGTTGCACAGGCTGAAATCGCCGCCCGTCGTGCTCCGCAGCAGCCACAGCCTGCACAGGAAGAGCCACGCGGCCCGATGAGCCTTCTCAAGCGTCTGACCCATGGTCTGTCGCGTCGTGAAGAAGAGCAGCCTGCAGCACGTCTGGAGCCAGCTCAGCATCGTGAACCTGGCATGCGTCCGGCTGAACGCCGCCCGATGCAGCAGGATGGTTCGATCTACGCGCCGCGCCGTGGCCAGCTTGACGATCAGGGCCGCCCGCAGCCGCGTGCAGCTTCTGAAGACGACCAGCTCGAAATCCCGGCCTTCCTGCGCCGCCAGTCGAACTGATCGAACGCTGATGTGAAATCCCAAAAAGCCCGCCTGTTTCAGGCGGGCTTTTTGCTTTTCACGGCAAATGCTAGAGCATTTCCAGCAAAAGTGCGTAGCGTCTGCGCGGGGAAATCAGTTCACTGGACTAATTTCTGATCCCGCTTCGATGCGTAGGATAATGCGTAGAAACAAATAGATAGAGCGTTCCACGATTCAGTTTTCAACGGAACCGCTCTGGAATAAAACGCGGTTTATGGTAATAGAGCGTAAGAAAGCGTGATTTTGTCACGACGAGCCGGCTCACTATTTTAAGCGTGGTCGGTTGTATCGGGGCTCACACGGGGTTGTGATTCTTTTTGTCTTCCCTGCCGCTAATTTTGCCATATCTAACGGATTAATCGCGTTTGCGAATTAGATTATGCGATTGCGGGAGCAGGGTACGCCAGCGAGCAAGTGCGGCCTGTTTACGCTTTGAGCGTATATTCTGGATTTTGAATAGATTGGAACAGCCTTGAGCGCATATCAGAAGACAATTGGTCGTGCGGTGACCCTCTCCGGTGTGGGCGTACATGGTGGTGCTCCGGCGTCGGCCACGTTTGTTCCTGCCGATGCCGATACAGGTATTGTCTTTCAGCGCTCGGACCTGAAATCCAGCGCGCGCGAGATTCGCGCGCATGTTTCGGAGATTGGCGCGACCGACCTCTGCACGTCGCTTGGACCGAAAGAAGCGAAGATCGATACGGTCGAGCATCTGATGGCCGCTATTGCTGCACTCGGTATCGACAATCTGATTGTCGAGGTTGATGGCCCGGAAGTGCCTATTCTTGATGGCACCTCGGCGCGCTTCATCGAAGCGTTTGACGAGGCAGGCATTGTCACGCAGCAGGCCAAGCGTCGTTTCATCCGTATTCTTAAGACGGTTCGTGTGGAAGCCGGCGGCTCCTGGGGTGAATTCCGCCCGTTTTCTGGTACGCGTTTTGAAGTCGAGATCGATTTCGAATGCCCGTTGATCGGTCGACAGAAATTTGCGAACGACATGGACGAGGCGGTTTTCCGTAAGGAAATTTCCACTGCGCGTACCTTCGGCTTCATGAAGGACGTGGAACGTCTTTGGGCCTCCGGCCATGCGCTGGGTTCCTCGCTCGACAATTCGCTGGTCATCGGCGACGACAATTCGGTCATCAATCCGGGTGGTCTGCGCTTCAAGGATGAGTTCGTGCGACACAAGACGCTGGATGCCGTGGGCGATCTGGCACTTGCCGGTTTGCCGTTCATCGGCTGCTTCCGCTCCTATCGCAGCGGTCATCGTCTGAATGCTGAAACGGTCAAGGCGCTTCTTGCCGACAAGAGCGCGTTCGACATCGTCGAGGCATCCGGTGTGCGTCGCAATGCAAAGAGCTCGGATTTCGTTGCGGTGAAGCCGAATATTGCTGCACCCTGGGCGCTTTAAGTAACACTTTAAGCCTTCGCCACTTAGTCCACAATAATTTGGATGATCCCGGAGCGCGGCCTTAATTGAGCCGTGTTCGGCGGTTCACCATCACGATACGAGTCGGTTGTCGTTTTGCGACGGGCCGATGAGGGGACCAATCTTCACGGTTCACACGTTGCGAAGGAGCCGTCCGGACAGTGTTTCGGCCAAAATCTGGCGATTGAAGAGCTAGACGATTGCGCCTGCATGTGGTTTATGGACGGCCAAAACAGCCTTGGCACTGTTTAATCTTTGCCAATGTTGAATGATTTGGATGGATGAAGCACAGTTGCAATGCTACAAGCGCGCACGTTGCTTCAAACAGGAATGACGCTGCCAGAAGGCCGGAGACCGCATGACGAGTTTCAAATTCACGGGTGTGACGAAAACCGCGCTGCTGACTGGCGCTATCGCCGTTCTTATCCCGCTCGCCGGTTGTGCAAGCAAGAACGACGATATCGATCTCACCAAGTATGTTGAGACGATCGATCCTGCTGACAAGCTCTATAATGAAGGTCTGGCCAATCTGGATGCAGGTCGTCTCGACGAAGCCTCCAAGAAGTTCGCTGCCATCGACCGCCAGCATCCCTATACGGAATGGGCACGCAAGGCGCTCGTGATGGCTGCCTTCACCAATTACCGCAAGGGTAACTACGAAGAAGCGATCAGCATGGCGAAGCGTTACAACACGCTTTACCCGACATCGCCCGAATCGGCTTACGCCTATTACATCATTGGTCTTTCCTATTTCCGTCAGATTCCGGATGTGACGCGCGATCAGGCTGCAAGCCGCCGCGCCATTGCCGCGATGCAGGAAGTGGTCGATCGCTTCCCGGATTCGGAATATACCGACGACGCGAAAGCCAAGATCCGCTTTGCCCGCGACCAGCTCGCCGGCAAGGAAATGCAGGTCGGCCGTTATTATCTGGAACGCAAGGAATATCTGGCCGCCATCAAGCGCTTCCGCGGTGTGGTCGAGGAATATTCCAACACCCGTCAGGTCGAAGAAGCTCTGGCGCGTCTGGTCGAAGCCTATTATGCGCTTGGCCTGACCTCGGAAGCCCAGATGGCCGCTTCGGTTCTCGGCAAGAACTTCCCGGATAGCCAGTGGTACAAGGACAGCTACAAGCTCTTGCAGAGCGGTGGTCTTGAGCCACGCGAAAACGGCGGTTCATGGCTGGCCAAGGCTTCGTCGCTCATCACGGGCGGCGGTTCATAAACAGTTTGAGCCCGACATGCTGTCGCACCTCTCGATCCGCGATATTGTCCTGATTGAAAGGCTCGACATCGAGTTCAAGACCGGCTTGTCCGTGCTGACGGGCGAGACCGGTGCCGGTAAATCCATTCTGCTTGATTCGCTGTCGCTGGCGCTTGGTGCGCGCGGCGACGCGTCGCTGGTTCGCCATGGGGCGGATCAGGGGCAGGTGACGGCGGTATTCGATGTGCCGGGTGGTCATCCGGCCCGACTTTTCCTTCGCGAAAATGGTTTTGACGATGACGGCGACGTCATCCTGCGTCGTCTCCAGATGGGCGATGGGCGCACGCGCGTTTTCATCAACGATCAGGCGGCAAGCGTTGCGCTGTTGCGCGATCTGGGCCGCAGGCTGGTGGAGATTCACGGCCAGCACGATGATCGTGCGCTGATCGATACCGACCTTCACCGCACATTGCTGGATGCTTTCGGTGGTCTCGACGCCGAGACGGTCGTGGTGCGTGAGCGCCATAAGGCGTGGCGCGATGCGGAAACCGCATTGTCGCGTCACCGCGCCCGTGTGGAGGCGGCTGAGCGCGAAGGCGATTATCTGCGCTCTTCCGTTGAAGAACTGACGAAGCTCGATCCGCAGCCCGGTGAAGAAGACGAACTCGCCGAACGCCGCGCGGTGATGATGAAATCTGAAAAGATCGCCGGCGATGTGAATGAAGCGGGCGAACTTCTGTCGGGCAATGGTTCGCCGGTGCCGACGCTTGCAAGCCTCGTGCGCCGTCTGGAACGTAAAATCCCGGAAGCGCCGCATCTGCTTGAGCCGGTCTGCAAAGCCATTGATGAAGCACTGAACAGTCTGGCGCTTGCGCAGGATGGTATCGACCACGCCATGCGGGAGATCGATTTCGATCCGCGTGTGCTGGAGCAGGTGGAAGAGCGCCTGTTCGCGCTGCGTGCGGCCGCGCGCAAATATTCGGTCGCGGTGGAAGGCTTGCCTGCTCTGCGCGACAAGATGGATGCCGACCTTGCAGAGTTGGATGCAGGTGCGGAAAAGCTGGTGCAGCTTGAAGCGCAGTCAACCGAGACACGCGCCGCTTATGACGCGGCGGCGGCGGGGCTTTCCGCCCAGCGCAAGGATACGGCGGAGCACCTGAAAGCGGCCGTTATGGCTGAGCTTCCGGCGCTCAAGCTGGAACGTGCCGAATTCCTCGTCGAGATGATCACGGACCCGCAGGCGCGTGCTGCTGAAGGCATCGACACGGTGGAATATTGGGTCCGCACCAATCCGGGCACGCGTGCTGGTCCGATGATGAAGGTTGCTTCCGGTGGTGAACTGTCACGTTTTCTTCTGGCGCTGAAAGTGGCGCTGGCGGATCGCGGTTCTGCGCCGACACTGGTTTTCGACGAAATCGATACGGGTGTGGGCGGCGCTGTGGCGGATGCCATCGGCCAGCGTCTGGCGCGGCTGTCGTCGCGGGTGCAGGTGCTGTCTGTAACCCATGCGCCGCAGGTGGCAGCCCGTGCATCGACGCATTTCCTCATCGCCAAGTCCGCGACCAACGAAGATCGCATGTCGACATCGATCCGGTCTATCGGTGTGGATGAGCGGCAGGAAGAAATCGCCCGTATGCTCGCCGGTGCCAGCATCACCGATGAGGCGCGCGCGGCAGCAGAACGTTTGCTGGCGGAAAACAGCGCTCTGGCCTCCTGACAGCTATCTGACAGTATCCTCTGTTCGTAAAGTCAGGCGGCTGTAGGCTAAATGACATTTCTTGGATATGTTTCTGCTCGATTCAGATAGCCAGGATGCTTGTCGCATATGTCCGAAATTCTCGTTGAAAAACTGACCGAACCTGAAGCCGCTGCCGAACTTGAGCGACTGGCGCGTGAGATTGCTCATCACGATGAGCTTTACCATGCCAATGACAGGCCGGAGATTTCGGATGCGGATTATGATGCCCTCAAGCGGCGCAACGAGGCCATAGAGGCGCGTTTCCCGAAACTTGTGCGCGATGACAGTCCTTCGCGCCGCGTGGGTGCTGCACCCCTGTTGGCGACTTTTGCACCTATCGTTCATGCGCGGCCCATGCTGTCGCTGGATAATGCCTTCTCCGACGAGGACGTGCGCGATTTCGTCGGCAGCGTCTATCGCTTTCTGGGGCAATTGCCGGACAATTCCATTGCCTTTACCGCCGAGCCGAAGATCGACGGTCTGTCCATGTCGATCCGCTATGAAAATGGTGTGCTGGTTAGCGGCGCGACGCGCGGCGATGGCACGACGGGCGAGAACGTAACCGCCAATATCCGCACCATCGGCGAGATCCCGCACCGGCTTCCGGCTGGTGCGCCATCGGTGGTGGAAGTGCGCGGTGAGGTCTATATGGCCAAGAGTGACTTTCTGGCGCTCAACGCCCAGATGGAAGCGGATGGCAAACAGACTTATGTAAACCCGCGCAATACGGCGGCGGGCTCGCTACGCCAGCTCGACGCCAAGGTGACAGCAAGCCGCAAGCTGCGCTTCTTCGCTTATGCCTGGGGCGAAATGTCGGACATGCCTGCCGACACCCAGCTTGGCATGGTCGAGGCGTTCCGCAGCTGGGGCTTCCCCGTCAATCCGCTGATGAAGCGCCTCTCGAGCGTCGATGAACTGATTGCCCATTACCGGGCCATCGGTCTGGAGCGCCCCAATCTCGATTATGACATCGACGGCGTGGTCTACAAGGTCGACCGGCTCGATCTTCAGACGCGGCTCGGTTTCCGTTCGCGCAGTCCGCGCTGGGCGATTGCGCACAAGTTCCCGGCGGAACAGGCGACGACCATCCTGCGCGGTATCGATATTCAGGTCGGACGCACCGGCGCAATGACGCCCGTGGCGCGTCTGGAGCCGATCACCGTCGGCGGTGTGGTGGTGACCAATGCCACGCTGCACAATGAGGATTACATCAAGGGCATCGGCCAGAAGGGCGAGCCTATCCGCGAGGGACGCGACATTCGTATTGGCGATACGGTGATTGTGCAGCGCGCTGGCGATGTCATCCCGCAGATTGTCGATGTCGTTCTGGAAAAACGCCCGGCGGATGCGGTGCCGTTTATTTTTCCGCACCAGTGCCCGGTTTGCGGCAGCCATGCAGTACGGGAGGAAGGGGAAGCTGTCTATCGTTGCACGGGCGGGCTGACCTGCGCAGCACAGGCTGTCGAGCGTATTCGCCATTTTGTGTCGCGCAATGCTTTCGACATAGAAGGTCTGGGTGAGAAGCAGGTCGAGTTCTTCTTCCATGCGGAAGACGAAAGCCTGCAAATCAAGTCGCCTGCCGATATTTTCACGCTGCAGAAGCGACAGGCTGCTTCGCCCCTGAAGAAGCTCGAAAACATTGAGGGTTTTGGCGCGACGTCGGTCAAAAAGCTCTATGACGCGATCAATGACCGCCGTGAAATTGCGCTGAGCCGCTTCCTGTTCGGCCTTGGCATCCGTCATGTCGGCGAAGTCAACGCCAAGCGCTTTGCGCGGGCTTATTTGTCCTACGCTGCTTTCGAAAAGGCGGCGCTGGAAGCCGTTCCGCCAAAAGGCGGAGACCGTACCGACAAAGGCAATGAAGCCTGGCAGGATATGCTTGCCGTTGAAGGCATCGGCTCCATCGTCGCGGAGGCGGTGGTGGATTTCTACGGTGAACCGCATAACCGCGACGTGCTGGCAGCGCTTCTGGCGGAAGTGACCCCGCTGGATGAAGCGGCGCGTGTCGCCACCGGCTCGCCGGTTGAAGGCAAAACGGTGGTGTTTACCGGCAGTCTCGAACGCATGTCGCGCGATGAGGCCAAGGCCATGGCGGAGCGTTACGGCGCGAAGACGGCTGGTTCCGTCTCGAAGAAAACCGATCTGGTGGTGGCTGGCCCGGGTGCGGGCTCAAAGCTCGCAAAAGCTGCCGAACTTGGCATCGAAGTCATTGATGAAGACGCTTGGTTCACTCTCGTCGGGGAGGAATAATCCAATGGCGCCATTCAAGGGTTTTGGTGACAAGGCTATTCCTTTTCTGAAGGCGCTCGATTTCCACCAGAACCGGGAATGGTTTGTGGAGAACAAGGACCTTTTCGAAGAGCACCTGAAAGAGCCGCTCGCTGATTTGATTGAAGAACTGAGCGCGCGCTTTGAAAAGGCGGGGCTGGGCTTTAAGGGCGACCGCGTGAAGTCGCAGTTTCGCATCAAGCGCGATACACGCTTTTCGAAAGACAAGGCGCCCTATAACCGGCACCTGTCGGCGCTGCTTTCACGCTCCGGCACCAAATGGGATGAAAGCGGCTGTTTCTATGTCTGTATCGGGCTGCCGGGTGTACGCGATTGCTATGCCGGGGTTGCCTGGTGGGGACCGAAACCGAAGCTCCTGCTGGCCATCCGCAAAGCGATTGCGGAGAGGCCGGACGAGTATCGCGCCGTGGTGGCAAAGCTGAAGAAGAACGGTTTGCAGATCAGCGCCAACGACCGCCTGAAGCGCACGCCACGCGGCTTTGAAAGCGTGACCGAACAGGATCTGGTCGAGGCCATTCGAAACCGTCATTTCGCGGTGCGGATGGAAATCGATCCAGAGAGCATCACGCAGGCATCGCTTGCGGACCGGCTGGTTGACTTTGTCGAGCGCTCGCGTCCTCTGGTTGACTGGATCAGAAAGATTGAAGGTACGCTGCCGCCAGATCAGCCGGATTGATTGCCGTATCAATTATCTGCATGAGTGGTGCCTAAATGTTGCGTGCGGCAGATAAACTGACCGCAGCGTCTCTATTTGTATGATTTTTGCGGGATACCTATTCCAACCAGTCATGGAATTGCCTAAGAGCCTGTTCCAAAAGTCGTCCTGTGTGGCTGCAAATGGCAATTTTCTGCGTTCCGGTGCTCGCGTACCTTAAGTACGCTCCGCTCCGGTACTCGAAAATCACCATTTTCGCACACACATGCCGCTTTTTGATTCAGTCTCTAATGACTGCAGGTCTGGAGGAGGGGATTCCGTGGACCAGGGTTTCAGGCCGGCTAAGGCCTCTGCGAGCAGTGAGTTTCTGCACGGCGCGAAACGTGGCGTGCCCATTGTGCTGGCGGGCACACCTTTCGGGGTGCTGTTCGGCGCTGTTGCTCTCGATCACGGGCTTTCGGTGGGTGAAGCGGTGTTCATGAGCGCAACGCTCTATGCCGGTGCCAGCCAGATGGTCGGCCTTGACATGTTCGGGCAGAATATCGCGCCATGGATGATCGTTCTCTCCATCTTTGCGGTCAATTTCCGTAATGTGCTCTATTCGGCAACGGTTGGGCGGCGTATTCGCCACTTTTCGTTCCTGCAAAAGGCAGTCGCCTTTTTCGTGCTGGTCGATCCGCAATATGCGGAGGTCGAGATTCGCAGCGAGGCAGGCAAGAAGATCACCTTCTCCTGGTATATGGGGCTGGGGCTGACAACCTACGTCTGCTGGATACTGGAAACCTGGGTTGGCGCCATGTTTGGCGACCTGATTTCCAACCCTTATGCGATTGGCGTCGATTTCCTGCTGCCGATCTACTTCCTCGGCATGGTGATGAGTTTTCGTCATCGCAAGCACTGGTGGCCGGTGGTTGTCGTCAGCGCGATCTCGGCCATTGCCGCCTATAAATTCGTTGGTTCGCCCTGGCATGTGACGCTGGGGGCAGCCGGTGGCGTAGTGCTTGCAGCCATTCTTGCCAAGCCGCAGAATGTGAAGGCCTGACGCGCATGGACACTACGACCTGGATCATCATTGTCGCCGCGTTCTTCACCTATCTGACCCGAATTGGCGGGCATCTGGTTCTGTCGCGGTTCGAGCGTCTGCATTTTCGTGTGGAAGCGGCACTGAATGCCGTGCCGGCGGCAGTGCTGACGGCGATTGTCGCCGCACCTGCATCGGATCATGGCTGGCGGGAGCTGCTTGTGCTCGTCGTTTGTGTCATCCTGTCACTGCGGGTCAGCATGCTAACGATGTTTTTTGCAGGCGCAGCGCTGTTGATCGCGCTACGCCATTTCTTCCCAATTTAAACTTATAGCGGCGCAGTCGCCGTTTCGAGCCACTTGCGTTCGGCATCCTTCAGATGGCCGGACAGCTTTGCACGCACACTGGCGTGGTAATTGTTGAGCCAGTCCAGCTCTTCCTGCGTCAGCAGCGACTTGTCGATCAGACGACGGTCGATGGGGCAGAAGGTCAGCGTTTCGAAGCCCATCATCGGAATGTCACCACCTTCCGGCACTTCCGGTTCGGTGACGATGATCAGATTTTCGATGCGGATGCCAAACGAGCCCGGCTTGTAATAGCCCGGTTCGTTGGACAGGATCATGCCCGGCAGCAGCTCTTGCGAGCCCGTTTTGGCAATCCGCTGCGGTCCTTCATGTACAGAGAGATAAGCGCCGACGCCATGACCAGTGCCATGCGCATAATCGAAGCCGTTTTTCCAAAGCGCGATACGCGCGAGAACATCGATATCCTGCCCGCGCGTACCCGCGGGGAAGCGCGCAGTGCTGATCCCGATCACGCCTTTCAGAACGAGCGTGAAAGCCTTGATCGTTTCAGGCGTAATCTTGCCGACCGGAACCGTGCGGGTAATATCGGTGGTGCCGTCGCGATATTGTGCGCCGGAATCGACCAGATAAAGCTCGCCATCCTGTAGCGTGCGGTTGGTGTCGGTGTTGACACGGTAATGGATGACTGCGCCGTTCGGACCCGCACCCGAAATCGTGTCGAAGGACACGTCTTCCAGCGGCATCTGGAAATCGCGTCCAGCATTGGCGCGTGATTCCTCCAGCTTTTGGGCTGCGCCGATTTCATCCAGCGTACCCGGCTTTTGCCCATCGACCCAGGACAGGAAATTGACCATGGCCACGCCGTCGCGTTCATGCGCGGCACGCGAACCGTCAAGCTCGGCCTTGTTCTTCACCGCACGTGGAATGCGGGCAGGGTCCTTGCCGTCAATCACGGAGCCGCCCGCACCGGTGACGATCAGGCGCAGTTTTTCTGCTGCAAGTGCAGGGTCGAGCAGAATGGCTTCACCCTTTGCGGCGCGGG
Source organism: Ochrobactrum sp. 19YEA23 (assembly GCF_029909865.1). Classification (NCBI taxonomy): domain Bacteria; kingdom Pseudomonadati; phylum Pseudomonadota; class Alphaproteobacteria; order Hyphomicrobiales; family Brucellaceae; genus Ochrobactrum; species Ochrobactrum sp. 19YEA23. The sequence goes on along the minus strand of NZ_JASAMQ010000009.1, from coordinate 162,574 downwards.
CGCTGAGATGGCCTTCCAGATTGCTGGGAGCCGACAGCTTGGCAAGCTGGGTGAGGTAAGCGCGCGGCTCGATGGCGAGCTTGGCTTCGTCGATAAAGATTTCCGGTTCACCCCTGGCCGGAATGATGGCGAAGCTCAAGGGCAGGGGCGTGTTGGAAACATCCTTGCCGCGAATGTTGAACACCCATGCGACAGATGACGGATCGGTCAATACGGTGGCCGTGGCACCGCTTGCCGCAACCGCCTTCTGCATTTCCTTGATCTTGTCCTTGGCCTCATGACCGGCAAAACGTGCGGGCTGGATGGTCACGGCGGCGGTCGGTGCCGCTGGCTGATCGTCCCAGACTGCATCAACCAGATTGGTCTCGACCGGAACCAGCTTTCCGCCCTGCTTTTCCAGTGCTTCGCGAAGCGCATGGGCCTCGGAAATGGTGTGCAGCCATGGATCGAAGCCGATGGTCAGGCCCTTGCCATTCTCGGCCAGCCAGACGGCAGGAGGCGTACTGACAAGACTTTCGTAAGAGAAGATCTTCGGATCGGTCTGCGCGCGAACCTGCAATTCGTAACGACCGTCGACGAACACATAGGCCGACTTCTTCAGGATGAGGGCGGCACCTGCCGAACCTGTGAAGCCGGTCAGCCAGGCAAGGCGCTGCGCATGGGGCGGCACATATTCGCCCTGATGTTCGTCGGCGCGGGGCACCAGGAAACCATCGAGGCTGAGCGCCGCCATCTTCTCGCGCAGCTTCGCCACGCGGGGCGCGCCATTGGCCGGGTTGGTGGTGACGTCAAAGGTCTGAAAAGCCATGGGTCTAACTCACAACAGATGAAAGATAACCGTTTTGGGGTTCTGGTTCTGGAATCACATCATTTCAGATGGATCGCCACCCAGCCTTCGCGATGAAGCGTCTTTTGATGCGTCATGCCCTGTGCCTGATAGGCGGCGAGCACCGCATCATGCTGGCTTTCCAGAATGCCGGAGAGAACAATCGAGCCGCTCGGAGCCAGATGCTGCTTCAACGAAGGCGCAAGTTCAATCAGCGGATTGGCAAGGATATTCGCGACGATCAGATCAAAGGGCGTATAGGACCGGAAAATCGAATGGTCGAAACCTTCCGCCGTCGCCGTAATGACGTGTTCGGCAACGCCATTCTTGGCGGCGTTTTCTGCCGCGACGGTGACCGCAATGGGGTCGATGTCGGTGGCGAGAACCGGGATCGGCGCGAGCTTTGCGATGGCGATGGCCAGTACGGCGCTGCCGGTTCCAAGATCGAGTGCATTGGTCGGATGTTCGCTCTCAACGACCTCCTCGATCAGTTCGAGGCAGCCTGCCGTCGTACCGTGATGGCCTGTGCCGAAGGCCAGACCTGCATCGATTTCAATCGGAATGTCGTTCGGCTCGATCTTGTCGCGGTCATGCGAGCCATGGACGAAGAAACGTCCGGCGCGAACCGGTTTCAGGCCCTCGAGCGAATGGGTGACCCAATCGATATCCGGCAATTCCTCGGTTTCGAACTTGTCGGCGCCAACCAGTTCGTCCACGCGGGCCGCGACCTCTTCAGCACCGTCTTCGACATAGACCGAGACTTCGAAAATCTGCCGGTCTTCATCGATTTCGGTGATGGCGATTGGAAAGCCGTCATCCTCGAACGCCTGTTCGAGAATATTATAAACGCGCTCGGCTTCCGCCTTGTTCGCCGAAAAGAAAAGTCGTGATTGGGCCATGAGGTAAAAAGCTCTCTAAAAGTTCAAGAGCTTCTGTTTAGCTGTCGGAGCGCCGCGCGTCCATCCGAACACATAAATGGCGCTCCGAATCTTTGGGATTTACATGCCCGCCAAAAGGCGGTTGCCATAGAAAGCCGATATCGGTTCAGGATTAGCCGGCAGAAGCGCCCTTGGCGAGGTTCTTCAGCTTTTCCAGAGCGGTATCCGGGTTTTCCTGATAGGCGATGGTGCTGCGGAACCGCCCACCCTTGTCGAGCAGGAAGACCGACGCCGTATGATCCATGCTGTATTCGCCGTCTTCGCCCGGAACCTTCTTGGCATAGATGTGGTAGGATTTGACCATGTCGGCGATGTTTTCCGGGGTGCCGGTGATGCCGACAATACGCTTCGAGACATTGCCAACATAGGTCTTCATGATGTCCTGCGTGTCGCGTTCCGGATCTACGGTGATGAAATAGGCCTTGAGGTCCTGTCCGTCGTTGCCAAGCTGGTTCAGCCAGCCGTCCAGTTCGTAAAGCGTGGTGGGGCAGACATCCGGGCAATGGGTGAAGCCGAAAAAGACGACAGCCGGTGTGGCGCGCAAGTCTTTTTCGGTGAAAGGCTGTCCATCCATCGTGACGAGATTAAGCGGTCCGCCGAAGGGTTCCTTCGCAGCCTCGCGATCACGAAACATGTTGAAACCAGCAGCGCCGACAATCACGACGATGAAGGCTACGATGAAGATGGGCAGGAATTTTTTCATGTCCAGTCGACCTTGCATATCCGAACGGCATTTGCGCGCCGCTTTAAAACCTATTTTCCTGGTGCGGGCAGAACCGTCATCATAGCCGTATTCCGCGATCACGAAGAGCAACATTTTCGAGATTGATTCAATCCCGAAGCTGCTCGAACTTGCCGAACCGACAGGCTGCTCTTCAGACTAGGCCTAATCTACGGTTCTTTTTCTAATTTTCAATAATTTCTGAAACTTTTGTCGGCTCGTTTGTTTGCCGGACAACCAAAGTTGAATAAGAAAGTCGGCTAATTCGTTTGGAATCGCCCGGAGGATTGTTATATTTCCATTATAAACTGCAATATTTCAAGAGAAGCGTGTTGGAAATCGATTACGTAATCGCGTGGGTGGACGGTCAGGATCCTGCGCATAAGTCTTCCCGTCAGCAATTTGCGCCAGAATCCGAAAAGACTCATTTCGAAGCGGTGACCAGTGAGCGCTACTTCGATAACGGCGAGATTTATTACAATATCGCGTCGGTCATTAAGTTCGCGCCGTTCATACGGCGTATTTTCATCATCACCGACAATCAGAAGCCGCGGCTGCTTGATGCTTTCGCGGCGGAGGGCAAATGCGATCCGTCCTTCATCCAGATTGTCTCGCATGACGATATTTTCCAAGATCTTCCAGCGGCGCGCCCATCCTTCAATGCGAGAGCGATTGAGGGGGCTGTGTGGCGCATACCCGGCCTGTCGGAACACTTCATCTATTCCAACGATGATTTCTTCCTGAATGCTCCGCTGGGTGCGTCCGATTTTTACGAGAACGGACTGCCCAGACTGCACGGTGACTGGGTGCGACCGGAAAATACCCGTTTGAAATACAAGCTGCGGCGCTTTCTGGGGAAAATTTCCCGGTACGAATATACCTTCCCGAAATTCCGTCTTGCCCAGTGGAAAGGGGCTGTCACGGCTGGAGTGAAGGACAGGTTTCTGAGCATTCATCATCACCCGCATCCGCTCAGACGCAGTACGCTGGCCTCGTTCTTCGCGGCAAAGCCAGATGTGTTGAACCGTCAGGTTGGTTTCCGCTATCGCAATATCGAGCAGTTCAACACGGTTTCCCTCGCCAACCATCTGGAAATCGCGCAGCATCACACGCCGGTCCATGGCGTGCGGGAGCTGGCCTATCTCGATTTTGTGCAGGCCAAGCACTGGGGTGAAGAGCTGGACAAGATCAGAAACGGTTCAGCACCCTTCGGTTGTGTGCAGGGATTTGAACGGTTTGAGCCGGAGTTCCGGGCAGAAATTCATGAGACATTGATCGCGAAGTTTGACGACGTCCTGCCGAATGCTATCAAGGCATACTTATCGAGCGAACAGAGTTCGCAGCAGGCGGCCTAGGCTGCCTTTGGGCAATTTTGAGACTTTTGATGGCCAATTCCGACGATCTTCGTTTCCAGAACAGCGAGCCGCGCATTCATTCGACGGCGCAGCTCAAATCCTCCAAGCTGGGGCGCTATGCCGATATTGGCGAGCGGGTCATCCTGCGCGATGTGATGGTCGGCGATTTCACCTATTTCGAGCGAAATGGTGAGGGCATTTATGCCGAGATCGGCAAGTTCTGCTCTATTGCGGCCAATGTGCGGATCAATGCGCTGGAACACCCCATGGAACGGCTGACCACGCATAAGCTGAGCTATCGTCCCAACGAATATTTTCGCTATCTGGGTGTCGATGGCGAGTTTCGCGCGCGCCGCCAGGCAAAGCGGGTGGTGATCGGCAATGATGTCTGGATCGGGCATGGTGCAGTTATCACGCCGGGTGTGACGGTCGGCCATGGTGCAGTGATCGGCGCGAATGCTGTCGTGACGAAGGATGTCGCGCCCTATACGGTGGTCGGCGGCGTTCCGGCTAAGCTCATTCGCAAGCGCTTCGATGACGCCATTATCGAACGGCTGCTGAAGCTTAACTGGTGGGACTGGCCGGTCGAGAAGCTGTTTGAGGCTGTGCCCGACATGCAAACCATGGCGATTTCCGACTTCCTCGATAAGTGGGAATAGACGGTTCGGCGGCGGCTGTTTTTCAGTAAGCTCTTGCAAAGACAGGCCAGCCGCGCCACTTCTCCTCACAGGTTTTCAGGGAGAACATGATGAAGCAGACTTTCGCCGCTTTCGCTCTTCTTGCCGTTTCGGTCCTGCCGGCTAGCGCCGAACAGGTCGGCAAGGTTGGCGTGGACTGGGTCGGCAATGATATCGTCATTGATGCGGTGCCCGATCCGAAGGTCAAGGGTGTGACCTGTCATCTCGCATCCTTCTCGCGCAGCATGATCGACCGGTTGCAAAAGGGGAAGTGGTTTGAAGACCCTTCCAATGCGTCCATTTCCTGTGAGCAAACCGGACCGATTTCAATCGGCGATATAGAGCTGAGCCAGAAGGGCGAACGGGTCTTTTCGGAGCGCACCAGCCTGATATGGAAGAAGCTGGTCATCACCCGCATTTACGACAAGCAGAACAATACGCTGCTCTATCTCGCCCATGCAAGTCAGGTACAGGACGGCTCAGCCAAGACTTCGCTCTCGACCGTGCCGCTGTTCAGGGGTGATGTGACGTGGGAAAAGGGCAAGCCGGAGTAAGCCGGCTCGCTTTTGTCTCGTGTCAGGCAGGCTGGACGAAGCCGTCGAGGACGCGCTTTTGTCCTGCCTTGTCGAAGTCGATGGTCAGCTTGTTGCCGTCGATAGCGGCGACTTTGCCATTACCGAATTTCAGGTGGAACACGCGGTCGCCAACCTTGAAAGCCGAAGGCTTGTCGGCAACCGACTTCGCGACCAGTTCGCCTTCGATCGTGCGGCCCTTGACCGAGCCGCGCCCGGCGCCGAAGCCGGAATCCGTTTCGCCATAACCGACGCGTTCCACACGACTGCCGGAGCGTGAGCCCCAATTGTTGCGCGTGGCTTCCGAACGGTTCTGCTGCGCACGCTGCCAGCCCGGCGTCGAATAGCTATTCTGGAAAGGATCGGCCCGGTCGAAACGGGACTGGCCGTAACCACCGCCATAGCCGCCGTAATTGCCTTCCAGCTCGGCGACCTCAACATGTGCTTCCGGCAGTTCTTCCAGAAAACGCGACGGAATGGTCGATTGCCACATGCCGTGGATGCGTCGGTTGGACACGAACCAGATATGCAGGTTTTTCTTGGCGCGGGTGACGCCGACATAGGCGAGGCGGCGTTCTTCCTCCAGCCCGGAGCGTCCGCCCTCATCAAGCGCGCGCTGGTGGGGGAACAGACCTTCTTCCCAGCCGGGCAGGAACACGGTTTCGAATTCCAACCCCTTGGCCGAATGCAGCGTCATGATGTTGACGGCATCCATGTTTTCATTCTGCTCGGCATCCATCACCAGAGCGATATGCTCCAGGAAACCACGGAGGCTTTCATAATCCTCCATGGAACGGATCAGTTCCTTGAGGTTTTCCAGTCGTCCCGGCGCTTCGGCGGTCTTGTCGTTCTGCCACATCGCGGTGTAGCCGGATTCATCGAGAATGGTCTCGGCAAGTTCTGTATGCGGTGTGTTGTCGAGCAGCGACTGCCAGCGGAGGAAGTTCTCCACGACTTCGCGCAGGGCTGAGCGTGGCTTTGGCTTCAGCTCTTCCGTTTCGATCAGATCGCAGGCAGCAGAGAACATCGAAATGTCGCGGGCGCGGGCATAATCATGCACCTGACGGATGGCTGCTTCGCCCAGACCGCGCTTCGGCGTGTTTATAATGCGCTCCAGCGCCAGATCATCGGCTGGCTGTGCGACGACGCGCATATAGGCGAGCGCATCGCGAATTTCGAGGCGTTCATAAAAGCGCGGGCCGCCGATAACGCGGTAGTTGAGACCAAGCGTCACGAAGCGATCTTCGAATTCGCGCATCTGGAAAGAAGCGCGCACAAGGATCGCCATATTGTTCAGCAGATGACCCTGACGCTGCGCCTGTTCAATCGCTTCGCCAACGGCACGGGCTTCTTCTTCCGAATCCCAGGCCGCATGGACTTTCACACGCGGATCATCGGGATTCGGCGCTTCGGTGAAAAGCGTCTTGCCGAGACGGCCCTCATTATGGGCAATCAGATGAGCGGCAGTGCCGAGAATATGCGCTGTCGAGCGGTAGTTGCGCTCAAGCTTGATGACAACTGCGCCGGGGAAATCCTTGTCGAAACGCAGGATGTTGTCCACTTCCGCTCCACGCCAGCCGTAGATCGACTGGTCGTCATCGCCGACGCAACACAGGTTCACTTTGTTTTCGCTCGCGCCGAGTTCGCTACGCTCACCGGCTCCGCGAGGGCCTCGCATCGGCTCGGACGCCCTAGCGGGCTGTATGGGAGCGTTTCCGCCTTGCGTGGCGACAGATGCTGTATTTCTCGCTTGCGGTCTTTGTGCGAGCAGGCGCAGCCAGAGATATTGCGCCGTGTTGGTGTCCTGATACTCGTCCACCAGAATATAGCGGAACTTGGCGTGATATTCGCGCAGGATATCGGGATGGTTGCGGAAGATGCGGATCGGATGCAGCAGAAGATCGCCGAAATCGCAGGCGTTCAGCGTGCGCAGGCGTTCCTGATAGGCCTGATATAATTCGCGGCCTTTGCCATTGCCGAACGACCGCGCATCGCCTTCCGGAATGTCGGATGGGCCAAAACCCTTGTTCTTCCAGCCGTCGATCATATTGGCGAAGGTGCGGGCAGGCCAGCGCTTGTCATCCAGACCTTCTGCCTGAATGAGCTGCTTGATCAGCCGGATCACATCGTCGGTATCGAGAATGGTGAAATCGGATGTAAGATTGACCAGTTCCGCATGACGGCGCAGCAATTTCACGCCGATGGAGTGGAACGTGCCGAGCCATGGCATGCCTTCCACCGCGCCGCCGACCAGATGGCCGATACGCTCCTTCATTTCACGCGCGGCCTTGTTGGTGAAGGTCACGGCGAGAATCTGGCTGGGATAGGCAAGGCCGGTGGTGATGATGTGGGCGATGCGGGTGGTCAGAACGCGGGTCTTGCCGGTGCCTGCACCCGCAAGCACCAGAACCGGCCCTTCGGTCGTCAGCACAGCCTGACGCTGTTCCGGGTTCAACCCTTTCAGGTAGTCGGGCTCGCCGCGCTGCTGGTTGCGCGCGGCCATGGCGCGCGCAGCAATACCGCCGGTAGCTGGCGCGCGGCCAGCCGGTGCATCATCGCCGAAAAACGGCATATCGTCGGGAAAATCGGACATCTGACCCCGAATGTAATGATTCGCTCACGAAAAACAAAGACCCGGACGGGCTTGTCTATTCGACTACTCTAATTGAGTAACGCGCCGATCCGTAAAGTTCAGGCGATGGGCGGCCAGCGCTTCAACAAGACCGCGCAGTTCCGGCTCACGCTGCAGCAGATCGTCCAGCTCCGTCATCTGGTTCATGGCGATCAGGCGCAGAATGTCATCGCGGACGGTGCCGTCTTCACGGCGCGGCAGATGCGCAACCGGCTGAATAAGCTCCAGCTTCTGGCTTTTCAGGCGCGCCCGCAGGCTTTTCTCGTCTGCATCCAGCGTTTCCACGAAAGCATAAAGACCGACGCCCTTGGCTGGCAGCGAATAAAGCGCCAGTGCCACGTCCTTGACGCGCGGATCGGACTTGAGGGCGGCTAGAATTGCCGGACCTTCATTGTCGATACGGTCGCCCGTACCTTCGCCATCCGACCAGCTGAAAATGCCGCGTGTGATGAAATTGTAGACCTTCTTGCCGGTGGCCAGCCAGATGCGCGACGGCAGCGAACGGCGCGCCAGAATGCGCTTTTCCGTTGGCGTCATCAGATCTTTGGCAAAAGCCCGCTTCTGCTTGATGAGGTGGCGGAAGTCTTCATAGGCCATCATGCGATAAAGCGCGCCGCGACGGCGATGGACGCTGGCAAGCTGGAAGTCGATGACGGCTGCTTCGCCTTCCGGCGTCATCAGCCAGTTCTGCGGCTTGGCAAGATCGTTATGCGTGACGCCAAGACGGCGCATATCACGCAGAATGCGATGCGCGGTGAGATACCATTTCGGATCGGAGGGGCGCGCAAGATGCAGCGGCGTGCCTTCTGTCCAGGAGCGATAAAGGCCGTCGCGGTCAGTTGCGATCAGCTGCGGCACGCCTTCGATGCCGCGCACGGTCTTCAGGCCGCGTATTTCGCGCCGGGCAAGAATCCATGCCAGCGGCTTTGACCACCAGGGCGCGGCACTCACCACACGGCGGATAATGCGCGTGTCGGGATCGTTCGCAAAATAGCCCGCGCGCGTTTCGGAAAACACGTCGCGCTTGAACACGGCTGTTTCCACAAACGGGGGAATTTGGTCGCCCTTCAAAGGCACATCGATATTGGGGTTCTGAGCCATAAGGTTCCACTAGCGCCTTGTGTACCATCAATCAAGTTTGCCGATGAACATCGGTGGATATCCGTTGTTGCAAACATGCGAATGACGGGGCACAAGAAACGCATATGAGTTTCCAAGGAGCGATAGACGTGGCGCAAAGCGACGACATTAAGCAGATCATCCGTCAGGAACATGCACTGATTTTTTCATCATTCGACGAGAACGAGGCTTTTGCGCTGGGCCAGAGAATTCGCGATATTGCCGTGAAGGAAAAGCTCGGCATCGGCATCGATATTTCTCTGTGGGACCGTCGCCTGTTCTTCGCGGCGACTGCTGGCACCACGGCGGATAATACGGAATGGCTGCGCCGCAAGTTCAATGTCGTGCGCCGTTTCCATGCTTCGACCTATCGTCTCGTTCTGGAACAAAATCGTGAAGACCGGATGTTTGCGCCGCACAAGGCGCTGGATGTAAATGATTATGTGCTGGCGGGTGGCGGATTTCCGATCCGTGTTGCGGGCGCTGGTGTCATCGGGGCGGCCATCGTTTCCGGCTTGCCGCAGCGCGAGGATCACAATCTCGTCGTGCGCGCAATCGCCTTGCAGCTGGGGCAGGACCCGGCGGCGCTCGCTCTTCCTGCTGTTTAGAGCGGTTCCGTTTAATACGGAACCGTGGAACCGCTCTATCTATTTGTTTTTACGCATTATCCTACGCAAAACCGCTGCGCACTTTTGCTGGAAATGCTTTAATATTCCGGAGAATGAACTATGTCGCTTGAACATGTGATCGCGCTTCCACGCAATGAAGAGGGTATTGCCGCTGTTGTCGGTATCCTCAAGCAGCGTTTCGGTGAGCGCGCGCAGACCGGGCAGGCCATTCGTGAGCAGCACGGCCACACCACCAGCTACGTGCCGACGCAAGCGCCGGATATCGTGGTATTCGCCGAAAATACGCAGGACGTACAGGATGTGGTGCGCATTTGCGCTGAACATCGCGTGCCGCTGGTCGCGTTCGGTGCAGGTTCGTCGCTGGAAGGTCAGGTCAATGCGGCGGCAGGCGGCGTATCGCTTGATCTGACGCATATGAACCGCATTCTGGCTGTTCATGCCGAAGATCTCGATTGTGTTATCGAGCCGGGCGTGACGCGCCGCGAGCTGAACGAATATCTGCGCGATACCGGCCTGTTCTTCCCCATTGATCCGGGTGCCAATGCGACGCTCGGCGGCATGGCCTCGACGCGAGCTTCCGGCACCAATGCCGTTCGTTATGGCACCATGCGCGAGAATGTTCTGGCGCTGAAAGCCGTCATGCCGGACGGTCGGCTGATCGAAACCTCCAAGCGTGTGAAGAAGACCGCCGCCGGTTACGATCTCACCCGCCTGCTGATCGGCGCGGAAGGTACGCTCGGTATCATCACCGAACTGACATTGAAGCTTCAGGGCATTCCGCAGGCGATTTCGGGCGGCATCTGCCCGTTTCCGGATGTGGAATCGGCCTGTCGCGCGGTGATCGATACGATCCAGATGGGTGTTCCGGTGGCGCGTATAGAGCTGGTCAACAAGCTTCAGATGGAAGCGCTGATCCTCTATTCGAAGCTCCCTTACGAAGCGCAGCCCTATCTGTTCGTGGAGTTCCACGGCACCGAAACCGGCGTTGCGGAACAGGCCGAGATTTTCGGCGAAATCGCTGCCGGACATGGCGGCGGACCGTTCCACTGGACGCAGGATGCCGAGGAGCGCGATCGCCTGTGGCGTGCGCGCCATGACGCCTATTTTGCCTCGTCGCTGCTGCGTCCCGGCTGCAAGGGCATTTCGACCGATCTCTGCGTGCCGATTTCGCGTCTCGCCGATTGCATCACCGAGACGGAACGTGATCTGGCAGAGAGCAACATCATCGCGCCGATTGTCGGTCACGTCGGCGACGGCAATTTCCATCTTCTCCTGCTGCTCAACACGGAAGACCCGGAAGAGATGGAGCGGGCGGAAGCTTTCATGGACAGGCTCGTGATGCGGGCGCTGGCCATGGAAGGCACGTGCACAGGTGAACATGGTATCGGCCAGGGCAAGATGAAATATCTGGCCATGGAGCTTGGTGAAGCGACCGATTATATGCGCATGATCAAAAAAGCGCTCGATCCGCTCAATATCATGAACCCCGGTAAAATCCTGATTTCGTGAGTCAAATCAGCCTTCTGCGCCTTTCGGCTCAGAAGGGGATTCAGCGCACGGGCCTGTTTAAATCAGTTGGGCGGCAGCTTGCCTTGTTGTCGCCGAACCGATGCTGTTTTTTGTTGGCGCGCAATCCTGAAAACCGCTTCGCACTTTGTGTGATGATGCACTATGTTGCGTTGGTAAATATGGCGTGATTCACCCGTTGTGTTGCGCGTAACCGAATTCACCTGACTGACCGGAGCTGCTTCTTGGGCCGCATATTCGTCATTGTCGGCGGGCTTCTGGTGCTGCTTTTGACAGCCGCGCTGGTGGTGCCGCCTTTTGTCGACTGGAGCGGCTATCGGGCCGATTTCGAGCGCGAGGCGAGCCGTATTCTGGGACGTCCGGTCAAGGTGGCGGGCGATGTGAATGCGCGACTGCTGCCGTTTCCATCCGTGACCTTTTCCGATGTTCGCGTCGGGGCTGATGCAGCGCATCCGGTCATGACGCTCGACCGGTTCTCGATGGATGCGGAGCTGATGCCTTTCCTGCGCGGTCAGGTGCTTATTTTCGACATGCGCGTCGAGCGTCCGCGCGTTTCGGTCTCGCTGGACAAGGATGGCAAGGTCGATTGGGCCATTCGCCCGTCCACGCCGCTCAATCCATCGCAGATCAAGGTCGAACGGCTCTCGATCAACGACGGCTCAATCACGCTGCATGACGTGGCGAGCGGACGCATTCACGAGGCGACCGGATTGAATGCCGTCCTGTCGGCCAACAGCCTTGCCGGGCCATGGCAGGCCCAAAGCAGCTTCAGCCTTGGAGGCCGCAAGCTTGCGGTCGATCTGACGAGCGGCGAGGCCAAGCCCGACGGTTCGCTGCGCTTGCGGGCGCGTATTTCGCCGGAAGCCATTCCTGCCGCATTCGAGACGGATGGCGATATTGTCCTGAAGGATGGCCGGTTGAATTATGCGGGCGATTTTTCGCTGCGCTCTTCCGATATGGTTACCCAGAACAGTCCAAACCAGAACAAAGCGTCTGCGGACAAGCCGTTTTTCAGCGGCCTGCGGCTGACCGGCAAGTTCACCGCCGATACTGACCGTTTCGATGCGAGCGAGTTCCGCATGGAGCAGGGGCCAGCCGACAATCCCTATGTCGTTAATGGCAAGGCGCTGATCGATTACGGCAATGTACCGCGCTTTGAAATCAGCGCTGATGGGCAGCAGATTTTCTGGGGTCCGAGCGAGACGGCGGAAGACCAGCAGGTCACGACTGTCATGCCGCTTTCCGACCGCATCGCCATTGCACGCCGGGTTCTGGAGCAATTGCCGATCCCGACCATACCGGGACGGATCGACCTTCGCCTGCCGGCGGTCGTTGCGGGCGGGACCACCATTCGTTCGGTAACAATCAATGCCGAACCCGATGGCGGCGACTGGAATATTCGCCAGTTCGCCGCCGATCTGCCGGGCCGCACGAAAGTTGAGGCCAAGGGCAAGCTGTCCGTTGGCAACGATTTCGGTTTTCAGGGCGAGATGCTTGTTGCATCCCGCCAGCCGTCCGGTTTGGCCACCTGGCTCAATGAGACAGTGGATGAGTCGATCCGCACGCTCGACGGGGCAGGTTTTTCCGGCAAGGTCGATTTGCGCGACGGCATGCAGCGCATCGATGATCTTGAAATCGGACTGGGCAAGACTTCGCTGAAAGGGTCGCTGTTGCGGCAGGTCAATGGCGCGGCGCAGCCGACCATCGACGTCAATCTCCAGGGTGGCGCTGTGGAAAGCGACGCCTTGCAGGCTTTCGTTTCGTTCTTTTCCGGCGGCGAGGGGCTGGCGCTTCTGGATGCACAGACACTCAATGTCGGCTTCAAGGCCGGGCCTGTTCGTTTCAAGGATATGGAAGCGGCCAGTGTTGATGTGGCGATGCGCCTTCACGATGGGCGTTTCGATTTCGACCGGTTGATGATCAATGATGTCGCAGACGCGACGCTGACGGCAACCGGCGCTTATGAGCCATTCGCCAATTCACCATCGGGGAAACTTGATGCGACGATCCTCTCTGGGGATCTGTCACGCTTCATCTCCCTGATGGCCAATCGTTATCCGCAATTGCCGCTGTTCCGCGCCTTGTCGGCGCGTGCGGCGAATTTCCCCGGATTGTTCGAGGACAGCGAGATCAACGTGATCGCCAATGCGGTTGCGCCGGTCAGGCCGGAAACGCAAGCCAATCCCCCGAAGAATGGTGCAGCGAAGGGCAAAAGCGCCCGTCCGGCCGAGACTAAGACCAAGACTTCCCCCGGCAGCGGCGAGTTTTCCTTCAGCGTCACCGGCAAGACCGGTGGAATGAAGCTTGACCTGTCAGGAACGGCCAGCGGCGGCGAGACGGATGCTGATCCCTTGCAGATGCAGCTCAACGGGACCGCCACCTCCGATCAGGGGGAGACGGTGCTGGCCTTGATCGGCCTGCCGTCGCTGCCATTGGGGCTTGCCGGTGAGCTGACCGCCGATCTGACCATGCAGGGCGCGCCGAGCGCCGGGATGCGGACGCTTCTCAAGCTGACTGCGCCTGACGGCACAGCTTCGGCTGACGGGGTGATTTCGCTGATCGGCAGCGATATTGCCGCAAGCGGCAAAGCGCATATCAAATCCGCCGACTTGCAGCCGTTCATTGCCACGGCAGGCTATGCATTGCCCGGTTACGGTGAAGGCCTATCCGCCGATCTTTCCAGCGATTTCCAGTTTGCCAAAGGCATTCTGCGTTTTCCGAACCTCGCCGGTCAGTTGGGCGGGGAAGATGTTTCGGCGAGGCTGGAGGCGAATTTTGCCGATAGCGGGCTACCGCAGCTGAAAGGCGAAGCGAAGCTCGCTTCGCTTGAAGTCGACAGTCTGGCGGCCATCATGCTTGGACAGGATGCGTTTGAACCGGCCAAGCCGACAGAAAAATCCATCTGGCCGCGTGGCGCCTTTGCTGTTCGGCCGTCTTTGCCGCTGCTGATCGACGTGAAGCTCAATGTTGCGCAGGCGCATATGCAAGGCTTTGGCACTGCAACGGAATTTTCGACACGTCTGCAAAAGACAATCGATAGTCTGAGCCTCACCGAACTGACTGGCAACTGGGCAGGGGGCTATCTCGTTGGCACTCTGTCACTGCGCAACAGCGACAAGAATGCGTTGCTTTCGACCGATCTCAAATGGAGCGGTGCCGATCTCGCCAATTTCTACCATCTGGAAGACGGCTCGGCTCCATTGGGCGGTGTCGTGAAGGCAGCGGTGACGCTAAATGGCAGTGGCGAGAATGCCGCTGCACTGGTCAGTTCGCTGGCGGGCACGGCGACCGTTGACGTTGAAAAATTCGCAGTGGCTGGTCTGGATGGTGCGGCTCTGCCCGCTATGGTCGCAGCTGCTGATGACATTGGTGATCAGCCTGCCGGTGATGAGAAACTGGATGCGAAGCGGTTTGCCGCCATCGCAGCCAAAGCAGTCGCGCCGGATGCGCGCTTCACGCCGGGCGATGCGCGCTTCGAATTCACGGTAGCGGGCGGTACTGCGCGCACGACTGCGGCCAACCTGTCGGACGGCAATGCAGCCTTGTTGAGCGACCTGCAATTCGATCTGTCGACGCTTGGCGTTGGCGGCAGTGGAACATTTACATTCCAAGGGGACGATGCCGCTCAGACTGGCCTTTCGCCGCAGGTGGCCTTCACCATCGGCGGAACCTATGACCGGCCAGAAGTGCATTTCGACCGACAGCCGCTTGTACAGTTCCTGACGCAGCGCGCGCTCGAGCGCGAGCAGGAACGCGTCGAGGCCATGCAGGCCAGTCTGATGGAAAAGCAGCGTCTGCGCCGTCAGCTTGGCGTTCTGGAAGCCGATGCGGCAGAACGCGCGCGCGCCCAGCAGGAAGACGAGACGCGCCGCCGTACCGAGGCGGCAGCACGCGTCGCAGCGGAAAAACAGGCCGAGGAAAAGAAGCGCCTGGAGTCGGAGCAGCCGCAGCCAGCCAATCCCGAAGGCGGGGCCACAAATGGCGCAGCGACGCCTTTGGCGAGCCCGGAAGGCGGTCAGTCGCTCAATGAATTTCTGAAAACTCTGGAGCCTGCACCGACCGCACCTGTTCCACAGCCCTGATCGGGGCTGTGCTCAGCAAGCTGGTGGTATCTGCGATTTGAGCCAGTTCAAAACGTGAAGTCGCAGTGCAGAGGAGAGATTGGCGGTGCGTTCGCGCTTGCTGTCCACCTCTGCAACAAGTGCGGCAATCGACTGGCCGCGTGTCTCGGCGATCTGGTGGAGAATGTCGAAGAATTCGTCTTCCAGCGTATAGCTGGTCGCATGGCCGCGAATGCTGACAGAGTGCTTGCGCAGGCCGCCGGTGCTCAACGGTCGCCATCCGTGTCGTCTTTGCGCTCAAGGCGGTTCATATCCAGAAAGCGTTCGCTCTTGCGCGT
Source organism: Ochrobactrum sp. 19YEA23 (assembly GCF_029909865.1). Taxonomy (NCBI): domain Bacteria; kingdom Pseudomonadati; phylum Pseudomonadota; class Alphaproteobacteria; order Hyphomicrobiales; family Brucellaceae; genus Ochrobactrum; species Ochrobactrum sp. 19YEA23. The sequence goes on along the minus strand of NZ_JASAMQ010000009.1, from coordinate 147,179 downwards.
CTCTTCACGTGCGAAGTCTCTTTCCGTTTTGGTCCGCCCGAAAAGAATGCGGTTCTGATCCGCCTGCTTTTCCTTGGCGTCACGCGCTTTCTTTTTCTTGAACTGCCGCAGATTGACGATGTCGCTCATTTTGATGTCTCGGGTGCCTTGCTGCGTCGATATATGCTTTTATAACGCGGCGCTCCGATGACCTGCAAGCTGTCGATGCGGCTTACTGTCTTGGTTCCTTGGGATTGGTGAACCACCAGATCGCGACCGAAACCGCGACGAGCAGCAGCAGGCCAATCGTCAACTGCCAAAGGGGAAAGTTTGGCGCGTCACTCGCCATGAAGAACGCAGCGATAACGCCGCTTATCCAGAGAACTGCCTGCGCTAACAAACGGACCATGAGATTCCCGCCTTGATTTCAACTACCGTAATGGCTGCCATCATATCATTTTAAACTTCGGTTGCCTTGATCGAAGTCAAAAAGCACGGCTTAGCCATCGATATACTATGAAACAGTATCCCGTTTGACCATGGCTTTATACAAACGGCTTCTGCGCCGCAGCATTATGCTTGCAGCGCAGGCAGTGTTTTCAAGGTTCCAAGCAAAGTTGGGAGGGGAAATTTATTTCTTGCGGAAAGAGTCGAGGGAGACGACGTCGGCAGATGGCTTGGGCGTATCTTCGCCTTCAGCATTATCCTTCGCGGCAGCTGCCTGCTTTTCTGCGGAAGACTTGCGCGACTTTGCCTTGGGCTTTTCCGGCTTTTCGGGCGCGGATTCGACCGGCATCATCTCGATTGGCGCGATGTTGTTCTCTTCGTCATTGTCGCTGGTCGGCTGAACTGCCGCCACATCGAACTCAAGCTCGAAATTGACGGACGGATCGTAGAAACCACGCACCGCAGAGAACGGAATGACCAGCTTCTCGGGAATATCGCCGAAAGACAGGCCGACTTCAAAGAGCTGATCCGTAACATTCATGTCCCAGAACTGGTGCTGCAACACGATTGTCATCTGCTCGGGATATTTCTCTTTCAGGCGCGAGGAAATACGCACGCCCGGCGCTCCGGTGAGGAACGTGATAAAGAAATGATGATTGCCCGGCAGGCCAGCCTTGGCCACCTCCGCAAGAACCTTGCGAATGACGCCACGAAGGGCTTCCTGAGCGAGAATGTCGTAACGGATCAAATCCTGTACCATGGGTTTCTTATCCCACGGATTCGCAGGCAGATGTCAAGTTCGTTCTCGCAGGAAACGATGATATATATCGCGAAAGTGAGGCGGCGCTGCTTGATTTGTCAGGGGCGAGGGGCCGCTTCCGGCGACGATTCAGTCGCACCAAATGCCAGCAGGAATGTCCGGACACCATTGATGGCGCTGCGTTCGATGGTATCGTCGTCGATGGCGCATCCGTGCAAGGCGTGTAGCTGCGTGTCGGCGCTGATCAGCGCCATGAAATGCAGTGCCGCCAGATCGGGATCGTCAAGACGCAGATGTCCGGCAAGTGCCAGGCGGGACAGGCAGGCGGCAACGGCGGGTATAGCCTGCGCTGGCCCCTTGTTTTTGCAGACATATCCCGCAAACGACAGGTCGGGCGAACTGGATTGCACAAGTTTGCGCAAAAACGCGCCCGATGGATCATAAACGCAGTTTCGGCTCATGCGGATCGCAAAAGCCGTCAGGTCTTGCTCAAGGTTGTCGCCGGTCTGTGGAAAAGTGGAAAGCACGGCGAACAGGCTCGCATTCATGCGGTCCAGCGCGTCTTCGACCACGGCGGCCAGCAAGGCTTCCTTGTCACGGTAGTGGTTATAGATGGTCTGGCGCGAGACGCCTGCCTCGTTTGCAATAAGATCGATGCTGGCGCCCTGAAACCCGTCGCGCGAGAAAACGCGCGCCGCAGAACACAGGATGAAATCGCGTTTCATGCACTGTCCCGGCTTCATTGCGGCTGTGTTCGCCGCGGCATTCAACCCTTTTCCGGTGGTGCTGCGCTTCACCGGCGGGGCGGCCATTTCGATTATGTCAGTAGGTTTCATAAGCCCAACATAAGATGACTTGACGTTTTGGACAATGGTGTCTAATTTGACATCAATGTCAAATTCCTTTTGGCGTTTCGTCTAGACAATAAACTGTGACAGTTATTTCAGAGGTCAGGTTTGCCCGTTTATGGGCGCATATTCCGGACCGAATCTGAAAAGGTGTTGTAGTTCCATGTAGTTATCAGTCCTGTACCGGTTTTGCGAGCCCAGCGATCCATCCTCCCAAGCGAAGTTGGTGATCCGAAACCGGTGTGGGCACCTCACGAAACATTGATGAAAGCGCGTCTCCCATGGCTTCGAGTCTTGTGCGCAATGCGATTGTTCTCGGTCTTCTGTCCGCAGTCGGGCCCTTCGCGATCGACATGTATCTGCCTGCCTTGCCGACCATTGCTGCCGATCTCCATGCGGAGACCGGTGCTGTACAGATGAGTCTGCTTGCCTTTTTCATTGCTTTGGCGATTGCCCAGCTTTTCTGCGGTCCTTTGTCGGACATGGTCGGGCGCAAAATTCCGCTTTACGGCGGACTGGTTCTCTTCGCCATCGGTAGCGTTGGCTCCGCGCTGGCGACCAATATCGATGTGCTGGTGCTGTTTCGCTTCCTGCAAGGTCTTGGCGCGGCTGCAGGCATGGTGATTCCGCGCGCCGTGGTGCGCGATCTGCATACCGGCGTCGAAGCAGCGCGACTCATGTCGCTTTTGATGCTGGTCTTCTCTATTTCGCCGATTCTGGCGCCTCTCACAGGCTCGATCATCATCAGCTTCTTCGGATGGCGCGGTGTGTTCTGGGCTGTTCTGGTGGCGGCGATCATCGGCCTCGTGCTGGTTGCCACCGCCCAGCAGGAAACGCGAACGCGTGAAGCGCGCCTTGAGAGCAGTTTAGGCAGCGCTCTGCGTGGCTATGGCCGGCTGCTCAAGGACCGCTATTTCCTTGGACTGGTGTTCGTCGGCGGCTTCGGCATTGCATCGTTCTTCGTCTATCTGGCGAATTCGTCCTTCGTGCTCATCGACCATTACGGCCTGACCCCGAACCAGTATGCACTGGCTTTCTCGGCCAATGCGGTGTCGTTCTTCGGCGTTTCGCAGCTGAATGGGGTGCTCGGCGCGCGCTTCGGCCTGCGTCGTGTGATGCGCGTCGCCGTTTCCGGTTTTGCCGCCGCCATGCTCGCTATGTTCGCAGCCGTGCTGATGGGGCACCAGTCGCTCTGGCTGATCGCAGCCTTCCTGTTCGTCGGTTATGGCTTCCTTGGGCTGGTAATTCCGACCACCGCAGTTCTGGCGCTGGAAGATTACGGCGCAATTGCAGGTACGGCTTCGGCGCTGATGGGCACGCTGCATTTCGTAATCGGCGGTCTGGCGATCGGAATCACGGGTTCGTTCTTCGACGGAACGGCTGTGCCTATGGTCGGCGGCATCGCTGGCTGTGCACTGACTGCATTCGTGCTGACGCAGATCGTCCTCTCCCGCAAGGCGAGCGATGTCGAAACGGAAGCGGCGGCAGCCTGATTTGAAGAGGGTCTAGCTTGTAAGGGAAAGTGGAGGCTTCTGTTGCCAGGTGCCTCCGAACCCCGCCTTAAGGTGCTAACCCTAAGGGCTTTAGAGCGGGTTTCCCGCACCGCCATTAGGCAGCGAGAGCGTAACCCTGAGCATTGTTGTCATTTGCAACTACTCAATTGACCCGATAACGGTGGTATCATGCCGAGTAAAAGAGCGATCTTTACACCCTTGTCGATCCTATTTCGCCCCCGCCACAGCACAGACCAACGATAAAGCCTGTGTTCTGGTGGAGGCGCCGGGTACCGCCCCCGGGTCCAATGGGTTTATTACACCGTCCATTTATCACCATAGCTGGCTTGCGCCAGCGAGACGTATATAGGCGCGGTCGAACCATATTGGAAGAGGGGCCGTTACATTTGTCAGGGGCAAACCTAGTCCTGAATTTTCTGAAGTATGAACAGAGCAGCTCGTTTGGTCGCGGTCGGAAGAGATGAGAGATCGATGGTCTCATTTTCCGTAAGCGCGCCCGCGCTCCACGGCCCCAATCCATCGATGCCTGCCTTCACACAGGGCATGACACAGGAAATATCCGCGCCGCCACGGTCCTTTGGAGCTGTCGCCTTGAGTATAGCCCACAATATTTTCTGCAAGACATCAACCGGTACCGAAAGTGCACGGGTAGAATGAGGGAAAATTGCAATGCCGAGAGAATTTACAAAGGTCTAAACATAATAAAACCCGTTGTGAAACTGTAAGTAAATTTAAAAAATTAATCAGAATGACGCTATTTATCATGAATGAATGTTGCGTGGAGAATATGTGAGATCGTATTTTGTTCTTTGCAGGACAAAAGATCATTGTTGTGTGTTGCTTCCCTAAAATGTCGTTGACAGCTTGCTCGCACTGGTCAATCTTGGTTGCATATATATTGGAAAGGCTGGGGTTTTCTTCCGGTCGATCGGGATTTGCAGTTGATATTGGGCGGTGTGCCCATACTGAAGGAGAGCCGATATATGAGTGAATACCTCGCAGATGTCCGTCGCTATGATGCTGCTGCCGATGAAGCGGTTGTCGAGAAGATCGTCAAGCATCTGGGCATTGCGCTTCGCAATCGCGACTCCTCGCTCGTTTCGGCGACCGATCCGGAAGAAATGAAGCGTGTGCGCGACAGCTGGGTTGGCAAGAAGCTCGGCGTCACCGACGCGGCCAAGGCTGAAGAAGTGGTGAACCACGTCGCGGAAGTCATGAAAGGCGACCGCAACAAACACCGCGTGACCTTCTACTATCTGGTGGCCAAGCAGCTCGGCAAGCTCGGCGATCTCTGATCGGTGCATATTGCCTGTGGAATTCGAACCCCGGTGCCCCGCGCCGGGGTTTTTCCTTATAGTAGGGGTGAAACGAATCGATCCCGAAAACCCATCTGGGAACATCCCATGCGTACCTATCTCGATCTTCTCCAGCATGTGCTCGATAATGGCGCCGATCGCGGCGACCGTACGGGAACGGGCACACGCTCGGTTTTCGGCTATCAGATGCGCTTCAATCTGGAGGAGGGCTTTCCGGTCCTGACCACCAAGAAGCTGCATCTGCGCTCGATCATCTATGAACTGTTGTGGTTCCTGAAGGGCGACACCAATATCGCCTATCTCAAGGAAAACGGCGTTTCGATCTGGGATGAATGGGCAGACGAGAAGGGCGATCTCGGCCCGGTCTACGGCTATCAGTGGCGCTCCTGGCCAGCGCCCGACGGTCGCCATATCGACCAGATCGCCAATCTCATGAAGATGCTGCATGGCAATCCGAATTCCCGCCGTCTGATCGTATCGGCCTGGAATCCGGCGCTGGTCGATGAAATGGCCCTGCCGCCATGCCATTGTCTGTTCCAGTTCTATGTTGCGGATGGCAAGCTGTCCTGCCAGCTTTATCAACGCTCGGCGGATATTTTCCTCGGCGTGCCGTTCAACATCGCCTCCTATGCGCTTTTGACCATGATGATCGCGCAAGTGGCGGGTCTCAAGCCCGGCGAATTCATCCACACGCTGGGCGATGCGCATATTTATTCGAACCATTTCGAGCAGGCTCGTCTGCAACTGACCCGCACGCCGAAAAAACTACCGGTCATGCGCATCAATCCGGATGTGAAGGACCTGTTTTCCTTCCGCTTCGAGGATTTTGTGCTGGAAGGCTATGAAGCCGATCCGACGATCAAGGCGCCGATTGCCGTATGAGTAACAGCGTGAGCACGGACAAGCCCGTCGTTTCGATTATCGTGGCCGCAGCCGAGAATGGCGTGATCGGACGTGACAACGACATGCCATGGCGGCTCTCGACCGATCTGAAGCGCTTCAAGGCGCTAACGCTTGGCAAGCCGGTCATCATGGGGCGTCGCACCTGGGAATCGATCGGGCGGCCTTTGCCGGGGCGACCGAATATCGTCGTGACCCGCGATACGAATTTTCAGGCCGATGGCGCACACATCGTCGGTTCGCTGGAAGAGGGCATTGCGCTTGGGCGCAAGCTTGCGGAAGAGCTTGACGTTGGCGAAGTTTGCATCATTGGCGGCGGCAAGATTTATGCGCAGGCCCTGCCGCTGGCGAGCCGGGTGCATCTGACACGCGTTCTGGCGGAAATCGACGGGGACACGCATTTCCCGGAGATTAAGCAGGATGCATGGCGTCTGGTGTCGTCGGAAGATGTGCCAGCCGGGGAAAAAGACAGCCATCCGACCCGTTATATGGTTTACGAAAAGCGTGATACGTAAAGCATAACGTAGGAATTTTATTGCGCTTCCGTTGAAAGCGCGCCTCCCGATGCCTATAAAACGGTAACATTAGTTGATGACGGGGGTTTGCGCCTTGCTTTCCCGTCTTCCGGGAGCATCTCCGTTAGAAGCGCTGACGCGTTTTTTGCCGGAGATGCGGGAAACAGAAGCTTAGAGGTGAGGATGCCCTGGAGCAATCAGAATGGCGGCGGCGGCCCATGGGGTGGCGGCGGCGGTGATAACAATAATAATAACAACAATAATAACGGCCCCTGGGGACAGGGCCCGAAGGGCCCGCGCGGCGGCGGACAGAACACGCCACCTGATCTCGAAGATATTTTGCGCAAAGGCCAGGACCGCCTGAAGCAGGTATTCCCCGGTGGCGGTGGTCGCAGCGGCGGCAATCGCCCGATCTATCTGTTGATCGGCGCGGCCTTGCTCGGTTTCTGGGTTTTCCAGTCCGTCTATACGGTGCAGCCTGATGAGCTGGCGGTTGAACTTCGTTTCGGCAAGCCGAAGGATGAAGTTTCCGAGCCGGGCCTGCATTTCCATTGGTGGCCGATTGAAACCTATGAAAAGGCGCAGATCGTCGAAAAGCAGATCAATATCGGCGCTCAGGGTTCCCGTACGGCGACGCAGGGTCTGATGCTGACCGGCGACCAGAACATCGTGAACGTCCAGTTCTCGGTTCTCTACCGCGTTTCCGATCCGCGCGCCTATCTGTTCAACGTCGACAGCCCGGATGCGATGGTGCAGCAGGTGTCTGAAAGCGCAATGCGTGAAATCGTCGGTCGCCGTCCGGCGCAGGACGTTTTCCGTGATAATCGTGCCGAGATCGCACAGAGCGTGCGCGCTATCGTGCAGCAGACGCTCGACACCTATCAGGCCGGTATTCAGATCAACGCCGTGTCGATCGAAGATGCGTCGCCGCCGCGTGAAGTGGCAGATGCCTTTGATGAAGTGCAGCGCGCCGAACAGGACGAAGACCGTTTCATCGAGGAATCGAACCAGTATTCCAACCAGAAGCTCGGTCAGGCCCGCGGTGAAGCGGCTCAGGTTCGCGAAGAGGCAGCAGCCTATAAGAACCGCGTTGTTCAGGACGCCGAAGGTGAAGCCCAGCGTTTCAGCTCGGTCCTCGGCCAGTATGAAAAGGCGCCGGAAGTGACGCGCAACCGTCTCTTCCTCGAAACCATGGAACAGGTGCTGAAGAGCACCAAGAAAGTCATTGTGGAACCCGGAAAGGACGTCGTGCCCTATCTGCCGCTGAACGAACTGATGCGCCAGCAACCGCGCGCAGGCGCAACGGGTGCTACTCCGGGCGCTAATGTGACCACGACTCCCTCGACCGGCGGAGGTGCCCAGTAATGGCTCAGAACAGACTTCCGATCATTGCGGGTATCATCGCTGTCCTCGCCTTCCTGCTCTATTCCGCGACGTTCATCGTTTCGGAGCGTCAGCAGGCAATCGTTCTTCGTTTCGGTCAGATCGTCGCTGTGAAGACTGAGCCGGGCATCTATTTCAAGCTACCATTCGGCTTCCTGGACGCCGATACGGTGCAGATGATCGATGACCGTCTGCTGCGTTTCGATCTGGACGATATCCGTGTTCAGGTTTCGGGCGGCAAGTTCTATGACGTCGACGCGTTCCTCGTCTATCGCATCACTGATGCCCGTAAATTCCGTGAAACGGTTTCAGGTAGCACGCTCCTTGCCGAACAGCGTCTGCGCACCCGTCTGGATGCAGCGCTGCGTGGTGTCTACGGTCAGCGCGGTTTTGAAGCCGCTCTTTCGGAAGAGCGTGGCGACATGATGCGCGAAGTGCGCGATCAGCTTCGTCCCGATGCAACATCGCTTGGTCTGACCATTCAGGACGTTCGTATCCGTCGCACGGATCTGACGGCCGAAGTCTCGCAGCAGACCTATGAGCGTATGAAGGCGGAACGTCTGGCGGAAGCCGAGCGTCTGCGTGCCCGTGGCCGTGAAGCAGCCCAGCGTATTCGCGCCGTGGCCGACCGTCAGGTGGTGGAAACCATCGCCGAAGCGCGTAAGGAATCGGAAATCCTTCGCGGTGAGGGCGATGCGCAGCGCAGTGAAATCTACGCAGCCTCCGCATCGAAGGATCCGGGCTTCTTCGCCTTCTATCGTTCGATGGCCGCTTATCGTGAAGCGCTCGAAACCCCGGATACAACGCTGGTTCTCTCGCCGGATTCGGAGTTCTTCAAGTTCTTCCGTGATGCTGGCGGCAAGCTGGCAACGCCTTCCCAGTAAAGCGCAGGACCAGCTCTGATGAGCGATTTTCTAGCCGCCGTAGGACTTCTCTTCGTTATCGAGGGGCTGCTCTACGGCGGCTTTCCTTTTTTCGCCAAGAAACTCGCACGCGAAGCGAGTGAAGCGCCGGAAAGCGCGTTGCGCATTGCCGGTATCGCCGCGCTGGCCATAGGCGTGGGCATCGTCTGGCTTGTCAGGGGATAAGCCCCCTCCGTTCCGTTATTTATGGCCCTTCGTCTATACGGGGCCGCAAACAGGCCTTAATTTGCGGCGATCTAACCTTTAGGTTATTTGCGTAGATATTCAGGATCGGAGCAGAGCTTTATGGCAATCGTACCGAAGGCGGGATTCGCTCGCACCCTATTCGCAACCGTGGCAATGGGCGCGCTGGCTGTCACCGGAACGCTAACGGTTGCAACGCCGCCAGCCTTTGCTCAGGACGCTCCCGTGAAAGGCATTCAGGGTCCGGGTTCTGTTGCCGATCTTGCGGAAGGCCTTCTGGATGCGGTGGTGAATATCTCCACCTCGCAGACCGTAAAGGACGATGGCGGCGAGGGCGATGGCCCCGTACCCATGCCAAAGGTGCCGGAAGGCTCTCCGTTTCAGGAATATTTCAAGGATTTCTTCAACAACAAGGACGGTGAGCAGAACGACGAGTCCCGCAAGGTGCAGTCGCTTGGATCGGGCTTCGTCATCGATGCCGAAAAGGGCTTCATCGTCACCAACAATCACGTCATTGCGGATGCCGACGAGATTGAAGTCAATTTCAACGACGGCACCAAGCTGAAAGCCGAGCTGGTCGGCAAGGATATCAAGACCGATCTGGCTGTCCTGAAAGTCGATCCAACCAAGCACAAGCTCAAGGCCGTGCAGTTCGGCAATTCGGAAAAGGCGCGTATCGGCGACTGGGTTCTGGCGATCGGCAACCCGTTCGGACTAGGCGGAACGGTAACGGCCGGTATCATTTCGGCGCGCAAGCGCGATATCAATTCCGGCCCCTACGATGATTTCATCCAGACGGATGCCGCCATCAATCGCGGCAATTCGGGTGGTCCGCTGTTCGATATGAACGGTCAGGTGATCGGGATCAACACGGCGATCATCTCGCCTTCGGGCGGCTCTATCGGCATCGGCTTTGCCATTCCGGCTGAAATGGCCGTTGGCGTGATCGATCAGCTGAAGGAATTCGGTGAGGTCAAGCGCGGCTGGCTCGGTGTGCGCATTCAGCCGGTGACGCAGGATATTGCGGATAGTCTCGGCCTGAAGGACCCGAAAGGTGCGCTGATTGCCGGACTGATCGAGAATTCCGGCGTGGACAACACGGCGCTGAAGGCTGGCGATGTTGTCATCGGCTATGAAGGCAAGCCCGTCGATACCGCGCGCGATCTGCCACGCCTTGTTGCCGAAAGCCCGGTGGGCAAGGAAGTGGAAATCAAGGTTGTTCGCGATGGCGCGGAGCAGACGGTCAAGGTGAAGCTTGGTCGCCTTGTCGAAGACGACAAGAGCACTGATGCTGCAACCGAAGATCAAGCGCCGGTTCCGGATGGAACTGACGGCGAAGACGGGCAGGAAGCGCCAGCCAAGCCGAAGAAAGAGCAGAAGAGCGAAGCCACGGGTCCGACCGTGCTTGGCATGAAGCTTTCCGAACTCAATGACGATGTGCGCGGCGAATTCGGCATTGCTGAAGATGTGAACGGCGTAGCCATCCTCTACGTTGCTCCGGGTTCGGCTGCGGGCGACAAGCGGGTTGAGACGGGAGATGTTATCGTCGATATCAATCAGGTCACCGTCAAAGCGCCCGAGGATGTGAAGAAGCGCATCGACGCGCTGCGGCGGGAAGGGCGCAAGAATGCGCTGCTCATGCTGGCGTCGCGTTCCGGCGAGTTGCGTTTTGTGACCGTTCGCATCGACTGAGACTTTTGTAAGATAGAATTCGAGCGGCGCTACGGATCATTCGCAGCGCCGTTTTCATTTGCGATTTGAATCAAATAGCGGCAAGTGCTGAGAATGAGATTCAGGATTGAAGCGCCAAAACGCTTCATGGAGTGGTGTGCGAGTTGGAAACTGTCGATATTGTTGTGATAGGCGCTGGCGCAGCCGGGATGATGTGCGCCATCGAAGCGGCCAAGCGCGGGCGTTCCGTGCTGGTTGTCGATCATGCCAGGTCGGCGGGTGAGAAAATCCGTATCTCCGGCGGTGGCCGGTGCAACTTCACCAATATTCATGCCAGCCCGAAGAACTATCTGTCGCGCAATCCGCATTTCTGCATCTCGGCGCTAAGCCGCTATACGCAGCGCGATTTCATCGCATTGGTCGAGCGGCACCGCATTGCCTATCATGAAAAGACGCTCGGGCAGCTTTTCTGCGACGGCTCGGCAACGCAGATCATCGACATGCTGCTTGGCGAGATGAAGCGCCATGGCGCGCGGCTGAAGCTCTCCTGCGGTGTCGAGAGTATAGCAAGAATATTAGGAGAAGGGTTTGAGCTGCGGCTGACGGAAGGCGGCATCCGCACGACAGTCAGGTGCCGTTCTGTGGTGGTCGCCTGCGGCGGCAAATCTATCCCGAAGATGGGCGCAACCGGCTTCGGCTATGACCTCGCCGAACAGTTCGGGTTACGGCTGGTCGAGACACGCCCGGCGCTGGTCCCGCTTACCTTTGAACCGAATACGCTGGAACGCCTGAAGCCGCTGGCCGGGATTGCTGTGGATGCGGTGGTATCATGCGGCAAGACGAGCTTTACCGAGGCCATGCTGTTCACGCATCGCGGCATCAGCGGGCCGTCCATCTTGCAGATATCATCCTACTGGAAGGAGGGCGATGAAATCCGCATCAGCATGTTGCCCGGTACGGACCTGTTCGAAGTCTTGCGCACACAGCGCACGCAGAATGGCAAGCAGGCCTTGCAGACCGCGCTCGGCCTGCATCTGCCGAAGAAGCTTGCGCAGACGATTGCCGAGGAAAACGGTGCCAGCGGGCATCTCGCCGATATGTCCGACAAGCTCTTCCGCCGCGTGGAAGCCGCCGTCAATGACTGGCGCATCAAGCCCGCCGGTTCGGAAGGCTATCGCACGGCGGAAGTGACGCTGGGTGGTGTCGATACGCGTGATCTCGATTCGCGCACCATGGAGGCCAAGTCTGTGCCCGGCCTTTATTTCATCGGCGAAGTCGTCGATGTCACCGGCTGGCTCGGCGGATATAATTTCCAGTGGGCGTGGTCGTCGGGTTGGTCTGCGGGGCAAGCGGTATAGTGCTCAGCATTGAGACAAACCTCTATTCGACGAAATCCGTTTTCCTGTATCCCTGAATGTAGAGAAGCGCGGTCAGGTCGCCATGGTCGATGCGCACCTTGGCTTCTGCCGCCACTGCCGGTTTGGCATGCAGAGCCACGCCCGTTCCTGCGAGCTGGATCATGCCGAGATCGTTGGCGCCATCGCCCACTGCGATTGCGTCTTCGGGTGAAAGACCCAGACGATCAGCAATTTCTTCCAGCCGTTCCACCTTGGCTTCGCGACCGAGAATCGGCTCCGCGACAACGCCTGTCAGCTTGGCGCCATCATCCAGAAGAAGATTGGCGCGGTCTTCGTTGAAGCCGATCATTTCAGCAATACGGTGGGTGAAGGATGTGAAGCCGCCCGAGACAAGCGCGGTATAAGCACCGTGCTTGCGCATGGTGCGCACCAGTTCCGGTCCGCCGGGTGTGAGCGTGATGCGGGTGGCGATCACCTTGTCGATAACCTGAAGGGGCAAGCCTTTCAGAAGGGAAACGCGTTCACGCAGGGCCGGTTCAAAGGCGATTTCGCCATTCATGGCGCGGGCGGTGATTGCGGCCACATGCTCGCGCAAGCCTGCTTCTTCCGCCAGTTCATCAATGCATTCCTGCTGGATCATGGTCGAATCCATGTCGGCAATCAGGATTTTCTTGCGGCGGCGATCCTGCTCCTGCACAACAACATCAACTGGCGCGCCGTCCAGTGCCGCGCGCAGTGCAGCGTCGGCGTCATCGGCGCTCAGGCCGCTTGGCAAGGGGATATCGCAGGCAATACCGTCTGCAAGCCAGTAAAGTCCTGTTGCATTCACTGCCGCTGACGCTTTAATCCCGAGCGACGGAACAAGAGCGGCCTTGGCCGGGTTGGCGATCAAAGTGGCAATGAGCGGAGCGGATGCAGACATGAGGGAGCGATTCCTGCGATGAGTGAGGAGGCGATCAAGAATGCCATCCTGATAGCTGGCCCAACGGCCAGCGGCAAGTCGGCACTTGCTGTTCATATGGCAAGGAAGACCGGCGGTTTCATCGTAAACACCGATTCCATGCAGGTTTATGACGTGCTCGATCTGCTGACGGCGCGCCCGGGGGCAGATGATCTGGCTTCAGCCGAGCATCATCTCTACGGCCATGTTGCACCGTCCGTATCCTATTCCACCGGCAAATGGTTCGCCGATGTGGCAGCACTTTTGACGCAGCCGGATCTGGCAGGACGGACACCGATTTTCGTCGGCGGCACTGGTCTTTATTTTCGCGCGCTGCTGGGTGGTCTGTCGCGAATGCCGGAAGTATCGCCGGATGTGCGCAACCATTGGCGCGCCCGCATGGAGACGGAAGGCGCCGAAGCGCTGCATCGGGCGCTGTCCGAACGCGACCCGCAAATGGCTGCTACGCTTCAGCGGACCGACAGCCAGCGCATCGTGCGGGCGCTGGAGGTGATCGAGAGCACCGGAAAATCCTTGAGCGAGTGGCAGCAGACCAAGGGGCGCGTGCTGGTGGATGACCAGTCGGCGCGCAAGGTTGTGCTTTTGCCAGAACGAGGCTGGCTCTCGGAGCGCATTGCGCGGCGCTTTGCCCTGATGTGGAACAATGGCGCTATCGATGAGGTGAAGGCGCTGTTGTCCTTGCAGCTCGATCCGGCGTTGCCCGCCATGAAGGCCATTGGCGTTCGGGAGGTCAGCGCTTTCCTTGAAGGTACGATGAGTGGAGACGAAGCCATTGAGCGGTCAGTGATTGCAACACGACAATATGCCAAGCGCCAGTCAACCTGGTTTCGCAACCAGCTTGATAAAAGCTGGAATTTTTTAAGTAATTCTGATGAAGCACTACTTCAATTAACGACACTGAAATAACTCGCTGGCAATCTCCGGAAAGGAGAGGCGGGCGCGAAATATGCGGTTTCATAAATCGGAGCGGGCATTTTTCATTCTGATTATTTTGATGTGCGGGATAGGCATTTTGCTTTATCGCGTGCACGTCGACTTGGGTTTGCTTGCAGCGACCCCTCTTGATGCGTCCGCTTCCGAACTGGTGGCCATTCTCGGGCGGCTCAACCATGCGGCAATATGGGTTCTCATCGCCTCCATCGTTTGCGGGCTTTTGCTGATCTATCCGCAGATACGCACCGAGGCGCTGGACCGCGGCAAGTTGCAGATCATCACGCAGGATTTGTCCGAACGGTCGCAGACACTCGAACATGCCGCTCTGACCGACAGTCTGACCGGCATGCAGAATCGGCGTTATTTCGACGAAGCGTTGAAGGAATATCTGGTTCAGTTCGACCGTATCCAACGACCGGTCGGCCTGATGATCATCGACCTCGATCACTTCAAAGCCGTCAACGACACCCATGGACACGATATTGGTGACGTTGTGTTGCAGGAAGTCGCGCGCTGCCTGCGCGATTATACGCGGTATCACGATGTGGTTGCGCGTCTTGGCGGTGAGGAATTTGCGGTGCTCGCTCCCAATATGGACGCGGAGCTGATGATCAAGCTCGCCAATCGTATCCGCAAGGCCATTGCGACGCTGGAAATCGATCTTGGCGATGTGAAGCTGACGGTTACCGTCAGTATCGGTCTTGCGATATGGGACCGGCGCGAAACGTCGAAGGACCTTTATCGCCGCGCCGATAAGATGCTTTATGCCGCCAAGAATATGGGACGCAATCGCGTCTGCGCCTGATATCGGGCCGCTAAAGGCATTCCGTCAGCTCTCATAATCCTTGCGGAAATTGCGCACCAGATCGCCGAGTTTCTTCATGCTTTGGGCTGTTTCGCTGTTATGGGAGACAACGGCCACCGGTCGCTCCGAAGCAATTGGCGCTGCCGTAACGGTTTCCAGCCTGCTGATTGTTGAAGGCCTTTCCAATAAATCGCTTTCCTCGGACGGTTTTTCGGGCGTGCCGGTTTGCGCATTGTTTTCGAAGGAGCGAAGCCGATCCACAATACGATCCAGTGCGATTTTGTCATCGACCTGCCAGGATGCGGTGAGGCTTTCGGCCTTGCGGCGTCCGGGCAGCTGATGTGGCGGGACCGTTTCAAATGTCAGCCGCATCGGCGTTGAAAACGCTTCACCAAAGGCGATGGCTTCACGATTGGCAATTGACGAGAGAAACCCGGCCATGCTGCGGGCGCCGCCGCGCAATGCACCCTTGATGATCTCCTGATCGCGCTCATTGCCGAGACGCATTGCGAAGATGGAGTTGCACTGGGAGAGAATGGTGGCGTCCAGTTCGCCGGGGCGCTGGCTGATCACGCCGAGATACGAGCCGTATTTGCGCCCTTCCTTGGCGATACGGGCAATGGCCTGTCGCGTCGGCCAGAACCCGGCATCCTTGTCGGCTGGAATATAGCGGTGCGCTTCCTCGCAGATGACAAGGGTTTGCAAGCTGCCTTCGCTCGACATGGCAATGTCGAAGGAGAGGCGGCACAGAACCGACGCAACCGCATTGACCACCTCGGATGGCAGGCCTGCGAGCTGGAAGGTACAGATTGGTTTGCCGTTGTGTGGAATGCGGAAAATGCGGGCGATGGCCTGACGCATGGTTTCCGGCCCGCCGGTGACGGCGAACATGAAGCGGAAGCGCGGATCGCTGGCAATGGATTCCAGCCGAGCTTTCAGGTTGCGCAGATAGGGGCGCTCAGCCTTGCTGTCGAGCAGGCCTATCCTGTCTTCGATCAGGGTCAGGAGATCGCGCAGGCGATAGGCAATCGGTGTATCGACGCTGACCGTCCTGTCTGACAATTTACGTCGCAAGGTCTGGCGACCGCCGGTTTCGCTGTCATTCGTCTTTTCACGGGCAAGCTGCACGAGGTCGCGCAATATGTCGTATTCCATAGGCTCTGGCGGGCGGCCACGAAAGATGACATCCGCAAACTCATCCAGCCGCAGCATCCAGAACGGCAATTCGATATTGGTCTGGTCAACGGCAATGGCGAGATCGGGAAACGCGCCCGCAAATTCATTGTGCGGATCGAGGATCAGGATGCGCAGATCAGGCCGCTGCAAGACGATGCGGCGCAATAGCAGCATGACGGCGCTGGACTTGCCGACGCCCGTGGTGCCGACAACGGCAAAGTGGCGTGAGATGAGATCTTCGACCGAAACATAGGCGGGGACGGAAGCGTCCTGTGTCAGCGCGCCGATGGGAACGCTTGTCTGGCCCATCTGGGCATAGACTGCGGACAGATCGGTGGCGCGAATGCGGTGGGCGATGGCGCCGGGATAAGGATATCTGGAAATACCGCCGCTGAACGTCATAAGGCCATCTGGTTCGCCGCGAACTTCTCCGAGAAATTCGACATGGACGTGGACGATGTTGTCGCCGCCGCGTGCCCAGGCATTGTCGGGCACGGTGACATTATGGACGAGGCCGACCAGACGGTTGCCGCCGGACTGGATCGAGATGAGCTGACCCACGGTCCAGTAGTCGTCCGATGCCGTGGAGGAGGGCCCCGAAAGAGCTGCAATAATCGCGCGCTCGCCGTCGCACTGGATGACGTGACCTTCCGTGCGGTTGCGCTGTACAAAGCCGCGGTCTTTCATCTCGGCATTGCCGTCAATATCCCCGCCCGTGTTCATTCCGCCAACTTTCAAAAGAGTGTCGAGGGAAACTATCAAATCCGGGTTGAAATAAAGTTATCGAAAGGGTGGGGTGAATCTTAAGAAAATATCGCAGGGCCCGTATTTATGCGTTGACGGCTTCTTTTCAGGCGATTAGTGTCCCGCCCCATGAACACGTTTATTATTCTTGTGGTACGGGCGCGCATGGGCAGGATGGTGTAACCATCCGGCGAAAGCTCCCATGCGCGAAAGACAGGCTCCCTCGGGGGCCTTTTTTATTATCCAAAAAAGCCCGATGCGGCTAAATCTAACACCGAAATATCGACTAGACGGGAAGAGAACGATGACTGCAGGTAAACAAGAGGCGGAAGCAACCGCCGCAGGATCACAGGAAACAAGCCATCCGCGCGAGATGACCGGCGCGGAAATGGTTATCCAGGCCATGATTGATCAGGGCGTGGAAAGCATTTTCGGCTATCCGGGCGGCGCAGTGCTTCCGATCTATGACGAACTGTTCCAGCAGGACAAAATTCAGCACATTCTCGTGCGTCACGAGCAGGGCGCTGGCCATGCTGCCGAAGGCTATGCCCGCTCCACCGGCAAGGTTGGTGTGTTGCTGGTAACGTCCGGTCCGGGCGCAACCAATGCGGTTACGCCGCTTCAGGATGCGTTGATGGATTCCATCCCGCTTGTCTGCATTTCTGGTCAGGTTCCAACCTCGTTGATTGGCTCCGATGCTTTTCAGGAAGCCGATACCGTTGGCATCACGCGTCCCTGCACCAAGCACAACTGGCTGGTGAAGGACGTCAACGACCTGTCGCGCGTTCTGCATGAAGCCTTCCATGTCGCATCCACGGGTCGTCCCGGTCCGGTTCTGGTCGATATTCCGAAGGACATCCAGTTTGCCAAGGGCATTTATACGCCGCCGCAGACCACGCCGCGCACCACCTACCGTCCGGTTCTCGACGGCAATGCGCAGGCGATTGCCGACGCTGTTCGTCTGCTCGCCACGGCGAAGAAGCCCGTCATCTATTCCGGTGGTGGCGTGATCAATTCCGGCCCGGCAGCTTCCCGTCTGCTGCGCGAGCTGGTTGAACTCGGCAACTTCCCGATTACCTCCACGCTGATGGGCCTCGGCGCTTATCCGGCTTCCGGCAAGAACTGGCTCGGCATGCTGGGCATGCACGGCACCTACGAAGCCAATATGACCATGCATGATTGCGATGTCATGCTGTGCGTCGGCGCGCGTTTCGACGACCGTATTACCGGTCGCCTCAATGCCTTCTCGCCGAATTCGAAGAAGATTCACATCGATATCGATCCGTCGTCGATCAACAAGACTGTCCGCGTGGATGTGCCGATCATCGGCGATGTTGCGCATGTTCTGGAGGATATCGTTCGCCAGTTCCGCGCTTCCGACAAGAAGCCGGAAAAGAAGACCATCGCGGCCTGGTGGGAGCAGATCGACCGTTGGCGTGCCCGCAATTCGCTGGCCTATACGCCGAACAAAGACGTCATCATGCCGCAATATGCCATTGAGCGGCTGTATGAACTGACCAAGGATCGCAAGACCTACATCACCACGGAAGTTGGCCAGCACCAGATGTGGGCCGCGCAGTTCTATGGTTTTGAGGAACCCAACCGCTGGCTGACCTCGGGCGGTCTCGGCACCATGGGCTACGGTCTGCCTGCGGCTCTCGGCGTGCAGATCGCGCATCCCGATGCGCTGGTTATCGACATTGCCGGTGACGCATCGATCCAGATGTGCATTCAGGAAATGTCGGCGGCTATCCAGCACAATGCGCCGATCAAGATCTTCATCCTGAATAACCAGTATATGGGCATGGTGCGCCAGTGGCAGCAATTGCTGCATGGCAATCGTCTGTCGCATTCCTATACGGAAGCGATGCCGGATTTCGTCAAGCTGGCTGAAGCCTATGGCGCACATGGCATTCGTTGCGAAAAGCCGGGCGATCTGGATAGCGCCATTCAGGAAATGATCGATATCGACAAGCCGGTCATCTTCGACTGCCGCGTTGCCAATCTGGCGAACTGCTTCCCGATGATCCCGTCCGGCAAGGCGCATAACGAAATGCTGTTGCCCGATGAAGCCACGGACGAAGCTGTTGCCAATGCCATCGACGCCAAGGGCCGCGCGCTCGTCTGATCCGGAGGATTTAATTATGAATGCACAGAACCTAGCTTCTGGATCGGCTTACTTCATCGCAGCCGAAACCCAGACCCCGGAAACCCATACGCTTGCCGTCCTCGTCGACAACGAGCCGGGCGTCCTTGCCCGCGTTATCGGACTTTTCTCCGGTCGCGGCTACAACATCGAAAGCCTGACGGTTTCGGAAACCGAGCACGAGAAGCATCTTTCGCGCATCACGATCGTGACGCGTGGCACGCCGCACGTGCTTGACCAGATCCGCCATCAGCTGGCACGCATTGTTCCGGTTCACCGCGTGGTGGATCTGAGCCACCGCGCCACCGAACTTGGCTACGATCATCCGATCGAGCGCGAACTGGCGCTGGTCAAGGTGGCAGGTAAGGGTGAAGCCCGCGCCGAAACCCTGCGTCTTGCCGATGCGTTCAAGGCCAAGGTGGTCGACGCGACGACAGATCACTTCATTCTGGAGATCACCGGCAAAACCGCGAAGATCGACCAGTTCATCTCGATCATGAAGCCGCTTGGCCTCGTCGAAATCTGCCGTACCGGCGTGGCGGCGATGAACCGCGGCCCCGAAGGCATGTAAGTATAGCTTCTCTGCCAAGGGCAGAGGATAGATACAATAAGACTTAAAACCGGCACAATGTTTCGATTGTGCCGGTTTTTTATTGAGCTAATTTGTGCGGGTAAATCGGGTTCATCACATGTCTGTCGAAATATTTCTGGCGCTGATCGCCTTCGCTTTCGTTTCTTCCATAACGCCGGGTCCGAACAATCTGATGCTTTTGGCGTCGGGTGTGAACTTCGGCTTTCGCCGTACGATCCCGCATATGCTGGGCATTGGCGTCGGGTTTTTCGGCCTGCTTCTTGCAGTCGGATTTGGACTGGGCGTGATGCTTGAAACCGTGCCCGCCTTCTATACCAGCCTGAAATTCGCTGGCGGCGCATACATGCTCTATCTCGCATGGAAAATCGCGACGTCGCGTTCCATCGGCGAAGCCAAAAGCAATGGTGACGGCAAGCCGATGACTTTCATGCAGGCGGCAGCCTTTCAGTGGGTCAATCCCAAGGCGTGGGTGATGGCCGTTACCGGCATTGCCACCTATGCCACGCATGACAATTACTATCTGGCGGTGTCGCTGGTGAGCGTCGCTTTCGCGCTGGTCAATCTGCCGAGCGTGTCGGTCTGGGCAGGTTTTGGCATGTTGCTGCGCAACTGGCTGGACGACCCTGTGCGTCTCAAATGGTTCAACATCGCTATGGCCTTGCTGCTTATCGCAAGCCTTTGGCCGATGTTAAGGTGATATAATCAGGAGCATGAGCATGTCGGTACTTCCAACTTATGACGATGTTGCATCCGCAGCGAGCCAGATCGAAGGTCACGCGTTTCATACGCCGGTTCTGACCTCGACGGCGCTGAATGATGAGACGGGCGCAGAGTTCTTTTTCAAGGTGGAAAGTCTGCAGCGCATCGGCGCTTTCAAGTTCCGTGGCGCATTCAACGCCCTGTCACGCTTCAGCGACGAGCAGAAGAAGCGCGGCGTAATCGCGTTTTCCTCGGGCAACCATGCGCAGGCCGTGGCCTTGTCGGCAAAGCTGCTTGGCATTTCCGCCACGATATTGATGCCGGAAGATGCGCCCCAGTCGAAGCTCGAAGCAACGCGCGGCTATGGCGCCAATGTGATCACGTTCAATCGCTATAAGGATGACCGCGACGCCTTGACGAACCGTCTGGCGGAGGAGGGCGGTCTGACCCTGATCCCGCCATACAACCACCCGCATATCATTGCAGGACAGGGCACGGCGACCAAGGAGTTGATCGAGGAAGTCGGTCCGCTCGACGCGCTGTTCGTCTGTGTGGGCGGCGGCGGATTGATTGCCGGATCGGCGCTGGCCGCCAAGGCGCTTTCACCCGATTGCGCCGTCTACGGCGTCGAGCCGGAAGCGGGCAATGACGTCCAACTGTCGCTGCGTGCGGGCAAGATTGTGCGCATCGACACGCCGCAGACGCTGGCCGATGGCGCGCAGACGCAGGCGCCCGGCGACCTGACCTTCGCGATCATTCGCGAAAAGGTGACGGATGTGCTGACAGTCAGCGATCAGGCGCTTGTCGACGGCATGAAGTTCTTTGCCCGGCAGATGAAGCTGGTGGTGGAACCGACTGGCTGTCTGGCTTTCGCAGGTGCCCGCCAGATTGCGGATCAATTGCGCGGAAAGCGGGTGGGTGTGATCGTCAGCGGCGGCAATGTCGACCTTTCCCGCTATACGGCCCTTCTGAATACGGTTGTTTGATCACGGTTTGATCTTGTTTTCAGGCCGCGAATCCTGTCTGAAAGAGCCATGCAGTTTTCACCGGAACAGGATCAGGCGCTCAAGGCCGTCGGACAATGGCTGAAAGAGGGGCGCAGTCCCATTTTCAGGCTGTTCGGCTATGCCGGAACAGGCAAGACGACACTTGCGCGCTATTTCGCGGAACATGTCGATGGCGATGTGCAGTTTGCTGCCTTTACCGGCAAGGCGGCGCAGGTCCTGCGTTCCAAGGGCGCGAGCAATGCGCGCACGCTGCATTCGCTGATCTATCGGCCGCGCGGCGAGGAAGCTGTCGAGGACGAGACGACGGGCAAGACGTCCATCGCGCCGACATTCTCGCTCAACCGGCAAAGCCCGGTCGCCAAGGCGGCGATGATCGTGGTCGATGAATGTTCGATGGTGGACGAGGCGCTCGGGCGCGATCTCATGAGCTTCGGAACGCCGATTCTTGTGCTCGGCGATCCCGGCCAGTTGCCACCGATTTCCGGCGGCGGCTTTTTCACCGAACATGAGCCGAACTATCTGCTCACCGAAATTCATCGTCAGGCGCAGGACAATCCGATTATCCGCATGGCGCTTGATGTTCGCGAAGGGCGCGAATTGCCTTATGGCGATCACGGCGCAGCGAAGGTCATCAGCAAGAACGAAGTCAATCAGGAGATGGTGCTGAAGGCGGATCAGGTGCTTGTCGGCACCAATCGCACGCGCCGTCGCTACAATCAGCGCCTGCGTGAGCTGAAGGGCTTTACGGCGGACTATCCGCAGGCGGGCGACAAGCTGGTCTGCCTGCGCAACGATCCGGCCAAGGGCTTGCTCAACGGGTCGCTTTGGAAGGTCATGACCTCATCCAAGGAAACCGTGAAGCCCGGCATCAATCTGCTGGTCGCGCCGGAAGATGATGATCGCGGCGTCGCCAAGATCAAGCTTTTGAAAGCGCAGTTCGAAGACCCGGATAGCGAAATTCCCTGGCAGACCAAGAAGCGTTACGACGATTTCGACTATGGCTATGCGCTGACGGTGCATAAGGCGCAGGGTTCGCAGTGGGACGATGTCGTGCTGTTCGATGAAAGCTATGCTTTTCGCGATACGCGTGAGCGCTGGCTTTATACGGCCATTACGCGTGCGGCTGAACGGCTGACGATTGTAAAATAATCAGCTTTCGACCGGTTTCGCACTCAGCCACTCCCATGCGTCCGGTTCTTCGTCGGTTTCGAAAGAGCGCATTTCGATTGAGAGGAAGGGCTGCATCAGGGTGATGCTGGCCTGTATCCACAATGGCCCGCCGACAATCGCATAGCGGCGCAGATGCTTGAGCGATTTTGAGCGCATCGAAAGCATGCTTTCGGAAAAGGCCGCAGTCCAGTCCACACCTTCATAGCCGGCGAGGCGGATCAGGAGATCAATCTCGTCAAACTGCTCATAGGCCGCGTCGAGCAGACCGTAGAGATTCTCCAGCGATGAATCGTCCAGATGCCCTTCAATGGCAAAGGCGAATACATCATTCCGGTCTGTAGGAATGCGGCGGACGACGGGGATGTCCTCATTGCGCATCATCGGTCTCCAGGTGTCTTTCTATCATCAATCCTAAAATCGAACCCATGGCGGGACAGGATTCAAACGTCTGGACCGGGCGAAAGGTTGCGGATTGTTGTTCCAATTTCAGTGCGGAAAAGCTTGCCTCATGCTCGAAAGGCGGGAAACGGCAACATTTGGGGATGGGTGATCGGGTGCGACGGGAAAACACTCACACTTTCCTGCGGCGGGCGATATAAAGCGAAAACCGATAACGGGAGAAATGCCTCCATGCCTGCGAAATTATCTGTCAATCTCAATGCCATTGCCATGCTGCGCAACCGTCGCGATCTGCCCTGGCCGAGCGTCACCGGTCTTGGACGGATAGCACTTGCGGCAGGGGCTGCGGGTTTGACGGTGCATCCGCGCCCGGACCAGCGCCATATCCGTTTTTCCGATCTTGGCGAGATCCGTGCATTGATCGACGATGAATTTCCGCAGGCTGAATTCAACATCGAGGGTTTTCCGAGCGAAGCTTTCTTGGAACTGGTTGAAAAGCATCAGCCGGAACAGGTAACACTGGTGCCGGATGACCCGACGCAGGCCACTTCGGACCACGGCTGGGATTTTCTATCCAAGGCTGACTATCTCGCACCCATCGTGGCACGGCTGAAAAAGGGCGGCATGCGCGTTTCGCTGTTCGCCGATCCCGATCCGCTGGGTTATGACAGGGCCAAGGCCATGGGCGCCGACCGGCTTGAATTCTACACTGGCCCTTACGGCGCGACCTATGACGATCCGGCAGCGGCAGCGCGTGAGCTGGACCGTATCGGCAAGGCCTCGGATGCCGCAGCGGCGCTCGGTCTTGAAATCAATGCCGGTCACGATCTGACGGTTGAAAATCTTCCCGCACTGGTCAAGCGCATTCCACAATTGAAAGAAGTTTCCATCGGACATGGATTGACGGCGGACGCTTTGACGTATGGTATGTCGACGACAGTGGCACGTTTCATCGCTGCTTTGGCTGGGTAATTGGTGCATTCAATGCGCTCTGTGCATGGCTTGCATGCGAGCTTTGCAAAAAGCGCATTTGTGCCAAAGCTCAACAAGCTATAGGCGTCCGCGGCTGGTTCTATCCGCGTCGGGGGCGCGCAGGAACGTATGAGGGAAGCATTGATACAGTTTTCCGAAGTCCGCATTCCACATCGATGCGCCATGGCGAGTTTCGCCTTGCGGTTTTCGTCGAAGCGGTGCGTTTCTGTCGTTCGGTCCGGTAATTATGATTGAACCTGATTGGGGCAAAGGTGCGGCACGGTTGTTGAAATCCGCAATCTTTTGCGGGCGTTCCTGTGAGTGGACTCCACATAATATGATTTCCAGCCAGAATGACTTCAGGACGTTGCGAGGTGTCTGCAAATGAGCGATGAGCTGAACGGCCAGAACGCGCAATCGCAACCGACCCCGCAGGATGCAGCCACAGCTCCACTTGGTGGCGGTGCGGCAGGCTCTGAAACCGGCTTTGCCACCGAAGAGAACGACCATCACAATGACAGCATGAAGACGCTGGTGTTGGGCGCTCTCGGTGTTGTCTATGGCGATATCGGCACCAGCCCGATCTACGCCTTCCGTGAAGCGCTGCATGCGGCAGCTTCCGACGGCAGTTTGCCCCGCTCCGATATTCTTGGCGTTGTGTCGCTGATCTTCTGGGCGCTGACGCTGGTCGTTACGATCAAATATGTTCTGTTCGTGCTGCGCGCCGACAATAACGGCGAAGGCGGTATCCTCTCGCTGATGGCGCTGGTACGTGGCGCTTTGAAGGGACGTCCCAATCTCATTCTCGGTGTCGGGATTGTCGGCGCGGCATTGTTCTTCGGCGATGCTGTCATTACGCCCGCCATTTCTGTGCTTTCCGCCATGGAAGGTCTGGAAATCGTTGCGCCCAGCCTCACACCGTTTGTGGTGCCCATCACAGTGGTTATTCTTGTGACGCTGTTTTCGGTGCAAAAGCTTGGCACGGGCAGGGTGGCTATCGTGTTCGGGCCAATCATGGCGATCTGGTTTCTGGCGCTTGGCGCTTCGGGTCTCTGGCATATTTTCGACGACCCGACCGTGATCGCCGCGCTCAATCCCTACTATGCCCTGCATTTTCTTATCATCAGCCCGGGTATCGCCTTCATTACGGTCGGCGCGGTTTTCCTGGCCATGACGGGTGCGGAGGCGCTTTATGCCGATCTCGGTCATTTCGGGCGCAAGCCGATTGTGCGTGCCTGGCTATGGATCGTGTTTCCGTGTCTGGTGCTCAATTATTTCGGACAGGCCGCTTTCATCCTGTCGCATGGCGAAGCGGCTGCATTGCCGTTCTTCCAGATGTTACCGGATTTTGCCTTGTTACCGATGGTGCTGTTGGCGACGGCGGCAACGGTGATCGCCAGTCAGGCGGTCATCACCGGCGCTTATTCGGTCGCGAGACAGGCGGTGCAGCTCAATATTCTGCCGCGCCTAGAGATTCAGCATACGTCTGAAAAGCTGCACGGGCAGATCTATATTCCGCGCGTCAATCTGCTGCTCGGCCTTGCCGTGGTCATTCTGGTGCTGGGCTTCGAGAAGTCGACCAATCTGGCCGCAGCCTACGGCATCGCGGTTACCGGCAATATGCTGGTGACGACCGTGCTACTCTATATCGTCATGACACGGATCTGGAAGTGGCCGGTGGGTCGTGCCCTGCCTTTGATGCTGGGCTTCTTGCTGATCGACATCATGTTCTTCAGCGCCAACATCATCAAGGTGCATGAAGGCGGCTGGGCCTCAATCGGCATCGCTGCTGTGCTCGTCATCATCATGTGGACATGGGTACGCGGCACGCGGCACCTGTTCCTCAAGACGCGCAAGGGCGAAGTGCCGCTTGACCTCATCGTCGAGCAGATGGCCAAGCGTCCGCCAACGATTGTACCGGGAACAGCTGTCTTTCTGACGGGCGATCCGAAAAGTGCGCCAACTGCGCTGATGCACAGTCTGAAGCATTACAAGGTCCTGCATCAGAACAATGTCATCCTGACCGTTGTCACGGCTTCGAAGCCGTGGGTCTCGAGCGCGGATCGCGCCCGCGTCTCGCAGTATAACGAACGCTTCATGCAGGTGACGCTTAAATTCGGCTATATGCAGCAGCCGAATATTCCGCGCGCTCTCGGCCTTTGCCGCAAGCTCGGCTGGAAGTTTGACATCATGACGACGTCTTTCTTCCTGTCGCGACGTTCGCTCAAGGCGTCGGTGCATTCCGGTATGCCTTTGTGGCAGGACAAGCTGTTTATTTTGCTGGCGCGCACGGCATCCGACGCGACCGAATATTTCCAGATTCCAACCGGCCGCGTGGTGGAAATCGGCACGCAGGTGAATATCTGATCGGGAATTCGCTTTAACAGGCTGTGGTTTATCAGGGCGTTATCTGAGAATTTGATTCCAGATGACGCCCTAATATTTTGTTTTTCCTGCTATTCTTACGCAGTCGCTTAGTTCAATCGCGCTATTGGCAGCGACATTTTTAGTATGCGCCTTCGTCCTCCGAATTTCTCAAAAATCTCGCTTGACCGTCTATGCGGCAAGGTCTAATAGAATGGGAACCGTACCGTACGGTACAAGAGGAGGAAGTAACCCGTGACTGATGGTAGCGACGAATTGCAGGCTCAAAAGCAGCAGGCTCTTTCGCCGCGTCAGAACGATGTTCTGGAGCAGGCGTTGCGCCTTCTTGTTGAAGGCGGAGACCGCGCTTTGACGACGGCGAGCATTGCGCGTGCCGCCAACTGTTCCAAGGAAAGCCTCTATAAATGGTTTGGCGACCGCGACGGTCTTTTGACAGCGATGGTTCGCTGGCAGGCCTCCAAGGTTCGCGTTGTGCCGCTGGCGCGCGAGAAGCTTGACGCGGAGTCGCTTTTCTCAAGTCTGGAGCACTTCGCCCGCGACTGGTTGCTGGTGCTTTCGGGGCGCACGTCGATTGCGCTTAACCGTCTGGCGGTCAGCCATGCGGCATCGGGCAAGTCGGCGCTGGGCGATATCGTTCTCTCCAACGGACCGGTGGCCATGGCCAAGCGCCTGATGCCGATCCTTGAAATGGGGATGGAAGCGAAGCTGCTCGCTTTCGACGATATCGATGAAGCATTTCGCACGTTCTTCGGGCTTGTGGTCCGGGACATGCAAATCCGGTTGCTGTTGGGCGACCGGCTGGAACTGACTGACGACGTGGTCATCCGGGACGCCCGGCGCGCCACCAAGCAGTTTTTCGCTCTGTATGGAGCCTAATCAGATCGGCTGACGCAAGAAGGCCAGAGAATAAACTGGAAACGAAGGGAATAGGAAATGCGCGTTTATTACGACCGGGATGCAGACGTTAACCTGATCAAGTCCAAGAATGTGGTTATCGTCGGCTACGGCAGCCAGGGCCGCGCCCATGCGCTGAACCTGAAGGATTCCGGTGCTGCCAACGTGCGCGTCGCCCTTCGCGAAGGTTCCGCAACCATCAAGAAGGCCGAAGCTGACGGCTTTCAGGTGATGAGCGTCGCTGATGCCGCCAAGTGGGCCGACCTCATGATGATGGCGACCCCGGATGAACTGCAGGCTGACATCTACCGCGACCACATCCACAGCAACCTGCGCGACGGCGCTGCGATTGCTTTCGCACACGGCCTCAATGTTCATTTCGGCCTCATCGAGCCGAAGAAGTCGGTCGACGTTGTCATGATCGCACCGAAGGGCCCAGGCCACACGGTTCGCGGCGAATACCAGAAGGGCGGCGGCGTGCCTTGCCTGATCGCCATCCATCAGGATGCTTCCGGCAATGCCCATGACCTCGCTCTGTCCTACGCTTCGGGCGTTGGCGGCGGCCGTTCGGGCGTCATCGAAACCACCTTCAAGGAAGAGTGCGAAACCGATCTGTTCGGTGAGCAGGCTGTTCTCTGCGGCGGCGTTGTCGAACTGATCCGCACCGGTTTCGAAGTTCTGGTTGAAGCCGGCTACGCACCGGAAATGGCTTACTTCGAGTGCCTGCACGAAATGAAGCTGATCGTGGACCTGATCTACGAAGGCGGCATCGCCAACATGAACTACTCGATCTCGAACACCGCTGAATGGGGCGAATACGTCACCGGCCCGCGCATCATCACTGCCGAAACCAAGGAAGAAATGAAGCGCGTTCTGAAAGACATTCAGACCGGCAAGTTCACGTCCGATTGGATGCAGGAATATCGTGCAGGTGCTGCTCGCTTCAAGGGCATCCGTCGCAACAACGATGCGCACCAGATCGAAGAAGTTGGCGAAAAGCTCCGCGCCATGATGCCGTGGATTGCAGCGAACAAGCTGGTGGATAAGGCTCGCAACTAACCGTTCGAGCTTCCATGACGAGCAAAAAGAGGGGGCGTTTCAAACGCCCCTTCATTACTTGACGCTGGATGGTTGGATTGATCGCGATTAAGCCGCGAACGAAAAGAACCAAAACACAGCGCCAGCTTTCCGTTTCATGCACGCCGAAGGCCAAAAGAATTTCGAATAGCTTTATTCCATAGAAGCATGGGAAAAGCTGTTCTCGTTGGTCTAAAATTGCGCTAGAGCTTCCCCCTATTAGCTAGGGTTTGAGGAGATCTGGCTAGTACGAATTCCATCAGATGGATGGTTAAGTCTAATTGAGGAGATTTCCCGTGTTGGACTGGGAAAATGTTTTTGCAACGCGCTCCAAACGCATGCGCGCATCGGAAATCCGCGAACTTTTGAAGCTTCTGGAACGCCCGGACATTATTTCGTTTGCCGGTGGCATTCCCGATCCGGCGCTGTTTCCGCATGAAGCCTTTCAGGCTGCCTATAAGGAAACGCTGACGGGCGCTGAGGCAAATGCCGCACTGCAATATTCGGTATCCGAAGGCTACAAACCGCTGCGCACATGGCTCGTTGGCGAACTGGCCAAGATCGGCATTCCGTGCACCGAGGACAATGTTTTCATCACCTCCGGTTCGCAGCAGGCGCTCGACTATCTCGGCAAGCTGTTCATTTCGCCCAATGATACGGCGCTGGTGACTGCGCCGACCTATCTCGGCGCTTTGCAGGCATTCAATGCCTATGAGCCGACCTACGATACGCTGTCGATCACGGGCAACCGCACGCCTGAATCCTATGCGCAGGCCGCTGAAAAGGCGGGCGGCAAGGTGAAGTTCAGCTATCTTTCGGCGGACTTCTCGAATCCGACCGGCGAAACCGTCGATCTGGCTGGCCGTGAAAAGCTTCTGGCGCAGGCTGATGAGCTGAATATCCCGATCATTGAAGACGCAGCCTATCAGTATCTGCGCTACAATGGCGATGCCGTGCCGCCGATCCTTTCGCTCGACATTGCTCGCAATGGCGGCGACATCGAAAAGACCCGCACCATCTATTGCGGCTCTTTCTCGAAGACCCTCGCACCGGGTCTGCGTGTTGGCTATGTGGTTGCCTCGAAGAACGTGATCCGCAAGCTCGTGCTCATGAAGCAGGCGGCTGACCTTCATTCTTCGACCATCAATCAGATCGCGATCTATCATGTCGCGACGCATGGATTTGATGCGCAGGTTGCCAAGGTCGCCAAGGTCTACAAGCATCGCCGCGACCGCATGCTGGAAGCCCTTGCCAAATATATGCCGGAAGGCACCAGCTGGACCAAGCCTGAAGGCGGCATGTTTATCTGGGTCACGGTGCCGGAAGGCATGGATGGCGCGCAGCTGCTGGCATCTTCCATTGAGACCGAGAAGGTCGCGTTTGTTCCGGGTAAGGCATTCTTCGCCGATGCCAGCGGCGCGAACACGCTGCGTCTCAGCTATTCCTGCGCCAATGACGAAATGATCGACGAAGGCATCATGCGGCTTGGCCGCCTGATCCGCACGCACAGCAAGGCTGCTGCCGCCTGATCATCAAAAGAGAATTGAAAAGGCCGGGTTTAACCCGGCCTTTTTCGTTGGCTCGTCTTTTATTGAAATGGCGAGTTGCAGCTGGTGCGCGGCCCGGCCAGCGGCTGATACGTGTCATCGGAACTGCGATAGCTTTGATAGCGATTTGAGCACCACTGCATGTGATTGACGCTCGGTCCCAAGCGCTGAACCTGCGGACGAGTCGATGGGCGCACATCCAGCGGTTCGCCGTTCTTGTAGCGCAACACACCTTCGCCGGAGATATAGCTTTCACTGTTGCGGCAGGTGACCGAGCCGTAGCATCCCGGCGAATTCGGGCCGGGGCGATTGGTATTCGAATTGGGATTGACGATTGGCGGTCTGGCTGGCTGCAAGGATGGCAGATAGGGCGTCTTGCGCAATTCGACAGCCATAGTTGGCGCGGCAAAGCCGACCGCAAACAGGCTGGAAATCATGGCTGCGCACAGGGCTTTCTTGAGCATTACGACCTTTGCCTTTCATGCATGGGAGGCGGGCATTCGCTGTCGTCATACACCCAATATGGGTGTTTTATCTTCCAAAATCATCCGCTCGGGGGAAAAATCCCGGCTCGGCCAAGAAGTCCTTGCCAATCGCGATGCAAGTGGCGAGATTGCTCGCACATGTTTACGATAGCCACATTCAATGTCGAGAATCTGATGCGCCGGTTCGATTTTTCCGGCTTTCGCAATGAATTGCATCAGGACCGCAGCCTGCAATTGTTCGAAATCAGTGATGAGGCGCAATACCGTCTGCTGGAGCAGGCGCGTGCTGTCGCCCATGCCGACGACACGCGACAGATGACGGCGCTGGCAATCGCCGAGACGCGCGCCGACATTCTGTGCTTGCAGGAAGTCGACAATCTGGCCGCGCTCAATGCCTTCGAATATGGCTATCTTTTCAAGATGATTGGCCATGGCTATCGACACAAATATCTGATCGACGGCAATGACAGCCGTGGCATTGATGTGGCCGTCATGATCCGTGACACGACCCGCGACGGCCAACCCATCGAGGTGGGCGAGGTCACCAGCCACGCACATCTGACCTACACTGATTTCGGACTTTATGAGCCTGTTCTGGCCGAGCTTGGCATTGAACCGCATGACCGTATTTTCAAGCGGGATTGCCTGAATGTGGATTTGCGCATTGCGGGCAAGCCACTGTCGCTTTTTGTGACGCATCTCAAATCCATGACCGGGGCTCGCAACGGCTTTGACGGGCGCACAGCATCCCTGCCAGTACGCCGCGCCGAGGCACGGGCGATCCGCCGTATCATCGAAGACAAGTTCGGACCGGCCAAGGCAGCTGATCGGCGCTGGCTGATCTGCGGCGATTTCAACGACTATCGCGAGCGCATCCTTATCGGCGGCGATGAATGGAACGGCTATGACTTCACGCCGGCTCAGGAAGAGGAAAGCGCGCTCGATGTGCTGCTCGGCGACGGCTTTGCCGTCAACCTCGTGGAGCGCCGCCCTGTCATGGATCGGTGGACGCTCTATCACACACGCGGACCGCAGGAGCGACATCTTTGTCAGCTTGATTACATCCTGGCGTCACCATCCTTTGCTTTGAAGAATGAAAGTGCGGTACCGCAGATCGTCCGGCGCGGCCAGCCATGGCGCACGGTGTTTCCACCGGACCAGCAGGTGGAACGCTATCCGCGCACGGGCTGGGACCGGCCGAAAGCCAGCGATCATTGCCCGGTTGCCGTGACATTGAACATTGTCTGAGAAGCAGGACCTAATTCTTATGGAACATGTGCGGGAAAATACGGTTCATGTCATCGATGACGTCGATGTCCGTGTCGTTCCGGGGCCGCTGGAATATACCCGGCAGCATGAACAGACGATTGCGCTCAACTGGAAGCGTGAACAGACTGCAAAACCAGCCCTGTTCGATGGCGAAATCTATCTGGCACCGGAGGCGATACTGTCCGATGGTGTTTTGGAGGCGGGGTTCAAGCGCAGCAGCTTTGCCACGCTGATGCATTGGCGTAACGATCCGGAGCCGATCCGTCCGTGGCATATCTTTGGCGTGGGCGTCATCGTTTCAGGGGAGGGCCACCTGATCGCGGCGCGCATGGGCCTGCAAAATGCCGGCGGTGGCCGCATCTATTTCCCGGCAGGATCAATCGACGATAACGACATTGTCGAGGGGCGCGTGGATTATGTCGCCAACATGCAGCGCGAGGTGCAGGAGGAAACCGGGCTTGATCTGGCCGACGCAGAAGGCGAGGCGCAGCTCAATCTGGTGACCGGCAATCGCAGCATTGCTTTGTTCCGTCGTTACCAGTTTGATGCGCCGTCGCGAGAGCTGGTTTCCGGGATCGAAAATTTCGTGGCTTCACAGGCGGAACCGGAGCTGGCCGAGATCATTCCTATTACGGGTGCGGGCATGATGGGTGATGCAACGCCGTCTTATGTTCGCGCTTTTGCCGACTGGCATTTCAGCCATTGAACAAATAAGCCAGACTTGCTGATGACAGAGCCGATAAATTGGCTATGCTCGCACTGAATTCTATAAATGTGATGCTTGAATATAATTGTTGAAGACACTGGTTCTGGTTTATTTCCGAAAAAGTGTCGAGGGGAGAATGAGGGATGAGTGAAGCCGCTGTTTCCGGCCGTTTTTATGAGGTTTTCGACGTTTTCGCCGAGAAAGCTCTGGCTGGAAATCCGTTGGCCGTCGTCCATGACTGCGAAGGGCTGAATGACGCCCGCATGCAGGCCATCGCCCGCGAGTTCAATCTGTCCGAGACCGTTTTCATTTTTCCGCCTGCCAATCCCGCCCATGAAGCTGCCGTGCGGATTTTTACGCCCGATTACGAACTGCCTTTCGCCGGCCATCCGACGGTGGGTGCTGCCGTTTCACTGGCGCGTCGCCGCAAGACAGGCGATGAGGCCGACCGGCTTGTTGCGCTGGAAGAAAAAGTTGGCATTGTACGCTGCGGTGTCATTCTGGGTGACAACAGCGCATTTGCTGAATTCGATCTGCCGCGCTTGCCGGAGAAGGTCGATGTGCGGGTTGAAAAAGAAGAAGCCGCCGCTGCCATCGGGCTTGGAACCCACGAGATCGGTTTTGAGAACCATGTGCCCGGGGTCTGGAGCGCAGGGACGCCTTATCTGCTCGTGCCGGTTAGCAATCTCATTGCCGCGGCCAAGGTGTCGATCGATCCGGTCTTTGTCACCGAGAACCTGCCGCATGTCGATGGCCGTCCGCTGCCGATCTATGTCTATTGCCGCGAGACGATCCTCTTCAACAGCCATTATCATGCGCGCATGTTCGTGACTGGTGCGAACGTCTATGAAGATCCGGCGACGGGTTCGGCAGCCGCCGCCTTTGCCGGAATGATCCAGCAGAACGACAAGCCGGTGGATGGCAGCTCGCAATGTTGGGTTGAGCAGGGCATGGAAATGGGGCGTCCATCGCTCATCCGTCTTGAACTCGACGTCAATGGGCAGAAGCTCACGGGCGCGCGCATCGGCGGCACGGCGGTCAAGATTGCCGAGGGCCGACTGTTCATCTGACGCGATTTGTTTTCGCGCCATTGATCGCTGTCAAGGCAATCTCGCTGCCCTATGTATTAGGAGTATTGAGAGAGCTTTTTCAGGAGACGACGCGCCATGATGATCAAGGAAATGTCGGACTACGATCTTCGGGAGATGATTCAGAATTCGCATGTGGGGCGGCTGGCTTATATTCTGGACGACCGCCCCGTTATCGTGCCGATGAGTTTCCGATTTAACGGCGGGTCGCTCTATTCCTTCACAACCGATGGCCAGAAGACCGCCGCCATGCGCAAGAACGATGCTGTCTGCATCCTGTTTGATCACATTGTATCGCGTACCGAATGGAAAACCGTGGTGCTGCACGGTCGTTATCGCGAAATCGCCCGCGAAGACGAGAAGGCGGCCATCGTCAATATCATGTCCGCAGAGCCGACATGGTGGGAACCGGCCTATACGAAGACCGTCACGAAGGACGGCGGCACGCGCAAGCTGGAGCCGGTTTTCTTCCGCGTTGATGTCGAAAGCGCCAGCGGTCACCAGACAAGCTAACCGCCGCGATTTTCTATCAGATTGGGCCTATCGAACGACGAGCACCGGAACGGTGCTGCGCGTAACGACTTCATAGGTCTGGCTGCCAAGCAGCAGGCCCTTGAAGCCGCGCCGCCCGTTTGAAGCCATGACGATGAGATCGCTGCCAAGTTCTGTAGCGGAATCGATAATGGCCGTTGCCGGGTGCTGGGCAACCACATGCAGCGTGTGGATTTCCGTACCGGTTTCTGCTGCGAGTTCCTTTGCACGCGCCAGTGTCGTCTCGGCGAAGTCGTTCCATTCCTGTTCGAAACGTTCGATGAAAGCGGGGCTGTCGGTCCAGCCGCCCGGCAGGCCGGAAACGGAATAGGGCGCGGTGACCGTCACGACCGTGACCTTGGCCCCGACGGCTTTGGCCAGCTGGAATGCATGCACGAGACCGCGCTCCGCAAATTCCGATCCATCGGTCGTGGCGATTATATTCTTGTACATGAGCCCTCGCTTCTTCAGATTCCGCTTTAAGCTAGTGCCTAAAATGACCATATCCAAGCCTTGGCCGTATTGTTTGCGGACGGAAATGCAAAATCAAAAGCGGAATGCCCATGCCTCTCGACATATCGCCGTCCACGCCCTCTCATTGTGATGCGTTTCAGGCAAGCTGGATCGCGACCGTTCTCAATCTCGACTGGCCGTCGCGGGCATCTTCGAAAATCGAGAATGATGAGGAACGTATCCGTCGGCAAAAGCAAGAACTGGTGAAACTGTTCGACGAAGCGTCGGAACACGGAATCAATGCGGTTGTATTTCAGGTGTCGCCAGCGGCGGATGCATTTTATGCGTCATCCTACCTGCCGTGGTCGTCCTATCTCACCGGGACACTCGGCAAGAATCCGGGCTTCGACCCGTTGCAGTTTGCCATCGAGCAGGCGCACAAGCGCGGTATCGAACTGCACGCATGGCTCAACCCCTATCGGGTTTCGATGGACGTCAAGGCATCGACGCGCAAGGAGCTGAAAACCTCCTCCAAGGATTCGCCGTCGAGTGTCTACAAGACCCATCCGGCATGGGTGGGCGTGTCGGCGGATCGCTATGTTCTTGATCCCGGCATTCCTGCCGTGCGTCAGTGGGTAACGAACATCACCGCCGAGGTCGTCCAGAAATACAATGTCGATGGGATTCAGTTCGACGATTATTTCTATTACGAAACCGCGTCTTCGCCTCTGGATGACGACAAGACCTACGCCCGTTTCGGCACACGCTTTGCCAGCAAGTACGACTGGCGGCGCTACAATACCTATGCGCTGGTTCGGGAGATTTCCGACAAGATCAAGTCGATCAAGCCGAATGTACGCTTTGGTATCAGCCCCGGCGGTGTCTGGCGTAACAAGGCTGATGATCCGTTGGGTTCGGCCACGCGCGCGGGCAAGACGAACTACGACGGCGACTTTGCCGATACGAGGCGCTGGGTCAAGGACGGCCTGATCGATTATATCGCGCCGCAGGTCTACTGGTCGTTCGACCGCAAGGCCGTGCCATACGACACGATTGTAAAATGGTGGGCGGATACGGTTCGCGGTACGAAGACCGATCTCTATATCGGCATGGCGCTTTATCGCGCCGGAACGGCCACCGCATCGGAACCGGGCTGGCAGGCAGGCGGCGGCTTAAGCGAGGTCAAGCGGCAGCTCGAACTCAACGCGTTACTGCCGGAAGTGAAGGGCAGTATCCTGTTTCGGCAAGGGTTTCTGTCAGAACCGAAGCTCAAGAATGTGTCCAGCTATTTGAAGAAGAGCTGGGGTAAGTGCGGTCAGAAATGATGCATTCCTGCGGTCAACTTTGATCCTAATCAAAGTGCGGTTCGTGCAAAGTTGCTAATGCTCTAGCCGTTGCTGGTTTCCACCAGAATCGGCGACCCGGGATGCCCAGGCCCTAAAAGGCATCCCGGCATTCATCCATCTGTCGAGCGCATATCAGCGCGATCTTCCGTACCGCCGTCTTCGGCAGCCAGCGGGTGCTGTCGGCGTTGCCCCTCTATTTCACCAAATCGGCACCCGCGCTTCTCATTCGCTCTGAATTCAGCAGAAATTCCCAAAGAAGTTGCGAGTATTTCAGCACTTGTTGATTCAGGTCAAAGCAATAGAAAATCGGGGCCTGTATGCAGGACCGCGACGGCATTTACTTTATCACGCGTTAATTAGCATTTGCTGGTTGTCAACTTGCGCAGTTGTTCCATATCCTCAACCTAGCGGTTCTCCGATTATTATCGAGCGGGGCGGTGGGCATGCGAACAG
Source organism: Ochrobactrum sp. 19YEA23 (assembly GCF_029909865.1). NCBI lineage: Bacteria > Pseudomonadati > Pseudomonadota > Alphaproteobacteria > Hyphomicrobiales > Brucellaceae > Ochrobactrum > Ochrobactrum sp. 19YEA23. The sequence continues at coordinate 111,544 of NZ_JASAMQ010000009.1, read as the reverse complement.
CCAGACAGGTGAGAACCACCTGCCAATGCTTTGAATTAATTCGGAAATAATGCCGGCATTTTAGATATTGCAAAGAGGGTGTTTCGCATGAGTTCCAACCGCAAGCAATGGATTGTGGCTGCAGTGGTGGCGGCGCTGGCCGTCGGTGGTTATTATGCCTGGAAAGCCATGAACGGCAGCGGATTGCCCGACGGAATTGCCTCGGGCAATGGCCGTATCGAAGCGACCGAAATCGATATTTCGACCAAGAGCCCCGGGCGAATCCGCGAAATACTTGCGAATGAAGGTTCTTTCGTCAAACAGGGCGAAATCCTTGCGCGTATGGATACCGACCAGCTTGAAAGCCAGCGCGCGCAGGCGGAGGCGCAATTACGCCGCGCGCAGATCGGTATAGAGACGGCGCAAGCCCTTGTCACACAACGCGAAGCGGAATTCGCAGCCAATCAGGCGACGGTTGCCCAGCGCAATGCGCAGCTCGATGCAGCTCAGCGGCGTCTGGCGCGCTCGCAGGCTTTGACCCAGTCGCGGACAGTTTCCGAACAGGTACTCGATGATGATCGGGCCAGCGCGCAGGGCGCTCAGGCCGCAGTCGAGGCTGCGAAGGCGCAGCTTGCTGCCAGTGAAGCGGCTATCAGTGCAGCCAAGGCGCAGGTTGTCGATGCAGAGGCGTCGGTGGAAGCAGCCAAGGCGGCGATTGCCAGCATTGTTGCAGATATCAACGACGCAACCTTGGTCGCGCCGACGGCGGGGCGTGTGCAGTATCGCGTTGCTCAGCCCGGTGAGGTGCTTTCGGCAGGCGGTCGCGTGCTCAACCTCGTCGATCTGGGCGATGTTTATATGACGTTCTTCCTGCCGACCGCGCAGGCTGGCCGCGTGGCAATCGGCGCCGAGGCCCGCATCGTGCTGGATGCCGCGCCGCAATATGTCATTCCGGCCACGATTTCCTTCGTTGCCGATGTCGCCCAGTTCACGCCGAAAACGGTTGAAACCGAAGAGGAGCGTCAGAAGCTGATGTTCCGCGTCAAGGCAAAGATTCCGCCGGAGTTGCTTCAGAAGTATATCCAGCAAGTGAAAACCGGGCTACCAGGCATGGCCTATGTCAAGCTCGATTCCGCTGCTGAATGGCCGAAGAACCTCGCGGAAACCGTAAAATGAGTGAAGCTTCGGTCCAGTCTGGGGCGGGAGACGACAGCTTTGTCGTTCGCGCGAAGGGCGTAAAGCTGTCCTATGGCGCTGCGCAGGCGCTGCGCGACGTTAATCTCGATATTCCCGCCGGGCGGATGATTGGCCTGATCGGTCCTGATGGTGTCGGCAAGTCGAGCCTATTGTCGCTCGTTTCGGGTGCGCGCAGCATGCAGGAAGGACATATCAAGGTGCTTGGCGGCGATATTGCCGACCGGAAGCATCGCGAATCCGCCTATCCGCGCATCGCCTATATGCCGCAAGGTCTCGGCAAGAACCTTTATCCGACGTTGTCAGTTTTCGAGAATATCGACTTTTTCGGAAGGCTATTCGGCCATGACAGGCAGGAGCGGGAGCGGCGCATTGCTGATCTTCTGGCTCGCACAGGCATGTCACCTTTTGCGGATCGCCCGGCAGGCAAGCTCTCCGGCGGCATGAAGCAGAAGACGAGCCTCTGCTGCTCGCTGATCCACGATCCTGACCTGCTGATCCTTGATGAACCGACTACTGGTGTTGATCCCTTGTCACGTCGTCAGTTCTGGGAATTGATCGACGATATCCGCAAGGATCGGCCGGGGATGAGTGTCATCGTCGCGACAGCCTATATGGAAGAAGCGGAGCGCTTCGACTGGCTTGTCGCGATGAATGACGGGCAGATTTTGGCGACGGGTACGCCGAAGGAACTGCTGGAACGCACGGGCACCCCCAATCTGGATGCGGCCTTCATCGCATTGCTGCCGCAGGAATTGCGGCAGGGGCATAAGGAAATCGTCATTCCGCCCCGCGCGCCGGGTGCTGATGCGGAGATCGCCATTGAAGCCGAACATGTCACGGTTCGGTTCGGTAATTTCACGGCGGTCGATAATGTGAGCTTCCGCATTCCACGCGGTGAAATCTTCGGGTTCCTCGGCTCCAACGGCTGTGGCAAATCCACGACCATGAAGGTGCTGACCGGACTTCTGCCTGCAAGCGACGGCATTGCGCGCTTGTTCGGGCGCGAGGTCGATCCGAAGGATATCGATATCAGGCGTCGCGTCGGCTACATGTCGCAGGCCTTTTCGCTTTATTCAGAGTTGACCGTTCTTCAAAATCTGGAGCTTCACGCCAAGCTGTTCGGTATGGAGCCGGAACTGACGGCGCGACGTATCAAGGAACTTTCCGAGCGTTTCGATCTGGCTGGTGTGATGGATGAACTGCCGGATTCCATGCCGCTCGGCATCCGCCAGCGCCTGTCTCTGGCGGTGGCGTTGATCCATTCGCCGGATATCCTCATTCTCGATGAGCCGACTTCCGGCGTGGATCCGGTGGCGCGTGATGCTTTCTGGGAAATTCTTGCCGATCTATCGCGCAGGGACAATGTGACCATTTTCGTCTCGACCCACTTCATGAATGAAGCGGAGCTGTGCGACCGCATTTCATTGATGCATGCGGGCAAGGTGCTGATCAGCGACACGCCAAAGGCGATCACGGCAAGCCGCAATTCGGCTACGCTTGAAGAAGCCTTTATCGCCTACCTGACTGAAGCCATCGGCGAGACGGCCCAACCGGCTGCACCCGTTGCAGAAGAGACGCCAGCGCCGGTTCAGGCCGCGACGGGCCACGCCAATCCTTCTTCAAGCTGGCTTCCCAATCCGCGCCGCATGCTTGCTTACACACGGCGCGAGGCGCTGGAGCTGAAACGCGACCCGATCCGCGCGACGCTTGCCATTTTGGGCACGGTGATTTTGATGTTCGTGATTGGTTACGGCATCAATCTCAACGTCGAAAACCTGACATTTGCGGTGCTTGACCGCGACGACACAACGGTCAGCCGCGACTACACGCAGCAGATTGCCGGGTCGCGTTATTTTACCGAAATGCCTCCGATCACCGACTATGACGATCTCGACCGGCGGATGCGCAACGGTGAGATCAGTCTCGCCATTGAGATACCGCCGCGCTTTGGCGCAGATATTGCGCATGGGCGGCCTGTCGAGGTGGCGGCGTGGATTGACGGCGCTATGCCAACCCGCGCCGAAACGGTGCGCGGTTATGTGCAGGGCATGCATGCCAACTGGCTGACGCAAAAAGCGCGCGAGCTTTATGGCAATGCGGCGACGGTGGGCAATTTCAATCTGGAAATTCGCTATCGCTACAATCCCGATGTTCAGAGTCTGGTGGCGATGGTTCCAGCCGTCATTCCAATGCTGCTTTTGATGATCCCGGCCATGCTCGCGGTTCTGAGTGTGGTGCGCGAAAAGGAACTTGGCTCCATCATCAATTTCTATGTGACGCCGGTGACCAAGTTCGAGTTTCTGTTCGGCAAGCAATTGCCCTATATCGCGCTCGCCTTCCTCAACTTCCTGATGCTGACGGCCTTTGCGGTCTTCATCTTCCGGGTGCCGTTTACGGGGAGTTTCCTCACCTATGCAGCGGCGGCGCTGCTCTATGTCATCATCGCGACCGGTATGGGACTGGTGCTTTCCACCTTCATGAGCAGCCAGATCGCAGCCATCTTCGGTACTGCCTTGCTGACACTCATTCCCGCGGTACAGTATTCCGGCATCATAGATCCGGTTTCGTCATTGCAGGGTGCGGGCGCATTTATCGGCAAGATTTATCCGACGACCTATTTCGTGACCATCTCGCGCGGGGTGTTTTCCAAGGCGCTGGATTTCGGCGATCTTGCCGGGTCGTTCATCCCGTTGCTGATCGCAATTCCGGTACTGACGGTGCTGGCCATTCTCCTTCTCAAGAAACAGGCGGGCTGAGATGCGGATAGCCAACATACTTCAGCTCGGCATCAAGGAACTGCGCGGTCTCGCCCGCGATCCGATGCTTCTACTCCTGATCGTCTACGCGTTCACGCTGGCGGTCTATACGTCCGCGCGAGCGCAGCCGGAAAACCTCAGTAATGCGGCCATCGCCATTGTCGATGAGGATCAGTCGCCGGTCTCCAGCCGTATCACCGCCGCTTTCTATCCGCCTTATTTCGTGCCGCCCAAGCTCATTTCGTCTTACGAAATGGACAGTCGCATGGATGAGGGGCTGGACACGTTTGCGCTGAACATTCCGCCCAATTTCCAGCGCGATCTGCTGGCCGGGCGGTCGCCGACCATCCAGCTTAACGTGGACGCAACCCGCATGAGCCAGGCTTTCACCGGCGGCGGTTATGTCCAGTCCATCGTTTCCGGTGAGGTGAACGAGTTTCTGAACCGCTATCGTGGCACGGCGGACACGAAGGTCGATCTCAATTTGCGATCCCGCTTCAATCAGGACCTGAACAAGAGCTGGTTCGGCGCGATCAACAATGTCATTTCGTCGGTCACCATGCTGTCGATCATCCTGACGGGCGCGGCGCTCATCCGCGAGCGCGAACACGGAACCATCGAGCATCTGCTCGTCATGCCGGTAACGCCTGTTGAAATCATGGTCAGCAAGGTCTGGTCCATGGGGCTGGTCGTGCTGGTGGCTTCGGCTTTTGCGCTGGTCTTTGTCGTGCAAGGCCTGCTGACAGTGCCGGTTTATGGGTCTGTCCTCCTGTTTCTGGCCGGTGCCGCATTGCAGCTTTTCGCAACGACAAGCCTCGGTATTTTCCTGGCGACGGTTGCCGGTTCCATGCCGCAGTTCGGCATGTTGCTGATGCTGGTCCTGATGCCTTTGCAGGTGCTTTCAGGCGGGATGACCCCGCGGGAAAGCATGCCGGACATCATCCAGAACATCATGCTGGTGGCGCCCAACACGCATTTCGTCATCTTGGCGCAGGCAATCCTGTTTCGAGGGGCAGGCATAAGCGTGGTGTGGCCGCAATTTCTGGCCCTGATCGTCATCGGATCGGTGCTGTTTTACTTTGCGCTGCAACGTTTCCGGGCGTTCTTGCGCTAGAGCGGTCGGAACCGCTTTAGCCATTTGTTTTCACGCATTATCCTACGCAAAACCGCTGCGCACTTTTGCTGGAAATGCTCGAACCAAAGCCTTTTGAAAACAATGCCCTGAATCGCTTCGTTGAGAATGCGATTCAGGGCGAAGCCTTTTTGGCGCATTGCCAATCCGGGTCAGCCTTGCTAACGCTCGAAACAGGAAACGGTTTCGCTGTAAAAGGCGGATGAAAAGGGAACGCGGTGAGGCCATCTGGCCAATTCTGCGACTGCCCCCGCAACTGTAACCGGAGAGCTATCTTCCATAATCGCTGAGGCGATTAAGCCACTGAGTGCAGACGCATTCGGGAAGGCGGAAGAACAGCGGCGACCCGGAAGTCAGGAGACCTGCCGTATCCGGTCACCTAGTTTCGACGCGGGGCGTGTCGGGGCGCGGCTTTCCGTAGCGGTGACATTGAACAAATGTTGCCGCCGGAACGAGAGACGGGGTTTCCCTTATTTCTTCGACCTGCGGTCAGGCAATGCTGCCTTGCAGGAGAAGACCTAGGTGCATATTTCAAAATTATCGATTTTGCTGACTGCGGCTTTTGCTGCTGTAAATCCGCTTGACGCATCTGCGCAAACCGCCAGTGCTACGGACGATGCGAATGCAGGTGTGGTGCTCGACACAATCGTCGTCACTCCGCTTCGCCGTGCGACCTCGTTGCAGCGATCGACATCTTCGGTCACGGTCATCGATACGGCTGAAATCGAGCGCTCGGCAGCACCCGACCTGCAATCTTTGCTGAAAACCTATAGCGGCGTTTCGATCAGGACAAATGGCGGGCAGGGGTCCAAGTCGGACATTTATCTGCGCGGCATGTCGTCCACGCAAACGGTCGTGCTGGTCAACGGCGTGCGTTCTGCCTCGGCAACAGACGGCACAACGGCGCTGGCCAATATTCCACTGACCTCCATCGAGCGTATCGAGATCGCCAAGGGCGGTCATTCGGCCCAATATGGCGCTGATGCGATGGGCGGTGTCATCAACATCATTACCAAACAGGGTGGAGCCTGCGGCGAGCGCTCATGGTGCGGCAGCCTGACCACCGGTGTCACTCATCCCTGGGGCGGATATGCATCCGGCTCGATACAGGGACAAAGCGCTGCTGGTGTCGATTATGCCTTTGGCGCGGCGATAACCGGCACGCAGGGCTATGATTTCACCAGCTCTGATGCGTTTGGGCACGAGCCGGATCGGGACGGCTTTCTGCAAGGCTCGTTCAACTTCTCGCTTGGAAAAGACTTCGACTGGGGCAGGCTCTATGCGGACGGGCTTCTGAGCCGGGGCCGCAATCAGTATGACGCCACTGCTCCATACGCGAATGAGGCTTACAGCACTGCGTTCACGGGAAAAGTCGGTACGCGGATCGATCATACGGATGATTGGTCTTCGACGCTTGAGTTCAGCAGCGGCATCGACAGTAGCCGCAATTTCCGCAAGGGCGTGTCCGGCTCCGACCGGTATGAAACCAAGCGCTATGGCGTCTTCGCTTCCACGGAGAAAAGTTTCGAAACGGGTAAGGCAAAACACGTTGTCACCGGCGGTGTAGAAGCCTATCGCGAGACCATCGATTCCACTGTCGACTATGACGAGACGGGGCGCAATCTGGCGGCGGTGTTCGGCCAATATTCTCTGGAATATGAAGCACTGCGCGTGGATGGCGGCGTGCGTTACGACCACAATCAGCAATTCGGCGACGTTACAACTTATAATATCGGCGCGAGCTATGAGATTGTTCCCGATCTCGTTCTGCGCTCCTCTTATGCGACCGGCTTTCGCGCGCCGACATTCAACGAGCTTTATTATCCCGGTTATGCCAATCCCGATCTGGAGCCGGAAAAGTCGCGCTCCTATGAAGTGGGGCTGAACTGGCAGATTTCGGCCGCGACCAGCCTCGATCTTGCGCTCTATCGCAACGAACTGCGCGATGCGATCATGAGCACAGCGCCTTCCTATCTGCCCTATAATGTGGCCCGCGCGCAGATTACGGGCTTCGAGGCGACACTGGGCCATCGCTTCAATGACCAGTGGGGTGTGAAGGGTGTGCTGGACTTCAAGCGTCCCATTGATGAAGAAAACGACACCGATCTTGCCTATCGCGAACGTTTCAAGGCGACCGCCGAGGTGAACTATACGCCGTTTGAGGGGCTCGACCTGACGGGCCGTGTCTTTTACGGCGGTTCGCGCTATGCCGATGCGGCAAATACGCAGAAGCTCGGCAGCTATGTGACGGCCGATTTCGTGGCGCTCTATGCCATCGACAAGCAGTCCAAGCTTAAGTTGTCGGTCGAGAACATCTTTGACAAGGACTACCAGACGACCTCCGGCTATATTGCACCGGGCCGTACCTTCAATATCGGCCTGACGCGTAATTTCTGAGGTTTTCGACAGATGACGAGAGCGATGATCCTTGGCAGAAACTGGCTTCTGGCGCTGGCAGCCACGGTTTCGGTCGCTCTTTCATCTGCCGAGGCAGCACCACCGCAGCGCGTGGTGTCGATCAATGTCTGCACCGATCAACTGGCTATGCTGCTCGCTGCGCCGGGGCAGGTGCACTCCGTTTCCTATCTTTCCCGCGATCCGCAGCTTTCTGTGCTGGCTGGGCAGGCGGCGCAACTGCCGATCAATCATGCGCAGGCGGAAGAGGTTTTCCTCATGAAGCCCGATCTTGTGCTGGCGGGCACGTTTTCATCGCAGGTGACGGTCGATCTCCTGCGCAGGCTTGGCTTGCGCGTGGAACAGTTCGCGCCCGCCCGCTCTTTTGATGATATCGAAACACATCTGCAACGCATGGGCGCGTTGCTCGGGCGCGAAGAGCAAGCGGATGCGCAGGTCGCCTCCATGCGGGCAGGGCTTGCAGCAGTTGAAAAGCCGCAGCATCGCAAGACTGTCGCGCTTTATTTCGCCAATAGTTACACATCCGGACGCGGCACGCTGATTGACGAGGCGGTCAAGCTTGCCGGGCTGGACAATATCGCCGACCGGGCTGGCGTGAACGGCCCTGCGGCGCTGCCTCTGGAAATGCTGGTGATGGAAAAGCCGGATATGCTGGTCCTCAGCGCGAATGAGCGTGCACCGGCGCTCGCATTCCAAAACTTCCAGCACCCGGCCTTGCGCGCGATAGAACGCGAGGCAAAAGCAATGACGCTTCCCGATAATCTGACCGTTTGCGGCGGGCCGTTCAGCGTTGAAGCGGTGGCAAAACTTAGCGAGGCGGCGCGTGACTGAAAATGCTCGTTTCGTTCTTTTGCTTGTCGGCCTTGCCCTGCTCGTCGCAGCCCTCTTCGCATGGTCGCTGCTGACCGGGCCAGCCAATATCGGCGTGAGCGACAGTCTTCGGGCGCTGTTCAGCGGCGAGGGCGATGCCATCGTGCTGGTCATGCGCGAAATCCGTCTGCCGCGCGCCTTGCTGGCGCTGCTGATCGGGGCATCGCTCGGCCTGTCAGGGGCGGCACTTCAGGGCTATCTGCGAAACCCTCTGGCAGAACCGGGATTGCTCGGCGTCAGTGCTTCGGCTTCGTTTGGCGCAGTCATCGCCATTTACACCGGACTGTCGCTGCTGTTTCCCTTGGCCTTGCCTTTGCTGGCGCTGGCCGGTGCATTTGCGTCAGTGTTTCTCGTCAAGCTTCTGGCCGGGCGCAATGCCGGAACGCTGGCGGTCATTCTGGCTGGTGTCGCTGTGACCAGCCTTGCCGGAGCGCTGACCGCTCTGGCGCTCAACCTGTCGCCCAATCCCTTCGCGGCCATGGAAATCGTGTTCTGGATGCTCGGCTCATTGGCGGACCGTTCGATGACCCATGTGATGCTCGTGGTTCCGTTCATCCTCGTCGGCTGGATTATGCTGCTGTCGCTTGGGCGCTCGCTCGATAGCCTGACGCTCGGAGCGGACGCCGCGGCAAGCATGGGCGTCAGTCTGGCGCGTGTGCAGCTTCTGGCCGTATTGGGTACGGCACTTTGCGTCGGGGCGTCAACTGCGGTGGCCGGTGCTATCGGCTTTGTCGGCCTTGTCGTGCCGCATTTGCTGCGACCGCTGGTTGGCGCACGGCCATCCCGGCTGCTTGTCGCGAGTAGCTTGGGCGGCGCTGCTTTGCTGCTTGCTGCCGATGTTCTGGTGCGGGTCGCCATGCCGGGGCGGGAACTGAAGCTTGGTGTCGTGACGGCCTTGATCGGCGCGCCATTCTTCCTGTGGCTGGTGTTCAAATATCGCAGGCAACTCGTATGACGGCGCTCTCGGCTCAAAATATCAGCGTATCGCTGGGCGGGAAAACCGTGCTGGATCGGGTTGGCTTCGATGCGGGGGCGGGCGAGTTCATCGGTCTGATCGGTCCCAATGGTGCGGGCAAAACCACGCTTTTGAAAGCAATGCTCGGCCTTGTCCGGGCGGACGGCACAGTTTCGCTGGATGGTCAGGCGATAGGTAATCTCAATGCGCGCGACAAAGCCCGCGCGGTTGCCTATCTGCCGCAGGAGCGCGATGTCGCCTGGCCTGTTTCCTCCCATATGCTGGTTTCATTGGGACGTTCTGCGCTGAAACCAAGCTTTGCTTCACTGGACGCTGGAGACGAGGCGCTGATCCGCTCGGCAATGCAGCGCATGGATGTTGAGGCATTTGCGGAACGTCCAGCCAATGCGCTTTCCGGCGGTGAATTGGCGCGGGTGCTGATAGCTCGTGTTCTGGCGCAGGATACGCCGCTCATTCTCGCCGATGAGCCTGTGGCCGGGCTCGACCCGTCGCATCAACTGGCCTTGATGGAAAATTTTGCAGCCCTTGCGCATGAAGGTCGGACGGTGATTGCGTCGCTGCATGAGCTAAGTCTGGCAGCGCAATATTGCACGCGGCTGATCATTCTGGATAAGGGCTGTCTTGCGGCGGATGGCCCGCCGCAGGATGTGCTGACCCCGGAGCGACTACGGCAGATCTATGGGATTGAGGCGCATATCCTGCACCTCGACGGCCAGTTCATCGTGCAGCCGAAATCCCGCGCCTAAACAGTGTGCCACTGGCGTTCCTGCGCTGAGGCGTAGATCGTTTCCAGCGTCTTTTGCACCTCATAACCCTCGCGGAAATCGGCGTGGCCGGTTTTATGGCCCGCAACGGCCAGCAAGAAATCGCGCACTTCAATGGTTTTGAGATCATTGAACCCGATCTGGTGTCCCGCCGCTACGCAGAACGAACCATAGGGTTCGTGGTCAGGACCAGCGAAAATTTTGCGGAAGCCCTGCTGGCCCTTTTTGTCGGCATAGAGAAACAGGTCCAGCTCGTTGAAACGCTCCTGCGAGAAGAAGATCGCGCCTTTGGAACCGGAAATTTCAAAGTCGTGCTGCATTTTGCGCCCGCTGGCTATCCAACTTGCTTCCAGTGTCCCGGTCGCACCATTGGCAAAGCTGACCATGGCGTGACAGACATCGTCCACTTCAACCGGCTTGTTCTGTGAAGGATTGGCACTATCCGGGCGCTCGCGGATGGCAGTCACAGTCTTGCCCATGACTTCGGCAATCGGCCCGACCAGATAACGCGCAGCAGCGATAATGTGGCTGCCAATATCGGCAAGTGCGCCGCCACCGCCAGCCGGGTCCAGCCGCCACGTCCATGGGATGCGCGCATCGGCCATGAAATCTTCCGCGTGGATGCCGCGAAAGTTCCGGACCTCTCCAATTTCACCGCTGTCTATAATGTCTTTCGCCAGCCGGATCATCGGGTTCTTGAGATAATTGAATCCAACGGCTGTCTGAATGCCTTTCTTCTCCGCTGCCAGCGTCATCTCCAGACAATCGGCTGCGCTGGGGGCGAGAGGCTTTTCGCAATAAACATGCTTGCCTGCATCGATCGCTGCCAGAGCCATCTCCTTGTGAAAGCGATTGGGCGTGGTGATATCAATGAGATTGATTGCCGGGTTGGCTATCAGGTCGCGCCAGTTGTCGGTCGCGCGGGCAAAGCCCAGCTGTTTTGCAGCTCTCTGCGCCGTTGTTTCATCAATGTCTGCCAGTGTGTGCAACTCGACCTGCACAGGCAGATCGAAGATGCGATTGACGTTGGCCAGTGCCAGCGCATGGGTCTTGCCCATAAAGCCGGACCCGATCAGACCTGTAACGACTGCCATGCCTTCCTCCCAAGTGCTGACATTGTACATGCTGGCAAAGCCGCACCCGCAACACACATAATCCAGCCGGAAAATATGCCGTTCGGGGAGAGCTTATGCGATTGACATGAGCTAGCAGAAATGGAATTATAATTCCACGAGAATTTTCTAATGATTGTTTCATTCTATTGAGTAGCCGAAGTCGGTTTGCATTGCGGGTCATGGCTTGGAGGAAGTCACCGTAACGCTACCGGCAAGGCTGAAAATCGAGAAAACCGGCGGGGAGCGTCGGGCAATGGGAGGAGTGAACATGAAATCTCTTTTGAAATCGGCAGTCGCTGGCGTAGCCCTGATGGCTGCATCATTCGCTGCGCATGCGGCTGACATCAACATTGTTGTCGTCAGCCACGGTCAGGCATCGGATCCGTTCTGGTCCGTTGTGAAGAACGGTGTGGCGGAAGCCGCGAAGGATACCGGTGCCAAGGTTGATTATCGTGCGCCGGAAACCTTCGACATGGTACAGATGGCGCAGCTTATCGATGCGGCCATCAACCAGAAGCCGCAGGGCATTGTTGTATCGATCCCGGACGCCGATGCGCTCGGACCGTCGATTGAGCGCGCCGTCGCGGCGGGTATTCCGGTCATTTCTATGAATTCCGGCTCCGACGCTTCCAAGAAGCTCGGCGCGCTGCTGCATGTCGGTCAGGATGAGGCGGATGCCGGTAAAGCTGCCGGTGAAGCCTTGAAAAAGGCTGGCGGCAAGAAGGGTATCTGCGTCAATCAGGAAGTGGGCAATGTCTCGCTTGATCAGCGGTGCGCCGGTTTCAAGGAAGGCTTCGGTGACGTAACCGTTCTGCCGACCTCGACCGATCCGGCAGAAAACGAAGCCAAGGTGCGTGCAGCACTTGCCTCGGATACGGCGATTGATACGATCCTGACACTCAATGCCACGCTCGCTGGTGAGCCTGCTGTGAAGGCGGCAGCGGAAAGCGGACGCAGCGGTATCCACGTCGCAACCTTCGATATGTCTCCGGGTTTCCTTGAGGCAGTCGAGAACGGCAAGGCAGACTTTGCCATCGACCAGCAGCAGTTCCTGCAAGGCTATCTGCCGGTCTCGTTCCTTGCCCTCAATGCCAAATACGGCCTGATGCCCGGCGGCAATGTGCCTTCCGGTCCGAACCTGATTACCAAGGACAAGGCCAAGCAGGTTGTGGAGTTGTCCGCCAAGGGCATCCGCTAGAACCGGCAATATTTCGGCTCTGGCGGCCTGCAAATGGCACTGTTTTGCGCTTCCGGTGCTGATGTACCCAAAAGTACACTGCGCTCCGGTTCTCAAACCGCACCATTTTCGGCTCGCCAGACCCAAAATCTCCTCCGGTTCTAAATAGCTTATTGCAGCACCCGCCCATTGCGATGGGCGGGAACGGGTGGTTGCACCCGAAGCTCGACGGCTGCGCATGGAGCAGCTGCGAGACGGCTTCAGGAGAAAATCATGAGTGAACCAATGTCCGAACCGAAGCCCGCGACGATTGCGGAGCAACGAGACGAACGGCTGAAAACGGCAAGTCCGATCCAGCGGCTCTTGAGTCGACCTGAACTTGGCGCCGTTTCCGGGCTTATTCTTATCACGGCTTTCTTCCTGACCACGGCCAATCCGGCAATGTTCACGGCTGCGGGCATCATGAATTTCATGGCGCCTGCATCGCAGCTGGGCATTCTCGCGGTTGCCGCCGCGCTTTTGATGATTGGTGGCGAGTTTGATCTTTCCATCGGCTCGATGGTGGCTTTTGCGGGCCTGATTTTTGCCGCAGCACTTGTCGTCTGGCAGGTGCCGCTTGTGGTGGCGATTATTCTTACACTTGTCTTTGCGGCGCTGGTCGGCGTGATCAATGCCCAGATCGTCATCAGGACGGGGTTGCCGTCCTTCATCGTGACGCTGGCTTTTCTGTTTATCCTGCGCGGCCTGTCGCTGGTTGGTCTCAAATGGGCAACCGGCGGCGCAACGCAGCTTCGCGGCGTCAAGGAAGCTGTCGGCAACAGCATGATTGCCGGTTTGTTTTCCGGTGATGCGTTCCAAGGGTTGTTCGCCTGGATGGCTGAGCATGACCTGATCGCCAAATTTCCGAATGGCGAACCAACCGTAAAAGGCGTTCCGGTTGAAGTCTTATGGTTCGCCGGTGTGGCGCTGATCGCCACCTATGTTCTGGTGCGCACTCGCTTCGGCAACTGGATTTTTGCGGCGGGTGGCGATGCTCTGGCGGCGCGCAATTCCGGCGTTCCAGTGCGTCGCGTCAAGACCACACTTTTCATGTGCACGGCCATGGCCGCAGCGCTGGTCGCCATTCTCACCGTACTTGATGCCGGATCGACCGATGCGCGGCGCGGCTTCCAGAAGGAGTTCGAAGCCATCATTGCAGCTGTGATCGGCGGGTGCCTGCTGACGGGTGGTTACGGCTCGGCCATCGGTGCTTTCTTTGGCGCGATCATTTTCGGCATGGTGCTGATTGGCCTGACCTACACACAGATCGATCAGGACTGGTATCTCGTCTTCCTCGGCGGAATGCTGCTGATCGCCGTTCTCTTCAATAATTTCATTCGCAAGCGCGCCACGGGCGAGCGTTAAAGCATTTCCAGCAAAAGTGCGTAGCGGTTTTGCGAAGGATAATGCGTAAAAACAAATAGATAGAGCGGTTCCGCGATTTCGTATTAATCGGAACCGCTCTAAGCCGGGAGGTTGCCATGACAATGACAACGACGCCAACGATTGAAATCCGTAATCTTGTCAAACATTTCGGGCCGGTTATTGCATTGAATGGCGTTTCGCTGAGCGTCGAACCCGGACAGGTTCATTGCCTGCTCGGTGATAATGGCGCGGGTAAATCGACGCTCATCAAGACCTTGTCCGGTGTGCATAAACCGACGAGCGGTGACTTCTTTGTCGAAGGCAAACAGGTCGTATTCAACAGCCCGCGCGATGCGCTCGACCATGGTATTGCGACGGTCTATCAGGATCTGGCGATGATCCCGCTCATGTCGGTGATGCGGAACTTCTTTCTGGGTCGCGAACCGACCAAAGGGATAGGGCCGCTGCGCTGGTTCGACACGCAGTTTGCCGAAGACGTAACCCGCGAGGAAATGCGCCGGATCGGCATTGATGTACGCGATCCGCAGCAGGCCGTCGGCACACTGTCCGGTGGCGAACGGCAATGTGTGGCCATTGCCCGCGCGGTTTATTTCGGGGCGAAGATATTGATCCTCGACGAGCCGACCTCCGCGCTTGGCGTCCGCCAGACCGCGATGGTGCTTAAATACATCAATCAGGTGCGTGCACGGGGTCTGGGCGTGATTTTCGTCACCCACAATGTCCGCCATGCCCATGCGGTGGGCGACAAGTTCACTGTGCTCAATCGCGGTGTGACGCTGGGCACCCGCACCAAGAGTGAAGTCGATATGGATGAATTACAGAGCCTGATGGCTGGCGGTCAGGAATTGTCCGATCTGTCAGCTGAACTGGGCGGCAGAGTTTGATCAGGTCTCGGAGTTTGCAATGAGCGAGCAGTTGAAAGGCAAGGTTGCTGTCATCACCGGCAGCACGCAAGGATTGGGTGCGGCCACAGCAAAGCTGTTTGCCGAGCGAGGTGCAGCCGGTCTGGTCATTTGCGGACGCTCGGCCGAAAAGGGGCGGGCGCAGGTCGATCTGCTTGAGAAAACCGGCACGCGAGCGGTTTTCGTTCAGGCCGATCTGGAGAAAGTTGAGGATTGCAGAAAGATCATCGCCGAAGCCGACCGGGCTTTCGGGCGTCTCGATATTCTGGTCAATGCGGCCGGGTTGACCGACCGTGGAACCATTCTGGATACCTCGCCAGAACTTTTCGACCGGTTGTTTGCGGTGAATACCAGAGCGCCTTTCTTTCTGATTCAGGAAGCCATCAAGCTTTTCCGTCGCGACGCCGTGGAGGGGGCTATCGTCAACATATCCTCCATGTCGTCGATGGGCGGCCAGCCGTTCATCGCGGCTTATTGCGCGTCCAAGGGCGCAGTCGACACGTTGACCCGCAACGTTGCCTATTCGGTCCTGCGCAATCGCATCCGCGTCAACTGCCTGAATATTGGCTGGATGGCGTCGGACGGAGAAGACCGTATCCAGCGCGAGTTTCATGGTGCTCCCGCCAACTGGCTTGATGACGCCGCGAAGGCACAACCGTTCGGGCGCTTGATCGATCCTGCGGAAGTTGCGCGCGCAATTGCTTTTCTTGCATCGGAAGAATCGGGACTGATGACCGGAGCTATTGTCAATTTCGATCAGTCGATCTGGGGGGCGTACGATGGTTCGCCGCACCCGCAAGCGCCGCTCTGATGTGAATTACTGTGGTGTTTCTAGCGCGATCTACTAAAAAACTACGCATTTAATTGGGGGTATGCCGAAAAATCAGGCAACAACTGCCGTTCCTGCTTGCGCGCACAATTACAGGTAGTTAGACGATGCTCTAAACCGTTGTTTTAGCCGTGTTTCAGCAAACCACGACTTTCGTCTGGTTGTACGATCCCAAGGCGATAGCGGCTGACACAACTACCGTTTCAATTGCGCTGAAAGGACGAATATCGTGGAGCAGGCAAAGAACGGGACCGGCAAGGGTGGACGCAAGGCGCTTTGGGCAGCCGTTGCGGTCATCGCAATAGCTGCCGCTGGTCTGACCGGATACAAGATCACGCTTCAGAACACCATCACGTCACAACTGGAAAAGCGCGGCGGCAAGGCCGGTTCAGTAGAGGCCGATTTCTTCGGGCGCATTCATCTGCGCGATGTGACGATGCCGCTCAAGAACGGCTCTGAAGTGCGCATCGGCTCGATTGAAGGTCGTCCGAAGTTCCTGTTTCTGACAGGTATGCTCGATGCGTCCGACATCAACACGCAAGTCGCCAATTACAAGATCTCCATTCCCCATGTGAAGATCGACGATGCGAATTTCGATATTTCGACATTGCGCGAAACCTTTGGCAACAGCCAGTTGACCGTGCCTGAGCGCGTTGGCCGCTTCTCGGCCAAGAGCGTCGTTGCACCGGAAATCAATTTGGTTCAGACCATTGCGGGCAACGAGCAGAAAGTCTCCTACAAGGACGTGAAGCTCGAAGACATCAAGCAGGGTCACGTCGCCCGCTTTTCCGCTGCAGGCACGACGTTTGAATTTGCGTTTGAAGTGCCCAAGGAAGAGGGCGAACCAGTCCGCGACCAGATGCAGGGCTCGATGGGCCTGACTGAAGGCAAAGACATCGACGCCGTTTATCTGGCCCGTCTCTACACGGATAAAGCCGGCCCGGACGATAAAGACGCCAAGCCGGTCTATGGTCCGTTCTCGGCCAAGAATATCGTCATGAAGAGCCGTGAAGTGAACTTCAGCTATGACGAGATTCGCAGCAATGGCTTCAGCATGCGCATGCCTGCCGAGCCGCTGCTGGACATGGTTCAGCAGATCGAGGCGGTCAAGAACCCGGAAGATCTGACGCCAGCCGAACAGCGTGAATTCTTCCTGCGCCTGCTGTCGATTGTCGATACGATCGGCAAGGGCGACATGGAGTTGCTCGGCCTCAAGATTGAGCCGTCCGATACCACCAAGGGCAAGGGCGATATCGCGCAGATTTCGATTGCTTTCGATAACAGCAAGATTGACGCTACCGTCAAAGGCATCAACATCGGCGATGGCACGGATCACGTGAAGGTCGATGAAGCTTCGATGCAGGGCTTCTCCTGGGCCCCGACCGCCGAAGCTTTGAAGAAGCTCGCTGCGCTTAGCGATGAAGAAGCGGTGAATTTCCCCTTCACAACGCTGCTGCCTGAATTTGGTACCATGCGTATTGCGGGTGTCGACGCCGATCTGCCTTACGAGCCGGAAGTCGTTAATGAAGTGACCGGCAACGACGAAACCACAGATGATGCCGGCGATCAGGAAACGGTCGATGCGGGGGGCGATGATGCCGCAGTCGCTACGGATGATCAGGGCGTCGATATTGCGGGTGCCCCGCAGGATTCGACCGAAGAGCCTGCGACCGAAGGTGAAGATGCTCAGCCGGAAGCGACCGAAGAGGCACAGCCAGAGCCTGCTGAAGAAGCCAAGGCTCCGACGGTTCCAGAGCGCATCAAGTTCTCTCTGAAGAACTACGAAGTCGCGCTCAACAAGCCACAGAACGGTATTCCGACCGATATTCGCGTGACTTATGAGGACATGACGCTTCCGGTGCCGCAATCCGGCAATGACGAGATTTACGACCAGTTGCGCAAGCTTGGCTATGACAAGGTGACGATCTCGTCCAACATGGCCATGAACTGGGATGAACCGAACCAGAACCTCGTCATTTCGGATATTTCCGTCAGCGGCAAGGATATGGGCAGTGTCTCGGTCAACGGCCTGATGGGCGGTTTCACCAAGGAGTTCTTCTCGGGCGACAAGGTGATGACGCAGGTTGCCGCTCTTGGCCTCAAGGCCCGCGAAGTGAAGGTAAAGGTTGAGGAAAAGGGCCTGATCGCCAAGGCGCTCAAGCTCTATGCGGAAGAAAACGACATGACGGAAGACGAGGTGCGCAGCACCTTCTCCATGATCGCCGCCGCATTCCTGCAGGAACTGGCAACGGATCAGCCGAAGCTTCAGGACGCGGTAACCGCATTCTCTACCTTCCTCGCCAAGCCGAATATCTTCGAGCTGACGGTCACGTCGAAGGCAGAGAAGGGCATTGGCGCGCTAGAGATGATCTCGGCGTCTCAGGACCCTCTGTCGCTGCTCGACAAGGTGAATATCGAAGCCAAGGCCGAGTAAGCCCTCTTTCGATCATGATTGAAACAAACGCCGGCTGCATCGCAGCCGGCGTTTGCATATGGGCAGCCGTTTGAATAGGTTTTCGCATCGAAGATGCCTCAAATCTGGAATCAGACACTATGCTGAAAAACATCAACCCTTTGCTGACCGGCTCGCTCCTCTCCATCCTCGCAGATATGGGGCATGGCGACGATCTCGTGATCGTGGATGCAAACTATCCGGCGCAAGCCTCGGGCGTGCCAGTGCTGGATTTTCCGGGCATCAGTGCGACTGCCATGGCCGAAGCGGTATTGTCGGTTCTGCCGCTCGATGATTTTGTCGACAAGCCCGCCGCTGTAATGAAGGCGCCGAACGATACGCCAGCCATTTATGGCGAGTTCGAAGCGGTGATTGAAGTGGCCGAGGGCCGCAAGATTGCCGTCGATCCGTTGGAGCGCTTTGCGTTCTACGACCGCGCCACGGAGGCATTCGCTGTGATCCGCACGGGCGAGCGTCGGCTTTACGGCAATATCATTTTCAAGAAGGGCGTGATCCGCTCCTGATCGTCCAAGGCGGACCATTAAAAAAGCCCGGGCCATTGCGCCCGGGCTTTTTTGTTTCAGGTATTATTCCTGAGGCTTTTCTTTTTGGTCCTTCATGGGACCCTTATGGTCGCCACCCTTGTGGTGCTGCCCCATGCCGTGACGGCCATGGTGTGGGCCCATGCCGTGACGACCCATATGGGCGGCGCGCATTTCCTTGCGGTCGATGACACCGTCATCGTTCCGGTCCAGCGCGGCGAATTCCTTCTTGCGCTGATTCTCGATGTTCGTCAGGGTGATCTTGCCGTCACCCTTGACGTCGAGACGACGTTCCAGACGGTCGGCCTCACGCTTTACGAAACGCTTGAGCGCCAGCGCTTCAATTTCGTCGCGGGACAGGATGCCGTCACCATTGGTGTCAGCAGCTTTAAGCTCTTCCATGCGGGAGAACTTCTCCAGATCGATTGGCCCACGCCTGGTCTTGACGTCCTTATCCTGTGTAGCAGCCGCTTCCGTTGCCGGCTTTGTTGTATTCGCATTGCTGTTGTCCTGTGCCAATACAGGCCCGGCAAGCATTGTAGATGCGATTACAGCGAGAATTGCGGTTCTATATTTCATGGTTGTTCAACTCCATTACTCTTTACAGGGGCGCCGTCAATTGGCGTGCCAGTAATGTGTTTCTTTTTAGATGAACCGCATATGAATATGCCAATTAATTATATGTAATGAATTTGTAATGTGCCCGCAGCTTTGGCGTGGCTGAGCTCGGCGATCTGCCGGTGGGAGGGCAATTTCAGCGATAGGAGAATCGTGAAAACCCGGCGCTATGACGCGCGCTTTCAAGCGTGCAGACTGTAGGCAAGGACATGTTCAGACGGGAGAGGAAATGGAAGTTTTCAGTGCGATCTTGAGATCACTTCGGCCCCGATCTTTACGGGGTCAATCAGCGGAAGCGTTTGTTTTCAGAAGAGAAAATGGTGGGTGATGTAGGGATCGAACCTACGACCCGCTGATTAAGAGTCAGCTGCTCTACCAACTGAGCTAATCACCCACTCGCTTTGCCGAGGCAGCGGCCCCGGTGAAGTGAGCGGGTGTATACCGGTCGATTTTCCAGCTGTCTACCCTCCAATCGAAATTTTTCGAAAAAAACTTACATCTTTGTTCAAAAGCCCGGAAACGCTGGGTTTTGAGAAATCCGGCTTTGCATCTTTGTCGGGAATTTCGTCCGATCATTCGTAAAAGTTGTGATCACGCCAGCGAATCCTGAAGAATCGAAAGCAAAAGATTCTTGATTTGATTCATTTTTTTGCGCTTCCAGCGTTGTAAGCGCGCATGGCCGACTCCATATTCGCGAAATACTGGATTCGTGCTTGCGGATATGTCCGTGTGGGAGGCGAAGCAGGTTACGGCTTCGGGGGCGTAGGTTCACGCTTCAAATGTCGCAGCCATGTCATCATTTTTTGATGCTTGTCTGAGAAGTTAGAGCATATAAATGTCTTGATCACCGGGTAATCACATCTTGATCACAAACCCGTGCTGATCGAACAGCATTATAATCCGAGCAAGGCGCGTCATGCACCGGATAGCCTTTGCAGAGAAAACCGAGGCGGGTAAATCGCTTCAAGATCCGGTTCGCGGCATTTGAGGAAAGCATGGAAAGCATTATCAGCAATCTCGGGCATTTCATTTCCGATCATCGGGTATGGGCCGGGCCTATTGTTGGTGTCATTGCCTTCGGCGAATCTCTCGCGATCATCGGAATGTTCATTCCAGCCACCCCGATCATGATTGCCATTGGCGGCCTTGTTGGCGCTGGCATCATTGAGCCGCTTCCAGTCATCATCGGTGCCATCATCGGCGCGGTGATTGGCGATATCATCTCCTATTTCCTCGGCTGGTGGCTGGGCCGCAACATCATTCACAAATGGCCGCTGAACAAGCATCGCAGCGGCGTGGCGCGCGCGCGCCTGCTATTCCGCCGCTATGGCTTTTCCGCCGTCTTCCTTGGTCGTTTTTTCGGGCCTGTACGCTGCACGGTACCGATGGTTGCCGGCATGATGTCGATGGACCAGACACGCTTCCAGACCGCAAACGTGCTGTCCGCGCTGGTTTGGGCTCCCCTGATGTTCCTTCCTGGCTGGTTGGCCGGGCGTGGCGCGGGCATCTTCGCCAAGATGGACAGCGATCACATGTTCTGGTTCGCTATCGGCATTACAGTGCTGACGCTGATCTTCACGGTCATCGGCGTTCGCTTCTTCAAGGCGCGCCCACCGCGCCGCGAGCGTAAATCGCGGCGCGTACAGGTGTCGCCCGCCGAATAAGGGAATAAGGCGGACGCACTTGCCTGATCGGTGATCGTCTGCATAATAAGGCAACGCTGGCAGTTGGTCGTATGATTGTGCCTGTCAGCCTGCTGAATATATTGCGAACAACAATCGTATGTTTCGTATGGCAATTGGTGCCCGAGGTCGGCGATAAAGCCGATACAGCGCCCTACAAAAGGTTCATCGCGCTTAATGCCCGACGACAGTTCTGACGATTCGTCTTACCGAAGTACCGGTTCCCTCGCGGGAACCTGTCGCTTTATAGGCTTAGCGCCTGTCTCCGCCGCCTGTGAATTTTTTCGGCTGGATCGCAATTTCGCGTTCCGGCCTGAAAGCGTTTGCGGTGGTTTCTTTGAATTCCGTTCTTTCTGACCCGCCTGGGGTGCTGTCTTTTTGATTCAAAACAGCGCTCTAAGCATCTGTTTATTCTCACATCTCTCCCGGAAATAGTCTTTCGGGATGTGCTTTAAAGGAGCCGACATATCATGGACTGGTCCATGGACTGGATTGCCGACCCCAATGCCTGGATAGGTTTGGTGACATTGGTGGTGCTTGAGATCGTTCTCGGCATCGACAATCTCGTCTTTATCGCCATTCTGGCCGATAAGCTGCCGCCGCATCAGCGTAACCGTGCACGCGTCATCGGTCTTGCCCTTGCGCTTCTCATGCGCCTTGCCCTGCTTGCCTCGATCTCGTGGATCGTGACACTGCGCGAACCTTTGATCGAAGTGATGGATATGTCGTTCTCCGGACGCGATATCATTATGCTGATCGGTGGTCTGTTCCTGCTGGCCAAGGGCACGATGGAACTGCATGAACGCCTGGAAGGCGCGCATGGCGCGAAAAGCTCGCGCGTGGTCCATGCAGTGTTCTGGCAGGTTATTGTCCAGATTGTCGTGCTCGACGCGGTTTTCTCGCTTGATAGCGTGATTACGGCTGTCGGTATGGTGCAGCATCTGCCCGTGATGATGATCGCCGTCATTATCGCAATCGGCGTCATGATGCTGGCTTCCAAGCCACTGATGGACTTCGTCAACAAGCATCCGACGGTGGTTATCCTCTGCCTTGGCTTCCTGATGATGATCGGTTTCAGCCTCGTGGTGGAAGGCTTTGGCTTCCATATTCCGAAGGGCTATCTCTACGCGGCTATCGGCTTCTCGGTGCTTATCGAAGCAGCCAATCAGATGTCGCGCCGCAATCGTGAAAAGCTGGTCACGACCAACGATCTGCGCGAGCGGACGGCGGGCGCGGTTCTGCGCCTGCTCGGTGGCGGACGTGGCGAGAACCCGCTTTCGGACACCGTCGACGTGATTGCGCAGCAGACCGCCGCCAATGACGTCTTCCTTCCGGAAGAAAAGGAAATGATCCGCGGCGTGCTGGATCTGGCGGATCGCCCGGTGCGTTCGATCATGTCGCCGCGTAATGAAGTCGAATGGCTCGACATCGATGAAAGCGAAGATGAACTGCACGAAGCGATTCGCAAGCTCTCGCATTCGCGTGTCGTGGTTGCTCGCCGTCAGGTCGATGAGTTTGTCGGCGTGGCTTCGGTCCGCGATCTGCTGCTCGATATGACCGACAAGAAGTCCATCAATTGGGATCAGGTCGTCAAACAGCCGCTTGTTGTGCATGAAAGCGCCAATGTGCTGCGTGTGATGGAACAGCTGCGTGTTTCGCCGGTGCAGCTTGCGGTCGTCGTTGATGAACATGGCTCATTCGAAGGCGTCGTCACGCCAACGGACGTGCTTGAGGCTATCGCTGGCGAGTTTCCCGATGAGGACGAAGAAGCATCCGTCGCCGAATCGGACGGGCAGGGCGGTTATATCGTCGATGGCTTTGTGGATATTCGTCGCCTGAGTGGTCTGTTGGAACGTGATCTGGTGGATGATAGCGACCGCTATACGACGCTGGCCGGCTATGTGCTCTGGCATCTTGGCCATCTGCCGCTGGGAGGCGAAAGCTTCGTCAAAGACGGCTTCGAATTCAGGATCGACGCCATGAAGGGGCGCAATGTGGACAAGGTCCATATCAAGCCCGTCAACGACTACGAAGTGTAAAGCGGTATGATTTTGCGGGCGGCGTCCTGTCGCTCGCAAAATATTTCACCCTGTTAACTCCGATAAAATGAGTAGGTTATTGACTTCTGCGTAGAAGCCTTCAAAATTAACACATCGTTCATTGTTGCGGCGAAAGCGTGTCTGGAAACAGGGCGGGCCTAGTAGGCAACAATGCTGAGATGGGGACGCGATAACGCGGACAGGAGGCCTGGTTTGATGCGGAACGTGCAGGTACTGACCACCGGACTGAAAAACGCCTTCTTGGGCATTCCCGCGTTTCTGGCGCAGCCGTGGCGGGAAATGAAGCTGAGCGCTGAGGAAATCGCAGCGCGTCGACGCAGCCGGCTCGAGCGCAGTGAGCATAATTTTCTGTGGTGCTGGCAGCATCGCGGTTTCTGGTAAGGTTTTACGCAGAAAAAAATCGGGGCCGGAGGCGAAAGTCTCCGGCCTTTTTGTCTCCTCATTTCTGATTACGGATGTTTTGAGGAATATTTTTCTACCTCGCAGATGTCGCTTGGGCACATGTTCCAAGGAGTTGCTCGAAAGTAGTTTATTCATTTAAATCAATGATTTAGGTTGATTTTGAACCATCATTCGATAGGTTTTCTTTCCAAGTTCAATCGTCTGTTTGAACGCTTTGCAGGTGCAGGGCGGTGGGGATGTGTCTAATGCGGAAAATTTTTCTCTATGCGGCTGTGGCGCTCGGACTGGGTGCAGCACCAGTCAAGGCTGAAGAGCCGAAGGAAATCCTGAACGTTTCCTATGATATCGCTCGCGAACTTTATGAGCAGGTCAACAAGGCGTTCATTGCGGACTGGAAGGCGAAGACCGGTGAAGAGCTGACCGTCAACCAGTCGCATGCCGGTTCTTCCAAACAGGCCCGCTCTATTCTCGAAGGTCTTGAAGCCGATGTGGTGACCTTCAATCAGGTGACCGACGTGCAGGTTCTGCACGACAAGGGCAATCTGATCCCGGCTGATTGGCAGAAGCGTCTGCCGAACAATTCGTCGCCTTATTATTCCTTCCCGGCATTTCTGGTTCGCGCGGGCAACCCGAAGAACATCAAGAACTGGGATGATCTCGCCCGCGACGATGTGAAAGTTGTCTTCCCGAATCCGAAGACCTCGGGCAATGCGCGCTATACCTATCTGGCGGCAACTGCCTATGCGAAGGAAGCTTTCAACAACGACGACGCCAAGGTGCGCGAATTCGTCGGCAAAATCTTCAAGAATGTGCCGGTCTTCGACACCGGCGGTCGCGGCGCAACGACCACCTTTGCGGAACGCGGTATCGGCGATGTGCTGGTCACTTTCGAGGCCGAAACCCGTGGCACGCAGAAGCAGCTCGGCGCAGACAAATATGACGTTGTCGTTCCGCAGGTCAGCCTGTTGGCCGAATTCCCGGTCACTGTCGTCGACAAGGTCGTGGACAAACGTGGCTCGCGCAAGATCGCCGAAGCCTATCTGAACTATCTCTATGCGCCGGAAGGTCAGGAGATTCTCGCTCAGAATTTCAACCGCGTGCACGACAAGGCGGTCATCGAAAAGCACAAGGATATCTATCCAGATGTGCGTCTCGTGACGGTCGAGGATGTGTTCGGTGGCTGGGACAAGTTGCAGAAAGAGCATTTTGCCGAAGGCGGCGTGCTTGATCAGCTCTTCACCAAGAAGTAAGCGATCATTTAGCCCGTCCGAAGGAGCGTGCGGCGACGTGCGCTCCTGCCGTTATATGGAATAATTCAGTGTCGCTTCTCAGCATGAAACGCAATTCGGTACTGCCGGGGTTCGGTCTGACCCTCGGCTGCACCTTGTTTTATCTGACGGTCATCGTGGCTTTGCCATTGCTCGCCATGATCATGAAAACCGCAAGCCTTGGCTGGAGCGACTTCTGGTCCATCGTCACCTCTGACCGCGCACTGGCCACCTATCGCGTTACGCTCAGCACGGCAGCGCTTGCGACCGTGTTCAACGGTCTGTTCGGCCTGCTGCTGGCCTGGGTTCTGGCGCGGTATGAGTTTCCCGGCAAGCGCCTGATGGATGCCGCCGTCGATCTGCCTTTCGCGCTGCCGACAGCAATCGCCGGTCTCGCACTGGTGACAGTTTTTGCGCAAAACGGCTGGTTCGGCCAGTTTCTTGAACCGCTGGGTATCAAGGTCGCCTATGCGCCGCTCGGTATTTCCATCGCTATGGCTTTCACCAGCATTCCCTTCGTCATCCGCACGGTGCAGCCGGTGCTGGAAGATATGAATGCCGATGTGGAAGAAGCCGCGCGTAGCCTTGGCGCGAAGCCCTGGCAGATTTTCGCCTATATCGTCTGGCCGACGATCTTCCCGGCCTTTCTAGCGGGCGCATCGCTGTCCTTTGCACGCAGCCTTGGCGAGTTCGGCTCCATTGTTTTCATTTCCGGCAATCTGCCATTCGAGACAGAAGTGACATCGCTTCTGATCTTCATCCGGCTTGACGAATATGATTATCCGGCCGCCGCGGCGCTGGCTTTTGTCATGCTGGTTGCAGCATTTCTGATGCTGCTCATCACCAACCTCATTCAGGCAAGGCAGCTTCGTTATGCAGAGCGCTAATCTGGCACGCAACGCGCCGGGGCCGGTTCGCAGCCTGTTGATCTGGCTTGCCGCCGTGCTGTCGGTCTTGTGCATCGGCGTACCGCTGGCGATCATCTTCACCTATGCATTCAGCAAGGGCGTGGGCGCGTTCTTTGGCGAAATCCTCAAACCCGATACGTTGCATGCGATCTGGTTGACGGTGCTGGTCGCAATCGTGGTCGTGCCGATCAATATGGCGTTCGGTGTGTGCGTTGCGTGGCTGGTGACAAAATTCCGTTTTCCGGGGCGCAGGCTGCTGATTACCTTTGTCGAGATTCCCTTCTCGATCTCGCCGATTGTCGCGGGCGTAACCTATCTCTTCCTCTATGGCTCGCAGGGCCTGCTCGGACCGTTGTTCGAAAGCTATGATCTCAAGATCATGTTCACGGTTCCCGCGATCTTCCTGGTCAGCCTGTTCGTCACGTCGCCTTTTGTGGCGCGTGAATTGATCCCGCTGATGGAAGTGCAAGGCAGCGATGAAGAAGAAGCGGCGATGACGCTCGGCGCCAATGGCTGGCAGACCTTCTTCTATGTCACGCTGCCGAACATCAAATGGGCGCTGCTTTACGGTGCCGTTTTGTGCAATGCGCGCGTGATGGGTGAGTTCGGTGCCACATCTGTCGTGTCCGGGGCCATTCGTGGCAAGACCAACACCTTGCCGTTGCAGGTGGAGCTTCTGTTCAATGACTATAATGTTGCGGGCGCCTTCGCCGCGGCTTCTACACTCGCATTGATTGCTGTTTTGACGCTAGTGCTGAAATTCCTGCTGGAGCGCAAGCAGCACGCTTAACGCCGTGCGCCTAGAAGGTCACACGGCGTTAAAATGATCAGGCGGCCAGTTGGGCAGCTTGGGAGGGGAGGATTGCCTTTTGCGGCTCCCTTTGCAGGGATGAGGCGAGAATGACGCCTTCCGGCCAGCGGCTGAAGCCGCTTGCAACATTGATGTGACCGGCATGGCCGATATCGACAAAGCCTGAACCCCAGACATTCGCCAATGCCTCTGCCTTGGCAAAGCGCATATAGTCGTCGTTACGGCTGGCGACGACGATGGACGGGAAACCCAACTCATGGCGCGGCAACGGTGCAAAGCTCTGGAAACGGCTGTCTCTGGAGGCCATGGTTTCCGCATCGGCAGGGGCGACGAGAAGCGCGCCCGCCACATGTGCGGCAGCCGGACGGCTTGCCAGATGAGCAACCAGCACACAGCCAAGGCTATGGGCCACCAGAACCGCACCGGGATTTTCGGCCAGTTTTGCTTCGAGCGCATGCATCCAGTCAGATAGCACTGGATAATGCCAGTCGTCCTGTTCAACCAGTAATGCTGACGGATCGTCATGCAACCATTGGCGCTGCCAGTGGCCTGCTTCCGATCCCTTGTAACCGGGGATGATAAGTGTCGCAGGCATGCGTTGTTTCCTTTTCCGGCAATTGCAGCCAAAGCGCCAGAGGGCTTTGCTGCAATTGCGAATAGACAGAGATCAGAGCCTTGGGAGGGCTTTTACTGTTTCGCTTTTCGTCCCGATCTGGATACGTCTTGCGAAGCAGTTTCCAAAATAGGCGCTGGAACCTGCTATTTTAAGGAAAAGGAATTCAAATTCAGGCGGATAAGTGAAAATTATTCTCCGCCTGAATGGTAGTCACTTGTTGTGCTTTTCGTTCCAGCGCAGCAGGAACTGCGACTTCTCGAAAACCAGCACGACCACCAGCGACATGGCAAACGGGATCAGGAGATAGAGCAGGCGGAACACGATCAGTGCCGCCAGCACATCGGCCTGGTTCATGTCGGGAAGGCCGGTCAGGAAAACCAGTTCAAGCACGCCAAGGCCGCCCGGCGCATGCGAGATGAGCGCTGCCGAGAAGGAGACGAGGAAAATGCCGAGTACAATCAGGAAGCCGGGATTACCCGCTTCTGGCAAGGCGAAATAGATGATGCCCGCAGCGCCGATCAGTTCGAGGGGCGCGACGACCAACTGCTGCACGACGACCGACATACGCGGATATTCAAGCCGGAACTTGCCGATCTGAAGCGGGCGCAATTGCATCCAGCTGCCCAGAACATAAAGCAGGACGAAGGCCAGCATGATCAGGGCGATGACCATGGCAACGGTGGGTGTCAGGTCTTCGTTGAAGCGCATGAGAACATGCGGCTCCAGCAACAGGACCACGCTGGAGGTGATGATGACGCCGAGAATGAATGTGAATGAGCAGAACGCGATGAGGACGGCAATCTCGCTGCCGGGCATGCCTTGCGAGGAATAGGCTCGGTAGCGAACGACAGCGCCGGAGACGACGGATGCCCCGATATTGTGCGACAGGGCATAGGTGGTGAAGGAACAAAGCGCGATGAAAAGCCAGGAAATCTTGCGCCGGAGGTGGAGCAGCGCGATCCGGTCGTAACCGGCAAGTGAGCTATAGGCGAGAAGGGCCGCCGCCGCTGCCAGCACCCAGTGATGTGTGCGAATGGCGTAGAGGCTGTCCAGAACATCGTCGAGCGAAATGCTGCGAAGTTCACGATAGAGAAGCCAGGCTGAAACGCCGACAGCGCAGACACCGATGACTGGCCAGATATAATCCTTTGCTTTCATTAACCGATTACCGCCCCTTCAGCTCTCATTATGTTCCCCTTAAATGGCCTGTGCTTCGCCATCAGCCGCAACCACCGAACTGTCGTCCTGTGCCTGAGCGTGCTGCTGTGGCGACGGGGCGGAAGCATTGCCGCCCGTATTTGAAACCTCTGCACCGATGGCCTTGGCAATTGCTTTTGCAATCTCTTCTTCGCCAAGAATGACGGAGGTTGCACCAAGATCGGCCAGATATTGTGCTTCGGCCTGCGAACTGGCCTGGGCAACGATGTGAATATCCGGGTTGGCCGCATGGGCCAGAGCAGTTGCGCGTCCGGCCTCGAAGGCATTCGGAATCGCAATGACCAGATTTTTCGCAAGCCCCGGATTCGCTGCGTTTAATATTTCGGTATCAGAGGCATTGCCTGCAATAGCTTCGATGCCTTTTTCCCGCAATGCGGCGCAGATTTTCGTCGAATCGTCGATGACGAGGAACGGCATGGCGCGTTCCTGCAAACTGCTGGCAAGCCTGCTGCCAATATGTCCGTAGCCGGCAATGATCGTGTGGCCGGTCAGGCGTGTGTGCGGCAATGGTTCCGGTTCGGAAACGTCGATGGCGGTATCGTCCGCGTTGTCGTTGCCGCTTTCGGATGTGCTGCGCCTTTCGATCCAGGGCCGCATCCGCTCCGCAACGATGAACATCACCGGGTTGAGGAAGATCGACAGGATCGCACCTGCGAGAATGAGGTCGCGCCCAGCTGGCGGCAGCAGATTGAGGCTGACGCCAAGTCCGGCGAGGATGAATGAGAATTCACCGATCTGCGCCAGACTTGCGGAAATTGTCAGCGCCGTGCTGACCGGGCGGCGGAAAGCCCGCACGATAAAGAAAGCCGCGACAGACTTGCCGATCAGAATGATCGCCAGCGTGCCCAGCAGGGGCAGGGGGTCTTTCAGCAGGCTCATGGGGTCGAACAACATGCCGACCGAGATGAAGAACAAAACCGCGAAAGCATCGCGCAATGGCAGGGATTCTTCTGCTGCGCGATGGCTGAGTTCGGATTCGCTCATCACCATTCCGGCGAAGAAAGCGCCAAGCGCGAAGGATACGCCGAAGAGATGCGCTGCACCGAAGGCAACGCCGAGCGCGATGGCCAGAACGCCAAGGCGAAACAATTCGCGGGAACCGGTTTGTGCAACGACGTTGAGAAGCCAGGGAATGACCTTGCGCCCGACAACCAGCATCAGGGCGACGAACAGAACCACTTTGGCGATGGTCAGGAGGATGATGCCGCCAATGCCGAGACCAAGCCATGCGGCAAGCGGGTCGCTGGCTGCGGCACTTGTTGCGCGGCCGGTAACGCTGGCAACGGCTGGCAGCAGAACCAGCGCCATGACCATGGCAAGATCTTCAACGATCAGCCAGCCGACGGCGATGCGACCGCGTTCGGTATCGATGAGGCGGCGCTCCTGCATGGCGCGCAAGAGGACAACCGTACTGGCCGTGGAAAGGGCAAGGCCGAAGACCAGTCCTGCTTCAACGTCCCAGCCGAGCGCCAGTCCAAGCCCGGTACCCAGGGCAGCGGCGGCGGCGATCTGCGCCAATGCGCCCGGAACGGCGATGGCTTTGACGGATAGCAGGTCTTTCAGAGAAAAATGCAGGCCGACACCGAACATCAGCAGGATGACGCCGATTTCGGCGAGCTGCAGAATGAGGCCCTGATCGGCAACAAAACCCGGCGTGTGCGGACCGGCAATAACGCCAGCCAGAAGGTAGCCGACCAATGGGGAAATCTTGAGGCGGGTGGCTATCGCACCGAAGATGAAGGCAAGGCATAACCCGATGACGATTGTCGCAATCAAAGGCGTGTCATGGGGCATAGGGTGCCGTTTCCCTCTATTGAATTCAGTTCATTATGGGAGCCGGGCAGGACGGAAATCCTGCCCGGCAATTGGATTACTTCTGCGCGATGGCCTTTTCCTCAGCAGGCTTGTGAGCCTCCTTATGGTGCTGCCACCAGTCACCCAGCAGAAGCAGGATAGGCGCTGCGATGAAGATCGACGACGACGTCGCAATGACGATACCGAACAGCATCGGCACGGCGAAATTATGGACGGCGCTGCCGCCCCAAACTGCCATCGGGAACATACACAGGAAAGTCACGACCGAAGTGTAGATACAACGCACGAGCACCTGATTGATACTCATGTCGATGATCTCGCGCAGCGGCTTCGACTTATAGAGGCGCATGTTTTCACGCATACGGTCATAGACCACGACCTTGTCGTTCACCGAATAACCGATGATCGTCAGAAGGGCCGCGATAGCCGTCAGGTTGAAATCGAGCTGCATCAGCGCGAAGAAACCGACGATCTTCGTGGTGTCGAGGATGAGCGTGATAATCGCACCAAGCGCGAAGAACCACTCGAACCGCCACCAGAGATAGACCAGCATGCCGAGCGCCGAGAGCACGACCGCGATGAAGCCTGAACGGGCCAGTTCGCCGGAGACTTTCGGTCCAACGACTTCCGTCCGTTCGATCTTCACACCCGGATCGAGTTCGGTAACGGCTTCGCGCATCTTGTTGACGGCTACCGTCTGCGCTTCTTCGCCGCCATCCTGACGCTGGATGCGGATGAGCACTTCATTGGCGCTGCCTGCGCTCTGAAGCGCAACTTCACCGAGTTCCAGCGCACCGAGTTTGGCGCGAAGCTGCGCAAGGTCGGCTGGCTGTGACGTGGTGATTTCGGCCTGAATACCGCCCTTGAAGTCGATGCCGTAATTCAGGCCCGGCTTGAAGAACAGCACGATCGAGGCAATCGACAGCACGATGGACACGCCGATGCCGACAAAACGCGCATTCATGAAGCGGTAGTTGGTGCCTTCCGGCGCGAACTTCAGGATTGGCTCGATATGCAGAACCTTCAGCTTGCGCTTGCGCACGAACCAGCCCATCGCCATGCGCACGAGCGTCACGTCGGTGAACATCGAAATCGCGATACCGAGCATCATGGTGATGGCAAAGCCGCGAACCGGGCCCGTGCCGAACATGAACAGGAGCAGCGTCGAAATCAGCGAAGTGACGTTGGAGTCGACGATGGTTGCAAAGGCGCTGTGGAAGCCTTTGTCCAGCGCGGCCATGGCGCCGAGACCCTTGCGCGTTTCTTCGCGGATACGTTCGTTGATAAGAATATTTGCGTCGACCGCGATACCGATACCCAGAATGATACCTGCGATACCGGGCAAGGTGAGTGTTGCACCGATGAGGCTCAGCGCTGAGAAGGTCAGCAATGTGTGCAGAAGAAGCGCCACATTGGCGATCATACCCCAGAGGCCGTAGAGCAGAACGATGAACACGGCCACGAGCGCGAAGCCGATGATACCGGTGATCAGGCCCATCTTGATGGCGTCGCCGCCAAGGTCAGGACCAACGGTGCGTTCTTCGATGACAGTCAGCGGTGCGGGCAGGGCGCCAGCGCGCAGAAGCGCGGAGAGAACGACCGTGTCCTGAACCGTGAAGCTGCCGCTGATCTGGCCCGAACCGCCCGTGATCGGCTCACGAATAACCGGGGCGCTCAAGACCTTGCCGTCGAGAACGATGGCGAAAGGACGGTTCACGTTCTTGGTGGTGATATCGGCGAACTGACGCGCGCCAAGGCTGTCGAAACGGAAGGAAACGATTGGCTCATTGGTGCGCTGGTCGAAACCGGCGCGCGCATCGGTCAGGCGTTCGCCGGACAGTGCGATCTGATCCTCGATCGGATATTTGATATTCGGGTCCTTGGAATCCGGCATGATCGTCACGCCCGGAGGCGGTGTGTCATTCGGATTGGCGTCAGCAACCATGTGGAAGCTCATCTTCGCCGTGCTTCCGAGAAGCTGGCGGAGCTGGGCCGGATCCTGAAGACCCGGCAGCTGAACTACGATACGGTCGGAACCGACGCGCTGGATCGAAGGTTCGGCAACACCGACCTGGTCAACACGCTGGCGGATAATTTCAAGGCTCTGCTGCAGCGCTGCATCGAGGCGGTAGTTGAAGCCCGCTTCGGTCAGCGTCAGGCGAATCTGATTATCGGTCGAATTGACGTCGATATCATTAATCGCCGTGCCGAAGCCGCTGGTGTTGACCTGTGAGATGAGCGTGCGAAGCGCCGTTTCCGCCTTTGCGCGCTGATCGGCATCGGGGATTGCCACGATGACGGCATCGCCCACGGCGCGGATCGACTGCGGCTGGATGCGCTCTGTGCGCAATTTGCTGCGCGCATCGTCCAGCAGCGCACGCAGGCGGTCCTTTTTCAGGCCGGCTGCGTCCACTTCCAGCACGAGATACGAACCGCCGCGCAGGTCGAGGCCGAGCGTCACCTGACGCTTCGGGAACCAGGACGGCATCGCATCGAGGTGTTTTTGTGTGAAGAAGTTGGGCAAGGCGATGATAAGCCCGATCACGACGATCAGGCTGTACAGCGCTACGACCCATTTCGAAGTACGCATGGATTGTGGTTCCGGGTCTGCGCGTCATCTCAAATCCCGAATGGCTGACCGACATGGAAAGCCAAAATCTGTGCGGGGGCCGATGACGCTGTTTTACGTAAAAGGGTTCGGGACTGGAAAAGCCAGTCCGCCGGTGGTGCCTATTATGCGCCTACAGGAGGCGCGCGGGCAAAACCAAAATATTGCTGGGCAGCCGTGAAGCGCTGAAAGCCAAGCTCTGCCTCTGCGGATTTCGCATTGGCGAAGGAAAGGCCAGTTCCGGTAACGGCCAGGGCCGTGTCGCCACCCAGCGGGTAAGCTGCCTTGATTTTCGCGGCGATAGCTTCGATGAGGATGGCGCGCATTGGCTGCGACGCCGGTGCCGATTGCTGCCGGACCGGGGCCGTGGGGACGCTTTCAGCCTGTCTGGCCGCAAGCATCTTAGGCAGGCTGCGCGAAGTATCGTCGCTCGCCTTTTCGTTGAGTGCGGAGAAGTCTACGGCGAACAACAGAGCTGCAAAAGACAGCACGCATGCCATCAACAGCATGAAGCCATGCTGTCTATGATGCCCTGTGCTGTTCATGCCTATCATAAAACCGCCCAGACTTTCGTTAGAGTCTCGCTCAGGATTTGAGCCAGCTACCGCACTGTCCACGAATCCTCATTAGCCATTTGTGCCGGTGTGAACAAGGAAATACTGGCGATTTGCCGTGGTTTCGTTGTCGTTCGGCAGCAAGGGCTGATGAAATGCACGATTGGAGACTTTGGGGAGCAAATGGGATTCTCTCTTGCAACCCGCCTTGTTTCCGTTCTACGGCGCTTTATGTTGAAACAGTGATCTTCTTAACGGCAGATTTGAAATTGGCTTATTTATCGACGTTTCGGATTCTTGCATTTTCTCTTTTGATCGGTGCGCTTTCGTCGGGCGGCATGGCGTCCGCCATTGCGCCCGCCAGCGCACAGGATAACAAGCCGCAAGCGCAGCAGGCTGCGCAACCGGCTCCAGCCGATCAAGCGCCTGCCAGTCAGTCAGATGATGGTACTCAGGCCGCGCCCGCAAATGGAGATCAACAGCCTCATCCGCCGATACC
Source organism: Ochrobactrum sp. 19YEA23 (assembly GCF_029909865.1). Taxonomy (NCBI): domain Bacteria; kingdom Pseudomonadati; phylum Pseudomonadota; class Alphaproteobacteria; order Hyphomicrobiales; family Brucellaceae; genus Ochrobactrum; species Ochrobactrum sp. 19YEA23. The sequence goes on along the minus strand of NZ_JASAMQ010000009.1, from coordinate 77,954 downwards.
GGCGATTGTGCAGCAGCAAAAGCCGATCATCGACGATCTGAAGCAGCAGGCGCAGAAGATCAGTGAACAGCTGCAAAAATCTGGAACCAGCGACGAAACTCTGGCCAATCTGAAGCTTCAGCTGGACGGGCTTTCCAAAAAGCTTCTCGATGCGGGTGTCGCCTTTCGTCCGCGCCTGACCGAAATCAATACACGTCTGGAGCAGCTTGGGCCCGCGCCAACCGGCGAGGCGACGGAACCGGGTATCGTCACCGATGAGCGCAAGAAGCTCACCGCCGAAAAAGCAGCGATCAACGCGATGATCGGCGATACGGAAGATACATCGCTGAACGTCAATCAGATGTCGGCGAAGATCGGCGATCTGCGTCGCGATCTTTTTGCGAAAACGCTGTCGCAGCGCGTTAATCTCGACTCTGCGCTCGGCACGGAGGTTGCAGCTGCGGCGAATAATCAGGTCGTGTCGCTGTGGCGGATCATCCAGTCATGGTGGCGCTTCGTCGTCACCTTCAAGCTGAATTCGTTTCTCGCCGCTGCATTTTTCGCATTCGTCGGCGCGCTGGTGATCCAGCTTGGTGCGCGGCGTGTACTTGGTACGCTTTATCAGCGCGATCCCACCATCGAGTCGCCATCCTATCTCAGCCGTCTTCTGGTTGCTTTCTGGTCCACCGTCATTCCGTCGGCGGCAGTCGGCGTCTTTCTGGCAACCACCTATTTCTTCCTGAATTATTTCAACGTTCTAAGGACGGACGTTGCGTCGATACTGGAATCGCTGTTCATCGTCCTCGGCCTTGTCTTCTTCATTCATAGGCTGGCAGCAGCCTGTATCAGTCCTGATATGCCGCAATGGCGGCTCGTGCCGGTTGCACCGCGCCCGGGACGCGTTCTAGGCCTGCTGATAACAGCGACGGCGCTGACAACGGGCGTCGATTCCTTCGTCGGGACGGTCAACAAGCTTCTGTCATCGCCCTTGTCGCTCACCATGGCGCAAAGCCTGCTGGCGACTGTGATGGTGGGTATTCTCATTCTGGCCATCGCCTTCCTGAAACCGGTGGTGCGGCGTGATGACGAGGGCGTGCGCTCATGGCCACGTGGGTTCAAGGCATTTCTGATCATTCTGGGACTGCTGCCCATTTTAGCCGCCGTTTTTGGCTATATCGGCATGGCGCGGTTCCTGTCGCAGCAGATCGTCGTCACCGGCGCGTTTCTGGTGACAATGTATCTCGGCTTCCTGACGGGCCGCGCCATTTCCGAAGAGCAGGCATTTGCATCCAGCAAGGTTGGCGCTGGCCTGCGCGAGCGCTTTCACTTCGATGATGCGACATTGGACCAGCTGGGGCTCGTCGCAGGCATTCTCATCAATCTGGTCGTTGCACTGATCGGTATCCCGCTGGTGCTGATGCAGCTCGGCTTCCAGTGGGCCGAACTGAAGAACGCATTCTTCAAACTGATGACCGGCTTTGAGATCGGCAATATGTCTGTTTCGCTGATGGGGCTGCTCACCGGCGTCTTGCTGTTTGTCATCGGATATTTGCTGACACGCTGGTTCCAGAACTGGCTCGACAACAGCGTGATGGCGAGAGGCCGTGTCGATTCCGGCGTGCGCAACTCGATCCGCACGGTGGTCGGTTATGTCGGGCTCTGTCTTGCTGCCCTGATGGGCGTCTCGGCAGCCGGGTTCAATATGTCCAATCTGGCGCTGATCGCCGGTGGTCTTTCCCTCGGTATCGGTTTTGGTCTTCAGAATATCGTCCAGAATTTCGTCTCCGGTCTCATTCTTCTCGCCGAACGGCCGTTCAAGGTTGGCGACTGGGTAGAAGCGGGCACGGTTAGCGGCATCGTGAAAAAGATCAGCGTGCGCGCAACGGAAGTGGAAACCTTCCAGAAGCAGTCGATCATTGTGCCGAACTCGACGCTCATCAACGGCAATGTCGGCAACTGGACGCATCGCAACAAGCTAGGCCGCATCGATATCAATGTGCAGGCTTCCTATACGGACGATCCAAGGCGTGTGCACACGCTGTTGCTGGAGATCGTGCACGGCCACCATTCCATTCTCAGAAATCCTGAGCCGTTCGTTGCTTTCCAAAGCATGACCGACTCGCTAATGGTTTTTGATATTTATGCGTTTGTTGCGGACATCACCTCGACCGGCGGCATCAAGAACGAATTGCGGTTTCAGATTGTGGAGCGGTTCCGCGAAGAGGGTTTGCATCTATCCTCGTCTTCAACCGATCTGGTGTTGAGCCTGCCGGAGATCGAGAAGCTTTCGGAGATCGTGCAGAAGGCGCCTACAGCTGCGCCGAAGAAGAAAGCGCGCGAAGAGAAAGCCAAGGCAACGGATGACAATGACGATAAAGCCTAGCACTACAGTTGCATTCTTCGTGATGCCGGACTGCAAAGAGCAATTTTCTTCATTCCGGTGCTCACGTACCTTTAAGTACGCTGCGCTTCGGTACTCGAAAATCACTCTTTTCGCCGCGGCCTGACGAATTTGCAACTGTAGTGCTAATGAACGCGTCGTTCAGTTGCAGTTCAGTTTTGTCCAACTATAAATGAGCCATAGAACGGCGGGTCGTTCTTCGAGGATGGAAGCGGGGGCACTTGCTTTCATCGGGGTTGTAGAAGCGGGAGCGGTGGAAACGCCGAAACGATATGAACGTAATTCAGATCAACAAATTTGGTACGATCGGTCTTGGCGCAGTCATTATGCTTGCAGCTTCCATGGGCGGTTCCTACGCCGCCAAGATTTCCAACAAGGACAGCGCCGCGCAGACCATCGTGGTCACGGAAGGTGCGTCCAAGCGTGAAATGGTCGTCGCACCGGGCGACACTGTCGACTTCTGTGCGTCCGGCTGCTTCGTGACCTTTCCGAATGGCGACCGCGAAGCGCTGACGGGTGATGAGACCATCACGCTCACCGGCGGCAAGGCTACGCTGAAATAAGATCGCCAAATTGTTGAATTGAAAAAGCCGGGCGAAATGCCCGGCTTTTTGTTTGTCTCTCGGTTGGATCAGCTGCGTGGCTTGAGGTTTTCCGGGTCGTAAAGCGGCTTGTAGCCAACGGAGGCCACTTCAACCGGATAGGTTTCGCCAAAATACTCGACGGTCAGCTTACGGCCTTCCTGGCAATGGCTCCATGGCAGATAGGCAAGCGCGATATTCTTGCCGATGGTCGGGCCGAATGCCACCGACGAGGTGAATGAGCGGCGGCCCAGCTCATCGACCAGCGTTTCGCCTGTTTCCGGCTCCATTACCGGCATGATGCCGACGGGATAACGCGCCACGCCTTTCGAATCGATATTGTCCGTCATGACCAGCGTGCAGAGCATGGCAGGTTGATTTTCGCGGGTGCGATACTCGACATGCTTGGCCTTGCCGCGGAAATCGGCTTCCTTGACCTTTGGGCGCGCCAGATCGGCTTCAAGGAGATTATACTCCGTCAAAAGGTCGGCATTCTGAAGGCGCAGGCTTTTCTCCATACGGCGGGTATTGGCATAGGTTTCAACGCCCACGGCAATTGTGCCGGTGGAACGCAGCGCATCCCAGACGGCGAGGCCGTCTTCATAGCGCATGTGCAATTCCCAGCCTTGTTCGCCGACATAGGAAATGCGGAAGGCGGTGACGTCCTTGCCCGCAATCCTGATCGGCTTGATCGCCGCAAAGGGAAAGTTCTCGGCATCGAGCCCCTCGGGATTCTCGACAACCTTCTTGAGGTTCTCGCGAGCATTCGGACCCCATATGCCGACAGTGACATATTTCTCCGTCACATCGGTGATGGTGACGTCAAAGCCCTTATCCTCGGCCACGCGACACATGTAATGGAAATCGCGCGGGCCTGCATCGGCGCCGTTGATCATGCGGATGCGGTCAGCCATGCGGATTGCCGTGAAGTCGGCGCGCACCATGCCTTCATCATCGAGGAAGTGGGTATAGATGCCCTTGCCGATATTGGCGTCGCCGCCAATCTTGGCCGCGCAGAGCCATTCCATCAGCTCGACATGATCCGGGCCTTCAATGTCGTACATCGCGAAATGCGAGAGATTGATGATGCCGCAATTTTCCGTCAGTTCCAGATGCTCCGCATTGGAAACACGCCAGAAATGGCGGTTGTCCCATTCGTTTTCACGCACTGGAACACGGTTGCCGTATTTTTCAAGCAGATGCTCGTTGGCGGCATAGCCATGCGCACGTTCCCAGCCGCCGAGTTCCATGAAATGGCCGCCAAGCTCAACTTCGCGCTCATAGAACGGCGAGCGCCGGATATTACGGCCCTTGGAAAATGGCTCACGGGGGTGCACTGCTGGGTTATAGACCTTCATTGCCGTTTCGGTGCAACGATCCCAGATGAACTGCTCGGTCATCTGGTGCGGATAGAACCGGGAATAGTCGATGGCGTGATGATCGATGGATGTGCGACCGTCGGTCATCCAGTCGGCAATGAGCTTACCCATGCCGGGGCCGTCCTTGACCCAGATTGCGACTGCATACCAAAGGCCGCGCACCTTCTGGCTTTCGCCCATGGACGGGCCGCCATCGGTCGTGACTTGCAGGAAGCCATTGAAGGAATGACTTTCATTATAGCCAAGCTCACCGAGGATCGGCGTCAGTTCGATGGCGCGTTCAAGCGGCTCCAGAATCTGCTCCATATCGAGGTCGCGCTGCGACGGCGAAAGGCGCGCTTCGTGCTTTTCCAGTAGATCGCGCGGGTGGCAGAGGCGCGGATTGGTCTCTTCGTAATAGCCCCATTCGATCTGACCGCCTTCGGCAGTCTTCGGGTCGCCCGTATCGCGCATATAGGCCGAATTGCCCTGATCGCGCATCAGCGGCCAGCCGATTTCCTTGCCGGTGCCTTCGAATTCATTATACGGGCCGAAGAATGTCAGCGGATGGTCGATCGGCATGACGGGCAGGTCTTCGCCGACCATTTCGGCAATCAGCCGCCCCCAGAGACCAGCACAGATCACGACATAATCGGCTTCGATGGTGCCGCGATGCGTGACCACACCCTTGATGCGACCGTTTTCGACCAGCAGCGACTGGGCAGGCGTGTTGGCAAAGCTCTGCAACTTGCCAGCAGCTTCGGCCTGATCGATCAGCTTGCCGGCAACCGTCTGCGAACGCGGGATGACCAGACCGGCATCCGGGTCCCACAGGCCGCCCTGAACCATGTCTTCTTCGATCAGCGGGAATTTTTCCTTGATCTCCGCCGGTTCAATCAAACGGGCGCGGGTGCCAAAAGCCTTACCGGAAGCGACCTTGCGCTTGATTTCATCCATGCGGCCATCGTCGCCCACACGGGCAACTTCAAGGCCGCCGACGCGGGCGTAGTGCCCCATCTTTTCGTAGAACTCGATGGAATAAAGCGTGGTCCAGCAGGACAGAAAATCGTGGCTGGTCGCATAGCAGAAATCCGATGCGTGGGCCGTCGAGCCGATATCGGTCGGAATGCCCGACTTGTCGATGCCGACGATGTCGTCCCAGCCCCGTTCGATCAGGTGGTGCACGACGGATGCGCCGACGATGCCACCGAGCCCGACGATTACGACCTTCGCCTTTTTAGGAAACTCTGCCATTTTATGTGACCCTGGTTGGTATTTGACAGAACCATAATCGCTGATGGGGCAGGATATTTGCCTTTATACGACATATTCGCTGCCTGACACGACTGCGTTGATTACCGGTCGTAGCCGGGGTTTTGCGCGATAAGCCTGTTCTGCAAGCGACATGCCGGAATGGGCTTCCCCCGGTCTTGCGAAAGTGATTCCGAAAGACCCGTTACAGTTCTGATTTTCTTATCTTTTACACGAACGCCCGACTGGCGATGTTCTCATTCGCAGCACAGATTTCCGCTATGCCGCGATGAGCATTTTGCGATCTGCACGTTCCTGTTGCGGAGAGCGCCCGTAGAGTTCGCGATAGCATTTGGAAAAATGCGACGCCGAAACGAAGCCGCATGCCACCGCTACTTCCACGACCGGCATGGATGACTGCAAAAGCAGGTGCCGCGCCCGGTCAAGGCGGATTTCCAGATAATAGCGGGCGGGGGAACGCCCCATTTCCTGCCGGAACAGCCGCTCGACCTGACGGCGCGACAGGCCGATCGTGTGAGCAACATTGATCAGCGCCTGCGGTTCGGACAGGTTAGCTTCCATCATCTCGATAATGGTCAAGACCTTGGAGTTCTGGATGCCGAGGCGCGCGCGCAGCGGCAGACGCTGCCTGTCCTGCGGGCTGCGGACACGGTCGGTCAGCGCCTGTTCGCAGATCTTGTTGACCAGATTGGCGTCGAAATCATCGCCGATCAACTTCAGCATCATGTCGAGCGAGGCTGTGCCACCAGCACAGGTGTAGATATTGCTGTCGAATTCAAACAGGTCGGCATAGACCTCGGCCTTGGGGAATGCTTCGGCAAAGCCGGGCAGATTTTCCCAATGGATGGCGCAGCGCTTTCCCGAAAGAAGTCCGGCTGCCGCGAGAATATGCGCGCCGGTGCAAAGGCCGCCGACCGCGACGCCGCGATTATATTCTTCGCGCAGCCAGGCGAAGACCGATTTGTTGCGGAAATCCTCGACATAGACACCGGAGCAGACAAACACCATGGACGGGCGCTGCTCGCGTTGCAGATAGCGTCGTTCGTCTTCCAGCGACGCATTGACGGCGCAAACCACGCCATTCGATGCCGTGACCGGCTGGCCATCTGTTGACGTCAAGCGCCAATGATAGGCTTCGTAACCGAGCATACGATTGGCGATGCGCAGCGGCTCGATGGCCGTCGCAAACGCGATCATCGAAAAGTTCGGAACCAGAAAGAAGACAATAGACCGCTTAATCGATGAAGCCTGGTTCATAACCGGACCGTTCCCATTTTTTGAAGCAGGCGCCGCGGTTCCCGACGCGGTGCTGCTTATGTCTCCGTCACGACTGCGGGGTCGATTTCTGCCCCGCTTTTGCCGGTCGCTATCAGACCGGCGCCCCCTGGATCAGTGCCCGCAAATGCTAGGGGAGGGCAATGACGCAAACGGGATAGTGCTTTATTGAGACACAGAACGGTTAGGTTGCAAAGTGCGGCTAAATGCCTGCCGCGAGAAGGTATTTTTATGTCGTGAAAATGAGGGCGAAACAGGCTCGCCCTCATTCGAAAATTAATAATTGTCGCAAATCAGCCTTTACGCGGAGTGTTAGGGCGCGTGGAGCGAACCTGACGGACGACTGGCAGACGGTCGTCGATTGCCGGCCAGCCAACGTCCTGCCGGATATGTTCCGGCAGATTCTGGATCGAGAGGCGGGTCCGAGCGATCTTGCGGTCGAGCAACCACTGATCAATCTGGCTCCGCAGTTCGTCATAAGCCTGGCGCAACCAGACAAGTGAAGAAGCGGATGCTGATGGCGTCGGGCGGCGATTGCGGTTGGCGGTTGAGCCTGCGGTCTGGCCCACGGTCTGGCCCACGGTCTGGCATTGTACGGTCATTTTCGGTCTCCTCGGGCGAGAATGGATTGGTTTGAATGCCTGCTGCAGCGGGTTGTGTGTTTTCGATGGGGTTAATGTGAGCTGTGCTTGACGTTCAATCAAACGAAATATAAAAAGGCTTAAGATCAGAAAATTTGATTTATCATCACCGGAGTTCCGCCATGACAGCGCCCGTCCAGCATCCTTTGCCAATGCTCGATATCGATGTCCTTCGCACTTTCGTTGCAATTGCGGACACGGGCAGTTTCTCATCGGCGGCCAATGCAGTGTTTCGCACGCCCTCGGCCGTATCGATGCAGATCAAGAAACTTGAGGAGCAGATCGGGGTCGCCGTGTTTGACCGCGATGCCCGTTCCGTTACGCTGACCAGCGACGGTGAAGTTCTGCTGGGCTTTGCGCGTCGCCTTCTGGCGCTCAATCGTGAAGCGGTTTCGAAATTTGTCGCACCGACCGTCACCGGCGTGGTGCGGCTCGGTTCGCCTGACGATATTGGCGAATGCGTGCTACCGCTTGTACTCAAGCGCTTTGCGGAAACCCATCCGGGTGTGACGGTAGACGTGGTAATCGATCAGAGCAGCAATCTGCGCAAGCGCCTTGATGAGCGACGTCTTGATGTTACGCTGGTCAATATTTCGCATACGGTGCCCGGCAAGGGTGACACGGAAGTTCTGCTCGACGAGGAACTCGTCTGGGCTGGAGCGAAATGCGGAACGGCTTACCGCCGCGATCCGCTGCCGCTTTCCATCTGGGAAGAGGGCTGCGCCTGGCGCGGCAATGCGCTGGAAGCGCTCGAAAGCTCGGGCCGTCCCTATCGTATCGCCTATATGAGTTCACATTCCACCGGACAGCGCGCCGCCATCATGGCCGATCTTGCCATCGCACCTTTTGCGAAGACCTTGCTCGGCGAGGGGATTGTTGCACTGGGGTCAGAGCATGACTTGCCTGAATTGGGGCGCTATCAGCTCGGCATGATTATCAGGCCTGAAGCCGGACCGCATATTCATGCGGTGGCGGAGAATTTGCGCAATGTCTTCGAAGCTTATCGCCGCACGGGGCGCTTCGAGACTTTTCGTGCTTGCTGATACAACTCACAAGAACTTGTGGGTGTAAGTAATGCCTTCTCTTGTCAGGACAAAAGGTTGCGCTAGATTTCCTATATGACAGCCGGATGAAACGGCTTCATAGCCAGCTGACTGAGGCGGGGTCCGGGGTGGGCCGATGGATGCTGGCACAATACGAGTATGTGCGCCCGTTCATCTGGGCTTTAACGACATCCTATCGGAGAGACCGCTATGAAACTGACCCGCCTTGTCCCAGTTGCTATTGTTCTCTGTGCTTTCACACTGGCTTCTTGTGCCAATACGGTTCGCGGCGTTGGGCGCGATGTCAAAGGCACAGCGCATGCCGTTCAAGAGACGGTGGACTAAGAGTTTAAGCAAAAGGCCCGGGACATGTCCCGGGCCTTTTCATTGATAGTTCATTTGCCCGTCAAAGAGCAGACAATGTTCATTGCGCGTTGACGAAGAAATACCCCACCGGCATCTGCATATCCGGGCGCGTTTTATAAGCGATGCTTGTTGTCATGATACCAGTCGTCGGCACCTGAATATTGGCGCTCGCCAGAAGGCCCGCAATGTGGGCGTTCGGCGTGGCATCGCCAAACCACATGACCAGAATCGGCGCTGCGATCTGCTTGGCCCCATCGGGCGTTTCTGGGTGAACCACCTTCAGCGACGGATCGAACAGCCGGAAATTGCCCGGTATCTGCGCATTATCCGCCACGATGGTCTTGAAAGGCCCGTGGCTGCTGATTTCCGTATAAAGCTGGCGATAATCCAGCTGCCCATAGGGCGGGGTGCTCGACCCATATATGAGATAATAGGACAGAACCGGTGGAACCAGCAGCGCAACCACTGCGCCCATTGCAGCATATTCCGTAACAGGGCGATTGCCGATGCGGAAGCGCTCCAGACGGAAAGCCAAAACGGCGGGCAAAAGAAATAGCACAGGCTGGAGCCAGCGGTCCTTGACGTCATTGGCGCCTGTTACAACAACACCGACGAAAACAATCAGCAGACCGACAACCACCAGACGGCGCATGAATGTCTCGCCGGGCGTATAAGGCGTGGTGGGCACAGTGCGTTTCTTGAAGTGGATGAGCGCGATGACCGCCGCGATTGCAAGCGCCAGAACCGAGAACAGGAAGGCAGCTTCAACGAAGCTCTCAATGCCGTTCAGCCGGTCGAAGAACAGGTTTCCGGATGCGCCCATCTGCAATTTGCCGGAACGGGCAATGACACTCGACTTATGTGCGAACATCCACGTGGCCGTCGGTCCGACGCAGATTGCGAAGGCGAGCAAGGTGACGGCCGATAGTTTCGACAGAAGCACGGCCCGATATTCCGGGACTGAAAGCCCGGTTACGATCACCATGATCAGGAAGAACGATGCGTTGAACTTGCCGAGAAGCGCCGCGGTCATGGCCACGCCAAGAAGAGCAGCCGAAATCACGCTGCGCTTGCGCATATGCCAGGCAAAGGCCAGGAAGGTCCATCCGCATCCCGCTGTGCCCGCGACCGAATGGGTCAGGGCGCGCTGCGATTCCCAGCCGATTTGTGGAATGAGAAACAGGCCGAGCATGCTGGCCGAGGCGACAACACGCGAGAAGCCGAGGAGCCGCATCGCGCCAAAAACGCTGAGGAAAAGGCTTGCCAGCATGCCGAACTTCACGATCTGAAGCGTCAACATCGACGTGCCTAGCACGGAGGCGGCAAGATTGGTCGTCCACGTATAGAGCGGCGGTTGCGAGCCGCCATAGCCCCAGTCGAGATAACCTATATTGGCGAGCTGTTCCGCATCATCGAGTCCAGCACCGTTGGAGATATAAGTCACCAGAACGGCCTGGAACACGAAATAGCACACGACGAATAGGACCGCCCAAGGCAATCCCAATATTTCTTTGTCTGCGGTAGACGCGGTTTGTCTTAATGCGGTCAAGCTTGAAGTCCCGATGCTGAACGATGTGCCCCAGATGGGCGCAAACAGGCTGCTACATTTCACAAAATTATGGTCGGATTTCAATCCGCGAAGCGCCAATCAATCGAAATATGCGGACAATATTTGATAAAATTTTCGTTTACGGCAAAAACCGCGCTGCCTTACGGCGCACGGTTTTGCCAACTACGCATGGCAATCTCACCGAAAAAACGCTGGTGAGAGATACATAAAGCTCCGGTACGCAATACCAGATCCGGAGCAGCGAGAGAGGTTTAGCCTGTCTCGTGCTCCTTTTTATCCGAACATCGTTACCGTACGGTTAGCAGACGATTAAGCAAATCTAAACATTGCCTTTTTGAGGCAAGTTTTTTCATGCATGTGATCTTTTTTTTACTTTGCTCCGGATTTTTCGCGCAGATGGTTGATAATGCCGGAAAAGTCGTCGCCGCCATGGCCTTCACTGTCGAACAGTGAATAAATCGCCTCCGCATGGGCGCCAAGCGGAGTTTCCGCGCCAGCGCTTTTCGCAGCTTCCTGCGAAAGCTTCAAATCCTTCAGCATCAGCGTTGCGGCAAAGCCCGGCTTGTAATCACGGTTTGCTGGCGAGGTCGGAACCGGCCCCGGGACCGGACAATAAGTGGTGAGCGACCAGCACTGGCCCGAGGATGTGGAAGCCACATCGAAAAGCGCCTGATGTGAAAGGCCGAGCTTCTCGGCCAGCACGAAGGCTTCACTGACGCCGATCATCGAAATGCCGAGAATCATATTGTTGCAGATCTTGGCAGCCTGTCCGGCTCCGTCGCCGCCGCAATGCACGATCTTGCCAGCCATTGGCTTGAGGATTGGTTCGCCACGCTCGAAGGCCTTGTCACTGCCGCCTGCCATAAAAGTCAGTGTGCCTGCGGCTGCACCACCGGTGCCGCCCGAAACCGGCGCATCGATGGAGAGATGTCCATGACTTGCCGCAAGCGCGTGCGCCTTGCGGGCAGAATCCACGTCGATTGTGGAGCAATCGATAAAAACTGAATCTTTTCGCGCCTTAGGGGCGATTTCCTCATAAACCGCGAGAACATGCTTGCCAGCAGGCAGCATGGTGATGACCGTGTCGACATCCGCAACGGCCTCCACCGCGCTGGTCGCGATCTGCAATCCATTGGCGCGTGCCTCTTCAAGATGCTGCGGCAACAAATCGAACCCGCGCACCGTGTGTCCGGCCTTGACCAGATTTGCGGCCATCGGGCCGCCCATATTACCGAGGCCGATAAATGCGATAGTGGCCATGATAAATTCCTCCGTATAAGTGCTGTTCAGCGACCGATCATATGCCTGGCAATGATCACGCGCATGATTTCGTTGGTCCCCTCCAGAATCTGGTGCACGCGCAGGTCTCGGACCAGCTTTTCGATCCCGTAATCGTGGAGATAACCGTAGCCGCCAAAGAGCTGCAGCGCTTCATTGGCGATGTTGAAGCCGGTGTCGGTCACAAACCGCTTGGCCATGGCTGACCATTTGCCCGCATCGTGGGTTTTGCGGTCGAGCTTGCTTGCGGCGGCGTAAAGCAGCATGCGCGCAGCTGAAAGCTCCGTTTCCATATCGGCAAGGCGAAACTGCAAGGCTTGAAAACGGTCTATTGTTTGTCCGAAGGCCTTGCGCTCGCCGCAATATTCAAGCGCCTTGTCGAGTGCAGATTGCGCGCCGCCAAGCGAGCAGGCTCCGATATTCAGCCGTCCGCCGTCGAGACCGGCCATGGCGATCTTGAAGCCTGTGCCTTCTTCGCCAAGCCGATTTTCCACCGGTACACGGCAGTTGTCGAAAATGACTGTTCGCGTCGGCTGGCAGTTCCAGCCCATCTTGTATTCGTTAGCGCCGAAGGACAGGCCGGGTGCATCTTTCGGCACAACGAGGGTGGAAATGCCTTTGGGACCGTCCTCGCCGGTACGCACCATGGTGACGTAAATGTCGGTCTCTCCGGCACCGGAAATAAACTGCTTTGCACCACTGATGACATAGTGATCGCCATCCCGCGTGGCGCGGGTGCGAAGGGCGGCTGCGTCCGAACCGGAACCCGGTTCCGTCAGGCAGTAACTGGCCAGCCAGTCCATGGATGTGAGACTGGGCAGGAACTGCTGGCGTTGCGTCTCGTTGCCGAATGTGTCGATCATCCACGCAGCCATGTTGTGTATGGAGACAAAGGCTGAGAATGACGGGCAGGCGGCGGCAAGCGCCTCGAAAATAAGCACGGCATCCATACGTTTCAGTGCCGATCCACCCACATCCTCGCGGACATAGATGCCGCCCATGCCGAGCGATCCCGCCTCGCGAAGCGCATCGACAGGGAAATGCTTGTCACGGTCCCATTGCAGCGCGTGGGGTGCAATTCGGTCGCTGGCAAAGCCGCGCGCCATCTCCTGAATGGCGAACTGTTCTTCGTTCAGCTCGAACTGGTTCTGTTCGGCAGCATCCATGGTTTCCTCCCTCAGCTTTAAAAGTTGAGTACCGCTCCTCCGGGTATCTGGATCAAAAAGCAGCAGGCCGTGGCGAAAATGGTGATTTCGAGAACCGGAGCGCAGCGTACATTTGGGTACGTGAGCACCGGAAGCGCAGAAATTGCCATTTGTAGACCGGCATGGTGACTTTTGGATCAGATACTTGAGCCGACTAGAGCATAAGACCGGAACACTGCCAACGCTCCATTGGAATAATCTTGCTCACATTTGTAATAAACTGATGCGCATTTTTGCATAGAAGGGGCATCGCGAAGCGCGTTGGATGTGCTGTGAGGCGCAGGCTTAGACCCAGATTGCCATGGCTTACCGTTTCGGCTACGCAGGTCAGATGGTACGGGCAATTATGTTTCAGGGAACGGGGTCTGATGTCGGCAAGAGCGTGCTTGTCGCGGGGCTCTGTCGTGTGGCGCGCAATCGTGGGCTGAAAGTCCGTCCGTTCAAGCCTCAGAACATGTCCAACAATGCTGCGGTCAGTGATGACGGCGGGGAAATCGGTCGTGCCCAGTGGCTACAGGCGCTGGCGTCGGGCATTCCTTCGTCTGTGCATATGAACCCGGTTTTGCTGAAACCTCAGACCGATATGGGCAGCCAGATCGTAGTGCAGGGCCAGGTGCGCGGCGAAGCGCGCGGGCGGTATTATCAGGAATTGAAGCCGCAGCTAATGGCCTCGGTGATGGAGTCCTTTTCCATCGTCAGCGAAGGTGCAGACCTTGTGCTGATTGAAGGAGCAGGCTCTCCAGCGGAAATTAATCTTCGGGCCGGAGATATCGCCAATATGGGCTTTGCAACGCGGGCCAATGTGCCGGTGGTGCTGGTCGGTGACATCGACCGGGGCGGGGTGATCGCGTCGCTGGTCGGGACCCACACAATCCTGCCGGAAGAAGATCGCGCCATGGTGCGCGGGTTCATCATCAACAAGTTTCGTGGTGACATTTCTCTGTTCGACGACGGGTTGGAAGCGATAGAACGCTTTACCGGCTGGCGTTCGTTCGGTGTGGTTCCATGGCTCAAGGCTGTTTCCCGATTACCTGCCGAAGATTCGGTGGTTTTGGAGCGTGCCGTGCGCAGCGCTGACAAGGCGCTCAAAGTTGCGGTTCCGATGTTGCCGCGCATCGCCAATTTCGACGATCTGGACCCGCTGAAGGTCGAACCCGCCGTGGAGGTGGTCATGGTGCCGCCCGGTACGCCGCTTCCGTCCGATGCCGGTCTGGTCGTGCTGCCCGGAACAAAGTCCACCATTGCCGATCTGCTGGCGTTCCGTGAAAACGGTTGGGATCGCGATCTGGCTGGGCACGTAAAACGCGGCGGACATGTACTCGGTATCTGCGGCGGTTTTCAGATGCTGGGGCGCAGCATCCGCGATCCGCATGGGATCGAAGGGCAGGTGCGCGAAGCGGAAGGTTTGGGGCTGCTGGATATTGAAACCGTCATGGAGCCGGAAAAAGTCGTCCGCAATGTTGAAGCGAGTTCATTGCTTTATGATACGCCGCTGGAAGGCTATGAAATCCATATCGGGCGCACAACAGGGGCCGATATGTTCAGGCCTTTTGCGCGCATCGGGGATCATGATGACGGTGCGGTCTCTCCGAATGGCCGGATTATGGGGACCTATCTGCACGGCGTTTTCGGCGCAGATCGTTTCCGGCAGCAATTTCTCGCCACGCTGGGTATCGAAGGCGGTGCTGGCAATTATCGCATGAGCGTTGAAACAGCGCTGGATGAGCTGGCGGAAGGGCTGGAAGCCTGTCTCGATATCGACGCGCTGTTTTCTTTGAAATGATGCTGTTCAGGCGTCCCACTCTGCCCGCAAGCCCGATTGACGGTGCTTTAGCAAAGGCCTAATGTCCAACTATGTGACAGGTTTTCGCCGGACGAATCCGGTGGGACCAAGAGGGAATGCGAAGGACGGACCCAATTCGGGCGTCTTTATCGCAGCCGACCCCGCGACTGTAGAGCGGAGAGGAATGAAGCCAAGCCGGGCAACCGGCAGCCACTGGAACTTAAAGTTCCGGGAAGGCGGTGACATTTCCGACGACCCGTGAGCCAGGAGACCTGCCTGTTGCAGAAGGGTATTTTACCCGCGCCCCATGGGAGGTTTTTCCCTGCTGCCTGCACGGAGGTTGTCATGGCCGCACGTATAAATAATTCTGTCTCCACCACTGTATCTCTACCTTTGGCTGCGCGTCTTGGTACGGCTGTGGTTTCCCTGCTCCTTGGCGCCTTCCTCGTCTATGGCGTTGGACTTGCGCATTCGGACACGCTGCACGATTCAGCGCACGATACCCGCCATTCTTACGGTTTTCCTTGCCATTGATGCTTTAGCGTCGACATTGCGAACGGCGTTTACGTGCCGGTTTGCGTGGGGAATGAACGTAGACGTGTTTTTCAAGGAAGCTGACACTGCTTTGCGTCCGATGGCTGTGGCTATCGGCGATTTTTTGCAGTTGGGGGACTAAAATGTTGATCCGTTATCTTTTGGCTACGCTTGCTGCGGGCCTTCTGGCAGGGCTTCTGGTGACGCCTGCCATGTATCTCAAGACCGTTCCACTTATTCTGCAGGCGGAAGTTTATGAAGAGGCTGGCGGCGGCCATAGTCATGGACCGGCTGAAGCCGCGCCGCATGAACAGGCCGGTGCCGAAGCTCCTGCCCATGATCATGCGGCAGCTGCCGCACCAGCCGAAGAAGAAGCCGGGGCAGAACTGCCGTTCGGCCGTCTTGGCAATACGATCCTGGCCAACCTGGTTGCCGGTTCTGGTTTTGCTCTTCTGCTTGGCGGCATTGCGCTGCTGCTCGGTCGTCCAATCACAGTGCGGAACGGCCTGTATTGGGGCATGGCCGGTTTCTTTGCAGTGGCGTTTATGCCTGCGCTCGGTTTGTCGCCGGAACTGCCGGCAATGCCAGCGGCTGATCTCGCCCAGCGCCAGCTCTGGTGGATTTCGACGGTCGTACTCAGTGGTGTCGGTCTCTATCTGATCGTGCTGCGCGACGAAATCTGGGCAAAATTGCTCGGTCTTGTCGCAATCATTGCCCCGCAGGTCTATGGCGCGCCGCATCCAGAGGATATTGCGTCGCCAATTCCGTCGCTGCTCGCATCGCAATATGCGGTCGCTTCGCTGGCGACGAACCTGTTCATGTGGGCGGTGATCGGTCTGGCGCTTGGCTGGTTCATCCAGCATTACGCCACATCCGAACTGGAAGGCTGATAGCGTGGCTCTGCCCGGAAAAATCACCTTTGTTCTTGGCGGAGCCCGTTCGGGTAAGTCGTCCTATGCCGAAAAGCTGGTTGAAGCCTCCGGGCTTCAGCCGGTCTATCTGGCGACGGGGCGCGCCTTCGACGGAGAAATGGAAAGCCGTATTGCGGTGCATCGCGACCGACGCGGCACGCAATGGCAGACCGTAGAAGAGCCGCTCGATCTGAAGAGCGCACTTCTGCAACACACGCAATCGACCAGATTCATGCTGGTTGACTGCCTGACCCTTTGGGTCACCAATCTTATGATGGCCGAGCGCGACATCGCCGCGGAATCACACGATCTGGTTGCTGTGCTTTCGGCCCTCGGCGGGCCGGTGGTTTTTGTGTCCAACGAAGTTGGGCTCGGCATCGTGCCCGAAAATCGCATGGCGCGGGAATTTCGCGATCATGCAGGTTTTCTGCATCAGGCCATCGCTGCAGCGGCAGACGAAGTTTATTTCATGGCGGCAGGTTTGCCGCTCAAGATGAAGGGATAATTTTATGCAGGGTCAAAAGATACCGGCTACCGTGATCACCGGGTTTCTCGGGTCGGGCAAGACCACGATGATCCGCAATCTGCTTGAAAACGCCAATGGCAAGCGCATTGCGCTGATTATCAATGAATTTGGTGATCTTGGTGTCGATGGCGGCATTCTGAAAGGTTGCGGTATCGAGACCTGCCGCGAGGAAGACGTGATCGAACTCAACAATGGCTGCATTTGCTGCACCGTTGCCGACGATTTCATCCCGACCATGACCAAGCTGCTCGACCGTCCGGACCGTCCGGATCACATCGTCATCGAGACGTCCGGCCTTGCATTGCCGCAGCCGCTGGTCGCCGCCTTCAACTGGCCGGAGATCAAGACGCAGGTCACGGTCGATGGCGTGGTGACGGTCATTGATGCCGCCGCTGTAGCCGAAGGCCGGTTTGCTGACGATCATGACAAGGTGGATGCGCAGCGCGCTGCCGATGAATCGCTTGATCATGAGAGCCCGCTTGAAGAACTGTTTGAAGACCAGATTCATGCTGCCGACCTGATCGTGCTCAACAAGGCTGATCTGATCGACGCCTCGATCCTCGACAGCGTGAAGGCTGATGTTGCCGAGCGCTCGTCGCGCCGCGTCAACATGGTGCCCGCAAGCTTCGGCAAGCTTGGCGCTGATGTGCTGCTCGGCCTTGGCGTTGGTACGGAAGACGATATCGCGAACCGCAAGTCTCATCATGAAATCCATCATGCCGATGGTCATGAGCATGATCACGATGAATTCGAGAGCTTTGTTGTTGAAGCCGGTTCCGTTTCGGACCCGAAGGCCTTTGCCGAGAAGCTGAAGACCATTATCGCTGACCATGATGTTCTGCGTCTCAAGGGCTTTGTCGATGTGCCCGGCAAGCCGATGCGTCTGGTGGTGCAGGCTGTAGGCCCGCGTATCGAGCATTATTTCGACCGCCCGTGGGGCAAGGATGAAGTCCGTTCGACGCGTCTCGTTGTCATCGGCCTGCATGAGATCGATGAAGGAGCCATCACCAAGGCCGTGAAAGACGCAGTTTTGTAATGCATCTTCTGCTTGCCCAGAAAGGAACGATCAGCGACGGCAATGAGGCCGTCGATCTCGGCCAGACGCCGGGTGATATTCTGTTCCTTTCCGCCGCCGACACGGAGCTGGCCAGTCTTGCGCAGGCGCATCGCGCCGAGCCAGACGGGCCAAGCCTGCGGCTCGCCAGTTTTCTCAGTCTCACGCATCCAATGTCCGTCGACGCTTATGTCGAGCGGACGGCGCGTCATGCAAAGCTGATTATCGTGCGCATTATCGGCGGCGAGACTTACTGGCCTTATGGGCTGGAAGCGCTTCATGCCTGCGCCGTGAACCACGGTGTCAAGATCGCGGTGCTTCCCGGCGATGACAAGCCCGACCATGGGCTGGATCGTTTCTCGACGGTTGCGAGCGCCGACCGTGAAGCGCTGTGGCATTATCTGATCGAGGGTGGCGCTTCCAATATGCGCGCCTTCCTCGATTATTGCACGGCGCTGGTTGACGGCGGCGAAAAGCCAGCCGAAGCCGCACCGCTGCTCAAAGCTGGTCTTTGGTGGCCCGGCGAGGCGGTGGTTTCGCTCGGCCTCATCCGCAGTCGCTGGATCAAGGATGCACCCGTTGCGGCGATCGTTTTCTATCGCGCGCTGGTGCAAAGCGGCCAGACCCAGCCTGTCGAGGCGTTGATTGCGGGTTTGCAGGCGGAAGGCATCAATCCGCTGCCTCTTTTCGTCTCCAGCCTCAAGGACCGGCTGTCTGCTGCCGTCGTGGACGGCGTTTTCGAAGATTGCACGCCGGATATTGTGTTGAACGCGACCGGCTTTGCTATTTCCTCGCCGGGTGCAGAGCGCAAGCCAACCGTGCTAGACAAGCGCGGCAATATGGTTTTGCAGGTGATTTTTTCCGGCACGCCGAAGGCGGTCTGGCAGGCTTCCCAGCAAGGATTGCTGGCGCGCGATCTGGCCATGAATGTTGCCCTGCCGGAAGTGGACGGGCGTGTTTTGTCGCGCGCGGTTTCGTTCAAATCGGCGCGGCAGTTCGATGCGGCGGTGGAAGCGAATATCGTCACCCACGAGCCGGATGAAAACCGTGTGGCTTTTGTGGCGAAACTCGCAGCGAACTGGGTGCGATTGAAGCGAAAGACGGCTGCCGAGCGCCGTGTGGCGCTGATTCTTGCCAACTATCCCAACCGCGATGGGCGGCTAGGCAATGGCGTCGGGCTGGATACGCCTGCCGGAACGGTCGAAACGCTGAGAGCCATGGCTGTTGCAGGCTATCAGACCGGCGAAGTGCCTGCCGATGGTGATGCGCTGATGCAGCTTTTGATGGCCGGGCCGACCAATGCCGCGCGCGATGGCCGCGAGATTCGCGAAACCATTTCTCTGAATCAATACAAAGCTTTCTTCGAAATACTTCCCGATGCGATTCAGCTGGAAGTCACAGCTCGGTGGGGTGAGCCGGAAGCTGACCCCTTTTTCGACGAGGAACGCGACGCCTTTGCGCTGCCGTTGATGCGGCTCGGCGAAACGCTGACCGGCATTCAGCCCGCACGCGGCTACAACATCGATCCGAAGGAAAGCTATCATTCGCCGGATCTGGTGCCGCCGCACGGCTATATCGCTTTCTATGCCTATCTGCGCGAGATAGCGGATGTTGATGCCATTGTTCATATGGGCAAGCACGGCAATCTTGAATGGCTTCCGGGTAAGGCGCTGGCGCTGTCTGAAAATTGCTATCCCGAAGCCGTGTTCGGACCGACGCCGCATATCTATCCGTTTATCGTCAATGATCCGGGCGAGGGCACGCAAGCCAAGCGCCGTGCGGGCGCGGTGATCATCGATCATCTGACGCCGCCTTTGACCCGTGCCGAAAGCTATGGCCTGCTGAAGGATCTCGAAGCGCTCGTCGACGAATATTACGAAGCGTCGGGTGTCGATCCGCGTCGACTGTTACGCCTCAAGGGTCAGATTCTAGAGCTGGTGCGCGATATCGGTCTCGACCGTGACGCAGGCATTCATGACCATGACGATGAAGACATGGCGCTGCAAAAGCTCGACGCCTATCTCTGCGATTTGAAGGAAATGCAGATCCGTGACGGGCTGCATATTTTCGGGCAAGCGCCGCAGGCGCGGCTTTTGATCGATCTTCTGGTCGCGCTGGCCCGCGTTCCGCGCGGTGTGCCTGTTTCGCTTGGCGGAAGTCCTGGTGACCAAAGCTTGCAGCGCGCCATTGCCGCCGATGCAGGGCTGGATAAAGGTTTCGATCCGCTTGATTGCAACATGGCCGATCCGTGGACAGGACCAAAGCCGGGATTGCTGGCTGAAGTTAGCCCGGCGACCTGGCGCATAACGGGCGACACGGTGGAGCGTATTGAGCTTCTGGCGGCAAAGTTTGTTTCGGGCGAGCAAGCTTGTCCGCAAGGCTGGCAACAGACCGGCGCTGTGCTGCAAGCCATAACCGATCATCTGCGCCCCAGCGTTATCGCCTGCGGCCCCGCAGAAATCGAAGGTTTGCTGACCGCGCTCGAAGGGCGCTTCGTGCCGCCGGGACCATCCGGCGCGCCAACGCGCGGACGGCCTGATGTCTTGCCGACCGGGCGAAATTTCTTCTCGACCGACAGCCGTGCTGTGCCGACGCCAGCCGCGTGGGAACTGGGACGCAAATCGGCGGAACTACTGGTTACGCGCTATACGCAGGACCATGGCGAATGGCCGACCTCGTTCGGCCTCACTGCCTGGGGCACGTCCAATATGCGCACGGGCGGCGACGACATCGCGCAGGCTTTGGCGCTGATCGGCGTAAAGCCCGTCTGGGACATGGCGTCGCGCCGCGTCACCGGTTACGAAATCGTGCCGCCCGCAATGCTCGGGCGTCCGCGTGTCGATGTGACCTTGCGCATATCGGGGTTTTTCCGTGATGCGTTTCCCGAACAGATCGCTTTGTTCGACAAGGCGGTGCGTGCGGTGGGAGCGCTGGACGAAGATGCGGAAGACAACCCCATTGCGGCGCGCATGGCGGCAGAGCAGGCGCGTCTCGTCGCCAGTGGAACCGATGAAAAAACGGCGCAACGCCGTGCAGGCTATCGCGTGTTCGGCTCAAAACCGGGCGCTTATGGCGCAGGATTGCAGGCGCTGATCGACGAAAACGGATGGGCCGGGCGAAATGATCTGGCGGAAGCCTGGCTTGTCTGGGGCGGCTACGCCTATGGCGCAGGCGAGGAGGGGCAGGCAGAGCGCGGCCTTCTCGAAGAGCGCCTGCGCTCGGTGCAGGCCGTCGTGCAGAATCAGGACAATCGCGAACACGATCTTCTGGACAGTGACGACTATTATCAGTTCGAGGGCGGCATGGCTGCGACGGTTGAAAACCTGACCGGTGCTATGCCGACGGTTTATCACAACGACCACTCGCGACCGGAAAAACCGGTGATCCGCACGCTTGAGGAAGAGCTTTCGCGGGTCGTGCGTGGGCGCGCTGCCAATCCAAAATGGATCGCAGGCGTGATGCGCCACGGCTATAAGGGTGCGGCGGAAATCGCGGCGACGGTCGATTATCTGTTCGCCTTTGCGGCGACGACCGGCAAGGTTGGCAACCATCATTTCGAGGCGGTCTATCAGGCCTATATCGCCGACAAGGCGGTCCATGATTTTATGGCTGAAAAGAACCCGGCAGCGCTGGCGGAAACCGCCGCG
This sequence comes from Ochrobactrum sp. 19YEA23, assembly GCF_029909865.1. Classification (NCBI taxonomy): domain Bacteria; kingdom Pseudomonadati; phylum Pseudomonadota; class Alphaproteobacteria; order Hyphomicrobiales; family Brucellaceae; genus Ochrobactrum; species Ochrobactrum sp. 19YEA23. The sequence goes on along the minus strand of NZ_JASAMQ010000009.1, from coordinate 56,530 downwards.
AAGCTGAACGATGCTGTCGAGCGCGGTTTCTGGACGCCGCGTTCGAATTCGGCACGGTTCATATTGGAAAATCTTCAGAAGTTGAATCCGGAAAGGGCGACAAATGGCTGAGAAATCTGAAAAACTTCTGTCGATGACCGAAGATGAGCTGAATGCGCGCCATGCGGACAAGATGCGCAAGAAGAAGGCCGCGCGCGACAAGATTCAGGCCACCAAGACCGAGGAAAAAGGTCTGGTGATCGTCCATACGGGCAAGGGCAAGGGTAAATCCACTGCCGGTTTCGGCATGGTGTTCCGCGCGCTCGGTCACGGCATGAAGATCGGTGTTGTGCAGTTCGTCAAGGGATCATGGGATACGGGCGAACGCTGGGTTCTGGAAAAATTCCCCGATCAGGTGACGATTTCGGCGTTGGGCGAAGGCTTTACCTGGGAAACACAGGACCGCAGCCGCGATATCGCCATGGCGCGTGGCGCATGGGAACAGGCCAAGGCCATGATCATGGATGAAGAGATCGACATGGTGCTTTGCGACGAGCTGAATATCGTTCTGCGCTATGATTATCTGCCCGTGGAAGAAATCGTCGAAGTGCTGAAAGCCAAGCCGGAAATGAAGCACGTTATCGTGACCGGTCGGAACGCGAAAGATGAGCTGATCGAGGTGGCCGACCTTGTCACCGAGATGGAAATGATCAAGCATCCGTTCCGTTCGGGCGTGAAAGCCCAGAAGGGGATAGAGTTCTGATTATGGCAGCAAGCTGGCAGTTCTGGGCCCTGATGTCGGCGGTATTCGCCGCGCTGACCGCGATTTTCGCAAAGGTGGGCATTCAGGGCATCAATTCAGACTTTGCAACACTGGTCCGTACCTTTGTCATTATCGGCGCGCTGTGCCTGTTTCTGACGATCACCGGCCAATGGCAAAGGCCGGGCGAGATTTCTGCCAAGTCATGGCTGTTTCTCGTCCTCTCCGGTCTGGCGACCGGGGCGTCCTGGCTTGCCTATTTTCGTGCCTTGCAAATCGGCGATGCGGCGCGCGTCGCACCCGTCGACAAGCTTTCGGTGGTGCTTGTGGCGCTGTTCGGTGCTGTGTTTCTCGGTGAGCGCATGTCGACCATCAACTGGTTCGGTATTGTGCTGATCGGCTGCGGCGTCGTTCTGGTGGCGCTGAGGGTTTAGAGCATTTCCAGCAAAAGTGCGAAGCGGTTTTACGTTGGATAATGCGTAAAAACAAATAGATAGAGCGGTTCTGATGATTCCGTTAAAACTGGAACCGCTCTAGAACCCGGCCCACTGCCGGAGCGGATTGGTCGGGTCCATCAAAAGACGCACGGCCAGCGCGAGGCTGACCACGATCAGCAATGGCTTGATCATGCGCGAGCCGACCTTCATCGCAAGGCTCGCGCCGATTTGCGCGCCGATGAACTGCGCAATACCCATGCAGATGCCGATTTTCCAGTTGATGACGCCGACTGCTGCGAAGGTCGCAAAGCCGCCGACATTGGAGGCGCAGTTCAACAGCTTCGTATGGGCTGTCGCTTTCAGCACGCCATAGCCAGCCAGCGCCACGAAGGCGAGCATGAAGAACGATCCCGTGCCGGGGCCGAATACGCCGTCGTAAAAGCCGATCAGCGGCACGATGGTCATGCCAAACAGGAACGGGCCAATGCGGCGGGAACGGTCGATATCGCCGATATTCGGCTTCAGGGCAAAGTAGAGAGCGATTGCCATCAACAGTAGCGGCAGCGCCGTGCGCATAATTGCAACAGGCAGAACCGTTGCGAGCAGTGCGCCGAAAACAGAACCGACCAGCGAAGCGAGCGCTTCCTGCCATTGCTCGCGAATATTCACATGTCCCTTGCGCGCATAGGCGATCGTTGCCGATGACGAGCCGAACAGACCCTGCAGCTTGTTGGTGCCGAGCGCTTCAACCGGGGGAATGCCCGCGAGCAGCAAAGCGGGGATGGTGATCATACCGCCACCGCCGGCAATGGAATCGATGATGCCAGCGATGAACGCAGCAGCCGTCAGGAGCAGGGTGAGTGAGTCGAGAAATTCTGGCATGGGGAGGGTCCGGGAACTGTTATCGCAACATAACGTTGTTTTCCCGATGCGCCAGCATTAATGATGTGCTTCTAACCACGAACCCGGAGGGGCGCCTATGAGCGAAAGCATCTTCGACCGCATTAGCGCATTTTTGAACAAGAAGAGCGCCGTGCAGCGTGTTGCCGATGATCCGGCGCTGGCTTCGGAATTGCTGCTGCTTTTGCACGTCGTGTTCGCCGATGGCGACCAGCATCCTGCTGAAATCGCGGCCTTCAAGGAAATCGCCTTCAAGAATTTCGGTATCGCAGCGGAAGATATTCCGGAAGTGGCCGAATATCTGAAGGATTTCGCTTACGAAACCACGACCAAGCAGGCCGCGAATATGCTGGCCGAAATGGCCCCCGAACGTCGCCTCTCGCTGTTGCGCGATCTGATGACGATTGCCTGCGCCGATAACCGTATCGACAAATCGGAAACGGTGCTGATCCAGCGCGTCGCGGATGTGCTGGGCATCAAGCATGAAGAATTGCAGCAAGCGCAACGGGGTTCGCCCTGTGGGGCGTAAGGCACGGCTTTCCGTTTTGGGAATGGGCAGCTCTTCAGGCGCGACGCTTGCAGAGCTGATGGCGCTTGCGGGCAGTGTTTTATCGCAATGCGGACTGCCCAAGCCCGACATGATCGCCACACTGGCATCGAAAGCCAGTGAGTCCGTCTGGACCGAACTGGCGGCTCATTATGGGTGCGCCTTGCGCTTCTATGAGGCCGGGCGTCTGGAAGAAGAAACGCCGCGTCTCGCCAATCCGTCCGAAGCAGTATTCAGGCGCATCGGTTGCCACGGAGTAGCCGAAGCTGCCGCCCTTGCCGGGGCGGGGCCGTCAGCTCAACTGATCGTTCACAAGACGGGTGTGCTTCACGCTACCGCCGCAATTGCGATAGCGTAAAGCCGGATCAGCATATTGTCGTTCAGATTGTGACTGCCTTGCGACGACGCTGAACGAGACAGGTCGCAATCGTTGCGAAAAGCAGCAGGGCCGCGGTCGCAACAATCACCGCCACGTAAGCATTCTCAAAAGCGCTTGAGGCCAGAGCAGCGAGAGTTTCTGCCTCCAGCTTTGGCAAATTCTGGGCGACCAGAAGCGCTTCATCCAGACTGTCGCGAACGACAGGCGCAATGGTGCTGCCTTCCGGTAGCACAATGCTTGCCGTATACGAGGCAGACAGGATGCCGCCGAAGATCGTGACGCCCAGTGCATTGCCAAGCTCATAGGACACTTCCTCGATGGATGCCGCCATGCCGACCTTGTCGGCGGGGGCATTACCCATGATGGCGGAGGAAGCGGCAGTCATTGCAGCGCCAACGCCGAAACCCAGCAAGGCAAGCCCGATAAGATAGCCGTAGCCGGATGTCTTGAACGTCAGGATATAGACGATCACGCCAAGCGCTGCGGTGCCAAGTGCGCCGGTCAGCAATCTTCCCGCGCCGATGCGGGGCAGTTGCATGCCTGCCAGTGGACCTGCCACGAAGGCGGCAAGCGGAATTGGCAGAATCGCCAGACTGGCCTGCAAAGGCGAGAAGCCTTCGATCAGTTGCAAGCGTTGGCTGAAAACCAGCTCCATTCCAGTGATTGCTCCCGAGGCGACCAGCGCCGCGAACACGCCGATTGAAAACAGCCGATTCTGAAAGAGCGAGAAATCGATCAGCGGTTCTCTGCCGGAAAACTGTCTGCGCACGAAGATAAAGGCGGCGATGGCTCCGACGGCGAAAACGACTGCGAAGACACTCATTGATGCATCGCGCTTTGCCAGTTCCTTGACCGCATAAGTCAGCGCAATCAGCGCAACCATGATCTGGATCGAGCCGACCAGATCCCATTTGCGCGCGGAGCCAAGCGGGCGATTTTCCAGATTGTAGGCGGACAGCAGAAGAGCAATCGCAACAACCGGCACGTTGATGAGGAACACCGAGCCCCACCAGAAATATTCAAGCAGCACGCCGCCCGCGACCGGGCCGAGAGCCGCGCCGCCGGAAGCGATAGCCGACCAGATGCCGATGGCAAGCGAGCGTTCACGCTCGTCGGTGAAGGTCAGGCGGATGATTGAAAGCGTGGCAGGCATCATCATGGCTGCACCACAGGCCAGAAAGGCCCGCGCGGCGATGAGCGCTTCCGGGGTGGGCGAATAGGCTGCACAAAGCGACGCCACACCGAATACGACGAGGCCGGTCATGAACATACGCTTGTGCCCAAGCTTGTCGCCCAGCGTACCGAGACCGGGCAGCAGGCCCGCCACGACCAGCGGGTAAATATTCATGATCCATAGCTTTTCCGAAGCACTGGCTGCCAGATCGTGCGTCAGGTGCGGCAGGGCTGTGTAGAGCACAGTCATGTCCACGACGATCAGGAACAGCGCGCTGGAAACGATTGCAAGAACCAGCCAGCGATTTTGCGGCAACATCGGAGTTCACCTTTTCAATACGGTTGTATTTAAACTTGTCGAGCCGGGTGACATAATATAAATCCATCCGTATGGAAAGTAATAAGTTGCACAAGATGGGACGTCCCCGCACGATTGATCGCGATCACGTGCTGGACATGGCTGAAAAACTCGTCACGGAAGGCGGCGTTGCGGCTCTGACGATGGACGCGGTGGCTCAAGCTTCAGGCGTGACCAAGGGCGGTGTGCAATATTGCTTCAAGAACAAGGACGGGCTGTTGAAGGCCATGATCGCGCGCTGGGGCGACCGCTTCGATGCGGAGGTCGATGCCGTTAAAGGGAGTGGGGCCGATCCGCTGGCGCATATCGCGGCGCATATCAAGGTGACGCGCGATAGCGATGCGGAAGACAATTCCCGTTTCGCGGCAATGATGACGAGCCTCACCCCCAATACCGAGCATCTGGACGATACCCGTGACTGGTACCGCAAGCAGTGGAGCGGGCTTGATGTTTCGACGCCCGAAGGCCGCCGTGCGCGGCTCGCTTTCATTGCCAATGAGGGTGCGTTTTTGCTGCGTAGCTTCAATTTCTTCGAGCTGTCGCCAGAAGAATGGCAATCGATCTTCGACGATATCGAGGATCTGATGCCGAATGGCGCGGAAAAGTAATTGACTTTGTTCTCTCGCCGAAGGCATTCGAAGGGCAGGAGAACAAGGAAAAAGACGTGACCGTTCATTTCATTGGCGCCGGTCCGGGTGCGGCAGACCTCATCACTGTGCGCGGCCTGCGGCTGATCGAAAAATGCCCCGTCTGCATTTATGCGGGATCGCTGGTGCCAAAGGATGTGGTTGCCTCCGCACCGGCGGATGGGCGGCTCGTCGACAGCTCGTCCATGACGCTTGATGAAATCATCGCTGAAATGGCGGCGGCACATGCGAAGGGGCACGATGTCGCCCGCGTTCATTCCGGCGATCCGTCAATTTATGGCGCTGTCGCCGAACAGATGCGCAGGCTAGATGCGCTGGACATTCCCTATGATGTGACGCCGGGCGTTCCGGCTTTCGCCGCAGCAGCGGCGGCGATGAAGCAGGAACTGACGATCCCTGAAGTCAACCAGACGATCATTCTCACGCGCACGTCGATGAAATCCTCGGCCATGCCGGAAGGTGAAAACCTCGCCACGCTTGGTCGTTCGGGGGCTACCTTGGTTATCCACCTGTCCATCCGCAATCTTGGCAAGATCGAACGTGAGCTGACGCCGCTTTATGGTGCGGACTGCCCGGTTGTCGTGGCCTATCGGGTCGGCTGGCCGGATGAACTCATCCTGCGTGGCACTTTATCGGACATTGCCGGAAAGATCGAAGCGGCCGATCTGAAGCGAACTGCGATGATTTTTGTCGGGCGCGGGCTTGATCCGAAGAATTTTCGGGACTCGGCGCTTTATCATGAGGCGCATAGCCACGCGGCCCGGTCAAAGACCGAATCGTAAGCGGATCAGCCGGACTGTTTCTTCCACCGTTGTCGCGACATGTTCCGCCACGACCGCTGGGCGAGCGATCATCATGACCGGCAAGGCGAGATCGCGCGCGGCGCTGACCTTGGCATAGGAGGTGTCGCCGCCTGAATTGCGACAGACGATCAGCCCGATACGCTTTTCCATCAGAAATTGTTTTTCCTGCACATAGTCACCGGGTCTGGCGAGCAGGATTTCGCAATCCGCAGGCAAAGGGGCGTCGGTCGGGTCGATCATGCGCATGATGAAATGCGCGTCGGCGCGCGTTGCGAAAGGCGCAATATGCTGACGCCCGAGCGCGAGGAAGACACGTTTCCCCACCGGGATCAGTTTTGCTGCCTCTTCTTCATTGGCCACGATGATCCATTGATCGCCGCTCTGCTGCGCCCATTGCGCTCGTTCGAGCCGGAGCAGGGGCGTTCCGGTCAAAGCGGTTGCCGTCACTGCATTTTGAGAAATGCGCGTGGCATAGGGGTGGGTGGCATCGATGACGTAATCGATTTTCTCAGCCGTAATATAGGCGGCGAGACCGTCCGCGCCGCCGAAACCGCCGCTGCGCACAGGACCGGGCAAGGGTGCCGGATTGGCGGTGCGTCCCGCAAGCGAGGTCACGACTTCGACCGGCAGCGCCGAAAGCTCCTGCGCCAGCTGTGCTGCTTCGGTTGTGCCGCCCAGAATGAGGACCTTGGGTCTAGACGCGGGCAAGAATGGTTCCCACCCGGTCGGTCATGATGATTTCCACATCGACAGGCGCGCCGCGCAAGGTCGCAAGCGCCGTTTCCTTTGCCTTGACGGCAATCGGCATGGCGATATCAATGCCAATTGCTTGAGTCATATCAAGTACTTCCTTGGCGGTGTTCGCAAAGAGAATCCGGTCTTTAAGGTTTCCCGGTGCACCAGCCTGTTCGGCAATCTCGGCCAGAAAGCCCATATCGACCTGACTGCGGGCCGAATGCAGGTCGAGCGCGCCTTGGGCAAGCTTGGTAAGCTTGGCAAAGCCACCTGCGATGGTTAGTTTTTCGATGGGGTGGTCGCGCAGATATTTGAGAACGCCGCCAGCAAAATCGCCCATGTCGAGAATGGCGAAATCGGGCAGATCGTAGATCGCCTGCGCGGTATCTTCCGATGTCGAGCCTGTCGCGCCAAGCACATGTTTCTGGCCCGCCGCGCGCGCCACGTCAATGCCGCGATGAATGGAGTGAATCCAGGCCGAGCATGAGAAGGGATGCACAACACCGGTGGTGCCGAGAATGGAAATGCCTCCGACAATACCGAGGCGCGGGTTCCACGTTTTCTTGGCGATTTCCTCGCCATCGGGCACGGAAATGGTGATGACGAGATCAGCGGGCAGGCCGTATTCCGCACAGATTTCCTCGCAGATTTCGGTCATCATGCGGCGCGGAATCGGGTTGATCGCCGCTTCACCCGGTGGAATGGGCAGTCCGGCCCGCGTGACGGTGCCAACACCTTCGCCAGCGCGAAAGACCACACCGGTTCCGGGCGGTGCCGGGAAGACGGTGGAAATGATCGTCGCGCCATGCGTGACATCCGGGTCGTCGCCCGCATCCTTGACGATACCCGCCATGGCATAGCCGTCGCCAAGCCCTTCATAGGCCAACTGGAAATAGGGCACTTCGCCCTTCGGCAGGATGATTCCGACCGGGTCGGGGAATTCACCGGTGATAAGCGCGGTCAGCGCCGCTTTGGTCGCAGCGGTTGCGCATGCGCCCGTGGTCCAGCCACGCCTAAGCTCGCTTTTTCCAAGCTTTTTATTGGGATCTGCGGTTTCGTCGGTCATGGATGCCTTATAAGGTATCTGATAGCACTGCCGCCAGATGAAATAACGGTTGAAGAGAATGAGCGGAATCGGATCGACGACAGAACGGGGCATTGCCCTGCCAGCGATGGAGCCGGGCCATGTATGGCTTGTCGGCGCCGGGCCGGGCGATCCGGGTTTGCTGACGCTTCATGCCGTCAATGCGCTGCAACAGGCGGATGTCATCGTTTACGACGCTCTGGTGGATGAAGCCTGTCTTTCGCTGAAAAACGAACAGGCAGTGTTGGAATATGCGGGCAAGCGGGGCGGCAAGCCGTCACCGAAACAGCGTGATATTTCGCTCCGGCTTGTGGAACTGGCGCGACAGGGTAAAAAGGTCCTGCGCCTCAAGGGTGGTGATCCCTTTGTTTTTGGTCGCGGAGCGGAAGAAGCGCTGACGTTGGTGGAGCATAGCGTGCCATTTCGCATCGTTCCTGGCATCACGGCGGGGATTGGTGGATTGGCCTATGCGGGCATTGCCGCTACGCATCGCGATATCAACCAGTCGGTGACTTTCCTGACCGGGCATGACGCGACGGGATTGCTGCCCGACCGCATTGATTGGGATGGCATCGCAAAATCGTCACCGGTTATTGTCATGTATATGGCGATGAAACATATCGATCTCATCACGGCGCGGCTGATCGCTGCCGGACGCTCGCCGGACGAGCCGGTCGCATTTGTCTGCAATGCCAGCCTGCCCGAGCAGACCGTTCTCGAAACGACGCTGGCGCGCGCTGCCATCGACGTGGAAGCGTCAGGGCTCAAACCACCAGCCATCGTGGTGGTCGGGGAGGTGGTCCGGCTGCGCAATGGTCTTGACTGGATCGGCGCTGCACACGGCCGCCAGCTTGTAAGCGATCCGCTGGATATCAAACGCGGAGGCCAGAGCGCATGAAGGGTTTTATGATCGCCGCGCCCGCATCCGGTTCGGGCAAGACGACGGTTACACTTGGTTTGTTGCGCGCCTTGAAGCGTGGCGGTGTGGCTCTAGCGCCGGTGAAAGCCGGGCCTGATTATATCGACCCCGCCTATCACAAGGCTGCAAGCGGCGCGGATTGTTTCAATCTCGATCCATGGGCGATGCGCGTGGAACTGATCAGCGCCCTGTCGGCCCGGATGACCGAAGGCGGCAAAGTGCTGATCGCAGAAGGCATGATGGGCCTTTTCGACGGCGCTCTGGACGGGCAGGGCTCTTCCGCCGATCTGGCAAGGCTGCTTGATCTGCCGGTGGTGCTGGTGGTTGATTGCGCAAAACAGTCCCACTCCATTGCGGCGCTGGTCTCAGGTTTCAGCCGGTTCCGCAAGGATGTGTTCGTTGCAGGCCTCGTGCTTAATCGTGTCGGTAGCGCCCGTCATGAAGCCATGTTGCGCGATGCGCTCACGCCGCTGGGCATTCCGGTTCTGGGCGCATTGCCGCGCGATGCTGCACTGGTTTTGCCCGAGCGGCACCTGGGGCTTGTGCAGGCGGGCGAACATGCTGACCTGGAGCGTTTCCTCGACCATGCAGCAGATGTGGTAGAAGCGCATATCGATCTTGCCGCGCTGAAACATATCTGGTCGGCACCGAAGCGCTTCGATCCGATGGCCAATGTGCCGCGTCTACCGCCGCTTGGCAGCCGCATTGCTGTCGCGCGCGACGATGCTTTCGCCTTTGCCTATCCGCATCTTTTCGAGGGATGGCGCAGGCGCGGCGCAGAGATTTCCTTTTTCTCGCCTCTTGCGGATGAAGCGCCGTCGCCGGAGGTCGATGCGATCTATCTGCCGGGCGGCTACCCTGAACTCCATGCGGAACGGCTTGTCGCCGTGCAGAATTTCCAGAGCGGTATCAGGGCTGCGGCGGCGCGGGGCGTGACCGTTTATGGCGAGTGCGGCGGCTATATGGTGCTGGGCGAGGCGCTGGAAGATGCCAGCGGAAAACAGCACCCGATGCTGGGTCTTTTGCCGCTGCAAACCAGTTTTGCCAAACGCAAGCTGCATCTTGGCTATCGCGTTCTCGAACCGTTGAGCGGCTCGCCCTGGCAGATGCCGTTGAAAGGCCACGAGTTTCATTATGCCAGCATCTCGCGTGAAGGCTTAGCGGACAGGCTATTCAAAGTTCGCGATGCGGCAGGGGATGATCTGGGCGAGGCCGGTCTGCGGGTTGGCTCAGTCGCCGGTTCCTTCATGCATGTCATCGATTTTTCCGGAGAGCATGCGTGACATCCAACATTGAACATGGCGGCGCGCTGGACAAGGCAATTGCACGTTTTGGCGGTATGCCGGGCGACTGGCTCGACCTCTCGACCGGGATCAATCCCGAGCATTATCCATTGCCGGACATTCCAGCCGAGGTTTGGAACCGCTTGCCGGATGATCGGCTGTTGCTGGGAACATGCAAGCTTGCGCGCGACTATTACGGGCTGCCGGAAGGCGCACCTATCGTTGCCGCACCCGGCACGCAAGCGCTGATCCAGATCATTCCAGCGCTGACGAAGCCTGCGACCGTCGCCATTCTGACGCCGACCTATCAGGAACATGCGGCTTCATTCGCCGCTTCGGGTTGGCAGGTCGTGGAATGTGATGGCATCGCCGATGTTCCGGACAATGCGACGGTTGCGGTGATCGTCAATCCGAATAATCCCGATGGACGGGTGATTGCTGCGGATGAATTGCTCGCTCTGGCCCGAACTTTGGGTGCGAGAGGTGGCTTTCTGGTGGTGGACGAGGCTTTTGCCGATCCACATCCCGAAGTCAGCGTCGCAGCGCTGGCGTTGAACGAGCCGCTGATCGTGCTGAAATCCTTCGGCAAGTTTTTCGGCCTCGCCGGTGTGCGTCTGGGTTTCGCCATCGCGCAAGCTGGAATTGTAGACAGGATAGCGCGACGACTGGGTCCATGGGCTGTGCCGGGGCCAGCGCTTGTTATCGCTTCCGACGCCTTTGTGGGCGGCGGGACATTGCAGGCGTTTCGCACGCGGATAGACATTCGGCGCAGAAGACTGTCGGATGTGCTCGCGCGGTGCGGATTGTGGGAAGTCGGCGGCACCGCACTGTTCTCGCTGGTTGCCCACGACAACGCACACGGATTGTACAATGCACTCTGCGCGGAGCATATTCTTGTCCGCAAGTTTGCTTATGCTCCACATTGGTTGCGTATCGGCCTTGCCAATGACGATGCTGATCTCGCACGTCTGGAAACTGCGCTCAAGCATTGTCTGGGAAGAGCAGCTTGAAAAAGTGATTCATGAATCTCGGTTAAACCCATGGAAATAAAGCTGATTATTCTGTCGCTGGCGCTCATCCTTGATCGCGTTGTGGGTGATCCGCCACAGCTCTGGCACAGACTGCCACATCCGGTGGTTCTGTTTGGCAAGGCGATTTCCTGGGGCGAAAAGCGTTTCAATGACCGCACATTGCCGGAAGCGGTTCTGCGCCGAAACGGCATGTGGCTGACCATAGCGCTCGTCGCAACCTGTATTCTTGTAGGGCTGCTGATTGAAAACCTGCTGCCCTTTGCTGGCTCTGCCGGAGCGGTGGCGGAAATCCTCATCGTTGCCGTGTTACTGGCGCAGAAGAGCCTCGCAGATCACGTCGGCGAGGTTGCACGCGGGCTGCGTGACAACGGCATCGAGGGCGGGCGCAAGGCGGTTTCGATGATCGTCGGGCGCAATCCTGATCAGTTGAGCGAAGGTGGCGTCAGCCGCGCTGCCATTGAAAGTCTGGCGGAAAATGCATCGGATGGCATCGTTGCTCCGGCTTTCTGGTTTCTTGTCGGCGGTCTGCCGGGGCTGTTCGCCTACAAGATGATCAATACCGCCGATTCGATGATCGGCCATCTCAATGATCGCTATCGTCACTTCGGGCGTTTTGCTGCGAAACTGGACGATGTTGCCAATTACATTCCGTCGCGCCTGACCGGCCTTCTGGCTGCGCTGGCGACGGCGTTGACCCGCAGCAAAGGGGCAGCGAAGGCTGCTTTATCGGTGATGCGCAGCGATGCGCGGTTGCACCGCTCGCCCAATGCCGGCTGGCCGGAATCTGCCTTTGCCGGTGCGCTTGATCTGGCATTGGCCGGTCCGCGTCAATATGGCGAAGAGAAAGTGGAAGGGCCGATGCTCAATGCCTCTGGCAAGCGCGAGGCAGAAGCGACCGATATCGACGCGGCGCTGGACCTGTTCTGGGCGACCATGAGCCTTCTTACAGGCCTGTTGATCGCCGCCAGCATCGTAGGACTTATTGTCTGATCTAAAAGTCGCCATGCCGGTCTGCAAATGGCAATTTCTGCGCTTCCGGTGCTCACGTACCCAAATGTACGCTGCGCTCCGGTTCTCGAAATCACCATTTTCGCCTCGGCCTGTCGCTTTTTGATTCAGACATTTATCTATCGGCTGGTATGAAGCGCGAGCCTTCGTAGCGCTGCAAGCGGTTCGGGTTGTCCGTCCGCATGCCGGTACCATCGAATTTGATCGTGCCGAGCACTGTTTCAAACGATGCACTGCGCAGCGTGTCGAGTAATGGCTGCTTTTGTTCGTCGGCTTTGCTGACGACATCGGCGGCAATCTGCACAGTTGCGTAGCCGGTAATCGCATAGGATTCCACAAGGCGGCCCGCCTGATGCAGCGCGTCGATTGCCGGTTTCGCGGTCGGCAAATCCTGCGGCTTCAACGGTGCGGTCATCAATGTGCCGTCGCTCAATCGCTGTGCGCCGGGTGCCGCATCGAGCAGGCTGCCACCTGCGATGACCAGCGGATAATTGAGCGAAGCAGCACTTGCGCCAATGGCGGCTATGTCGTCGCGCTCGCCGCCGACATAGACATGTGTTGCGCCAGCGCGCTTGAGCCGGGCAACGAGAGCATTCTGGTTTTCAAGCCCCGGACGGTAGGTATCGGTGAAGACCGGCTGCAGTTGCTGTTCTTTCAAGCTAGCCAGAACCCGGCTTGCGCGCTCGCGCCCTTCAATGGTGCCGTCGTCGATCACCGCGAAAGGCTGTGCACGCCAGAGACTGCCGAGAAAACTCGCCGTCGCCTGCGTTTCCTTCTCCAGTCCCGTGCTCAGGCGGAACACCGGCAAGGGCGAAGCGGCGCGACGCTCGACCAGTGTTTGCTCGCTGACGCCCGACACGATAACCGGAATGTTGCGCTCGGCCAGAATGGGCACTGCCGCCTCCAGCGCCTCGGCGCAGAGAAAGCCCGATGCAATACGAACATTTTGCGCGATGAAGCGTTCTGCGGCCTGTTGACCGCCTTCGGCGTCGCAACGATCATCGAAGATGACGAGATCTGCGCTCTTTGCGTCAGCGGCGGCGCGTGCGCCTTGTGCAAGCTGATTGCCCAAAGGTGCGAAGGTGCCGGTCAACGGTGCGGCCAGACCAATCCGGATATTCTCCGCATAAGCAAATCCCGATCCCGCCAGCAACAGCATGGCAAGGCTTGTCAGAGCGGTGACGGGAAGCTTCCCAGACTCAATCACGTTATTGGTCTTCTTTATACAATTCGTGGCAATGTGATCGAAAAGTGGGTAGCGGTTTCCGCGCCTTTGTGCAATGCCCGTAATCTATGCCAGTATTTTGGCTAAATATTACGGTCGGCAATGGATCGATTCTGACGTGCAAACGATAAACAACATCATCTCCAGTGCGGCATCTGTGGAGCCAAAGGCTTACCGCGATGCCATGAGCCATTATGCTGGCGCGGTGCAGATTGTGGCGACCGATGGTCCGGCAGGGCGGCGGGGCCTGACATTGACGGCGGCCTGTTCCGTATCCGACGCTCCGGCAACGGTGCTGATCTGCCTTCAGAAGGTCCACGAGGACAATCGCCTGTTCATCGAAAATGGTGTTTTCTCCATCAACACGCTGGCTGGAACACATCAGCAGCTGGCCGACGCCTTTTCCGGGCGCATTGGACTGACACAGAATGAGCGCTTCGAACTGGCGACGTGGGACACGCTTGCCACCGGTGCGCCGGTACTGACCGATGCACTGGCGGCTTTCGATTGCCGGGTTGTCAGCATTCAGGATCATTCGACGCATCATGTGCTCTTTGGCGAAGTGATTGCCCTGCGCTCAAATCCCGATGCAACTGCACTCATCTATCTAAACCGGCGCTATCACACGCTCGATTTGTGATCGGCTGACCGGAGGGGAGGAGGCAGAATGAAGAAGCGATTGAACGCAACAGCGCGGGCTGGTCTTGGCGGCATTGCAACGCTGTTGTTGTCGGTGTCCCTCGCTTGCGCGCAAGGGCCATTACCGCCGTTCAAGGATGATGCCTTCGCCCATCCCGGCGTGTTGAGCAGTGCGGATAACGGCGACTATAAAGTCATTGATTACAATGAGATGCGTGACATCAACGGTCGCGACAGCGTGCCGGAAAAGCGCGTCAAGGACAGCTATATTTCGCTGAAGGCGCGCGCCTATCAAAAGGATGCCACCTTTCAGACTGCGGCTGGGCCGGTGAAAGCGATGGTCGCTGGCAAGCAGCAGGGCGCGTCCTTCATCGTGATCTATCTGCACGGGCGCGGTGGCAACCGCTTGCAGGGGATGAATGATTTCACCTTTGGCGGCAATTTCAACCGCGTCAAGAATCTGGCTGCGTTGAATGGCGGTCTCTATGTCACACCGGATTTCAAGGATTTCGCCGATACGGGCGAAGCGCAGATCGCTGGGCTGATCGACGCCTTGAAAGCGGCATCGCCTGCCGCACCGCTGATCCTGTCCTGCGGCTCGCAGGGTGGTTCGCTGTGCTGGCGCATTGCGTCCAATGAAAAGGCCGGCGCTCAGCTTGCCGGGCTCATTCTGCTCGGTTCGCTGTGGGATGACGGCTTCTTCACATCGGCGACGTTCAAACGGCGTGTTCCGATTTTCTTCGGGCACGGCAGCCGAGATCCGGTTTTCGCAATTGATCGGCAAGAAGCTTTCTATCGGGATATCCGCAAGCGCGCGCCCGGCTATCCGGTGCAGTTCCGGCGGTTCGAGTCTGGCAACCACGGCACGCCGATCCGCATGAGCGACTGGAGGGAGATGCTGAACTGGATTCTCGCAAAACAGTGACGACAGTTTTGTGGATGCGAATCGAAATTCCGGCTCTGTGGCGTTCCTGCCACTCGACAATCGGCTAAAAGCGAATAGTTATCGAAGTTAAAATTTTACCTATCCAGCAGACCTTATGAGGTAGACCATTATGTACGGACGAGTCCGCACCGGAGCCCGTTTCCTTGCCATTGCCATGTTGGCCCCGCTTGCTGCCGCCTGTACGACGACTGCACCGGTTGCCATCACCCCCGGCAAGACCGATTCGCCGGTGCCTGCCGCCAGCTCTTCGTTGCCGAGCTTCCTTCCGACCCCGGTGAAGACTGTCGAGTATTCTTTGGCGCAGCCTTGCATCACGGCTGCTGCCAACAAGTACTTCCTGCCAGAACATGCCATTAGCGCTGTCGACTCCCGCCCGGGCGCCAATGGCGGTACGGACGTGGACCTGAAGGTCGATCTGCGCACCGCAGTCTGCCAGCTGACCGCCAAGGGCGGCGTGCGCGCCGTTATCGACACTTCGCCGAAGAGCGCCGATCAGGTTGCCGCTGAAGCCGCAGCCGCCAAGGCAGACGCTGCAGCAGCTGCCGCGCCGAAGAAGACCAAGGCGAAGAAGAACTGATTCAATAAACTTGGATAAGTTACGAAAAAGGCAGGGATTTCCCTGCCTTTTTATTTGCTCATTTATCCGGCTTTTCGCCATACCAGCGCGGCGTATAGACCCATTCGCCGCCTGTTGCCCGCTCAAACCGCTGCGTGTGGGACGAGCCGACGATCACCACCGTGCGCATATCCACATCATCGGGCGTCAGCTGCCCAAGCGTTGTGACGCGGGTGGTTTCTGCCGGTCTGCCGATATCGCGACCGAGTACAACTGGTGTTTGTGGTGCGCGATGCTGGCGCAGAATTTCCAGTGCGCGGCCAAGCTGATGCGGGCGGGCCTTGGAAATCGGATTGTAAAAGGCCATGGCGAGATCGGCTTCTGCCGCCAGCGCCAGACGCTTTTCGATCACGTCCCATGGCTTCAGATTATCAGATAGCGAAAGAATGCAGAAATCATGGCCGAGCGGTGCACCAATGCGTGACGCCGCGGCCATCGCAGCCGAAATGCCCGGCTGAATGACCAGTTCGACGCCATGCCAGGCAGGATTGTCGGTTTCGTGCAGTGCCTCGACCACAGCAGCCGCCATTGCGAAAACGCCGGGATCACCGGACGATACCATCGCCGCAGTGCGGCCTGATGCCGCCAGTTCGAAGGCATGGCGCGCGCGCTGCATCTCTTCGCGATTATCGGTCATGTGGATGGTTTGACCGGCATGAAACGGCCCAGCCATGCGCACATAGGTCTCGTAGCCGAGAATATCTTCCGCCTGCTCGAGGTCGCGCTGCACGGCAGGCGTCATCAGATCGCGCGTACCGGGGCCAAGCCCGACCACGACCAGCTTCCCGCGTTTGCGCCCGACCCGCAGCACATCGGCTGGGGCAGGGGCGACGGCCAGCACAACGCCCTCCGTTTCTATCACGCGCAGCGGCTGCTCGACCGAAAGATTGGCGAGAGCAAGCGCATTTTCGGCTGACGGTACAAAGCGCAGTTCTGCACCGAGCGCGCTTGCCGCTTCATGGATTTGCGGCGCAGCGCAATGGCGTTCATGGGCAAGCACGAGCGCGAGCGATGACGGAGCGAGACCCGCTTCGTCGAAGGCTCTCGTGATTGCTTCCGCGATATTGTCAGTCGGCTGGCCGATTGCGACCGCGACGACCTGCGGGTGATAAATAAGCTCATCCGGCAACGGTGCGCGGTTTTCCGGCGTGATGCTGATGCTGAGCCTGCCATCGTCGGAGAACGGCAGTTTTGACGTTTGCAGCCAGCGGGAGCACCCATTGAGACGCAGTTTTGCACCTGCCAGAAGATCGGACGTAAAGGCTTTCGCCGCATCCGGATTGGCAAGCGTTAGTTCCGCTGGCGGGTGCAACAAATTGATCCCGAACCGCAATTCGCCGGAGGTGGTGATCGCCGGGGCGACCTCCAGTGCTGCGGCGATGGTTCGCGCCATGTCGTTGACGCCAGTCAATCCGCCGAGAAGCGGCACGACAGCGCTGCCGTCTTCGGCAATCGCCAGAACGGGCGGCTCACTGCGCTTGTTCTGCAAAAGCGGGGCCAGTGCGCGAATGACAATACCGGCGGCGCAGAGCGCGATGACCGGGCGGCCTTCTTCATAGAAGGCGCGTATGGTGTCGCCGAAATGAGCGAATGTTCTGTCCGCACCCGTGACGCGGTCCTGAAGTCCAAGCACTTCGGCCTGATCGAGCGCAGCGGCGATACGGCGCGCCGTCGGGATCGCCGCTTCCGCCAGCGCAACGATAGCCGGCTTCATACGCCGTTCCATTTCTGGCCGGGAACGAGAATGATCGAGAAATAAGGACAATCGCTGCCGCTGACATCCGATAGCGGTACAATGCGCTGATTGGCCATGGTGGCGCGCTCGACATAGAGTGCGCGGTCCATCAGGCCCAGATCGGTCAGCACGTCGCGCACCTTGTCGAGATTCTTGCCGAGTTTCATGATTGCCGCAGCACCGGTATCGGCAAGCCTGCGCTTCAATTCGTCGGCTTCCATGACGCCGGAGAGGATCGATAGCGTCTGGTTACGATAGACAAGCGGCGCGCCTAGCACAGCCGAAGCGCCGAGAACCGAACAGACGCCCGGAACCACCGTGGTTTCATAGGTTTCGGCGAGCCGGTCATGAATATACATGAACGAGCCGTAGAAGAACGGGTCGCCTTCCGCAATCACGGCCACATCCTGTCCCTGATCGAGATAGGCGGCGATTGTTGCGGTGATCTCACCGTAAAAATCGCTGACGATCTGCTCATAATCCATATGCGCAGGCAGCTTTTCCGTTGTCACCGGATAGATAAGCGGCACCAGAACCTGGTCCGGCGAGAGAAAATCCTCGACGATGGTGAGGGCGTTGCCCTTTTTGCCCTTGGCAGCGTGATAGGCCACCACGGGCGCTGATTTGAGCAGCCGAAGCGCCTTCAGTGTGATGAGTTCAGGATCGCCGGGGCCGACACCCAGACCGAATAGCTTGCCCTTTGTGGTCATTATTCGCGCTCCGAAGCCAGAGCATTGACCGCTGCGGCGGTCATGGCGCTACCGCCGCGACGTCCGCGCACGATGACATAGGGCACGCCGCGACTATTGGCGGCGAGTTCGTCTTTCGATTCCGCCGCTCCGACAAAGCCCACCGGCATACCGATGATAAGCGCTGGCTTCGGTGCACCAGTATCCAGCATTTCGAAAAGTCGGAAGAGCGCGGTTGGCGCATTGCCGATGGCGACGACACTGCCTTCGAGGTGCGGCAACCACAAATCGAGTGCGGCGGCAGAACGGGTATTGCCGATTTTCTTCGCCAGTTCAGGCACGGAAGGGTCGTTCAGCGTGCAGATGACCGGATTGTCGGCAGGCAGACGCGAACGGGTGATCCCTTCGGCAACCATGCGTGCATCGCAAAGGATCGGCGCACCCTTGGCCAGCGCTTGCTTGCCTGCCAGACCAGCTCCGTCCGAAAAGGCGATGTCGCTCACCACATCCACCATGCCGGAAGCATGGATGACGCGGACGGCGAGTTTTTCAAGATCGGCTGGGATATGGCTCAGATCCGCCTCAGTGCGGATAATGGCGAAGGAGCGGTCATAGATGGCCTGTCCGTCGCGAATGTAATCTGTCATGGTTTCCGCTCTGGTGAATTGAGAAGGCGCGCGGCAGCGTCGATGGTCACATCTGTCGCCAATAGCCGCCCGAAACGGGATGGTCCAGCCTTGTCTGCAAAAAAGACATCGTAGCGGCCCGGAGTGCGGGCCAGTAGCGTGTAAGGCAGCGGCGCAAGCGCTGCGCAGGACTTGGCGCAGCCGGTGAGATGGACCGCTTCTGTGCTGTCACCGCCGAGGAGCAACGCCAGTTCTTTCGCATCGTTCTGCGTGTCGGACAGGGCCGAGGCGCAGCCCTTCGACCCGGTGCAGCTGCGCAGTCGCGATTGTGGTGCCTTGGCGTCGGTCGAAAGGCCCAGCGCGTGCAGTTGCCGGATGGCATCGTCGCAGTTTGCTGCATCGACATTTGGCAGGATCACGCCCTGCCACGGTGTGAGCCGAATTTCTTCGCCGCTGACTTTTTGCGAAAGAGCGCCAAGCGCCCGCAGTTGCGTCGTATCGAGCCGCCCCAGAAGCGGCATCGCTCCAATGTAAAACCGCCCGTCCGCTTGAATGTGGGTTCCGAGATGGACGCTTGCGTGCGGCTGCTGTCGCTGCCAACCGGCGGCTGGCTCGACCGGAAAAGAAAGGCTCGCAATCAGTTCGCTCAAAAACTCTTCGACAGCAATGGCTTCGAAGAGCTGCTTCATCCGCGCTACGCCTTTGGAACGGGTGAGAAATAATCGCAGCACCGCTTCCACAAAGGGCAAGGCATGATCGGCTTCTATACATCCCAACGCCGTTTCATCGGGTGACGAAGCGAATCCGAAAGCAAAGTGACGACCGCCATCCGTTGCCGATAGCCAGATATCTCCCGGATGTGAAACCATTGCGCAGGCCTCGCCGCCATCGATCTGGAACGAGAATTTCGGCGAAAGCGCGTGATAGTCGGTATTGCTCTCAAGCGTTGCCAGCAATTGCTGCGCCAGCGGCGTGACATCACAAGTTTGATCGCGGTCGATACCGGCTGTCGGGCTGACCATGACATTGCGGACATCATCCGCTGCGGGATTATCGGCACCAAACCCGGCTTGATATAGCGCTGTGACCGCTTGTTCCCAGTTTTCAGGCGCGATGGCGCGCAGCTGAAAATTGGAGCGAATCGAAAGCTCCACGGCGTTCGGGCCAAATTTTTCGGCAATTTCGGCCAGTGCAAAGACCTGATCGGCGTTTACCTGTCCGAGCGGCAGTTTTATGCGTGCAATGGCACCGTCGCGCGCCATAACCATGCGCGACAGGCCGGGACAGGCATTTCGCCTGTCGGACGGTTCGGTCTTCGTCGCTATGGTCTTTTGGTTCAACATAGTTGCCTTATACGCCCCCCGTGACAGGCCGGAAAGTGGGAACCGCTTTCGGACTTGCACTTGCCATCGCCGCACCCTACGAACGAAGAAAACGGAGCGAAGAGCATGGCTTGCTGGCTAACGGTCATCGGCATCGGTGAAGACGGGTTGAACGGCCTTGGCGAGACTGCGCGGCGGGCTCTTGCTTCGGCTGATGTGATCTTCGGCGGTAAGCGACATCTGGGGCTGGTCGGTGAAACATCCAGTGCCCGGCAGATTGCATGGCCTTCGCCTTTCGACGATGCTTTTCCGATGATTGCTGCCGAGCGTGGCAAGTCAGTGGTGGTTCTAGCCAGCGGCGATCCGATGCATTACGGCATGGGTGCTTCTCTGACCCGGCACTTTTCACCCGAAGAAATGCTGATCCTGCCTCATCCGTCTTCGTTTTCGCTGGCCGCGGCGCGGATGGGCTGGTCGTTGCAGGACGTGCGCTGCCTCAGCGTGCACGGACGGCCGCTGGAATTACTGGCCAAGCATATTCTGCCCGGCGTGAAGCTATTGATCCTCAGCAATGACGGTTCTACGCCGGATAAAGTGGCACGGATGCTAAGCGCGCGTGGCTTTGGACCAAGCCGCATCGATGTGCTGGAGCACATGGGTGGACCGAACGAAAAGCACAGTTGTGGTGTTGCCGGGACATGGAC
Organism: Ochrobactrum sp. 19YEA23; assembly: GCF_029909865.1. Taxonomy (NCBI): domain Bacteria; kingdom Pseudomonadati; phylum Pseudomonadota; class Alphaproteobacteria; order Hyphomicrobiales; family Brucellaceae; genus Ochrobactrum; species Ochrobactrum sp. 19YEA23. Next base: position 35,985 of record NZ_JASAMQ010000009.1, on the reverse strand, counting down.
GGTGCCAGCGGGTGCCGATCTGAATGTCGTCGCCGTGGAGTGCCTCGCCGAGCCGGATGCGAACATTCTTCCCGTGGGGATCGGCTTGCCGGATGAAGCCTTCGAAAATGACGGGCAACTAACGAAGCGCGATATCCGCGCCGTGACGCTGTCACGGCTGGCGCCGCTGCCCGGCGCGTTGTTGTGGGATGTTGGCGCGGGGTGCGGTTCTATCGGCATCGAGTGGATGCGCACGCATGCATCCTGTCGCGCCATCGCCATCGAGGCGAACGAGGGGCGGCAGGGTATGATCGCGCGCAATCGTTACGCTCTCGGCGTGCCGGGTTTGCAAATCGTGGCTGGCGAAGCGCCGGGCGCTCTTGCGGGACTGGAGACGCCGGATGCGATTTTCATCGGCGGCGGCGTGACAGATGAGGGCGTGCTGCAAGCCTGTTGGGATGCATTGAAACCCGGCGGGAGGCTGGTTGCCAATGCCGTCACGCTGCAAAGCGAAATGCAGCTTTTTGCCTGGCGGCAACGTTTTGGCGGAGAGCTGATACGGCTCTCGGTAGCGCAGGCCGCGGGGCTTGGCTCGTTCGATGTATGGCGTCAGGCGCTGCCCGTTACGCTTTATTCCGCACGCAAAGATAAATGATGACTTGAATTGTCATCTTATATTCGGGTAAGGCTGACGCATCAGATCATCCCAGAGGAGGACGGGTCGTGTCCGAACTCAACGCCAATACCCGCTTTGCGCTCACTAATGCCGGTCATATCGTCAATCAGCTGCTCGATCATTTCGTCGAACATGCCGATGTGCAACGCGACGGAACGCGCGCGAAGCTTGTTCTAAGCTTCGGTCAGGCCGATGTTCAATGGGATGATGAGACGGTCAGCGTCGATGTGAAAAGCGACGACGAGACCGGTCTAGCCTATATGAAATATTCCATTGCCGAGCATGTGCTCGAGTTTCTGGAAAAGGGCAGCCCAACGCCGAAAATCATCTGGCAGGGCGATGGCGCAGCGGGTCTGCCGCTGCCTTATTTCCGCGAAATGCGCGTGATGGCTGTGTCCAATGTCACGCCGCATATGCGTCGTGTGCGCCTGAAGGGCGACGACCTTCAACGGTTCTCGCATAGCGGGTTGCATATCCGCCTGCTTTTCCCACCCAAAGCTTTGGCGCAGCCGCAGTGGCCGGTGACGGGCGAAGACGGGCGTCCAGCCTGGCCGGAAGGCGATGCGAAGCTCGCGACGCGTGTTTATACGATCCGCAACATCGATGCGGATGCGGGCTGGGTCGATATCGACATGGTGGTGCATGGTGATGACTGCGACGCGCCTGGTTCTGGTTGGGCGCTTAACGCCAAGCCGGGCGATATTGTCGGCATGACGGGTCCGGGCGGCGGCGATGCAGGCGACGCCAAATGGTATCTGCTCGCAGGCGATGAAACTGCGCTGCCAGCCATCGGTCGTATTCTTGAGCGACTGCCAGAAGATGCAAAGGCCGTCGTGCGTATCGAAATTGGCGACAAGACCGAGGAACAGAACCTCGTCTCACGGGCCAATGTCGATGTGCAATGGCTGAATCGTGATGGTGCCGAAGCTGGCACTACGACGCTTTTGCAGGATGCAGTGCGCGCGGTTGAGCTGCCGGAAGGCGAGGAAGAAATCTTCGTCTGGGCGGCGTGCGAATTCAATGCCTTCCGCAACATTCGCAGCTACATGCGCAAGGAACGCAATGTTCCGAAAAATCGCCAGCTGATCGTGGCCTATTGGCGACGCGGTCTGGATGGCGATAATGCCCGGCGGGCTTCGGAGGAATAAAGCATTTCCAGCAAAAGTGCGAAGCTGTTTTGCGTAGGATAATGCGATGAGAGTAATGTAAAAAAGGGGACCGAAAGGTCCCCTTTTTGTTACGTGGTGCAGGTCGGTTCAGCGTCTGAACCCTTCGCTCGCCCGCATCAGGTTCTTTGTATAGTCGGCGTGAATATTGCCGGTGACGAGATCGCCAGCCTGCAATTGTTCGACCACTTCACCATTGCGCATCACCGCAAGACGATCGCACATATGGGTGACAACGCCGAGATCGTGGCTCACCATGACGAAAGTCAGATTACGGTCGCGGCGAACCTGTTCCAGCAGGTTGAGCACTTCCGCCTGCACCGATGCATCAAGCGCCGAAGTCGGCTCATCGAGAAGCAGGATGCTCGGCTCGACAATCAATGCGCGGGCGATAGCGATGCGCTGGCGCTGGCCGCCGGAAAGCTGGTGCGGATAGCGGAAGCGGAAGCCTGAACCGAGCCCCACCTCATCCAGCGCACGCACGATGCGTTGTTCGGCATCGCTGACGCCATGAATGGCGAGTGGTTCCAGCAGAAGCCGGTCCACCGTCTGGCGCGGGTGCAGGGAGCCGTAGGGGTCCTGAAACACCATCTGCACGTTGCGATAGAAAGCCTTGTCGCGGGGCGTCTTGAGTGGCTTGCCGTCGATGCGGATTTCTCCGTTCTCAACCGGCGCAAGGCCTGCGACTGCACGCAGAAGCGTGGACTTGCCCGAACCGGATTCACCGACGAGCCCGTAGGATTCGCCGCGCGCCACATTGACGGTGACGGATTTCAACGCATGAAAATGGTCGAAATAGACGTCAACATCATCGACGCTGAGTGCGGGCGCGGACGCCTGTGCCTGAACTTGAGTCATGCCTTCCAAGCCTCCTCACGCTGCAAGGTTGGCAGAGGATGGCGGTCGGCTCCGATTTTCGGCATGCAATTCAGCAATCCTTGCGTATAGGGATGTTTCGCGTTCGCGAGATCCTTGGCCGCGATTTCTTCGACGATACGGCCCGCATACATCACGATCACGCGGTCGCAGAAGGACGAAACGAGACGCAGGTCGTGGCTGACGAAGATCAGCCCCATGCCGCGCTCGGCCACCAGCTTGTCGAGAATGCCGAGGACTTCAAGCTGCACCGTCACGTCGAGCGCCGAGGTTGGCTCGTCGGCAATCAGCAATTCCGGTTCGGCCACCAGCATCATGGCGATCATCACGCGCTGGCCCATGCCGCCCGAAACCTCGTGCGGATAGAGCTTCATGACGCGTTCAGGATCACGAATCTGCACCGCTTCCAGCATGGCTGTCGAGCGGGTGCGAATTTCCGCACTGCTATATTTGCCATGCGCCTTCAGCGTTTCGGCAATCTGCTTGCCGATGGTCATCACAGGATTGAGCGAATATTTCGGGTCCTGCAACACCATGGCAATGCGGCCGCCACGCAAAGCGCGGCGTTCACGGGCTGAAATTTTCAGAAGATCAATGCCGTCGAAATTAAGCGTCTTGGCGGTGATTTGCGCGTGGAGGGGCGTCAGCCCCATAATCGCGCGGCCAGTCTGGGATTTGCCCGAACCGGATTCGCCGACGATGCCAAGGCGTTCGCGGCCCAGCTCGAAGCTGACACCGCGCACCGCTTCAATTGCGCCAGTGCGTGTCGGGAAAGTGACGCGCAGGTCTTCTACAGTCAGAAGCGGCTTCATTGGTTGTTACCCCGCGGATCGAGCGCATCGCGCAGGCCGTCGCCCAGAAGATTGAAGCCGAGGCTGACGATCAGGATCGCAATACCGGGCATGGCTGCAACCCACCATTGGTCGAGAATGAAACGGCGACCTGATGCGATCATCGCGCCCCATTCCGGCAATGGCGGCTGTGCGCCGAGGCCAAGGAAGCCGAGGCCCGCTGCCGTCAGAATGATACCCGCCATGTCGAGTGTTACGCGGACGATAAGCGACGAGGTGCAGAGCGGCATGATGTGACGCACGACGATACGGATCGGCGATGCGCCCATCAGGCGGACTGCCGAAATATAGTCGGAGTTACGCACGGTCAGCGTTTCTGCGCGCGCAATACGCGCATAAGGCGGCCATGAGGTGATCGCGATGGCGATGATAGCGTTCTCGATGCCCGGTCCCAGAGCCGCCACGAAGGCGAGCGCCAGAATGAGCTTCGGGAAAGCGAGGAAGATATCGGTGATGCGCATGAGCACGGCATCGACCCAGCCGCCTGCATAGCCAGCTACCGTACCGACCAGAAGGCCGATCGGAGCTGCGATGATGGCAACCAGCAGCACGACATAGAGCGTGAGGCGGGAGCCATAGATCAGACGCGAGAGAATATCGCGGCCCTGATCATCGGTGCCAAGCAGATAGCCGGGCGTACCGGGTGGCAGCAGGCGTGCATTGGCCAGATCGCCCTCGATGGGCGAGTGCGGGGCCAGAATGTTGGCAAATGCCGCCACGAGCACCAGCGCGATGATGATGAACAGGCCGAGAACGGCCAGCTTGTTGGCAGTGAAACGTCGCCAGACCATATAGGCGCGGCCAAGCCGGGCCTGCGTGCGCGATTGCGGACGCTCGGAAAGCAGCCACTCGCGCCAGGAGAGGTTGGTAGTATCTGTCAGCTGGCTCATCGTCTGCGCGTCCTTGGATCAAATAGCCGATAGAGAAGATCGGATATGAGATTGATGGCGATAAACACCGATCCGATGACAATTGTGCCGCCGAGAACAGCGTTCATGTCGGCGTTTTGCAGCGAATTGGTGATGTACTGTCCCAATCCCGGCCATGAGAAGATGGTCTCGGTGAGAACCGAGCCTTCCAGAAGGCCCGCATAGGTCAGCGCGATAACGGTGATCAACGGCACGGCGGCATTGCGCAGTGCGTGAAACCAGATGATCCGTGTTTCGGAAATGCCCTTGGCGCGCGCCGCGACGATATATTCCTGATCCAGCTCGTTGAGCATGAAGGAACGCGTCATGCGGCTGATATAGGCCAGCGAGAAATATCCAAGCAATGCCGATGGCAGGATAAGGTGGGAGAGAATATCCCGGAAAGCCGGCCAATCACGCTGGAGGACAGCGTCGAGCAGGTAGAAGCCCGTGATCGGCGTGAATGTGTATTCGAAGGTGATGTCAATGCGTCCGGGACCGGAGGTCCAGCCAAGACGGGCATAGAAGACCAACAGCGCTAGCATGCCGAGCCAGAAGATCGGCACCGAATAGCCGACAAGGCCGATGATACGCACAATCTGGTCAACGAAGCTGCCGCGCTTGACGGCGGCAAGCACACCGAGCGGAATGCCGAGCAAGGCGCCGATGATGGTGCCAATCGTCGCCAGTTCCATAGTGGCCGGAAAGACGCGTCGAATATCGGTCATGACCGGATTGGTGGTGAGAACCGATGTTCCAAAGTCGCCGTGCAGCACGCCTTTTACGTAAAGGAAGAACTGCTGGTAATAGGGAAGATTGAGGCCCATCTCCTCGCGTACACGCGCAACGACATGCGCAGGCGCACGGTCGCCGACGATGGCCAGCACCGGGTCGATCGGAACGACGCGCCCGATAAAGAAGGTGACGGCCAGAAGGCCAATATAGGTGGTTATGACAACGGCCAGAAAACTGCCAATCGCCATAAGAACGGATGAGGAGCGCGATCTCGCGCTCCTCACCGTTTTCACACTTTGTGTGCTACTCACTGTATCGTTCGCTCATATTATCCGTTTGTTTTCGCAACATCCCGGCAAAGCCGCAAAGCGTCCTTGCCGGGAATGCTATGACTATTCCTTGCTGATCGGAGCAAGGAAGTTGGAATCGAAGGTCGGGCCGAGCTTGTAGCCCTTCACATTCCCGGCGATACCGGCAGCTTCAACCTGCTGGTAGATGAAAATGAACGGGCTGGTGTCGAGCGCTTCCTGCTGCAGCTTGCGATACATTTCAGCGCGCTTTTCGCTGTCGCGTTCCAGAAGAGCGGCCTGAGTCTGCTTAGTCAGTTCAGGAATATCCCAGGTATTGCGCCAGGCGCTCGTCTTGTTGGCCGAGTCATCGGCATTGTTCGGATTGCTGGTGAAGGCTTCCGCATTGGAATTCGGATCCCAGTAATCCATGCCCCACTGACCGATATACATGTCATGGTTACGCGCACGATACTTGGTCAGGGTCTGCTTGCCGTCGCCGGGAATGATATCGATCTTGATACCGGCCTTGGCCGCATTCTGCTGCACGGACTCGGCAATGCCGGTCACAGGCTGCGTGTTGCGAACGTCGAAGGTGACGGAGAAGCCGTCCTTCAGGCCAGCTTTGGCAAGCAGCTCCTTGGCCTTTTCGATGTCCAGCTTGTACGGGCTGGCTTCGAGCGCACCAAGAACGCCCTTCGGCTGATAGGTCTGGCGGATTTCGCCGATGCCCTTGAGCATGGTCGAACCGATTGCGTCATAGTCGACCAGATATTTGAAGGCTTCGCGGACTTCAGGCTTGGCCAGATTTGGGTTCTTCTGGTTGAGGCTGAAATAGTACATCGTGCCTTTCGGCCCGCTGGCGGACTGCAACTTCTCGTTCTTCTGGACGGCTTCAAGATCGCCCGGTTCCAGATTGCGCGCAACATCGACGTCACCGGATTCAAGCATCAGGCGCTGCGTCGCGCTTTCCTTGACGTGACGGTAGAATACACGCGCCAGCTTGGCTTTTTCGCCATAATAATTGTCGTTGCGTTCCAGAATGACGACTTCATTGGCGCGCCATTCGCGGATCGTAAAGGGACCGGAACCTGCCGACTTGGTTTTCAGCCATGCGTTGGCATAGTCGGTATCGTATTTGTAGTCGTCGGTCGGCGTGACCTTTACGGCATGTTCTTCGAGAAGCTTCTTGTCGACGATTGCGCCGATGGTTGCTGTGAGGCAGTTCAGTACGAAGCTGGGTGCATAAGGCTTGTCGACGGTGAAAACGAATGTGTCTTCGTCTACGGCCTTGGCTTTCTCGTTGACGTTGTCCTTGGTCAGGCCAAACTGGGTCAGAATGAAAGCCGGGCTCTTGTCGAGGCGCACAGCGCGCTCAAACGAATAGGCGACGTCAGCAGAGCTGATCGGGTTGCCCGAAGCGAACTTGATGCCTTTCTTCAGCTTGAAAGTGTAGGTGAGGCCGTCGTCTGAAACTGTCCAGCTTTCGGCCACACCCGGCACGACTTTCGACGTGTCATTAATATCGAGACGAACGAGCATGTCATAAGCATTACCGATGAATTCAGCCGGGCTGAGTTCGAAGGATTCCGCCGGGTCGAGCGTGATGGTGTCATCGATTGCCCATGCTTCAACCAGCGTATCAGCTGGTGTGGCCGACAAGGCCGGATTTGCGGCCAGCACGGCGGCAAGCGCTGCGCCGGCGGCTAGAATACGAAAACGTCCAAAATGCATCATGTTGTGTGTTCCCTTCCTGTATTTTTGTTGGGATTTTGTTGGATTGTATTTGTATCTCAGGCTTCGTGCCATGCCTGCTTCAGGACTCTGATCCAGTTGCCCCGGCAAAGCTTTGCCAGTTCCTCGTCATTGTATCCCGCCTTTCGCAAGGCCGTCACAAGGTTCTGGGTTCCGGCGGCATCGGAAATTTCTGCTGGAATGGTCGCGCCGTCATAATCGGAACCGAGCGCCACGCAGTCGATTCCCACGCGCTCAACCATGTAATCGATATGGCGCACCATATCGGACATCGGCGTGTTGGCATCTTCCTTGCCATCGGCGCGTAACATAGTGGTCGCGTAGTTGAGACCAGCGAGCCCCTTGCTTTCGCGAATGGCGTCCATCTGCTTGTCCGTCAGATTGCGGGCCACTGGCGTCAATGCATGGGCATTGGAGTGGCTGGCGATCAGAGGCTGGTCGCTGAGTTCAGCAACATCCCAGAAGCCCTTCTCAGTGATATGGGCGAGATCGATGAGGATACCCTTGCGGTTGCACGCCTTGATAAGGCGCTTGCCCGCTTCCGTCAGACCGGGGCCGGTATCGGGGCTCATCGGGTAAGAGAAGGGCACGCCGTGCCCGAAAATATTGTTGCGGCTCCACACAGGGCCAAGCGATCGCAGGCCAAGGCCGTAGAAGACATCGAGCGCTGCGAGATCGGCGTCGATTGCTTCGCAACCTTCCATGTGGAGAACGGCGGCAAAGGTGTCGCTGTTCAGCGTCTCGTCGAGTTCACGGCCATTGCGGCACAGTTTCCACGCGCCAGCCTCTTCAAGGCGGAGCGCAATGGCTGCAATTTCCACTGCGATGTCGAGGGAAGGGCTGCGCTGAAGCGGCGGCGAAAGCGGCGTGTCGTAGTGACCATTGGCGTCCGGTTTGCCAAGTTCAATATGGTGGCCGGACGGCACATAAATGGCGCAAATGCCGCCAGCGAGACCGCCTTTGCGGGAGCGCGGCGCATCGATATGGCCGGTTTGCGTTCCGTCGATGAATTCCCGGATGGGATCGTCGCCGTTTCTGGAATTCTCCCAGAGCCTCAGAAGGACATCATTATGCCCATCGAAAACGCGCTGCATGCTTTCTTCCTGGCTGAGTGGCAAAGCTTTGCTTTCGCACTCTATAAAATAAACTCATGTGACGGGAAGAATTTGTATCGGCCTTATTGCATAAAATTTAAACAAAGATGCCACGCGCCTAATCCCCAATCGTACTTCCCTATAAGATAGGAGACGTAGTGGGAGTCAATAGATGAGGGTGTGCTCAAGCCTATCTGAAAGCAAAGAAACTGGTGCAAAAAGAAAGGGCTACGGTTGAACCGCAGCCCTTGTGCAAAAATGGAATTGCCTTATGCAAAAACGGTATAAGGCCCGTTACGCTTAGAAACGATAGTTCAGACCGGCCTTGATGGCGTGGTTCTTGAGGTTATTGCGCTGCGAAACGCCATTGACTTCAGACTTCACATCGCCGAAGCGCTGGAAGTCATATTCAGCCTTTACGGACAGCGGGCCGGTCAGGGCCTGTTCAACACCAGCGCCAACCAGCGCGCCGCCTTCCCAACCCGGGCCCGACGTCGTGTTGTCCTTCGCCTTGAAGCGGGTCACACCGTAACCGGCTGTGCCGTAAACGAGGGTCTTGTCGAAAGCGTAACCGGCCTTGATCTTGGCATTGGTATTCCACGACTGCTGGAGGCTGCCACCATGACCGATACGATGTTCGGCTTCTGCGAAATTGGCTTCAACTTCACCACCGACAACGAAATTGCCGCTCTGGATGTTCTTACCAGCCACAACGCCACCGAGCACGCCAGCGCGGTTCGTGAACGGGCCCGGGATCTTTGACGAAGATGCACCGACCTGTGCGCCGACATAATTGCCGGACCAGTCGTGCGGGCCTGCGGCAACCGGTTCGTTGTAGGAATAGTCGTTCGAGCCCATCATATCGGCAGCGAATGCCGGGGCTGCGATGGCGAAGATGCCGGCGCTGAGCGCCACTGCGGTAAAGGTACGCTTCAACATTTTATACTCCGTTTTTCCATCCGGAACGCTGATGGAAAATATGCAAGATCTGTTCGACAAAAGACGGTGACTGCCGCCCTCGGTTGGTTCCCGTGTGACGGTGGTCTTTTGTTGGGTGATTGTGACTAAATTTAAGAAAATTCGAGCGAATTCCACCCGTCGCACAGCCATTCTTCGCGCTATGCTTAACAAGTGGTAACGATCTGCGGCTGGCCCGTTTCAGGCGAGCGCTACATCAGGTTCAGTCTGCGGAAGCTGATGCATTTTTGTTTGCCGACGATGATGTGGTCATGCACGATGATTTTCAAAGGCTTGGCGGCCGCTATCAGCGCGTGCGTCATGTCGATGTCGGGTCGAGACGGTGACGGATCGCCTGAAGGGTGATTGTGCACGAGAATAATTCCCGCCGCAGCAAGCTCCATCGCGCGGTGAAACACCTCTCTTACATAGACCGGCGTATGGTCGATCGTGCCTTTTTGCTGAACCTCGTCGGCAATGAGTCGGTTTTTTCTGTCGAGAAACAGAATGCGGAACTGCTCACGCGTCTCATGGGCCATGGCCGCCATGCAGTAATCCATCACCTTTTCCCAGATGCTGAAAACTTCGCGCTTCATAACCTTGCTGCGCGCACTGCGTTTGTGAACGGCTTCGATGATCTTGAGGTCACGCGCCACAGAGGGACCCGCGCCGGGCACTTCGGCGATCAGTAATTCGGATGCACCCAACACTTCGGCAAGTGTACCGAAGCGGGCCAGCAACGCTTTTGCAACAGGTTTGGTATCTGCACGTGGGATCACGCGAAAGAGCAGCAGTTCAAGCAACTCATAATCGGCCAGCGCATCGGGCGCAGTCTGGAAACGTTGCTTCAGACGATCCCGATGGCCGACATGGTGCGGCTGCTTCGCGACTTTCGGCGACAACTGAAGTGTGTCGCTGAAACCGGGGATGTCATAGCTCCCCGGCTTGTCGTTCTTCTTGGTCATTCTGTTTAAACCCCCGCAAAAACAGATGAGACTATATTTCCGGTTTTACCGCATTGATGCCGGACCAAAAACATTGGCCGGAGACAGTGTGAATATTTCACAGCCGTCCTTGGTCACGCCGACGGTATGTTCATACTGTGCAGTCAAGGAGCGATCGCGCGTCACGGCAGTCCAGCCATCGGCCAACACTTTCACATGCGGTTTACCGAGGTTGATCATCGGCTCGATCGTGAAAATCATGCCTTCCTTGATTTCCACGCCTTCGTTCGGCGTGCCGTAATGGAGAATATTCGGCGCATCATGGAAAAGCTGGCCGACGCCATGGCCGCAAAAATCGCGCACCACGGAGCAGCGCTCACCTTCAGCGAAGGTCTGGATTGCTGCGCCTATAGCGCCCGTCTTCACGCCCGGCTTGACGACGGCAATACCGCGCAGCAGGCTTTCATAGGTCACTTCGAGCAGGCGTTCGGCTGCGCGCTTGATCTCGCCCACGGCATACATGCGGCTGGAATCGCCATGCCAGCCGTCGAGCAGATAAGTCACGTCAATATTGACGATATCGCCTTCGCGCAGCGGCTTGTCGTTTGGAATGCCGTGGCAGACAACATGGTTGATCGATGTGCAGGTCGACTTGGTATAGCCGCGATAGTTGAGCGTTGCCGGAAAGGCGCCATGATCCATACCGAATTCGAAGACGAAGCGGTCGATCTCGTTTGTGGTCACGCCGGGCTTCACGATGTCGTTCAGCGCGTCGAGGCAGCGCGCGGTCAGATTGCAGACCTTGCGCATCGCCTCGAAGGCATCCGGGCCATAGAGCCTGATCTGGCCGGTATATTTCATGGGGGCGCTTGTCGCTTCGATATAAGTAACCATCACTCGATCCGTCTTTGTCTATTCAATTGGCACCAGCTCGGTGGCGACAATGCTTTTGTCCGTTATGTGGCATCGAACGGCCCATGCCTCAACCCCGGATGCAACAGCGCGCTCAAAAGCGCGTGCATAGACAGGGTCGAGATCGCCGGAAATGCTGAATTTGCTGCAATCACTTCGCTGGATAATAAACAACATCACACCACGATGACCAGCGGCAACACCGTCGGTCAGCTCATTGAGATGTTTTGTCCCGCGTACGGTCACGGTATCGGGAAATTCTGCGAGGCCGGGTGTGCGGATGAAGTGCACATTTTTGACTTCCACATAGGCGCGGGGTAGGGCGCTTTCATCGAGCAGAATGTCGACGCGGGAATTCTGTCCGTATTTCTGTTCGCGCTTGAGACTGGCATAGCCGCTGAGGCTCGGAATGAGACCAGCGAGGATAGCTTCCTCGGCAATCTTGTTTGGCAGGCCGGTATTGACGCCGACCAGCGTGCCGTCAGCCTCAACGATCTGCAATGTATGGGCATATTTGCGGTGGGGTGCATTGGAAACGCTAAGCCATGCGCGGGAGCCGGGCGTCGTCAGGCCCAGCATGGAGCCGGTATTGGGCACGGCCGCCGTAATGAAGCGGCCATCGTCAAGCGTTACGTCTGCGAGAAATCTCTTGTAGCGGCGTTCGAGCCTGCCGGAGATGAGGGGCGTTTGAAATAACATAAAGCTTCTGAACAGTTGGACGGAATGGCGAGATGTTTGTCCGCCTAAAGCCGCAAAAAGTCAAAAGCACTATCGGGTGGTCATGATGCTGGTTTTAGAAAAGAGCCTTGATGACGTCTGCCCAGCTCAGATCCGCACCAAGCGCCATCGCTGCGGCGACAAAGCCTGCACCGAGAAAGGTGAGAGTGGTTCTGGTTTCGCTGGTCATCATATCTTTCCCCATCAAATCGGTCGTTTGAAGTTGTGAGGAATGTCGCGGGGGAATGAGCCCGGAATGTGATGCGATGATGGCTATTCCGGGCATTTTGCGGGCAATTTGCAGATAAGGTAAACGACGGCGCTTACGCTTGTGCCTGCTCCCAGTTGAACACTAGCTCTTCGCGGAAGGCGAAGCGGACGATGTGATTCACAACGACATCCTGCAACCGGTCGAGATTTTCGGCTGATGTTTTCACCGTCACGGTGAGTTTTTCCGAATCGGCATCCAGAATCACCAGACGGTCTTCACCGAGATCGATCTGGCCGTGTTCAGGTGTGAACTCGACGGCAAATTTATGCGCCCAGTGTTTGCAGAGCTGCTGGAGGTAGCGGCTGGCATGGGCGGTAGGAACGATGGCTGTGGCTTGCGACATGAGCAGTATTTCCCTTTAGAGCGCATCCCGAAAAGTGTGAAACGGTTTTCGGAAAAGATGCGCGTTAAAACAAACATTTAGAGCGCCGATCTGATCCAATCAGATCGAAACGCGCTCTAATTGCGAAATGGGTGCAGATGCGCGTAGCAATATACCGGCAGAACGACCAGTATTGTTCTCATCAATTTTTTGGGAAAAGAAAAACCAGCAAGTGGTACGCCCAAGGGGAATCGAACCCCTGTCTGCGCCGTGAAAGGGCGCTGTCCTAACCGCTAGACGATGGGCGCCTGCTGGTGTGGGGCGCTTATAATCAGGAAAATTCAGACATGCAAGCCCCTTTTTCAGCATCTGTGAAATAAATTCAGATGGTGCAAAACGACGCGCGAAATCGCGCGCTCAAAGAGCTAATGGCTTGATATGTCAGGAAAAAGAAAAACCAGCAAGTGGTACGCCCAAGGGGAATCGAACCCCTGTCTGCGCCGTGAAAGGGCGCTGTCCTAACCGCTAGACGATGGGCGCCTGTTGCTGGTGTGAGTGGGCTTATATTCAGGAAGGTACTGACTCGCAAGCCCCTAAAATCAGTTTTCTGAAAAAAGTCGCAGAAGCGCCCATTTAACGGGGTGATGCCTGTGGATTTCTCGGCTATGGCCTTGAAATAGATGGCAAAAAGAAAGGCTGGCTCCAACGGGGCCAGCCTGATTGTAACTGAGAATCGTGTCGCGGATCGTCAGATCAGCCTTTGCATTTCCAGTTCCAGTCGCGTTCCGGTCCGATATCCACGTGGATCGATGTCGTGTGGCAATAGGTGCCGACGCCACCGCGTCCCGGCATTGACCGGGCAAACCGGGCCATTTCCCATTTGGAAACGCCATCGATCTGAATATCGGCCGCAGCGCAGATCATATGCAGCGATTTGCGCGCGCCATTGACCTTGCGGTTATAGGAAGGACTGCGATAGCCGGACGTCACCATGACCGGGCGTCGGAAATGCCGCTCCATGGTCTTCAGCATGGAAACGAGCTGCGGCTTCAGGCAGGCGACATCCACGGTCTGGCGCTGCACTTTCAGGCCGTTCGGTGCGAGGCGGGCGAGGCCGGGTGCCGAAGCAAGCGTGACATTGGGCGAATCGTCATACTCGTTCGCATCAATGTCGGTGTCGTCATAAAGGCTGTTGCGATGCTTGATCTCGATGCCGCCATTCGCACGCACGCCCGGCAATGTGTAATTGTAATCGTGCTTTGCAGCAGGTGATACAGGCGTCGCCATTGCCAGCTTCTTGTTTTCCATACGGTCAGAGCGTGAACCAGTCGATTCGTCGGAAAAGAGGCGCGAGATGCTGCCCTGAGAAGCTGTCGGGCGCTGCGGGGTTGCATAAGCACTGGCATTTTTCGGCGTGCCAAAAAGCGAAGCAACCTGCACCGGCTTTTCTGGCTGGGCTGGCTTGGCAGCTTCCTGTGGCTGCGGCTTTGCGTCTGTAGCAGCTGCCGATTCCGTTTCGGCGTCTTGCTGCTTGGCTTCGGCGCTTTCGCTCTTTGGCTTTTCGGCGCTGGCCGTTGCCGTTGTCGCCGCTGGCTCAGTCGCTTCGGAGGGCTTCGATTCGGCAGTATCTTTTCCGCCAAATAAACCGAAGAGCGAATTGCTTTTCTTTTCTGGTGCAGCCGCTGCCACTTGTGTGGGGTGCGTTTCGCTTGCCACATTTTCCGCAGTCGCGGTCACAGCAGCATTTTTCGCGTTTTCTTTGGCGGGCGCGGTGGCAGGGTTCTGTGCCGCCGTAGCGGCTGCGACCTGCTTTGCGTCGCCGGGCTTTTCTTCGGCCTTTGTTTCTACGGTCTTGGCTTCAGCGCCAGCTTCGGCGGCGGCCGTCTGGTCGGCTGCGCTTTGCAGCGTCTCTGTCAGCATTGAGCCATTGGTATTGGTAGTCATTTGCAGCGGCTTGCCGTCAGGACCGGTCCCCGTAGACGTGCAGGACGACAATAGCAGCGCGAGCAGAGCTACGCTGCCTGAAAGTCGTCGGCCGGTTGTCCGGTGCGCAGAAGGTACAAATTTCAATAGTCCGCTCCAGCTCGATTTCCCTGACCAGCTTGGCGAACCGGACAAGTCCGAGCCCACCTGGTTTCGGGAGATCGGCTCTCCCGTGCGGGTTGAACCAATCACGGAATGTGATTTCTCCCGCAGTCCCCTAATAAAAGCCTTACATAAGCCTTGGGAAACAAACTCCGTTATATCAATGCGTTGAAGTGGCTTCTGCAGTTTTGCGGTGAACCAATTTTAGCATTGTGCAAATCACCCGATCTACAATTGTTGCCAATTTTTAAGTTCTTTATGCTGTGAAGGCAACTATCGAAGTGCATTTTGTACGACTGAGAGCCCGCTTTATTCCAGAAGATTGAGGATTAATCCTTTAGTAACGAAATATTACTTTATGTAATCTTTCGAAGGCGCGGCGCTGCGCAGGCGGAAATAAACGGTGTTGGCAAACCAAATGTCGGAATTGGACCAATCGCTTGTTGACATGGTGCATCGACTTGGTGCTATCCCTTCGGAAGTATATTCTGTCGTGACTTATGCGGCAGCATCAACGGCAAAACCGGGATCAGACATATGACCAAGAGCACGCGGCAGATCGCCCATCTCATGCTGGCAGTAACGGCCGCAGCGATGCTCACTGCCTGTGCCGGTGGCAAGGAATTTCAGGGTACCCCGCAGGAAGGCGCATTGCGCACCGGCGTCTACCCGACATTCGGCCATATGCCGAAAGCTGCGACCGACCAGATCACGCCGGAAGAAAAGCAGCAGATGACTGCGAAACTCGATTCCGATCGTACGCGTCTCGCGGCGTCGAAAACCACTGGCGGCGGCTTTACCCCCGCGCAGGCTGCGGCCATGCGCAAGCAGGCGCAGGATGAATCGGATGCTACCCTGAAGCAGATCGAATCCGGCGAAGAATAACCCCTTCATAAACACGGAAGGCCACGTCCCAAACGGCGCGGCAAGAAGTCTCGACCCGATTCGATATCAGGTGTATAGCTCCTCCTACGGCGCAATGACGCGTCCTATTGTTAACTCTCCTTTTGGAACAGGATCATGTCGGAAGAATTCCATAAAGTCCGTCGCTTGCCCCCTTATGTCTTTGAACAGGTCAATCGCCTGAAGGCATCGGCGCGAGCGGGCGGGGCCGACATTATCGATCTTGGCATGGGCAATCCGGATCTGCCGACGCCGCAGAATATCGTCGACAAGCTGTGTGAGGCCGTTCAGGATCCGCGCGCGCATCGCTATTCCTCGTCAAAGGGCATTCCGGGGCTGCGCCGTGCGCAGGCTCAGTATTATGCGCGCCGTTTCGGCGTGAAGCTAAACCCGGACACGCAGGTCGTGGCCACGCTTGGTTCCAAGGAAGGCTTCGCCAATATGGCTCAGGCCATCACGGCGCCGGGCGACGTGGTGCTTTGCCCCGATCCGACCTATCCGATCCACTCGTTCGGCTTCATCATGTCGGGCGGTGTCATCCGTTCGATTCAGGCCAAGCCGGATGACAGCTTCATCCCGGCTCTGGAGCGCGGCGTAAAGCACTCGATCCCGAAGCCGATTGCGCTGATCCTCAACTTCCCGTCCAATCCGACGGCTTATGTGGCAACGCTCGACTTCTATAAGGATGTCGTGGCCTTTGCACGCAAGCATGACATCGTCATCCTGTCGGATCTGGCCTATTCGGAAATCTATTTCGACGGCAATCCGCCTCCGTCCGTGCTGGAAGTACCGGGCGCCATGGATGTGGCAGTCGAGTTCACGTCCATGTCCAAGACGTTCTCGATGCCGGGCTGGCGCATGGGCTTTGCGGTTGGCAATGAACGCCTGATCGCGGCGCTGACGCGCGTTAAGTCCTACCTCGATTACGGTGCATTCACGCCGATCCAGGTGGCGGCAACCGCAGCGCTCAACGGCGACGGTTCCGACATTGCCTATGTTCGCGATGTGTACAAGCAGCGCCGCGATGTGCTGGTCGAAAGCTTCGGCCGCGCAGGCTGGGATGTTCCGCCGCCAGCAGCCACGATGTTTGCCTGGGTTCCGATTCCGGAACGCTTCCGCGCCATGGGCTCGCTCGAATTCTCCAAGCTTATGGTCGAAATGGCCGATGTGGCCGTTGCGCCGGGCATCGGCTTTGGCGAACATGGCGATGATTATGTGCGTATCGCTCTGGTCGAAAACGAACATCGCATTCGTCAGGCTGCACGCAATATCAAGCGTTTCCTCTCCACCAAGGATGAGAACCTGCACAATGTAATCCCGTTGGAAGGTCGCCGCTAAGCGCCATTCCGGGTTCTTCCTTTCTGGCCGTGCCAGGCGTGCGGCCAGAATTTCCCACCTACCGAAAATCCACTACATCCAGACAATCAGAGTCAGAAGGTCGATATAATGAGTGATGCATTGCGGATCGGCGTTGCGGGCCTTGGCACCGTTGGCGCTTCAGTGTTGCGTATCCTGCGTGACAAGTCCGAAATGCTCACTCGCCAATGCGGTAAACCGGTGACTATTACCGCCGTCAGCGCCCGTGATCGCTCGCGCGACCGTGGCGTTGACCTGAACGGCATCGACTGGTTCGATGATCCGGTCGAGCTGGCGAAGTCAGCTGATATCGACGTTTATGTCGAGCTTATCGGCGGTGACGAAGGCCCTGCGAAAGCTTCCGTCGAGGCGGCTTTGCGTGCCGGTCGTCATGTCGTGACCGCCAACAAGGCGCTTCTTGCGCGCCACGGCGTTGCCTTGGCGAAAATCGCCGAAGACAAGGGCGTTCTGCTCAACTTCGAAGCGGCAGTCGCCGGTGGCATTCCGGTTATCAAGGCAATGCGCGAGTCGCTGACCGGCAATACGGTTTCGCGCGTCTATGGCATCATGAACGGCACCTGCAACTACATCCTGACCCGGATGTGGGAAGAGGGCATTTCGTTCGAGACCTGCCTCAAGGATGCGCAGCGTCTTGGTTATGCTGAAGCCGATCCGACTTTTGATATTGAAGGCAACGATACGGCGCACAAGCTTGCGCTTTTGACCAGCCTTGCCTTTGGCACGCAGATTGCCGCCGACGATATCTATCTTGAAGGCATCAGCAATATTTCGCTGGCCGATATTCGCGCCGCCGATGAACTGGGCTACCGCATCAAGCTTCTGGGCGTTGCGCAGAAGACCGATACGGGTATTGAACAGCGTGTGCATCCGACCATGGTTCCAACCTCGTCGGTCATTGCGCAAGTGCATGGTGTCACAAACGCCGTAGCCATCGAGACCGATCTGCTGGGCGAACTGCTGCTGTCGGGACCGGGCGCTGGCGGCAATGCGACTGCGTCTGCCGTCATCGGCGATATTGCCGATATTGCCAAGAGCCGTCCGGGCTTCCAGCATGGCCCGGTATTCGGCACGCCTGCCAAGGCGCTCCAGCCCTATAAGCGCGCCAAGATGCGCAAGCATGCGGGCGGCTATTTCATTCGTCTGACGGTTCTCGACCGCATCGGCGCTTTCGCCGGTATCGCCAAGCGCATGGCCGAGAACGATATCTCGCTTGAGTCGATCGTGCAGCGCCCGCCCATGGGCGATACGCAGCAGGAAGGCATCAAGACCGTCATCCTCGTCACGCATGAGACCACGGAAGCAGCCGTCAAGAAAGCGCTGGAAGCTATCCTCAAGGACGATCATCTGGTGGATAAGCCGCAGATGATACGCATCGAGCGCGCGGGCTGAATCGCGAGTCGCTTTCCGCAACCTGTCGTGGTTATTCCGGGGCAGGTTGCACCATGATGCCGGGCATGCCAGTTCACGCCCGGCCATGGCATGAAACGAAGCGTGTTGCCCTTAAATCGATTAAGCATTTGAGCGCACATAGTTTTTAGCTTTCGGGCTCTTGCAGGGCACCGGGGACTTTGACAAAAGGTTCGCATAGTGTCGCTATAAACGCGGCATGGCGCCCTTCGTGGTGCATCAACGCAATTCGAATTCAGGACTTTGTTCAAATGGCCAAAACCGCAGAGCAGCACCCCCACGGACTGGATCGCATTCTTACACTGGAACTGGTCCGTGTAGCCGAACGCGCAGCAGTGGCAGCAGCGCGGCTGCGGGGCCGCGGCGATGAAATGGCTGCCGATCAGGCCGCCGTTGACGCCATGCGTCAGGAACTGAACCGCCTGCCGATTTCGGGCACGGTTGTGATCGGCGAAGGTGAACGCGATGAAGCGCCGATGCTCTACATCGGTGAAGAAGTCGGCACCCGGCAGGGACCGGATGTCGATATCGCGCTTGATCCGCTGGAAGGCACGACGATTTGCGCCAAGAACCTGCCGAACTCGCTGGCTGTCATTGCCATCGCCGAGAAGGGCAACCTGCTTTATGCGCCTGACGTTTACATGGAAAAGATCGCCGTTGGTCCGGGCTACCCGAAGGGCGTTGTCGATCTCGACGCCACCGCTACCGACAACATCAACTCTATTGCCAAGGCGAAGGGTGTAAAGCCAAACGAAATCACGGCTTGCATCATGGACCGTCCGCGTCATGCGCGCCTGATCGAAGAAGTGCGCGCAACCGGCGCTGCGATCCGCCTGATTGGCGACGGCGACGTTGCAGGCGTGATGCACACGACCAGCCCGGAGGAAACCGGCATCGATATCTATATTGGCATTGGCGGCGCACCGGAAGGTGTTCTGGCTGCAGCAGCTCTGCGCTGCATTGGTGGTCAGATGCAGGGCCGTCTCCAGCTGAACACGGACGAGAAAATCGCCCGCGCTCTCAAGATGGGCATTACGGACCCGAAGAAGGTCTACACGATGGAAGAAATGGCCAAGGGCGACGTGCTCTTTGCCGCTACCGGCGTGACCGACGGCAACATGCTTTCCGGCGTGAAGTTTGCCCGCGATTACATCCAGACGCATACCATTGTGATGCGTTCCAGCTCGCAGACGGTGCGCGAGATCAAGGCTCGCCATCAGGATCTGTCGAAGTTCTAGTTTTTCGCGTCATATGTGACGATGAAGCAAACAAATCCCGGAAAGCCCCGCGCTTTCCGGGATTTCTGTTTATGGAGCCTTGCGCAACTGCTTTGGCCAAAGATTCGTCATTTTGATCGCGACTGTGTTCAGTCACCTTTAGATGAAGAGATGGAGCGGGCATGACTGAAACGCCGAACAAGCTACGGATCGCGGTACTCTTTGGCGGACGTTCCGCCGAGCATGATGTGTCGGTTCTTTCCGCAACGAATGTCATGAACGCATTGGACCCGGCCAAATACGAAGCCATTCCAATCTATGTCACCCATGAGGGGCAATGGCTGCTGACGAGCTTTGCTGGCGGCAAGCTGGAACGGCCCGAACACGGTACTGAAGTTTCATTGTTGCCGGGCGGTAAGGGACGCGCTGTTGCGCTGCCCGAAAACGGCTTGCCTTATGAACTGGCGCGGATCGACATCGTCTTTCCGGTCTTGCACGGCCTTCACGGCGAGGATGGCAGCGTACAGGGACTGACCGAAGTGGCGCGTGTGCCGATGGCGGGTTGCGGCATCTGCGGCTCGGCGAATGCGCTCGACAAAGACATTGCCAAGCGCCTGTTGACGGAAGCTGGTATTCCCGTGGCGCGTGCGACGACGATTACGCGCGAGGCGGTTCCAACCTTCGATGCGCTGACGGGCGCGCTTGGTCTGCCAGTCTTCATAAAGCCCGCGCGTCAGGGTTCGTCGGTCGGTGTCAGCAAGGTTCAGACGGAAGCTGATTATCAGAAAGCGCTTGCGGAAGGCTTCCGTCACGATGCCAAGCTTCTGGCGGAAGAGTTCATCCAAGGTCGCGAGATTGAGTGCGCAGTGCTAGAGGATGAGAATAACGGCCTGTTCGTTTCGCGAACTGGCGAAATCGTGCCCGCGCAAAGCCATGGTTTTTATAGCTATGACGCCAAATATATCGACGAAGACGGCGCGGCGCTGAAAGTTCCGGCGGACTTGCCGGTGCAAATCGAGACTGAAATTCAGGCGGTTGCAGCGCGGGCGTTTCGGGCGCTTGGTTGTGACAGCATGGCGCGTGTCGATTTCTTCGTGACGCCGGATATGCGGTTTCTGATCAACGAGCTGAATACCATTCCCGGTTTCACCAATATCAGCATGTATTCGAAAGTCATGGCAGTGAGTGGCGTCAGCTATCCAGAAGTTATTGACCGGCTGGTGGCGCACGGACTGGCCCGTGCGGCGCGTGACAATTAAGATGAAGCGCCACTGATAAATTGCGGGCGGCATTGCAAAGATGCCGCCTTTTGTGTCTTTAAGAGCTTATGACGACAGATCGCCTCTTCCTTGGAATAAAACAATCTGCAACCGGCCAGAAATGGGTGGATCGGCTGGGGCTGCGCGAAGCGAACACAGCGCTTGCCATCGCCCAGCATCATGGCATTTCCGATCTGGTTGCGCGCGTTCTGGCGGGACGAGGCGTAACGGTTGAAGGCGCGCCGGAATTTGTTGATCCGACGCTGCGCAATCTCATGCCCGATCCGTCGACGCTGACCGATATGGAAAAGGCGGCAAGCCGTATTGCCGATGCTATCGAGCGCCGGGAAACTGTGGCGATCTTCGGCGATTATGACGTGGACGGCGCATGTTCTTCCGCGCTGATGGCGCGTTTCCTAAAACACTATGGCATTCAGCATTCGATCTATATTCCGGACCGGATTTTCGAGGGTTACGGCCCCAATCCCGATGCGATGCGCGAGCTGGTTTCCAAGGGTGCCAGCCTGATCGTCACCGTTGACTGCGGCACGAACAGCGCTCCATCGATCACTGCGGCCAAACAGGCCGGAGCGGATGTTGTCGTGCTTGACCACCATCAGGTCGGCGGCGATCTGCCGGAAGATGCGGTGGCCATCGTCAACCCGAACCGCGAAGACGATATTTCCCAACAGGGCCATCTTTGCGCTGCGGGCGTGGTGTTTCTGACACTGGTGCAGGTCACCAAGATATTGCGCGAGCGGGGCAAGGGGACTGCACCCGATCTGCTGTCGCTGCTTGATCTGGTCGCACTGGCAACAGTTTGCGATGTGGTGCCGCTACAGGGCGTCAATCGTGCCTTCATCGTCAAGGGTCTGCTGGTTGCGCGTGCGCAAAGCAATGCCGGTCTGGCAGCGTTAGCGCGCGTGTCGCGTATCGGCGAACCGATCAATGTTTTTCATCTCGGCTATCTCATCGGCCCACGCATCAATGCAGGCGGTCGTATCGGCGATGCCGGATTGGGTGCGCGGCTGTTGACGCTCGATGATCCATCGATGGCAGACCGTATCGCCGTCGAACTTGACCGGCTCAATCAGGAACGACAGGCGATGGAAGCGGAAATGCTTCTGGAAGCGGAAGCGGAAGCATCGCTTGAGATTTCAGGCGGTGAGGGCGCTTCGGTGATCGTGACAGCCAGCGAGCGCTGGCATCCGGGCATCGTGGGCTTGCTGGCTTCCCGCCTGAAGGAAAAGGCACGTCGACCCGCTTTCGCCATCGCCTTTAATGCCAATGGTGTGGGCTCCGGTTCGGGGCGTTCGATCAGTGGCCTTGATCTGGGCAAGCTGGTGCGCGGTGCTGTGGAGCGCGGGCTGCTCGTCAAGGGCGGTGGTCATGCCATGGCAGCCGGTATCACCATCGAACGCGCCAAGCTCGGCGCGCTGAGAGCCTATCTTGAAGACGAATCGGCGCATGTCGTTGCGCGCTTGCGCGAGAACCAGAGCCTTTCGATCGACGGTGCGCTGGCCGCTTCCGGTGCTACTGTTTCGCTTTATGAAGCCTTGCAAAAGGCCGGGCCTTACGGTTCCGCCCATCCGCAACCGACCCTGGCTCTGCCGCATCATGTGCTGGCCGATGTGCGTGGCGTCGGTCGTGACCATGTGCGTGTTACTCTGCGCGGCGCGGATGGCAAGCGGGTTAATGGCATTGCGTTTCGCGTGGCTGAAGGCGATCTCGGGCGCTTCCTGTTCAACAATATCGGGCAGAGTGTCCATGTGGTCGGCAACCTGTCGCTCAATCATTGGAACGGCTCGGTCTCGCCCCAGATCCAGATTCTGGATGCAGCAAAGCCGGTTTAACCGCATTTGAAATTTCTCGATTTTTTTTGCGTTCACGCCCTTGTGAAGAACAGGGGGCAATTCCCATATGAGCAATGATTTAAACATTCAGTCATGTCTCTAAATGGGAGTAAACAATGCCGGGTTTCGGAAACCGCCTGACAAAACTGACCGCTGCGATGGTCCTGGGCCTGATCGCCTCATTCGCCGCTGTCGATTTCGCCGAGGCTCGCCGTGCAGGCGGAGGCGGTTTTGGCAGCCGTGGCGCGCGTACCTATCAGGCGCCTGCGCCGACGCGTACCGCACCGAATAATGCAGCTCCGATTGAGCGTTCGATGACGCCGAATACCGGTGCAACGCAGACGACCCGTCCTGCCGCCGCTGGCGCGCAGAATGCGGCTCCTGCGCGTGCAGGCGGCATGTTTGGCAATTTTGGTCGCTCCATGCTGGGCGGCCTTTTGGTTGGCGGTTTGATCGGCATGATGCTCGGTAACGGCCTTGGCGGTCTGGCTGGCATGTTCGGCCTCCTGTTGCAGGTGGGCGTAATCGCGCTGATCGCGATGTTCGTCATGCGCATGTTTGCCAATCGCCGTCAGGGCGCAACGGCAACGGCTGGCGCGGGCAATGCCAACGCGCAGCCATTCGGTTCCGCACAGCCGTTTGGCGCGGCAAAGGATGCCGCACCGCAGCAGGCTGGCAGCTTTGGCGGCCGCACGCCTTCGGTCAATCCATTCGGCGCAAGCGCCAAGCAGGCGGAAGCGCCGGTTGCCCCGGCGGTTGAAGAAGAGCCGATGGACGTCGGACAGGAAGAGCTTGATCGTTTCGAGCAGATGCTTTCGGAAGTCCAGAGCGCCTATGGCCGCGAGGATTATGCTGCGCTGCGTAAGCTGACCACGCCGGAAGCCATGTCCTACCTCGCCGAAGAACTGGGCGAAATCGCTTCTAGCGGTATGCGCAACGAAGTGAAGGACGTAAAGCTGCTTCAGGGCGATGTTTCGGAAGCCTGGCGTGAAGGCAATGTCGATTATGCGACCGTGGCGATCCGTTACTCCGCAA
Source organism: Ochrobactrum sp. 19YEA23 (assembly GCF_029909865.1). Taxonomy (NCBI): domain Bacteria; kingdom Pseudomonadati; phylum Pseudomonadota; class Alphaproteobacteria; order Hyphomicrobiales; family Brucellaceae; genus Ochrobactrum; species Ochrobactrum sp. 19YEA23. Next base: position 12,399 of record NZ_JASAMQ010000009.1, on the reverse strand, counting down.
TCGACGTCATGCTTGATCGCAACACGGGCGCGGTTGTCGAAGGCAACCCGAACGAGCCGGTCGAAAGCACGGAAATCTGGACCTTTACCCGTGTCGATGGCGGCGAGTGGCTGCTCGCGGCAATTCAGGGAACGGAATAAGCATTCCAATCAACAAAAAAGCCCGGTCGCGAGACCGGGCTTTTTTCGTTTAAGCATTTCCAGCAAGAGTGCGAAGCGGTTTCGCGTGGGGTAAATGCCTGAAAGCAGAATTCTTACCAGCTGCCGACATTCTCAGCGGAAGCCCAAGGCTCCTGCGGGGCAAGGCTCTCGCCCTTCTGAATCAGCTCGATGGAAATGCCGTCCGGCGTCTTGATGAAAGCCATGTGGCCATCGCGCGGTGGACGGTTGATGACGATACCAGCGTCCTGAAGCTTCTGGCAGGTGGCGTAGATATCGTCCACTTCATAGGCGAGATGGCCGAAATTGCGTCCGCCCGTATAGGCTTCCGTGTCCCAGTTATAGGTCAGTTCGAGCGTCGGTGCGCGCTCCGCCTTGGCGCGTTCTGCATCGCCGGGAGCGGCAAGAAAGATCAGCGTGAAACGCCCCTTTTCGTTTTCGATGCGGCGGGTTTCTTCAAGACCGAATTTATTCACGTAGAAATCGAGTGATTCATCGATGTCGCGGATTCGAACCATCGTGTGCAAATAGCGCATATTATTCTCCTGAAGCATTTCCAGCATGTGCCGAAGCGTTTGGGGCTCGAGAAGGGATATAGCAAATAGCGGGCGCTTTTCCACGTTGCACTTTTGTTTTGTGACGTTCGGACAAGCGCGGACGCCCGTAAGGCGTCAAAAAACATCAAATGGGGAATTGCCTTCGGGCGTCGTTGCCATATGTCCCGAAATGAAGTCGGTTTCAGGACTTTGCGGCAGGTGCGGTAACCATGGAAACACAAAGTCTGTGATGATCGTGGGGGAGAACAAAAGTTTAGGCTTGCCGCCTCCGGTTAATGAAGTGTTATTCTTTGATTAAGAATCAGCTTTGAATCGCAACGGAAGAATAGAGGAGGGGCGAACGCATGGCGGACAAGTCTGTGTCGAATGACCAGTTTCACAGCCAGCACGCCTCGGAAGAGCTGGGCGATATCATTGAAATTTCGGGCCACATCAAGTGGTTCGACGTGGCCAAGGGCTACGGTTTCATTGTGCCGGATCAGCCGGGCCTGAACGATATCCTGCTTCATGTGACGTCGCTTCGCCGCGATGGCTTCCAGACGGCGCTGGAAGGCGCACGGATCGTCTGCGAAGTCCGCAACGGTGAGCGCGGCATGCAATGTTTCCGCGTTCTCTCGATGGATACATCCACTGCCGTTCATCCGGCGCAGATGCCACCGCAGCGCACGCATGTGACGGTCACGCCATCGAGCGGTCTTGAGCGCGTTATCGTCAAGTGGTTCAACCGTACCAAGGGGTTCGGCTTTCTCACCCGTGGTGAGGGCACCGAGGACATTTTCATTCATATGGAAACGCTTCGCCGTTTCGGCATGATGGAACTGCGCCCCGGTCAGGTCGTGCTCATTCGTTTCGGCACGGGCGACAAGGGCCTGATGGCCGCTGAAATTCACCCGGATATCGGCACGGCCATCCCGGTTTCACACTGATTTTCCAAGCAAGTTGAGCCTGTCTTCCCAAAGTGAAATCGCTTTGGGAGACACACACGCATGAAAACGGGCCTTACGGTGCCCCGCGCTTTGAACTGTCTGTGACGATAGTAGTCAAAAGGCGGTGAGGGGTGGCCGTTCCTCTCTTGTCCCCATTCTGCCGCGTTGATAATCTCCCCGCCCGAATTGCAGGTTTTTGGCGTGGGTTGAGTATGGCTCGGTTCTTTTTCGTTTTTGCATTTTTATTCGCAGCTTTCGGCGCGCAGGCGCAGGAAAAGCAGCCGATGCGCTTGCCAGTGGATGCTGCGCCGCTGACCTTTATCACGGCCAAGGGCAATAAACTCCCCTTTGCACTGGAAGTGGCTGATTCCGACGATGCGCGTGTGCGCGGGCTGATGTGGCGCACCGATTTTCCCAAAGACCGCGCAATGATCTTCGTCTTCGGCGAGATGCGCCGCGTGATGATGTGGATGCAGAACACCCCACTGCCGCTGGATATGGTTTTCCTTGATGACAAGGGCCGTGTCACGGCAATTCACGAAAATGCGGTGCCTTATTCGGAAGATATCATTTCATCCGAAGTGCCGGCAGCTTTTGTGGTCGAACTTCTGGGCGGTACGGTAAAACGCACCGGTATCAAGAAGGGCGACAGGGCCGTCCACCGCGTGATATGCGGCGAGTGTCGATCCTAATCGCGCCAGACATCGCCGACGGAACAATCAAAAGGAATGAACAGTTGAGTGCCCTCGATATCGAATATTTCGAAAATGACGGCCTGCGTCTTGCATATCGTCAGGATGGAGAAGGCGATCCGATCCTGCTGATCCACGGCTTTGCGTCTTCAAGTCTCGTCAATTGGGTTTCGCCGGGCTGGTTCCGGACGCTGACCGAGGCAGGCTATCGCGTCATCGCCATAGATGATCGCGGACATGGATTCTCAGCCAAAAGCCACAAGGAAGAAGATTACACGCCGACCAAGATGGCGGGCGATGCGGCAGCGCTGCTCGATCATCTGGGCATCGAGAAGGCGCATGTGATGGGCTATTCGATGGGTGCGCGGATTACGGCGTTTCTGGCTATCGAGCATCCGGAACGTGTTCACAGCGCAATCTTCGGCGGATTGGGCATCGGCATGGTCACCGGCGCTGGCGACTGGGAACCGATTGGCGAGGCGCTTTTGGCGGAAGATCCGACAACGATCACCCATCCGCGTGGCCAGATGTTCCGCAAATTTGCAGACCAGACCAAGAGCGACCGTATTGCGCTTGCAGCCTGTGTGATCACCTCGAAGGAGCTGGTACCAGCCGCAGCTATCGCACGGATCATGCAGCCGGTACTGGTTGCCGTCGGCACGACCGACGACATTGCCGGTAATCCGCAGGAACTGGCCGATTTGCTGCCGAACGGTCAGGCGCTCGATATTCCGGGACGCGACCATATGCTGGCCGTTGGCGACAAGGTTTACAAAAAGGCAGTGCTGGAGTTTCTGAAGGAAAATCCGCTCTGATCGCCCTATAGGGCCTGTGTCAATTTCTGCGGTGTCAAGGCAAAGTGTTTTCAGTTATGCTTCGCGCCGAACTCGTATTGCGGTGCGGAGCCATGCCGGAAAATTCGGCTTTCGTTTGGTCCGCGCGGTGCAAAACCGGAGTATATCCATGTCTGTTCGCTCAACTGCGAAAATGAATGTCAGCCTCGGGCAAGTCGATCCTATCTGGCACTCGATCCGCGCCGAAGCGGAGGAAGCCGCCAAGTGCGATCCGGTGCTCGGAACGTTTCTCTATGCAACGATCCTCAATCAGCCGAGCCTTGAAGATGCCGTTATGCACCGCATCTCGGAACGTCTTGGCCATGCGGACCTGAGCGCCGATATTTTGCGCCAGACATTCGACGCGATGCTGGATGCCAATCCGGAATGGTCGCAGACCGTTCGCGTGGATATTCAGGCCGTTTACGACCGTGACCCGGCCTATAGCCGTTTCATGGACCCAATCCTTTATCTGAAGGGCTTTCATGCGATCCAGACGCACCGTCTGGCGCATTGGCTCTATCACGAAGGTCGCCGGGACTTTGCCTATTATCTCCAGAGCCGTTCGTCGTCGATCTTCCAGACCGACATTCATCCGGCAGCGCAGTTGGGCAGCGGGCTTTTTCTCGATCATGCCACGGGGCTTGTCGTCGGCGAGACTGCATTGATCGAAGACAATGTTTCGATTCTGCACGGCGTCACGCTGGGCGGCACGGGCAAGTCGAGCGGGGACCGCCATCCCAAAATTCGCCATGGCGTGCTGATCGGTGCGGGCGCGAAGATTCTCGGCAATATCGAAGTGGGCCATTGCTCAAAGATCGCGGCAGGTTCTGTCGTGCTGAAGCCTGTTCCGCACAATGTCACGGTTGCCGGCGTGCCTGCCAAGATTATTGGCGATACAGGCTGCGCCGAACCGTCCCGCGTCATGGACCAGTTGCTGGGCGATGGCGTGCTGGGTGAAGGCATTTAATCGCGCAGAAGCAGAACGCACAGAAACCGGGCCGCTTGCTGGTTTTTTTCCGCAAGCGGCCTATATTTTGTCGAAAGCGGTGGTTAGGCGCTAAAACCCCGAAGGACTGGCTCCCCAGGGGTTTACATCACAAAAGACCGGGTGCAATAAACCGGCCTCATTCAAATTCAGGAGAAGCCGGTTGAAACCCGAAGAACTCAAAAAACTGGACGCCTATTTCAAACGGACCTTCAACAATCAGGGCCTTCAGGTGAAGGCGCGCCCGCGCAAGAACGACTCGGCCGAGCTTTATATTGACGACGAGTTTCTGGGCCTGATCTACAAGGATGAGGACGAAGGCGAACTGTCCTACAATTTCTCGATGGCTATTCTCGACGTCGATCTCTAAGGCGCGACTGCGAAAAATCGCCTGATTTTCGCGCGTGATCCATGATGATCCGTCATAGCCCGACGATCTGACGCCCTTTCCGCATTGCGGAGAGGGCGTTTTGTTTTCAGCAACGGTTGATGCGGCTTTACCGCTTCACTGCTGTTGTCGGAGAAATTCGAGTACGCGCTGAACGAGTTGTTCGGTGGTATTGTGTGCTGTATCGAGCGCGATGCGGTCATGCGACCAAGACTCATATTCGTTGCGCCGTTGCTCGACCCGCTCCCAGCTGATCTCCGCCATTCCCGGAATATTGCGCCTGCGATTTTCGATCCGCTGACGGTGGATCGAGAGATCGGAACAATGACATTCCACGAAAGTCAGAGTCGCATCGGTGCGCTCCGCGAGTTGCACCCACATGTTTCGGGCCGCCTCCACCGGATTAACCGCATCCACAATCACCGATAGGCCGAGTTTCAGATTTTCTCCCGCTATCGCTTCAGCGATCTGACAGGCGGCGATGCCCGTCATCTCCTTCGGAATGTCGGCGCGCCACATGGCCGCTTCAATCGGGTCGATGGACAGAACCGCTATCTGAAGTGCTTGGGCCAATCCCTCGGCAACCGAACTTTTGCCGGAGCCGGGAAGCCCGGCGGTCACAATCAGTCGCGGATGCGCCATCGTCGGGAATCACCTTCTGTCATACAGGCTCGTCTGCATTGTCGGTGGGCGCGACGAACTGAAAACATCCTAGCCGGATGATCTAACTCTCATTACGACAGTTTTCAGTTATTCCCCAACAGATGCCCGGTTGCGAACTGGCGCACGGCTTCATCGAGTGTCTTCCACTCGGCCAACATATCGCGGGGAAAGCGATAGAGAATCTGCAGCCCTTTGCCGAACTGGATATCGCGCTCGCAGGCGTTGAAATTTTCCGCTGATGCATCGCTCATGCACCGCGCCACGAAAGCGGGATTGCCGCTTGCTGTGTCGGAAAGCACGAGTTCTTCGCCGATGTAACCGCTGCCTTCCGTAAACCGGTGGATGGTCAGTCCTCCCGGTAAAGGTTCCCCCTCCGGCTCTATCAACGCAGCATAGATCGGCAGATAGCGTCCGCTCATGTCGCGGGACATCGTGCGTTCCTCAATTGACATGAACAGCAATTGCCGTTTTGGCGTGAGCAGATTGAAGATTGCGCGATCCGCTTCTGTATAGCCAGTCATTCCGGGCCAGCGTGCGTAAAGATCAAGCCGGGTGCTCAGTCCGTCGCGCCGCTGATTGGAAAAGCGGATCATATTGGCTGGCATCGACAGCACATTGTTGCCAATCAGCACTTTATAGAGATGCGTGCTGTCGGAATGGCCGCCGCGCGCAATCATCGGGCCGAGCATGCGCCCGCCAATATTGATCGCAACGGAAAGCAAAATAAGCACGGCAATCGCCAGCAAAACGCGGACGAACAGCCGGTTGCCATCTTTTGTCGTGGTGGTTTCGATTGCGCTTTCCATTCGGCGGGAATGCCATGCTGATGATATTGCAGCGATTATCGGCCTTTTATGGTTAACGGAGCATGAAGCCGCGCTTGTCCCGCATCCAAAAAAAGCTTAGCTCTTTTCATGAAGACATTCTGATGGAGGAGCCCACATGCCGATTTATGCTTATAACGGACACAAGCCACATTTCGCAGACCGCGCCAGCAACTGGATTGCGCCGGATGCGACACTGATCGGCAAGGTGGTCGTGGGCGAAAATGTGGGTTTCTGGTTTGGCGCTGTGCTTCGCGGCGACAATGAAGTGATTTCCGTCGGGGATGACACCAATGTGCAGGAACACTGCATCATGCATACCGATATCGGCTTTCCGCTGACGATTGGCGCGGGCTGCACCATCGGCCATCGGGCGATCCTGCATGGATGCACTATCGGCGAGAATACACTGATCGGCATGGGCGCTATCGTGCTCAACGGTGCGAAAATCGGCAAGAACTGCCTTATCGGCGCCGGTGCTTTGGTGACGGAAGGCAAGGAAATCCCGGACAACTCGCTGGTTGTCGGCTCGCCCGCGCGCGTTTTGCGTGAGCTGGATGAGGCGGCGGTGGAAAAGCTGAAGCTATCTGCCAAGCATTATGTCGAGAAGGGACATTCCTTCATGCGCGGCATGGAACCGGCCTGACTTCTCGACAATAAAAAAGGACGGGGCCAGAGGGAGACTGGCGGCCCGTCCTTTGATTGAAGTCGGCGTTTGATCAGTTCTTGATGCTGCCGACGAGAATGTCGCGGTCATCCTTGATCGAAACCCAGCTGCCGCTGTTCGCCGTCGACTGACGCTTCAGGTAGGTGTAGTCGGTCTTGTTCCAGGCCAGAACGCGCTCATCGAGATTGTCGAGAATGAAATCGCCGCGGTCGGTGCGAACCGTCAGGACGGCATGGCCATCGCCATTCGGCTGGCGAACGACGGTGAACAGCAGCGTGTTGGCAGGAATACCAAGCGCCATCAACTCGCGCTGCTTTTCCAGCATGTAGTCGTCGCAGTCGCCAGCGGTTACCGGATATTCCCAATATTCCTCGCGACCCCAGACTTCCATGTCTGTTGCTGGCTTGATTCGCGTGTTCACGCTGTCATTGACGGCAATGATCTGCTGCCACAGCTTCGGCGTCAGCTTGAGAGCATTGGTGTTGCGGCTGACGATTTTGCATTCAGCCGGATAGCGCTCGCAAAATTCGTAATGTCCGATCGGCTGCGAGGTGCGTTCGCCGGTGCTCATCCATGGCGAGTTGGAGGCCGGGTTCGCTGCCTGGGCCAGTCCGACGCCAATCAGCAGAAGAAATGCTGCGATGATGGTTTGCTTGGTCATTCTTTTGTCTCCCTGTTGGAGATCAAAATGACCGGGACAATTTGAAGGCGCGCAAATTTGCGCACGAAAATGCGATTCAAATTCGATTAAAACTGCGCCGAATACTGAAACTTTTTGTAAAGAAAGCGGCTATTTCAGCCTGAAAACGCGGGTTTTCGCGTGATTTTGATGTTTACACCCACGAACGCGGTTTGCCAATCCGTAACCTTGACGCGCGTTCATCTTTTCAGTCGCATAATGTTTAGCTGAAAAGGCCGTCGAGCGTGGTGCTGGTCTGGATGGTGGCAAACTCGATGGCGAAACCGTCTGCGAAATGGCGCACGACCCGCCCGCGGATCGGCCCCAGCAGGACACCGCTCTTGATCGCCGGTTTGACGTCGCATTCGATAGCCGCGCCCGAAAGCGACAAGTCGGCAATACGGCAGAGCAACTGGGTGCCATCGGGGAAGGTGACATTCTGATGCGACTTGCGCGGTACGACACGCTCGTGGCGGCGATCTTCCGGCAGAGAAAGTTCATGCCGGTTGGCAAGCCATGTCAGCTGTGCCGATAGCTTGTCCTTCTTGGTCGCGGTATTGGTGAGGAGAAGGTGAAAGCCTTCCGCTGAAATCTGGTAGGCGGTGCCTTCGATTCGTCCGACATGGTCGATATAGGCAATGATGCGTTCGCCATTGCGCGGCGTTGCGATACCGGTCATCAGGGCGGTGCCGGGCGACATGCGCTTCAGGACGCAAGGATATTCGCTGCGGTTTTCCAGCATATAGCGACCGTTGAGATCAACGTTCACGGCATTGAAATTATCCTGCCGCCCGCAATTCGCAGGTGATGTCGCCGCAAATCCCCTCATTGAAGCTGGCCCATCTCCGTCTGTCGCCAATAACCTGTTATTTACATTACACTTAAAGCAGTTTTGGCGCAAAAGAGAAACTGCGATTTCAGGCTTTGCCGCCATTGATGACGCGCAGATGCGGTGCCTTGCGCATGGGCGGCGTCGCCATGCGGGTTTCTGTCCATTGGCGGGTACGATTCGAAGCATTGACCGTGAAGATGGCTGCCTTCACCGCTTCGTCGGCAAGCGCCACATCCGGCGCAATCGGCTCAATATGGTTGAGATGGCCGAGCACCAGAGGGTCGGCGCCTGCCCATGTCACATTGTCCAGAACGGCCATACTGCCCATAAGGCCGACACGACCATTGCTCGCTTCCAATGGGGCGAGCAGCATTTCGAAGCTGAGGCTGCGACCCGTAAGACTGATTCCATCATGAAGGCTCAGCGCCGGGATCTGCATCGCGCTGACATTCTGCGCTAATTCGCTGAGAGCAGGGCGGTCGCGCTCCGGCCACAAGGACAACAGGCGCACCCCCTTCAGCTCGCGGCCAAACAGGGTGCAGATTCGCGTGCCGCCAAGACGAAAGACCAGTTCGCCATTTTCATCGGCTTCTGCGAAGAAGAGATCAGACAAATGCCGCCCGAGCCGACGCGGTTCGATATCGGTGCGCTGCGGCGCCTGGAAACCGTGCTCAAGATCGTCATTGCGATCAAAGGCCAGTCGCTGCCATTCGCTGAAGATCGCGATCGTGCTGCGGTGTTTCATCGTGCGCCGTTCGTTTGATTCAGGGTGGATTTGGATGCTGATCGATTGCGAAGCGCTTTGGCTCCAGCTCGCGACCATTAAAATAGTATTAACGACGCAGATGCCAGCTTAACCCTTTCTTCATCCACGACGCTCCGCTGTTAAGGTTAACAACAAGTAATTCTTGCAATGCGGATAGGGCTGGCGTTTGATGAGCCCATCAGACGAAGCCGTTGTCTTGGTTGGTGTTTTTCTGAGATCCAGTTGTTATTTTTGCGAATCTCGTTGGTTCGCGTCAGGGCCGGTGGTTGACCTCCACTGGCCTTTATTTTTAACGATTTCTATCCTATCAAATGCTGGTTTCGCCACGTGACCGGTCCGATTGGGCCGATTGTCGTTTCTGGGCCTGACTGGCCCCACCACGGTTTCGCAATCTGGAAAGCAGTGTTCATGGTCCTTCCGCAACCGGAAATGCAGAATAATCGCGGTCGTTCGGGCGGAAGTGAGCCGATCTTCAATATTCCGGGCGTGGTGATCGCGCTGATCGGTATCTGCGTAGCGGTCTATGTCTATCAGAACTATCTGATTAGCGAGCAGCAGAACTATGAGTTCATGTTGAACTTCTCACTGATTCCAGCGCGATTCTCGACGGCAGGCGGTTTCTCAGATCCGGCGGGCCTGTTCACGCTGATCAGCTATTCCTTCATGCATGGCGGTATCGAGCATATCGTGGTCAATATGATCTGGCTTGCCGCCTTCGGTTCGCCGCTTGCCGGACGAATCGGAACCGCCCGCATGATCATTTTCTGGATATTTACGGCGATCATCGCCGGACTGACGCACTATGCAGTTTATCCGGACAGCGTGACGCCGCTGGTCGGTGCTTCGGGCGCGATTTCCGGCATGATGGGCGCTTCGGCGCGCTACGGCTTCCGGCGTGTGAATTCCGGACGGCGTGCGGAATTTGCCGGTCCGGTGCTGCCGGTTGGCTTTACGCTGACGCTGAAACCCGTCCTGACCTTCGTTGGCGTCTGGTTTGTGATCAATATCATCACCGGTCTTTACACGACCGGCGGCGCGGATCTGTCCGGCATCGCCTGGGAAGCGCATATTGGCGGTTTTATCGCTGGTTTCTTCGGGATTTCACTGCTGGATCGTCCGCGCAGCTATGACGCAGTTCTAAGGCGTTAGAACAGTTCCCTCCCAGTTTTATGGTACTTGCTAAACCTGCAATCAAAGCGCACCATCACGGAACGCGGCGGGAGGAGCTGCGTTCTGCTTTTAGGCGTTTGAGCGCCTGAAACAGCGAATGCTAAATCTTGGAGGGACTTGGCATGACAGTAAGATCGATTCTCGAGAAAAAGGGCAGGGATGTCGTCGTAATTGCACCTGCCGACACGCTTTCCCATGCCGTGGCCATGTTGAACAAACATAAGATCGGCGCGCTAGTGGTTTGCGACGAGGCCGGTCATATCCAAGGCATTCTTTCCGAACGCGATGTGGTCCGGGCGCTGTCCGCCAGGGAAAGCGGCGCGATGGCCATGCCGGTTGCAGAGGTCATGACCGCAAAAGTGCAGGTCTGTCGGGAGCATCACACGATCAACCAGGTCATGGAAATCATGACGCGCAGCCGTTTCAGACATATGCCGGTTGAAGAACACGGCAAACTGGTCGGAATCATCTCTATCGGTGACGTCGTGAAGCGGCGAATCGAAGATGTAGAGCGCGAGGCCGACGAGATTCGCACCTATATTGCGACCGCCTGACCCTGTTCGTTCAACAATGCCATGCGCCGGTAAGATATTTCACGCGGCGCATGGGGGTTGAATCAACGATTGCGCAAATAACGCTCCGCCGCATAGAGCGAAATCGCTGCGGCGTTTGAGACATTGAGCGATTTGATTTCACCGGGCATGTCGAGGCGCGCCAGCGCAGTCACGGTTTCCCGCGTCTTCTGGCGCAGGCCTTTGCCTTCCGCGCCGAGAACCAGCGCGATTCGTCCACCGGCAAGCGTTGCTTCCATTTCCTGTGGGCCTTCCGAATCAAGCCCGATGGTCTGGAAACCCAGACCATGCAGTTCTTCAATCGCTTCGGCGAGGTTCCTGACCTCTATATGCGGGATAAGTTCGAGCGCACCGGATGCAGCCTTGGCTAAGACACCGGTTTCCTGCGGGCTGTGGCGGCTGGTGGTGATCAGCGCGCCTGCACCAAAGGCGACAGCCGAACGCATGATAGCGCCGACATTGTGCGGATCGGTTACCTGATCAAGAACCAGTAAAAGCGGGCTGTCCTGCAGTTCAGAGAGCTTTTTCGCGCGCAGCGGTTCTGCTTCGATCATCACGCCCTGATGCACGGCGTCGGAGCCTGTCTCCTTGTCGATATCCTTTGGATCGACAATTTCGACGGGGAAGGGTAGCGAATCGGCTTCTCCGATTTCAAGACGCGCAAAACCATTACGCGTTGCGCGCATGCGCAGAATCTTTCTAGCCGGATTCTCAACGGCTGCACGAACCGTATGCAGCCCATAAAGGCGCACGGTGCCATCCGTTACCGCGCTGGCCGATATGGCGGCGCGTTGTGGCCTGTGTGGCGCCTTGCCTTCAGCCGCGGCTTTCTGGTCGCGGTGCTGGCGGCGCAGGCGCGCATAATGAGTATCTTTAGGGGTGCGGGGCGTGTTCTGATCGGTCATGGCGCGCTTATAACTCTTATAAGAGAGGGAAGATAGCTGCTTGCCCTGTAAATGCTATCAGGCTGTTATGGTTGTCTATTAAGGGGCGAAAGCCCGCATATCCTGATTTTTCCGCGTGTCGGAATGCATGGCCGAGCCCGGTCTTCTGGGACGCTTTGGCGAAACTGTGGATAGCCATGCATTCTTTTCGCTTTTACCCTGTTGACAGGGGAAGCGCTTATCGTCATAAGGCCCCCCGTGGAGCGACGGTGAGCCCAACAGCCAACCGACCGCTTCGCAAAAATGCCTAGTTACTCGACTCTGCTGATAGTGATATTAGGAGGAATGCCCGAGCGGTTAAAGGGGACGGACTGTAAATCCGTTGGCTAAGCCTACGTTGGTTCAAATCCAACTTCCTCCACCACTGTCGGATTAGAGTTTAGAGTATGCGGGTATAGCTCAATGGTAGAGCAGCAGCCTTCCAAGCTGAATACACGGGTTCGATTCCCGTTACCCGCTCCAGTTTTCAAGAGCGGATAGGCGTGTAAGGAATCATCGACGGGCGGTTCGCCGTTCCGTTTTGGCATAAATGCTGGCCCTGAAGCCAATAGGCTTTTGCGCTGGCGCTTGAGCGGTTCTAGAACAAAGAGAACAACGGCGATGGCTAAGAGCAAATTCGAACGTACGAAGCCCCACGTTAACATCGGCACCATCGGTCACGTTGACCATGGCAAGACCTCGCTGACTGCGGCAATCACGAAGTTTTTCGGTGAATTCAAGGCGTATGACCAGATCGACGC
>NZ_JASAMQ010000008.1:0-242845 GCF_029909865.1 Ochrobactrum sp. 19YEA23 | reverse complement strand
AGGCCGTTCGGGCGCTGCAACGCCACCTTGACGTTTTCCAGCACGGTCAGATGCGGGAAGGTGGCCGAAATCTGGAACGAACGCACCAGTCCCATTCGGGCCACTTTGGCCGGATCGGTTTTGGTGATCGTTTCGCCCAGAAGCGTGATCTCGCCGCTTGTCGGCTGCAGAAACTTGGTCAGAAGATTGAAAACCGTCGTCTTGCCAGCCCCGTTCGGGCCGATCAGCGCATGAACACGGGCATGTTCCACATCAAGATCGACATTCTTCACCGCGTAAAAGCCGCCAAACGACTTGCCAAGTCCTCGCGCAGACAAAACACTGCCCGCAGAACCTTGCCGTGAATTACCCGAACCCGACGGCCCTGCCTCACGCAGAGCCGCATCAGTCCCAGTCGAAGCCATCATCAAATCAGCCTCTTACTGCTTTACCAACGGACAGCCGCTTTCTTCCGGCTTCATATAGGCCTGATCGCCGGGGATCGTTGCGAGCACCTTATAGTAATCCCAAGGGGCCTTGCTTTCATCCGGCTTCTTCACTTCCATCAGATACATGTCGTAGATCATGCGTCCGTTGGGGCCGACCTTGCCGTGACGGGCAAAGACGTCTTCAACCGGCATTTCATGCAGCTTCTTGGCGACGGCTTCGGTTTCGTCCGTGCCCGCTTCCTTGATCGCCTTCAGATATTGCGTGACGGCGGAGTAGGTGCCTGCCTGGATCATGTTCGGCATACGGCCAGTACGGTCGAAGAAGCGCTTGCCGAAGGCACGCGATTCATCATCGCGATCCCAGTAGAAGCCTTCGGTCAGGGTCAGGCCCTGTGCGGCTTCGAGGCCGAGACCGTGCACTTCCGACAGGGTGAAGAGCAGGGCGGCGAGGCGCTGTCCGCCTGCGACAATGCCGAATTCCGCAGCCTGCTTGATCGCGTTGGAGGTATCGAGACCCGCATTGGCGAGACCGACAACCTTCGCGCCGGAAGACTGCGCCTGTAGCAGGAACGAGGAGTAATCCGTGGTGGACAGCGGATGGCGGACAGAGCCCAGCACCTTACCGCCCTTCGATTCCACGAACTTCGTGGTCTGTTCTTCCAGCGAATAGCCGAAAGCGTAATCGGCGGTCAGGAAGAACCATGTATCGCCGCCTTGCTGCACGAGCGAACCGCCGGTGCCAACCGCAAGCGCGTGGGTGTCATAGGCCCAATGGAACCCGTAAGGCGTGCACTGCTTGCCGGTCAGTTCCGATGTGGCTGCGCCCGTATTGATGGTGATCTTCTTCTTGTCCTTCGACAGTGCCTGCACGGCGAGGCCGACGGACGAGGTCGTCAGTTCCATGATGGAATCGACCTGTTCGGTGTCGTACCACTGGCGCGCGATGTTCGACGCGACGTCAGGCTTGTTCTGGTGGTCGGCGGTGATGATTTCAATCGGCGCATCCAGCACCTTGCCGCCGAAATCCTCTGCGGCCATTTTGGCGGCCTCATAAGACCATTTGCCGCCGAAGTCGGCATAGACGCCCGACTGGTCGTTCAAAATACCGATCTTGACTTTACCATCGGAAATTTCAGCTGCTGAAGATATGGCCGTTGCAGCCAGCAGTGCTGCCGTTGCGAGTGCAAGACACTTCATAAAATACTCCTCCCAATAATTCCCTTAAACCCTCGATAAAATCGAACGGTATCCTCCAGTGAAGCGGCCTTGTTACAGGCGGGACAATTGGCCTCCTCAGACCAGTCGTCTTTATGCTTCCGCCCGATTTGTTCCTCCGTTCGGGCTTTCAATTAGAACGGTAGCATTGACAAATGCGTACAAGAACAACAATTTTTGAACAGCGTCTGTTCAGAAATGTACAGATGCCGCGAAGGAAATGCGGGCAGACTATAGGGAGCAGTATGTGCGGCAGTTTACATGGGACGATCTGCAATATTTTCTGGCTGTTGCGCGCACGGGGCAGCTCTCTACCGCAGCGCGGCAATTGCGCACCAGCCATGTGACGGTGCTGCGCCGCATCGACCGGCTCGAGCAGGCGCTGGCGACCAAATTATTTGAGCGCAACCCGCGTGGTTATTTGCTGACGCCGATGGGTGAACGTCTGGTCGAGCCTGCGGAAGTCATGGAGCGCGAGGCCATGAAGTTCCAGACCGAGGCCACTGGCAATCTCGCGGCGCTGTCGGGTGTCGTGCGTCTATCGACGCTTGAAGGCTTCGGCAATTTCTTTCTGGCCGACCGCCTGCCGGTGCTGGCGCAATCGTATCCGAGCCTGTTCGTGGAGGTGGTGACGATCCAGCAGATCATGTCACTGTCACGCCGCGAGGCGGAACTGTCGATCACGCTGCATATGCCGCGCAACGGGCCTTATCACAGCGACAATCTCACATCTTACCGGCTGTTTATCTATGGCCATCGCGATTATCTGGCCCGACATCCGCCGATCCGCAGCAGGGAAGATTTGGCGCGCCATCCCTTCATCGGCTATATCGAGGACATGGTGTTCACGCCCGGCCTCGATTATATGCGCGAGATCCTGCCGGGCCAGCGCTGCACATATCAAAGCTCCAGCATTCACGCGCAGCTTGTCGCCACCCAGACCGGCTATGGTCTATGCGTTCTGCCGTTTTACATAGCCAGTAAGCATCCCGAACTGGTGCCGGTTCTGCCGCGCGACATGCATCTGGTGCGCGAATACTGGATGAGCTGCCATGTCGATGTCATGGCCGCGCCGCGTATCCGCGTCATCAGCGATTTCATGGTTCGCGCCGCGCGGGAATTCTCAAGCGATTTTCTGGGCGAAAGCCTTTTGCAGCCGTAATTGGCGAGGCCCGGGCATCAGAGAGTGACGCCGGTAAAGGCGATAAAACACGCCACGGCAAGCGCGATGCAACCAAACAAAATAATGGATAGACTAAGCGTGTTCATGGTCCCCCTCCACTTTACGCAACGTAAAGCGGGTATGCGGGGCTTTGAAAGCGGAGTCCAGCTGGAAAGTTTGCCAGTGAGACAAAAGTTGTAGGTAACAAAGGAAAAACCCCGGACGAACCGGGGCTTTGGATTATTTCTGCTTGGCGAGGCCTTGTTCCCGCATCTGGCTGAGCGACATTTTCGGTGAAAGCGCTTCCGGATCAATGCGGATTTCGATCAAGGCGGGTTTGCCTGATTGTTCACAGCGCTCGAAAGCAGCTGCAAAATCGGCTGTCGCTTCGACCGTTTCGCCATGCAGGCCATAGGCGCGTGCAAGAGCTGCGAAATCCGGATTGGCGAGGCCCGTGCCGGAAACGCGACCCGGATAGGTGCGCTCCTGATGCATGCGGATGGTTCCGTACATGCCGTTATTGACCACCACGAAAATCGCCCTGGCATTATATTGCGCGGCGGTCGCCAGTTCCTGACCGTTCATCAGGAAGCAGCCGTCACCGGCAAAGGCCACGACGGTACGCTCCGGTGCGGCAAGCTTGGCCGATACCGCAGCCGGAACGCCATAGCCCATGGAGCCGTTGGTCGGCGCCAATTGGCTGCGATAGGTGCGGTACTGGTAGAAGCGATGCGGCCAGGCGGAATAGTTGCCAGCGCCGTTGGTGATGATGGAATCGGCAGGCAGATGCGCGCGCAGCCATTCCATGATCTCGCCCATCTGCACCGCGCCCGGTATGACCGGCGTTTTCATATTATCGCGATAATCGGCATTGGCCGTTTCCGCCCATGCCTTGCTGCGTGGCGCGGCGATGGGGGCAAGCTTCGATGCAGCGCGGGCAAAAGCCGGCATGCTGGCATTGATCGGCAGGTCGGCGTGATAGACACGGCCCAGCTCTTCAGCACCCGGATGGATGTGGATGAGCTTCTGCTGCGGCACCGGAATGCTGACCAGCTCATAGCCCTGCGTGGTCATTTCGCCGAGCCGCGCGCCGACGACCACGAGCAGGTCGCTGTCGCGCACGCGCTGCGCCAGCTTCGGGCTGATCGATGTGCCCATTTCGCCGGCATAAAGCGGATGGGTGTTGTCAAACATGTCCTGACAGCGGAATGAAGCCGCCACCGGCAGATGCATGTTTTCGGCAAATGTGCGCAGGTCGCGCACCGCTTCCTGATCCCAGCCGCCACCGCCGACGATCATCAGCGGGCGCTCGGCCTTTTCGATCAGCTGCACCATGTCCTGCAACTGGTCCTGACCGGGGTGCATCTCGACCTTCTTATAGGCCGGGGCATCGCTGACGGCTGCATAAGATGTCAGCATATCTTCCGGCAGGGCAATCACAACAGGGCCGGGGCGTCCGTTGACGGCGCGATGAAAGGCCTGGCTGACGAGTTCCGGAATGCGGGCGGCGTCGTCGATCTGCACGACCCATTTGGCCATCTGGCCGAACATGCGGCGGTAATCGACTTCCTGAAAGGCTTCGCGCTCCACCTGGTCGCTGGCCACCTGACCGATGAACAGGAGCATCGGCGTGGAATCCTGAAAGGCGGTGTGCACGCCGACGGAGGCGTTGGTTGCGCCCGGTCCGCGCGTGACGAAACACATACCGGGTTTGCCGGTCAGTTTGCCATGCGCGTCGGCCATATAGGCCGCGCCACCTTCCTGACGGCAGACGATCAGATCGATTTCATCCGGGACGTCATGAAAAGCGTCAAGCGCGGCGAGATAGCTTTCTCCGGGAACGCAGAAAACACGGTCCACGCCGTGAATGCGCAACGCGTCCACCAATATCTGGCCCCCGGTACGCGTATTGGGTTTGCTGGTCATCTGATGCATTTCCTCACTCTCAAATCTCGGACGATTTTTCGTCTCTTCTTTGGATGGCGGGGCGAACCGTAGGGCCCTTTGGATGCACCACACGCTGTTGATATTGTTCGGCCCCTCCCGGTCAAACATATGCATAACAGCATAGCCCCCGGTGTGAATACAGACTAAACATGATGACCAAAACAGATGATCTCATGTGGTTCTGGTATAAAACGGAGCCGATTCGACATGAGAGCGTATCCCGAAAGTTGAAACGGTTTTCGGAAAAGATGCGCTTTGAAACAGGAGGAGCAGATGGTTCACGCAAGTTCGGGCAAGATTCGTGTCGGCATTGGCGGCTGGGCATTCGAGCCGTGGGACGAGAGCTTTTATCCGGAGAAGCTCGCGAAGAAGCGCCAGCTGGAATATGCGTCGAGCAAGCTGACCTCAATCGAGATCAACTCCACCTATTACGGCCCGCAAAAGCCGACGACCTTTGCCAAATGGCATGACGAAACGCCCGAAGGCTTTGTCTTTTCACTGAAAGCACCACGTTTTTCAACCAATCGCCGCGTGCTGGCCGAAGCTGGCGAAAGCATCGAGCGCTTTCTGACCGGCGGTGTAATGGAGCTGAAGGAGAAGCTTGGCGTCGTCAACTGGCAGTTCATGGGAACGAAGAAATTCGATCCGGTGGATTTCGAAGCCTTTCTCAAGCTTTTGCCCAAGCGCCTCGACGGGCGCGACCTGCGCCATGCGGTGGAAGTGCGCCACGACAGTTTCAATTCGCCCGAGTTCACTGCATTGTTGCGGGAATATGGTGTTGCAGCCGTCATTGCCGGTGACAGCGCATTTCCGCAATTTGCCGATCTGGCGGCCCCTTTCGCCTATTTGCGGATCATGGGAACAAGGGAAGGCGAGCCGCTCGGCTACAGCGAAGCCGAACTCGACCAATGGGCCACAAGGGCCAAGGCGATTGCCTCCGGAAAGGCCCCGGGCGGTTTGCGCACCATCGAACCTGCCGTGGACGACGGTGTGGCGCGCGATGTCTATCTCTATGTTATCAGCGGCTATAAGGCGCAGAATCCCCATGCGGCTATGGCCTTGATTGATCGGCTGAAATGATGCCTCGTGACGGCTGTTGATTTTCATCTGAGTCGTCCGAGACCCATCATGCCGCATCTTGATCTTCCCGCCCTTCGCGCTTTCGTCGACACCATCCCGCAGAATTACAAAGGCCCCGGCGGTGTCGTCGCCGTCGTCAAGGACGGCGAAGTCGTCCTCAGCCATGTCTGGGGTTTTGCCGATCTGCGCACGCGTCAGCCGATGACGGCGCAAACGCGGATGCCGATCTGCTCGGTCAGCAAGCAGTTTACCTGCGGCGTGCTTCTCGACAGCGTCGGCGAGCCGGAAGTGCTGGACGATGCGCTGGCCGCCTATCTCGCTGGTTTCGAGGGCGAACGCCCGAGCCTGCGCACCCTGTGCAACAACCAGTCGGGCTTGCGCGATTACTGGGCGCTGACGGTGCTTTGCGGCGGAGATCCCGAAGGCGTGTTTCTGGGCGAACATGCGCAATCGCTGCTGAAACGCCTGAAGACCACGCATTTTGTGCCGGGCAGCCATTATTCCTACAGCAATGGCAATTTCCGCATTCTGGCGGATTTGATCGAAGCCCATACGGGCCGCTCGCTGGTTGATCTTCTGTCGGAGCGGATTTTTAAACCGGCTGGCATGAAGACGGCGGAACAGATCACGGATACGGCGCTCTTCACCGAATGCACCGGCTATGAAGGCGATACGGTGCGCGGCTTCCTGCCTGCCACCAACCGTATTCACTGGATGGGCGATGCGGGCATTTGCGCTTCGCTAGACGATATGATCGCCTGGGAACAGTTCATCGACGCAACGCGCGATGATGAGACCGGCCTTTATCGCCGTCTGAGCGGGCCGCAGGTTTTCAGCGATGGCGCAGCCGCGCCTTACGGCTTCGGCCTCAAATTTGAGGAAGTGGGCGGCAAGCGGCTCACCGGCCATGGTGGCGCGCTGCGCGGTTGGCGCTGCCAGCGCTGGCATTGCGCCGATGAGCGGATTTCCACCATTGCCATGTTCAATTTTGAAGGCGGCGCTTCTGATCTCGCGGCCAAGCTGATGAAGCTTGCGCTCGGTGTGCCATCGCCGGAACCGGAACGGGTCGAAGCCGATGCGGGCTGGTTCGGGTCGTGGCTCGATGCTGAAACCGGTCTGGTGCTCAGCCTTGAGGATGCCGGACGCGGTCGCATGAAAGCGCGCTTCGGCACCGGCCCGGAAGTGATGGATGTAGTGAGCAAGGACGAGGCGCGGTCCTCCATGACCACGATCCGCCGCGAGGGTGATACCATCCACCTCGCGCGTGCCGATGAAAACCTGTTTCTCACCATGGGCCGGGTGACCGGCGAGGCCAAGCGCGACATTCTTGGACGTTTCCGCAATGAGGAACTTGGCGCAGACTTGGCTCTCGTGGCCGAAGGCGGCGCGATCTACGGTGCATTCGAGGGTTTTCTCGGTAAAAGTGACATGTATCCGCTTTATGCCGCGGGTGCCGATGTCTGGCTTATGCCGGTGCAGCGTTCCATGGATGCGCCATCGCCGGGCGAATGGAAGCTTGTCTTCCGTCGCGATGACAAGGGCGATATTATCGCAGCTTCGGTCAGCTGCTGGCTGGCGCGGGCTGTCGACTATCTGAAAGTCTCCGGCTGAACGAGGAAAGTCATGAGCGAGCTCAAGGTCAGAACCCGCGAGACGGGTGCGGTTGCCGAAATGCCGGAAGGCAAGCTGCCGGTGATCACCACGCCAACGGGCGGCAAGGTCGAGCTTGTGACGAGTGTGAGTCAGCCGGGTTTTAACCCGCTTGATCTGCTCTATGCATCTGTCGCCGCTTGCATGGCGCTGAGCGCACGCATCG
Source organism: Ochrobactrum sp. 19YEA23 (assembly GCF_029909865.1). Taxonomy (NCBI): domain Bacteria; kingdom Pseudomonadati; phylum Pseudomonadota; class Alphaproteobacteria; order Hyphomicrobiales; family Brucellaceae; genus Ochrobactrum; species Ochrobactrum sp. 19YEA23. The sequence continues at coordinate 235,197 of NZ_JASAMQ010000008.1, read as the reverse complement.
CTGCGGGCAAGCTTGGCCTGCGCGAAAAGCTGGCCGATGTTCGCGTCGAGGTTAAGGGCGACAAGACACATGAAAGCCCGTCACGCATTGAGCGGTTTCATATTGCGTTTCACTTCGATGGCGATCTTTCAGCCGAAGAGAAACAACACATCGCCGAACTGGCCGAGGAAATCTGCACCGTAAGCAATACGCTGCGCAGTAATCCCGCCTTTGATCTGAAGGTCGGGTAACAAAGAAAAGCCCGGTCACAACCGGGCTTTTCTTTAAACGGTGGGTGATCACACCGCTTCGTCGTTGGCAGGCTTTTCCCAAAGGTTCACGCCGCCTTCGACTGCATATTTGTCGATCTCTTTCAGCTCGTCTGCCGAGAAGGAGAGATTGTCCAGCGCCTTGACGTTTTCAACGATCTGCTCGGGCGAGCTTGCGCCGATCAGCGCCGATGTTACGCGCGGATCGCGCAGCACCCAGGCCAGCGCCATCTGGGCGAGGCTCTGCCCGCGCTTCTTAGCGATCTCGTTGAGGCTGCGGGCGCGCTCGATATTGTCGTCGCTCAGATGCACCGGGCGCAGCGACTTGTTGCCCGGCTGGTTGATGCGCGCATCCGCCGGAATGCCGTTGAGGTAGCGATTGGTCAGCAAGCCTTGCGCCAGCGGCGTGAAGGCGATGACCCCCGCGCCGACATCGTCGGTCGCCGACAGGAGATCCTTTTCGATCCAGCGGTTGAACAGGTTGTAAGACGGCTGGTGGATCAAAAGCGGTACGTTGCGCGCTGCCAGTATCTTGGCGATTTCGCGCGTCTTGCCCGCCGAGTAGGATGAAATGCCAACATAAAGCGCCTTGCCCTGTTCGACGGCGTTGGCCAGCGCGCCAGCCGTTTCTTCCAGCGGCGTATTGGCATCAAAACGGTGCGAATAGAAAATATCCACATAGTCGAGGCCGAGGCGCGACAGGCTCTGGTCGAGGCTCGCAAGGATCGCCTTGCGCGAGCCACCGCCGCGCCCGTAGGGACCGGGCCACATTTCCCAGCCAGCCTTGCTGGAGATAATCAGTTCGTCACGATAACGGCCAAGGTCGCTTTTCAGGATCTGGCCGAAATTGCGTTCTGCCGAGCCGGGAGGCGGGCCGTAATTATTGGCAAGATCGAAATGGGTGATGCCAAGGTCAAAGGCCTTGAACAACATCGCCTTCTGACGGTCGAGCGGAATTCCGTCTCCGAAATTGTGCCAGAGGCCGAGCGAAATGGCAGGCAGGACGAGACCACTGCGCCCGACACGGCGGAAGTTGGCCTTGTCGTAGCGGTCGGAAGCGGCAAGATAAGACATGAAAAACCCTGTCGTGAGTATGGTGCGGGTGCACCTCGTATGAAATGGGCGGAAGGAATTCGGTTTCTTCCCGGCGGCAAATTAAGCCCAAACTAATTATAGGTCGAGGCCGTGACGGATTTCTTTCAAAATCCGCACGTTTCTCCGTCTTCGTCAGATGACGTTACGAATGCGCTCCACACCAAGCTTGATGACGCTTTCCATTGCTGCGCGGGCCTTTTGCGGATCGCGGGAAGCAATGGCGTGGGCAATGCGCAGATGGTTGGCCGCGCATTCGGCAATGCCTTCGCGCGATGCGGCAGGTGAGGAAAGCTGGAACGATACGGCAAGCGCTGCCTCGATCAGCCCGCTGACCGAGCGCATGAATGGATTGCCGGACATGCGGGCAACCGCGAGATGAAACTCCAGATCGACCTTGGCGATGGTTTCCGGCGTGTGCTGCGGATTATCGAACTTGGCGGCGAGCGCATAGAGTTCGACGATTTCGTCGCTGGTGGCGCGCTCGGCTGCGGCGGCGGCAGCAGCCGGTTCGAGCGCCATGCGCATTTCGGCCAGATGGTCGACAAAGACTTCATCGAAGCCCGCCTCGAAGCGCCATGTCAGAACATCGGGGTCGAAGAAGTTCCAGCTGGCATGGCCCAGAACGCGGGTGCCGACCTTGGCCTTGGGTTCAATCAGGCGCTTGGCGGCAAGCGTTTTCATCGCCTCGCGCAGGACCGTGCGGGAAACGCCGAAGCGCAATGACAGCTCGTTGTCACCGGGCAGGATCGAACCTTCGGGAATGGTGCCCGCGACAATGCCGCGCCCGAGTTCCCCCACGACGACAGCGTGGCTGTTATGCCGCTTGCGTCCGGTTATGGCCGTTTCCAGCAATCCCAATTCAGGCCTCCTTCATGCGTTGCCGCGCTAGTCTTAAGTCGGAGAACCACAACAGTCCTCGTTGCAGGGCGATGAACAGGAACAGCAATATACCGATTGCGATTTTCGTCCACCAGGAAGACAGCGTGCCGTCGAAAACAATATAGGTCTGTATCAGCCCCTGTATCAGAATGCCGACAAATGTTCCCGCAACCAGTCCCGCGCCGCCGGTCAGAAGCGTTCCGCCGATGACCACCGATGCGATGGCATCCAGTTCCACGCCCACCGTCGCCAGCGAGTAGCCGGACGATGTATAGAGCGTATAGACGATACCGGCGAGGCCGGAAAGCACGCCCGACATTGTATAGATGCCGATGGTCGTGCGGCCGATGGGAACGCCCATCAGTTCTGCCGATTGCTGGTTGCCGCCAAGCGCATAGATGTTTGCGCCAAAGCGCGTGCGGTGGGCGAGAATGCCGCCGACAATGAACACGGCCAGCATCAGCATGGCGATGAATGTCAGCCTGCCGCCGCCCGGCAGCCGGAAATAGAGCCCCTGCAACGTGTCGATGAAAGGGTGTGAGATCGGCACCGATTCCGTCGAGATCAGGAAGGCCGCGCCGCGCGCGAGGAACATACCGGCCAGCGTCGCGACGAAAGGCGGGATGCCGAGATAATGGATCATCATGCCCATCCACGCGCCAAAAAGAGCGGCGATGATGAGAACGAGCGCGAATGCCACGAGCGGATGCACGCCGAGCTTGCCGACGAGAACCGCAACGAAAACGCTGGTGAAGGCAATTACCGAGCCGACGGAGAGGTCGATGCCGCCAGAAATAATGACGAAGGTCATGCCAACAGCGGCGATGCCCAGAAAGGCATTGTCGGTCAACAGATTGCCGATCACTCGCGTCGACAGCATGTTCGGGAACTGCACGGCGCAGATAGCATAGGCGATCAGGAAAATCGCCACCGTGGTCAGAAAGGGCAGGTTGCGAAGAATTCTCATTGTCCTGCCCCTTGATGGGTGTGTCGGGTGCCATTGGCCGCGCCGCCCTTGCGTTGCGAGCGCAGGAAACCGATCAGGTTGACGATGGCCGCCGACTGGAAGGTGAGCACCACGATGATGATGCCTGCCTTGATGATGAGGTTGAATTCCGGCGGAAAGCCCGCCATCAGAATGCCGGTGTTGATCGACTGAATGATGAGCGCGCCGAGCAGGGAGGCCGTGATCGAGAAGCGTCCGCCATTGAGCGATGTGCCACCGATGACGACCGCCAGAATGGCATCGAGTTCAAGCCACAGACCGGCATTGTTGGCATCCGCGCCGCGAATGTCAGCGGTCGCGATCAGGCCTGCAAGCGCTGCGCCAACGCCCGAAACGGCATAGACGCTGAACAGCAGGAAGCGTGCCTTGACGCCCGCCAGCATGGCGGCGCGGCGATTGATACCGGTAGCCTCGATCAGGAAACCGAGAGCGCTGGAGCGCACTGCGATGCCGACGACCAGCCCGGCCAGAAGCCAGATCAGCACCGGGATGGGTATGCCGATAAACGAGCCGGACCCAAGCGCGGCGAAGGCATCATTGTTGAAGGTGAGAATTGCACCTTCAGTGATGAGCTGGGCGATACCGCGTCCCGCCACCATGAGGATCAGGGTTGCGATGATCGGCTGGATATCAAAGACGGCGACCAGAAAGCCGTTCCACAACCCGCAAAGCAGGCCAGCGCCGAGAGCCGCCGGAATGACGACCGCCAGTGGATAGCCCGCGACGATCAGCGATGCGGCGAAAGCGCCGCTGATCGCCATGACCGCGCCAACGGAAAGGTCGATGCCGCGTGTGGCGATCACCAGTGTCATGCCGACGGCCAGAATGGCGACAGGTGCCGCGCGCACCAGAATGTCGATCAGGCTACCGTAAAGGCGGCCATTCTGGAACGAAACGTCAAGAAAGCCGGGCGAGATGATGGTGTTTGCGGCAAGTATCAGAATGAGGGCTGCAAGCTGCGGCGCCAGTCTTTTGAATTTTCTGGATATGCGGGCAATCATGCTGCGGCTTCCTTCTGGCTTGCAGAAGCGATTTTCGGGCCGGTCTCTGCTATCGCGCGCACGATATTATCGGCGGTGATTTCTTCCCCCCGCAATTCCGCGACATGGCGACGGTCCGACAGAACCACCACACGATTGGCGACGGCGGCCAGTTCCTCGAATTCGGACGAGATGATGACGAGCGCCATGCCTTGTCCGCAGAGTTCACCGATCAGTTTGAGAATTTCTGCATGCGCTCCGATGTCGATGCCGCGTGTCGGTTCATCGAGAATCAGAAGGCGTGGATCGGTGGCGAGCCAGCGCGCCAGAATGGCCTTTTGCTGGTTGCCGCCAGACAGAAACTTGATCGGCTTGTGCGGATCGGGCGGGCGGATGTCGAGCGCCTTGATATAGCGGTCGGCTAGCGCCGCCTTTTCGCGCGAAGACAGCGGCTTTGACCAGCCGCGTTTGCCCTGCACGGCAAGCGCGATATTTTCGGCCACCGAAAAATCGCCGATGATGCCATCGGTCTTGCGCTCTTCCGGGCAGAAGGCGAACCGCTCGGAAATGGCCGCGACGGGCGAGGGTAGCTTTATCTCCTTGCCGTCGACGGTGAGATGGCCGCTATCGGCTTCATCAACGCCAAACATGAGCAGGGCGGTTTCGGTGCGGCCTGAACCCAGCAGGCCGGCAATGCCGACAGCCTCGCCGGGCTTGATGGCGAGATCGAATGGCGCAACGCTGCCTTTCTTGCCGTAGCCCGCAAAGCGGATCGGCGCGACCGTGTCGTCGCTGACCTCTTCGGTCAGCTGGCGGCGCACGGTTTCCTGCAACTGGTGGCCGAGCATCATGGAAATGAGGTCGGTGCGCGGCAGTTCCGACAGGTTGCGGCTGCCGACCAGACGACCATTGCGCAGCACGGTGGCGCAATCGGCAATCGCATAGACCTGATCCAGAAAATGCGTGATGACGATGATGCCGAGCCCTTCAGCCTTCAGCTGGCGCAGCACGGTGAACAGCATTTCGACTTCACGCGCATCAAGGCTGGCGGTCGGTTCGTCAAGAACAAGCACCTTGCCCGACAGATCGACGGCGCGTGCAATCGCAATGATCTGGCGTATGGCGACGGAATAGGCCGAGAGCGGCGCGCTGACATCGATGCCGAGGCCATAGCGCGCGAGAAGGGTGGTTGCGTCCTTTTCCATGCGCCGCCGATCGACAAAGCCGAACCTGCGCGGCTGGCGGCCGAGAAACAGGTTTTCGGCGACGGTGAGGTTCTCCAGCAGGTTCACTTCCTGATAGACGGTGCCGATGCCGAGCGTCTGCGCTTCCGCCACGGAGGCTGGCGTGATGGGCTCTCCGTCAAGAAGGATCGAGCCGTCAAAGCCGTGATAGGCGCCGGTCAATATCTTGATGAGTGTGGATTTGCCCGCACCGTTTTCACCAAGCAGAGCATGGATTTCGCCGCGACGCAGCGCGAAATCGACATGGTCAAGTGCGGTGACGCCCAGAAAGGATTTGGTGATCGAGCGAGCTTCGAGAAGCGGTATAACCGACGCCTGTTGAGCGCCTGTTTCAGGGCGAGTCATGGCAGTCTTCCGTTTGCGAATTGCAACGATACCCTTCGCCGGGACAAGCCGAAGCAGGCCGCGCCGAAGGGAAACCCGGGCCGCCGAAAGCTGGCGGCCCGAATGACACGAAGATTAGTAGCCGAGGCCCTTCTTGGCTTCGTACACAGCCTTCGGATCGTCAGCTTGTGTGTAAAGCTTGGATTCCGTCTGGATCCACTTCGGCGGAACGGTGCCCTTGGCCTTGAAGGCTTCAATCGCATCGAAAGCCGGACCGGCCATGTTCGGGGTCAGCTCCACGGTGGCATTGGCTTCGCCATTGGCCATGGCCTGGAAGATATCCGGTACGGAATCGATCGACACGATCTTGATGTCGGTGCCCGGCTTCAGGCCTGCTTCCTTGATCGCCTGAATGGCGCCGACGGCCATGTCGTCATTATGGGCATAGACAGCGCAGATGTTCTTGCCGCCGCCTTCAGCCTTGATGAAGCTTTCCATGACTTCCTTGCCCTTGGTGCGGGTAAAGTCGCCAGTCTGCGAACGGGAAATCTTGATGTTGTCGTGACCCTTGATCGCTTCCTCAAAGCCCTTCTTGCGGTTGATCGCAGGCGAAGAACCGGTCGTGCCCTGAAGTTCGACCACATTGCAGGACTTGTCGCCGATATCCTTCACCAGCCACTCACCGGCAACCTTGCCTTCATGGACCTGATCGGAAGTGACGGCGGTGAGATAGAGATCTTCCGGGGAATCGATCTGGCGGTCGAGCAGAACGACCGGAATTTCAGCTTCCTTGGCTTCCTTCAGGACGGCGTCCCAGCCGGTCGAGACGACCGGTGCGATCAGGATCGCATCTACACCCTGTGCGATGAAGCCACGAACGGCCTTGATCTGGTTTTCCTGCTTCTGCTGGGCGTCGGCGAATTTCAGCGTATATCCGCGCTTTTCAGCTTCCTGCTTGGTCAGGGCCGTTTCTGCGGCGCGCCATCCCGATTCCGAACCGATCTGCGAGAAGCCGACCGTCAGCGATGCCGCCGACACGCTTGAAATCAAGGCGAACGAAAAGACAGCCGACAGGGCGGCGATACTGCGTTTCATGATTGTTCCTCCCAATAAAAAGGCCCTCCCGGCCTTCGTGTTTATGAAGCATATAATATTACTTTATGGCAAGCGCCTTTCGCTGGATCACAATGAATTTTGGCTGCGACAAACAGGCATTTACAACATTAGTATAAGAAAATCAGTTAGTTGAATCCCGCTGGCAGCGTTGTCATATATCCGGCTGTGTATGGGGTGGTTCAGCTTGCTTGACAAAGCGGGTCTTGGCAAAATAGTCATATTAATAATAGAAGCTGCCGCAAAGCGTTAGCATGCGTTTAATCGGCCGGTATGGAGTGCCCGCGATTTTTTCGCGGTTAGGGAGGTTCAATGTTACGTCTAGTACAGTTCCGCGATGCGGGCGGTGAAACGCGTGTGGCTGCATGCGGGGATGATGGTGCAGCGCATATCGTCAAGGGCGCATCGACGACCTATGAACTGGCCTGGGCGGCAATCGGCGCTGGCATCAGCCTTGCAGAGCAGGTGGAGCGCAATGGCAAGGGCGAAGCCGTCGATATCGACGCTGCGCTAGCTGCGGGTCGCGTCGGCCTGCCGATCACCCATTCCGATCCGGCTCATCTGATCGTTGCAGGCACTGGCCTCACGCATCTTGGCTCCGCCGATGGTCGCGACAAGATGCACAAGGCGGCGCAGGCTGCCGAAAAGCCGACCGATTCGATGCGCATGTTCCTGATGGGCGTCGAAGGCGGCAAGCCGAAGCCCGGCGAAACCGGCGTTCAGCCGGAATGGTTCTACAAGGGTGATGGTTCCGCGCTGGTCGCGACCGGCGGCGAACTGGTGTCACCTTCCTTCGCCGAAGATGGCGGCGAAGAGCCGGAGCTTGCAGGCATTTATCTGATCGGCCCGGATGGTCAGCCGCATCGTCTCGGCTTCTGCCTCGCCAATGAATTTTCCGACCATGTGACCGAAAAGCAGAATTATCTCTGGCTCGCCCATTCCAAGCTGCGTCAGGCGTCGCTTGGACCGGAGCTTTATGTCGGCGCGCTGCCGGATCATGTGGAAGGCGTGTCGCGCATTCGGCGCGGTAATGAGGTGGTCTTCGAAAAGCCGTTCCTGTCGGGTGAAGCGAACATGTCGCACACCATCGCCAATCTGGAACATCATCACTTCAAATATGAGCTTTTCCGCCGCCCGGGCGATATTCACGTGCATTTTTTCGGCACGGCGACCCTGTCCTTCTCGGAAGGCGTGAAGACGCAAACGGGCGACCAGTTCGAGATTTCGGCCAAGCCGTTCCGTTATCCGCTGGTCAACAAGCTTGCCGAGGCGACAAAGACACAGGCTGCGGCGGAGAAAATCGCCGTCAGCGCATTGTGAGTGACAAGATGCCAGCTTCGTCCAACATCGCTTTAGCAATTGTCGGTCTTGGCAAGATTGCGCGCGACCAGCATCTCCCGTCCATCGAGGCGGTTAACGGGATTGCGCTAGCCGCTGTCGCCAGCCGCAATGCCGGGCTGGATAGTGTGCCGTCTTTCACGGATATCGACCAGCTATTGGCATCCGGTGTCGCCATCGACGCCGTGTCGCTGTGTACCCCGCCGCAGGGCCGTTTCGCTCAGGCCTATGCCGCGCTGAAGGCCCGCAAGCATGTGATGCTGGAAAAGCCTCCGGGTGCGACCATTTCCGAAGTGCAGGCGCTGGACCGTCTGGCCAAGGCGGAAGGGTTGACGCTTTATGCCACCTGGCATTCGCGCGAAGCCGCAGCGGTGGAACCGGCCCGTGATTTTCTGAAAGATGCGGTGATCCGTTCGGTCGCCGTTGCATGGAAGGAAGATGTGCGCCATTGGCATCCCGGCCAGCAATGGATCTGGGAGCCGGGCGGGCTCGGCGTGTTCGATCCTGGCATCAATGCGCTTTCCATCGTGACGCACATTCTGCCAGAGCGCTTTTTCCTCACGCAGTCGGACCTGTATTTCCCTGAAAATCGCGCAGCGCCGATTGCGGCTGACCTTCAGTTTCAGACGGAAAGCGGTATTCCGGTTTCGTTCGAGCTGGATTGGCGGCAGACCGGACCGCAGACCTGGGACATTCGTGTTGAAACCGACAAGGGCACGCTTTTGCTCACCCATGGCGGCAGCCGCCTGACCATTGCGGGCACGGAAAAAATGGCCGAGCCGGACCGCGAATATCAGCGCCTTTACAAGCATTTTGTGCAATTGATCGGCGAGGGGCGTTCGGATGTCGATCTCGCTCCGCTGACCCACGTCGCCGACGCCTTCCTGTTTGGAAAGCGGCACGCGGTTGAAGCTTTCGAAGATTAGGAAACGAGGTCGCCACGCGGCCTCTTACCCAGCAGGACAAAGACATGAACAAGCCCGTCACTCCGAAAACGCCAAAGTTCCGCTCGCGCGCATGGTTCGACAATCCTGACAATGTCGACATGACGGCGCTCTATCTTGAGCGCTACATGAATTATGGCCTGAGCCAGGAAGAATTGCAGTCGGGCCGTCCGATCATCGGCATCGCGCAGACGGGTTCGGACCTGTCGCCCTGCAACCGTCACCATCTGGAACTGGCCAATCGCGTTCGCGAAGGCGTGCGTGAGGCGGGCGGCATCGTCATCGAATTCCCTGTTCATCCAATCCAGGAAACCGGCAAGCGTCCGACCGCCGGTCTGGACCGTAACCTTGCCTATCTCGGCCTCGTGGAAGTGCTTTACGGCTATCCGCTCGACGGCGTTGTGTTGACGATTGGCTGCGACAAGACCACGCCTGCCTGCCTCATGGCTGCTGCGACCGTCAATATTCCGGCGATTGCGCTTTCGGTCGGCCCGATGCTCAATGGCTGGTTCCGTGGCGAACGCACGGGTTCGGGCACCATCGTCTGGAAGGCGCGTGAACTTCTGGCCAAGGGCGAGATCGACTATGCAGGCTTTATCAAGCTGGTTGCGTCTTCGGCACCATCGACCGGCTATTGCAACACGATGGGCACGGCCACCACGATGAACTCGCTTGCAGAAGCGCTGGGCATGCAGCTTCCGGGTTCCGCCGCTATTCCGGCGCCGTATCGTGACCGTCAGGAAGTGGCCTATCTGACTGGCCGCCGTATCGTCGAGATGGTCTATGAAGACCTCAAGCCTTCGGACGTTTTGACCAAGGACGCTTTTGTCAACGCCATCCGCGTCAATTCCGCCATTGGCGGTTCGACCAATGCGCCGATCCATCTGAACGCGCTCGCCCGCCATGTCGGCGTTGAGCTGACCGTGGACGACTGGCAGAAATACGGCGAGGAAATCCCGCTTCTGGTCAATCTCCAGCCAGCCGGTGAATATCTCGGCGAAGATTATTACCATGCTGGTGGTGTGCCAGCGGTCGTCAACCAGCTGATGGGGCAGGGCCTCATCAATGAGGATGCACTGACCGTCAACGGCAAGACCATTGGCGAAAACTGCAAGAACGCCACCATTGAAGACAGCAATGTCATCAAGACCTATGATCAGCCGCTGAAGAAGCATGCCGGTTTCCGCGTGCTGCGCGGCAACCTGTTCTCGTCGGCGATCATGAAGCTCAGCGTTATTTCGGACGAGTTCCGCAATCGCTACCTCTCCGACAGCAAGGACCCGAATGCCTTTGAAGGCAAGGCGGTCGTGTTCGACGGACCGGAAGATTACCATCACCGCATCGACGATCCGTCGCTGGAAATCGACGAGCATACGGTTCTGTTCATGCGCGGCGCTGGCCCTATCGGCTATCCGGGTGCAGCGGAAGTGGTCAATATGCGCGCACCGGATTACCTTCTGAAGAAGGGCATCAGCTCGCTGCCATGCATTGGCGACGGTCGCCAGTCGGGTACGTCGGGTTCGCCGTCGATCCTCAATGCCTCGCCGGAAGCTGCTGCTGGTGGCGGTCTGGCAATTCTCAAGACCGGCGACCGCGTGCGCATCGATCTTGGTCGCGGCACGGCTGATATTCTGATTTCGAATGAAGAACTGGCAGAGCGTCACAAGGCCTTGGAAGCCGCTGGCGGCTTCAAATATCCAGAAAGCCAGACGCCCTGGCAGGAAATCCAGCGTGCCGTTGTCGGCCAGATGGAAACCGGTGCAGTTCTCGAAAACGCGATCAAGTATCAGGATATCGCGCATACGCGCGGCCTGCCGCGTGACAACCACTAGAGCGGTTCCGGTTAAAATGGAATCGTGGAACCGCTCTATCTATTTGTTTTTACGCATTATCCTACGCAAAACCGCTACGCACTTTTGCTGGAAATGCTTTGAGGCTCGCCCATAATGGCTGTTGATAAAAAGCCTTTTGCTGCCGTCGCCGACTGGGGCACCACCCGGTTGCGGCTCTGGACGCTGGATGCGGACGGTGCCGTGCTGGGTGAAAGCCGGGGCGATGACGGTTTGCTGCGGGCAAAAGAAGGCGGTTTCGAGCCAACGCTCGAACGGCATCTGGCCACGCTCGGCGCGCCTGCCGATCTGCCGGTGGTGATCTGCGGCATGGCCGGTTCGCGGACCGGCTGGATCGAAGCACCCTATATGAGCCTGCCTGCCGGGCTGGACGGCATTGTGAAGGCTGCGGTGCGCGTGCCTGCGCGCCGTCACGTCATCATGCTGCCGGGCGTTGCGCGACGGGACGAAGCTGCTCCCGACGTCATGCGCGGCGAAGAGACAAAACTGCTCGGTCTGGTGCATGGGGGCACGCATGATGCCGTTGTCGTCATGCCCGGCACCCATGCCAAATGGGTGCTGATTGCCGATGGTGGTCTCGCCGATTACCGGACCTTCATGACGGGCGAATTGTTCGCTCTCCTGAAAGACAAGTCGGTGCTGGCCGGGGCGCTCGAAGGCGCTGGTGAGGTCGATCCGGACGGAGCAGCTTTTGCGGCTGGCGTCAGAGCCTCGCTCGAAACGCCGGAACTGATCGCCAATGCGCTGTTTTCGGTTCGCGCGGGCTGGCTCGTGCATGACCGCAAGCCGACCGACCAGCTGGCGCGGCTTTCCGGCCTGTTGATCGGGCTGGAAGTTGCGGGCGGGCGCACGCTTTACGGCAAGCCGCAGCAGGTGCTGCTGCTCTCGGACGGCATGATGGGTGCACTTTATGCCAGCGCGCTTGAAATTGCCGGGCTGACGGTCAAGCGCGTCGAGGCGGACGAACTGGTGCGCGATGGCCTGTTCATGGCGGCAAAGCACGCTTTTGCGGGAGGTGCCCAATGAGCGCGCGCGTTGCATGGCCGAAACTGCGCTATCCGCTGGTCGCGATCCTGCGCGGCATTCGCCCGGAGGAAAGCGAAGCAATCGTCGAGGCGCTGATCGAAACGGGCTTTGAAGCCATCGAAATCCCGCTCAATTCGCCCGATCCGTTCGTGTCGATTGGCAAGGCTGCGAAGCTTGCGCCTGCCAATGTGCTGATCGGTGCCGGCACTGTTTTGAGCGTCGAGGATGTCGACCGGCTGCACGATGTCGGCGGCAGGCTGATGGTCAGCCCCAATGTCGAGCCGGATGTCATTCGCCGCGCGGGCGGCCATGGCATGGTGACGATGCCGGGCGTGTTCACGCCGACGGAAGCCTTTGCGGCAATCCGTGCAGGGGCATCGGCGCTGAAATTCTTTCCGGCCAGCGTGCTGGGCGCAGACGGAATCAAGGCGGTTTCCGCCGTCCTGCCGAAGGATATTCCGTTTGGCGCCGTGGGCGGCGTATCGGAAAGCGATTTCGCAACCTATGTCGCGGCAGGCGTAAGCTGTTTTGGCCTTGGATCGAGCCTTTACAAAGCTGGTTTCACGGTGGCCGATGTGCGTGAGCGCGCCAAGCGCGCTGTTGCCGCATGGGAGGCAATTGCGGGCTGAAGGAGGCACGCAATTTGTTTGGGTTTAGGCATTTCCGAATAGGGGTTAAACCGTGTTCGGAAATGGTCTTGGAGGCATTCCGCAAACTGCTGGCCAACAATTTGGGCGGGGAGCGGGAGTTTGGGAGAACGGCAGGCTTCGTGGAGAAGTCTGTCCCAATTTTTGGGAGTGTAACAATGGCAGGCATGAAAACTCTAACCCTGGCAGTCGCGATGGCCGCGCTTGCCTTCACGGGCATCGCCCGCGCCGAAGACAAAGGTCTTGTGGCAGTCGCCATGCCGACGAAGTCGTCGGCTCGCTGGATCGCGGATGGCGACAACATGGTCAAGGTTCTGAAGGAACGCGGTTATCAGACCGATCTTCAGTATGCTGAAGACGATGTGCCGAACCAGCTGGCGCAGATCGAAAACATGGTGACCAAAGGCGCCAAGGTTCTCGTTGTCGCGTCCATCGACGGCACCACGCTGTCGGACGTGCTGGCCAAGGCGCATGATGCAGGCATCAAGGTCATCGCTTATGACCGCCTGATCCGTGATACGCCGAATGTCGATTACTATGCGACCTTCGACAATTTCCAGGTTGGCGTGCTGCAGGCACAGTCGATTGAAACGGCGCTGGACCTCAAGAACAAGCCGGGCCCGTTCAATATCGAACTCTTCGGCGGCTCGCCGGACGATAACAACGCCTACTTCTTCTACAACGGCGCCATGTCCGTATTCCAGCCTTACATCGACAGCGGCAAGGTTGTCGTTGCCAGCGGCCAGACCGGCATGGACAAGGTTGCAACGCTGCGTTGGGACGGTGCCACCGCTCAGGCCCGCATGGATTCCATCCTGTCCGCCTATTATTCGGACAAGCGCGTCGATGCAGTTCTGTCGCCTTATGACGGCATCTCCATCGGTATCCTGTCGTCGCTGAAGGGCGTCGGCTATGGCAGCGGCGACATGCCAATGCCAATCGTTTCCGGTCAGGACGCCGAAGTGCCTTCGGTCAAGTCGATCCTCGCCGGCGAACAGACCGCGACGATCTTCAAGGACACCCGCGAACTGGCCAAGGTCACCGTCGACATGGTTGACGCGCTGATGAGCGGCAAGGAACCGCAGGTCAACGACACCAAGACCTATGACAATGGCGTCAAGGTTGTACCGGCCTATCTTCTGAAGCCGGTCATCGTCGACAAGTCGAACTGGAAGCAGGTTCTGGTCGATAGCGGTTACTACAAGGAAGACCAGATCAAGTAATCTGGGCTTCTAAGGGATGGCGAGCGCGCCCGATGCTGCGGCTTGGCGGCGCGTTCGACAACCCTTGCATATGCGCGGTTTCGGGCCGAAAATCCGGCGGTTTTCCGGCTTCGTCCGAAACAGCATCGAATTTCTGTAATGCCATTGCTAATCCCAAGCTTACCTCAGTTTTCAACTGGGGTAGGCCGTAAGATTGACAGCGTTGTCTTTTTTAGCGTGTGCTTTGAGGCGCGTTCTAAAACAAGGCTTTAGCCTGGACGCAATGGCATTCGGAAATCCTGCGCCATCGATCGAAGCAACCGCAACGGCGCTTGGGATGGGCAGGTTCAACAGGGTTTGGAGCGTCGTGTTGAGCATCCGGAGGGATGCGAGGCGCTCTGTCGGGAGTGAGCGATGAATGTAGCCAATCCTGTCCCGCTTGAAGAGCAGGGAGGCCAGCTGAATGGGGCTGGCAAACCTATTCTTGAAATGCGCGGCATCAGCAAATCCTTCGGGGTCGTGAAGGCGTTGAGCGACGTCAATTTCACGGTCATGCCGGGGGAGATTCACGCATTTGTCGGCGAAAACGGCGCTGGCAAATCCACGCTCATGAAGGTGCTGTCGGGGGTCTATCCTCATGGCAGCTATGAAGGCTCGATCTTCTTCGACGGAGAAGAACGGCAGTTTCGCGACATCAACGATTCCGAAGCGCTCGGCATCGTCATCATCCATCAGGAACTGGCGCTGATCCCGCTGATGTCGATTGCGGAAAATATTTTCCTAGTCAATCCACCGGCGAGCCGTGGCGTCATTGACCGCAGTGCCGTGCATATGCGCACGCGGGAACTTTTGAAGAAAGTCGGCCTGTCGGAATCGCCCGATACGCTGATCACCGATATTGGTATCGGCAAGCAGCAGCTGGTGGAAATCGCCAAGGCCTTGTCAAAGCGCGTGCGCTTGCTGATCCTAGATGAGCCGACGGCCAGCCTGAACGAAACGGACAGTGCAGCGCTTCTGACGCTCCTGAAGGAGTTTCGTGCGCAGGGCATCACGTCGATCCTGATCTCGCACAAGCTCAATGAAATTCGCGAAGTCGCAGACAAGATCACCGTGTTGCGCGACGGCAAGGCTGTGGCGACGCTCGATTGTCATGAGGGCGAGGTCGAGGAAGACGATATCATCCGCAAGATGGTCGATCGCGATCTGGAAAGCCGCTATCCAAAGCGTGACCCGAAGATCGGGGACGTGATTTTGGAGGTCGACAACTGGTCGGTCTATCATCCGCTGCATCCGGAGCGGCATTCGGTCAAGAACGTGTCGTTCAAGGTCAAGGCGGGCGAAATCGTCGGCATTGCAGGCCTGATGGGTGCCGGCCGCACCGAATTTGCCATGAGCCTGTTCGGGCGCTCCTGGGGCACCAATATCACTGGCGATGCGCGCATTAACGGCAAGGCCGCAGATATTTCCACGGTGGCGCGGGCGATCAAGTCCGGGCTTGCCTATGTGACTGAGGATCGCAAGAAGCTCGGCCTCGTTCTGGGTGAAAACATTGCGCGCAACGTTTCGCTGGCCAATCTGCGTGGCGTTAGCCCGAAGGGCGTCATCGACGATATTCGCGAAATGAAGGTTGCCAGCGACTATCGCAACCAGATGAGCATTCGCAGCCACAATGTCTTTCAGCAGACCGGCACGCTTTCGGGCGGCAACCAGCAGAAGGTCGTGCTGTCGAAATGGCTGTTCACCGGACCGGATGTGCTGATCCTCGACGAGCCGACGCGCGGCATCGATGTCGGCGCGAAATACGACATTTACACCATCATCAATTCACTGGCGGAGAGCGGCAAGGGCGTGGTCGTCATTTCTTCGGAAATGCCGGAACTGATCGGCATCTGCGACCGCATCGTCGTCATGCATGAAGGCGCTTTCGTCGGCGAAGTCGCGGGCGAAGAGGCAACGCAGGAAAACATCATGCGCGCCATCATGCGGAACAAGGGAAAACGGCAATGAGCGAGAATATTATCGGAAGCAGCCAGACAAGCAGCGTGGGGCGTTATCTCAAGAACAATCTGCGCGAATCCGGGATGCTGCTCTCGCTCGTCGCGATCATGATCTTTTTCCAGATTGTCACGGGCGGCGTGCTGATGAAGCCGCTGAACCTGACCAATCTGGTCTTGCAGAACAGCTATATCGTCATCATGGCGCTCGGCATGCTGCTGATCATCGTGACCGGCCATATCGACCTGTCGGTCGGGTCGGTCTGCGGTTTCATCGGTGCACTGGCGGCGGTGATGATGGTGCATTGGGGCATCCCGTTCCCCATTGCCGCCATTCTCTGCCTGCTGGCAGGCGGTATAATCGGCGCGTTGCAGGGCTTCTGGGTCGCCTATTTCAACATACCGTCCTTCATTGTGACGCTGGCGGGCATGCTGGTGTTCAAGGGCCTGATGCTGGCCGTGCTCGGCGGCCAGTCGGTCGGCCCGTTCCCGGTCGTGTTCCAGAAGCTCTCATCGGGCTTCATTCCGGAAATTTTCGGCACCACGGCAGGCGGCGTTTATCTGACATCGCTGATCATCGGCGTGCTTCTGGCCGGTTTCATGATCTGGCAGAATGTGAAGTCGCGTCAGCGCCATATCGCGCATGAAGTGGAAACGGAGCCGTTTGGCCTGTTTGTCATCAAGAACATTCTGTTCTTTGCGGCTATTGCCTATCTGTCGCTCCTGATTTCCATGCATCGCGGCCTGCCGAATGTGTTGATCATCATGGCGGTGCTGATTGCGGCCTATGCGTTTCTCACCAACCGCACAGTGATCGGTCGCCAGATTTATGCGGTCGGCGGCAACCGTCATGCGGCCAAGCTTTCCGGTGTGAAAACCGAACGGCTGACCTTCCTCGCTTTCGTCAATATGGGCGTGCTGGCAGCTCTCGCCGGTCTGGTTTTCGCGGCGCGCCTGAATACGGCAACGCCCAAGGCCGGTATCGGCTTCGAGCTGGACGTGATCGCAGCCTGCTTCATCGGCGGTGCATCGGCTTATGGCGGTGTGGGCCGCGTGACGGGTGCAGTGATCGGCGCGCTTATCATGGGCGTCATGAATAACGGCATGTCGATCCTCGGCATCGGTATCGACTATCAGCAGGTCATCAAGGGTATCGTGCTGCTGGGTGCTGTCTGTATCGACGTCTACAACCAGAAGCGCTGATTATTTTGGCTCTGACGGCCTGCAAATGGCGTTGTTTTGCGCTTCCGGTGCTCACGTACCTTTAAGTACGCTGCGCGCCGGTTCTCAAACTCCACCATTTTCGGCTCGCCATAACCAAAATATGCCTCATGCTTCGCCGTCGGGGGGCGGGTGAAGCTCCAGGCCGCGCCGGAAGCAATTCCGGCGCGGTTCTGTTTTATTAGATCGCCGTGCGGCGGGCGTGGTCGAGATAAATCTCGCGCAGGCGTTGGGCGACCGGACCGGGCTTTCCCGTGCCAATGGTCTTGTCGTCGATGACCGTGATCGGAGTGACGAATGTGCCAGCGCTCGTAAGGAAGGCTTCCTTGGCCGCGTAGGCTTCGTCGATGGTGAAGAGGCGCTCTTCCAGCTTCATGCCGGTCTCGGCAATCAGTTGCAGCAGCGACAGGCGTGTGCAGCCGGGCAGGATGGCGTTGCTGTTGGGGCGCGTGACGACGACATCGTCGTTGGTGACAATATAGGCCGTGGACGATGCGCCTTCGGTGACATAGCCGTCCTCGATCATCCAGGCTTCGTCGCAACCGGCATTCTTGGCGATTTCCTTGGCCAGCGCTTGCGGCAGCAGGCACACCGTCTTGATATCGCGGCGCTTCCAGCGCAGATCATCCAGCGAGAGTACGCGCGCGCCGGTTTTCAGCGCGGGCTTGTCGAGCAGATTGGCTTCCTGCGTGAACAGAACGACCGATGGCTTGATACCTTTACCCGGCACAAAGTCGCGGTCGCGGCCATCGCCGCGGGTGATCTGGAGATAGACCATGCCTTCAACCAGATTGTTGCGGCGCACCAGCTCGCGCTCAATCGTGACAATCTCGTCTTCGCTCAACGGCATCGGAATCCCGATCTCACCGGTGGAACGGCGTAGGCGTGTCATATGCGGGCCGCTGTCGATCAACTTGCCTTCCAGCACAGCTGTCACTTCATAAATGCCGTCGCCGAAAAGGAAGCCTCGGTCGAAAATGGAAATGCGGGCATCGCGCGCGGCAACATAGTCACCGTTGACGTAGACAATACGGTTCTCGAGGTCTTCTGCTGTAACGGCCATGGTGGAATCTGTCCTGAAAAGAAAGGGCCGCGACGAATGTCGCAGCCCTTTCATAATTCACCCGATATTCTCAAGAAACCGTTATTTTCAGGCAGCCTGCCTGGCTGCTTCAATGGCTTCGCTGCGGATTTCTTCCGTCAGTTTGAGGCGCAGTTCGGAAAATTCCGGGCTTGCCTTGACGTGGTAGGAACGCGGATGCGCGATATCGACCGGCGTGATCGATTTGATCTTGCCCGGACGTGCGGTCATCGTGACCACGCGCGTGGCCATGAAGATTGCTTCTTCGATATCGTGCGTGACGAAAATCACAGTCTTGTGCTCGCGTTCCCAGATGCCCAGCAGCAGTTCCTGCATCAGGCCGCGTGTCTGGTTGTCGAGTGCGCCGAACGGCTCGTCGAGCAACAGGATTTTCGGATCGTTGGCCAGTGCGCGGGCAATGGCCGTGCGCTGCTGCATGCCGCCCGAAAGCTGCTTCGGCCAGTGATTTTCAAAGCCGCGCAGCCCCACCTTGTCGATATAGCTGTCGACGATTTCGCGGGCTTGCTTTTCCGGCATGCCCTTTTCACGCAGACCGAAGCCGACATTCTGACGAATGGTGAGCCATGGAAACAGCGTATAGGACTGGAACACCATGCCGCGATCAGCACCGGGGCCGGTGACCGGCTTTCCTTCCAGCGTCACTGTGCCCGTCGTCGGCTTGTCGAGACCGGCAATGATGCGCAGAAGCGTGGACTTGCCGCAGCCTGAAGGGCCGAGAATGGTGACGAAGTCGTTCTTCGGGATGATGAGATCGGTTGCTTGCAGCGCCAGCGTCGGCTTGCCGCCGTGCACGCCGGGGAAGGTGCGGCTGACGCCCTTAACAACCAGTTCCTGATCGGTCTTGGCAGCCATTACGCGAACCTCCATGCAAAGAGCCAGCGGTTGAAATATTTGAAGGCGAGGTCGGAAATCAGGCCGATCACGCCGATGATGATGATGCCGAAAATGATCTGGCCGGTGGCCATCAGCGCCTGACTGTTGATGATCATATAGCCGATGCCCGACGATGCGCCGATGAGTTCGGCGACGATCACATAGGTCCATGCCCAGCCGAGCACGAGACGCAGGGTTTCGGCAATATCCGGTGCGCTGGCAGGCGCGAGTACGCGGCGGATGATGCCGCTGTTGGACGCGCCCAGCGTATAGGCGGCTTCCACCAGATCGCGGCGTGTATTGGCGACGATGCCTGCGATCATCAGGATGATCTGGAACACGGCGCCGATGAAGATGACGAGCAGCTTCTGCGTTTCGCCGATGCCAGCCCAGAGGATCAGGAGCGGCACGAAAGCGGAAGCGGGCAGATAGCGCGCAAAGGAGACGAAAGGCTCCAGCAGCGCTTCGATGGGCTTGTAAGCGCCCATGGCCACACCGACCGGAATGGCAACGATGCTTGCCAGCACGAAGCCGCCCAGCACGCGCCAGACCGTCATGCCGATATCGGACAGGAAGCCCTGATTGGCGATGAGGTCATAGCCGTCCTTCACCATGGTGATGGGATCGGCAAGGAAGGTTGCGGAGACAAAGCCGCCAAGCGTGGCAATGCCCCAGAACACAAAAAATAGAATGAAAAACAGGATGCCCAGTAAGATCCGGGTCGTGTTGCCTATCGGCTGCAAAGGCTGCATGACATTGTCCGTTCAGTCGCGCGCCCGTCTTCGAAGAGAGACGGAAGGGGAGAGGTCGGTCCGGGCGTCGCCGCCCGGAACAGCACTCACTATCTGTTCTGAACACTTTGCCCGAAAGGTGTTTCAAACGTTTCGGGCAGTGTTCCAGAAAGCGATCTTACTTGATGAAGCTCGTATCCACGATCTCTTCGAGGTTCGGCTTCGTCTTGATCACACCAGCCTGCAACAGCAGATCAGCCGCTTCGGCGTTGAATTCTTTGAATTCGCTGTCGAAGAACTTGTGGTTGGCGGCCTTGTCCTGCCAGCGCAGATATTCAGCGGATTCGCCAAATTCCTTGCCCGACTGCTTCACGTCCTTGCCCATGATTTCATAGGCCTTGTCCTTGTCGGCGGCGATCATATCCAGCGCTTCGAAATAGCTGTCGGCAAGCGCCTTGGCTGCTTCCGGGTTCTTTTCGAGGAAGGCTGGGGTGCAGCCGACCGTGTCCATGATTGCCGGGTAGTCGAGCGTGGTAGCGAGGATCTTGCCCTTGTCAGGCGCAGCGCGCACGGTCGACAGATAAGGCTCATAGGTCATGGCGGCGTCGTTCTGGCCAGCGACAAAAGCCTGTGCTGCCGGTCCTGGCTCCATGTTGACGACCTTTACGTCCTTCATCGTCATGCCGTTCTTGGCGAGCATGAAAGCCAGCAGGAAGTAAGGCGAGGTGCCCGGCGCGGAGGCGGCAACCGTCTTGCCCTTCAGATCGGCGAAGGAGTTGACGTCGGCGCGAACTGCAATGCCGTCAGCACCATAGGACTTGTCCATCTGGAAAATCTGCTTGGACTTCACGCCCACTGCGTTCCAGACGATCCAGGTTTCGACAGTGGTGGCGGCGCACTGAATGTCGCCCGATGCCAGCGCCAGATGGCGGCTTGCCTGCGGGATTTTGTTCAGCGTGACGTCCAGTCCGTGCTTTTTGAAAATGCCGGCTTCCTTGGCCAGCGTCAGCGGCGCGAAGCCGGTCCAACCCGACAGGCCGATGGAAACGGCGGTCTCAGCCTGAGCAGCTGAGGCAAAGGCGAATGCTGCGAGCGCAACACCTGCAAACCACGATTTTTTCATGAATAGTACCCCTTTTATGTGTTTATAAGCCTATACATATCGATCTCAGCAAATTAGCAGGACCGTTTTTCCTGTCCAGAGAGGCCGACAAAGATTTCTTTGCGGGCATTTCTGGCGGGAATTTATTTAAGCAACTGATTCAATTGCGATAATTGTTATCAGGAACAGGTCTCCCTTACCCTTAAGTTCAACGGAATTTGTGACAGGCGCAGACAGGATCGCTGCATCATGCGGACCGAGATGCGCGAGTCCGGCGTCGGTGTGGAGTGCAAATTCTCCTTCTGCACAGAAAATAAGCAGTGTTTGGCCCTTGGTCCCCGGTTCCAAGGTCGCGGCAGCATTGCTCCCGGTGATGCGGCGGACGCGATGCGTATAGCGCGTGCGTCGGGTCATGACATTGAGGTCGGTGATGGCGGAGCCGATCAGGCGCGCAGCCGAATGGCTGTCTGCCGCAAAGGCCAAGGGTGCACTGTCGCGGGTGAGGGTGCTCTCCTCTCCTTCGACATCGAGCACAATGCCATCGCCTTCCAGCACCGACAAGGTGCGGTCGATGCCGGGAAAGACGGAAAACGGGCCGTCACTTGCGACGGTCGCCATGGAGATGCGCCAGTCGAAATCATCGACTGACGCGCCTTGCGGGTGGACGGCGATCTCAACCGTCACGCCGCCGCCGTTTTTCCACGGCATGCGGCGATGATTTTCGGCTTTGAGAAGAGTGACGGCCATTCGACCTCAGTTCCCCAGAATGCCGGGCAGGCGCAGGCCCTGCTGCTTGGCCCAATCGAGCGCTTCTTCATAGCCCGCATCGGCGTGGCGCATGACGCCGGTGGCCGGGTCGTTCCACAAAACGCGCTCCAAACGGCGGTCGGCATCTTCCGTACCGTCACAGCAGATGACCATGCCCGCATGCTGGCTGAAGCCCATGCCGACGCCGCCGCCGTGATGCAGCGACACCCATGTCGCGCCGGAAGCGGTGTTGAGTAGGGCGTTGAGGAGCGGCCAGTCGGACACGGCATCCGAACCGTCCTTCATGGCTTCCGTTTCGCGGTTCGGCGAGGCGACGGAGCCGCTGTCGAGATGGTCGCGACCGATGACGATAGGCGCTTTCAGCTCGCCATTGCGGACCATTTCGTTGAAGGCGAGTCCGAGGCGATGGCGGTCGCCAAGGCCGACCCAACAGATGCGCGCGGGCAGGCCCTGAAACGCGATGCGTTCTTTCGCCATGTCGAGCCAGTTGTGCAGATGCTTGTTGTCCGGCAGCAGTTCCTTCACCTTGGCATCGGTCTTCGCGATATCTTCCGGATCGCCGGAAAGGGCCGCCCAACGGAACGGGCCGATGCCGCGGCAGAACAGCGGACGAATATAGGCAGGCACGAAGCCGGGGAAGGCAAACGCGTCTTCAAGGCCTTCTTCCAGTGCCATCTGGCGGATATTGTTGCCATAGTCGAGGGTCGGGATGCCCATGTTCCAGAAATCGACCATCGCCTGCACATGCAGCTTCATCGAAGCGCGCGCGGCTTTTTCGACAGCTTTCGGATCGCTTTCCTGCTTGGCGCGCCATTCGGCGACGGTCCAGCCGAGCGGCAGATAGCCATGCACCGGATCATGCGCGGAGGTCTGGTCGGTCACGATGTCCGGTTTCACGCCACGCTTGACGAGTTCCGGGAAGATTTCAGCCGCATTGCCGATCAGGGCGATGGACTTTGCCTCGCCTGCCTTGGTCCAGGCATCGATCCTGGCCAGCGCTTCGTCGAGGCTGTGGGTCTTCTCATCGACATAACGGGTGCGCAGACGGAAATCGGCGCGGGTTTCGTCGCATTCCACGGCGAGGCAGCAGGCGCCAGCCATGACTGCGGCCAGAGGCTGCGCACCGCCCATGCCGCCGAGGCCGCCGGTCAGAATCCACTTGCCGGTGAGGTTGCCGTCAAAATGCTGGCGACCGGCTTCGACGAAGGTTTCGTAAGTGCCCTGAACGATGCCCTGCGCGCCGATATAGATCCACGAACCGGCGGTCATCTGGCCGTACATGGCGAGACCCTTCTTATCCAGTTCGTTGAAATGATCCCAGGTCGCCCAATGCGGCACGAGATTGGAATTGGCAATCAGAACACGCGGCGCATCCTTGTGGGTGCGGAAAACGCCAACCGGCTTGCCCGACTGCACGAGCAGGGTTTCGTCTTCATTGAGCGTCTTGAGGGTCGCAACGATGCGGTCGAAATCGTCCCATGTGCGGGCAGCGCGGCCAATGCCGCCATAGACCACCAGCTCATGCGGACGCTCGGCCACATCAGGGTCGAGATTGTTCATCAGCATGCGCAGCGGCGCTTCGGTCAGCCAGCTCTTGGCATTGAGTTCGTCTCCGCGCGGCGCTCGGACTTCGCGCTCGTTATGGCGTGGGTTCGACATGGTGTTCTCCTCAGGATTTCAGGTCGCGCGCAAGCTTTTCCAGCCGCTGCAAAAGGGTTTTGAGATGGACGCGCAGCTTGTCAGCCTTGGCCTCGTCATAGGCGAAGGGAACGGCTTCGGTCGCAAGATGGGTTGATTGGGCAAGCTCCATCTGGATGGCGTGGACTCCGGTTTCAGGCCTGCCGTAATGGCGCGTCGTCCAGCCGCCCTTGAAGCGGCCATTGAGGATCGACGTGTAACCTTGTGCCCCGGCGGTCACTTCGACAGCTGTGGCCTCGATCTTCGGATCGCAGGTCTTGCCCATATCCGTGCCGATGTTGAAATCGGGCAATTTGCCTTCAAACAGGAACGGAATATGCGAGCGGATCGAATGGCAGTCATAGAGGATGGCAACGCCGTGGATCGCCTTCACACGTTCGATTTCGGCAGCCATTGCCTCGTGATAGGGCTTGTGAAAACGCGCCGTGCGCTCGGCAATATCGGCCTCGGTCGGTGCCTCTCCATCCTTCCAGATCGAAAGCCCGTCAAAGTCGGTTTCCGGGATCAGCGCCGTCGTGTTTTGACCCGGATAGAGGCTTGCGCCCGCCGGATCGCGATTGGCGTCTATGCAATAGCGATGGAAGGTTGCACGCACCATGGTCGCGCCGTCGATGAGGCCGTCATAAAGCTTGTGAATGTGCCAGTCGGTATCGGCAAGAATTTTGCCAGTGTCGTTGAGACGCGCCCAGATATCCTGCGGCACATCGGTTCCGGTGTGCGGCAGGCCGATAATGACCGGCGATGTTCCCTGACGAACTTCAAACGGGCTCATGATCACGCCTCCAGCGCAGGTAGGATGCCGCTCGAAACCGCACCGGCAAGCGCACCGTCAGCCACCAGATCGGCGGCATTCTTGAGGTCGTCGGCCATATAGCGGTCGTCTTCCAGTGTCGGCACGCGCCCGCGCAACACGGCAATGACCTTGGCCAGTTCCGGGCTGGTGGTCAGTGGCTCGCGCAGCTCGACGCCCAGTCCGCCGGTCAAAGCCTCGATGCCGATGATGGCATTGAGATTGGCTGTCATCTGCAACAGGCGGCGCGCACCATGGCAGGCCATGGACACATGGTCTTCCTGATTTGCAGAGGTTGGCGTGGAATCGACGGACGCCGGATGCGCCATCTGCTTGTTTTCACTCATCAGCGCGGCAGAGGTGACTTCCGCAATCATCAGACCGGAATTCAGTCCCGGCTTGCGGGCAAGGAAGGCGGGCAGGCCGAAGGACAGCGCCGGATCGACCAGCAGCGCGATGCGGCGCTGGGCGATTGCGCCGATTTCACAGACGGCAAGCGCAATCTGGTCGGCGGCAAAGGCGACAGGCTCGGCGTGGAAATTGCCGCCCGATACGGCGCGTCCGTCCGAGAGAACCAGCGGATTGTCGGTAACCGCATTGGCTTCGATTTCCAGCGTGCGGGCGGCCTGTCGCAGAATGTCGAGGCAAGCGCCATCGACCTGCGGCTGGCAGCGGATGCAATAGGGGTCCTGGACGCGCTGATCGCCTTCAAGATGGCTCTGGCGAATGACCGAGCCTTCGAGCAGGGCGCGCAATGCACGACCGGCATCGATCTGGCCCTTATGGCCGCGCAGCGTGTGAATTTCCTCGTGGAAGGGCGCATCCGATCCCATGGCGGCATCGGTGGACAATGCGCCGGTGATCAGAGCCGTCTGCGCTGCGCGATGGGCGCGGAAAAGCCCGGCCAGTGCGAGGGCCGTCGATGTCTGCGTGCCGTTGATCAGCGCCAGCCCTTCCTTGGCTGCAAGCACGACCGGCTTCAGCCCAGCCTTTTCCAGCGCCTTTGCGCCGGAGAGGCGTTCACCCTGATAGAAGGCTTCGCCTTCGCCGATCATGGCCGCAGTCATATGGGCCAACGGCGCAAGGTCGCCCGACGCACCGACGGAACCCTTTTCCGGGATCATCGGGATCACGCCTTTTGCCAGCATGTCTTCGAGAAGCGTGATGACTTCAAGCCGCACGCCGGACGCGCCGCGACCGAGCGAGATCAGCTTCAGCGCCATGACGAGGCGTACGATATTGTCCGGCAGTGCGTCGCCGACGCCGCAGCAATGCGACAGGATCAGGTTGCGCTGGAGCGTGGCGACATCGCCGGGCGCAATGCGGATCGAGGCGAGTTTGCCGAAGCCGGTATTGATGCCGTAAACCGGCTCGTCGCCTGCTGCGATTTCTGCAATGCGCGCGGCTGCCTTTTCGACACCGGCATGAAATGCGGGGTCGATGCGGACGGGAACCGCATCGCGATAGATCGTTTCCAGCGTTTCAAGCGGAACAGAACCGGGCTTGAGGATAATGGTCATGAAAGGCTCCGTTGGGTTCCCGTATGGGCCATGCCCATACGGACGATATTGAAGCGCATCCCGAAAAGTGTGAAACGGTTTTCGGAAAAGATGCGCGTTAAAACAAAGAACTAGAGCGCCGATCTGATATAATCAGATCGAAATGCGCTCTAAATTTGGCCTTTGAAAACCCGCTTCCACAGCGGGTTGAAGCCGATACGGTAGACGAGTTCGGCGGGGCGCTCGACGTTCCAGATGGCCAGATCGGCATCCTTGCCAACTTCCAGCGTGCCGGTCTGGTCGAGAATGCCAAGGGCACGCGCGGCTTCACGGGTGACGCCCGCGATGCACTCGTCAACCGTCATGCGGAAGAGCGTTGCGCCCATATTCATGGTGAGCAAAAGCGAGGTCAGCGGCGATGTGCCCGGATTGTTGTCGGTGGCAAGCGCCATCTTCGTGCCCGCAGCGCGGAAGGCCTCGACCGGCGGCTTCTGCGTTTCGCGGATGAAGTAGTAAGCGCCGGGAAGCAGCACAGCCACTGTTCCGGCCTTGGCCATGGCGGCAGCACCTTCCGCATCGGTATATTCGAGGTGATCGGCGGACAATGCGCCATAGGACGCGGCGAGGGCTGCGCCATGCAGATTGGAAAGCTGGTCGGCGTGAAGCTTGACCGCGATGCCATGCGCCTTGGCTGCATCGAACACGCGGGCGATTTCATCCGGCAGGAAAGCGATGCCCTCGCAGAAACCATCCACCGCATCGGCCAGATGCTCGGCTGCAATGGCGGGCAGCATGTCATCGACGATCTTGTCGACATAGGCCGTCTTGTCGCCATTCATTTCCGGCGGCAGTGCGTGTGCACCTAGGAAAGTGGTGCGGATTGCCACGTCGCGTTCGTCGCCGAGCCGACGGGCGGCTTTCAGCGACTTGATTTCGCTGTCGCGGTCGAGACCGTAACCGGATTTGACCTCAACGGTGGTGACGCCTTCGGCAATCAGCGCATCGAGACGGGGCAGGGTTTCGCGCACCAGATCATCTTCGCTGGCAGCGCGCAGGTTCTTGACCGAGGAAACAATGCCGCCACCAGCCCGCGCGACTTCTTCATAGGAAGCGCCCTGCAAGCGCAACTCGAATTCGTGGGCGCGATTTCCGGCATGAACGAGATGGGTGTGGCAATCGACGAGGCCCGGCGTGATCAGCCGGTTTTCGCAATCGATTCTATTATAAGAGGCATAGGCATCGGGCAGAGCGGATTGCGGGCCGACATAGGCGATCAAGCCGTCCTTGACCGCAAGCGCCGCATTCTCGATGAGACCGAGACCGCCCGCGTCTTCGTCCAGCGTGGCAATGCGCGCATTGATAAAAACGATGCTTGAATTCTTGAGCATGAGCGTTTTCTCGCTTCCCCTGTTTTTTGATAATGTATATACATATTAGTGAAACAGCCAAGAGAAAAAATGCGCAGACAAGCGATCTGTTGAAAGATGGCATTCTAGCGCGAAAACTGTTCAACGGCTTTCGCGTTAAAATGCCCAAAACAATGAGCCAGTCTGTGCGGGAACATTCGAGGAGAACCGATCCATGTCAGCTGTCACGCCCGAACTGCGTTTTATCCATGCCGGTCAGGCGCTTCTCGACAATGGCTGGGCCGAGAATGTCCGCATTGGCATTGCCGGTGGAAAGATAGCCTCGCTGGAGGTGGATAAGGCTGCCGGGGCAGGGGATGAGCGCCACGCGGCGATTGTTGCAGGTGTGCCGAACCTGCACAGCCATGCGTTCCAGTATGGGATGGCCGGGCTCGCCGAAAAGCGCGGACCGTCTGCCGATTCGTTCTGGAGCTGGCGCGAGATCATGTACAAGTTTGCGCTCACCATGTCGCCTGAGCAGGCTGAAGCGGTGGCTCTGCGGCTTTATGTCGACATGCTGGAGGCCGGGTTCACCCGCGTCGGCGAGTTTCATTATCTGCACCATGATCGCGACGGCACGCCCTATGCCAATCTCTCCGAAATGGCTGACCGCATTGTCGCTGCCGCAAAGGCGGCGGGCATCGGCCTGACGCTGCTTCCGGTTTTCTATGCGCATTCGGGTTTCGGCGGCAGCGCGCCCAATGAAGGCCAGCGCCGTTTCATCAATGATCCGGACCGCTTTGCGCGGCTGATCGAAGGCTGCAAACAGGCACTGTCGGATTTCGACGGCGCGGTTTTAGGCGTCGCGCCGCACAGCCTGCGCGCGGTGACGCCGGATGAACTCAATCTGGTGACGAAGCTTCTGCCCGAGACGCCGGTGCATATCCATGTGGCTGAGCAGGTGAAGGAAGTGGAAGACAGCATCGCCTGGTCGGGCAAGCGTCCGGTCGAGTGGCTTCTCGATAATCAGGACCTGTCGTCGCGCTGGTGCCTGATCCACGCAACCCATATGACGGACGACGAAACCCGACGCATGGCCAGGGCCGGGGCGATTGCCGGTCTTTGCCCTGTGACGGAAGCCAATCTCGGCGACGGAACCTTCAATGCAACGGTGTTTGCGGAAGCGGGTGGCCAATTCGGCGTCGGTTCGGATTCGAATGTGCTGATTGGCATTGGCGATGAATTGCGCCAGCTGGAATATTCGCAGCGCCTCCATCATCGCGCCCGCAATGTGCTGGCCGAGAGTGAAGCTTCCACGGGACGCGCCTTGTTTGATGGTGCTGTGCGCGGCGGCAACATCGCGATGGGGCGCGCCGATGACGGGTTGAAGCCTGGTGCTTCGGCGGATCTTGTCGCGCTGGATACCGAACGTCTGCCGCACGCCAAGGGCGATGCCGTGCTGGATGGCTGGATTTTTGCCGGTCGCGCGCGGATCAACGATGTGTGGGTACGCGGCGTGAAACAGGTGCAGGACGGACGTCACCGCTTGCGCGATCAGGCCGAGCGTGCTTTCCAGAAGGCAATAGGCGAGTTGCTCGCCTGACGCATTTCCGGCAAAAGCGGGAAAACAGGGGAGAAGAGCATGGCGGATGACGGTTCAGCGACAAAAGACGGTCCGGTGCTTTCACTGCATCAGCGTATTTTGGACGATATTGAATCGCGCATCCTGTCGGGGGAATGGGCGCCGGGGCACCGTATCCCGTTCGAGCACGAGCTGACCGAACAATATGGCTGTTCGCGCATGACGGTGAACAAGGCGCTGACCCAGCTTGCCAAGGCTGGGCTGATTGAGCGCAAGCGCAAGTCCGGCAGCTTCGTTTCGTTCCCGCGTTCGCAGGCCGCCATTCTCGAAATTCATGATATTCGCGATGAGGTTGCGGCGCTCGGCGCACCATACCGGTTTGAACTGCTCAAGCGCTGGGACCGTCTGAGCGGGCCAGCCGATGCGCAGAAGATCGATATTCCGCGTCACACGCAGATCATTGATCTGGTCTGCCGCCATCACGCCGGACAGCGGGTTTTCGCGCTGGAAGAGCGCATCATCAATCTGGCTGCTGTGCCGGATGCGGCAGCGGCGGATTTTTCCGAACATTCGCCCGGTCCGTGGCTCGTGGCCTGCGTGCCCTGGAGCAGCGCACAGCACTCCATTCGCGCCACAGCGGCGACGCCGGAAAATGCTGCATTGCTCGATATTGCGCCGGGATCGCCCTGTCTGGTCGTCGAACGCCAGACATGGAATGCCGATCTGCCGGTAACGCATGTGCGCTTCACCTATCCCGGCGATAGCCACGCGCTGGTGGCCAGGTTCACGCCGTCGCAGGGATAATCCCAAAAAAGAAAAAAGCCGCCGCAATGGGAGCGGCGGCCAAGAGGCGGCGTGATCTGGGTGGTGATCACACCGCGGATTGGGTCGAAATTTTATGCGGCGCGCTTCAGGGCGTCGCGGATAACCGAAACGATCGTGTCGATCTGTTCCTTTTCCACGATCAGCGGCGGCGACAGTGCAATCACATCGCCTGTGACGCGGATCAGCAGGCCCTTCTTGAAGCAATCCACAAAGACGTCATAGGCGCGTGCGCCCGGTGCGTCCTTGCGCGACGACAATTCAATAGCGCCGACCAGACCGAGATTGCGGATGTCGACGACATTCGGCGCATCTTTCAGCGAATGCAGTGCTTCCTGCCAATGATCAGCAAGCTGTGCGCCACGGGTCAGCAGGCCCTCTTCGGCGTAGACTTCCAGTGTGGCAAGGCCAGCGGCACAAGCGACCGGATGGCCGGAATAGGTGTAGCCGTGGAACAGTTCGATGGCGTTTTCCGGGCCGGTCATCAGGCCGTCATAGACCTTGCGCGCGGCGAAGACTGCGCCCATCGGAATTGCACCGTTGGTCAGGCCCTTGGCGGTGGTGACGAGGTCTGGAACAACGCCGAAATAATCGACTGCAAACGGCGTGCCGAGACGACCGAAACCGGTGATGACTTCGTCGAAGATCAGCAGGATGCCGTATTTGTCGGCGGTGGCGCGGATGCGCTCCAGATAGCCCTTCGGCGGCAGAACGACGCCAGCCGAACCGGACATCGGCTCGATGATGACAGCGGCGATCTTTTCAGCGCCGTGCAGCTGAACCAGACGTTCCAGATCATCCGCCAGTTCAATGCCATGCGCAGGCAGGCCCTTCGAGAAGGCATTGCGCTCGATGTCGAGCGTGTGGCGCATATGATCGGCAGGGATCTGCGGGAAGACGCGGCGATTGTTGACCAGACCGCCAACTGAAATGCCGCCGAAACCAACGCCGTGATAGCCCTTCTCGCGACCCAGCACCATGGTGCGGGTACCCTGACCGATTGCGCGCTGATAGGCGATGGCGATCTTCAGCGCCGTATCGACCGATTCCGAACCAGAATTGGTGAAGAACACGCGGTCGAGCTGCGCAGCCGGACCACCCGGCGCGATGGCAGCGAGCTTTTCGGCAAAGTCGAATGCAATATTGTGGCCCATCTGGAAGGTGGGCGCGAAATCCATCGTGGAAATCTGGCGCTCAACGGCTTCGGTAATCCGCTTGCGGCCATGACCGGCATTGCAGCACCACAGACCAGCCGTCCCGTCGAGAACCTGATGGCCGTCGGTGTCGGTGTAATACATACCCGATGCGCTGGCGAGCAGGCGCGGAGCGGCCTTGAACTGCCGGTTTGCGGTGAACGGCATCCAGAAGTTTTCAAGGCTGGGCGCGTTGGTTTTGGTGAGCATGGTAACCTCCTATTTTCAGGCAGGAGGACACGCTTTGCGAAGGGCAACAAGCCCTTTTCTTCAAATGTTTAAGCTATTGATTTTATGGCGTTGATTTTGGAAAATTATGCTATATCGAACATCATAAACAGAAGGGGAATGTCCGATGAGTATCGATATCGGCGGAAGGTTGCGCTATGTGCGCATGCGGCAGAATCTGTCGCAGCGCGAGCTTGCAAAAAGGGCTGGCGTGACCAACTCGACCATATCGCTGATCGAGGCCAATCAGTCCAATCCGTCGGTCGGTGCGCTCAAGCGTATTCTCGATGGTATTCCGATCGGCATGGCCGAGTTTTTCGCGCTGGAGCCGGATACGCCGCACAAGGTATTCTATCAGGCGGAAGAGCTGGTGGAAATCGGCAAAGGTCCCATTTCCTATCGGCAGGTGGGCGACCACTTGTTTGCGCGCTCGTTGCAGATGTTGAAGGAGCGCTATGAGCCAGGCTCCGACACGGGCAAGGTGCTGCTGATGCATGAGGGCGAGGAGGGCGGTATCGTCATCTCGGGCCGCATCGAGGTGACAGTCGGCAGCGACCGGCGCATATTGGGGCCGGGTGACGCCTATTATTTTTCCTCAAAACTGCCGCATCGCTTTCGTTGCATCGGGCCAACAGCCTGCGAGGTGGTCAGCGCCTGCACGCCGCCGAGTTTCTGACGGCGCGCAGGAGAACGGTATTTAATTGTAGCGCGAGATACCGAGATCGTCGGCGCGGATATCCGGCTTGTTGCCGCTGACCAGATCGGCCAGAAGCTTGCCCGACCCGCAGGACATGGTCCAGCCCAGCGTGCCGTGACCGGCATTGATGAACACATTGTCGTAACGGGTTCCGCCGATGATCGGCGTGGAATCCGGCGTCATCGGGCGCAGACCCGACCAGAAGGTCGCAGCCTTGAGGTCGCCGCCGGGGAACAGATCGCTGACCGACAGGTCAAGCGTTGCGCGGCGGGCCGCCGGAAGATCCTTGGTGAAGCCGGACACTTCCGCCATGCCGCCGACGCGGATACGGTCACCCAAGCGGGTGATGGCGATCTTGTAGCTTTCGTCCAGAACCGTCGAGACCGGCGCGCGGTCCTCATCGATGATCGGTGCGGTGATCGAATAGCCCTTCACCGGATAGATCGGCGCATTGAGGCCAAGCGATTTGACGAGCGCAGGCGTATAGCTGCCGAGCGCAACCACATAACGGTCTGCCGTGAGAATGCCGTCTGAGGTTTCCACGCCGGAAACGCGACCTCCGGACAGAACCAGCGACTTGATATTCACGCCGAAGCGGAATTTGACGCCCATGCCTTCGGCAATCTTGGCCAGCGCATTGGTGAACTTGAAGCAGTCGCCGGTTTCGTCATGGGGCAGGCGAAGGCCGCCGACAAACTTGTCCTTCACGCGGGCCAGCGCCGGTTCAACCTTGGCGCAGTCGTCACGGTCGAGCACTTCGAACGGCACGCCGTCCTGGCGCAGCACTTCGATATCCTTGCCGATGCCATCGAGCTGATATTGCTCGCGGAAGAGCTGCAAGGTGCCCTGCGTGCGCTGGTCATATTCGATGCCGGTATCCTTGCGCAGATCGACAAGAACATCGCGGCTATATTCCGCCACGCGGACCATGCGGGTCTTGTTGACCTTGTAACGGCTGTCCGTGCAGTTGGCGAGCATCTGCGTCAGCCAGACATACTGCTTGGGATCGGATGTCGGGCGGATGATCAGCGGCGCATGCTTCTGGAACAGCCACTTTGCGGCTTTCAGCGGAATGCCGGGAGCCGCCCATGGCGAGGCATAGCCGGGCGAAACCTGACCGGCATTGGCGAAGCTGGTTTCCAGCGCCGGACCTTCCTCGCGGTCAATGACCGTCACTTCATGACCAAGCTTGGCCAGATAGTAAGCCGTTGTGACGCCGATGACGCCGCTGCCGAGTACGGTAATCTGCATGTTCGCCTCTTTTTTGTTATGCATTTTGGCTCGAACGCGCGCTATCCACGTAGAAACGGGCATAGCGGTTGCCGAGCGCTGTCAGAATTTCATAAGGGATCGTGTCACATTGGCTCGCCACGTCTTCCAGACGCTGATGCGGGCCGATCAGTTCCACGAGACTGCCAAGCTTGAGCGTGCCTTCCGGCAGCGCGCTGACATCAAGCGTGATGGAATCCATCGAAACACGTCCGACGATGGGCAGGCGGGTTTCGCCGTAAAAGGCCGAACCCTTGTTGCTGAGCGCGCGGAACCAGCCATCGGCATAGCCCACTGCGATGGTGGCGATCCGCATGGGCCCCTCGGCGATATAGGTGCCGCCATAACCGATGGCCGCACCTTTTTCCACGTCGCGCACCTGAATGACGCGCGCCGACAGCGTCAGCACCGGAACGATCGCGCTTTTGGGTCCGACGCCATAAAGCGCGACACCGGGGCGCGCGAGGTCGAAATAATAGGATTTGTCGAGAAAACTGCCGCCCGAATTGGCAAAGGCGACGGGCAGTTTCGGCAGGCGGGCCAGTGCGGCGCGCATGGCGGCAAGCTGGCTCGCATTGGCCGGGTTTGCCGGTTCATCGCCGCTCGCCAGATGGCTGATGATAAACCGCACATCAATGCCATCGAGCAGCGCAAGATTGTCGGCCAGCCGGTCCAGTTCCCTGGCTGAAAGGCCAAGACGCGACATGCCGGTATCGACTTGCAGCAGCGCTGGCAGTTTCTTGCCGCTGCTGGCCGCCAGATTGGCCCAGTTTTCCACTTGTTCCAGAGAATTGAGCACCGGCACAATGCCTTCGCGGGCGCAGGCGGCTTCTGTGCCGGGTTGCAGGCCGTTCAGCACATAAAGCGTCGCATCGGCGTTCAGCACAGGCCGCAGCGCGATGGCTTCGCTCAGATGCGCTACGAAGAAGTCCCGGCAGCCCGCTTCGTAAAAGGCGGGCGCAACGCGGTGTGCGCCAAGGCCATAGGCATCGGCTTTGACGACCGCTGCCGCGCGGGTCGGCGCGATATGCTGCGCAACGGCGGAATAATTGTGCCGCAGCGCCGCAAGATCGATGGTCAACAAGCCGCCTGCGGCGAGATCGCTTTGCTCTTTCGAAAAATGCATCGACATATCAACCATATCCATTGCGCAACGTTTATTGCCCCATACCCCCGGATGCGTTGCCGTATCCAAACGGGCATCGAGATATATTAATCGAAGACTATTCGAATGTTTTTGCTATCTGTCGCAGATTATGCGAATTTTGGCACATCCTGCGCACGTTTTAGCTTTTCATTCGAAGAATATGCATGGCGACACTCGACAGTATAGACCGAAACATCATTCGTTGTCTGCGCCGCGACGGGCGCATGACCAACAGCCAGCTTGCCGCCGAAGTGGGGCTGTCCCAGTCCGCCTGTCTGCGAAGGGTGCAGATTTTGGAGGAAGGCGGCGTCATCCGTGGCTATACGGCCATCGTCGGCTCATCGGGCGGTGACGAGCGACTGGTCGCCATTGTACGCATCACGCTCGACCGGCAGACCGAAGAATATCTCAACCGCTTTGAAGAAGCCGTGCGGCGGCATCCGGAAGTGCAGGAATGCTATCTGATGACGGGGGATGCAGATTATATTCTGCGCGTCGAAGCTGAAAACGCGGCGGCTTATGAAATCATTCACAAGGAAATCCTGTCGCGCCTGCCGGGCGTGGCGCGCATCCATTCCAGCTTCGCCATTCGCACGGTGCTGCTCTCGAAAGCGCCGTCATCGCGTGCGTAACAAGCAAAAGCCCGGCAGTGCCGGGCTTTTTCAACGCATGTGCTGATCATGTAGATCAGAAATTGACCGAATGCAGGACCGATGCGTCGATCGTGTTGATATCGCGCTTGCCGCATAGCGCCATGGTGACGTCGAGTTCCTTGCGGATGATCTCAAGCGCCAGCGTGACGCCTTCCTTGCCCATGGCGCCGAGGCCGTAGAGGAAGGGGCGACCGATGAAGACGCCCTGTGCGCCGAGCGCGCGGGCCTTCAGCACGTCCTGACCGGAACGAATGCCGCCATCAACATGCACTTCGATCTGATCACCCACGGCGTCGACAATCGGCTTCAGCATGGAAATGGATGACGGTGCGCCGTCGAGCTGGCGACCGCCATGGTTGGACACGATGATGGCATCTGCGCCGGTCTTGGCGGCCATCTTCGCATCTTCCACATCAAGGATACCCTTGAGGATCAGCTTGCCGCCCCATTGTTCCTTGATCCAGGCCACATCGCTCCAGTTCATCTGCGGGTCGAACTGTTCCGCAGTCCAGGAGGAAAGCGAGGAAAGATCGGTCACGTTTTTGGCGTGGCCGGCAATGTTGCGGAAGGTGCGGCGTTGCGTGCCCATCATGCCCAGGCACCAGCCGGGACGGGTCGCCATCTGCCAGATATGCTTCGGGGTGAACTTTGGCGGGGCGGACAGACCGTTGCGGATATCCTTGTGGCGCTGGCCGAGGATTTGCAGGTCGAGCGTCAGCACGAGGGCCGAGCAGCCTGCGGCCTTGGCGCGGCCAATCAGGTTCTTCACGAAGTCGCGGTCCTTCATCACATAAAGCTGGAACCAGAACGGCTTCTTCGTCACCGAGGCAACGTCCTCGATGGAGCAGATGCTCATCGTGGAGAGCGTGAAGGGCACGCCGAAAGCCTCAGCAGCCTGAGCGGCCAGCATTTCGCCATCGGCGTGCTGCATGCCGGTGAGGCCTGTCGGTGCGAGCGCGACCGGCATGGCCACATCCTGACCGATCATGGTCGTTGCGAGCGAACGGTTGGTCATGTCGACCAGCACGCGCTGGCGCAGCTTGATCTTCTTGAAGTCGTCCTCGTTGGCACGATAGGTCGACTCAGTCCAGGCGCCCGAATCCGCATAATCGAAAAACATTTTCGGGACGCGGCGCTGGGCGAGCCGCTTCAGATCGGCGATTTCAACGATGTTGGACATTACTCTTGCCCCTTGTGGTAAGTTTTCTTGACCACTCGCATGAAGGATCGCGCGACTGAAATCAAGTGCGAAGCTACAAAACACCGACATCAACTGGTCGTCAATTGAAGGTGATGGCTATTTTGCTTATGCTAATGCTCTGCGTAATACGTTCGCAATGGAACAAGGATTGAGACATGAGCAAGGATGGCAAGGGTTCCAAAACTGGTTTCATCGGCAAAAGCTCAAGTGCTGCCGGTGGCTGGGGGGCTCTGAAGAGCTGCGGCAAGCAGCTTCTGGCCAGCGGCGCGCCGCTGACGGGCGCGCGTGCCTTGCTCAAGGCCAATCAGCCTGATGGTTTCGACTGCCCCGGTTGCGCCTGGGGCGATCCGGAACATGGTTCGTCCTTTGAGTTCTGCGAAAACGGCGTCAAGGCGGTGGCCTGGGAGGCGACCGACCGGCGTACCACGCCCGCTTTCTTCCGGGATCATACGGTTTCGCAATTGCGCAAATGGACCGATTACGATCTGGAAAATACTGGCCGTCTGACGCATCCGCTTCGCTACAATGCGGCGACCGACAAATATGAGGCGGTTGAATGGGATGTGGCTCTGGAGCGCATTGGCGCGCTTCTGCGTGAGTTCGATCATCCCAACCGGGTTGAGTTCTACACGTCGGGCCGCGCTTCCAACGAGGCTGCCTTTCTCTACCAGCTTTTCGTGCGTGCCTATGGCACCAATAATTTCCCCGATTGCTCTAATATGTGCCACGAAGCCAGCGGTGTGGCGCTGAAACAATCGGTCGGCGTCGGCAAGGGCACGGTGCTGCTTGAGGATTTCGAACAGGCCGATGCGATTTTCGTCGTCGGGCAGAACCCCGGCACCAATCATCCGCGTATGCTGGGCGATTTGCGCCGTGCCGCCGAACGCGGCGCGCGCATCGCGGTGTTCAATCCGATCCGCGAGCGCGGGCTGGAGCGTTTTGCCGATCCGCAGAACAAGCTCGAAATGCTCCATGGCGGCAGCGAGGCGATTGCCAGCGATTATTTCCAGCCGCGTCTGGGCGGTGATCTGGCGGCGTTTCGCGGCATGGCAAAGGCGGTATTCGCGGCGGACGACGCAGCGCTTGCCGCAGGTGAGCCATCCATTCTCGCCCGGGATTTTCTGAGCGCCCATACCGCCGAACTCGAAGCCTATCGCGCTGCCGTGGATGCCACGACGTGGGAGGAGATCGAAGATCAGTCCGGTCTGTTGCGGCAGTCTCTGGAGCGGGCCGCGCAGATCTATATGGATGCAGAGCGCGTGATCTGCACCTGGGCCATGGGCGTGACCCAGCATCGCCATTCGGTGATCACCATTCGCGAGATCACCAATTTCATGCTGCTGCGCGGCAATATCGGCAGGCCGGGCGCTGGCCTGTGCCCGGTGCGCGGCCATTCCAATGTGCAGGGCGACCGCACGGTTGGCATTAACGAAAATCCGCCGCGCGCATTTCTCGATGCGCTGGAAAAGGAATTCGGTTTCGATGTGCCGCGTGAGCCGGGCCATAATGTCATCGGTGCCATTGGTGCCATGCTGGACGGCACGGCACAGGCCTTTATTGGCCTCGGCGGCAATTTTGCCCGCGCGACGCCGGACAGCCCGATCATCGCAAAAGCGCTGTCGAGCCAGCGTCTGACCGTGCATATCGCAACCAAGCTCAACCATTCGCATCTGGTGCCGGGGCAGGATTCGTTCATTCTGCCATGTCTCGGACGCACCGAGATCGATCTGAATTCCAAGGGCGTTGCCCAGATCGTCACGGTCGAAGATTCCATGAGCATGGTGCATGGATCGGGCGGCATCAACTCGCCAGCCTCGCCGCATCTGCGGTCGGAAGTGGCGATCATTGCTGGCATGGCCAATGCGACGCTCGGCCCCAAGCCTGTCAACTGGCTGGAAATGGCCGACGATTACGACCTGATCCGCGACCGCATTGCGCGGGTGCTGCCTGATTTCTACGACTTCAACAAGCGTGTGCGCGTGCCGCGTGGTTTCCATCTGCGCAACACGGCGCGTGAGCTGGAATGGAATACGACGAACGGCAAGGCCACGTTCTGGACCGGTGCGCTGCCGGAAGCCATCGAGCACCAGCAGGCACGCGGGCGTCCGGGTCGTTATGTGTTGCAGACTTTCCGCAGCCATGACCAGTACAACACGACCATCTACGGCATGGATGACCGCTATCGCGGCGTCTATGGCGAGCGGCAGGTCGTGTTCATGAACCCGCTCGACATGGCGGATATCGGTGTCGAAGCGGGCGACCGCGCCGATATTGTCGGCGACTTTGTCGATGGTCTGGAACGCGTCGCACGCGACTTCCGTTTTGTGCCCTATGACATTCCGCGCGGCTGTATCGCTGGCTATTATCCGGAGATGAATGTGCTCGTGCCGATTGGCAGCTCCGGCGACGAGAGCTTTACGCCGACCTCAAAATCGGTGATCGTCTCGTTCCGACCGGTACAGCCCGTCGCTGCTTGATGGAAGAAACAGCTGCCGAATATATGGCGCTTGTCGAGAGGCTGGTGGCCACTTCGGAAAATCTTTCCCCATTTAGCGCAGGCATTATTGCTGCGCTGACGCTGGGCGTTGCGTCCGACAGCCGGGCTTTCGCCCGGGTGCTGGGGATCGAGCATGCACTGGTGCTGCGTGAGGTGAACCTGCTTGGCGCAGACGGCGGCTATCTCCAGATCACGCAGCGCGATCCGCGCACCCAGCGCACGCGCTATGAACTTAGCCCCGCCGGTCAGCAGTTGGTTGAGAGAATCTAGAACCAATCCGCTTCCAATTTGAGCCGTCACTTGGTTGCGTCCCGCCGGGCGCGGCCCTGTTGCGCCCATGGACTGGCAAAAATCGTCAGCTGCAACGGGCGCTTGCGTATTTCATAAAAACATCACTTGCTATTGGTTCTATATAGGTTCTATCATACTCGTCATGAATAGAACCACCTTGATCACTTCCATTGAAGAGCGCGGCCTGCACGATCCGCAGCGGACGGGGCCGCTTTATCGCAATCTGGCGCGTATTCTCGGTGAACTGATTGAAGAGGGAAAGCTGGCACCTGCTGTCGGGTTGCCACCGGAGCGTGATCTGGCCGAGGAGCTTGGGCTTGGGCGCATCACGGTGCGCAACGCCTATAAGGAATTGCTGGCGCAAGGCGCGGTTGAATCCCGGCGTGGCAGCGGTACATTTGTTGCAGAGCGTCCGGCGCGCATCAGCCAGCATCTGTGGCGGCTGACATCGTTTTCGGAAGACATGCTTTCGCGTGGCAAGGAGCCGGGCGCGCGCGTGGTGACGAACCGTATCGACAAACCATCGCCAGACGAAGCCTTCCGGCTCGGCGTCGGCGTGGATACGTCCATTGTGCGGCTCGACCGTTTGCGCCTCGCCGATGGCGTGCCGATGGCTTTTGAGCGCGCCGTGGTGCCGCGTCATTATCTGGATACGGATCGCGTCGATGAAGCGTCGCTTTACGGTGCGCTGGCGCGGCGTGGTTACAAGCCGGTGCGCGCCTTGCAGCGACTGACCGCCGTTACACTCGATCCCGGCACGGCGCGCCTTCTTGGCGTGCATCGCGGCGCTCCGGCGCTTTTGATTGAACGCATCTCGCATCTCGATGACGACCGTATCGTCGAATACACCCGCTCGCATTATCGCGCCGACGCTTATGACTTCGTCGCTGAACTGAAAATTGGAGAATGATCATGGTGAACCAACCATCCCTCATGTTGCAGGAAACCGAGCAATCGCCTGCGGTGGTTGCAACGCTTCTGGAAAAGGAAGCCGGTACGCTGGCCGAGATCGCAAAGATTTTCGCGAAGAATGAACCGGCGGTCATCACGACAGCGGCGCGCGGTTCTTCCGATCACGCGGCGACATTCTTCAAATATCTGATGGAAATCACCATGGGCATTCCGGTCGCCTCCATCGGGCCTTCGGTTGCTTCCGTCTACGGCTCGAAGCTGAAGCTTGCCGGCGGCGTGCATTTCACCGTTTCGCAGTCTGGCGCCAGCCCCGACATCGTGGCGGCGCAGGCCGCTGCCAAAAAGGGCGGTGCGACGACAATTGCCGTGGTCAATGTGGTGGACAGCCCCCTTGCGAAAGAGGCGGATCTGGTTCTCGCGCTGAATGCAGGCGAGGAGAAGAGCGTCGCGGCCACAAAGTCTTTCATTGCAGCAGTGGCTGCCCTGTCAGGTGTGGTGGCTGCCGCCAGCGGCGATGCCGATTTGCGCGCCGGTTTGCAGCGTCTGCCGGAAGCGCTCGCCGCAACCCGCCCGGATGGGCGCGAAGCCGTGGAAAACCTCCTGTTCAATGCGCGCTCGCTTTATACCGGCGGTCGCGGCACGGCCTATGCCATTGCACTGGAATCAGCCCTGAAGGCCAAGGAAACCGCCAATATCCATGCCGAGGCTTTTTCGCTGGCCGAGCTGATGCACGGTCCGATGCGACTGGTTGAGGAGGGGTTCCCGATCCTGTCCTTCCTGCCGCGCGACGAAGCTTTCGACACCAATATTCAGGCCCTGAAGCGGCTGCATTCCTTCGGTGCGAGCATCGTGACACTGTCCGATGCCGAAACGCCGGGCTTCCGCCTACCATCGGCCAGCACGGGCAGCCCGCATCTTGATCCGCTGGTCTCGCTCATCAATTACTACCGCGTCATTGAAGCGGTGACGCGCCGCAAGGGTTTTGATCCCGACAAGCCGCGCAATCTCAACAAGGTCACGGTGACGGTATGACGAAAAAATCAGCAATCGCGGGGGCGCGGATTTTCGATGGCGACCGGTTTCATGACCAGTCTGCCCTTGTTTTCAGCGACGGCAAGGTTGAAGCCATTGTGCCGGAAGCGGCACTTGGCGAGGCCCATCAGGTCGAGCGCCTGAAGGGCGGCGTCATTGCGCCGGGTTTCATCGATGCGCAGGTGAATGGCGGCGGCGGGCGTATGCTCAATGATCAGCCGACGCCGGAAACTATGTTCGTGATTGCCGAAGGTCACCGTAAATACGGTACGACCAGCCTTTTGCCGACGCTCATTACCGATACGACGATTGTGCGTGACCGCGCCATTGAGGCGGCAGTCGAAGCGGTGAAAGCCGACAAGGGCGTCGCGGGCCTGCATCTTGAAGGGCCGCATCTGGCGCCTGCGCGCAAGGGTGCGCATCTGGCCGAGCTGATGCGTCCGGTCGATGACGCTGATATCGCGCTTTATATCCACACGGCGGAGCAGATCGGCACCTTGCTTGTGACCGTCGCTGCCGAACAGGTCACGCCCGAACAGGTGCGCCGTTTGAGCGATGCCGGTGTTGTGGTCAGCATTGGCCACAGCGACACGGCGGCGGAAGAAGCCTTCAAGCGCTTTGACGCCGGTGCGCGCAGCGTGACCCATCTCTTCAACGCCATGAGCCAGATCGGCCATCGCGCGCCGGGTCTGGCAGGCGCAGCGCTCGATCATCCGGATATCTGGTGTGGGATCGTTGCCGATGGTCATCATGTCGATCCAATGGCGCTGCGTCTGGCGCTGCGCGCCAAGCGCGGCGACGCCCATCTTTTCTTTGTGACGGATGCGATGTCGCTGGTTGGCTCCAATGCGGAGAGTTTTGAAATCAATGGTCGCGCCGTGCACCGCGTGCCAGGCGGCATCTGCTCCAAGCTGATCCTGTCCGATGGCACTATCGCCGGTTC
This sequence comes from Ochrobactrum sp. 19YEA23, assembly GCF_029909865.1. Classification (NCBI taxonomy): domain Bacteria; kingdom Pseudomonadati; phylum Pseudomonadota; class Alphaproteobacteria; order Hyphomicrobiales; family Brucellaceae; genus Ochrobactrum; species Ochrobactrum sp. 19YEA23. The sequence goes on along the minus strand of NZ_JASAMQ010000008.1, from coordinate 193,710 downwards.
CGACCTCGATATGGCCTCGGCGGTGCGCTTTGGCGTGGCCGAACTGGAGTTGACGCTGGCCGAAGCCCTGCGCATGGCGAGCCTTTATCCGGCACGGTATTTGCGGCTTGCAGATCGCGGATTGCTGCGTCCGGGCATGCGTATGGATGCCGTGCATCTCGATGACGGATTGTTTGCGAAAACAACCTGGCGCTCCGGCGTGAAACGGGCTGCGGGGTGAGGGGAAAGCAGATGACAGCTATTACTGACCGCTATTTCAACGATCTGATTGCCCGTTTGGCCACTCTGCGTGACCGTCTGGCCGAACCGATGGAAAAGGCAGCCGACCTGATTGCCGCCGCCGCGCGCGCTGACCGTCGGGTCTATGTGTTCGGAACCGGCCATTCCCACATGATGGCGGAAGAGTTGCATTATCGCGCCGGTGGTCTGGCGATCACCGTGCCGATCCTCTGCGGCGCGATCATGCTGCAGGATGGGGCGGTTGCCAGCTCGCATTTCGAGCGGATCGAAGGCGCGGTGCTGCCGATCCTCGACCGCTACGGCATTCAGGAAGGCGACGTGTTGATCGTCGTGTCCAATTCCGGCGTCAATGCTGCGCCAATCGAAGCGGCGCGCTATGCCCACGAGAAGGGGGCGGCGGTGATTGCGGTCACGTCGGTCACCTATTCCAGTGCGATTGCCAAGGGACGCACGCAACTGCTTTCACTTGCCGATGTCGTTCTCGACAATGATGCGCCTGCGGGCGATGCCGTGCTGGAAGTGGAAGGCAGCGCCCTGAAGGTGGGGCCGGTTTCCACCGCGCTTGGCGTGACGATCCTGAATGCGATCTTTGCCGATGTCGCATCCCGCCTGGTGGATGATGGCAGCGCGCCGGTCTATCTCAGCGCCAATATGCCGGGCTCCGGTGACGTCAACCGGGAACTGGTCGCGCGGTATCGGGATCGCAATCCGCATCTTTGATCAAATAAGAGCAATCTTTCTTCCAAAGTTGCTTGATAGCGCAATCCGGTCAGTGCATTACGCATTCTGGCATGGCGGAGACCGCATCGTGAACTAGTTTCAAGGCGCGCGCTTTGGCCCGCGCCTTCGAAAACTGAGGAAGTCCGATGCATAATTTTGTCCTGACCGTCACCTGCAAGTCCACCCGCGGCATCGTTGCTGCAATTTCGGGTTACCTTGCGGCCAAGGGTTGCAACATCATTGATAGCGCCCAGTTCGACGATCTCGATACGGGTCGTTTCTTCATGCGCGTCAGTTTCATTTCGGAAGAAGGCGTAGCGCTCGAGACCCTCAGCGAAGGCTTCCAGCCCATTGCGGCCCCGTTCGACATGGATTTCGATTTCCACGACAACGCCAAGCGCACCAAGACGCTTTTGATGGTCTCGCGCTTCGGCCATTGCCTCAATGATCTGCTTTATCGCTGGAAGATCGGCGCACTGCCGATCGATATTGTCGGCGTGGTGTCGAACCATTTCGATTACCAGAAGGTTGTCGTGAACCATGACATCCCCTTCCATCATGTGGCCGTCACCAAGGCCAACAAGCCGGAAGCCGAACAGCGCCTGATGGATATCGTCAACGATACCGGCACGGAGCTGGTCGTTCTTGCGCGTTATATGCAGGTTCTGTCCGACCAGCTTTGCAAGCAGATGTCCGGCAAGATCATCAATATCCACCACTCGTTCCTGCCGTCCTTCAAAGGCGCGAACCCATACAAGCAGGCCTATGAGCGCGGCGTGAAGCTGATTGGCGCTACGGCGCATTACGTCACCGCCGACCTCGACGAAGGCCCGATCATCGAGCAGGATGTGGCGCGCATCACGCATGCGCAGAGCGCCGCCGATTATGTTTCCATCGGTCGCGACGTCGAGGCACAGGTGCTGGCCCGCGCGGTCCACGCGCACATCCACCACCGTTCGTTCCTCAATGGCAACCGCACCGTGGTCTTCCCGGCTAGCCCCGGCTCGTTCGCCTCCGAACGCATGGGCTGATATTGCCGCTCTGGCGGCCTGCAAATCGCGCCTTGTTGCGCTTCCGGTGCTCACGTACTTAAGTACGCTGCGCGCCGGTTCTCAAAAGCCACGATTTTCGGCTCGCCATAACGACAATCTCGCTAATCGCCGATGCCCAGCTAATAAAGAACCCCGCTTTTGCGGGGTTACTTTGGCCCTTTATCAAACTGGTCGATTCCCGATGAGAAAATCCCGTGTAAACGTCAACAGTTTCGAATGGTCCTTTGATTGCGGCGGAGCTGAGTGGCGTAGGCACGTCTAAGTTCTTCGCGCTCTTGAATGCTATGCGCGCTCTGGATTTCCAGTATAGCTTGCCTCTGAGCGTAAGTATGATCTAACGTAAAAATGAAATATTATTATTCTGATGTGATCGTCATATCCATACTTTATGTTATAGTTTAATGATGTATTTTATATATATGCAAAATCGCCTCCATTTTTATGCAATAGTTATTTTATATTGTTTTTGGTAATTTTTTATTATCAAAAATAACGGAGATTGCTATGCGTAAATATTGTGTAATAGCCATTATCGCCTGTTCTATTTTCTCCATTGGGACTGCTTACGCTGGAAATGCCGCAATGAAGCAGAATGTGTCTTTAGACAAATCTGTCGTTAATCAATCAATATATAACGTAAATAAAGAGACTAGGAAGAAACCACTTTTTTCAAAGAATAATCAAAAAGTTGCCGGAGCATCTTGTATTTATCCAACGGGCATGGCGTGCGAACGAAGCTGCGCTAGCGACGGTGAAGGGCTGTGTATCAAATGCTCTAATGGTTATTACGGCTGTGTTAGGCTTTGAGAACGGAGTCAGAATAAAGCGTTTAACTGAAAAACCCCGCTTTCGCGGGGTTTTCTTTTGACCGTTATTCAAGATCAGTCGATGTCGAAGGAAACCCCCTGTGCAAGCGGCAGAGCCTTCGAATAGTTGATGGTGTTGGTTGCGCGGCGCATATAGCCCTTCCACGCATCCGAACCAGATTCACGGCCGCCGCCGGTTTCCTTTTCGCCGCCGAATGCACCGCCGATTTCGGCGCCCGAAGTGCCGATATTGACGTTGGCGATGCCGCAATCCGAACCTTCAGCCGAGAGGAAGCGTTCTGCTTCCTGCAGGTTCAGCGTGAAGATCGAGGACGACAGGCCTGCGCCGACTTCGTTATGGCTCGCCAGAACGTCGTCGAAGTCGGAATACTTCATCACATAAAGGATCGGTGCGAAGGTTTCTTCGAGAACCGGACCTTCCTGCTTTGGCATTTCGACGATGGCCGGACGCACGTAGTAAGCGTTTTCATGGCCGCTATCGACGCGCTCGCCACCCTGAACCTTGCCGCCATGGGCGGAAGCTTCCTTGAGGGCCTTCTGCATGTTGTCGAAGGCAACCTTGTCGATCAACGGACCGACCAGAGCAGTGGTTTCAAGCGGCGAGCCGACGGAAACGCTGGCATAGGCCTTCTGCAGGCGCGGGACGAGAGCGTCATAAACGCTTTCATGAACGAACAGGCGACGCAGCGTCGTGCAGCGCTGGCCAGCGGTGCCCATGGCGCCGAAAGCAATTGCGCGCAGAGCCATGTCGAGATCGGCCGACGGGCAGACGATACCGGCATTGTTGCCGCCGAGTTCGAGGATCGCGCGAGCGAAACGCTTGGCAAGACGCGGACCAACTTCGCGGCCCATGCGGGTCGAGCCGGTGGCCGAGAGAACCGGAACCTTCGGGCTGTCCACGAGGACTTCGCCGATTTCGCGGTCGCCGAGCAGTACCTGCGAGAGGCCTTCCGGCGCATCGCCGAAGCGCTTCAGGGCACGCTGGAAGATCGCATCGCAGGCGAGAGCCGTGAGGAGGGTCTTTTCAGACGGCTTCCAGACAACCGAGTTGCCGCAAACGATGGCGAGGGCGGCGTTCCACGACCAGACGGCCACGGGGAAGTTGAAGGCGGAGATGACGCCGACAACGCCGAGCGGATGCCAGGTTTCCATCATGCGATGGCCAGCGCGTTCGGTGGCAATCGTCAAGCCGTAGAGCTGGCGCGACAGACCGACAGCGAAATCGCAGATGTCGATCATTTCCTGGACTTCGCCGAGGCCTTCCGAAGTGATCTTGCCAGCTTCGATCGAAACGAGGCGGCCGAGATCTTCCTTGGAAGCGCGCAGTTCTTCGCCCAGAAGACGGATCAGTTCGCCGCGCTTCGGTGCCGGAACGTTGCGCCAGGCGCGAAAGGCTTCATCGCCCTTGTCGATGATCTTGGCAGCGTCGTCCTTGCTGTGGGTCTTGACCGATGCGATCTGCTCGCCCGAGACCGGGCTGAAACCAGCAAAGTTGCCTGCGGTGTAAACGGCAGCGTCAACACCGAGCTTGGCGAGAAGCTCTGCGGCTTCCTTCTTCACGTCGACTTTTCTGACAGCGGTGTTCATAGCTTTCCTCTCTATGTCTTAACTTTACTCTGCCGCTTCAAGGCCGCCGAGGCGGGCCTGTAGGGCTTCGATGGATTCACGTTCGATACGGGCGTAATGCTCGAATTCGTTGAGAACCTTGGCGCCAAGGTCTTCTTCAAAGCGCTTCTGGTTCGGGCTTTCCACGAATTCCTGCGTGTCGTCATCGCCCAGATTAGACTGGAATATACCGGCAGCGCTGACCGGCAGGAAGTCTTCATAGGTCAGCGGGTCGAACTGAACCGCACCAGCGGCTACAAGAAGCTCGATATCGGTGTTCGGCTTGAGGCTTGCAAGCTTTGCGGCATCCTTGACCGAATAGGCGAAGTAGCCGAGGCCCGCTTCACGAATGCCAGCCCATGTATCCGGGAAAGCCGCGAATGTGTCGCTTAGCGCCTTCACATAGGTGCTTGCATTGGAGCCATCCGGGGCCGGACGGGCAATAGCGCGGGTGTCGTTGAGAAGCTTGTCGTAAAGGCCGCGCCCCTTTGGCGTCAGGGCAATGCCGCGTTGTTCAATTTCACCGAAACGGGCGGTGTGCGAACCGGGGGTCCACTGACCGTCGCTGCCGATGAAGGATACTTCTTCTTCCAGCGCCTTGAACGAGGTCTGGCGCAGGAGGATCGGGCACTTGCGGGTTGGCGGGCCTTCGACAACAGCCTTCGGATTGATGCCGCGTTCCGGCATCTGCTCCTGCACGGCATCAATGTCGAGCGTGCGCGGCGTCAGATGGTTGATGTGCGGGCCCTTGAACGAAACAACGTCGGCAATCAGGCGGTGTGCATCATGCAGGCGATGGTAAAGCTCGGCCGAGACATTGGCGTGATCATGCCAGCGGAAGGTTTCCAGCACTTCAGCCACGAAAGCCGTCGCGTCGGCATCATTGAGGCCGCCTTCGGCTTCGGCTTTAGCAACCAGAGCAACGGCGCCTGCGGTGAAGATGTTGCGCTTGGCCAGAACTTCTTCCGATTCTGCACGCAGCTTCTCGTCGGCGATGAGGTCGAGACGAAGAAGCGAGGTGAAGACGCGGAACGGGTTGTGCTTCAGCGCGGCATCGTCAATCGGACGGAAAGCGGTGGAATGCACAGGAACGCCGGCGGCGCTCAGGTCGTAATAGCCGACCGGGAACATGCCCATCACCGCGAAGACGCGGCGCATCATGGAAAGTTCAGCAGCGGTGCCGAGGCGGATAGCGCCATGACGCTCTTCGGAAATACGCTCCAGTGAGTCGGTTTCCGTCAGGCGTTCGTGCAGATGGCTGTCGTCCGCCAGAACCTTGGCGTTCACATCTGCGACGAGTTCCATCAGCGTGCCATAGGCAGGCACTTCTTCCCTGTACATGCCGGACATCGCAGCCGAAAAGGCGGAGCGAATGGCGTCTGGCGATACGAATTTCTGCGCGTTCATGGCGTATGCTTCCGTGGAACTTGGATCGTCTTTGTAGGGGTCATATTCAGCATTGCGAAAACATGACGGGATTATGATGAAAATGTATCATATCAGCCGCTTTCCGGTTATGATTGCGCCGAAAGCAACTATGTTAATGCGAGATTGGAATGAAGCTAAGCAGGAGACTGATTCCGGACATCGCCACTTTGCAAGCCTTTGAATGTGCTGCACGGCATGGCAGCTTCACCCAGGCGGCCAATGAACTCAATCTCACCCAGAGCGCCGTCAGCCGTCAGATCAAGGATCTGGAAAGCCAGCTCGGCGTGCTTTTGTTCGAGCGTATCCGCCAGCGCATTCTCCTGTCCGATGCGGGGCGCAAGTTTCTGCCGGAAGTCCGGCGTCTTCTCAACCAGACCGAAGATACGATGTTGCGCGCCATGGCTTCGGCGCAGTCCACATCGTCGTTCAGCGTCGCGACCTTGCCGACATTCGGCACGCGCTGGCTGATGCCGCGTATTCCCGATTTTGTCGAGAAACATCCGGGCATTGCCATCAATGTGGCGTCGCGTTCGGGCGTTTTTGATTTCGAGGAACAGCCGCACGATCTTGCCATCCACTATGGGCAACCGGTCTGGGCGCACGCAACCTGCACTTTTCTGTGCAGCGAGGTGATCGTGCCCGTCGCAAGCCCACGCCTGCTGGAAGCGCGCCATCCTTCCGCGCCGGAAGATCTGGAAAGCGAGCCGCTTCTGCATCTCGCGACACGTCCGAAAATGTGGGCGCAATGGTTTGAGAGCTGCGGCGTCGAGGGGCAGTCCGCCTATCGGGGGCACCGTTTCGATCAGTTCTCGATGGTGATCGGGGCGGCGCTGGCCGGTCTCGGCTTTGCGCTTCTGCCGCTTTATCTGATCGAGCAGGAACTGCGCGATGGCGATCTGGTGCTGCTTTTCGAAAAGCCCATGCGTACCGAGAATGACTATTACCTTGTCGTGCCGGAAGGAAAACTGGAGAATCCGCTGACCCAGGTGTTCTGCCAGTGGATTGCCGGGCAGGTGGGTAACACGGACTATTCGGCACTGGTTCATTCCAAACCGGAATGAATTGTTGCGCAATTAGCGCTGTCCATCCGGCTTTCGCGGCGTGAAATAGAACTAATCCGGCACGCGATGTGCCTTCCACTATACGAAATGGTTGTTGCTCAAAATGTTGAACGATCCGCGCTCTCATGGTCTTTGGGAAAAGACCGCTCCGGCTGCTCCGAAGACCACGTCGCTGCAAGGTGACCTGACAGCGGACGTGGTGATTGTGGGCGGCGGTTTCTCCGGTCTTTCCACGGCTTTGCATCTGGCGGAAAAGGGCGTGAAGGCGATCGTCCTTGAAGGCATCGAGATCGGCTTTGGCGGTTCGGGGCGCAATGTGGGTCTGGTCAATGCCGGCATGTGGGTGATGCCCGATGATCTGCCGGGTGTTCTCGGCGAAAAATACGGTGCGCGTCTGCTCGATGTTCTGGGCAATGGTCCGAAGCTGGTTTTCGAAATCATTGAGAAAAACAAGATTGCCTGTGAAGTCGAAAAGCAGGGCACGCTGCATTGCGCCGTTGGCGCGAAGGGCCTGAAGGAACTGGAAGACCGCTGTGAGCAATGGGCGCGTCGTGGCGCCAATGTGAAGCTGCTGGACGCCAGGGAGACGGAAGCCAAGGTCGGCACCAAGGCCTATGCGGGTTCGCTGCTCGATCTGCGCGCCGGTACAATCCAGCCGCTGGCCTATGTGCGCGGTCTGGCCCATGCGGCAGTTGGTGCAGGCGCACAGATTTTCACGGGCAGCCCGGTAGTTGGCGCCAGCGAGCAGAACGGCAAGTGGACCGTCAAGACCGCCAAGGGTTCGGTCACGGCTGACTGGGTGGTCGTCGCTACCAATGCCTACACCAATGTGCCATGGGCTGAAGTCCGCGCCGAACTGGTGCATCTGCCCTATTTCAATTTTGCAACCACGCCGCTCTCCGACAATCTGAAAAAGAGCATTCTGCCGGAACGTCAGGGCGCGTGGGACACGAAGGAAGTTCTGTCGTCCTTCCGTTTCGATCAACAGGGTCGTCTGGTGTTCGGCAGCGTTGGTGCCTTGCGCAATACGGGCGCTTCCGTACACAAGGCCTGGGCGAAGAAGTCGCTCAAGCGCCTGTTCCCGCAGATCGGCAATGTCGAGTTTGAAGCGGAATGGTATGGCAAGATCGGCATGACCAATGACAGCCTGCCGAAGTTCCATCGTCTGGCCCGCAATGTGGTCGGCTTCTCCGGCTATAATGGTCGCGGCATTGTCCCGGGCACCGTGTTCGGCAAAATCCTGTCGCAGCTCGTTTCGGGCGAAATCAAGGAAGACGATCTGCCACTGCCGGTCAGCGATCCCAAGGCGCAGAATTTCCGTGGTGTTCGCGAAGCTTACTACGAAGCAGGCGCGCAGATCGCCCATGTGGCGGAAATGGTAATCTGATTTTTTGCGCCCCGGCGGCTTGTCATAAAACCGCAGCGCAAATCCTCTATTGCGATGCGCATCGTCTCCAGTTTGGAGGGATGCGGATCGCTGATGGCCATGAACATTCAATGCCTTATAAGCCTTCCGATGGACGTGATTCCGCCGGAAGGCTTTTTGCTTTCCAAGCATTTCCAGCAAAAGTGCGAAGCGGTTTTGCGTCGGACAATGCGTAAAGACAAATAACTGGAGCGGTTCCGACGATTTGCTAAAACAGGATCCGCTTCATGTTCCAAACCGCAGGATGTTTGACAGGTGCACCATGAATGGAAATGATCGTGCCTATCGCCATAACAGTATCTGCGCGCTATCAGTTCGCACGCGGCAGGGCTGCGCTGGCATTGCCGGCCATGCTGGCGAGCATTACACCGAAATTCGAGGAGCAAACCCCATGAACAAGATGCTGAAGCGGGCCGTCGCCGTACCTGCGCTTCTTGCTCTATCCATCGCTGTGGCACAGGCCGACACGCTGACGCTTTATACCTCGCAGCCCGAAGCGGATGCGACCAAGACCGTCGAGGCTTTCCGCAAAGCCAATCCGGAAACGGAAGTGCAGATTTTCCGCTCCGGCACCAGCGAACTCCTCACCAAGCTTGCCGCTGAATTTTCCGCCGGTGCGCCGCAGCCAGACGTGCTGCTGATTGCCGATGCGGTGACCATGGAAGGCCTGAAGAAGGACAAGCGCCTGCTCGCCTATCCGGAAGCCAAGGTCGACGGTTTTGCAGCCGACGCCTATGACGCCGACAAGACCTATTTCGGCTCCAAGCTGATCACTACCGGCATTGCCTACAATACCGGCGCGTCGCAGAAGCCGGAACATTGGGCCGATCTCGCCAAGGCCGATTATAAGGGCCAGGTGGTCATGCCGAGCCCGCTTTATTCGGGTGCTGCGGCCTATCTGCTGAGCGGCTTTGCGCTCAACAAGGATCTGGGCTGGGATTACTTCAAGAATCTCAAGGCCAATGAACTGGCAAGCGTGAAGGGCAACGGCGCTGTGCTGAAGTCTGTTGCCAGCGGTGAAAAGCCTTACGGCATCCTCGTTGACTTCATGGCGCTCAACGCCAAGGCCAAGGGCTCGCCGGTCGAGTTCGTGTTCCCGTCGGAAGGCGTGCCTGCCGTAACCGAGCCGGTCGCCATCATGGCCACCGCCAAGAATGTCGATGGTGCCAAGAAGTTCGTTGACTTCATCCTCTCCGACGACGGTCAGAAGCTCGCGCTGGATCAGGGTTATCTGCCTGCCAAGGAAGGCGTTGGCCGTCCGGCCTGGCTGCCGGAAGGCACCAAGATCAACATCATGTCTATCGACACCCAGAAGGTTCTCGATCAGACTGACGCCGACAAGAAGCAGTTCTCCGAGCTGTTTGGCGGATAAGGCATTTCGATGCGTATCATGAAAGACCTTCAGGGCCGCGATGCGGCCCTGATTGTTGGCGTAACACTGATCGTGGCGGTTCTGTCGCTTCTGCCGATGGGCCGACTGCTGGTGGAACTCGTTGCGCCGCAGGGGCAGTTTTCGACATCGGTTCTGGTTGAGACGCTAGGCAGCCAGTCGACATGGGTTGCGACATGGCATTCCCTGCAAATCGGCGTTGGCGGCACGTTGCTGGCACTTGCCTTCGGCATTGCTGCGGCCTTGCTGGTCGGCCTCACCAATATGCGCGGCCGCAATGTCTTCGTGCTTTTCTATGTAACGCCGCTGTTGATCGCACCGCAGGTAACGGCGCTGGCCTGGCTCCAGCTGTTCGGGCCGTCGAGCCAGTTTCTGAAACTCCTTGGCATGGCTCCGCCACTTGGAAGCCGCAATCCGCTCTATTCCGTCTGGGGCATTATCTTTCTGCTCGGCGTACAATATGGGCCGCTGGTTTTTCTCATCGTGCGGGCGGGCTTGCGCAAACTGCCGCGTGAACTGGTCGAAGCCGGTTTGAGCGCAGGTGCGAGCAAATGGACCGTGCTGCGCACCATCATATTGCCGCTGATGACGCCATCGATCATCGGCGCTGCCGCTCTGGCCTTTGTGTCCTGCGTTGGCAATTTCGGCATTCCAGCCTTTCTGGGCATTCCGTCGAATTATCTCGTCCTGCCGACCCTGATCTATCAGCGTCTTGCCGGTGGCGGTCCATCGGTCCTGTCGAGCGTCGCGGTTCTGTCGGTGCTGATCGGGCTGATCGCCATGGCGGGCATCGCAGCGCAGGATTATGCGTCGCGCAGGCGCGATTTCCGCATCGTTTCCACATCGCTTCCCGCAGCACCTTTCGCGCTCGGCCCCTGGCGTCTGCTGGCCGAAGTTGTGGCATGGCTGATGATTGTCGTCGTGCTCGCACTGCCATTGATCGGGTTGACGCTTTCGGCGCTGGTTCCGGCCTATGGTGTGCCTCTGACCTTCGCCACCGCGACATTCGAAAATTTCCGCTTCGTGCTCATGGAGCATGGCGGCGCGGCGCGGGCCTTCGGCAACAGCATCCTGTTGTCGCTGATCGCAGCACTCTTTGCGGTTCTGATCGCCGTGCCGCTCGCCTATATGCTGGCCTGGCGCAAGCGGCGCTGGACCCCGGTGCTCAATTTTGCAGCCGAGCTGCCCTATGCTCTTCCTGGCGTCGTGCTGGCGATTGCCTGTCTGCTGCTGTTCCTGAAACCGCTGCCTGTGATCGGCGTCAGCCTGTACAACACGCTCTGGATCATCCTGTTCGCCTATCTCGCGCGCTTCTTCGTGCTGGCGCTGCGGCCAACGGTTGCCGGTCTGCACCAGATTGACCGGGCGATGGAGGAAGCGGCACGCATTGCGGGCGCAGGGCTTTTCTATCGGCTGCGCACGATTATATTTCCTCTTGTCGCACCGGCGACGCTTGCTGGCGGCGTGCTCATCTTCATGACCGCGTTTTGCGAGCTGACGGTTTCGGCGCTTCTCTGGGCCTCGGGATCGGAAACGCTGGGTGTGGTGATGTTTTCTTTCGAACAGGCGGGTGATTCCGCCTATGCGGCTGCCTTGTCCATTGTGGCCGTTGCAGTGACATTCATGCTGATGCTTGCAACAAATCTGTTTGCGCGGCGTCTTCCAAACGGAGTCCTGCCATGGCGCGACTGAAGATCGACCAGGTATCAAAGACGTTCAACGGGTTTCAGGCCTTGTCCGGCGTGACGCTGGACGTGAATGATGGCGAGTTTGTTGCCATTCTCGGGCCTTCCGGCTGCGGTAAGACCACGTTGTTGCGTATGATTGCGGGTTTCGAGGAAGTCGATGGCGGTGAAATCAACATCGGCGACAAGCGCGTTTCCCATGCAAGCGGCAACGTGCCGCCCGAAAAGCGTCAGGTTGGCATCGTCTTCCAGAATTATGCGCTCTGGCCGCATATGACCGTGGCGGAGAATGTAGGCTACAGTCTGCGCGTGGCCAAGGTCGCCAGGGCCGAGCGGGAACGCCGGGTGCAAGAAGCGCTGGCGCTGGTCGATCTCGACGGTTTCGGTGATCGTCGCCCAGCCAATCTTTCCGGCGGGCAGCGCCAGCGCGTGGCGCTCGCCCGCTGTCTGGTGGCGGCGCCGTCGCTGGTGCTGTTCGATGAGCCGCTGGCCAATCTCGACGTACATCTGCGCGCCTCGATGGAAGACGAGTTCGCCGCGTTCCACAAGCGCACCGGCACGACGATCATCTACATCACCCATGATCAGGCGGAAGCCATGGCGCTTGCCGACCGCATCGCGGTGCTGGATCACGGCAAGCTTCAGCAGTTCGACACGCCGCGCAAACTTTATGAAGAGCCCGCAAGTGAGATGGTGGCCTCCTTCATCGCCCATGGCATGGTTCTGCCTGCCGAAGTGGTGTCTTTTGCACAAGCGGGCCATTGCGAAGCGCTGGTGCTGGGCAGCCGCGCGCAGGTGCGGTGTTCGGGCATTGAAATGCCGCGCGCGAATGCGCAGCTTTGCGTGCGGGCTGCCGATCTGAAACTCACCGAAACCGGCGGAATTCCGGTCCGCGTGAAGCGTTCTGTTTATCGCGGCGGCGGTTCGCGCATTGAGGCCGAAGTCATCAACAAGCCGGAAATCTCCCTTCATTTCGAAGTGCGCGATCCGGTTCGGCTGGAAGAGGGCGACGAGGTACGCATCGCGATCTGCGGCGGCTGGATCATCCCGACCGAAGATATGCCGGTGAGAAAAGCTTCAACCGGTTTTCCAATCGGCAATAAAATCTGACACTAACCAAAACATGTAAGTCTTCTTGTGAGAAGCGAGGTTGCCATATAAGCTCAGGCAAATATTTTTGCTGGAGGGGAGATGGCGGCAGCCCGTTTTTCCAATATTGATGGCTTGCGTGCGATAGCCGCAACATCAGTTGTGTTTCATCACTTCTTCGCCGATATACTGCATCACGCGACCTATAAGGACACGCCTTTATTCGGCATATTGATGTCCTTCGTCACAAGCTTCGACTTTGGCCGTTTTGGCGTGGTTCTGTTCTTTCTGATCAGCGGTTTCGTGGTACCGTTCAGTATCAGGAGCGGCAATAAGGGCGAGCATCCGATCCGGCGTTTTGCCATAGGGCGCTTCTTCCGCCTTTATCCGGCTTTCTGGCTCTCACTGGCTTGCATGTGGGCCTATCTGACGTTCACCGGTGACAGTCCGGAGCTGAAAACGCTGGCTGCCAATGTGACCATGGCGGCAAATATGTTCGGCCAGCCCTGGCTGTCGGGTGTGTACTGGACGCTCTTCATCGAGCTTGCCTTCTATATCCTGATCGCGCTGGCTTTCATGGCGGGCATCTTGCGTCAGCCGCTGATGATCTTCGCTGCCGGGCTGTTGCTGGCGGCTTCCACCGGCGTGCCGTTTATGTTGCGCTCGTTCGGCATCAATTTGCCGGTGATCTATATCGGGCTGCATTTGTCGTTTCTGTTTTGCGGCCTGCTCTTGCGTCTCGCCGTTATCGAAAAGGCGCCGCATGCGGTCTGGACCGCGCTGGTGCTGGCCATCGTGCAGATGAGCATTATCGGTTCGATTGGTGATTTCTCGCTGGCCCGGAACGACACATTCTTCATCGTCGGCAAGTTTCCGGTCATTGCCGCCTATATCGCGGCCTATGCGGTTTTTCTGCTGTCACTCTGGACCATGCGCCCGAAATCCGAAATTTTGGCAGCGACGGGCGAGATCAGCTATTCAATCTATCTCTTTCACGTGCCGGTGTTCTGGACGATCTTTCTGTTCCTGCCGCCGACCGGCTTGTGGAGCGACCTGATAACGATGGTGCTCTGCGTGGTGGCTGCCTTTGCCGTTTCCAGCCTGACCTATCGTTTTGTCGAAAAGCCGATGATAGCCGTTGGCCGCCGGTTGGCCGGGCAGGCAAAACGCCCGGTGCCGCAGGTGCAAAACTGAACGGCCTTCACGTGGGTGGTGAAGGCCGTCTGGTTCTTATTTCTTCTTCATCGCTTCCAGCAGCGCCGCGCCGAACCCGCCCGTTGAAGGCTGTTCCTGCTTGCGCTGCGGCGTGAAGTTTTTGGCAGGCCTTGGATCGCGTTGCGCATTGTTGCGCGGAGCAGGGGCTTCGCCACCATCTTTGCGCATAGAAAGACCGATACGCTTGCGCGGCACATCCACTTCCACCACACGCACCTTTACCACATCGCCCGCTTTCACCACTTCATGCGGGTCCTTGATGAAACGGTCTGCAAGCTGCGAGACGTGGACAAGACCATCCTGATGCACGCCGATATCCACGAAAGCGCCGAAGGCAGCCACATTGGTCACGGTGCCTTCCAGCATCATGCCGGGCTTCAGGTCCTTGATGTCATCGATACCGTCGGCAAAGGTCGCGGTCTTGAATTCCGGACGCGGATCGCGGCCCGGCTTGTCCAGTTCGGCAATGATGTCGCGTACTGTCGGCAGACCGAAACGTTCATCCACGAAAACCCGGGGATCGAGGCTTTTCAGCGCCACGCTGTCGCCCATCAGTGAGCGCACATCGCGACCGCAGGCGGCAACGATCTTCTTCGCCACGCCATAGGCTTCCGGGTGAACCGATGAAGCGTCGAGCGGCTCGCTGCCGTTCGGAATACGCAGGAAGCCCGCGCATTGCTCGAAAGTGCGGTTGCCGAGGCGGGCGACTTTCAAAAGTTCCTTGCGGTTCTTGAAAGCGCCTGTGGCATCGCGATGGGCCACAATGGCCTCGGCGATGGATGTGCCAAGCCCCGACACGCGGGCAAGCAACGAGGCGGATGCCGTGTTGAGATCGACACCAACCGCATTCACCGCGTCTTCGACAACGGCGTCGAGTGCGCGGGCAAGGCGTATCTGATCGACGTCATGCTGGTACTGGCCGACGCCAATGGATTTCGGCTCGATCTTAACGAGTTCGGCCAGCGGATCCTGCAGGCGGCGTGCAATGGAAACCGCACCGCGCAGCGAAACGTCCAGCTGCGGGAATTCGGATGCGGCGGCTTCCGATGCCGAATAGACCGATGCACCCGCTTCTGAAACGATGACCTTCAGCGGTTTTGGCGCTGGCATGTCCGACAGCATGTCCACGACGAGACGCTCCGTCTCGCGGCTGCCGGTGCCATTGCCAATCGCGATGAGTTCTATTCTGTGCTTGCGAACGAGGCTGGCCAGTTCAGCCTGTGTGCCGCGCACATCGTTTTTCGGCGGGAAGGGGTAGACCGTGGTGGTGTCGAGCAGCTTGCCCGTGCCGTCGACCACTGCCACCTTGACGCCGGTGCGGATGCCCGGATCGAGGCCCATCGTGGCGCGCGAACCGGCAGGTGCGGCCAGCAACAGGTCTTTCAGATTGCGGGCGAAAACATTGATCGCCTCTTCTTCGGCGCGCTCGCGCAGGTCGCGCATCAGGTCGAGCGAAAGCGAGAGCGACAACTTCACGCGCCATGCCCAGCCTGCCACTTCCATCAGCCACCGGTCACCCGGCAGCGTGCCGCCAATCGCATAGGCGGCAGCGATCTTGCGCTCGACAGGTTTCACAGGTGAGGCGTCGTCGGCATCGATTTCGATGTCGAGCGACAGAAAATCCTCGTTGCGTCCACGCAGCATGGCGAGCGCACGGTGACCGGCGACATTGGCCCAGCGTTCGAAATGATCGAAATAATCCGAGAACTTCGCGCCTGCCTCCTGCTTGCCATCAACGACACGCGAGCGCAGCACCGCGCGGTCTTTCAGATAGTTACGCAGATTGCCGATCAGCTCGGCATTTTCCGCAAAGCCTTCGGCGATGATGTCGCGCGCACCATCAAGTGCTGCTTTCACATCGGCGACCTCGCCGGTGACATAGGATGCGGCTATCTCGGCAGGCACAAGGCGACGGTCGGCAAGAATCGCTTCCGCCAAAGGTCCAAGGCCGCGTTCACGGGCGATTTCCGCACGGGTGCGGCGCTTCGGCTTGTAGGGCAGATAAAGATCTTCCAGTTCGGCCTTGGTCTGGACATTGGCGATCTTCAATTCCAGTTCGGGCGTCAGCTTTTCCTGACTACGGATCGATTCCAGAATGGATGTGCGGCGCGCTTCAAGTTCACGCAGATAGGCGAGGCGTTCGGACAACTGACGCAACTGCGTATCATCGAGCCCGCCGGTGACTTCCTTGCGGTAGCGCGCGACGAAGGGCACGGTCGAGCCTTCGTCTAGCAGACCGATAGCGGCGAGTGCCTGTTCCGGTTTTGCGTTGATTTCCGCCGCGATAATTCCGGCAATGCGCTTGCTGTCGTCCGCCATCTTCATTCCAATCTCAAATATTTGCAGCGAACATAGTCGGATGTCCGTTCGGCGCAATCAAGGCGGTATCGATGTTCCACAGGAAAGGCGGCAGTTTGGCCGTTCACGCCGATGTGAACAGGGCGCCTCTTTTTAAATCGGCTTTCAGCGATATCTATATCGTGAAATGACGATATGCATTAGATCAGCGAGGTGATTGCAATGTCGGACGTTCAAGCCGCAATCTCGGCGATACCTTCGCCGGTACCCTTGGATGAGATATTCAAGGCACTTGGCAATCCGGTGCGTCTCGAAATTTTGAGCTGGCTCAAAGAGCCGGAGAAACACTTCTCCGCTCAGCACATGTCTTTGGAGATGGGCGTGTGTGCGGGCCAGTTCGAACGGTGTGGTCTCTCTCAATCCACCGTTTCAGCCCATTTGTCCGTGCTGACAAAAGCGGGGCTGATAAAGCCCCATCGTGTCGGCCAATGGACGTTCTACAAACGCGACGAAGAGGCGATTGCCGCCTTCATCGCGATGCTATCCGATCTTTGACCAACTTTTCCAACTTGCCCAACTTTTCCAACTTGAAGGAAATGCACTATGGCCACCTTGTTTGATCCTGTCACCGTTGGTGATCTGAAGCTTGCCAATCGCGTTGTGATGGCGCCGCTGACGCGCAATCGCTCGCCACGCGCCGTGCCGAACGATCTCAACGTCACCTATTACGAGCAGCGCGCCAGCGCTGGCCTCATCATCACCGAGGCAACGCCGATCAGCCATCAGGGACAGGGCTATGCCGATGTTCCGGGCCTTTATTCGGCCGAGCAGCTCGCTGGCTGGAAACGCGTAACCGATGCCGTGCACACGGCCGGTGGCAAGATCGTCGTGCAGATGTGGCATGTTGGCCGTATTTCCCACAACACCTTGCAGCCGAATGGCGGCAAGCCGGTCGCACCTTCGGCGATTATCGCCAAGTCGAAGACCTATCTGGTTCATCCCGATGGCACGGGCGAATTCGCGCCGACCTCCGAGCCGCGCGCGCTGGAAAAGAGCGAGATTGCAGACATCGTCGCCACCTATGCCAAGGCTGCCAAGGATGCGATTGACGTTGCCGGTTTCGACGGCGTCGAAATTCATGCGGCCAATGGCTATCTGATCGACCAGTTCCTGCGTTCGGGCAGCAATCAGCGTACGGACGAATATGGCGGCTCGATTGAAAACCGCGCCCGCTTCTTGTTCGAAGTGGTCGATGCGATCACCAAGACGGTGGATGCAGGCAAGGTCGGTATCCGCCTTTCGCCAGTCACGCCCGCCAATGACGCATCGGATTCCGATCCACAGCCATTGTTCGATTATGTCATCGACAAGCTTGCCGCTTACGGCCTTGCCTATGTCCATATTATCGAAGGCGCGACCGGCGGTCCGCGTGACTTCCAGCAGGGCCCGCAGCCTTTCGACTATGCTCACCTGAAACAGGTCTATCGCGACGCTGGCGGCGATGCCGCCTGGATGGTCAATAATGGCTATGACCGCGAACTGGCCGAGGAAGAAATCGCCAGCGGTCGCGCTGATCTGGTGGCTTTCGGCAAGCCGTTCATTTCCAATCCGGACCTCGTGCGTCGTCTGAAGGAAAATGCGCCGCTCAACGAGCTGGACCAGCAGAACATGTATGGCGGCGGCGCGAAGGGCTATACGGATTATCCGGCGCTCGCCTGATATTGAAAACAGAAAAGCCCGGTCGCGAGACCGGGCTTTTTCTTTGCGATACTTGTATCGTTAGAGCCGCGCCCGGGTGGATCGCGGGGTGGCAAGCAGCAGGTTCGTTTCGCTGGCCTTGATGCCGGGCACAAGGCGGATACGGCGCAGCACGGCATCAAAGTCGGTGAGGGTGGCGGCCCCCAGTTCAACCACCAGATCGAAACGACCATTGGTGGTGTGGACGGCGGAGATTTCCGAGAAACCGCCCAGCGCCTTGACCACGCGGTCGGCGACATGGCCCTCGATTTCGATCATCATGATGCCGCGCACCGGCAGGTCGACAGCGTCCGAGCGCAGAATGACCGTATAGCCCAGAATATCGCCTGAACGTTCCAGCCGCTCCATGCGCGCACGTATCGTCGCGCGGGAAACGCCAAGGTCAATCGCAATGTCGGAAATGCTGCGGCGGCCATTATGACGCAAAAGCGTAATCAGCTTTTCATCCAGATCGTCCATAGTTTCTCCAATTTGAAAAGCCAATCCGACATTCTGATAAACCAAACCGATAAAATTGCCAATCCGGTTGGTTCACATCGCCAAATAAAAATGATGAATCTTGGGGCAATAATTCAGAAGGAACCCTGTTTAATGCATTGCAAGATTTTGGGACTACCCGTTCAGGAAGGCACTGGCCGCGCAGGCTGCAATATGGGTCCCGATTCCTACCGTGCTGCCGGTATTGCGGATGCCATCCGCGAGCTTGGTCACGGCTTTACGGATCTCGGCAATCTGGTTCCCAGTCCCGCTCTGGCTGCAAAGGCCCCGCAGGAACATCCAAACCCGGCGATCAAGGCGCTGCCAAGCGCGGTCGCCTGGATCGAGGCAATCAGCGACGCGGCTTTCCGCGAGAGCGAAGAGGGCTTTCCGATTTTCCTCGGCGGCGACCATCTTCTGGCTGCTGGAACGGTTCCGGGCATTGCGCGCCGCGCCGTCGCAAAGGGCCGCAAGCAGTTCGTGCTCTGGCTCGATGCGCATACGGATTTCCACACACTGGAAACCACAAGCAGCGGCAATCTGCATGGCACGCCAGTTGCCTATTACACCGGGCAGAAGGGCTTCGAAGGCTATTTCCCGAAGCTTGAAGCCGCTATCGATCCGCACAATGTCTGCATGCTCGGTATCCGAAGCGTCGATCCGGCGGAACGTCTGGCCATCCAGAAGACCAAGGTATCGGTTTTCGACATGCGCATGATTGACGAGCACGGCGTGGCCGCCCTGCTGCGTCGCTTCCTCGACCGCGTGAAGGCGGAAGACGGCCTTCTGCATGTCAGCCTCGACGTCGATTTCCTCGATCCATCGGTTGCACCAGCTGTCGGCACCACGGTTCCGGGCGGCGCGACGTTCCGCGAGGCGCATCTCATCATGGAAATGCTGCATGACAGCGCCCTGGTCACGAGTCTCGATTTGGTCGAGCTGAACCCATTCCTGGATGAACGTGGCCGCACTGCCACCGTCATGGTCGACCTGATGGCGAGCCTTCTGGGCCGCAGCGTCATGGATCGCCCGACGATCAGCTATTAAGGCGCATCATCTGTCGGCACGGGCCGTTGCTGCGGCCCAAGGCAACAGAATGACGCTCCGATCATTGTATCAATATGCAATGCGTTCCGAAGGTCGTTTCAGTCTTTCGGAGCGTGTTTAAGGAGAATTTGAATGACCCAGCCGAACCTCAACATCGTCCCCTTCGTCAGTGTCGACAACATGATGAAGCTGGTGCTTTCCATCGGCGTCGAGACCTTCCTGAAGGAACTCGCAGATTATGTGGAAGAGGATTTCCGTCGCTGGGAAAATTTCGACAAGACCCCGCGTGTTGCGTCCCACTCCCGCGAAGGCGTGATCGAGCTGATGCCGACGAGCGACGGTACGCTCTATGGCTTCAAATATGTCAACGGCCATCCGAAGAACACGCGTGAGGGTCTTCAGACTGTCACGGCTTTTGGCGTTCTGGCCGATGTCGGCAGCGGCTATCCGATGCTCCTGACCGAAATGACCATTCTGACGGCGCTGCGCACGGCTGCCACTTCTGCCGTTGCCGCCAAATATCTAGCGCCGAAGAATGCCCGTACGATGGCGATCATCGGCAATGGCGCGCAGAGCGAATTTCAGGCCATGGCGTTCAAGGCGCTGCTCGGCGTGAACAAGCTTCGCCTTTACGATCTTGACCCGGAAGCGACCGCAAAATGCATGCGCAACTTGGCCCGTGCAGGCTTCGACATCGTCGCCTGCAAGTCGGTTGAGGAAGTGGTCGAGGGTGCAGACATCATCACGACTGTGACGGCTGACAAGGCCAATGCCACCATCCTGACCGACAATACGGTTGGCGCTGGCGTCCATATCAATGCGGTCGGCGGCGATTGCCCGGGCAAGACTGAATTGCACGGCGATATTCTGCGCCGTTCCGACATTTTCGTTGAATATCCGCCGCAGACCCGGATTGAAGGTGAAATCCAGCAGTTGCCGGAAGACTATCCGGTTAACGAGCTGTGGGAAGTCATTGCCGGCAAGGCGGAAGGCCGTAAGGACTCACGCCAGATCACGCTGTTTGATTCCGTCGGCTTTGCAACGGAAGATTTCTCGGCGCTGCGTTATGTGCGCGACAAGCTGAAGGATACGGGCCTTTACGAACAGCTCGACCTGCTGGCCGATCCGGATGAGCCGCGCGATCTCTTCGGCATGCTGCTGCGTCACGAAAAGCAACTGGAAGCGGACAAGTCGAAGCCTGCCGCTTGAGTGTCGGACCCAAAAACCGCCATGCCGGTCTGCAAATGGCAATTTCTGCGCTTCCGGTGCTCACGTACCTTTAAGTACGGCTCAAGCTCCGGTTCTCGAAATCACCATTTTCGCCATGGCCTGTCGCTTTTTTGATTCAGACACTATAGCGGACGGCGAGCGTGACGCGGGGCGGCGATACGCCCCGCTTGCGTTGCGATCGCCATTTCGAAGCTGTCGGCGATGCGCCTTGCACGGTCGATGAAGATGATCGCCGCTTCCGCAGGATAAATATCGCGCGCGGTTTGCTCGAATAGAGCAAGCCAGCGGTCGAAATGCTCATTCTTCAAATTGAGCTTCAGATGCGGCGGCATGGGCCGTCCGTCATAACCGCCGGTCTTGAGAATGACCGACGACCAGAATTGCGCAATCTGCGCAATATGATGATCCCAGTCATGCACGGCCTCCGCAAAAATAGGCCCGAGCAGCTCATCCTCCCGTGCCCGTCCATAGAATGTGGCCACCAGTTCCTGAATAGAAGCAGGGTCTATCGATGGGTGCGGCTGGTTGATGAGCAGGGTCATAGCAAGGCTTTCAGGGTTGTTCCAGCCCGGATATAGGCGCTTGCCTCCTGCTTATCCAGCGCAGCTTTGCCGCATCCGTGCTCTATTCCTCGGAGCGGCCCGTATTCTCCCGGTCACGTTCATAGTGGTATTTGAGCGGAAATGGCGGCAACCAGCTCTCGCGGCGGATCGTCCAAAGCTCATAGGTCGGCACGAATTGATCGGGAGCGTCCAGAGAGCCCAGATTAACTTCGATCTCGTCACCGGAACGGCCAAAGACCGTGGAGCCGCAGCGCGGGCAGAAATGCCGCCCGGCATAGTCGCGCGTCTCGCCACTAACCGTGACGGAATCTTCGGGAAATATCGCCGAGGCGTGAAACAGCGCCCCGTGATGCTTGCGACAGTCGAGACAGTGGCAGAGGCCAACCCGATAGGGACGCCCTTTGGTCACAAACCGCACATTGCCGCACAGGCAGCCACCCGCAGACTGTTCCATGGGTCTCCTCCTCAATTCAGCAATCAAGCTCTCTATGATGAACTGCTCTTTTAGTAATTCAACCGGCGAAATGATTTTCTAGATCTCGCATTGCTAACGGTTTGAATTGCATTCGAATCTGGCTCTATCACCACGGTTGAGCAGAGCCAGAGGGCTGATATTACCCGTTGAAGGAATTTTATGCGCAACAATCTGTATTGATCGCTTATGGTAAATTTCAGATAGCACCGTTATTTATTGAAAAAAATCAATAACTTTCAGTTTTTTAAATAGCATAATCTAATATTTGCTTATCTGTTATAAACATCTGGATTAATCTGCTTTAAATTTAAGTATTGCCCCTCAAAATAAATTAGTTTCTTAATGGCCTGAGAGCTTCCAATGCAATGAACTGAGGGGTTTAGATGCATTCTGGTGTTCGCGGGTTGACGGCCGCCCAATTACTCTCCACGACAGCGCTTTTCACGGTTGGCGTTGTGCTTCTGCATACTGGCAGCGCCCAGGCTGCATGTTCGTTTTCACCGACAGCTGGCGACGATGTTTTCATCTGCGATAGCGGCACGTCCGCGGGCGGGCTGACCGACACAACGGGCAACAACACGCTCCTGCTGCCGGAAGGCGGCACCGGCACGGTCAACGGCAATGTGACCTTTGGTGCCGGGACGGACCGCATCGAGGTGCATTCCGGATCGATCATCGGCAATGTCGATCAGGGAAGTGGCGCGGATGCCTTCGTCATTACTGGCGGCTCGGTGACGGGCAATGTCCAGCAGGGCGCGGGTATAGACGATTTCCAGATGACTGGGGGCCAGATCGGGTCGCTCAATCAGGGTGATGCGCGCGACACGTTTTTCATGTCGGGCGGGCGGATTGTCGACGCCTTCGAAGATGGCGACTATGCCGTCATGACCGGCGGTCAGATCGGTCGCGTCGATATGAAGCTCGACAAGAACTACTTCAATATGTCGGGCGGTATCATCGACCGCAATCTGGTGACGGGCTTTGATACCGATACGATCATCATTTCCAACGGCAGCATTGGCGGCAATATCAGCGTCAGCGGTGGCGCGGACAGTGTGACGATCACCGGCGGCACGATTGGCGGCAATGTTCTCATGAGCGTCGGCAACGATCAGTTCACCTGGAACGGCGGCGGCGTCGTGAATGGCTTTGTCGATCTCGGCGGGGACGACGACGTTGCAGTGCTCGCCAACCTGACCGATGCCAATATCGGCGCAACACCGCGCATCACGGGCGGTGTGGGGATCGACAGCCTGACATTCGACAATGTTGTGGCAGGCCAGGTCAGCCGCTTCGACAGTTGGGAAACGGTCAATCTCACCAACAATACGCGCCTGACCTTCGATGCGCCGTTTACGCTGGGCGATAGCGGCACGGGCACTGGCGCGCTCAATATCGACGCGACGAGCACCATTCTGGGTGGCTCTGCGCAATCGAGCATCGTGCCGTTCACGGCGGGCCAATTGGCCCGTGTGGTCAATGCGGGCCGCATCGATCTGACCAACGGTGGCGCCAGCACCTCCGACAGTCTTACAATCACAGGCAACTACACCGGACAGAACGGACTGTTGCTCATCGACACGGTGCTGGCAGGCGATGGCTCGCCCTCAGACAAGCTGGTGATCGATAGCGGTGCTGCTTCCGGCAACACTACAATCGAGGTAAATAATGTCGGCGGCGCGGGCGCAAGGACCGCTGCTGACGGCATCATGGTGGTGCAAGCGCTCAATGGGGCGACCACGACTGCGAGCGCCTTTGCACTGAACGAGCCTCTCGCGGCGGGTGCTTATCAATATTACCTGTTCAAGGGCGGCGTCTCTGCCAATACGGCTGAAAACTGGTATCTGCGCTCGACCATCGTGCAGGGAATAACGCCGACCGCACCTGTGGTGCCGACCCCAGTGCCGCTTCCAGGTCCGGGTGTTGCCCCGCCTTCTGCGGATGCGACGCCCGCTGAAGGCGAGGTCGTCAATCTCTACCGCGAAGAAGTGCCGGTCTATTCCGCGCTGCCGCCGGTGGCGCATCATCTGGCGCTGACCACGCTTGGCACTTTCCATGAGCGCCGGGGCGAACAGGACCTGCTCGAGAGCGGCGGCTATCTGCCATCAAGCTGGGTTCGGGTTTTCGGGCAGGATGTAGATATGAAGTGGAAGGGCACGGTTGCGCCCGGTGTCGATGGTAGCCTTCTCGGCGTTCAGGCCGGGCAGGATCTGTTCGGTTATGAATCGAAGGGCGGCCATTTCGACCGTTTCGGCGTGTTCTTCGGTTATGCGCGTGCCACGGGCGACGTTACCGGACAAGCGCTTGGCTGGAACAATCTTGATGTCGGCGATCTGGACATTTCGGGCACCAGCTTCGGCGGCTACTGGACGCATATCGGTCCGCAGGGCTGGTATCTCGATGCCGTGTTGATGGGGACATGGTTCGACGGTAGCGCCAGCTCTAACGCGCTGCAAAGCATCGATGTTGGCGGTCATGGCGTGACGGTCTCGCTGGAAGGCGGGTATCCGGTGGCGCTTGGCGGCAACTGGACACTGGAGCCGCAGGCGCAGCTGATCTGGCAGCACCTGTCGTTTGATGATCGGGCCGACCGTTATTCCACAGTTACATTTGATACCGAAAATGCCTGGACTGGCCGTATCGGCATGCGGTTGCAGGGCATGCAAGAGACTTCACTTGGTAAGCTGCGGCCCTATCTGAAGGCCAATCTCTGGCAGAATTTTTCATCGGATCAAACCGTATCCTTCGGCCCCGATCCGATTGTGACCGATCTGAAGGGAACATCGCTGGAAGTGGGTGGCGGGGTGACTGTCGACATTACGGAAAAGGCCAGCCTTTTTGCGACGGCAGACTACACAACCAACCTCGGAGGGGAGCGAGCGCGTATCTGGGAAGGCAATATTGGACTGAATGTAAAATGGTAATTTTAGAGCACATCCCGAAAAGTGTGAAACGGTTTTCGGACAAGATGTGCGTCAAGACGCTCTAAGGACGGCTGACGGCGCTGTCCTAGTCATTTCAGGGAGAGGAAATAGAATAATGGGCAGACGCGCATATGATAAACTTGCGAAAATTTGTGCATCTCTGAATACGTCCGAACAGGAACTGGCTTATGCACTCGGCATATCGCGGGTCGCATTGAAGGCAATCGAACGTCCCGACGCCCCCCTTTATCTACGTCTGGCGCTCGCAGCACTGCTCTCGGACATGGACCCTGATGAAGTATTGAGTGCAACGCACTCGTCCACCCCAATCGACGTGCCTTTGCATCTCCTGTCCACGCGGTAGGCGCTCTGGACTTTCTTGTTTGAAGCATAATCTGACCGGCCCCCGTTCCATTCCAGTCAGATTATGCGCTCGTTTAAGACCGAAGGCTTGAAGGTGTTGTTGTGACAAAAACATTCACCCTGCTTCTCTTGATTGGCTTTCTTATCTATCCGCAACTGGCGTCGGCGGCCTGCTCGCAGGCTGCCAGTGCTTCCGAACTCATGGCGCAGCGACAGCTCACGGCCTTGCGCGCCATGGAGCGGGGGCGCGGCTGCAAGGGGGATAGTGGCGGCGGATTATTCAATGCCTGCCGTGACTTGTCGGTGCGCATCGCAGAAGTGCAGCGACAGATTTCGGCTGGGCTCGCCTCTAGGGCCTGCTCCGACGCATCGTCAGCTGCACAGACCACCAGGCTTGATCGGTCCAAGGCGGCGAGTGTAACCGCGAAGACAGATGGCCAGTCCGTGCCGTCCTGGGGCGGCAAGGGTGCGCTGACCTATTGCGTGCGCCTTTCTGACGGCTATCTGTTCCCAGCGCCGCATTCGCAGTTCGATAAGACTGAAAGCACATCGGAAACGCTGGCCCAGTGCCGGTTCATCTGCCAGAACCAAAATGTCGATCTTTATGTTCTGAGCGACCCGAATGGCGAAACGGCGGATATGATCTCCACCACCAGCGGCAAATCCTACGTCGATCTGCCGACGGCCTATAATTATCAAGGTGGCGGCGATTTCCGGAAATGCGACTGGGCGGGTTATGTCGCCAAGGTGAGCGAACTGCGCGCCAGCAATCGATCCGCCAAGGCCATGCGCAATGTGGTCATGCCAATGCCGGACAATCGTCCCGCGCGCAATGCCGATACGGTTGATGCGGTCGCCACGGCAGCCTTTGCTCCATTAACGGACCGAGCGGTTCGCGTCGTCGGCCCGGCCTTCATCTTCGATCAGGGGATGGCACCCGAAACCAGCCAGTGAAAGCTGCGATCAATTCATTTTGAATGCTGGGAGGGGACGATGGTAGCGGAGGAGGGATTCGAACCCCCGACACAAGGATTATGATTCCTCTGCTCTAACCTACTGAGCTACTCCGCCACGCGTCGCTTTGCAGAACTTTTTATCGTCACCGTTTCCGGTGGGACAAAGCATTGTTCCTGCAAGGAATGGCGGCGGTATATGTGGGGAATGAAAACCTGTCAAGCACTCTTCGCACAGGTTTCGTCTTGTTTTCCATCATTTGCACCGATAAGGAACTGTGCATAAGCAAAGGCATAGTTTCATGGCACCTCGTATTGCGGTTTTGGGTTGCGGCTATTGGGGCGGCAACCACATTCGTACCCTGAAGAGCCTCGGCGCCCTTCAGGCAGTCTCCGACGCCAATCCGGCAAATGCCGAACGATTCGCTTCCGAATTCGGCGTTCCCAATGTTCCGGTCGATGAATTGTTCACCCGTCCAGACATTGACGCTATCGTTCTGGCCCTGCCTGCACAGTTCCACGCGCAATATGCGACCGAAGCTGTGAAGAACGGCAAGGACGTTCTCGTCGAAAAGCCCATTGCGCTCGATGTCGCATCAGCGGAAGCGGAAGTGAAAGCTGCGCGCGAAAACGGTCGCATCTTCATGGTCGGGCACGTCCTGCGTTTCCATCCGGCTTTCGAGAAGCTTCTCGACATGGTCAAGAGCGGTGAACTCGGCGAGATCCGTTATGTTCATTCGCATCGCGTCGGTCTCGGCAAGTTCCATGCGCAGTTCGATGCGCTGTGGGATCTCGCGCCGCACGACCTGTCGATGATTCTCGCCATCACCGGCGAAGAGCCAAGCGCCATTCGTGGCGAAGGCACGGCCATCATCGATCATCTGAACGATTTTGCGCATGTGCACATGGAGTTTCCAAGTGGCATTCGCGGACATCTTTTTGCCTCACGGCTCAACGCATATCGCGAGCGTCGCCTCAGCGTGACCGGAACCAAGGGCATGGCCGTTTTCGATGACGGCGAACCGTGGGACCGCAAGCTTGCCCTCTACAAGCACGAAGTCTGGCGGGAAAATGATCAGTGGGCTTTCAAGTTCGTAGACCCGATCTATATACCGGTCGAGGAAGGCTTGCCGCTCACCCGCGAGTTGCAGCATTTCATGCATTGCATCGAAACGCGCGAGACGCCGCGGACTGATGGCAAGGAAGCGATCGATGTTCTGCGGATTCTGACCGAAGGCTCCGTGAAGCATCACAAGTAAGATTGTCCGCAGACGGAGCTTCCGTTTCGTCAAGTGGTGTTACAGCATTCGCAAAACTTTGAACGCCCCGGCCATGGCAGGGCGGGGCGCAAGCGAATAAATAGGTGCCAAGGATTCGCACGTGGTTCGTGCGAGGCCAACTCTATGGAGCCAACATGCAGTTTATTGATCTTGGAGCGCAGCGCGCGCGTATCGAAGACCGTCTCAATGCCGCCATTTCCAAGGTTGTTGCGGAAGGCCGCTATATTCTCGGGCCTGAAGTGGCAGAGTTCGAGAAGAAGCTCGGCGAATATCTGGGCGTCGAACATGTGATCGCCTGCGCCAACGGCACCGACGCCCTGCAGATGCCTCTGATGGCACGCGGCATCGGTCCCGGCGATGCAGTATTCGTTCCGTCCTTCACTTTCGCCGCGACGGCTGAAGTTGTGGCGCTTGTCGGCGCAGAGCCGGTTTTCGTCGATGTCGACGCGACCAGCTACAATATGAATGTCGAACAGCTTGAAGCCGCTGTTGCCGCTATCCGCAAGGAAGGCCGCCTGCAGCCGAAGGCAATCATTCCGGTCGATCTGTTCGGCCTTGCTGCCGACTATAACCGCATCACCGCGATTGCAGAGCGCGAAGGCCTGTTCATCATCGAAGACGCCGCGCAGTCCATTGGCGGTAAGCGCGACAACGTCATGTGCGGTGCTTTCGGTCATGTCGGTGCGACCAGCTTCTATCCGGCCAAGCCGCTTGGCTGCTATGGTGACGGCGGTGCAATGTTCACCAACGATGCCGAGCTTGCTGACACGCTGCGCTCCGTGCTGTTCCACGGCAAGGGCGAAACGCAGTATGACAATGTTCGCATTGGTCTCAACTCGCGCCTCGACACGATCCAGGCCGCTGTTCTTCTGGAAAAGCTTGCAATCCTCGAAGACGAAATGGAAGCGCGCGACCGTATTGCCAAGCGTTACAACGAAGCGCTGAAGGATGTGGTGAAGGTTCCGGCCTTGCCTGCCGGTAACCGTTCCGCCTGGGCGCAATATTCCATCGAAAGCGAGAACCGCGACGGGCTGAAGGCTCACCTTCAGGCTGAGGGCGTGCCGTCGGTGATCTATTATGTGAAGCCGCTGCACCAGCAGACGGCGTATAAGCACTATCCGGTTGCGCCGGGCGGTCTGCCGGTTTCGGAAGCCCTGCCATCGCGCATTCTGAGCCTGCCGATGCATCCGTATTTGTCGGAAGACGATCAGGACAAGATCATCGGCGCCATCCGTGGATTCCACGGCAAGAAGGCCTGATCTGGTTACTTCAGTTGAAGAAAAACCCGGCGAAAGCCGGGTTTTTTATTTGCCCGATCTTTGCGGACGTTTTGCCAGGCTTCTTTCCACGCGTTTGGCGACGAAGCGGGCAATGGCTGGCCCGGCAAAAAGCACGACGAAGAAACGGCTCGTCTGCATGGCGATGATAAAGGGCAGGTCGACATTGGTCGATGCGGCGATAATGGCAACCGTGTCCGCGCCGCCGGGGCTTGTCGCCAGATAGGCGGTCAAGGGATCGAGATCGAGCATGTGGCCAAGCGCCATGCCGAACAGGCCGCAGACAGCAATCAGGATCAGTGTGGAAGCCAGAACGGCCGGAAAGGCCCGCGCCGCATGGGCAATGATCGCACGCGAGAAGCCAAGCCCGATGCGCCAGCCAATCAGCGTATAGCTGATCGCCAGCAGCCATGGCGGCAGGTCAATGGTCATGATGCCGGTATCTTGAAGAAGCGCGCCCAGCACCAGCGGCACCAGCATGGAACCGGTGGGAATACGCGAGACCTGACCAAGCAGCGCACCAGCAACGACGAGAAGCAGCGTTGCGCCAAGGCTGGATGGGTTGAGCGGTGGAAACCAGTCCATTGCAGCGGGCGTGGCCATTTCCACGCCAGCGCCGAGGCGGACGACGAGCGATGCGGTGGTCGCGACCAGCACGACGCGCAGATATTGCATGAAGGCGACAAGCCGTGCGTCTGCGCCGAAGGATTCCGCCATCAGGGTCATCGCGGTGGCAGCACCGGGAGATGAGCCCCAGACGGCGGTTGTGCCGGGCAGGACGCGGAACCGCGCCAGCAGATAGCCAATCAGCGTGCTGGAAAACAGCACGAAGAGCATCGAGATCAGGATAATCGGCAGATGCCGTCCCATATTGGAGAAGAACTCAGGCGTTATCGCACGCGCAATCAAGAGGCCGACCACGGCCTGCGCAAGTGTCGAAAGCTGGCTGTGAACCCGCAAGCTGCTCTCGCCAGCCGCCATCAGAATGCCGCCGATCATGGCTCCCAGCAGCAAGGCTGCCGGAAGATGCAGCATTTCCCCGGCAAAGATCAGGACAGCCGACATCACCAGAAGCAGGCCCCACTGGACCGGCTTGGGCATCTTGCTCAAATTGAATTTGCTTGGGGCTGGCTTAAGCCCTGGCGGGGCGGATTTCTGCATTGCACGCCTTCCCTACATGCGGGTGCGGCGGGATGCAAACCAAGTTTTTATGTCGCTGGCGCCGATGGAGCGTGTTGGTTGTTATTTTCCGGCCCGACTTATGTACAGACGAAAAGACACTCCCCTTGCAAGAAGGGCAGTGTCTTGAAAATCGCAATCGTTTCGCCGTCGATCAGCCGATCATTGCGCGACGCTGGTTGGCCGGGCGCTCGACGACTTCGCGTGGCGCCTTGCCACCGTCGCGCTCTTCCAGCGCTTCGGCCTTGGAAAGCTCGATCTCGGCGACGGCCAGTTCTGCTTCTGCCGCTTCCTTCTGCGACATCAGATCGCCGATCGAACCGAACAGGTTGTCACGCCGCTGGCGCGCTGCCTTGGCGAAGGTCGGATAGGCAAAATGATTGATGTCGGTGATGCCGGCTTTCTTTTCTTCCGACAAAATCTGGGCGTCGAGTTCTCCAGCCATTCGCTCGAACTCGCCGATCATCAGGTCAAGCTGGCCCAGTTGACGGCGCTTTTCCTTCACCTGGAACAGTTTCAGCCTGACTAGGCTTTCACGTGGCTTCATACGCAATACTCCTTGAACACCAACCAGCTTCCATGTGTTGGGGCGTTCCCCCCTGAGTCTAGAAAACGGTTCGATCCTGCTTATCGGATCGGCGCTCTAAACAAATTCATTCGAAGCATAGCCTTGCCGACCTTCGTTTCACGCGATCGGACCATGCTTTATTAACAAGTGTGAATAAGCAAAACGCGCCCGTTCACACTGCGAATCCCCCGCGAATCCAGCCCCAAAGAGGGAAAGCGTCGCGGCCGTTGTCGGAAATCACCCTTCGTAGCGAAACAAAAAGTTAAGATTTCACCCGTTTGGTAACCATTCCTTTACCGGCGAGGTTAATCATACGCGTTAGGACTTAAGGCTCGGTAAACCTAATGTGGTTTTTGAGCAACAGGTGAAACCTAGAGTCGGATGAATCGCTTAGCGAGAATTCTTAAAGTGATGCTTTAGAGTCATGGGAAAGTGAATCTCCTTATGATTCAGATTGCTACGAGAATTTTCTAAACAGGGCATAAATATGCTTGCCAACCAGAATCATATTTTGTTAACCATTTGCTGGCACCTTCATACAGAGGCAACGACGGTTCCGTGTGCCGCCTTGAGGGACATCTGGTCGGCTGCGGAAAGGGGATAAGAGATGCGCGTCCTTTTGATTGAAGACGACAGTGCTATCGCACAGAGCATTGAGCTGATGCTCAAGTCCGAGAGTTTTAATGTCTACACGACCGATCTGGGCGAGGAAGGCATCGATCTCGGCAAGCTTTATGACTACGACATCATCCTGCTGGATTTGAATCTGCCGGATATGTCTGGTTACGAAGTTCTTCGTACGTTGCGCCTTTCCAAGGTGAAGACGCCGATCCTGATCCTCTCCGGCATGGCTGGTATTGAGGACAAGGTTCGCGGCCTCGGCTTCGGCGCTGACGACTACATGACCAAGCCTTTCCACAAGGATGAGCTGATCGCGCGTATTCATGCGATCGTTCGTCGCTCGAAGGGCCATGCACAGTCGGTTATCACCACGGGTGATCTGATCGTCAATCTGGACGCCAAGACGGTGGAAGTTTCCGGCCAGCGCGTTCACCTGACGGGCAAGGAATACCAGATGCTCGAGCTTCTGAGCTTGCGCAAGGGTACGACGCTCACCAAGGAAATGTTCCTCAACCACCTTTATGGCGGTATGGACGAGCCGGAACTGAAGATCATCGACGTCTTCATCTGCAAGCTGCGCAAGAAGCTTGACGCGGTTTCCGGTAGCCAGAGCTACATTGAAACCGTCTGGGGCCGCGGCTATGTGCTGCGCGAGCCGGATGCCGAGCTGCGCGAAAGCGCCTGATCGGCCCGGACCTTAAGGTCAACGAATAAAAAGCTCCGCTTCGGCGGAGCTTTTTGCTTTTTGGCGGCTAGAAGATGAGGTCGTTTGATCGCGACGTGTCGCCAAAGGTCGTGTCAGGCCAGGCGAGGGCGCTTCTGCGGCTCGGCGCTCATCAGGATAGCGAATTGCTCGGTGAGATAGGCACGGTCGAAAGGCTTCAATATGTAGCCATCTGCGCCGGAGCGTTTGGCACGCATGATGCGCGTGACGTCGAGTTCATAGAGACAAACGATAATACGCGGGTGCTGGCCATCGGGCAGGGCGCGCAGCTCGGGAATGACGTCGAGGGCGGTCATGTCCGGCAGGTCGAAATCCAGAAGGATGATATCCGGCATACGCGATGCGCAACTGTCGAGCGCGTCATGTCCGGTTGAGACTTCGGCAAATTCTGCGATGGAATCGGACAGGATACGGCGCGCGACCTTGCGGATGACGGATGAATCGTCAACCAGCAGGCAATAGCCGTCCATTGCTTCGTCTCCCATCGAAATTCCCCCAGAAAGGCAGCGGGCAGCCGCCTGAAACTCCTCACATCACACGACCGTTGTCTGCTGTCATCATGTCAGCAGGAGCGCGGGCGGGCCCGCGCTCCGAATTCACTTATTCGGCGGAGAATACGATATCTTCTGCCGTCGCGTGAATAGAAATAGTCATGCCAGCTTCCTCGGCGAGCAGCAGCGTATAATAAGGCTGCACGGAATGCGCATCAATCGGCTCTTCCGGGGTGGCGCCGGAATGCAGCTCCAGGAACTTTGGCGGAACGCGCAGCATACGGCCTTTGGCCGTGATGACAAAGCGCGGCTCGGTATCGCCGCCTTCCAGACGCACGGCAAGCGAGCCGCCACGCGGGATCGCACCATTGGCGATCAGCAGCATATTGAGCAGCAGCTTCACCTTGTTCTTGGGCAGAAGCACGCGCGTGCCTTCCCAGGTCAGTTCCGGCTTCTCGTTCTTGAAATATTCGGTAGCGACGGTCTGTGCGTCACCCGTATCGATCTGCACGCCTGCCGAACCGGCAGCGCCGAAGGCAATGCGGGCAAACTGGAGGCGGGCCGAGGCGTTGCGCGCGCTCGACTTGATCAGCGCCATCGCATCTTCGTCTGCGCCGCCTTCTTCCAGCAGTTCAAGACCGTTATTGATCGCGCCAACCGGCGAGATGATGTCATGACAGATCCTGCTGCACAGAAGCGCACCGAGGTCGAGTGCGGAAAGGGTAACGGGTAGTGGCATGGCGCTTTCTCCGGAACGCGGATGGACCCGGCTCCGCGGCGCTTCGGCCGGACGGTCGCGTCCTGATCGGTTAACGAAACCGCACGTAAAACCTGTCGTTTGACGCGCGGCATGAAGGTGGGCGAATCGCCCGGAATGTCGGTTTAACTGGATACACGCCACACTAGAAAGCCGCAACAAAGCTGTCTTTTGTGAGATCGTCTTATGAATGGAGGCGAGTTGAAAAAGACGCGGGATTTTCGCCTTTGTAACGCCAATTTCCGCTCATAAAGGTTTGGACAATAAATTAGCGCTTACAATATGCGCGATTCGACGCGAAAGCCCGGAAGAGGCGGCGTCATGCTTTTAACAGGGCGTCAGACAGAGAAGCGGTAGCCAGAAGGAAACAAAAAAATGGCCATACCATCCCTGTCGCAAACCAGTTTCCGCAATGCGGCGTATTACATCGCGTTTCTTGCGGCACTGTTTGTCTCCATCCTCGCTCTGCCGCATCAGGCACGGGCGCAGAACACCTACACCGCCGAGGAAATCGTCGATTCCGGTCATCGGTTCTTTGGCTCGGCTTCGGGCGGGCTTGCCAGCGCCGTCGAGAAAGCATTCCAGAGCTTCGGCCTACCGAACGGCTATGTTCTTGGTGAAGAAGGTTCCGGCGCGTTCATCGGCGGACTGACCTATGGCGAAGGCACGCTTTATACGAAGAATGCCGGTGACCATAAGACTTACTGGCAGGGCCCTTCGCTCGGCTGGGATTTCGGCGGTCAGGGCTCGCGCGTCATGATGCTCGTCTATAATCTGGACGATATCCAGAACCTTTACGGTCGTTACGCGGGCGTTGCCGGTTCGGCTTATGTGGTCGCAGGCGTCGGGTTCAACGTGCTGAAGCGCGAAAACATCGTGCTCGTACCAATCCGCACCGGCGTCGGCGCAAGGCTTGGCGTGAATATCGGCTATCTGAAAGTTTCCGCTGCTCCGACCTGGAACCCGTTCTAAGTCGTCGTGAATTGCTGGTTGCGCGAAGGCTCCTCTGCACCCGGAAATTGTTTCGGTGCAAGAAAGCCTTTTGCGCATCCCAAACCTATGCGCTACCATCCCTGATGGTTCTGTTTGGCTGCAAAAAGCTCAACTTCGTGTGAAACCTTGATCCAGTCCGCACTCTTCTTCCTGCTTGGCGTTCTTGTGACGGTTTTCGTCCTGATCCTGCTCGGGCCGTCGGTCTGGCGGCGCGCTTTCTTTCTGGCGCGACGACAGGTTCAGGCCGAGCTGCCGATCACGCTTGCTGAAATCCGCGCTGACAAGGACGGATTGCGCGCCGAATTTGCCTTGGCCATCAGCAAACTGGAGCAGCAATTGAAGCGGGAACGCCAGAAGGCCGCCGAACAGGCGGTCGCCCTTGGGCGTCAATATGATGAGCTGAAGCGCATTCCACTGCTCGAGGAAAGCCAGTCCACCATCGAGAAAAAACTGGCAGAGCAGGATCAGGCGCTGCTGGAGGCCAAGTCTTCGCAGGGAACAGCGTCGGAAAAGTCCGAGATTCTGCAAGCCGAGCTTGAACGCATTCAAAGCCATTACACTGCGCTGGAAGGGCTTGCGGATACGCTGCGTATCGAGATAAGCGCTAATGAGGCTGAACGTGGCCGCTTATCGAGCGAGATAACTGAAATGCGCCGTGACCGTAAGGAAGCAACTGCCCGCTACAACGAGCTTTCAACGCAGCTCACCTCGGCGCAGACTGAATTGAAGAGCGAGAAACGCCGGAACGGCGATTTGCAGCAGAAGCTGGAAAAGCTGATTTCCGAACTGTCCGATGCACAGGAAAAGCTGGAACGCTTTTCGCGGGGCGGTGCTGTCGCTGTTTCGCTGTCCGATCAGGATCAGGCGGAGATCACGCGGCAGAATGCGGCGCTTCGCGAGGAGATGGCGGAGCTTGCTGCCCGCATGGTCGCAGCAACCGCTGAAAAGGAAGGGCCTGATTCGCCTATTCCCGGCATTCTGCAAGCCGCAGAGACGGTGGCGGGCGGCAAAGGCGGAAAGAATGGCAAAGCCGTCTCCAAAAGCCTTGCAAGCCGCATTCAGGAATTGCCGAAAGGCTGATTGTTCGCTGATCCTATCACGCATGATTCGCGAAAACGCCGACCCGATAGCATCCGGTCGGCGTTTCCATTGTGTGCCGGGCGCTATCAGCCGTTGGTTATCACATCCGACCAATCGGGGTGACGCGTCGCCTGCGCATGCAAGAAGCTGCAGCGCGGAATGATTTTCCAGCCATTGCGGCGTGCATCAAGAATGGCGTTCTTGGCCAGCACCTGTGCGGCGCCCTTGCCGCGCATGGATTCCGGCACGCGGGTATGATCGACGGAAATGAGCGACGGCCCCAGCTTGGTGTAGGTCATTTCGGCTTCGCTGCCGTCCAGCGACGCCACATAGCGTCCGCCATCGGAACTGTCTTCCTTGCGAATCTCGATATTTCCGCTCATGCCATCCTCCAGATTGAACGCATACAGTCTTCAACATAGGAATGATTTGCGCAAACAAAAACCGGCCCAGAGGGCCGGTTTTCAATTTGTCAGATCAATGGGCTGAATCGTTCGAATGATTGAACGTCTGTTCAACCCGGCACGATCCATCAGTGCCGATATTGCTGAATTCTGGTCGTCCGGAGACCGGCGAGACCATGCTCATCGATCGAGGACTGCCAGCCAAGGAACTCTTCCACCGTCAATGTATAACGCTGGCATGCCTCCTCAAGGCTCAGAAGTCCGCCGCGAACAGCAGCGACAACTTCGGCCTTGCGGCGGATGACCCAGCGCCTTGTATTGGCGGGGGGAAGGTCCGCAATGGTCAGCGGACTGCCATCGGGACCAATTACATACTTTATACGCGGTCTTACCAGATCGGTCATTGTACTCTCTACACAACACTCAAGGACCTAATCGAGTGTGAGACTAGCGCCACAGCTTTAAAAATTACCTAAACTGCCGGTAACACTCTGGTAACACTTGAAAAATTTTCGAAGAAAAATGAAGGCCCCGACGATATTTCGGTGTTTTTGGGTGAATTTCACGGTGAAGTGTGCGGGGCAGGTCGCAATTCGACCAATGTTTATTCTGCGACACCTTGGCAAATTGCCGCAGTTTCGCCTATATAGGCCTTAGAAATCTGAATTTTGAGAAGCAGGGCGCATGCCCGGAAGCTGGAATCAATCATGAGCCTGAACAGCCTCGATCTGCCGGGAAAGCCGGAAGACACGCGCGTTGTCGTCGCCATGTCGGGCGGCGTCGATTCATCTGTTGTGGCCGGGATTCTCAAACGTGAAGGTTACGACGTCGTCGGCGTGACGCTGCAGCTTTATGATCATGGCGCAGCGGTTCATCGCGCCGGTTCCTGTTGTGCAGGACAGGACATTGAAGACGCCCGCCGCGTTTCGGAAAGCCTCGGCATTCCCCATTACGTTCTCGATTACGAAGCGCGTTTCCGCGAAGCCGTGATCGACCCGTTCGCGAATTCCTATGTCAGCGGTGAGACGCCGATCCCATGCGTCTCCTGCAACCAGACGGTCAAGTTTGCTGACCTTCTGCAGACCGCACGCGATCTTGGTGCGGATGCTCTGGCGACGGGTCACTATATTCGCAGCCGTGCAAATGGTGCGCACCGCTCGCTCTATCGTCCGGTCGATACGGATCGTGACCAGAGCTATTTCCTTTTCGCGACCACGCAGGAGCAGATCGACTATCTGCGCTTCCCGCTTGGCCATCTGCCAAAGGCGCAGGTGCGTGAAATTGCTGAGGAAATGGGCCTGACGGTTGCCAAGAAGCAGGATAGCCAGGATATCTGCTTCGTGCCGCAGGGCAAATATTCCGACATTATCTCCCGGCTGAAGCCGGAAGCCGCCAATCCAGGCGACATTGTCCATATCGACGGTCGCACGCTTGGCCGTCATGACGGTATCGTCCATTACACGGTTGGCCAGCGTCGCGGTATCGGTGTTGCCACTGGCGAGCCGCTTTATGTTGTGCATCTCGACGCCGCTAACGCGCGCGTCATCGTCGGCCCGCGTGAGGCGCTGGAAACGCACAAGGTGTTCCTGCGCGATATCAACTGGCTGGGCGATGGCCCAATCGGCGATCTGCCGGAAGGCGGATTGGAAGTTTTCGCCAAGGTTCGCTCCACGCGTCCGCCACGTCCGGCCGTTCTGCGCCATGCCGACGGAAAGACCTGGGTTGAACTGGTGGATGGCGAAAGCGGCATCGCTCCCGGACAGGCTTGTGTGCTGTATTCCGATGAGAGCAATACGGCGCGCGTTTTTGGCGGCGGCTTTATCGGTCGTTCGGAACGCGAACCGCAGGCAGAAGAAATGCTGCGCCGTCTGGTGGCTGGCACTGCGAGTGCGTCGGCGGCCTGAGCCGGTTTGAAAGACCAAACGAAATGATAGGTGGGTGTTTCACACCCGCCTATTTTTTTGCCTGCGACAGCACCCAGTCCCGGAATGCGGCCACGATCGGGCGTTCCAGCGCCGTTGCCGGATAGATCAGATGATAGGCGAAGCCCTTGGCGACTTCCTGACAGAAGGGCGCGACCAGAGCGCCGTCCTCCAGTTCACGCGCTACCAATGACCGGCGCACAAGCGCAAAGCCATGCCCGGCTTTCGCTGTTTCGATAGCGCCATTGCTGTCGAGAAAGATCGGCCCGTTCGATGCGTCGATGGTGTCCAGACCCGCTGCCTCCAGCCATAGACGCCAGTCATGCCGATGCTCGTCATGGAGCAGGGTGAAATTTTCAAGCAATGCGGGATCGCGATCTGCGCCCGTAAGAAGGGCAGGGCTGCACACCGGCGTCAGGTCATCATCGATCAGCCGCTCGCTTTCCAGTCCGGGATAGGTCCCGAAACCATGGCGTATCGCAACATCGATGCCGTCACGCTCAAGATCTACGATTCTGTTGGATGGGCTGATGCGCAGATCGACCTGCGGGTGAAGAGCTTCAAAAAGCGAGAGCCGAGGCGTCAGCCACTGGATGGCGAAGCTTGGCGTGCAACTGATCGTCAGTATGGGCAGGGCGCGGGTTTTGAGCTGCGCCGTTGCCTCGCGAATCGTGCGGAATGCCGTGCGCAAAGCCGCAAAATACTGTTCGCCGTCCTGTGTCAGGATGAGGCGGCGCGGCTTGCGCGTGAACAGCGAGATACCAAGCGACATTTCCAGCTCGCGCACCTGAAGGCTGACGGCGCCGGGCGTTACGTTCAGTTCCTGCGCTGCCAATGTTACGCTGCCGCGCCGGGCTGTGGCTTCAAACGCACGCAGTCCGTTGAGGGAGGGAAGCGGTGCATGCATGGTTTAGTTTTACTCACTCATTTTACGAGAAACACTCGTTTGCCAAGCGTTGAATTTAAAAGCGATAAACGGGAAGTCAATCCGGCCCTGTTCGCCTAATCTGGCTTTGAGCAGAGCCTCATTATTGAATTTCGGGAGTGCTAGCGATGGCAACGCAAAAGGTGATGGGCTGGAAAGAATGGGGCATGTTGCTCGTGCTTTCCGTGCTCTGGGGCGGGTCATTCTTCTTCAACGGCATTGCGGTTCGGGAACTGCCGCCATTCAGCATTGTCACGCTGCGCGTTGCTCTGGCGGCGCTGGCCCTGGTGGCGCTGATCCGCCTCATGGGCCTGTCCATGCCGAAGGACCGGCGCATTTGGGCGGCTTTTTTCGGTATGGGTTTTCTCAACAATCTGCTGCCGTTTTGTCTCATCGTCTACGGCCAGACGCAGATCGCCAGCGGGCTTGCTTCCATCCTCAATGCTACGACACCGCTGTTCGGCGTGATCGTTGCGCATTTCCTTACCGCAGACGAAAAGATCACCCGCAACAAGATTGCCGGTGTTCTGATCGGCTTCTGCGGTGTGGCGATCATGATCGGGCCAGACGCCATCGGCGGACTTGGGCATAATCTCTGGCCACAGCTTGCTGTTCTCTGCGCGGCGCTTTCCTATGCTTTTGCAGGTATTTTTGGACGCCGTTTCAAGGCGATGGGCGTCGCCCCGCTGATCACGGCCACCGGTCAGGTGACGGCAACGACGGTTATGCTCATTCCGGTTGCCCTGATCGTGGATCATCCGTGGACGCTGGCCGCACCAAGCGCCGCCACCTGGGGCGCGCTGGCCGGAATCGCACTGCTCTCAACTGCGCTTGCCTATGTGCTCTTCTTTCGCATCCTCTCGACGGCGGGTGCGGTCAATCTGATGCTGGTGACGTTTCTTATCCCGGTCAGCGCGATCCTGCTCGGCGTGCTTTTTCTGGGGGAGACCCTGCAAGCAAAGCATTTTTTTGGCATGGCGATGATCGCAGCCGGACTGGCGGCCATTGACGGGCGGCTGATCGCTGCACTTTTACCGTTTGCTGGGAGCCATCCCGAAAAGTGTGAAACGGTTTTCGGACAAGATGTGCGGAAAAACAAATAGCTAAGCGAGGTCTATTGAAACCGGCTAAAGCGTGACAGGGCGATACCGGACGCTGTGGCGACATTCAGGCTGTCGAATTCCTTCGACATCGGAATGCGTGCCGTCTGCAGCTTCTCTAGCAGCCGTTGTGGCAGCCCTTCACCTTCTGTACCGAGCAACAGCGCCTGACGATCATGCCCGGTTGCCTGATAGATGCTTGTTTCCGATGAAGGGCTGAGCGCCAGCACGTTGAAGTTGGCATCGTGCAGGGCGGCGAGAATCTCGTCGATGCGACCGCCATGGGAATAGGGGACTTTCAGCGTTGCACCGACAGAAACGCGAATGGCCTTGCGATAAAGCGGATCGCAGCAGGTTTCATCCATCAGCACGCAATCGGCCTCGAAGGCAGCAGCGTTGCGGAAGATGGATCCGACATTGTCATGATTGGATATGCCGCACAGCACGGTGACGAGCGACTGTTGCGGGAGGGTGGCCAGCAAGTCAGCCAATTCCGGCTGGGGCTTGCGGCGTCCGACGGCAAGAATGCCGCGGTGCACATGAAAACCAGCGACGGCATCCATCACGGCTTGCGGCACGCAATAAACCGGGGTGCCTGCGGGGATCTGCGCCAGCTGTTCTGTCAGCCCTTCGAGCCGATTTTCGAGCACGAGCAACGATTCTGTCTCAAAGCGGGCAGTGGAGGAGAACAGGACATTGATGACGACTTTGCCTTCCGCGATGAAACGCTTCTGGCGTCCAACGAGGTCTTTCTCGCGAATGTCACGATAAGGCGAAAGGCGGTCATCGTCCGCATCGTCTATGCGTTGGAGACAGCCGTGCAAATGATCTTCTGATTTCATTGCACGGCTGTAACCTCATGCTCAGGCGATGGCTAGTACCGGCTGTTCCTGCCGACGCGGTGTCGGACTCATATAGAGACTTGAGAGCGTCGACAACATCAACTCGATATGCGGTGACGAAACCATATAGTAGATGGTTTGGGCATCGCGTCGGGTCGAAACGAGGTCGAGAGCCCGCAATTTGGCCAGATGCTGGGACAAAGCCGACTGACTGAGGTCAATTGCCTTGGCGAGCGCGCCGACCGACATTTCATTGTGTAGCAGCTTGCATAAAATCAATAGTCGCTTGTTGTTTGCGAGTGCTGAAAGAAAATCTGCTGCCTGATCTGCGTTTTCTGTTAAATCACAAAAAGTATGTTCGTTATTCATTTGCTGTCATACCCCCGTAAGACCGCTGGTAGTTTCAAATGACGGTCCCTTTTTGGAACACGCAGGTCAAATTTAAAGGCTGCCATTTCGTTTGAAAAGGCCTTGCTTAAATTCGCAGGGGTTTAAATCGCGCAAATTTGTCCCAAAAAGAACGTGAATTTGTTTCAGTGGGGCAAATGGGTCATTTTTGACAGTTCGGTGCGTATTTCCGCAACGCTGGAACAGCGCCGCGAAAAGGAGAGTCGCACGATCTCATTGCCGACCGCAACGTCGATACCGTCGGGGTCTATTCCTGCCACCTTCAATGGCCTTGCGGCTGCACCGGTCACCTCAGTGATACGGGCTACAATCGCATCTTCTCCATTTTCCGTGACACTATCAAGAAAGTCCTGTTCGTTGGGAGCTATACTTTCGGCTATGTCAGCGGGGCAGATGAGGTCATCCGATGTGAGATTGAAGGCCTTGCCGAAGCCGCCGTTCAGACTTGCGCCAGCGACATGCAGCCGGAAAAACGCAAAGTCGCCGAGG
Organism: Ochrobactrum sp. 19YEA23; assembly: GCF_029909865.1. NCBI lineage: Bacteria > Pseudomonadati > Pseudomonadota > Alphaproteobacteria > Hyphomicrobiales > Brucellaceae > Ochrobactrum > Ochrobactrum sp. 19YEA23. The sequence continues at coordinate 152,824 of NZ_JASAMQ010000008.1, read as the reverse complement.
TCGACATAAAGTGCGCCCTTGGGATTGTGGTTCAGGTAACGTCGGCGAATGCGCGGATAATCCTCCGCTGTCCGCTCGATCTTGGCGGCGTCACAGTGAAGCGTGATGCGCGGATGCGCAAGCGGATCGCCCTTGCCGGGTTCGCCCAGCAATAGTGAGCAGGCCGGATTGGCGAGCAGGCCCGGCGTATGGGCAGCCAGTCCCGAAACCAGAATGAGCGGTGTGCCGTCCATGTCGGTCGCAACCGCAACGCGGCTTGCCAGCGGACGGTGGGTTTTCACATCCAGCACGGCAAGTGCGCCATAGCGCGCCGTGCGCATCAATGTCTTCGCCAGCTGAATGGCTTCCGGCGTTGTCGGCCTGATAGGAGAATCAATCTGGTCCTTGGTCTCGGTCATCGGGCCACCGTAAATATGAGTATAGTAATCCAGTTATTAGCCGAGTTTTTAGCGATTAAACAGAGGGGATATCGCTTATATTGCCCGCAATTCCGGCGATTCCAGAGGCGCTATGCGACGATTGCATGACCCCATGCGAAAATTCACGCAAATAATATTATGATTTGACCGCGCTTAGCGCAATTTTCCGCAATATGGCGTTCTGAAGAAATTAAAATCTAAAAATATGGGTGGTAAACGCATAAGAACGTGAACTGGTTCTAACAATTGCGCTTGCAAAGTAGGGAACCAAGCGTTTCGATAGGCCAAGCTGCGGGCAATGGGGTGCGCGCGGCAGACTTTTCCGTGGAGGCGGACAATAAAATGAAAATGTACAAAACACTCCTGGCTGCAACCGCGCTGGTGGCTCTCATGAGCGGTGCTGCATCTGCCAAGACACTCGTTTACTGCTCGCCGGCTTCGCCTGAAGGCTTCGATCCGGCTGCCTATACGGGCGGGGATACGTTCGATGCTTCGTCGCGCACGGCTTATGACCGTCTCGTCGAGTTCAAGCATGGCGAAACCACGATTGAACCAGGTCTCGCCGAGAGCTGGGAAGTTTCGAAGGATGGTCTCGAATACACCTTCCACCTGCGCAAGGGTGTGAAGTTCCAGACGACCGACTTTTTCACGCCGACGCGCGAATTCAACGCCGACGACGTGATCTTCTCGTTCGAGCGTCAGGCCAAGAAGGACAATCCCTGGCACGAATATACTGCCGGTGTTTCCTACGAATATTTCGACAGCATGGAATTCCCGACGCTGATCAAGGAGATCAAGCGCGTGGACGACCATACCGTCACCTTCGTGCTGAGCCGTCCGGAAGCTCCGTTCCTCGCCGATCTGGCCATGGATTTCGCATCCATCCTGTCGAAGGAATATGCTGACAAGCTTCAGGCCGACAAGAAGATGGACGATCTCAACCAGTTCCCGCTCGGAACCGGCCCGTTCACCTTCGTCGCCTACCAGAAGGACGCTGTGATCCGCTACAAGGCTAACCCTGACTACTGGGGCGGCAAGGAAAAGATCGACGATCTCGTCTTCGCGATCACGACCGATCCTGCTGTGCGCGCGCAGAAGCTAAAGGCTGGCGAATGCCACATCATGTCCTATCCGGCTCCGGCAGACATTGAAGGTCTGAAGGCCGATTCGAGCCTCAAGGTTGACGAACAGCCAGGTCTGAACGTTGCCTATCTTGCCTACAACACGCTGGTCGCTCCGTTCGACAAGCCGGAAGTACGCAAGGCGCTGAACCAGGCCATCAACAAGAAGGCCATTGTCGACGCCGTGTTCCAGGGTTCGGGCGAAGTTGCCAAGAATCCGATCCCGCCGACAATGTGGGGCTATAACAACGACGTCAAGGACGACGAGTATAACCCGGAAGAAGCCAAGAAGGCGCTTGAAGCTGCTGGCGTCAAGGACCTGAAGATGAAGGTCTGGGCAATGCCGGTCAGCCGTCCGTACATGCCGAATGCCCGCCGCGTTGCCGAACTGATCCAGTCGGACTTCGCAAAGGTTGGCGTTGGCGTGGACATCGTTTCGATGGAATGGGGTGAATACCTCAAGAAGTCGTCCGACAAGGACCGTGACGGTGCGGCTATCATGGGCTGGACCGGCGACAATGGTGATCCGGACAACTTCCTCGGCGTTCTGCTCGGCTGCTCGGGCGTTGGCAACAACAACCGTGCCCAGTGGTGCTACAAGCCGTTTGAAGATCTGATCCAGAAGGCCAAGATCACTGCCGATCAGGGCGAACGCGCCAAGCTCTATGAGCAGGCGCAGGTCATCTTCAAGGAGCAGGCTCCTTGGGCAACTCTCGACCACTCGACCGTCTTCATGCCGATGTCCTCCAAGGTCTCCGGTTACAAGATGGACCCAGTGGGTATCCATCGCTTCACCGGCGTCGATATCGCAGAGTAATTCGTCTCAACACCAGCGGCCGGGAGCGGGGGGATAAACCCTCCGCTCCCGGTCGGAGTTTATTCTATGTTCCGTTTTTTTCTGAATAAGTTGGCCTATCTGGTGCCGACTTTCATCGGGATCACCATCGTCGCCTTCGGTTTCGTGCGCGTGTTGCCGGGCGATCCGGTGCTGTTGATGGCCGGTGAACGTGGTGTCAGTCCCGAGCGTCATGCTGCACTTATGGCGCAGTTCGGTTTCGACCGTCCGATCTGGCAGCAATATCTCGACTATGTCTGGAACCTGTTGCATGGCGATTTCGGCCTTTCGATCGTCACCAAGAAGCCGGTCCTGACCGAGTTCTTTTCGCTCTTCCCGGCCACCGTGGAATTGAGCGTCTGCGCAATCATTCTGGCCGTATTGATCGGCATTCCGGCGGGCGTCGTGGCAGCCGTCAAGCGCGGGTCGTGGTTCGACCAGTCGCTGATGGGTGTCGCCCTCGTCGGTTATTCCATGCCGATCTTCTGGTGGGGCCTGCTCCTCATCATTTTCTTCTCGAATTATCTGCAGCTGACCCCGGTATCGGGCCGTATTTCGCTGCTGTTTTTCTTCCCGCCCGTCACCGGCTTCATGCTGATCGACAGTCTGTTGTCGGGACAGAAGGGTGCTTTTGCATCGGCTGCGTCGCATCTTGTCCTGCCGACCATCGTGCTGGCCACCATTCCGCTTGCAGTCATCGCGCGCCAGACCCGTTCGGCGATGCTGGAAGTGCTGGGCGAAGACTATGTGCGCACGGCGCGTGCCAAGGGCCTGCCGACCCGCCGGGTTGTCGGACTGCATGCGCTTCGCAATGCACTCATTCCGGTGATCACGACGATCGGTCTGCAGGTTGGCGTACTTCTCGCCGGCGCAATCCTGACGGAAACGATCTTTTCCTGGCCGGGCATCGGCAAATGGATGCTCGATTCGATCTCTCGCCGCGACTATCCGGTCGTGCAAGGCGGACTTCTGCTGATTGCAGGGCTGGTCATGGCAGTCAATCTGATTGTCGATCTGCTCTACGGTCTGGTCAATCCGCGTATCCGGCACAGGTGAGGTTCCAATGAGCAATGTAACAAACACACCCGTCGCCACGGATACCGCCACGCCCGGCGTCAGCCGCATGGCGATGCTGAAGGACTTTTGGTTTTATTTCAGCGTCAATCGCGGCGCTGTCATCGGCCTCTGGGTTTTCATCGCTATCGTTCTGATGGCCATTTTCGCGCCGCTGATCGCGCCGCATGATCCGACGGAACAGTTTCGCGAATTCTTCCTGAAGCCTCCGGCATGGCAGGAAGGCGGCTCGACGTCGTTCCTTCTCGGCACCGACGCCGTGGGTCGCGATATCCTGTCCCGCCTGATCTATGGCGCGCAATATTCGCTGCTGGTCGGCTTCGTGATCGTTGTAATCTCGATGTGCGTGGGCATCACAATTGGCGTGCTGGCCGGTTATCTGGGCGGCGCGGTGGATGCCGCTTTCATGCGCGTCATGGATATCATGCTGTCCTTCCCGTCGCTGCTTCTGGCACTGGTGCTGGTGGCTATTCTCGGGCCGGGCCTGACCAATGCGGTCATCGCGATCACTCTGGTTCTGCTGCCGCACTTTTCGCGCCTGACGCGTGCTGCGGTGATGGCGGAAAAGGAGCGGGAATATGTGACGGCCGCCAAGCTTGCCGGTGCAAGCAGGCTGCGTCTGATGTTCAAGACCGTGCTGCCGAACTGTCTGGCGCCGCTGGTCGTTCAGGCCACCATGTCGTTCTCCAACGCCATTCTCGAAGTGGCGGCGCTCGGCTTCCTGAACATGGGCGCACAGCCGCCGACGCCGGAATGGGGCACCATGCTTGCCGAAGCGCGGGAATTCATCACGCGCGCCTGGTGGGTTGTGACCTTCCCGGGTCTGGCAATCCTGATCACTGTTCTCGCCATCAATCTGATCGGCGACGGTCTGCGCGATGCGCTTGACCCGAAACTCAAGAGGAGCTGATCGATGGCTTTGCTTGAAATCAAGAACCTTTCGGTTTCATTCGACACCTCGACCGGTCCTTTCAAGGCGGTCGACGGCATCGATATCAAGGTCGACAGCGGCGAAGTTCTGGCCATTGTTGGCGAGTCCGGTTCGGGCAAGTCGGTGGGCATGCTGGCCGTTATGGGCCTGCTGCCCAAGACGGCGACCGTTACCGCTGACCTTATGATGTTCGACGGCAAGGACTTGCAGGCGATGTCTGACAAGCAACGCCGCCAAATCATCGGTCGCGACATTTCGATGATTTTCCAGGAGCCGATCGCCAGTCTCAATCCGTGCTTCACGGTCGGCTACCAGCTTGAGGAAGTGCTCAAGCGGCACATGGGTCTTGGCGGTTCGGCCAGCCGTTCGCGCGCCATCGAGCTTCTTGAGCTTGTCGGTATCCGCGATGCTTCCGAGCGTTTGGGCAGCTTTCCGCATCAGATGTCGGGTGGCCAGTGCCAGCGCGTCATGATCGCCATGGCTATCGCCTGCAATCCGAAGCTTTTGATTGCTGACGAGCCGACCACGGCTCTTGATGTGACGATCCAGAAGCAGATCCTCGATCTCCTGATGCGGCTCCAGGTGGAGCATGGCATGGGTCTGATCATGATCACCCACGATATGGGTGTCGTCGCCGAAACGGCAGACCGGGTCATCGTGCAGTATAAGGGCCACAAGATGGAAGACGCCGACGTGCTGTCGCTGTTTTCCGCGCCGAAAAGCCCTTACACGCGCGCGCTTCTGTCGGCCTTGCCGGAAAATGCGACCGGCGACCGTCTGCCGACGGTGTCCGATTTCGTCTTTGACACCAGCAGTGCAGGAGAAGCGCGATGAGCGAGGTTGTTCTCGAAGCGCGTGATATCAAGCGCGACTATCATGTTGGCGGCGGCCTGTTCGGCAAGCCGAAGGTGGTTCACGCCGTCAAGGGCGTCAGCTTCAAGCTCGAAAAGGGCAAGACGCTGGCAATCGTGGGCGAATCCGGTTGTGGCAAGTCCACGCTGGCGCGCATCCTGACCATGATCGACCCACAGACTTCCGGCGATCTGAAAATCGGTGGCAAGGATGTGAACATCGCTCGTGACGGGCTGACGCCAGAAATGCGCCAGAAGGTGCAGATCGTGTTCCAGAACCCTTACGGTTCGCTCAATCCACGCCAGAAGATCGGCGATGTGCTGGCCGAACCGCTGCTGCTGAACACGAAAATGTCGGCAGAAGAGCGTCGCGCCAAGGCGATGCAGATGCTGTTGAAGGTTGGTCTCGGTCGCGAGCACTTCAACCGCTATCCGCATATGTTCTCGGGCGGTCAGCGCCAGCGTATCGCCATTGCGCGCGCGCTGATGCTCAATCCGAAGCTGTTGATTCTCGACGAGCCGGTATCCGCGCTCGATCTGTCGGTGCAGGCGCAGGTTCTCAACCTGTTGTCCGATCTGCAGGAAGAGTTCGGCCTGACCTATGTCTTCATCAGCCACGACCTTTCGGTGGTGCGCTATATCGCCGATGAGGTGATGGTGATGTATTTCGGTGAGGTGGTTGAATACGGGTCGCGTGACGACGTGTTCAACAATCCGCAGCACGATTATACGAAGAAGCTGTTTGCCGCGACGCCGCGTGCGGATGTCGATGCCATTCGCGCCCGTGTTGAAGCACGCGCTGCTGCCAGACAGGCAGCGCAGGCTTAAACTCGCTTCGATACTCATGAAAAACGCCGCCGTTTAGAGCGCCGACCTGATAAAATCAGGTCGGCGCTTTAAACTTTTTTACTTGAAGCATAATCTTATCGATCCTCGTTTCACTCCGGTCGGATTATGCTTTTGAGGCGGCGTTTTGTTTTTATCCAGCGCGCTGCTGGTGCCAGGCAAGAGCCCGGACGATATCGTCCGCCGCAACCTTGCCGACGATGTTGCCATTTTCGACGATGCCGACATCGCCGTTACTGTCCGCAACGGCGTTCATCAGCTCGCGCACCAGCGTTTCCCGGCGGGCAGTGGCTGCAAAGGGGCGCGGGGCGGCGTTGCGGTCGAACGGCGTCATGATATCGCCCGCACGCAGCACGCCGAGCGGGTTCATATGGGCGACGAAATCGGCGACATACTGATCGGCGGGTTGCAGCAGGATTTGCTGCGGCGTGCCGCATTGTACGATGCGTCCACCTTCCATGATGGCGATGCGGTTGCCGATTTTCATGGCCTCATCGAGATCGTGGCTCACAAAAACGATGGTTTTCTTCAGCCGCGACTGGAAGGCCAGAAGCTCGTCCTGCAACCTTGTGCGGATCAGCGGATCCAGCGCCGAGAACGGCTCGTCCATCAGCAGAATTGGCGCGCCGGTGGCAAAGGCTCGGGCGAGGCCGACACGCTGCTGCATACCGCCAGAGAGTTCACCGACCTTGCGCTTGGCCCAGTCCTGAAGGCCGACCAGTTCAAGCTGCTGGCGGGCCTTGTTGATGCGGTCCTCCTTGCCCATGCCGGAGATTTCCAGCCCGAAGGCCACATTCTCCTCAACGGTGCGCCACGGCAGCAGACCGAATTGCTGGAACACCATCGAGACAAGTTCGGTACGCAGGTGGCGAAGCGTATTGCGATCCGCTTTGCCGACATCAATGCCACGGTCACCGTCCTGTATCGTCACGCGACCGCGCGAGATCGGGTTGAGCCGGTTGATGGCGCGCAGCAGAGTGGATTTGCCGGAACCGGACAGGCCCATAAGAACAAGGATTTCGCCTTCTTCAATATCGAGCGTGCAATTATGGACGCCGAGCACATGACCGGTTTCGGCCTGAATCTTGGATCGCGTTGCGCCGCCATCGGCCAGCGCCAGCGCATTGTCCGTGTTCTTGCCGAAAATGATGCAGACGTCTTCGAGTGCGATAATGGTCATCCGCAATCTCCTGACTTTTGTTTGAGCATGATCTGAACCGAAAACCGGTTCCCACTTTTCGGGATCATGCTATTTTTCCCTGCCGGCGCGGAAGATGCGGTCGAGCACGATGGCGACCACGACGATGACAAGGCCTGCCTCGAAGCCGAGCGCGGTGTTGACTGAGTTCAGTGCGCGAACAACCGGAACACCAAGACCGTCTGCGCCGACGAGTGCCGCGATGACCACCATCGAAAGCGACAGCATGATCGTCTGGGTCAGGCCCGCCAGAATTTGCGGCATGGCATAGGGTAGCTCGATCTTCCAGAGAAGCTGTGATCGCGAGGCGCCGAAGGCCTCACCTGCTTCGATCAGTGAGGACGGAGTGGAAGAAACGCCAAGATGCGTCAGGCGCACAGGCGCAGGCAGAACGAAAATGGCTGTGGCAAGCAGGCCGGGCACCATGCCGATGCCGAAGAAAACGATGGCCGGGATCAGATAGACGAAGGTCGGCAGCGTCTGCATCAGATCGAGCACGGGGCGCATGGCGGCATAAAGGGTGGGGCGATGGGCTGCGGCAATACCGAGCGGAACGCCGATGGCCATGCAGAGAACGCAGGATGAAAGCACCAGCGTCAGCGTTTCCAGCGTCCGGTCCCAGTAACCCTGATTGAGGATGAACAGGAAGCCCAGGATCGTCAGTACGACGACCGAAATGCGCCGCTGGATAAACCAGGCAATCACCGCGAATATGGCGATCAGGAGCAGGGGATGGGGCAGTTTCAGGACGAAGAGCAGGGCGTCGATCATGCTCTGCATGACCGCTGCCAGCAGATCGAAAAATCCGCCCATATTGTTCGTCAGCCAGTCAACGACTGTTTTTGCAGTCGGTCCAACCGGGATTTTATAGTCCGTCAGCCAGTTCAACGATGAAGTCTCCTGCTGCGTGCTTGTAGGATAGGGTGCGGGGCATCCAGAGATGCAAAGGCCGCGGGTTTAGCCGCGGCCTGCGAGTACTGCGCGTCAGAGGCCGAGGGCCGATTTGACAGCAGGCAGACCTTCCTTGCCGTCAACGGTCGTCACGCCAGCGAGCCACGTGTCGAGCACAGCCGGGTTTGCCTTGAGCCAGTCGGTCGCGGCCTTTGAAGGCTCCTGACCGTCATCCAGAATCTTGCCCATGATCTCGTTTTCGAGATCGAGGTTGAATTCAAGATTGGTCAGGAACTTGCCGACATTCGGGCATTCCTGCGTATAGCCCTTGCGAACATTGGTTTCGACCTTGGCGCCGCCGAGATTCGGGCCGAAGAAATCATCGCCGCCGGTGAGATAGGTGATCTCGAAGCGCTTGTTCATCGGATGCGGTTCCCATGCGAGGAACACAATCGGCTCCTTGCTTTTGACGGCGCGCGCAACCTGCGCAAGCATGCCCTGTTCGGAGGATTCCGCCAGCTCGAACGACTTCAGGCCAAAGGCGTCCTTGTTGATCATGTCGAGGATCAGACGATTGCCGTCATTGCCCGGCTCGATGCCGTAAATCTTGCCGCCGAGCTTGTCCTTGAAGGTAGCGATATCTTTGAAGTCCTTGAGGCCTTCATTGGCGGCATATGTCGGCACGGCGAGCGTATATTTCGCGCCGGTCAGATTGGTGCGCAGCGTCTCGACGCTCTTGTCATCCAGATACGGCTTGAGATCGGCGCTCATGGAAGGGTTCCAGTAGCCGAGGAAGACATCAATGTCCTTCTTGCTCAGCGACGCATAGGTCACCGGCACGGAAAGAACCTTGATATCGGTCTTGTAGCCGAGGCCTTTGAGAATTTCGGTCGCAACCGCAGTTGTCGAGGTGATGTCGGTCCAGCCGACATCGGAGAAGCGCACCGTCGAGCAGCTTTTCGGCTCTTCCGCCAAGCTGACGCCGGGTGCTGCAAGCATTGCCGTTCCCGTGGCAAGCGCAGCAAAGGCAAGCGTATAGGTCAGTTTCATTGTTCTCTCCATTTCCGGGCCGTTTTGACGGTTTGCTTATTTTTCCGGTTCCGGCTTTAGCAAACACCAAAGATTACGCCGTTCAAGTACCACAGCGGCGAAAATATTCTCGATTGCGACGTCTGTCTCTTTTGTCGTGATGAGAATGAAAAATATCCCGCACTTTTTCTGGAACCGTTCGAAGTTGCGCCATGTTACGGATCGGCCCCCCGGTTTCAACCCTGCCACGCCAAAATGCCGGATAAAATCAGTTGGATGAGCGATCCCGGTTGTCGAAAAGACAAGCGCACTCTATTTGAAAGGGAACAACGTTTCTTGCTCACGCATTTTCGGGAAACGACGTTTTTACGGACGGATCGACGCGTGAGCGAAAATGGTGCGAAGCCCCGCAATTGCGGGCCAATGGAAGGATGATTGATAGTGTGGAATGCAGTGCGGGCCGTTTTCTCCTTCCTGGGTCGTATGATAGCGGGTCTGGCCCGGTTGATAGCCATTCCGCTGGCCGCTCTATGGCGGCTTTATCTTAAGTTCGGAATATTGTGGAAAGCCGTAATTGGCGTCGTCGTGGTCGGTCTGGCCGCGCTTTATATCTATTTTATCTGGCAGACTCAGGTCTGGACCAATTTCGATCCGGACTATCCGGCAAAGTATAGCTATCAGACCGCCAACACGCCCGGCGAGGAAGTAACATCGCAGCCAGCGCCTGCTGCGCCAGCGCAAGCTCCGGAACCTGCACCTTCCACCGGAACTGCGACCGGATCGGGCAATGACCAGCCGTCTTCCGAAACGCCGCAGACCGATCAGCCGGTTCAGGCGGCACAAATTCCGTCATCGGCGCGCAAGTGTTCGCGTTCGGCAATTGCCGAGGTTGCCGCAGACCTTACCGATTTCAATGTGAACCAGAATGCATGGATTTCCTCCATGCTGCTTTACAAGGCCGGTTTCTTCGGTCTCGACTGGGATCGCACACCGTTCCTCGACAACAAGGCCTCGTTCCAGCGTGGTATCAATGCCGCCGTGCGTCGTACGGCGATTGAACTGGTGGACAATATCGGCCGTCTGCGCGGCACATCGCAGATCGATGGCGATCTGCAAAAGGCGCGTGGCAATCTGCAGTTTGCCGAGGATTCCTGGTATTTCGGCCTGAGCCCGTTCGGTCCGAAGACCCCGACGCCGAGCTATTATCGTTCGGCAATCAAGGATCTGCGTTCGTTCAATACGCGCCTTGAAAATTGTCAGGCCACGTTTGATGCCCGCGCCGACAATCTGATCCAGTTTGTCGACCGTATCGCCAGTGATCTGGGCTCCACCTCGGCGATCCTCAAGGACCGCGCGGAGAACTATCATAATGGCTGGTTCGACACCCGTGCGGATGACCGCTTCTGGTTCGCCTATGGTCAGCTCTACGCCTATTACGGCCTGCTCCGCTCGGCCCATTCCGATTTCCGCGGCGTGCTGGCTGAAAAGCATCTCGACGGTGTGTGGGACGAGATGGAAAAGCAGATGCGTTCGGCGCTCGACATGCAGCCGTTCATCGTTTCCAACGGCAGCCCGGATGCGTGGTTTACACCGTCGCATCTGACCACAATGGGCTTCTATATCCTGCGCGTTCGTTCCAATCTGGTCGACGTGAAGCAGGTTCTGGAGCGCTGACGGGCAATGGAACTGCCTCCGATTTTGCGACAGGCGGTGGATGCCGCGCTTGAGGGCGTGGCATTGGCCGATCTCAAGCGCGCTTCAGAGCTGCTGTCGCGCCGCTACCGTGCCGAGACAAGGGATGGTCGCCTGCATATTTCCGACGATCTGGCTGCGAAGGCCTATCTCGCAGCGCGGCTGCCTGCCACTTATGCGGCGGTGCGTGCAAGCCTCGACAGCGCTGCGGAAGTCTGCCCGGATTTCGCGCCGCAATCGATGCTGGATGTCGGCGCTGGACCGGGTACGGCGCTATGGGCAGCCCGTGGATGCTGGCCGTCACTTGAAAACGCCACGATGATCGAAGCAAGCCCGGCCATTCGCGCTGTGGGTAGCAGTCTGGCCACACAGAGCGGTCTGGCATCGCTGGACTGGCGCGCCGGTGATGTGGTGAAGGAAAATCTCGATTTTCCGCAAGCCGATCTCGTCACCATTGCCTATGTGCTGGATGAGCTGGCGCCCGATGATCGGCGCAAGCTGGTTGCGCAGCTTTGGGCGTCTGCGCGGCAGATGTTCGTGATTGTCGAGCCGGGCACGCCTGCAGGCTGGCAGCGCATTCTCGGTGCGCGCACGGCGCTGATCGGACTGGGTGCGACGATTGCCGCGCCATGCCCGCACCAGCTGGACTGCCCGCTGGTCGCACCGGACTGGTGCCATTTCTCGCGTCGTGTTGCCCGTTCGCGCATTCATCGCATGACCAAGGATGCGGAAGTGCCGTGGGAGGATGAGAAGTTCATCTATCTCGCCGCCGTGCGTGAACCGTCCGATGCCGTTGAAGCGCGGGTTGTTGCGCCGACGAGGGTTGGCGGCGGCAAAGTTTCGGTTAAACTCTGCAAGGATGACGGCAGTTCCGAGGAACGCCTGCTGACCAAGCGCGACGGGGACCTGTTCCGCTGGGCGCGCCGCGCCGACTGGGGTGATGCCTTGTTGAGAGATTGAGTTGGAACCAAAGCGATGAAGATCAGTCTGGTTCAGTTACGTCTGCTGCAAACTGTCGCCGAAACCGGCAGCGTCGGTGCTGCGGCGCGCCAGCTTGGGCTGACGCAATCAGGAGCCAGTCAGGCGATAGCGACGCTGGAAAAGATACTGGGCCTCGATGTGCTGGCGCGCAAACGCGATGGCGCAACCCTGACCGCCTTTGGCCAGTCTATCCTCGACGATGCCAGGACCGCTCTTGCGGCGGTGGACAGGATAGAGCTGCAAGCGCGAAACAGTGTTTCAGCGGGCCCCGAACGGCTTCGTATTGCGGCCATTCCAAGCCAACTCGAATATGTTTTGCCCGGTTTGCGGAAAGTTTTTCAGCGGCTCTATCCGGGTATTGAACTCAGCGCCTTCGAGGGTGGGCATGATGTCGTGAGCCAGTGGGTGCGGGATGGCATTGCCGATCTTGGCATAACCTCGTTGCCCGAGCCGGAGCTGGAAGCATGCGACATCGGCCAGGAAGAGCTTGTCGTGGTGGGACGTAGCGACGATCCTTTCATGCGACATGACAGGATCGCCGTCGAGACCCTGCGGGATCGCCAGCTGATTGCTGCTGCGGGCTGTGAAATGATCATTGACCGCATCATTCATGGCGACGGTAAGACCTGCAGCGAGCAGGTGCGCACCCGTGATGTAGCCACCGTGCTGGAAATGGTGCGGCATGGCATCGGCACGACGCTTTTATCGGAGATCAGCCTGCCGGGTGCTGACCTGCACGGATTGCGGGCGCTCCGTCTCAATCCGCCGACATTTCGCACTGTCTATATCGTATTTCGGGCGGACAGTCCGGTTCGGCATCTGGTCGAACGGTTCTGCGATGTGGCGCAGGATGCCAAAAGCAAAGCGGCATAAGAAACTCTAATATCTCATATCTCGCTTATCCGTGGTGTCCGTCACGGCGAAGAGTGCAATAGTCCGGCTCTTCTTCGACCATCCCGCAGCGAGCAACCATGACCACCATTGCCGACAACAATCCGACACTTTCGACCTCCGATACCATACGCGGTCTGGCCTGGGGGCTTTCCGGGGTTCTGGTATGGTCCGGATCATTCGTTCTGACACGTTTCGGGTTCAAGACCGCGCTCACGCCTTTCGACATCATTGCTTTGCGTTTTGGCGTGGCGGGGCTGGTGCTGCTGCCGGTTGTTGTCCTGAAGGGCTTTGGCTTTCGGCAGCTTGGGCTGCTGGGCTTTGTGCTGCTGGTTTCCGGCGCAGGCGCGCCTTATGCCTTGATGACCGCCTATGGTCTGCAATTTGCCCCGGCATCCCATGCGGCAGCGCTCATTCCGGGCATCATGACAGTGCTCGTGGCCATTCTGGGCGTGATGCTTCTGGGAGAACGTCTTGCATTGTCGCGCTGGCTGGGGGTGGTTCTGATCCTGATCGGCAGCATGTTGATCGCCGGGCTGTCGCAACTGGGCGAGCAGGAAATGATCGGACACATCGCCTTCTTCGCAGCGGCGCTGATATGGGCGACTTATGTCATGGTGTTTCGCAGCAAGGGCATGGACGGGCTGCATGCGACGGCGATTTCAGCTGTCGCCTCGGCACTGTTCTATCTCCCCATCTATGCGCTTTTTCTGCCCAAGGGGCTCGGTGCAACATCCTTGGGCGATATTACCCTGCAAGGGTTTTATCAGGGCGTTCTCACGTCGGCCTTTGGCGTCTTCGCCTTCAACCGTGCCGTAGTCCTGCTGGGAACAGCGGCAGGGGCTGCACTTTCGGCGCTGATCCCCGTCATTACGCTGGTTCTTGCCCTTGTGCTGCTTGGTGAAGTGCCGGGCTTTGCCGACACGCTCGCCGCGCTCCTGATCAGTGCCGGTGTGTTGGCACTGAACAGGAAGGGCAAGAAGCCGGTCGCGTCATGATGCTTGCAGAACGACGCGCGGGGCAGGACGGTTGATGATGAACACCATCGCCGCCGCAGCAAGGCACATGGCGCCAGCCAGAACGAGTGCTGGTGTATAGCTGTCATAGTCGGTGCGGACAAAGCCCGCGAAACCGGCGGCGGCAGCAGCACCAATCTGGTGACCGGTGAACACCCAGCCAAAGACCAGACCGGCCTGTTCCGGGCCGAAACGTTCAGCGGCAAGCTTCACCGTTGGCGGCACGGTTGCGACCCAGTCCAGACCGTAGAAGACGGCAAACAGCGCCAGTTCATAGACCGAGAAGTCGGTGAAGGTCAGGTAGATCAGCGACAGGCCGCGTAGCGCATAGAACCAGAACAACAGCCAGCGATTGTCGAAGCGGTCGGAGAGCCAGCCGGACATGATCGTGCCGATCAGGTCGAATGCGCCGATGACCGCGAGGATGCCGGCTGCGCCGACCGGCGCGATGCCGTAGTCACCGCAAAGCGTGATCCAGTGGGTCTGAATGAGACCGTTTGTCGAGAAGCCGCAGACGAAGAAGGTCAGGAACAGCACCCAGAAAGTCGAGGTCGAAGACGCTTCGCGTAGGGTCACGAGTGGCGAGGCAAGCATTGCGCCAAAGCTCTTCTTCGGTTCAGGTGCTGGCAGCGGAGCCGTGCGGCCATAGGGCTTCAGCCCGATATCTGCCGGATGATCGCGCATCAAAGCGAGAACCAGCAACAGCGCAACGGTCAGGAATCCGATGACGATGGTGAGCGATGTGCGCCAGCCAATGGTCTGGCTGACACTGGCGAGGATCGGCATGAAAACCAGCTGACCGGTGGCATTGCTGGCCGTCATCAGGCCGACCACAAGGCCGCGGCGCTTTTCAAACCACCGTGCGGCAACCGTTGCACCCAGCACGAGCGCGGTCATGCCGGTGCCGACACCGATCACGACGCCCCAGAGGCCGACCATCTGCCATTCCTCCGTCATGAAGATTGAGCCGAGCAGGCCGCTGGCGATCAGGATCAGCGCTGCGGTCACAACGCGGCGCAGGCCGAACTGGTTCATGAAGGCGGCAGCAAACGGTCCCATCAGGCCGAACAGAACCAGACGAAGCGCCATGGCAAAGGAGATATTGGCGTTGGTCCAGCCGAATTCGCGCTGGAGCGGTTCGATCAATATGCCTGCCGAACCCATGGCGGCAGCCGTTGCCAGCATGGTCAGGAAGGTAATGGCGGCGACAACCCATCCGTAATGGATGTTTCTCTGTTCGAGAACGCGTGCGAGGCGGGCAGATATCATCTTGAGCGCTTTCGGTTAGGACCATTTTTGCAAAAATGGCCACGGATAGGAAGGCGAGCTTCTTTGCGCGTAGCCGCAGAAGCGCGCTCCGTCATTGTTTCCAGTCAAGTCAGTTCAGTTAGAGCCTGAATCAAAAAGCGGCATGTGTGTGCGAAAATGGTGATTTTCCAGTACCGGAGCGGAGCGTACATTTGGGTACGTGAGCACCGGAACGCAAAAAATTACCATTTGCAGCCACACAGGGCGACTTTTGGAACAGGCTCTTAGAGGGTCGTGTCCGGCTGGCCTCAAAGTGCTTGAAGCAGCGCCTGCAACTGTTCGACCCCGTCATTTCCAAGTTTTTCTTCGATTTCTTCCTGGGCTTTGTCCCAGAGCGAACCGCCACGGGTGAGAAGTTCCCGGCCCGTATCGGTCAATCTGATATTGGTTTCGCGATGGTCTTCACCCTGGCCGGGCTCAACCAGTCCCATGCGCTGCAACACCTTGGCATTGCGCCCCATCGTGGAGCGATCAAGCTCCGCCGTGCGCGCCAGTTCGGTAATCGACAGCGTTCCCGCGCGGTCAAGCCGACGCAGCAGGCTGAACTGTGCGACATTGATGCCAAGCGGAGCCAGCGCCTCGTCATAGATGGCCGAGGTTTTGCGCGATGCCTGACGCAGAAGGATGCAGAAACAAGAATGTGCCATGATGCGGGTATATACCCGCAAATGCATTCTGGCAAGCATTCATTGCTGGAACAGGAATGATCCTGTCAGCATGGTGCGGGCGATGAGAGGCCCTTTATACCGCGATATGCGCGGTTTCCTTGACTTCTTCCATGACGGCATAGGTGTGCGATTCCCGCACGCCCGGCAGCGAAAGAAGCGCTTCGGACAGAAAACGGCGATAATGATCCATGTCGGAAACGCGGGCCTTGACGAGATAATCGAAGCCGCCCGCCACCATATGGCATTCGAGAACGTCTGGATTGTTGCGCGTGAAAGTCGCGAAGGTCTCGAAGACCTCCGGCGTCGTGCGGTCGAGTTTGATCTCGATGAAAACCAGCATGGCGCGGTCGAGCATCTTGGGCGACAGCCGTGCCGAATAGCCCAGAATATAGCCTTCCCGGGTCAGGCGCTTGACGCGTTCGGCAGTCGCTGTCTGCGAGAGATTGATGCGATCGGCAAGCTCGGTATTGGTCAGGCGCCCGTTCTCCTGAAGGGCCTGTAGGATGTTCCTGTCCATGGCATCAAGGTTCTTCATGCGTGTTTCCCCAACTGGTCGCCTGTTTGCGGCGACTCTTTTCTTCATGCATTCATTCTGAATTAAGTCACGGGAATGAATCTGAAATCCGCGCTGGGCGCAAGATGAAACTTGTTCAGAAGGCTGACAAATTTGCGGGGGCTGGCGCTGCCTGTCCCAAATACGAACAGGCGGCCCCGAATCAATTACTAGTTGCCAAGTATATGCAACCCATGGTAGTGTTTAGCCATACTAAAAATCGTATTACACTTATAAATTTAGTCATTTGGGGGGCGAGGAGCCTCGTTGTGATCAGGCAAGGCACCCCGCTTCCTTGTCTGTATGTCCTCATTAAGGACAGGGAAAAGTCCGGCCCTTCCGTGGTGTCCGGACTTTTCTTTTTTCGGTTCCGAAGGCTTAGCATAATTCTGACAGGTATAGGCCTGACAACAATAACAGGGTCGCCTCGTAGGCACGGATACTGGCCTTGCTGCGAAAAATACGAGGCTGCAATTTTCCGGTTGCAAGGCACCCGGCGGAGCGCTAACACTAGCGCCCATGAACATTTCGCACATTCGCATCAACGGTTGGTGGTGGGCTCGCTAAAAGCGGCCACGCAGGCGTTTGCGCATATGCGTTCAGGAGACAGGGCCGCTGGGATTATCCGGGCGGCCTTTTTGTTTGGCTGCTCGAATGGGACCGAAGCCCGGAAATTATTCGAAAACCAAAGCAATTGGGATTAGCCGACCATGAATGCGAAGATAGCGGATAGCGAGATATTTCAGCACGAGACGGCTGGCGGCATTGTCGTCGAGCGCGTGCGCCATCTCACAACGTATAAGGGCGCCATCGAAACCTATATCGATGTGCTCAATGAAAGACGCGGTGCGGTGTTCTCGTCCAACTACGAATATCCGGGCCGCTATACGCGATGGGACACGGCAATCGTCGATCCGCCGGTGGTGATCACGTCGCGCCAGCGCGCGATGCGTATCGAGGCGTTGAACGCCCGTGGCGTGATCCTGCTACGCCCCATTCTCGATACGGTGCAGGCCTTGGGCGAAGTGACGGTGGATACCTCCACCGAAAATCGCATCGAGCTGACGATTGCAGAGCCGACCGGCACGTTTACCGAAGAAGAGCGTTCGCGCATGCCTTCGGTGTTCACGGTGCTGCGCGCCATTGTCGGGCTTTTCTTCTCGGAAGAAGATGCCAATCTCGGCCTTTATGGTGCCTTCGGTTACGATCTGGCGTTCCAGTTCGATCCGATCCAGTACAAGCTGAAGCGCCCCGAAACCCAGCGCGATCTGGTGCTGTTCATTCCCGACGAAATCTTCGTCGCCGACCATTATGCAGCACGCGCCTGGGTCGACCGCTATGAATTCACTTGCGGCGGTTCCTCGACGCATGGTCTTGCGCGGGAAACACCTGCCGAGGCGTTCAAGCCGTCGGAGCGCACATTGCCGCGTGGCGATCACAATCCGGGCGAATATGCCAAGCTGGTCGAGCGCGCCAAGGATAGCTTCAAGCGCGGCGATCTGTTCGAGGTCGTGCCGGGCCAGACCTTCTATGAGCGCTGCCACACCGCGCCGTCGGAAATCTTCCGCCGCCTGAAGACGATCAACCCGTCGCCTTATTCCTTCTTCATCAATCTGGGCGAGAACGAATATCTGGTCGGCGCATCGCCGGAAATGTTCGTGCGCGTCAATGGTCGCCGTATCGAAACCTGCCCGATTTCGGGCACGATCAAGCGCGGCGAGGATGCCATTTCGGACTCCGAGCAGATCCTGAAACTGCTCAATTCCAAAAAGGATGAATCCGAACTGACCATGTGTTCGGATGTGGACCGCAACGACAAAAGCCGCGTTTGCGAGCCGGGTTCGGTGCGGGTGATCGGTCGTCGCCAGATCGAAATGTATTCGCGTCTGATCCACACGGTTGATCATATTGAAGGTCGCCTGCGCGATGGCATGGATGCTTTCGACGGTTTCCTCAGCCATGCATGGGCCGTGACCGTGACTGGTGCGCCGAAATTGTGGGCGATGCGTTTCCTTGAGGAAAACGAGCGCAGCCCGCGTGCATGGTATGGCGGCGCCATCGGCATGATGCATTTCAACGGCGACATGAATACGGGTCTCACCTTGCGCACCATCCGCATCAAGGATGGCGTGGCTGAAATCCGCGCCGGTGCGACGCTGCTGTTCGATTCCAACCCGGAAGAGGAAGAGGCGGAAACAGAGCTGAAGGCTTCGGCGATGATCGCGGCTGTGCGTGAAGCGCAGAAGAGCAACCATGTCGCGGAAGAACGCGTTGCCGCCAAAGTGGGCGAGGGCATCTCGGTTCTGCTGGTGGATCATGAAGATTCCTTCGTACATACGCTGGCCAATTATTTCCGCCAGACGGGTGCAACGGTTTCGACGGTGCGCTCGCCGGTTGCCGACGATATTTTCGACCGCGTCAATCCTGATCTCGTCGTGCTTTCGCCGGGACCGGGCTCGCCGCAGGATTTCGACTGCAAGGCAACCATCGACAAGGCGCGCAAGCGCGAACTGCCGATCTTTGGCGTCTGCCTTGGTCTTCAGGCGCTGGCTGAAGCCTATGGCGGTACGCTGCGCCAGCTGCGCACTCCAATGCACGGCAAGCCGTCGCGCATTCGCGTGTCGAAGCCTGAACGCATTTTCTCCGGTCTGCCGAAGGAAGTGACGGTCGGACGCTACCATTCGATCTTCGCCGATCCGGAGCGTCTACCCGATGATTTCCTCGTCACGGCGGAAACCGAAGACGGTGTGATCATGGCTTTCGAGCATAAAAAGGAGCCGGTGGCGGCTGTTCAGTTCCATCCGGAATCGATCATGACGCTCGGTCACAATGCCGGTATGCGGATGATCGAGAATGTGGTGACGCATCTGGCGGGCAAACACAAAAAAGCGCGCCGCAGCAACTACTGAAAAGGCGCTTCATTGCCTTGATATTCAACCGGCCGCAATCACCCTGCGGCCGGTTTTGTTTTGGGGTTTCGACAGTGCGGTTTTCGCGGCTTGCTCTGGCAACGCATTTGCAACTGTAATGCCTTGCATTTGCAGGAAAAATTAAATGCGATAACTGAAAAAACAGGGGTACGAACTTCAATTGTTCTGGGGTATAGAGCGGTCATTAAAGCGCATCCCAAAAAGTGTGAAACGGTTTTTGGACAAGATGCGCGTAGAGAAAATGGCGCATCCCAAAAAGTGCGAAGCGGTTTTTTTGGGCAAGATGCGCTTTAGACAATGCAGTTGCATAGGACTGAACGGCTCTGAAAGCTTATTTCAGGATAAAGCCGGTGCGCATGAGCCCAATATGCATGAGCCTGAATTGATCACGGTCCGGTTTTTGGGCCTGTCTCGGGCAGTAATTAGATAAATCAAAGGTTCGTCATGGACGCGAGTGCAAGAGTTCGGCGGCTAGCCGCATGGTCGATTCCCATTGCCTTTGGGGTGATGGGGCTAAAATATGTGGCCTATATGCTCACCGGCTCGGTGGCGCTCTATTCCGATGCGCTCGAATCCATCGTCAATGTCATCGCGGCAGTGGGCGCCTGGTGGGCGATCAGCGTGAGCTATAAGCCCGCCGATGAAAATCACCCGTTCGGTCATCACAAGGCGGAATATATCTCGGCGGTTGTCGAGGGCGTGCTGATCACCGTTGCGGCGCTGTTGATCTTCCGCGAAGCGTGGTTTGCCTTACAGACCCCGCGCCAGCTCGAAGCACCATGGCTTGGCCTTGGCATCAATACAATCGCCGCCGTCATCAATGGTGTCTGGGCTACGCTCCTGATCCGTACCGGACGTGCGGCACGGTCTCCGGCGCTGGAAGCCGATGGCAAGCACATCATGACCGACGTATTCACGTCGCTGGGCGTGCTGGTTGGTCTGGTGGGGGCTGTCGTTACCGGCTGGGCTATCCTCGATCCGCTGCTCGCCATTGTCGTGGCGCTGAATATTCTGTGGCAGGGCTGGCATGTAATCAATTCGTCGGTGCAGGGCTTGATGGATATCGGCGTCGAACCTGCCGAGGAAATGCGCATCCGCGATGTCATTTCGGCCAATGCAGCAGGCGCCATTGAAGTGCACGATCTGAAAACCCGTATCGCCGGGCGCGTCACCTTCATCGAGTTTCATCTGGTTGTCGCAGCCGACATGAGCGTCGGCGATGCGCATGTGATCTGCGACCGCATTGAAGATGCGCTGAAAGAGCAGATCGGCAGCGCCCGCGTCGTCATCCATGTCGAGCCTGAAGACGAGGCGAAACTGCCTTTAGGCACAAGTGCGGTTCCCTTCGCCTGATTGAAATACCGTGCTGACCGAAGCAACTGGCGTAAATGCATCTTGCATCGGTCAAATCGCGCGTGTAAAAGCTTGGCCATGATGACGAAGAACGCAACATCTCTGGGACATTCGGCTGCCGCCACTGGCGCGCGCGTCGATGTTTGCGTTCTCAACTCGCTTCTTACCCTCGGCCTTAGCGGCGATCGCCGGGCTCGTTGAAGGAGCGTCCGGCGGTCGAAAACGGTCCCGCTGGCCTGTGCTCCTTTTCATAAAACCCTTATAATCGATCATGAATATCCGTGCTTGACGGGCTTTAATGCCGTCCAGAAGCCGGGAGGAAACGACAAATGAACCAGTCCGTTATCACGCCGCAATCCGCCGCCGAAGCCGATCGTAAAGGCATGCGGGATGCAGCCACCAAATATTCGCCATTCCCGGCTCCCAAGCTCGACGACCGTACCTGGCCATCGAAGCGGATTGAAAAAGCGCCGATCTGGTGCTCGGTCGATTTGCGCGACGGCAATCAGGCTTTGATCGACCCGATGGGCCATGATCGCAAGGAGCGCATGTTCCGCTTGCTGGTCGATATGGGTTTTCCGGAAATCGAAATCGGCTTTCCATCTGCCTCGCAGACGGATTTCGACTTCTGCCGCTGGGCTATCGAGCAGGGCAATGTGCCGGACGAGCTGGATTTGCAGGTTCTGGTGCAGTGCCGTCCTGAGCTGATCACCCGCACTTTCGAAGCTTTGGAAGGCGCAAAGACACCGATCATCCACTTCTACAATTCCACCAGTGAATTGCAGCGCCGCGTGGTTTTCGCCAAGGATGTCGGCGGGATCAAGCAGATCGCGACCGATGCCGCCAAGATGATCATGGATATGGCTGCTAAAGCAGGTGGCGGCTATCGCTTCCAGTATTCGCCGGAAAGCTTCACCGGCACCGAATTGGATGTGGCGCTGGAAATCTGCAATGCGGTCATCGAGATCGTAAAGCCGACAGCGGAGAACAAGCTGATCGTCAATTTGCCGTCCACGGTGGAAATGAACACGCCGAATGTCTATGCAGACCAGATCGAATGGATGTGCCGCAATCTCGACAATCGCGAAAACCTGATCATTTCGCTGCACCCGCATAATGACCGCGGCACGGGCATCGCTGCGACGGAACTGGGCCTGATGGCTGGTGCCGACCGCGTCGAAGGCACCCTGTTTGGCAATGGCGAGCGCACCGGCAATGTGGATGTGGTGACGCTGGCGTTGAACATGTACACGCAGGGCATCGATCCCGAGCTGGATTGCACGGACATCAATCGCATGAAAGATGTCTATGAATATTCGAACCAGCTGAAGATCGCGGAGCGTCACCCCTATGTCGGCGAGCTGGTCTATACCGCTTTCTCCGGCTCGCATCAGGATGCGATCAACAAGGGCATGAAGGCGCGCAAGTCGGCCAATTCGCCGGTTTGGGAAGTGCCTTATCTGCCGATCGATCCGCAGGATGTGGGACGTTCCTACGAAGCGATCATCCGCATAAATTCGCAGTCGGGCAAGGGCGGTATCGCCTATATCCTGCAGGCCGATTACGGCTTGAACCTGCCGCGCAATCTGCAGGTCGAGTTCCGCGAAATCATCCAGCAGATCACCGACGACGAAGGCAAGGAATTGCCGTCCAAGCGCATCCATGAAGAGTTCCAGAAGCTCTATGTGACGCAGCCGGATGCCCGCATCAAGTTCGTGGATCACCACACCATCCCGGATCCTGAACAGAAGGGCCGCCGCATTCTCACCGCCGAAATTACCGATAACGGCGTGACGAAGAATATTGAGGGCAAGGGCACCGGTCCGATTGACGGCTTTGTCGACGCGCTGTCCAAATATCTCGGCGTGAAGATGTCGGTCGTGGATTATTCCGAACATTCGCTCCAGCAGGGTTCGGATGCATCGGCTATTTCCTATGTGGAAATGGCGCATCCAGGCGGCAAGCTGTTCGGTGCCGGCATCAACGACAATATCGTCAGCGCATCGCTGGAAGCCATCGTATCGGCGGCCAACCGCGTGATCGGTCAGTGACCGAAGGCTATTGAATAAAAAGGCGGCACACTGTGCCGCCTTTTTTATTTGTAGAGTTCCTGCTCGGATATCTTGAAAATACGTTCGCTCGCATCTTCAATGCCGTGCTGCTCCCACAGGCAATGCCATCCGCCATCCGGCTTCCGCTCGATGTTGAAAATATTGTAGCGGGCAGGGGGCTTGTGGCCGCCATAGTTCTGGCTGGCCGACGGGACGCAGATCACCGGCACTTTGTTGCCATTCGATCCGTCGATTTCATATTTCGTCGCCAGATGCGTGTGGCCGTGAATGACCAGTTCCGCGCCGTGCTTGCGGATGACTTTCTGAAAACGGCGGATGCCGTAAAGCCGCTTGTGGGTCGGTGTCGCACCATGGATAGGCGGATGATGGATCATCACCACCCGGAAAAGCCCGCGCGCACCAGCCTCGTCGAGCGCGGCGGCGAGACGCTTAGCCTGGGCGGAGCGGAAATCGCCGCTTGCCATGAAAGGTGCTGTGGCGCGCGCCGAGGAAACGCCGATCATCGCGACATCATCGCGTGTGCGCATATAAGGAAATTGCGGCCGCTTGCCTTTGTTGTCGATGCCGTCACCGCGCATCCACGGCTCCCATTTGCGGCAGGACCTGTCCAGCGCGCCCGGAACATAGGCATCGTGATTGCCGGGCACGACCGAAACATCATCCGGGTTGCCCAGTTTCGACAGCCAGTCGGCGGCGATATCTATTTCCAGATTGAGAGCCAGATTGACCAGATCGCCAGTGACCGCAATGTGATTCGGCGACTGCGCCAGCATATCGTCCACAATTTT
The DNA here is from genome assembly GCF_029909865.1 of Ochrobactrum sp. 19YEA23. NCBI lineage: Bacteria > Pseudomonadati > Pseudomonadota > Alphaproteobacteria > Hyphomicrobiales > Brucellaceae > Ochrobactrum > Ochrobactrum sp. 19YEA23. The sequence continues at coordinate 129,377 of NZ_JASAMQ010000008.1, read as the reverse complement.
ATCGAGTACCGTTCCGTGCATTGCACCTTTGCGGTTGCGCAGCCAGTTGATATAACCGGTGATGCGCTTCGATGCCAATTCGCGATATCTCACACGCGGCAGCGGCGAAAGATGGATATCGGAGATGTGAGCCAGGCGAAACATAAGGCCCGTTTACTGGATAATTTCTAAAATAGAAACCGTGTTTAGCGACTTTTTGTTGATGCGATTGCTGCATTGATAGCTGCATATAATGTTTGCTGGAGAGTCGGAATGCGCTTTCGTCATTTTATATTTCATTCATATTTTCTTTTGCGACGCCCCATGACACTTGGGGTGAGGGCAATTGTGTATGATGAAAAGATTAACTCTGTTTTTTTAGTAAGACATACTTACGTGCCGGGATGGCAGTTACCGGGTGGTGGTGTTGATAGTGGGGAGACTTTTCAGCAGGCGCTAGAAAAAGAACTGCGGGAAGAGGGAAATATTGTCTTGAAAGGGCGCCCCCAACTTCTTGCTCTTTACAAGAACGCCCATGCTTCTCCGCGCGATCATGTAGCGCTTTATGTATGCCGTTCTTTTGAACAACTTGCACCAAAAGTGCCCGATAGAGAAATTGCCGAGAGCGGTTTCTTTCCTCTCGACGATCTTCCCGAAGGGACGACGGCTTCAACCAAGCGGCGTTTGCAGGAAGCCCTCTATGATCTGGAACCGCTGCCGATGTGGTAGCGCCTGAGCCCGGCGGACGATGCTCGCCGGGTTTCGGTTAAATCTGCCGGAATACTCTGTAATACTTTGGTATAAAGGGCGCAGGATGCGCCCTTTATAGTAGCAGGCTTTAGAAGCGGTAGGTGATACCGGTGCCGATCAGCCACGGATTGAGCTTGGCCTTGCCGCTCAGTTCCTGCCCGCCAACGGTGACGTCGAATTTCGGTTCGAGGAACAGCTTCTTCACATCGAAGTTCAGGCCCCAATGTTCGTCGATCATATAATCGACGCCGAACTGGAGCGCGCCGCCAAACGTGTTCTTGACCTTGAGATAGTCGGCGCTGCCTGCATCCTGATTGTAGAAGATGGTGTAGTTGACGCCAGCACCGACATAGGGCTTGAACGAGCCGAAATTGGTGAAGTGGTATTGCAGTGTCAGGGTCGGCGGCAGAATCCAGGTCTTACCAACCTTGCCCAGACTGCTGATGGAGCCTGCGCCATTGATATTGGCGTAGGTCGTGCCGAGAATGAGTTCGGCGGCGATATTGTCCGTGAAGTAGTAGGTGATATCGAGTTCGGGCGTGATCGACTTCGAATAGTCGAGGTCGGAACCCGGAACACCATTCACATGGCCCTTGTTTTCCGCAATTACGCCGAGCGCGCGCACGCGGATCTGCCATGGTGAAAGCGCTTCTGGCACAGCCTGGATTTCAGAGGCTGGCTGGGCGACCACAGTATCGGCGGCAAAGGCGGCCGGGGCGGCAAATGTCAGCGCGGTTGCTGCGAGCAGCCCTTTCGCAAAACGGTTCATCAAATCTCTCCTTAGTCACAGTGCAGTCTTGGATGTCGTCCTGGGGGATGCATCCAATCTGAACTGCGTCGCCTTGCGCCCCATTGATCGAGATCAAAGGGGCGCAAGAGAATGAGAGAACGCTGATATTAGAAACTGCACTGTTGCAGGAAAAGCGCAGTCGCGGTCGGGGCGGTTAACTCTTCGAAAAACGATCCCTGTCATGCGGGGCGGCAAAGTCGATTTCCGGCCCCATGGGCACAACGCCGGTTGGGTTGATCGTCTTGTGGCTGCGGTAATAATGGCCCTTGATATGTTCCATGTTTACGGTCGAGGCCACGCCCGGCACCTGATACAGCTCACGCGTATAGTTCCACAGGTTCGGATAATCGGCGATCCGGCGCAGATTGCATTTGAAATGGCCGACATAGACCGGATCGAAGCGCAACAGCGTCGTGAACAGACGCCAATCCGCTTCCGTCTGGCTTGAGCCGGTCAGATAACGCTGGCGGGACAGGCGGTCTTCCAGTGTGTCGAGCGCGGCGAACAGCTGCTTGAATGCTTCTTCATAAGCATCTTGCTCGGTGGCAAAGCCAGCGCGGTAAACGCCATTGTTGATATTGGGATAGATGAAATCGTTGAGCGCATCGATCTCAGCCGCCAGCGCTTCAGGATAGAAGTCGAGCGAGGCATCGCCGAGTTCGTTGAAAGCCGTGTTGAGCATGCGGATGATTTCTGACGATTCGTTGGAAACGATCGTCTGGCGCTGCTTATCCCACAGGACCGGCACGGTGACGCGACCGGAATAGTTCGGGTCGGCGCGGGTGTAGATTTCATAAAGACGCTTGGAACCGTACAGATCATCACCGGTACTGCCGGTGGTGCCGTAAAAGGTCCAGCCTTCTTCCACCATCAGAAAATCCACGACGGAAACCGAAATGACAGCTTCCAGTTTCTTCAGCGCACGAAAAATCAGCGTGCGATGCGCCCATGGGCATGCATATGAAACATAGAGATGATAGCGGCCCGGCTCGGCCTTGAAGCCGCCTTCGCCAGTTGGACCGGCGCTGCCGTCTGCAGTGACCCAGTTGCGGAATTGCGATTTCGAGCGTTCAAAGCGGCCTTTTGTGCTTTTGGTGTCGTACCAGACATCCTGCCACTTGCCATCAACCAGAAGTCCCATGTGATTTCTCCTTTTGATAATAACCTAGATCGAAAAAGGGGCATTTACAGCATCTCAACTCGTAAACAGTGCGTCACGCTGCCAAAAAGAGAAGCCTGAGCTGCCATTTTGAAAAAAAAGGTTTTACCTCTGCTCAATTTGGTGTAATGGGAGTTCCAATTTGCGATCATCCAATGTTCGGTCGCCCGGGAGACACGTAATGGAAATGCTTTTCATCCGACGATGAAACTTGGACCGCACTGCCAGCGCGGAATGCATTCCATTGACCTGACGGTCCCTGAAGTCTCCAATTGTGATCTTAAGCCGATGCAGCAGCTTGAACTGACCTACGCGCAAGAATGCCCGGCGCACGACATTGAAATCGAAGCCATCAATGCCGAGGCTTTCGGACCGGGACGCTTTACCCGCGCCGCCCATTTCATCCGTGAAGGCGGCCCGCATGATCTGAACCTTTCCTTCGTTGCCCTGATGGGCGGCATAGTGGTGGGTTCCGTGCGGCTGACGCCGGTTGTTATCGGCAAGACACCAGCGCTGTTGCTGGGTCCGCTTGCCGTGCGGCCTGAATGGAAGAAGCGGGGCATTGGCGGCACACTGATGCGTCAGTCGCTGGAAGCGGCGGCGAAAGCCGGACACAAGCTGGTCATTCTGGTCGGTGACGAACCTTACTATGGTCCGTTCGGCTTCAAGATGGTGCCTCACGGCTCCATGGTCATGCCAGCACCGGTCGATCCGCGCCGGATGCTCGCCTGCGAACTCACAGTCGGTGCCGCAAACGGCGTCAGCGGCATCGTGCGCCATGCCGACCGGGCCTGATTTTCAGTTTAATCTTTGATTGGTTACTCCCCCTCATCCTGAGCAGGTGCGAAGCACCGTGTCGAAGGGCGAGGGGTGAGGTGTGCGAGGGCGGATTACCGCCCTTCGCGATACCACATGCCGCCGAAGACCAGGAGCAGAGCGGCGAGCGCCAGGAAGCCGGAGAACAACGGCAGGCGGTTGACGCTTTTGAGCTGCGTGTCGGTGGTTTCACGCAGGCCGATCCAGTCATTGCCGCTGGCCGAACGGTTGGCGGCGACTGCGGTGATTGACGGAACCCGCACGGCGCTGTCTGCACTTGCATGCACGCGATGGACCGAGCCGCCGGTCGCTTCAGCAATAGGCTTCAGGCGGTCCGTGGTCGAAATACTGTCGGCAAATTCCGGTGCGTCGACGGGCCCGACATGGGCCAAGGTTTCCAGATCGCCGTTCTTGATCCGGAAGACGCCAATCTCGTCGGTTTGCAGCGAACCGTCGAACAGGCCCGGCTTGTTCTGTGCGAGATTAACCTGCAACGTCTTGCCAGCAGGCGTCGTGACAGTCGCAGTGCCCGGATTATCACCCATCGTCTGACGGTGAATGCTCAAGGTGCGGCCATTGCCTGCGGCGGTGAGCGCTTCTTCTTCCAGCTCCGGTTCCTGCATCAGCCAGTGCGCAATGCGGCGATAGAGCGCCGCATAGGGACCGCCGCCTTCAAAGCCGCGTGCCCATAGCCAACCCTGATCGGACAGGAACATGCCGACGCGGCCTTTTCCGACGCGATTGAGAACCAGAAGCGGTTTGTTGTCGGCACCGCTCATCACTGTTTCGCCCTGTGGCGCGGTGATATCGATGGTGCGGAACCAGCGGCTCCAATGGGGCGGTTCCTGCTCGCTGCCATCAAGGCCGCGTGTGACGGGGTGGCGTTTGCCGAGATCGGTCAGGCGCGGATAGAACGCTTTTTCGGTCACCGTGCCGGTCGGCATGGCGGGCAGGGCGTTGTAAAGCGGCGTGCGGGCAATCGACATTTCGCCTGCATATTCCGGCCCGGCTGCGACCAGCAGCGCGCCGCCGTTTTCCACATACTGCGCGATGTAATCGTAATAGAGCAGCGGCAGCACATCGCGATGCTGGTAGCGATCCAGAATGATGAGATCGAACTCGTTGACCTTGTCCACGAAGAGCTCACGGGTCGGGAAGGCGATCAGCGACAATTCGTTGATTGGCGTGCCGTCCTGCTTTTCCGGCGGGCGCAAAATGGTGAAGTGGACGAGGTCCACGGCAGCGTCGGATTTCAGCAGATTGCGCCAGGTGCGTTCGCCATTGTGCGGTTCGCCCGAGACGAGCAGCACGCGCAGATTTTCGCGGATACCGTCGACGGTTGCCACTGCACGGTTGTTGGCGTCGGTCACTTCACCCGGAATCGCGGGCGTTGCAATTTCAACGATATTCACACCAGCGCGCGGCAAGGTGATGGTGACAGATGTTTCCTGCCCCACCTGCGCCTGTTCCTGAGAAACCGCTTCGCCATTGACGCGGATTTCCACCGGCGCTGGGCTGCCGAGGCTTTTGCCTTCGTCGATGACCGTGAACGACATTTCAAGCGGCTTGCCGCTGATGCCGTAGCGTGGAGCCTTGTTGAAGCGGATGCGGCGGTCGAATTCGTCCGGTTTGCCCGTCACCAGCCCATGCAAAGGCGCGTCGAAGCCCAGCGCATTCTTGTTGGCGGGCGTATCGTGCACCTGTCCGTCGGTGATCATGATCGCGCCCGCAACACGGGTTGGTGGCACGTCGAGCAGCGCACGCGCCAGCGGCCCGAAAAGCCGCGTCGCATAGCCATCCTCGTTTTCGTCCGGCTTGCCGGTTTCCACCACGCGCGTTTCAAATTGCGGCATGGTGGCAAGCTGATCCTGCACGGCTTTCAGCGCGGCATCGGTGTCGGCGCGGCGCTGCCCCAGTTCCTGGCTCTGGCTGCGGTCCACCACGACGGCGACAACGCTTTTTAGCGGCTCGCGTTCTTCATTGATCACGACAGGGTTGAAGAGAGCCAAGGCAAGGGCTGCGGCGGCCAGAAGACGGATCAACCCGCCACGCATGCGCAAGGCGACAGTCGCCAGAACCAGCAATGCCAGCGGCACGAGAATGCCGATGAGCCATGGCGTTGAGAGGAACGGTTCGAATTCGATATTCATGCCCGCTCCTCTCTTTTGTATTTGAGCATGTTTTTACCGGAAAACCGGTTCCCACTTTTCCGAAACATGCTCTAATTCCCCAGCCGCTCGAGCAGGGCCGGAACATGGACCTGATCGGACTTGTAATTGCCGGTGAGCATGTACATCACGATATTGACGCCGCCGCGAATGGCATAGATGCGCTGCATCGGGTCGTTTGGCACGGTGGGGAGCAGGGGGTTGCCCTGATCATCCACGGCCCATGCGCCTGCCAGATCATTGGCAGTGATCATGATCGGCGTCACGCCGTCGCCGGTTCTAACCGGGCGGTCATGCGGCGAGGCATTGGGTGCCGTTGCTTCCACCCAGAGCGGGCTTCCCTCATAACGCCCCGGAAAATCCGGCATGATGAAGAAGGATTTCGTCAGGACGTGGTCGTCCGGCACGGGTTCGAGCGGCGGCACATTCATGTCGTCGAGAATGGCCCGCAGGCGCTGGTTCGCTGGCGAGACCGATGGATCGAGGCTCGCGCCCGACTGCAACTGGTCGCGCGTGTCGAACAGCACTGTGCCGCCTTGCTGCATATAGGCGTCAACCCTGGCAATGGCTTCGGGGCTTGGCATCGGCGCATTCGGGTCTATCGGCCAATAGATCAGCGGATAGAAGGCCAGTTCATCCTTGGACGGGTCGACGCCGATCGGGTCGCCGGGTTCCAGCGCTGTCTTGTCGGTCAGCGCGAAGGTCAGACCTTTCAGACCAGCTTTGCTGATATTGTCGGTCTCGGCGCTGCCGGTGATGATATAGGCAAGATGGGTCTGCGAAACCGCGCCGATAATCGCTTCATCGCCGGGCTTGCTGTCGTCATGGATTTGTGGCGGCTGGGGCGATGGTGCTTGTGCAAAGGCGCGGTCATGACCCGCAGACAAGGCGGCAAGACTTCCCGCGAGCAGCAGAGCAACCCCCGCCGTTTTTGCGCGCACTTTCATGCGGCGGCGGAACGCGCCGCGCAGCCACAGCATCAGCAGGGAATCGAGCGCCAGAAGCATGGCGGCGGCGGCAAAGAATGGCCCCGCCAGCGATATGGACTGATCTGCCGTATAGGAGACGGGCGTGACGCCGACTGAGAGGGTCGGTTGGCGGATCGGCTCCAGCTTGGTGTTGCTATCGGCGAAAATGTTGAGTGCTTTCAAACCGTCCTCATTGCCGTAGAAACCGGGCGGCGTGTTGATGCTGACACTGGCCTCTCTGTTACGCTCGACGATCAGCGGCTTGGCTTCCGAAGTGGGCGGCGTCAGCGCACCGGCGGCTGAAAGCAGCTGGAACGGCGGCAGTGAAACGGCATCCTGATTGCCCTGCGCGCCAGTGCGCTGCGACAGCGAAACAATGCGGCGCAACATTTCCACGAAGGAGCCTGAAATCGGCAGGCTCGACCATGTGGCGTCCGGCGAAATATGGAACAGCACGATGTTACCGCGCCCGCGCTGTTGGCCCGTTACCAATGGGGTGCCGTCCTGAAGGATGGCATAGGCCTTGTCGTTGAGATCGAAAGACGGTTCGGCCAGCACCTGACGATTGACGTTGACATCATCAGGGATTGGCAGTCCGGCAAAAGGACCCTTTTCCGGAAACGCGCGCAGCTTCTGCGGTTCAGACCAGGACAAGGTGCCGCCAAGCGCACGCTCGCCCTTGCGCAACCGTACCGGAAGCAGCGGATCATTGTCGCTCGCGCCCGCCAGACGCGGACCGGCAAAGCGCACCAGCGTGCCGCCTTCTTCCACCCATACGGAAATCCGCTCTGCGACAGGCGGCGGCAAGTTGCCGATATCGGCCATGATGAGAATGGACGGCTTGGCATCCAGCAGTTCCGGCACCGACTGAAGCAGATCGGCGGAACGCGGTTCGATCAGATTGGCGTAGGGCGACAGAGCGCGCGTGATATAATGCAACGGTGACAGAAGCGGCTGCGCAAGATCGCCGTCACCGCTGGCAATCAGGCCGATGGTGCGCCGCTCGGACCCGGCATCGATCAGATGCGTTGCGCCCGCCTGTTCGACACCGTCGATGCGGATCAGGCGGAAATCGTTGCGCAGTTCGACCGGCAGGTTGAAGCGCGCCGTGCCTTCGGCGCTGCCCAGCGCAAAGGATAGCGGCGCTTCGGCGATGCGGCGTCCCTTGTCGTCATAGGCCGCCGCCGTCAGGCTGCGCGGCATGGTCACGCCTTCCGGGCGGATTGCAGTGGCTTCGAGGCTGTCGGCCTTGTTATCCACCCCGATCAGCGCAAGGCTGCGGTCAAGATTGGCGCCATACCAGAGGACATTTGCCAGATGGCCGGTCTTGTCCAGTGCGGCAAAGGTTTCTTCGTCGGCAACTGTCGCCAACCCGTCATTCATGAAGGCGAGGCGAACTTTGACACCGTCCGACAGGGCGGATGCCAGCCGTTCCATCGTCGCCTTGCGGTCGACAGGGATCGGGCGTGGCTGCATAGCCTGTAACCGTTCCGTGGCGCGGATACCGTCATAGGGACCGATCTCCGCATTGGCGGGTTCGGCGGTGCCAAGGATGTAAATCTGCGCGTTGGAACCTTCCGCGTCGTCGATCAGCTTTTCAGCGGCGTTGACACGCTGCTGCCAGTCTTCGGCGGCGGCCCAGCCATTATCCACTACAATGGCCAGTGGCTCCTGACCGGTCAGCGCGACAGGACGCGGGTTCCAGATCGGCGCTGCCAGCGCCATGATCACGAGTGCGGCGATTAGCACCCGCAGAAGCGTCATCCACCACGGGCTTTTTGAGGGCACTTCCTCGCGCTTGAAAACCTGCGCCAGAATGCGCAGCGGCGGAAAAGTTTCTTCCTGCGGGCGCGGCGGCGTCATGCGCAGCAGCCACCAGATCACCGGCAAGGCGACCAGACCGGCGAGGATCAGCGGCGAACCGAAGGCAAGCGGCAGAAAATTCATGCGCCAGCCCCCGTTGCGCTCAATGCATTATGCAGACGCGCCAGCGCTTCCGCCGCCGGACGGTCGGTGCGATGCACGGAATAGCTCCAGCCGAGCCGCTTGCAGAAGTCCGACAGGGTTTCGCGCCGGGCCGTGTAAAGACGGCGATAATCCTCGGCATAGGTTTCAGCGCGACCGGCAACCAGCGTTGCACCCGTCTCGGGATCGCGAAATTCGGTACGGCCGGAATATGGGAAGGTTTCTTCTGCGGGGTCGGCAACTTCGACCAGATGCGCACGCACGCCGCGTTTCGCAAGCCGGTCGAGAAGTTTGGTCAGCTCATCGAACGGGTGCAGGAAATCGGAGACGAGCACGACTTCCGAAAAACGGCGGATCTGCGCGATATCCGGCAATGCGCTTTCAGGCGCTTCATGCATGAGAGCGCCGGCAAGACGCTCTGCGCCGTTGCGGGCAGCGAAAGGCGGGATCAGTGCTGGAAAGGCGATGCGCTCGCCGGAGCGTGACAGGATTTCCGCCAGCGCCAGCGTCAGCACCAGCGCGCGGGCTTCCTTGGAAACAGGCGACATTTGCGAGCGGTAAAGCATGGAGGGCGAGAAATCGCACCACAGCCACACGGTATGGGCCGATTCCCACTCGCGGTCGCGAACATAGGTATGGTCGTCGCGGGCGGAGCGTCGCCAGTCGATACGCGAAAGCTGCTCGCCCTGCACATAGGGGCGAAACTGCCAGAAATTCTCGCCTGGGCCGCGTTTGCGCCGTCCGTGCCAGCCATTCATGACAGTATTGACGACACGCTGTGCTTCAACCAGCAGATCGGGGATCGCCGCTGCCCGCGCGCGCGCGCGGGCCAGCGTATCCTTGCGATCTGCGGTGGAAACTTGCGTGCCGATGACCATCAGACAGCAGCCTTTACCAGATTGGCGATGACATCACGGATGTGCATGCCATCAGCGCGAGCGGCGAAATTGAGCGCCATGCGATGTTGCAGCACCGGCTCTGCCAGCGCCTTCACATCGTCCACCGACGGGGCGAGGCGGCCATCATAGAGCGCACGGGCGCGGGCGCAGAGCATCAGCGCCTGGCTTGCGCGCGGACCGGGGCCCCATGCGATATGCTGCCTGGCATGATCATTGTCAGCGTCGGGACGCGCCGAGCGGACAAGCTTCAGGATCGCTTCGACGACGCTTTCCGAAACCGGCATACGGCGCACCAGTGTCTGCATCTGCTTCAGACGTTCCGCATCGAGAATCTCGTAGGGCTTCGCTTCGGCGACGCCTGTAGTTTCGAGAAGAATGCGGCGCTCGGCGTCGAGTTCCGGATAGAGAATGTCGATCTGCATCAGGAAACGGTCGAGCTGGGCTTCCGGCAGCGGATAGGTGCCTTCCTGTTCCAGCGGGTTCTGCGTTGCAAGAACGTGGAATGGCGCAGGCAGGTCATAGCGCTGGCCAGCGACCGTGACGTGATATTCCTGCATGGCCTGCAACAGCGCGGACTGGGTGCGTGGGCTGGCGCGGTTGATTTCGTCGGCCATCAGAAGCTGTGCGAAAATCGGCCCTTTGAGATAGCGGAACGAGCGGCGACCATCGGCGTCCTGTTCCATGACTTCCGAACCGATGATGTCGGAAGGCATCAGGTCAGGTGTGAACTGGATGCGCTGGCCGGAGAGGCCGAGCACCACGCCCAGCGTTTCCACCAGCTTGGTCTTGGCAAGGCCGGGCACGCCGACCAGCAGCGCATGGCCGCCTGCCAGAATGGCGACGAGCGTGCGCTCGATCACACTTTCTTGTCCGAAGATAACCGTGCCGACGCCTTCCTTGATGCGGGCAATATCTGCGAGCGCCCGTTCGGCTTCCGCAACAATCTGCTCGGAGTTGGCGGTTTCAGGCGTGATGACGACGCTCATGGTGACCTCGCAATATTTGACCGCTCTGGCGGACGTGCCTTGGTGTCTTATCTAAAAGTCGCCATGCCTTGCTGCAAATGGCATTTTTCTGCGCTTCCGGTGCTCATGTACTGAGGTACACTGCGCTCCGGTTCTCGAAAACCACCATTTTCGCTACGGCCTGACGCTTTTTGATTCAGACACTTATAAATCGCATATAATGCTGACAAGCCGCGAAACGGTGACTATTTCATGACTTCCATCATATTAAACACATTCGAACAGGAATAACCGAGTCGGATGACAAAGAGCACCCCTATAGGCAAAGTTGCGCAGCAAAACGCGATGCAAAGCGCCGGGACGACGGGCGGTCTGGAAGACCTGATTGCGCGCGCCCATGCCGATGCGCAAAGCGGTCCGTCAACGAAAGAGCGCGGTATTCCGCCTGTCGAGCGGTGGAACCCCGATTTCTGCGGTGACCTCGACATGGAGATCAAGGCCGACGGTACCTGGTTCTATATGGGAACGCCGATTGGCCGCAAACAGCTGGTGCGCCTGTTCTCCACCGTGCTGCGCAAGGACGAGGACGGCAAGACCTATCTCGTCACACCGGTCGAAAAGGTCGGTATCCGGGTTGAAGATGCGCCGTTCATTGCCGTTGAAATGCAGATTTCCGGTGAGGGCGTGGAACAGACGCTGACGTTCCGCACCAATGTCGGCGATGTGGTGGAAGTCGATGCGGAGCATCCGTTGCGGTTCGTCGTTGAAGAAGAAAGCGACGGATTGAAACCCTATGTGCTTGTTCGCGGGCGTCTGGAAGCGCTGGTGACGCGCTCCGTGATGTATGATCTGGTCGGGCTTGGCGAGGAAATCGAGATCGACGGCGTGACGATGTTTGCTGTGCGGTCCGGCGGCGCCGTCTTCCCGATCATGCCAGCGGATGCGCTGGAAGCAGCCCAGAAATGATGGTGTACTGATGGATCGTGGCCTGAAATCCCTTTCGGCTTTTTCAGCCGGTGATTTTGCCGAGCGCGTTCGCAGCTGGCAGCCGGATCACAGCGAGATTACCGGCGACCATTCGCTCAATCCTGACTTCACGCAGGCCATGGTTACGTCCCAGATGCGCGACGCAGCTGTGCTGGTGCCTGTGGTGGATCGCGGTCCTGATGCGACGGTGCTTCTCACCCAGCGCACCGATACGTTGCGAAAACATTCGGGCCAGATCGCGTTTCCGGGCGGGGCCATCGATCCGGGCGACGGAACGGCGGAACATGCAGCGCTTCGCGAGGCCAATGAGGAAATCGGCCTTGCAGCCGAGCGCGCCGAAATCATCGGCAATCTGCCACGCTATCTGACTGGCAGCGGCTTTTCGATCACGCCGGTTCTGGCTGTGGTCAAGACACCGTTCGACCTGCATCCGAACCCGGATGAGGTGGCCGATATTTTCGAGGTGCCATTGTCTTTCCTGATGAATCCGGCCAATCACCGGCGCGAAAGCAGGGTGCTCAATGGTAAGGAACGCTTTTATTACGCCATGCCCTATCACGAGCGATTCATCTGGGGGATTACCGCCGGAATCATTCGCGGACTTTATGAAAGGCTCTACGTTTGAGCGACAATGTGAACATTTCCGACACGGCGAGCTGGTTGAAGTCGAAGTCTCTGCAGGCGCTGTTCAAGGCCTTGAACCGCGACGGCGGGGAAGCGCGCGTGGTCGGCGGTGCGGTGCGCAACACATTGCTGGGCACATCCGTCAGCGATGTCGATCTTGCCACCACGCATGTGCCGCAGGAAACGGTTCGCTTGGTCGAGGAAGCAGGGTTCAAACCTGTCCCGACAGGCATCGAACACGGCACGATCACCGTTGTCGTGCAGGGGCATGCCTATGAAGTGACGACATTGCGCAAGGATGTCGAGACCGATGGCCGCCATGCCAAGGTTGCCTTTGGAACCGACTGGAAAACCGATGCCGAGCGGCGCGATTTCACCATCAATGCGCTTTATGCGACGGCGGATGGCAAAATCATCGATCATGTCGGCGGGCTCGCCGATATTGAAACCCGGACACTGCGTTTCATTGGCGATGCCGAGCAGCGCATTCGCGAGGATTACCTGCGTATCCTGCGTTTTTTCCGCTTCTTCGCCTGGTATGGTTCCGGGCGTCCGGAAGCCGAAGGCCTGCGCGCCAGTGCTAGGCTGAAGGACGGCATCGAGCAGCTTTCAGCCGAACGCGTGTGGTCGGAACTGAAGAAACTGCTGTCCGCTCCCGATCCGTCGCGCGCGCTTTTGTGGATGCGACAGGGCGGTGTACTGAATCTCGTTTTGCCTGAAAGCGAGAAGTGGGGCATCGACGCCATTCATGGCCTCGTGCGATCGGAAGGCGATCTCGGCTGGTCGCCTGATCCGCTGTTGCGGCTCGAAAGCATCGTGCCGCCGGATGCCGTGCGCATGGAAGAAATGGGCAAGCGCCTGAAAATGTCTAATGCCGAGCGGGCGCGACTGGAAGCCTGGGCACGGGCAGATGCAGTGAAGCCGGAGCTGTCCGAACAGGCCTTGAAGAAGGTGATTTACCGCGGCAGCAAACAGGCGGTGGTGGACCGGATCAAGCTTGCTTATGCGGCGGCGCGTGCCGATGCGGCTGGCAGCGATGACGCCATGATCCGCGCTGGCGGCTTTTCCCGTTTGCTCGAAACGGCGGAACATTATGAAGCCCCTGTCTTTCCCGTGACGGGCGGCGATCTTCTGGCGCTTGGCGTGGAAAAAGGTCCGGGTCTGGGTGTGGCGCTGCGGTCGCTTGAAACTTTCTGGATCGACTCCGGTTTTAGCCTTGACCGTGCCACGCTTCTGGAGAAACTTGATCGCGATAAAATGAACAGCTGACCGCTTGTGTGCAAAATTCAGCCGTAGTTTCATCAGTTTATGGCTGGGAATCTTTTCAGCGCCGATTTGAAAGAGCATGAAATGTCCAATCCCGATACATCGATCCAAGATAAGGCAGCCTCTGATCCGAAACAGAAATTCGGCACTGAAGGTCTTGCCGCAATGGACCGCCCGAGCAAAATCACCCGGTTTTTCATGGGGATCGTCTCCTGGGCGGAAAGCCTCAATCTGAAATATGCAAAGCTCGGCAATCCGCCTGTTTATGACAATGCGACCTTCCCATGGGCGGCGGAGATAGAAAAGGAATGGCCCGCCATTCGCAAGGAGCTGGACACGATCCTGCTGCGCCAGAGCGAGCTGCCGTCCTTTCAGGATATTTCGACCGACGTGAAGACGATTTCCACCGATAATCGCTGGAAGACATTCTTCCTGCTCGGCTTCGGTGTGAAGTCGGAGCAGAACATCAAGACCTGCCCGGAAACCTGGCGCATCGTGAACAAGATCCCGGGCCTGACTACGGCAATGTTCTCGATCTTCGAGCCGGGCAAGCATCTGCCGCCGCATCGCGGCCCTTATAATGGCGTGCTGCGCCTGCATCTCGGCCTCATCGTGCCTGAGCCCAATGAAAAGCTGGCCATTCGCGTCGACAAGCAGGTTTGCCATTGGCATGAGGGCAAGGTTCTCATCTTCGACGACGCCTATGAGCATGAGGCGTGGAACCACAGCGACAAGACGCGCGTGGTTCTGTTTGTCGATTTCGTGAAGCCGCTGAAATTCCCGGCCCGTTTCGTCAACTGGTGCCTGATGAACCTCGCGATCTTCACACCCTTCATCAAGGAAGGGCTGGATAACCACAATGAGTGGGAAAAGAAGTTCTACGCAGAAGCCGAGAAGCTGCGTAACCAGCCGAAGGCCTGATAGGGGGTTGATGCCGGTTTGACTTTAGATCGGTGCGATCTTAGATAACGGATAGAGGGTCATGTGGCCCTTTATCCTTTTCACCTCTGAAAGAGGAATTGTTGATGCTGGAGATTGTTGGAAGCCTTTAATCGTTCCGAACAAGAACTGCGATGACGGACGCTGAGAGCGTCTGATCGGGCAGTAGTTCAGGGACGGGAACGGCATTGGCCGTGGATAGCTATACGCTGTCCGCGAGTGCTGATGCTTGTTATGGTTTCCATCCAGGCATGAACAACAATGAATATCTCACGTATCGAACAGCGCGTGTTGCACGTGCTGGCACAAGGCGGCGTTATCCGCCATTTGCGCGAAGACGGACGCGTCTGCGACATCGAATGCTATACCCGTGAGGGTTACCTGCTCGCCGATTGTACGATGGCTGTGTTCCAGCAATTGCGGCGCAAACGACTGATCGAATCCCGATCAGGCAGTCCGTATCGCATTTCGCTTAAAGGGCGCGAAAATGTTCGCGCTCAACTCAATAACCGTTGAGGGAGGGCGTCATGTATCTTCGCAAGGAAAAGCCCGGTGATAGTGCTGCAATCCGTCAGCTGACGGAGGAAGCATTCAGCAGGGTTCCTTATAGCAACCAGAGGGAAGGGGAGATCGTCGATGCACTTCGTGCGGCTTCGGGGCTCACTTTGTCGCTGGTTGCAGTGGACGGGGACGAGATTCTCGGCCATGTCGCCTTCTCGCCGGTTCAGATCGGCGGGGAGGACAAGGGCTGGTATGCGCTTGGTCCCATCTCGGTCCGACCCGAAAGGCAAGGCGAGGGGATCGGTGGGGCACTCGTCCGTGAAGGTCTTGCCCTATTGCAGGCCGACGGTGCGAAAGGCTGTGTTCTGGTGGGTGACCCCGGCTATTACAGGCGGTTCGGCTTCAAAGCTGATCCGCTGCTTAAAATGCCGGGCATAGCTGCGGAATATGTCCAGTGTCTGGCTTTCGGGCCGGATATGCCGCAAGGCGACATCATCCATCACCCCGCCTTTGGCGTATAAAAAAGGGCCGGTTATCCGGCCCTTTTCTTTTCCAAATAATTACGGCCATTTCACCACAGGCGGCATGGATGACAGTATGGAATTCACATTGCCGCCGGTCTTCAGGCCGAAGATTGTGCCGCGATCATAGAGCAGGTTGAACTCGACATAGCGGCCACGGCGCACGAGCTGCTCGTCGCGGTCGGCCTGCGTCCAGTCCTGATTGAAGTTCTGGCGCACCAGATGCGGATAGACGACGGAAAAGCCGCGACCCACATCGCGCGTATAGGCGAAATCGGCGTCCCAGCCGCCATTTTCATCTGACGAATGCAGCCAGTCATAGAAGATGCCGCCGGTGCCGCGCGGTTCATTGCGATGCGGCAGGAAGAAATACTCGTCGCACCAGTCCTTCACGCGCTGATAGTCGACGACATTCTTGTGCTTTTCGCAGATGAAGCGAAATGCCTTATGGAAAGCGAGCGTGTCCGCATCTTCCTGTGTGCGCCGACGATCCAGAACCGGGGTCAGGTCAGCACCTCCGCCGAACCACTGACGGCTGGTCACGACCATGCGCGTGTTCATATGCACGGCTGGCACATTGGGGTTTTGCGGATGCGCGATCAGAGAAATGCCGCTTGCCCAATAGCGCGGGTCTTCTTCCGCACCGGGGATCTGCTTGCGGAATTCCGGCGAGAATTCGCCATAGACGGTAGAGACGTGAACGCCGACTTTTTCGAAAACGCGCCCGTGCATGATCGACATGACACCGCCGCCGCCTTTGCCTTCTTCCTTCAGCCAGGGCGTGCGCACGAAGCGGCCCGGCTCACGGTCGGACAGGGGGCCTTGCAGCTCGTCTTCCAGCTGCTCGAAGCTCGTGCAGATGCGGTCGCGCAGTTCCTCGAACCAGCGTTGCGCCGCCTGCTTCTTTTCCTCGATATCGTGGGGGATGATAGCGGGAATTTCGTCGCGTTGCATTGGTTGTTTCCTCTCGGCGCAATCTGCCGGATAAAAGCGTGCAGCCAAGGTTAAATGGCAAGGTGAAATAGGCTTTGCTATATCTGCTGGCTTAGCAAGTTCCGCCCCGCGCGCATAGGGCGAAGACCGGCTTCGGCAGTTTGGCGAAATCGCTCTCCCCAAGAAAAGACTCGTCTTTGCAAAACCGCTACCCTATCTTTTGTGATCAAGGGGCTGGATGCGTGTGTTTCCAGCCAACCGGGAGGCAATCGCATGACAGCAGCACCGCCCCGTCCTCCGCTCGAAGGCCTGCGTAAGCAGCTGGCGAAGAGTCGCGCTCAAAACAGCGCCAAGAAAAGCCGGTTGCCGCGCGACGGTTTCATTCGCGAAACCTTCACTCTGCCACGTCAGGCAGCGCGCGAAAAAGCACGGGAATGGTTCGACACATTTCCCAAATCCGCCTACTGGACCGAGATTGAAAGCTGGTGCGAGCGCCCCGACGATGTGATCGAATTCACTATGCGTCGCCTGCCAACGGCAGATTGAAGATTTGATTCAACATCTGCCGCCAAGTGCTTGAAACAGGATTCAAATCGGCTCGCAATAAAAGGCACCCAATATCAGTCGTATTGGGTGCCTTTCATCTCGAGTCGTTATAGCGTTACGGGCTTATTCGGCAGCGGTTTGCGGTGCTTTTTCCCATGCGTCCCACTTGCCGATGATGCTGTCCGCATAGGCCTTGCCGACGCGGTAAGCATTGGTGGTGGCCAGCGGGAAACCGCCCGACTTTGCGCCGAGGGAATCAATGGCAGTCTGGTCCTTGCCTTGCCGGTCGAAATTGGAAGAGGTGCGCAGGACAGCGATACGGCTGAAATCCAGCTTGCCCGCATCCGCAGCGCGCTTGAGCGCCGTCAGCGTGGCATTGTCTTCCATCTGTGAGTTGCAATAATCGGCCTTGCCGTCGGTCAGAAGCTTGGCCCAATCGCTCATCGCTTCACCCAGCTTTGCGCCATGCCAGTAGGTGTCACCCGACGCCGTATCGCAAATGGTGACTTTCGGCGCGCCGGTGGCGGCTTCCTGCGTGTAGCGCTTGCGATATTCCTTCGCGTCGTCGCCATCGAGAAGGGCAACATCTTTCGTCGTGGCCAAGGCATAATCGGCCAGCTTGCCGTTCAGTTCGAAGACTTCGGTGCCAGCAGCCCATTTCGGCTTTTCGCCGGGCTTGGCCGCACCAAGACCGAAGAAATCCGTGCTCCAGCCTTCCGGTGCTTCGCGGATATCGATGCGGTGGTTGAGATTGGCGTCGATGACATATTTTGCCCAATGGGCAGAGCCGAGCGTGCCGTGCTGCGGATCAACGCCAGCAATACCCGCAATTAGAAAATAGGTGTGGCTGAGGTCCAGCTTGTCGCTGAGCGCCATGGCCGCCGTGGAGCTTGCAGCATTGGCAAAACCCATCGCCGTCGTCATGTGGCAAAGGCCCTCGACTGTGCAGTCGATCTCCGGATATTCAGGGCTCAAGCCGGGCAGCTTGATCTTCTGCGTGAAGTTTTCCCCTTCCATCCATGGCTTGGCTTCCTCACCAAACATGGTGATGACCAAGACCTTGGGCGCAACGCGCTCGACGTTTTTGGCCGCTTCCTGGGCGAAGGCCGGAGCCACAGCAAGCAGTGAGAGTGAGGAGGCCGTGAGAACGGCAGTGCGAGCAGACAGTTTCATGGAATGAAGCGCGCCTTTCGAACCGGAAATGGGGGACGATGCGTGACGGTCCGGTCAATCCGCGACGCATGCTGTGGGTAATTCGAGTACTGATTCCGCCAAGACGCCTATGGTCTTGTTAGTTCACGCATTATCCGACGCAAAACCGCTTCGCACTTTTGCTGGAAATGCTTTTGAATAAGAATCACTTTAGCTTCTCATCTGGCGCAAAGCTTCCCCCGCCGTCATGGCGACCGAAACTGCAAGATTGAGGGAGCGGGTGCCGGGAACCATCGGGATCAGCAGCCGTGCATCGGCGCTGTCGTGGACCGCATCTGGCACGCCGGAGGATTCACGCCCGAACAGGAGAATGTCATTCCCCTGAAACCGGTAGTCGGTATAGGGGATTGCAGCCTTGGTGGAGAGCAGTACGATGCGGCGTCCAGCTTGTTTGCGCCAGTCTTCGAAATGGTTCCAGTCGGCGTGTCGCGTGAGTGCGGCCTGCGCGAGATAATCCATGCCCGCACGCTTCAGGGAGCGGTCGGAAATGTCAAAGCCCGCAGGCTCGATCAGGTCTACGGTAAAGCCGAGACATGCAGCCATGCGCAGAATTGTTCCCGTGTTGCCGGGAATGTCGGGCTGGTAAAGGGCGACGCGCAGATCCATATGAAGCGGGTAACCCGAAATGCCCGTCGCCGCAAGGCTGCATATCGGGCGCGGTCCATGCGTCAACATCCCGATACGGATAGTCTTTACAGATCCCGTCGGATCGCAAAAAGTTTCCTGTTTTGTTCCGGCCATGTCTTGGCAATTGCTTAAGGCCCGCCTAAAAGGAGCGCCATGTTTAAGTGGTTCGAACACCGACTCAATGCCTATCCCGACGAGGCCCCGCAGGAACCTCCGCGCGGTCTGGTCGCGTTTTGCCTTTATTATACCCGCGGCGCCTGGCCGTGGATCATCGGCATGGCAATTTTCACCACCCTGATTGCAATCATCGAAGTGTCGCTGTTTGCCTTCATGGGCAATATCGTGGACTGGCTTTCCCACCAGACGCGCGAGACCTTTCTGAGCAATGAAGGCTGGCGACTGGCATTGATTGCCGGTGTCGTGCTGGTTGGCCTGCCGGGCGTCGTGCTGATGCACTCGCTGGTGATCCACCAGACGCTGCTCGGCAATTATCCGATGCGCGTGCGCTGGCTGATGCATCGTTACCTGATCCGCCAGTCGATGGCGTTTTTCCAGGACGAGTTTGCCGGGCGCATTTCAACCAAGCTGATGCAGACCGCTCTTGCCGTACGCGAAACGGTGATGAAGCTGCTCGACGTTCTGAACTATGTCATCGTCTATTTTGCGGGCACGCTGTTTATCGCGGCCGCCGCCGATCTGCGGCTGATGATCCCGTTCCTCGTCTGGCTCGTGGTCTATATGTTCCTGCTGCGCTTCTTCATTCCGCGCTTGCGGGTGATCTCGGAACAGCAAGCCGATGCGCGCTCGACCATGACGGGCCGCATCGTCGACAGCTATACCAATATCGCGACCGTCAAGCTGTTCTCGCATTCGAGCCGCGAGGAATCTTACGTGCGCGAAAGCCTCGATGGTTTTCTCGGCACGGTGCATCGCCAGATGCGTCTCGTGACCCTGTTCCACTTCACGCTCTATGTGTCCAACTGTCTGCTGCTGTTTGCAGTCGGTGTGATCGGTATCGGGCTCTGGATGCAGGAAGCTGTGACGGTGGGCGCGGTTGCCGTCGGCATCGGTCTGGTGCTGCGCCTCAACGGCATGTCGCAATGGATCATGTGGGAAATGTCGGCGCTGTTTGAAAATATCGGCACGGTTGAAGACGGCATAACCACAATTGCGCGTGCGCATGAAGTGGTGGACGTGCCCAATGCACCGGCCTTGCAGGTGACCAGAGGCGAACTGGATTTCGACAAGGTCGGTTTCCATTACGGCAAAGGCAAGGGCGTTCTGGAGAACCTGACGCTGAAGATCCCGCCAGGCCAGAAGGTCGGTCTTGTCGGTCGTTCCGGCGCGGGCAAGTCCACGCTGGTCAATCTGCTGCTGCGCTTCTACGATCTGGAGAAGGGCCGCATCCTGATTGACGGGCAGGACATTTCGAAAGTGTCGCAGGATTCGCTGCGCGCCAATATCGGCATGGTCACGCAGGACACGTCGCTTCTGCACCGCACCGTGCGCGAAAACATCATGTATGGCAGGCCGGACGCGACCGAGGAAATGGTGCAACAGGCGATCCGTCTCGCACAGGCAGACCAGTTCGTTCCGCTCCTCACCGATCCGAAAGGACGGCGCGGACTGGAAGCGCATGTTGGCGAGCGGGGTGTCAAACTCTCCGGCGGCCAGCGCCAGCGTATCGCGATTGCGCGTGTGATGCTGAAGGACGCACCGATCCTCATTCTCGACGAGGCAACGTCTGCGCTCGATTCGGAAGTGGAAGCGGCCATTCAGGACAGCCTCAATACGCTGATGGAGGGTAAGACGGTTATTGCGATTGCACATCGCCTTTCCACCATTGCCGCGCTTGATCGCCTGATCGTCATGGACAAGGGGCGGATTGTCGAAGACGGCACGCATGAGGAACTTGTGGCGCTCGGCGGCATTTATGCAAGTCTATGGGCGCGTCAATCCGGCGGGTTCCTCGGCTTCGAAGACAATTCCGAGGATGCGCTGGTCAAGTAAGGAAAACGCCATTGATGAAAGCGGTCTACAGCCTGTTCGAACGTTGGGTCGATCCCTTCCGTGAACCGGACAATCTGAGACCGCCTTCAACCACAATGGCTTTCCTCTGGCATTATGCGCGGCAGGCCAAATGGCCGCTTGCCGCCGCGCTTGCAGCAGGCGGACTTCTGCCGCTGGTGGAAGCCGCGCTGTTCTATTTCACCGGGCGTCTGGTCGATATTCTGGATCAGGCTGGCAGAGGCACCATAGAGCGCAGCTGGTCGGCGCTCATCGAGGCGGCCGGGCCTGAGCTTCTGTTTATGGGGTTCACAGTTCTGGTGATCCGGCTGGTCGTCACCGCGGCAACGACCTTGCTGGAAGACCAGACCATGTCGCCCGGCTTCTACAACATGATCCGCTGGCAGGCGAATTCCTATGTGCTGCGCCAGTCCTATGCCTTCTTCCAGAATGATTTCGCGGGACGTATCGCCACAAAGGTCTGGCAGGCGGGACAGGCGGCGGGCGACCTGATCGAAAGTCTCATTCAGTCCGTCTGGTTCATGGCGATTTACAGTGTCACCACGCTGTTTCTGGTCGGTCGGCTCGACTGGCGACTGGCCGCTGCAGTCATCATCTGGATTGTTGCATTCGGCTTCATCGCTTGGCGTTTTCTGCCGCGTATCCGCAAGAATGCAGAAGCTTCTGCCGAAGCGGGTTCCATGATCAACGGGCGGATCGTCGACAGCTATTCCAACATTCAAACCATCAAGCTCAACACTGCGGATGATGACGAGCGCTATCTGCGCGATGGTTTCGAACGCTATCTTGCTGCGATTCTGCCTTTCATGCGGTCGTTGACCGGTGTGCGTGTGTCGCTGACGGCCCTGTCCGGCCTGATGATCGTGAGCGTTGCGGCAATTGCCATCGATTTGTGGACAAAGGATGCCATCACGGTCGGTCAGGTGTCTTTCACGCTCGGTCTCGTGCTGCGTCTCAATATGCTGCTTGGACGCCTCATGATGCAGCTCAACGGCATGTTGCGCCAACTGGGGCTGATCGAGAATTCGATGCGCCTCGTCTCTGCACCGCTCGGCCTCGAAGACCGGCCGGGCGCAAAGCCGCTGGTGGTTAGCGATGCGCGCATCGATGTGCGCGACGTGACGTTCCATTACGGCAAGGGCGCAGGCGTTCTCCAGAACATCAACCTGACGGTACGAGGTGGTGAGCGCGTGGGGCTGGTCGGCCATTCCGGCGCGGGCAAGACCACGCTGGTCAATCTGATCCTGCGCCTCTACGACGTCGAAAAGGGCACCATCGCGGTGGATGGGCAGGATATACGCGACGTCACCCAGACCTCACTGCGTCGCGCCTTTGCGGTGGTCAGTCAGGAAACTGCGCTTTTGCACCGTTCGCTGCGCGATAACATCATGCTGGCCCGTGACGATGCCACCGACGAGGAATTGCAGAAGGCCACCCGGCAGGCGGAGGCTGACGGTTTCATCGCCAATCTTGAAGATTTTCAGGGCCGCAAGTCGTTCGATGCTTTCGTGGGCGAACGCGGCGTGAAACTGTCGGGCGGGCAGCGCCAGCGCATCGCCATTGCACGCGCCGTGCTGAAGGATGCGCCCATTCTGATTCTCGACGAGGCGACCTCGGCGCTCGATTCGGAAGTCGAAGCGTCGATACAGGAAAATCTGAAGCGACTCATGGAAGGCAAGACGGTGATTGCCATTGCGCATCGTCTGTCGACCATTGCCGCACTCGACCGTCTGGTGGTCATGGACCAGGGCCGGATCGTCGAGGAAGGCACACATGAGGAACTGATAGCCAAAGGCGGTATCTATGCCGGCCTCTGGGCGCGCCAGTCCGGCGGGTTTCTCGCAGAGAACGGCGAAAACTGAAAACTTCCGGTCATCCGGGCCGGTCTTTAGCCTTGGCCGCAGCTTTGCTGTGTATCCATCAAATTAATCAAGCAAATCCGCCTGCGACATCGTGCCGTCCTAAGGGCTTGGTGTCTGGACAAGCGTTTTTTACACGCATAAACCGGATAGTGAGATGGAGGGAATTTCGTCCTGCGAGCACTTGCGGGATAACTTTTGCGCAGGTGCAAAAGCGGACGAGGGGAGAGTTCAATTGAACATGCAGATTAAAAGGGAGTTGGCACGTGAGCGCACACGACACGGCTGAGCCGACACGGCGTGATTTTCTCTATATTGCGACGGGAATGGCCGGTGTGGTCGGTGTTGGCGGACTGGCATGGCCGTTTATCGACCAGATGCGTCCAGACGCTTCGACACTCGCAGCCGCTTCCATCGAAGTTGACGTTTCTTCTCTCGCAGAAGGCGCGTCCCTGACCGTCAAATGGCGCGGCAAGCCGGTATTCATCCGCAACCGTTCCGCCAAGGAAGTGGAAGAAGGCAAGAGCGCGGCTCTCGGTGATCTCAAGGATCCGGTCGCCCGCAATGCCAACCTTCCATCCGACGCACAGGCGACCGACGTTGCCCGCTCGGCAGGTGAAGGCAAGGAAAACTGGCTCATCATGATCGGCGTTTGCACCCATCTGGGTTGCGTGCCGCTTGGTGAATCCGGCGCATTCGGCGGCTGGTTCTGCCCATGCCATGGCTCGACCTATGACACTGCGGGTCGTATCCGCAGCGGCCCGGCACCGGAAAACATGCACATTCCGCAATATGCGTTCACTTCCGATACGGTCATCAGGATCGGCTAAAACAGGTCTTGGGGAGAGAAGACATGAGTGGTGGACACTCCACATATACGCCGAAGACCGGCATCGAAAAATGGGTGGACGAACGGCTTCCCTTGCCGCGTCTGGTCTATGATTCCTTCGTGGCCTATCCAACGCCGCGTAACCTGAACTACATGTACACCTTCGGTGGCATTCTGAGCTTCATGCTCATCGCGCAGATTCTGACCGGCATCGTTCTGGCGATGCACTATGCTGCGGATACGGGCATTGCGTTCAATTCCGTCGAAAAGATCATGCGCGACGTCAACTCCGGCTGGCTTCTGCGCTACATGCACTCCAACGGTGCATCCTTCTTCTTCATCGCCGTTTACCTGCATATTGCACGCGGTCTCTACTACGGCTCCTACAAGGCGCCGCGCGAGCTTCTGTGGATCCTCGGCGTGGTGATCTTCCTTCTCATGATGGCAACCGCCTTCATGGGCTACGTGCTGCCATGGGGCCAGATGTCCTTCTGGGGTGCAACGGTTATCACCGGCTTCTTCACGGCCTTCCCGGTCATAGGCGAGCCGATACAGCAGCTTCTTCTTGGCGGCTTTGCGGTCGACAACCCGACGCTGAACCGCTTCTTCTCGCTGCACTATTTGCTGCCGTTCATGATTGCTGGCGTCGTCATCCTGCACGTCTGGGCGCTGCATGTGACCGGCCAGACCAACCCGACCGGCATTGAAGTGAAGTCGAAGACCGACACGGTTTCGTTCACGCCTTATGCGACCATCAAGGACGCTTTCGGCGCGCTCGTCTTCTTCGTGTTCTTCGCCTATTTCGTCTTCTACATGCCGAACTTCCTCGGCCATCCGGATAACTATATCCCGGCCGACTCGCTCAAGACACCTGCTCACATCGTTCCTGAATGGTACTTCCTGCCGTTCTACGCGATGCTGCGCGCCATCACCTTCAACATCGGCCCGATCGACTCGAAGCTCGGCGGCGTTCTGACCATGTTCGGTTCGATCGCTATCCTCTTCGTGGTTCCCTGGCTCGATACGTCGAAGGTTCGTTCGGCTGTCTATCGCCCGTGGTTCAAGCTGTTCTTCTGGCTCTTCGTGATCAACGCCATCTTCCTTGGATGGCTGGGTTCGCGTCCTGCCGAAGGCTCCTACGTCTTCATGGCGCAGCTCGGTACGCTTTACTATTTCGCTTTCTTCATCGTCATCATGCCGGTTCTCGGCCTGATCGAGACGCCGAAGCGTTTGCCCAACTCGATCACCGAGGCTGTGCTGGCGAAGAGCGAAGGCAAGGCCGAGATTGCCCCCGTGGAAATCAAAGGCTGAACCAGCGAGAGATATGAAGGACGTAACGATGAAAAACATCCTCAAGAGCTTCGCTGCCTTTGGTATCGCTCCGCTGGTCGCACTTGGTCTTTCCATGAGCGGTGCCTTCGCTGAGGAGGGCGGCAATGCGGCGGAACCGACGCATTTCCCGATCCACCATCCAAAGCAGGAAAAGTGGAGCTTTGCCGGCCCGTTCGGCACCTATGACAAGGGCCAGCTGCAGCGCGGTCTGAAGGTCTACAAGGAAGTGTGCTCGGCATGCCATTCCATGAACCTGGTGGCCTTCCGCACGCTGGAAGACCTCGGCTATTCGCCGGAACAGGTGAAGGCGCTGGCCGCGGAATATGAAGTGCAGGACGGCCCGAATGGCGAAGGTGAAATGTTCACCCGCAAGGCGTTGCCGACCGACCATTTCCCGGCGCCATTCCCGAATGCTGCCGCTGCTGCGGCTGCAAACAATGGTGCGGCTCCGCCTGACTTTTCGCTGATCGCGAAGGCGCGCGCAGTTGAACGCGGCTTCCCGCAGTTCATCTTCGACATCTTCACGCAATATGCCGAAGGTGGCCCGGACTACATCCATTCGCTGTTGACCGGCTTCGATGAGCAGCCGCCAGCGGGCATGCAGATTGCCGAAGGTACGCATTACAATCCGTACTTCATCTCGGCGAAGGCGCTCGCCATGGCCAAGCCGTTGAACGACGGTCAGGTGACCTATGATGACGGCTCACCGCAGACGGTGGACCAGTATGCGCGTGACGTGTCGGCTTTCCTGATGTGGGCCGCAGAACCGCATCTGGAACAGCGCAAGCGCACCGGCTTCCGGGTGATTGTGTTCCTGATTCTGTTTGCGGGTCTGGCCTATATCGCCAAGCGGTCGATCTGGTCTGACGTTAAGCACTGAGCAATCAGCTGATCATTGAAAAGAGGGCGCCCGAAAAGGCGCCCTTTTTGTTTGTTGGGGGCTGATTTACAATCGGCATCAGCCAAACCCAACGCCAGAACAGGCGTTTTTCTCACTCCAGCGCGAATAAGCTTGGCGTGGCTGCGATATCGTGATTGAAAAGAGCGTAACAGCCAGAGGCGTCTTGATCGCCTTGTCGGGCGCGTTGACGAGGAAGGGATGCAGGTCACGGGACCGCTCTCCAGTCGAGGCGTTCCGGTGTCGCTGAAAAGTTCAAATTGAAAGGACCGACAATGGAATCCGGGCTCAAAGCCACTTTGAAGGATGCCATCAGAACCATTCCGGATTATCCCAAACCCGGCGTGCAGTTCCGCGACGTAACGACCCTGATGGGCGACGCGCAGGCATTCCGCCGCTCGGTCGACGAACTGGTCTATCCTTTTGCCGGCAACAAGGTGGATAAGGTAGCAGGCATCGAAGCGCGCGGCTTCATTCTTGGCGGCGCCATTGCGCACCAGATTTCCGCCGGTTTCGTGCCGATCCGCAAGAAGGGCAAGCTGCCGCGCGATACGGTGCGCATCGCCTATAGCCTTGAATATGGCATCGACGAAATGGAGATGCACCGCGACGCCATCGAGAAGGGCGAACGCATCATCCTCGTTGACGATCTGATCGCCACCGGCGGCACGGCGGAAGCCGCTGCCAAGCTGTTGTTGCAGATGGGGGCGAATATCGTTGCCGCCTGCTTTATCATCGATCTGCCAGATCTCGGCGGACGCAAGAAGCTGGAAGCGCTCGGCGTGCCCGTGCGTACGCTGGTTTCATTCGAAGGCGACTGAGAGATTAGCTGCAAAGGATACTGCATTTGGCATTGACGATAGGATTATTGGTATTCCCATCCATTCAACAGCTTG
Source organism: Ochrobactrum sp. 19YEA23 (assembly GCF_029909865.1). Taxonomy (NCBI): domain Bacteria; kingdom Pseudomonadati; phylum Pseudomonadota; class Alphaproteobacteria; order Hyphomicrobiales; family Brucellaceae; genus Ochrobactrum; species Ochrobactrum sp. 19YEA23. Next base: position 102,920 of record NZ_JASAMQ010000008.1, on the reverse strand, counting down.
ATCTAACAGGTCCTTATGAAGTTTTCTCGTCGGCAGGCGGGACGGACGTTCACCTGATCTGGAAAGACCGGAACCCGGTTTTATCCTCATCAGGTCTCACGTTTGTACCGACGACGACATTCGACGATTGTCCTCCACTGGATGTTATCTGCATCCCAGGTGGAGGCGTACAGCCACTACTGACTGACGCGGTCGTGCTGGATTTCGTTCGCGAACAGGCGCGCAATGCACGCTATGTCACCTCTGTCTGCACCGGAGCATTGGTTCTCGGTGCCGCTGGACTCCTGACCGGGAAAAGAGCGACCACTCACTGGAATGCGATGGATTTTCTGGAGCATTTTGGTGCGATACCGACCAAAGGACGTGTCGTGCAGGACGGCAATATCATCACGGCAGGTGGCGTCACGTCGGGGATCGACTTTGGACTGTCTATTCTCGAAGAGCTATTCGGGCGGGCGGAAGCGGAAACCGTTCAGCTGACACTCGAATACGCGCCTGCGCCTCCATTCCATTCAGGAACGCCAGATCAGGCGCGACCTGAAATTCTGGCGCTTGGTCGCGAACGCCTCGCCGCATCCAGAGCGGCGAGGGAGGCGATTTTCGCCAAATGGCCAAAGCACTGACTGGCCTTGTTGGCTTACGGCAGCTTGACCATCGCCGCATTTTCGAAGGACAGCACGTCCTCACCATTTTGATTATGCGCTCTCAAGGACATGGTCAGCATCGACCAGCCCGGGCGCGAGGCAAGCGGGCGCATCGCGTGAACGGTGCGCTTGAAAGTGATCGTATCACCCGCATAGACCGGCTTTGACCATTTCAGGTTTTCGAAGCCGGGCGAGGGACCGAAAGTCGGCGGCGTCTCGCCGCGCTTGAGCGCGTCCTTGGTTGCCTGCACGATGGAGGCGACGTTCAGCTTCATGAATACCGCTGTCGTGTGCCAGCCAGAGGCGCACAGGCCGCCGAACAGGCTGTTCTTTGCGGCTTCAGGGTCGAGATGAAACGGTTGCGGATCATATTTCGTGGCAAAGTCGATGATCTCTTCGGCGGTGAAAGTGTAGCTGCCGATGTCCAGTTCCCGACCGAGATTGTCTTCAAGATAGCTCATCACGCACCCGCCTTGGCTTCCTGTGCCGCGTTGTAGTCGCGACAGCCCATCATGCAGGGATGCTGCATTTCGCACACGGTTTCACCGCGCTGATTGACCAGCGCATGATGCAGCGTGACGAGACCGATTCCGGGGCGGCTTTTGGAAAGGCGGCGGTCGATGACCGTGGAAACACCGCTCAGCGTATCGCCGGCCAGAACCGGGCGCTTCCAGCGGGTAAATTCGACGCCGGGGCCGCCTTGTGACGTGGAGTTGGTGAGAAAGGCGTCGCAGACGAGACGCATGATCAGCGATACAGTCTGCCAGCCGGAAGCGGCAAGACCGCCAAGCACGCTGGCCTTGCCTGCTTCTTCATCAAGGTGGAAGGGCTGCGGATCGAACGCGCTCGCGAATTCGATGATCTCTTCCTTGTTGATCGTGCGCGGACCGAATGGGATTTTCAGTCCCGGCACCATATCCTCATAGGCGTATTTCTGCTGGGGCTTGCTCACCCTCTATCTCCTCCAAACCGGTTTCCGGAAATGCTCTAAATATGCAAAGGCCGCCGGGAAACGGCGGCCTGATCGTATCAGGTGTTGAAGCGGAACAGCATCACATCGCCGTCATGGACGATGTATTCCTTGCCTTCGTCTCTGGCCTTGCCCGCTTCCTTGGCGCCGACTTCGCCATTGTATTTGACGTAGTCTTCATGGGCGATGGTCTGGGCGCGAATGAAGCCACGCTCGAAGTCGGTGTGGATCACACCGGCAGCGCCGGGAGCCTTGGTACCGCGACGGATGGTCCAGGCGCGGGTTTCCTTCGGTCCAGCGGTGAAATAGGTGATGAGGTCGAGAAGCTTGTAACCGGCGCGGATCAGGCGGTCGAGGCCCGGTTCCTCAAGGTCCATGCTCTCCAGATATTCCCTGGCTTCCTCGTCAGGCAGCTGGGCAACTTCCGCTTCAATGGCGGCGGAGATGATGACTGTCTGTGCGCCCTGTTCCTCGGCCATCTTTTCGACGGCAGCGCTGTAGGCGTTGCCCTTGGCGGCGTCACCTTCGGCGACGTTGCAGACATAGAGCACAGGCTTGGAGGTCAGAAGGTTCAGACCCTTCAGCGTCAGCAAATCTTCTGCTGCGATATCCTTCAGCATCAGGCGAACCGGCTGGCCGTTCTGGAGCAGTTCAAGCGCTGTCTCCATCACCGGCAGAATGGTGAGAGCTTCCTTGTCTTTGCCGGTGGCGCGTTTGCGGATCTGCACGATACGACGCTCGATGCTTTCGAGGTCGGACAGCATCAGTTCGGTTTCAACCGTCTGCGCGTCCGATACCGGATCGATACGACCTTCGACATGGGTGATGTCGTCATCTTCGAAGCAGCGCAGCACATGCACGATGGCGTCGACTTCTCGGATATTGGCGAGGAACTGGTTGCCGAGACCTTCGCCCTTCGATGCACCGCGGACGAGGCCTGCAATGTCAACGAAGTTGATGCGGGTCGGGATGATTTCCTTCGATCCGGCGATCTTGGCAATCTCGTTCTGGCGCGGATCCGGAACCGCCACTTCGCCCGTGTTTGGCTCGATGGTGCAGAACGGATAGTTTGCGGCCTGTGCGGCGGCCGTTTTAGTCAGCGCGTTGAAAAGCGTCGACTTGCCAACATTTGGCAGACCGACGATGCCGCATTTGAAACCCATGATCGTACCTGTCAGACTAGAGCATTTCCAGCAAAAGTGCGAAGCGGTTTTGCGTTGGAAATGCGGTGATAACAAACAACTAGAGCGGTTCGAACGATTCTATCTTAACCAGAACCGCTCTAGAATAGAATTACCGTCGCTATGCGACATTGAGGTGTGAAGCGTCAAGAGGCGGAGCTGTCGCGGCCTTTGGAACGGCTTATTTTTACGCATTCTCCTACGCAAAACCGCTTCGCACTTTTGCTGGAAATGCTTTAGTCCTTTTTACCCAGCAGCCTTTTCAGCATTTCAGCCATCGGGCCGCTTTCTGGAATGGCCGGTTTCTTCTGGTTCTGCCGCGCCTGACGAATATGGCTCTGCGCCTTTGGCGGAGCCTTCTCCAGTTGCGCGGGATCGGCCTTGAAACCGCTTGGCCGCTGATTGCCGTCGCCCATGGCGAGCGCAATGCGGTTCATGAAACTGTTATCGTCGCCCGGTTTGGCGAGCAGGCCCACATTGTCGGCGATCGCGCCCAGAAGCGTGTCCAGCCATTCATTGTCGGCCTTGGCGAAGTCGCCGAGGACATAATTATGCACGAGTTCCTTCGCGCCGGGATGGCCGATGCCAAGCCGCATGCGGCGATAGTTCTGGCCGCCGGGGAAGGACTGCACATGTGCGTCGATGGATTTGATGCCGTTATGGCCGCCGGAGCCGCCGCCGGTCTTGATGCGCAGCTTGCCCGGAGTAAGGTCAAGTTCGTCATAGATGACGACGAGGTCAGCAGAGGTGAGCTTATAGAAGCGCATGGCCTCGCCGATGGACTGGCCCGAGAGGTTCATGAAAGTCTGCGGCTTGATCAGCAGCACTTTCTCGCCGTCAATCACGCCATCGGCGATCTCGGCCTGAAACTTCTTCTGCCAGTTGGAAAAGCGATGGCGGCGGAATATTTCATCCGCCGCCATGAAACCGATATTATGCCGGTTATGCGCATATTTGGGGCCCGGATTGCCAAGACCTGCGATGAGCAGCATGGTTCAGAGCCCCTTTTGAGCATTTCCAGCAAAAGTGCGAAGCGGTTTTGCGCAGGATAATGCGTGAAAACAAATATCTAGCACGCTTCCCAGGAAGCGATTATTCGCCGTCCTTGGCTTCTTCTTCAGCGCCTTCAGCAGCAGCTTCGTCCGACTTCAGGCCGGCAGGAGCAGCAATGGTGGCGATGGTGAAGTCGCGGTCCTGAATGGCAGCCGACACGCCCTTCGGCAGCTTGATTGCCGAAATGTGGACGGAGTCACCGATTTCAAGACCGGTCAGGTCGAATTCGAGCGCTTCCGGAATTGCATTGGCCGGAACGATCAGTTCAACGTCGTGACGAACGATGTTGAGAACGCCGCCGCGCTTGATGCCCGGTGCAGCTTCTTCGTTCTTGAAGTGAACAGGAACGTTCACGTGAACAACCGACTTTGCGGAAACGCGCAGGAAGTCGACATGCTGCGGGAAGTCGCGGACCGGGTCCATCTGGTAGTCCTTCGGGAGGACCTGAATCTTCTTGCCGTCTACTTCGACCGTGGCAACCGTGGTCTTGAAACCACCACCATGGATCTTGTAGTAAATCTCCTTGTAGGAGACGGCGATTGCAAGGGGCTCCTGCTTGTCGCCATAGATGACTGCAGGAATCTGGCCGTTGCGACGCAGTTCGCGGGAGGACCCCTTACCAACCCGGGTACGCAGATCGGCCTTGAGCACGTAAGTCTCGCTCATGGCATTTCCTTTCAAAGTTATTGGAGTGTCGCCTGTTGTAATATCTGCGCATGATCTTGACCGAAAACCGGTTTCCACTTTTCGGGATCATGCTTCAACAAACGACATGAAACAGCCCGTATCGTCTGTCACAAGGTGAAAGACCGGACCGCTCCATTCCGCGTTGCCTCCAAGGGTGTCTACGCGGATGGCGGTGGCTATAGACCATAGCGTGCGGCAGCGCAAGTTTTTTGGGCTGGTAGCGGTTGCCGCGCCCGGCATCTGTGGGCATTTCTCATAACCGGTGGCATTGCCGACGTCAAAGATGTTAAGCGAATGCCTGATCGACCGCTGGCCTGGCCGTGCGAGTCGTCTGTTCCTGTCATTTTCAATCAAGGAGGCGAGATGCAGGTCGGTATCGACATGGGTGCTGTTGCTGGAAGCGGTTCTGCCTCGGCAGCGGCGCTTGGCGGTGGCAAGCAGGCCATGCTTGATCTTGAGGAGCTTCTCGCCACGCGCCTGCTCGTTCAGGGCAATTCCGGCTCCGGCAAGTCGCATCTTTTGCGCCGCCTGCTGGAGCAGAGCGCGCAATGGGTGCAGCAATGCATCGTCGACCCGGAAGGGGACTTTGTCACGCTGGCCGATCTTTACGGCCACGTCGTCGTTGATGCTGCCCGCACCGAAGCCGAACTGACCCGCATTGCCGGACGTATCCGCCAGCACCGTGTTTCGGTGGTGCTCAATCTGGAAGGTCTCGATGTCGAGCAGCAAATGCGCTCGGCAGCGGCTTTTCTGGGCGGTCTTTTCGATGCCGAACGCGATTACTGGTATCCGATGCTCGTGGTCGTGGACGAAGCACAGCTTTTTGCGCCTGCCGCCGCTGGTGAAGTGTCCGACGAAGCGCGCAAGCTATCGCTCGGTGCGATGACGAACCTCATGTGTCGCGGGCGCAAGCGCGGACTGGCCGGTGTCATTGCCACACAGCGTCTGGCCAAGCTTGCCAAGAACGTGGCTGCTGAAGCCTCGAATTTTCTCATGGGCCGCACCTTCCTCGATATCGACATGGCGCGCGCCGCCGATCTGCTCGGCATGGAGCGGAAGCAGGCGGAAATGTTCCGCGATCTGGAGCGCGGACATTTTGTGGCGCTTGGACCGGCACTCTCGCGACGCCCGCTGCCGATCCGCATCGGCAAGGTGGAAACCTCCGCGCGTTCGTCATCGCCGAAGCTCATGCCGCTGCCCGATGCGCCGGAAGATGCGCTCGATCTGATCTTTACGCCTGCGCCGCAGGAAATCCGCACCGTCGTGCGCCGCACGCCTCCACCACCGCCGCCGCCATCCACGGCGGAAATTCTGGCGCAGGTGGCCAAGCCGAAGCCGGAAGCAGAGCCAGTCGAAGCACCGCTGTTTCCCGGTATTGTTGAAGCGGAACGCGATGAGCTTCTCGATAAGGTCATGCGCGAGATTGTGGATGATCCGGAGGCCTCGTTCCGGTCTGTGGCCGTTCTCTATCAGGATTTTCTGGTGCGCTGCCGCATTCACCGTGTTCCGGGCGAACCGTTGGCGCTGCCCGCCTTCCGCCGCAGACTGGCGGTGGCGCAGGCCAGCATTGAAAGCGATGTGGCCAGTGGCGAAACATGGCAGCAGGCGCTGTCACTGTCGGAAAGCCTCACCGATGATGTACAGGGCGTGTTCCTGATCGTCGCGCAGGCGGCGGTGACCGGCGCGCCTTGCCCGTCCGACGCGGCGCTGGCGCGCGCCTATGGCACGCATTCGTTCAGCCGTGCCCGGCGTTTGCTGACCTACTTCGAGGAGCGTGGGCTGCTCGTTGTTCGCAATGATTTCAAGGGAATGCGCATCGTCAATTTCCCCGATCTCGCCTGCGAAACGGCACCGGGCGATCCCAATGCCCCGGACGATCTGGCGGAAGAGGGCGCTGCCGCCGAGTAGACTGTGAAAACTGTCATGAACCTGTAATGATCCTCGTCGACTTCTTGCGAAGAGGATCATTCAGGGCAGTAGCGTGACAGAGCCAGTAAAGCAGCCAGGTTTCAAAGAACTATTCACGACTTTCGGCAAAGTGGGCCTGCTGTCTTTCGGCGGCCCAGCCGCTCAGATCGCCATGCTGCAACGCATCATCGTGGATGAGAAAAAATGGATGGATCAGGAACGGCTGATCCATGCGCTGAACTTCTGCATGTTGTTGCCGGGGCCGGAGGCCATGCAGCTTGCGACCTATTCGGGCTGGGCTGTCAAAGGCTGGCGCGGCGGTCTGCTGGCGGGGCTTCTGTTCGTGCTGCCCGGTGCTGTCGTGATGCTCGCGCTATCCGCTCTCTATGTCGCTTTCGGGCATGTGGAGATGGTGGCGGGCTTGCTGTTCGGCCTCAAGGCAGCTGTGCTGGCAGTGGTGTTCGAAGCGCTCTACCGTATGGCGAAGCGCACATTGGCTTCGGGCTTTTCTTATGCCGTGGCGCTTGCGGCGTTTATTGCCATAGCCCTTTTGAAATTGCCGTTTCCGCTTGTCGTCCTGCTTGCAGCTTTGGCAGGGGGCTTGCGCCATATCGTTCAGGGCAGCGGGGCGGGCACTGGTTTGGGCGAGGCGACGCCCGGCGCATTGCGCGAATTCACGCAGCAAACGCTGGTCTGGGGCGGGCTTTGGCTCGCGCCGCTCGTTCTTCTCTATCTGGCTTTCGGCAGCACGCATGTCTTCGTGCAGGAAGCCGCGTTCTTCTCCAAGCTGGCGGCTGTGACCTTCGGTGGCGCCTATGCAGCACTATCCTATACGGCGCAACAGGCGGTCGAACATTTTGGCTGGATGAAGCCGGGCGAAATGCTGACCGGGCTGGGGCTGGCTGAAACCACGCCGGGACCGTTGATTCTCGTGCTGGTTTTCGTCGGCTTCGTAGGGGCTGCAAACCTGTCAGGTCTGCCGCCAATTCTGGGCGGCCTTGTCGGCGGCATCATTGCGCTGTGGTTTACCTTCGTGCCGTGTTTTCTATGGATTTTGGCGGGCGCACCCTTCGTGGAGCGGCTGCGTCAGGTGCGCTGGCTCTCGGCCATGCTGAGCGGCATCACGGCTGCGGTCGTGGGCGTGATCGCCAATCTGGCGCTGTGGTTCTCGCTGCATGTGCTGTTTGCGCAGGTGCTGGATAAGGCAGTCGGGCCGTTCAGCGTGCCCTTGCCGGTCTGGAGCACAATAGACAATGCCGCCGTCCTGATCGCAGGCGCGGCGGCATTGTTGCTTGTCGTTCTGAAGCTCAACATGCCGCTTGTGCTGTTTTTGGCGGCATGTCTCGGAATTGTGATCCGCTTGCTGTTTTGATTAGTCGAACAGGCTCGAAACGGATTCTTCCGCTGCCGTACGCGCAATGGCTTCGCCGATCAGATCGGAGATAGAGAGCACGCGGATGTTCGGAGCATCGTTGATCGCGGTGGTCGGCTGGATGGAATCGGTGATCACCAGTTCCTTCAGCTTCGATGCAGCGATACGGGCAACGGCGCCGCCGGACAGAACACCATGCGTAATGTAAGCGGTGACGCTGTTCGCGCCCTTGGCCAGCAGGGCCTCGGCTGCGTTGCAAAGCGTGCCGCCGGAATCGACGATATCATCGAACAGCAGGCAATCTTTGCCAGCCACTTCACCGATGACGTTCATGACTTCCGATTCACCCGGACGTTCGCGACGCTTGTCCACAATGGCGAGCTGCGCGTCGATGCGCTTGGCAAGCGAGCGGGCGCGAACCACGCCGCCGACGTCCGGCGATACGACCATGCAGTTGCCGGTTGCGTAATTGGCCTTCACGTCACGTGCGATAACCGGAACGGCATAGAGATTGTCTGTCGGGATATCAAAGAAGCCCTGAATCTGACCGGCATGAAGATCAAGGGTCAGAACGCGGTTTGCACCGGCTTCGGTGATGAGATTGGAAACCAGCTTTGCCGAGATCGGTGTGCGTGGGCCGGGCTTGCGGTCCTGACGGGCATAGCCGAAATAGGGCAGGACGGCAGTGATGCGGCGCGCCGACGAACGGCGGAAGGCGTCGATCATGATGAGCAGTTCCATCAGGTGATCGTTTGCCGGATAGGAAGTCGATTGCAGAACGAACACGTCTTCGCCGCGCACGTTTTCCTGGATCTCTACGAAAATCTCCTGATCGGCGAAGCGGCGAACGCTAGCCTTGCCGAGCGGGATGTTGAGATATTTAGCAACGGATTCGGCAAGTGCCCGGTTGGAGTTGCCTGCGAAAAGTTTCATTCTTTTTGCCTCTGAGCCGATGCGATAGGTTTGCGGTTTCGTTCTGTCGCAAAAAGTCCGTGGAACGGACGTAATCTTGTTTCGCGCATGGACCGCAACGATGCGGGGCCCAGCAACGTCATCCTTTAAAAACTTTAAAGCCGCGTACTTTTGGCCGGTCAGGTTAAGTACAGCAGCTTACAAGGTTTTCTCGAATGTGGGGCCTATTGCAAAGAGTCACCGTCATTGCAAGGCCCGACTGTTCACAATTGTTGAAAAAGGCCGGTTTTCCGGCCTTTCCGTACGTCAAAAAGCGGGGATTCAGTAAGGGATTTCAGTTCCTTGCTGAAAATGCTCATAGTTTATGCGCGATTTGCCGCAAGCCAGGTCGAATATTCCTGCATTGTGCGGTCGGCGATGGCCTGCATCGTGGCGGGCTGCACCACGCTCCATGAGTCTGCCGCCGCACCTTGCACTTTCTCCTGCCCCTGAATGCGGTGCAGCCGGTTGCCGGAAGCATCAAGCACATCCCAGACATAGAGCACGGTCGTCTGGTTGTCTTCAGAGAGAACCGAGAAGTACCCCTTCATGACATAGGCCGCGCTGGCGTCATTGGCGCCTGCCAGCTCGACGCCCTTGGCCTTGGCATCATCATTCATGCGATGGGTCAGCGGCGTTACGACATTGACGGGTGCGCCGACAATGGGCGCTATGTGCAGCTTGCCCGGTTTCAGCGTGGCCGTGCGGGCCGGCGTGGTCGCCGGTGTTGTCGTTGCGGGCGTCGTCACAGCGCCCGGCGTCGTTGCCTGGCCGTTAGCCGGTTGTCCGGTGGTCTGGCCCGCAGTCTGGCCAGAGCCCTGCACGTTCAGTGCGGATTCGGTGCTGTTGCAGGCAGCGAGCGCTCCGGCAAGCAACAGCATCATCGAAATATGTGCCTTGTTCATGTTCGGCTTCATGCTCCTGAAAACGCATAGTCCTGAAAATACAGGCGGTTCTCACGTCAGGCCGATTTATCGCCGATCGTGGGCCGTTTGACAATGATGTCAGCCGATAAGCATATCAAGAGAATGGCGGGATAATGGCTGAGCAGCGCCATTTGTTGTGAGATATGTCTGCCCGAGCGTCATCGCAGCGCCGCTGTCGGAATCCATGATGATCATATGCGCGAACAGCGTCATATCCGGCTGAATGCTCTCCGGATTGCCCGCATAGAACATTTGCGGGTCCATCCACGACGGTGTGAAGCGCGCCCCGACCGAATAACCGCAGGCATTCAGGCGGTGGCGGGTCAGCCCGTGGGCTTCCATGGTGCGGGCATGGGCGTCGAATACATCACCGAATGTTGAAGCCGGTGTCATCGCGGCCTCGACGGCTTCCAGCGCCTCGCGGGCTGCATCATAGAGCTTGACGTGGTGCTCCGTCGGCTGGCCGATCAGGATCGTGCGCATCATCGGCGCGTGATAATGGCGGAACACACCCGACCATTCGAGCGTGAGCTGGTCGTTGGCGTCGAGCGTGCGGCGACCGGATTTATAACGGCAGAGCAGGGCGTCTTCGCCGGAGCCGATGATATATTCATTGGCCGGATAGTCGCCGTCGCCAGCGAAATTGGCGCTCATCATCGCGGCCAGAATATCGGCTTCACTTGCACCCGCGCGGGTGGTTTTCAGCGCAGCGTCGAGCGCGTCGTCACCCAGCTGCGCCGCGCGCCTGGCATAGGTGATTTCCGCCGGGCTTTTCAACAGGCGCAGGCGGTCCACCATGCCGGATGCATCGAACAATTTGGCAAAGCTCTGCAATTGCTCGTCGAGCCTGCGGGCATTTGCGCCGGTGAGACCATGGGTCTGGTATTCGATACCGATACGGCTGCCGAGCAGGTCGAGTTCGGTCAGGATATTGCGCAGGTCCGCTGCCGGATTGGCATTATCGCGGTCGGTCCAGACGACGATGTTCTCGATATTCGAGGTCTGGCGCGCCTGGCGCAAATCCGCCGAGCGCGTCATCAGCACCATCGAACCGTCGGCCTTCACCACAAGGCACTGGAAGAAGCAGAAGCCGAACGTGTCATAGCCCGTCAGCCAGTACATGCTTTCCTGTGCGAACAGCAGGAGAGCATCCAGCTTTTCCTCCTCCATCTTCAAGATCAGACGGTCGCGGCGTGCGGCAAATTCTTCCGGCTCGAAGTGAAGGGCCATGCGGTTCTCCTCAAATGGAATCTTTGGCAGCAACGATAGCAATGGCTGCAATCTGGCGTCCGTAATCCGGCTCTTTGCGGTGGGTAGTACGCCGGTAGGAAAAGAACTGGTCTTCATCGGCATAAGTGCACTGGCGAAGGGAACTGGCCTGTACGCCAGCCTTGGTCAGACGGTCGGTGATGAAGGTCCATAGATCGAAAAGCTTGTGGTCCGGCTTGTCCGAGGCGCGGAAATAGCGCGCATAGGCAGGGTCCTTGCTCAAAAACTCTGCATAGAATTCCGGTCCGACTTCATAATTGTCGGGGCCGATTGTCGGCCCGAGGACCGCCACGATGTTCTCGCGCTTTGCGCCAAGGTCGATCATGGCGTCGATGGTGTTTTCCAGCACGCCGGTGAATGCACCCCGCCAGCCTGCATGGGCGGAGCCGATGACACCGGCCTCGTGATCCGCAAACAGGACGGGACCACAATCGGCAGACAGTGCGCCGAGCGCAATGCCGGGAACATTGGTCACCATGGCATCGGCCTTGGGGCGCGGCGAATCGAAAGGTGCGGTCACATGCAGCACATCGGGCGAATGAACCTGATGCACGGTCAAAAGATGGTCCGGCGCAACGCCAAGCGATTCTGCCACCCGGCGGCGGTTTTCGGCGACATGTTCGGCCACATCATCCGATCCGGCGCCGACATTCAGTCCGGCGTAAATACCGTCCGAAACGCCGCCTTTGCGCGTGAAAAAGCCGTGCGCAATGCGCTTCCCGGCCTGACCGGCGGGCTTGTCGAGCAGAGGCGAGCGGAGCGGTTGCGGGGTATCAGTCATGATGTATTGGCCTTGTTAGACCGAGCATGATCCGGAAAAATGGGAACCGGTTTTCCGAAAAGATCATGCTCAGACGAGTGGATCGGGATGGTGGGGGAGGCAGGTTGTCTTGTCAATTGCAGCTTTTTGAAGAGCAATTGGCAGTCAGGCTGTCTCGAAAGGAATGAGGCGGGTGTCGCGGTCGCTGAATGCCAGCACCTTGAACAAGGTGCCCATCTGATCGGGTGCTGCCAAGCGCTCCACATCCTGCCGGATCTTTTCCTGAAAGGCGGCGTCGCGCCCGGTGCCCAGACGTCCTGCGCGGTCGAGCAGCCCCATGGCCAGCAGGAACTCGCCTTGCGTCATGGTACCGGTCTTGCAGCCAGAGGCACGTGCAGCCTGCTCCAAACTATCGAAATCGACATGGCTGGTCAGGTCGGCTTCACCTGGATGGGCAAAAACATCGTCATAGTCATGTTTGAGCATGGCTTGCAGCGTGTCGCCAAAACCGGATTGCAGGTGGCCATAATCGATGTTGAGCGCCGCGCCGCGTGTCTTTGCGATACGCTGCCCGATTTCCTGCAACAGTGCGGTTCGCGCCGGTGCTGCCTCGAAGATTGTGCCTTCGGGCGTCTGCGCGTGGTCTTTCGGCAAAAGCACCGGGTCGATCCCGCCCGCACCGCTGACGAAATGGAACTCATCCTGATCATCAACCGCAATCAGCCGTTCCACGAAGCGCCCGTTCGACTTGACGAACTGTCGGAACGGGATGGCGTCGAACAACTCGTTCGAAACAAGGATCAGTGGGCCGGTGGGGACATCTGCAAAGCGTTCGAACCAGGTGACGGATACGCCCAAATCCGCCAGCTTTTGTTTCTGCTTTTCGACAAGGCGTGCGCTGGTCTCGACCATGGCGACACGCAGGCCCGGCAGCATTTGCGGCGCAAGCTTGCTGATCGTGCGCAGCATATCGCTCATCAGCGTGCCGCGTCCGGGGCCGATTTCGCACAGCAGCGTGCTGGCAGGGCGACCAAGCGCGTCCCATTCCGCGACGCACCAGATGCCGATCAACTCGCCGAACATCTGGCTGACTTCAGGCGCAGTGATAAAATCGCCCTCGCGGCCAAAGGGTTCGCGGGTCGTGTAATAGCCGGATTCACGGTCGCCCAGACAGGCAGCCATGTAATCGGCGACGCTGATTGGCCCCGTGGTGGCGATCAGCCGTTTCAGCCGGTCTTTCAGCGTTGCTTCAGGCATCTTTGGCAGCTGCGCGGTTGGCGCGCCACATGGCCCAGAGGCCGATCAGCACCATCGGCACCGAAAGCACCATGCCCATGGTCAGCCAGCCGCCGACCAGATAGCCGAGCTGTGCATCCGGCTCGCGGAAGAACTCGACCGCGATGCGGCTGAGGCCATAGCCGGTCACGAATGCGCCTGCGATGAATCCGGGCTTCTTCAGCTTGCGACCGACCCAGACCAACAGGAACAAGACGAAGAACAGGACGAAACCTTCGAGGAAGGCTTCGTAAAGCTGGCTTGGATGGCGCGGCAGCGGCCCGCCATTGGGGAAATAGACGGCCCATGGCGCATCGCTGACGCGGCCCCAGAGTTCGGAATTGATGAAGTTTGCAACGCGCACCACGCCGAGGCCGACCGGCACACCGGCAGCAACCACATCGAACATGCTCCAGACCCTGATGCCGCGCGAGCGGGCAAACAGGATCATGGCGATGGTGGTGCCGAGAATACCGCCATGGAACGACATACCGCCGTCCCAGACAGCGGGAATGGCAATCGGGTTGGAGATATAATAGGAGAAATTATAGAAGAGCACATAGCCGATGCGACCACCCAGCACGACGCCGAGTGCTGCCCAGATGACGAAATCGTCGAGGGCTTCGGGCGCCATGGGCGGCTGGTTATGAGCCCAGAGGCGATGGCTGCGCAGAAGCTTCTTGCCATACCACCATGCGAACATGATGCCGACGACATAGCCGAGCCCGTACCAGTGTACGGCCAGTGGTCCGATGGAAAAGATCACCGGGTCAATGTTCGGAAAGGCGAGGGCCGAGGCCGGCAGCAACGTCTCTATCATGAAATCACTCCATTTTGTGACGGAACATGCTGGACGAACCGGTTACGGTCAAGCTGTCCTGCTCCATGTCTGTAATTGCTTTCCAACATGATCACTTTCTATAGCTGCGCTTGCATCGGAACTGAGACGGCCCTATTTCCATTTTATGTTTTCAACAGGTCTCTCCTGGAAATAAGGAATGATTGCCATGACCAGCGGACAAAACCGGGTTCTCGATGAACTCGCCAAGCTTGTGACGGATGCGGCTGGCGCTGCGCAAGGCGTGCGCCGTGAAGTGGAAACGGCCCTGCGTTCGCAAAGCGAGCGCGTGCTCAACACGCTCGATGTGGTGCAGCGCGAAGACTTCGAAGCGGTTCGCGAAATGGCCATCAAGGCACGCGCCGAAAACAGTGCGTTGCTGGCAAGAATCGAAGCACTTGAAGCACGTCTTGCCAGATTCGAAGGTGATTCCGATGCCAAACCGGCAAAATCGGCCTCCTCATCGGCAAAATCCAAAAATAATTCCTGATTATTTATTAACAGGCCGCGGGCGGTAAAAACCCTTGTCTTAGAGTCGCTTAAGGCAATGCTCGCGGCCAGCCCCTTTCATGTTTCCACATGCTTTCATGTCTCTTTTCTGAAAAGGGACTGGCGTTCAGATTCAGCATCAATAGACTGAAAACACTACATGATTCGAAGTGTGGTCATGTAGGCGGCGGCGAGGGGCTGTAGTTCTAGTTTTCGCGTCTTCAGGCTGCTTTCCAGTATCAGTTGCGTATGTGCGTGTGCCATTGAGGCGCTTGCATGCTGTTTGGCATGCCGGTTCCTCGACCGATCAATTCGTGCCTGTTTTCCTGCGCTTGGTTCTTGCGCGGCGGCGGGTGCGGGCGAGCAATTCTTGCGCGCCGGGAATTTGAGACATCCGGCTTGAGGGTGTCTCACAGAACAGGAAACGGACATGAGCCTTCTTGAGCTTGAATTCGCACGCGAGGCGCATCCGGTGGATGTGATCGAGCAGGTTGCGCATTCAAACGACTGGACATTCGAGCGGACTGGCGACGATGAAATCGCAATTTCGGTTGCGGGCAACTGGACTGACTATCACATCTCATTTTCCTGGATGGAAGATTTCGAGGCGCTGCATCTGGCTTGCGCCTTCGACATCAAGGTGGCGGAGCCGCGTGTAAACGAGGTGATGCGCCTGCTTTCGCTGATCAACGAAAAGCTTCTCATGGGGCATTTCGATCTCTGGCAGCAGGAAGGCGCCATCATGTACCGCCAGTCGCTTTTGCTGGCCGGCGGTGCGGAACCGACAAGCCGTCAGGTGGAAGTGTTGCTGGGTGCAGCGCTTGAAGCTTGCGAAACCTATTTCCAGGCCTTCCAGTTCGTGGTCTGGTCGGGTGTCAGTGCGCGCGAGTCGCTGGAAAGCGTCGTGTTCGAAACAGTCGGACGCGCCTGATCAGGATCAACAGATAGCCCGGCGGGACAAGCGCCGGGTTATGCATGAGATGATGAAAGCGGACGGATATGAGCGAAGTCGCGACAATCACCTGGGCTGATTTCGAAAAGGTCGATATCCGTACGGGTACGATTGTGGAAGCGGTGCCCTTTCCGGAAGCGCGCAAGCCTGCCTACAAGCTGAAGATCGATTTCGGCGAGAAGATTGGCGTGAAGAAATCTTCCGCACAGATCACCAAACATTATCAGGCGGAAGAACTGATCGGCCGTCAGGTGTTGGCCGTGGTGAATTTTCCACCGCGCCAGATCGGACCGTTCATGTCGGAAGTGCTGACGCTTGGCCTGCCGGACGAAGCCGGTGAAGTCGTCCTCGCGGCCATCGACAAGAAAGTGCCGAACGGCGGCAAGCTCTACTGAACAGACGCTTCTTCAGGCGTCGGTGCTTGATGAGATGCCTTGCAGGCGTTCAAAAACTTTAGATTATTCCTGAAGCGCGAGATCATGCAGACCTCTCGCGTCTTCGATGGATAGCCACTTGAGTTCGGTATGCTCGTTATTGGCGATCTCCGGCTCTCTGTCCCAGCTACTCACGATGTGTATGTGAAAGCTGACCGACTTTGTCGGATCATCTATCTGCATCAGGAATTCAAACCTCTGAGGCGTGGTGTTGAGTTCCTCCGCTATCTCGCGGATGAGGGCCTCTTCGAGTGTCTCGTCAGCTTCGACATGACCTCCCGGAAAACTCCATAAGTCAGGGTAAGCCTTCTTATGCGGGCTTCTGCGGGCAAGAAGTATCCCCTTCGGTCCGACGAAAACGGCATTCACGATGTCTACCATGGGGCTTCAGTCCCTTGTCACGCCGGAATGTGAATGATAGCGCGCAGGCCGCCGGTCGGGGCGTCTGCGAGTCTAATGTCACCGCCATGGCTGCGGGCAATATCGAGCGCGATGGCAAGGCCAAGGCCGCCTGTGCCGCCTGAATCCTGCGTTCTGGCTTCATCCAGCCGCACGAAGGGCTTGAACACATCTTCGCGACGGTCCTCGGGAATGCCGGGTCCGTCATCGTCCACCACGACCTTCAGCCAGCCATCCTCATGTGAAAGCGAAAGCTCGACATTTTGCGCATGGCGGAAGGCGTTGGACACCAGATTGCTGACGAGGCGCGAGAAGGCATTGGGGCGAACATGGATTTCGCTGTCGCCGTCGATGGAATATTTGAACCCGCGTTCGCGCAGGCGCGCTTCGTTTTCAAGCTTCTCGCACAGGCGCTTCACATCATAGCTTGCGGTTTCTTCCGCACCTTCGCCGCGCGCAAATGCCAGATAGCCTTCCAGCATGGTCTGCATATCGGCGATATCCTGATTGAGCGGCTCGACGTCAAGCGAATGGCCGGCCAACGCTAATTGCAGCTTGAAGCGGGTGAGAATGGTGCGCAGATCGTGGCTGACGCCCGACAACATCGCGGTGCGCTGCTCGATCTGGCGCTCGATGCGTGAACGCATCTGGATGAAGGCAATACCGGCCTTGCGCACTTCTTCTGCGCCGTGCGGCTTGAAACCTTCCGGCATGGAACGGCCCTTGCCGAAACTTTCGGCAGCGTCTGCCAGCTGCTGGATCGGCTTGATCTGGTTGCGCAGGAAGGCGATGGCGATGATGAGAAGCACAAGCGCGGTGCCCACCATCCAGGTCAGGAAGATGCCGGTATTGGACGCATAAGCCTGACTGCGGCGGGCGAAGACGCGCAGCACCTTGTCATCAAGCTTGATGCGGATTTCGATCAGGTCGGAATCGCCCACCGTATCGACCCAGAAGGGCCGATTGATCTGGCGCGTGATCTCTTCGCTCAGGAAGTAATCCAGAATGGCGAAGAACGGCTTCGGTCCCGGTGCGGGCAGGGGATCAGGCGGCAGGATCGAGATATTGAGCGCCAGCCGCTGCTGTGCGAGGCGGATCAGATTGTCGTAACCCGGCTCCTGCGGATAGGTTTCGAGAATATCGATAATCGCCGAAATATCGCGCACGACAGCCGTCGAAAGCCGCTCGGTCACCATCTGCCAGTGCCGTTCCATGAACACATAGGCGATCACGGATTGCAGCAGGACCATCGGGGCGATGATGATGATAAGCGACCGCGCATAGAGGCCTTTCGGCATCCGGCGCGCCAGCCAGCGCGAGAGATTTTTCCAGAGCGTCATCGTCTCAGAACGTCCCAAACAGCGGCCGGTTGCGTCAAATCACAACTATTCGATGCTGAGCTTGTAGCCGATGCCACGCACAGTCTGGAGCCAGACCGGGTTGGCTGGATCCTGCTCGATCTTGCGGCGGAGACGGTTGATCTGAACATCGATAGTGCGCTCGCCGACATCGCCGTCCTGTCCGGTCAATTCATGACGTGGAATGGTTTCTCCCGCGCGTTCCGCGAAGATTGCCATAATGTCCTGCTCGCGATCCGTGAGCTTGATGGTTTCGGTGCCCTTCTTCAATTCACGGCGTGGAATGAAGAATGTGTAAGGCCCGAACACGATCTGTTCGATCTTGGGCTGGGCAGGCGGTGCGCCGCGGCGCAGAATATTGTTGATGCGCAGCGTCAACTCGCGCGGATCGAATGGCTTTGGCAGATAATCATCTGCGCCAGCCGACAGGCCGTCGATGCGGTTGTCGGTTTCCGACAGCGCGGTCAGCATCAGGATCGGTACATTCTTTTGTTCGCGCAGCGAGCGGGTGAGCGAAACGCCGGTCTCGCCGGGCATCATCACGTCGAGTATCAGAAGGTCGAAGTCGATACCTTCTAGCTTGCGACGCGCTTCGGCAGCGCTTCCGGCAATGGTAACGCGGAAGCCGCTATTGGTTAGATACTGCGAAAGCAGGCTGCGGATTCGCGTGTCGTCATCGACAACGAGCAGATGCGGGGCGTCATCCGAGAGTGTTTTTTGTTCTTCTGCGGTCATGGCGTCTTTCGATCCCATTCAGTTTCTGTTCGCTGACGACACAGGGCCGTCGGACGCGCATATTATCGACTGGAATGTGGCACGTCTATTCGCTGTGTTTGCGTATATGTTTTTACACAAGCACTTAGTACTACCCGTCGTAACACTTGGTAGTCTGACGGTTCTTCCTATCAAGACGGTTCGGTGCTGGAAAAAGCGTCGATCTGCGCGCGGCGTTCCGGATTGACCATATTATACAGGAAGCGCTCGATGATCGCGCGGTCCTGCGGAGCGCATCCCTCAAGGGCGCGGGCAATGCGATGGGACTGCGGCAAGGCGAGGGCAAGCGTCAGCTGGCGTCCGCTTTTCGTAGGGTAAAGCTTGCGGTGGCGGCGGTCGTGCAGGCCTGTCGCCTGAACCACATGGCCGGTATCGATCAACTGCTTGAGAACGCGCGACAGGCTCTGCTTGGTGATGCGCAGAACTTCCAGAAGTTCGGCAACTGTCATGCCCGGCTTGCGATTGATGAAGTAAAGCACGCGGTGATGCGCGCGGCCAAAGCTGATCTTTTCGAGAATGAGATCAGGGTCAGCGGTGAAGTCGCGATAAGAAAAGAACAAGAGTTCGATGACGTTGAGATCGGCCGCCTCCTCGGCTGTCAACGGATTGCTTATATAATTCATGTCGTTCGTCGAATTCACATCGATGCTCCGTACTGCTGCGATAAATATGTCAGCATTATTGACATAATTCAACCGCCCAGATAATTTTCGATAAGCGTGAGCTGGCTTTTTGGAACAATGTTTACGCTGGCGCATGCTGGAGGAGAGATAATTACGCGACCGGGTTTTCGATCACTGCTGCGGAGGCGGTGAAAGAAACGCTGCGACCGCGAAGTCCCGCGGATTGGGAGGATTATTTTTTGTCCATGCGTGCTCCAATAGAGTTTTGCGCAAAATCTTTGCCCAAGCTCTAAGCATTTCGCACCAAAAGGCCAGTATTCGCGCGGAAAAAGGCGCCCGTTTTGCCGGTAATATCGATTTAACCGGTGAAATGGGAATGCGGAAACGTTTGCCCGAGCAGAATCTGCCCTGAGACAGCGCCGCAATCAAAATAGTTAGGAGCAAGAAAATGGCTGCGATTCCATTCGATCAAAGGGACGGATACATCTGGTTGGACGGTGCATTCGTCGACTGGAAAGATGCGAAAATTCATGTCCTCACCCATGGCTTGCATTATGCAAGCACGGTTTTTGAGGGCGAGCGCGCCTATGGCGGCGAAATCTTCAAGCTGAACGAACATACCGAGCGCCTGCATGAATCTGCACGGCTTCTCGGTTTTGCGCTGCCTTACAGTGTTGAAGAAATCAATGATGCCTGCCGGGCGCTGATCAAGAAGATGGGCTATATTGATGCCTATGTGCGCCCGTTTGCATGGCGCGGATCGGAATCGCTCGGCGTTTCGGCGCAGAACAACCGTATTCACGTGGCAATTGCCTGCTGGGAATGGCCGAGCTATTTCTCGCCGGAAGAAAAGATGAAAGGCATTCGCCTCGACATCGCCGAATATTGCCGTCCGGACCCGCGCACGGCGCCGTCGAAGTCCAAGGCGTCTGGCCTTTACATGATCTGCACGATCTCCAAGCATGCGGCGGAAGCCAAGGGCTATGCTGATGCGCTGATGCTCGACTGGCGCGGCCGGGTGGCGGAAGCAACCGGTGCCAATGTGTTCTTCGTCAAGGACGGCGCGCTGCATACGCCGAAGCCCGATTGCTTCCTCGACGGCATTACCCGCCGCACCATTATCGATCTGGCCAAGCGTCGCGGTATTGAAGTCATCGAGCGCGCGATCATGCCGGAAGAAATGGCAGATTTCTCCGAATGCTTCCTGTGCGGTACGGCTGCCGAAGTTACGCCTGTTTCGGAGATAGGTCAGTACCGGTTCAAGCCGGCCGAAATCACCAGCACTTTGATGGATGCTTATACAGCGGAAGTGCAGCCAAAGCGCCAGGCGGCCGAGTGACTGGGTTTTAAACAGAAAAAGAGCGGCTTTCGGGCCGCTTTTTAGTTTCTTTACTGCTTATTGTTTGACATTACGAAGTTTCGGCTCAAGATTTTCATGCCGGAGTCGCGTTATTCCGGTATTGGAGCGGCTTCCGATCTGATCCTTTCAAATCGACGCTCTAATATTTGATCAGGCGCGCAAACTATTCCGAAATCGTTCATTCTTTTCGGGATGCGCTCTAACAGAGATGGGGTGACGATTATGGAATCTCTATTGCCTATCATTCTCCAGCTGGTCGCCGGTGCTGTCGGTGGCAATATTGCTGGCGCTGTCAAGAACATCAGCCTTGGGACAACGGGTAACACCGTGGCTGGCGGTATTGGCGGTGTCATCCTCGGCCAGCTTCTTCCG
This sequence comes from Ochrobactrum sp. 19YEA23, assembly GCF_029909865.1. Taxonomy (NCBI): domain Bacteria; kingdom Pseudomonadati; phylum Pseudomonadota; class Alphaproteobacteria; order Hyphomicrobiales; family Brucellaceae; genus Ochrobactrum; species Ochrobactrum sp. 19YEA23. The sequence continues at coordinate 82,325 of NZ_JASAMQ010000008.1, read as the reverse complement.
ATGCTCTCCGGCGGTGGTGTGGATTCGATGCTAAATGGCGCAATCGGCCAGCTCGCTGGCGGCGGCGTGGGCGGTATCGTTCTGACTGCAATCGTAGGGCTGATCAAAAACTCGATGGCCAGCAAGGCCTGAGGAATGCATTTCGTGGCCGGATGGAAACATCGGGTCGAGCAAGGATGTTACTAAAATAGCAACTTGGAGCGCGCTCCAGTTTTTGGAAGCGCTCCGGGTAGACGGCACAGTTTTCATGGCCAATCGGCAAGACGAACTGTTCGAGAGCGATAAAACGGACGGCCATGCGCCGTCCGTTTTTTATGGCTCGATCCTATCGCCAGGAAACGCGGCTTGAGAGCCTGTTCCAAAAGTCGGCATGTGAGTGCGAAAATGGTGATTTTCGAGTACCGGAGCGGAGCGTACTCAAGGTACGTGAGCACCGGAAGCCTCGCATAATCCCGAAAAGTTGCAGACTTTTCGGTTCAGATTATGCGAAAGCAAATCTCAAATTGCCATTTGCAGCCGCACAGGGCGACTTTTGGAACAGGCTCTCAGGGATTCTTAAACCCTTTCCGTATCGGGCCAAGGCCACTATGTGTGAAACAACACAGGCGGCGGTGACGTGATCTTCGCCGATCCACATATGCAATGGAGTATCCAGTATGGGCCAGCTACAGGCGATTATCGTCCCCGTTACCCCGTTCCAGCAAAACTGCACCATTCTATTCGACGGCGAGACCAAGAAGGGTGTTGTCATCGATCCGGGCGGCGATCTGCCCAAGATCGAGGAAGCGATCCAATCGCAGGGCATCGATATCGAAGCCATCTGGATCACCCACGGCCATATTGATCATGCGGGTGCTGCGGCTGATTTGAAGGACAAGCTCGGCGTCGAGATTATCGGACCGCATGTTGACGACCAGTTCCTGCTCGATAATCTTGTGATGACAGGCCTCAAATATGGAATTGTCGACGGAGTGCGCAATGTGACGCCCGATCGCTGGCTGGAAGAAGGTGATAAGGTCACCGTTGCCGGGCACTCGTTCGACGTGTTCCACTGCCCCGGCCATTCGCCCGGTCATGTTGTCTTCTATAGCCCGGAAGCACGTTTCGCGATTGTCGGCGATGTGCTGTTCAACGGTTCTGTCGGTCGCACCGATTTGCCGGGCGGCGATCATGATGCGCTGATCCGTTCGATCCGCGAGAAGCTTTTGCCGCTCGGCGACGATGTCGGCTTTATCTGCGGGCACGGTCCGGGCGGGCGGTTCGGCGAGGAGCGCCGCAACAACCCATTCCTGATCGGAATGGCGTGACGGATATAAAAAAGCCGCCCATTGGGCGGCTTTTTCATTTTCGATTGTGCACTCAGTTCGCGGTGCAGAAATGGTCGCGACCGTCATAACCGCGATAGGTGCCGGTATTCGCATTGAACGACCGGTAGCGGTCCGAACAATAATTGTACCAGCTGCGGCTCCACGGCTCAAAGCCTCCCTGACGGTAATAGGTTACCTGACGCGGTGGCGGAGGAGCCGGGTAATATGCAGGCGGCGGGGGTGGCGCATCGTAGATCGGCGCTGGCTGCACATAGGTCGGCTGCGGCTGGCTCAGCGCGCTTCCGATGAGTGCGCCCGCTGCAAGGCCGATCACACCGGCTGCAACAGCGTCGCCATTGCCACGGTGATGGTGACGGCCCCAGTCACCGCCGCGATCCCAGCCGGGACGGCCCCATGAATCTGCCGAAGCTGAAGCAAGAGGAGCAGCAATCGCTGCCAAGGATGCAACGGCCAGAATGGTTGTCTTCGCAAATCGGTTCATTGTTCGCTCCTTCAGAAGCTCGACTGCAATTCCTCTGGTGCGAACCGCTCGAAAGACGGGGCACCAATCATGAATAATGGATTAACTCTCTCGACATGAATGGAGGCTGAACAATGGTGAAATAGGACGCCAAGTCGTCAATCCCCGGTAAAATACGCGCAGTGTCTGTAACATTTCGGGGGGTGGCGTCAGAGGCGCGATTGCCGTTGCGGTGTGTGCTGGATTGCCATTCCAGCCATGCTTTCAATTGCTTGTGTTTGCACCGGCCGTTCTGATTTTCCCGCGGGGGGATGAATACTGGCAGGACTGCCGATCCGGTGCGCCCATCATGCTTGCGGAAACTCGGGCAATAAAAAACCCCGGTGTGAACCGGGGTCATAATTGGTATTCAGAACAATCAGCCGGTAACGGTGATGTTCACGGCCTTCGGGCCCTTCCCGCGACGATCTGGTTCGGTTTCGTAGGAAACCTTCTGATTGTCTGCGAGGCCCGTCAGGCCCGAAGCCTGTACAGCAGAGATGTGCACGAAGATATCCGCGCCACCATCATCAGGCTTGATGAAACCAAAGCCCTTTTCATTGTTGAAGAATTTGACCAGTCCGGTCTGTGCCATTGGATCCGTTCCTTTTCCTTGGCGCCACCGTTTCTTTGAAAAACGGTGGAATTATATCTTCTGTCGAGCGCACCACACACCCGACAGAGGGTCATGCAGGCAGTTCTCGACTTAGGGAAGGAACCGATCATTGTCTGGGTATCCCCAGACCCGGAACTTATAGCGGCCCCGGCACGCCGTTCTTCCAGTCTTCCATTTGTTCGCTAAATGCCCGAACGAGTGGAGACTGATCTAAGACGCGAATTTTGGCAAGCAAATTCTTTGCGCCCACGATCTTTTGTTATCTTTGAACCGGATTGGTCGGCAAATTTTCCGATTATTTCTAGAATTTCTATGCTGTATACCGAAATAGAACAGGCTATCCTTGATATATAAGAGATCTTATAGACAAGTGGCCTGATTAAATGCCCGGATTTAATTGGGTGGCTTAATAGAGTGCGCGATCAATTGCGGGCACAAAGATCTTTACCCGGCTTCCCTCGCGGTTAGCGATTGCGTGAGACAATGCATGCGCCGCCCGCTGCACGCAACTTGCTACAAATACCATCTGCTTCAGCCCTGCTGTCGGCTCCAATCCGCACCGCATAGATGCCGCGCCGCCCCATCGGCGTGCGAATACGGCTGATGACCGGGTCATGGCCGTTCAAAACAGACGCGAATTGTCTGCTCAGGCGGCTCCACTGATTCACTGCCGCACTGCGACGGAAGTTACCCGCCACCTGTATGCCCCACGGCTTCGGTTTGACACGCGACATGGGAATTGTCGCCGAGCGGATGACCGGCAGGCGGCGGCAGGCTTCCGCAAAGGAGCGCCCCGAATCAAGCGGTCGGTTCTGCACCTCCTTGCCGGAAGCAAAATCATCCGCCGGAGCGCCAGTGATATCTAGCACATAGTCTTCTGTTTCGAGCGGCAGGAAACCGCCGGAACGCATCCAGCTTGAGACGCGTCCCGCACCGGCATTATAGGCAGCAGCCGCCAGACCCCAATTGCCGAAAGCCTGTTTGAGATCGAACAGGAAGCTTGCGGAGGCGGGGATCGCCTGCTCGATGTCGAACGGGTCGGCCAGACCGCGCTCCTTGGCCGTATAGGGCATGAACTGGGCAATGCCCTGCGCGCCGACCGGGCTGACGGCCTGATGGTCGAATCGGCTTTCCTTCCAGATCAGGCGGGCGAAGAAATCCTTCGGTATGCCGTGCCTGGTGGCGCTGGTTTCGATCAGCTGACAGATACGGTTGACGCCCGGCACCTTCTTTTCAGGAGGCAGGGGCGGCGCAGAGATACGCGGATTGGGTTCGCTATAGCTTGCCGGTGCCGGTTCTGCGTCGGCGGGCGTGATTGAAAGCGGGACGATCAGGAGCGCTGCCGTCAGAAAAGTTCCGAAACGCCGCATGTCGTCTTTCTGTTCGCTTTTGCCCCATGGCCAGGCCCGGATTGTTCGGGCTGCACATCTCATCGCAGAGTAGCGCAACTTGGCGGCTTGTCGAGAGTCGGGCCGTGCAATCTTCCTATTTAAATCTTGCCGTTCGGAGCGACTGCTCCATTCTAGATGAGGACAAAAGACGGATACCGGTTTCTGGAGAGGAGGAAACATGTTGAGGGGATTGTCGTGGACCAGCTTGATTGCTGGTGTGATGGTGTTGAGCGGCTGTGTTGCGGAGGGTGGCCCCGATCACAGACCACCACCGATTCGGCCCGGTAATCCGGGCCATGTGCAGGCTTGCCCGATGATTTATTCGCCCGTCTGCGGCGAGCTTCGGGGTGTCCGCCAGACCTTCGGCAACGCATGTTCCGCACGGGCTGAGGGGTTCCGCGTGGTATCGAACGGTCAGTGTAGCGGCCGTCCGGGTAGTGGCTGGAATGGCCCCGGCGTTGGTCCGGCCCGTCCGCCACAGCATGGGACGCGGCCCGGCATGGGTGCATGTACACGGGAATATGCGCCTGTCTGCGCAAGGCGCGGCAGTGAACGGCGCACCTTCTCCAATCGCTGCGAGGCGGAACGCGCAGGCTTCCGCGTTTCGGGCAGTGGCCGTTGTTGAGTTAAACGGGGAGGCGGATCAGCGTTTCAGCGGCTCCGCCTCTCGATACCGCAGGGCGTCAACGAGAAGCGCGAAAGCCGGGGAAGATTGTCTCCGGCTTGGATAATAGAGATGAAAGCCCGGAAAGGGCGGGCACCAGTCTTCCAGCACGCGCACAAGCGAGCCATCGGCAAGACCGTCCCGCATGTAGTCTTCCGGCAAGCTGGCAAGGCCGAACCCGGCCTTGGCGGCTTCGACGATCATATTTGGCGAAGTGAGAATGAGCTGGCCTTCGACGCGCACCTTAAGCTCGCGCCCGTTCTTCTCGAATTCCCAGGCGTAAAGCCCGCCATAGGTGAGCAGTCGCAGATTGATGCAACGATGCGCGGTCAGTTCCTGCGGGGTGCGGGGGACCGGGTGGCTTTTGAAATAGGACGGCGCGCCGACAACGGCCATGCGCATATCAGGACCGACGGGCACGGCGATCATGTCCTGAGCGATCTGTTCGCCAAGGCGAATACCGGCGTCATAACGGTCGGCCACGATGTCGCGCAGTCCGGAATCGACGGCCACTTCGACGTGAATGTCGGGATAGTCCGGCAGAAGACGCTCCAGCACTGGCCACAGAATCGACTGTGCCGCATGTTCGGAGGTGGTGATGCGAATGGTTCCGGCAGGCTTGTCGCGCAATTCGCTCAAGGCATCGAGTTCGGTTTCGATCTCCTCGAAGCGAGGACCGATGGTGCGGAGCAGTCTTTCACCAGCCTCGGTCGGGGAGACGCTACGGGTGGTGCGGGTCAGAAGGCGAAGCCCAAGCCGCTCCTCCAGTCCGCGCATTGTGTGGCTCAGCGCTGATTGGGAAACGCCAAGCTTTGCCGCCGCGCGGGTGAAACTGCCCTCGCGGGCAATGGCCAGAAAAGCCAGAAGATCGTGAATATTGTCGCGCCGCATTGATGAATCCATCTCATGAGTTCATGCCGATTATAGTGGCTAATCATCGGGGACAGAAGTTTTTAAGTTTGCCGCGATTTCAGGCGGGCAAAGAAAGGAAACATATCATGCAGATCAAGCGCATCGGGTCTCAACCTTCGACCAAGGGTTCCGCCGATTATTTCACCGGTACGGTTCGTCTCGACATGCCGTTCAGCACCACGGCACCGGCGCGTGTCGGCGGTGCTACCGTGTCGTTCGAGCCGGGCGCGCGCACGGCCTGGCACACGCATCCGCTGGGCCAGACGGTGATTGTTACGACTGGCCTTGGCTGGGCGCAACGCGAGGGCGGCCCTGTCGAGGAAATCCGTCCCGGAGATATCGTCTGGTTCGAACCGGGCGAACGGCATTGGCACGGCGCGACGGCCACCACGGCCATGACCCATATCGCCATAGCGGAAGCGCTCGATGGCAAGGTCGTGGACTGGCTGGAACATGTCAGCGACGAAGATTATCACGCTTAAGGATATTGACCATGAAAAAGAGAATACTGGGCCGTAGCGGCCTTGAGGTTTCGGCTATCGGTCTTGGCTGCATGGGCCTTAGTTTCGCCTACGGTCCGGCTATGGAAAAGGCGCAGGCGGTCGGGCTGCTGAGAGCCGCATTCGACAAGGGTGTCACCTTCTTCGATACGGCGGAAGCCTATGGCCCCTATGTGAATGAGGAAGTTCTGGGTGAGGCGCTGGCGCCGATTCGCGACCGGGTGGTGATTGCTACGAAGTTCGGTTTCGAATTTGATGACAAGGGTGGCCAGAATGGCGTGAACAGCCGCCCCGAGCATATTCGTGCGGTTGCCGAAGCATCGCTGAAGCGCCTCAAGACGGATGTGATCGACCTTTTCTATCAGCATCGGGTCGACCCGGCGACGCCCATCGAAGATGTGGCCGGAACGGTTCGCGATCTGATCCAGGAAGGTAAGGTCAAACACTTCGGTCTTTCCGAAGCCGGCCCGCAAACCATCCGGCGCGCCCATGCTGTTCAGCCGGTAACGGCGTTGCAAAGCGAATATTCGCTGTGGTGGCGTGAGCCGGAAGGTGAAATCCTGCCCGTTCTGGAAGAACTGGGTATCGCCTTCGTTCCGTTCAGCCCGCTGGGCAGGGGTTTCCTAACAGGGACCATCGACAGCAAGACGAGCTTTGCGGCCAATGATTTCCGCAATGTTGTGCCTCGTTTTTCGACGGAAGCGCGAGATGCCAATCAGGCGCTGGTCGATATGCTTGGCCAGATAGCGGAAGCCAAGGGCGTCACGCGCGCCCAGATCGCGATTGCGTGGTTGCTGGCGCAGAAACCGTGGATCGTTCCCATTCCCGGTACGACGAAGCTGCATCGTCTGGAAGAAAACATCGGCGCCACCAATGTGGAACTGAATGCCGATGATCTGAACCGCATCGAAGCAGCGCTTTCCGAAATCACTGTGCAGGGCGACCGCTATCCGGCGCATTTGCAGCAACGCGTTGATCGGTAACCCCGTTCAAGAGGAGCGAAGACCATGCAGGGAATTCAGGACAAGGTTGTCGTTATCACTGGTGCAAGTAGCGGTCTGGGGGAAGCCTCGGCACGGCGGCTGGCCGAAGGCGCGGTTCTGCATACGGATGTTACAGACCGTATTCAGGTGCAGCGTCTGGTCGATCAGGCCGTGAAACTGCATGGTCGTGTCGATGTGCTCATCAACAATGCCGGGCTGATGCCGCATTCGATGCTCGAACTCGGCAAGGTGGATGACTGGGATCGCATGATCGACGTCAATATCAAGGGCGTGCTCTATGGTATTGCTGCCGCCCTGCCGCATATGCGCAAGCAGATGAGCGGCCACATCATCAATGTCTCGTCGGTGGCGGGGCATAAGGTGGGGCCGGGCGGCGCTGTCTATTCGGCAACCAAACATGCGGTGCGGGTCATTTCAGAAGGACTGCGTCAGGAAGTGAAGTCGTACAATATTCGCACGACGATCATATCGCCGGGTGCGGTGGCGACGGAGCTTCCCAACAGCGTTACCGATCCGCAGCAGGCCGAACGCGTGAAGGCGCTTTACAAGAATGTGGCTATTCCTGCGGATTCCTTCGCCTCGACAGTGATTTTCGCGATGAGCCAGCCGGACAATGTGGACATCAACGAAATCCTGTTCCGTCCAACTGCGCAGGAATACTGATCAGAAACAAAAACGGGTCCTGCATTTTTGGTGCAGGACCCGTTTTCTTATCTTCCCGGACGGCCGGTTTTGCCGGGCCGCCGTTTCTTGCGGGATACTTCCGCCGGGTCTTCGTAAGAACCGATACCGGCGCGCTCGCGGCGAACTGGGGCCTCTCCACCGGCTGGAATTTCCGTCCGCTTCACTGTCATTTCATCCAGTGTATTCTTGCGGAATTTCGTCTCCGGCGCGGTAGGCAGAGGGCCTTCGTGGCGTGGCTTCGCCATATCGGTGCCCGGTCCCATATTGTCGAGCGACGGCTTCTGGAACAGCGACTTGCCGCCTGTGTCATCAACTGTGCGATGCGCCTTGCGCCCCGCATTATGGCGGCCCTTGGTGCGTCCCGTAACAGGGCTTTCCAGTTCCACCTCGCGCGCCAGCGGGTCGTCGGCAATGGCCAGTTCGGTTTCGCGCAGGCGCTTGATCTCGTCGCGCAGGCGCGCAGCCTTTTCGAAGTCGAGATCGGCGGCGGCATCGCGCATCTGCTTCTCCAGATATTCCAGATGGGCCTGAAGATTGTTGCCCATCATTCCGCCTTCTTCGGCAAAGCCCGAAATGTCGGCGCGGACATGGTCGCGTTCGTAGACCGAGTTCAGAATGTCCGAAATATTCTTCTTCACCGAAGCCGGTGTGATGCCATGCTCTTCATTATAGGCGACCTGCTTTTCGCGACGGCGGCTGGTTTCATCCATGGCGCGCTGCATCGAGCCGGTGATGTTGTCGGCGTAGAGAATAACCTTGCCATCAACGTTACGCGCGGCACGGCCGATGGTCTGGACCAGTGAGGTTTCAGACCGCAGGAAGCCTTCCTTGTCGGCGTCGAGAATGGCGACGAAACCGCATTCGGGAATGTCGAGACCTTCACGCAGCAGATTGATGCCAATGAGCACGTCGAACGCGCCAAGGCGCAGATCGCGGATAATCTCGATACGCTCCAGCGTGTCGATATCCGAGTGCATATAGCGCACGCGCACGCCCTGTTCGTGCAGGTATTCGGTCAGGTCTTCCGCCATGCGCTTGGTCAAAACCGTGACCAGCGTGCGGTAACCCTTCTTTGCCGTGTCGCGTATTTCGCCAAGCACGTCATCGACCTGGGTCTTGGCGGGGCGGATTTCCACTGGCGGATCGATAAGGCCGGTCGGGCGAATGACCTGTTCGGCAAAGACGCCGCCCGCTTCTTCCATTTCCCAGCCGCCCGGCGTTGCCGAAACGGCAATGGTCTGCGGACGCATGGCGTCCCATTCCTCGAAGCGGAGCGGACGGTTGTCCATGCAGGACGGCAGACGGAAGCCATATTCGGCCAGCGTCGCCTTGCGCCTGAAGTCGCCGCGATACATGCCGCCGATCTGCGGGACGGTGACGTGGCTTTCGTCGATGAAAACCAGTGCGTTGTCCGGGATATACTCGAACAGGGTCGGCGGTGGTTCACCGGGATTGCGGCCGGTCAGATAGCGCGAATAGTTTTCAATGCCCGCGCAGGAGCCGGTTGCCTCCAGCATTTCGAGGTCGAAAGTCGTGCGCTGTTCCAGCCGCTGCGCTTCCAGCAGACGTCCGGCATTGTTCAATTCGATCAGGCGATGCTTCAGCTCTTCCTTGATCGACTTCATCGCCTGATTAAGCGTGGGTCGCGGCGTGACATAGTGCGAATTTGCGTAGATCTTGACCGACTTCAGATCGCCGGTCTTCTGGCCGGTGAGCGGGTCGAACTCAGTGATGGTCTCGATTTCGTCGCCGAACAGCGAAATGCGCCATGCCCGGTCTTCCAAGTGGGCCGGGAAGATTTCAATCGTATCGCCACGGACGCGGAACGAGCCGCGTACGAAATTGATGTCCTGACGCTTATATTGCTGCGCCACGAGATCGGCGAGCAATTGCCGCTGGTCGAGCCGGTCGCCGATCTTCATTTCGAAGGTCATGGCCGTATAGGTTTCGACCGAACCGATACCGTAGATGCAGGAGACCGAAGCGACGATGATTACGTCGTCGCGCTCGAGCAGCGAACGCGTCGCCGAGTGGCGCATACGGTCGATCTGTTCGTTGATCGAGGATTCCTTCTCGATATAGGTGTCTGAGCGCGGCACATAGGCTTCCGGCTGGTAGTAGTCGTAATAGGAGACGAAATACTCGACCGCATTGTTCGGGAAGAAGTTCTTGAACTCACCGTAAAGCTGCGCCGCCAATGTCTTGTTGGGCGCGAGGATCAGGGCCGGACGCTGGGTCTCCTGGATGACCTTGGCCATGGTGAAGGTCTTGCCGGAGCCGGTGACGCCGAGCAGCACCTGTGTCCGGTCGTCATTGGTCAGCCCTTCGACCAGATCGCGGATCGCCGTCGGCTGGTCACCGGACGGTTCGAACGGCGTCTCCATCTCGATAGGAATGCCACCTTCGGATTTGTCCGGGCGGGCAGGGCGGTGCGGCGTCCAGAGCTGTCCGTTCTTGAACAGCGGATTGCCGGATTCGATCAGGTCGGACAGCGCCTTGACGGTTGCTGTCGCACCCGACGCGTTTAGTCCTGCAGCATCTTCCAGACTGATATCAAGGCCTGCGACCGGATTGAGGCCTGCGGCTGCGCGCTCCTTGGCGGAAGCCGCGCCGCCCATCGACGTGCCGCGACCGCTGCGCGTTGCTTCCTTGCTGCGCTCGGGGATCTTCTTCGGTGTCTTGGCAGGTTTCGAGGATTTGGCGGCAGGCTTTGTCGCCTCGTCGCCAATTTCCTTCGCCCAGTCGGCGATGGAGCCACTGAGCGGCGTGCCTGAGTATTCGGCCTGAGGCATTTCGCCGAAACCGCTTGAATGCGGCTTTTCGCCAAAGCCGTCAGCTGCGTCGTGCGAATCCTGAGTGTATCTGTTTTTGGAGGAAGCCATGTCGCTAATATGGAATTTCGCCATGCAAATGAAAAGAGCACGGCGGTAAAATCCAACTTGTTGTGGGTTCCTGCCGGCCGGCTCCTGACAGAAGGTTGTCAGGAAGTCGAGGCAATCGCGAACTGTTGATGGGAGGGCGCAAGCCTCTTGTCGGAACCGCGAGACGAGCAGGGTGCGATGCCGCATGTTTTTCATGATGAGTTTGTCTCATAATCCGGCAGAATCATTTTTGTTTAAAGGATTGATTGATGAGCGTTGCAGATAAGCCCAAAGGCGAACTGACCTTGCGCGTTCCGGCCATGCCGAAGGACGCCAATTCGGCGTTCGATATTTTTGGTGGCTGGGTCATGTCGCAGATGGACTCGGCCTCCGGTATTCGTGCGGAAGAGCGCGCGCGTAGCCGCGTCGTCACCGCAGCCGTGCGCGAGATGTCCTTTGCTAAACCGGTGAAGATCGGCGACGTATTGTGTGTCTATACGGAAATTACCAAAGTCGGTCGTACCTCGATCACCTTGCGCGTCGAAGCCTGGGCGCAGCGCGCTTCCCAGCAGCGCATGGAACTGGTGACGCATGGCGAATTCGTCATGGTCGCGCTGGACAAGGACGGCAAGCCGTCTCCGGTCCCGGAAGAATAGGCCGGAAGCCCTCTTCTCTTAATATCAACCCGGCGTTTTCGCCGGGTTTTTATTTGCAAGCACGATAGCCGCTTCGACGCTGCATCAGATCGAAGTGAAAATGGTCTGCATGTTCCGGGTTGTAGCCCGGTCCGAGCACCGTGGTGAAATAATCGCAGGCATCTGAACGAACGCTGTTAAGCAGGCCTTTTTCGCGGAAAGCGAAGAAGCCGGGTCTGCGCACCGAAATGTCCTTGCCGTTGTTCAGCTTGATCCGGGTTACGTCGATGGCGTTGCCGCGCGAATGCTCCGACATTTTCGCGCCGCGGCGATGGTTCATCGTGCGGCAGGAATAGCCGCCCGCATTGTAGATCGTGTTGATGCCGGACAGATAGCGCAGGCGCGCGGCGGGTTGCAGATCGCCCTTGATCCAGCGCGCAAAGGTTTCCGTCACCTGACAGTTCAGCGTTGCCGCCGGTTTGAAGGCGATGGAGCCGCTGTTGAAACCCGACACTTCAATCGGATTGCTGATATTGCACGACGCGCTGCGATAGATCGGCGGCTTTTCCTTGAAGACCACGCCGAGTTTTTTAAGGCGCGTACGGCACGCCGCTTCCGAATTCGACATGGTGTAGATGTTTTCAGCCGCCGTGACCGGGTTTTGGACCGGCGCTGTGAAGCCGTAATCGCCCGCATATTGCGGTTCGTTTTGCGGTGCGGGCTGGGCGGTATGGGTTTCTTCTTCCTCCGCCAGTCCGACGACGCGGTCCTGCTGGGGCGTTGGTGTCATGGCGGCGTCGGGCATGGGCGAGCTAGCCACAGGCGCGGGTTCCATCGGCACATCGGCGACCGGAGCGGAGGGCATCGGGGCGCTGACCACATCCGTGCTGGGCACCATGATATCCGAATTTCCGACATCGGCTTGCGGACGCGGCGGGCGCTCGCCTGAACAGCCAGCCGCCAGTATCAACAGGAGCAGGGAAGCCGCAGGACCAAAACGGCGCAGTCGCGAGCGCGCAAGATCGTGATCTGTGATGGCGGACAACGCAAAACTCATGTCCTTGCCTTCTGCTCGTGGGGCCTTTCCGGTGGGAATCCGGCGTTTCCTGTATCCTATGAGAGAAGCGTAAAGGAAGAGTCAGTGCTCACGTTAAGCGCTGTGGCGCAATCTGGGCAATGTGAGGGTGAGCCTGTGATGCTCTCTATGTTTTGATCGCCGACTTAGTTTTTTCGCACCGCGTCACGCAAAACCATTTCGCACTTTTGCCGGAAATGCTCTATCGCTTACCCTCGTGGTTCAGGGCCAAACCGCAAATAAGACCATCCTCCCGGTCCCAAAAGTTTCACCCATGTCAGCACTGATTTCGCCAAGCATCCTACCGATCCTGCTTCTGGTCGGCTCGAACATTTTCATGACCTTTGCATGGTACGGCCATCTGAAATTCACCAATACGCCGCTGGTTATAGTGATTTTCATCAGCTGGGGTATCGCGCTGATCGAATATTGTCTCGCAGTTCCGGCCAATCGTATCGGGCACGAAGTCTATTCGGCGGCTCAGCTCAAGACGATACAGGAAGTGATCACGTTGGTGATCTTCAGCCTGTTCTCGGTCTTCTATCTGAAGGAAGCCTTCACCTGGCACCACCTGCTGGGCTTTGCCTTCATCGCAGGCGGCGCAGCGCTGATCTTCAAGGCGTAAAGCTTAATTGGCCGGTTCCGTCGCTGGAACCGGTTCGTCCTTGCGGTTCCAGAACATCGGGACAAGCTCGACGGCCAGCATGGCCGCAAACAGCATGCCGCAGCCGATGAAACCGATGAAGCTCAGCCGCTCGCCGAGGAAGATCGCTCCGAACATGGCCGCGAACAGCGCTTCCGAAGACAGGAAGATCGCAGCCTGTGCGGAGGTCGTATAACGCTGGCCGATGGCTTGCAGCGTAAAGGCGATGCCCGACGAGAACACGCCGGTGAACAGGATTTCTTTCCATGTCAGGGCGATGGCGTTCCAGTTGAAGTCCTCAACAATCGATGCAATGGCCAGTCCGATAACGGCGGCGGTAGCAAACTGAACGCAGCTCAGCATAATTGGGCGTCCGGCGCGGTTGGCGCGGCTGATCAGCAGCACCTGCATGGCCCAGAATGTTGCGCCGCAGATCACCAGCCAGTCGCCGGTTTTGAGCGCGGTCAGCTCCCCGCCCGACAGCAGGAAAATCCCGGCCAGACAGAAGGCGGCGCTTGGCCAGACGATCGGATGTGGCCATGTGCGGAACAAGAGCACGCCCAGAACTGGCACCATCACGACATAAAGCCCGGTCAGAAAACCGGCATTGGTGACCGACGTGGTGATGAGGCCGATCTGTTGCAGCAGCAGGCCGGTGAAGAGCACAGCGCCCACGACAATGAAATAGCTATAGTCGGAAGCCTTCAAACGGGCAGGCGCACGACGGCCTTCGGCTAGCGCCCATGGCAGCACAGTGAGTGCTGCAATGGCGGAGCGAATGCCGATAAACAGGAACGGTCCAATGCTGGCCATCGCGGTCGACTGGGCGACAAAACCCATGCCCCAGATCACGCCAGCCAGAAGCAGGACAAAATTGGCTTGCGTGCGCGTCATCATGGCCTCGGATTGCAAAAGAAGAAGGTCCGGGCCTATTTGGCCGCCGGAATTGCCTAACCTATAGGCAAAAGGCGGGTGGCGCGGCAAGGGGCGTCTGCTTTCTGCGACATCACTGCAGATGTGTCTCTAAAATAAGCTCTTTGTCTGGAGATTTGACAGGGGTGGTTTTTTTCCGCGTGAAAAGATCGCCAGAAATGCTATAGTTCTGCGAATTAGTCGTTTGAACGGTTCCGAAACGGGTGTTTCGGTGACCGTTTTCTTTTTGTGTATCGGGGGGTGTTGCAGCTCCCGGAGGGCACCTCGCAGCGTTGTTTCGCTGGCGGGGTGCGGCGGGCAACCAAACTGCCGGCGCGTTGAGTTCTTGGAAAGAGACGGGCGCCGGGCGAAGGAAAGGACTGGGTATGGAAAAGTTCCCTATGACCCCTCGCGGTTTCGAAAAGCTCAAGGAAGAGCTCCGCTGGCGTCAGCAAAACGAGCGTCCTCGGATCATCGAGGCTATCGCTGAAGCGCGTGCCCATGGCGATCTGTCGGAAAACGCCGAATATCACGCCGCCAAGGAAGCCCAGAGCCTAAATGAAGGCCGCATCAACGAGCTGGAAGATGTCGTTGCGCGCGCCGAAGTGATCGACGTTACCAAGCTGAGCGGCGACCGAATCAAGTTCGGTGCGACGGTCACGCTGATCGACGAAGACACCGAAGAAGAGAAGGTCTATCAGATCGTCGGCGATCAGGAAGCCGATGTGAAGGAAGGCCGCATTTCGATCTCGTCGCCAATTGCGCGCGCCATGATCGGCAAAACCGAAGGTGATACGATCGAGGTCAATGCACCGGGCGGCTCGCGTTCCTATGAGATCGTTACGCTGAAATTCGTCTGATCGCTGTGCTCCATTCAAACCAGGTTCCCGTTCAAAGTGTCGAGGTTGTAGCTCCCAACTTCAAGCAGCGCCTTTCCGGCGTGACCTCGACAATTGTCCAGCTCATTCCTTTGCAGCGTGCGAAGGGGTTGAACATTGCCACAATGGGACCGGGTTTGCCGGACAGCCTGCCGCATCTGGGGTGGGGTGCTCTTTTGTCCTTCTGGTCAGCGCCCAAAAAGCGGCGCTTCCGGATCTGGCACGCGCGGCGCAATATCGAAATGCTCGCCGGTATTTTCATGCGTCATGTTCTGCGTATGAAACTCCGGCTGGTGTTCACTTCAGCAGCACAGCGCAATCACAAGCCTTTCACCAAATGGCTCATCCGCCGCATGAATGCGGTCATCGCCACCAGCGGGCGCTCGGGCAGTTTTCTGGAAGTGCCGCATGACGTGATCATGCATGGCATCGATCTGGAGCGCTTTCACCCGCCAGTCGGCGAGGAAGATACGTTTGCTGCGTCCGGCCTGCCGGGCAAATACGCAATCGGTTGTTTCGGACGCGTGCGGCATTCCAAGGGCACCGATCTCTTTGTCGATGCGATGATTGCGCTTCTGCCGGATTATCCGGAATGGACGGCGATCATCACCGGGCGAACCACGGCGGAACACCAATCCTTCGAGGATGGCCTCAAGGCAAGGATTGCCGCCGCCGGTTTGCAGGACCGCATTCTCATTCTCGGCGAAGTTCCCGATATTCGGGTCTGGTATCGCCGCCTGACGCTTTATGTTGCGCCGTCGCGCAATGAAGGCTTTGGCCTCACGCCGCTCGAAGCCATGGCATCGAAGACCGCCGTGGTGGCAAGTGATGCTGGCGCTTATTCCGAAATGATCGTGGACGGAACCGGCAGTTTCGTGGCCGCCGGAGATGGCGAAGCCTTGCGCAAAGCCATAGAGCCTTATCTCGCAGACCCGGCAATGGCCGAGCGTGACGGCGAAACGGCGCTCGCCCATGTGCGCGCCAATTTCCCGCTCGAAAAGGAAGCCGCTGCGATCAGCGGTGTCTATGAGCGCGTATTCGCCGGGAGCTAACTGTTCCCGGCTTTAAGCGCTTACGTCTCAACGTATTGATTTAGAGAATCATCAGCGGTTCGTCCTTGACCGGACGAATGGTCAGCGCGGTGCGGACAGAGTCCACATTTGGTGCTGCGGTCAGTTCCTCGATAACGAAGGTCTGGAACGTATTCAGATCGCGCGCAACGCAATGAAGCAGGAAGTCGGATTCGCCCGAAACCATCCATGCACGGCGTACCAGCGGCCATTGTTTGGTTTTCTCAGCAAAAGCCTTCAGATCGGCATCAGCCTGACGGTGCAGACCAACCGAGCAGAACGCGACCAGATCCTGTCCAAGTGCATTGCCGTTGAGAATGGCGCGATAGCCCCGAATGACGCCGCTTTCCTCGAGTTTGCGGACCCGGCGAAGGCAGGGAGGAGCCGAAATGCCAACCCGTTCGGCCAGCTCGACATTGGTGATGCGCCCGTTGTTCTGGAGCTCCCGCAGGATTTTCCAATCGATTTCGTCCAGATCGGCCTTGATCGGCATGCATGACTCCGCGCGCAAGGAAATTTCATTCAGAGGTAATTATAGAATATCCAGCGCCGTCACAGCGCAATCTAATCATGCTAATATCAAATGAATCCGTGGCGTGTAAACCGTCTAAAGCTCTGTCAACGCACCCAAAAAGCGCGTGTGAACAGGATATATACGGTCACAAGCTCCAGTCGTCCCGCCAGCATGAGGAAGGACAGCACCCAGAGAGCCGGGTCATGGATGGTGGAAAAATTGCCAACCGGACCGATTGTTTCGCCAAGGCCGGGGCCGACATTGGAGAGCGCAGTCAGCGCGCCGGTGAAGGCCGACACAAAGTCGAGGCCGAGTGACGCCAGAAGCACCGCGCCGATGACCAGCGATGAACAATAGAGGAAGAGATACAGCAGCACGTTCTGGGCGATTTCTCCCGAAATCTCCGATGAGCCATAGCGCATCTTGGTGACGGCATGCGGCACGATAAGGCGGGAAAGGCTCGCTTGTGTCAGGCTCCACAGGATGATCAGGCGGTTCATCTTGATACCGCCCGAGGTGGAACCTGCGCAGCTTCCGAGGAACGAGGCGAGGAAGAAAATGCCAAGGGCGGGCGGGCCCCAGAGCGAATAGTCTTCCGTCGCATAGCCGGTGGTCGTGATGACAGACACGAAGTGGAACGAGGCCGAAATCAGCGCATCGCCAAAAGGTACGTCCAGGCCAAGCCGCAAGACGACAGCAAGGATGAAGCTGAAACCGATGACGATGGTGAAGAACAGTTTGACCTGCGGATCGGCCAGCGATTCCAGCCGCTTGGGCATGAAAGCCTTGATATAGAGCACGAAGGGCAGGGCCGAGAGAATCATGAACACGGTCGCCACGACCAGCAGCAGGCGGTTGCCGTGGTAAAAACCGAGCGAGTTGTCATGCGTGGAGAAGCCAGCCGTGGCCACAGTCGTCAGGCCGTGATTGATGGCGTCGAAAACGCTCATTCCAACCATGAAATAGCTGATGATGCAGGCAGCCGTCAGGCTTAGATAGGCCAGAATGATACCAAGCGCGATCTGGTTCATGCGGGGCAGGATCTTTTCCGACTTGTCGGAATTTTCCATATGAAAGAGCGCGAGACCGCCAGCGCGCAGCGACGGCAGCATCAGAAGCGCCAAGCCGATGAAGCCGATGCCCCCGATCCAGCAGAGAAGGGACCGCCAGAGCAGAATGCCGCGCTGCATATTGTCGAGGCCGGTCAACGCCGTTGCGCCGGTGGAGGTCACGCCGGACATGGCTTCGAAAAAGGCGGTGGCGTAGCTGATCGGCAGATGAGAGAAATAAAGCGGTATCGAGCCGAGGAAGCTCGCGGTCAGCCAGATGCAGACCGTGAGCAGAAAACCGAGGCGCGGCGTGAAGCGCGTTGACGGGCTTTGTGTCGCGAAAAGGATCAGCGCGGAAAGCGCGCCGGTGGCTGCGGCCGAACGCACGAAGATCAGCCAGTCGTCACTGCCGTCGCGCAGGTCGATTGCGGCAGGCAGGAGCATGGCGGCCGCCATGATGAGGCCGAAGCGCGCGCAGATATTGGCGACTGTCTTATAGATGGCGGTCGTCTCCGGCCGTTTGTGGGTCGATTTGTGGACAGTTGGGCGTTGTTTTTCCTGTCTGTTTAACGTGAGATCGACCCGGTCGCAATGCGGGGAGGCGCTTCCTATTACCTAAGTGTCACAAGCTGTGGCTAAAGCGCAGCAAATGCCCGTCAAACCTTGCAAAGCAGGTGTGGCAGACCTACCTTGGCCATAATATCAGGGCACAGATATGCCGGGTGCGAAAGCGATTCCGGTCCGTCATGCGCCCCTCGCTTTAAATCGATTTTAGGACCGGAGAGGAACCTCATGTCTCAGCGTCATGCGCCCGTCATTGTCATTGGCTCAGGTCCTGCTGGTTATACCGCCGCGATTTACGCAGCGCGCGCGATGTTGAAGCCCATCGTCATTGCCGGTCTGCAGCAGGGTGGTCAGTTGATGATCACCACCGACGTGGAAAATTATCCGGGCTATGCCGAACCTGTGCAAGGCCCATGGATGATGGAACAGATGGCCAAGCAGGCAGAACATGTCGGCGCGGAAATCGTTCATGATATCATCACCGAGGTTGACACCAAGGTGCGCCCGTTCCGCCTGACCGCAGATTCCGGCGCGGTCTATACCTGTGACGCGCTGATCATCGCGACTGGCGCGCAGGCCAAGTGGCTCGGCCTCGACAGCGAACAGACCTTCATGGGCGGCGGCGTTTCGGCTTGCGCTACCTGCGACGGCTTCTTCTATCGCGGCAAGGATGTGGTTGTGGTCGGCGGCGGCAACACGGCTGTCGAAGAAGCGCTTTACCTGTCGCACATCGCCAAGAGCGTGACTGTGGTCCATCGCCGCGAGGGTTTCCGCGCGGAAAAGATCATGCAGGATCGTCTCCTGTCGCGGGCCAATGTCAGCGTGGTCTGGAACAGCGTGATCGATGAAATTCTGGGTACGCAGGCCAAGCCTCCGATGGGCGCGACCGTTACCGGCGTGCGCCTGAAGAATGTCGTGACTGGTGAGACCACGGAAGTCGACACGCATGGCGTCTTTGTCGCCATCGGTCATGCGCCTGCCGTGTCGCTGTTCGAAGGCAAGCTGAAGCAGAAGCCGAACGGCTATCTGTGGACCGCGCCCGATTCCACCGCCACCGATGTTCCGGGCATTTATGCCGCTGGCGACGTCACCGACGATATTTACCGGCAGGCCGTGACCGCCGCCGGTATGGGCTGCATGGCAGCGCTCGAGGCCGAGCGCTGGCTGGCCGCACAGGAACCGCTGCACGAAGCGGCGGAGTAACGAGGGGGAAATCGTGGTCGCACCGCTCGACTGGGATAAACTGCGCATTTTTCATGCTGCGGCGGAAGCAGGGTCGTTCACCCATGCCGCGCAGACATTGCATTTGTCGCAATCGGCTATTTCGCGTCAGGTCAGTGCGCTGGAACAGGATGTCGGCGTGCCGCTGTTCCACCGCCACGCGCGCGGGCTGATTTTGACGGAACAGGGCGAAACACTTTATCGCACGGCGCATGACGTGTTGATGAAGCTGGAGAATGTTCGCTCCAAACTGGCCGAGAGCAAGGAAAAGCCGACGGGACGCCTGCGCGTTACCACGACGGTGGGCCTTGGCTCCGGCTGGCTGATCGAACGCATCCAGGAATTCGTCGAGCTTTATCCGGATATCCACCTTCAGCTGATCCTCGACAATGAGGAGCTGGATCTGACCATGCGTCACGCGGACTGCGCCTTGCGTCTGCGCCAGCCGCAGCAGCCGGACCTGATTCAGCGCCGTCTGTTCACAGTGCATATGCATCTTTATGCATCGGCGGGCTATGTTTCGAAATATGGCAAGCTGAATTCGATCGACGAACTCGACCAGCATCGTATCGTAACGTTCGGCGAGCCGGCACCAAGCTATCTGACCGGTTTGAACTGGCTGGAAGTTGCAGGCCGCACCGACGGCAGCACGCGCATTCCGGCCTTGCAGGTGAATAATCTTCTGTCGGTGCGCCGCGCCGTACAGCGGGGTGTCGGCATCGCCGTGCTCCCGGATTATATGGCCGACAAGGAATCCGGTCTGGTACAGCTTGTGCCGGAACTGGAGGAAATTCCGTCCTTCGATACATTCTTCTGCTATCCCGAAGCATTGAAGAATTCCGCCAAGCTGCATGCGTTCAGAGACTTCCTGTTCTCTAAGGCGCGCAACTGGACCTATTGATCGCCATTTTTCATTGATGACAGAAAGGCCGCGCTGGTTTGCCAGCGCGGCCTTTTGGTTTTGAGGTGTCTTGGCTGCGCGCTGTTACTTGCGTGGCAGGAGACGCTGCACGTCCTTGGCGGTATCGGCGAGGACGTCTTCCGGGGTGGCGGACTGTTCGACCAGACGGGAGAGACCGTCGACGATGGTCTGCGTCACCTTCACGCCGTTGGAGCCGGGGAAGGCATACCAAGGCACCATGATCGACATCTGGCTGAGACCAGCCTTGAAGAGCGGGTTTTC
The DNA here is from genome assembly GCF_029909865.1 of Ochrobactrum sp. 19YEA23. NCBI lineage: Bacteria > Pseudomonadati > Pseudomonadota > Alphaproteobacteria > Hyphomicrobiales > Brucellaceae > Ochrobactrum > Ochrobactrum sp. 19YEA23. The sequence goes on along the minus strand of NZ_JASAMQ010000008.1, from coordinate 62,122 downwards.
TTCGTAGAACTTGCCGAGATATTCATCCGACTTGGCGGCCAGATCGTTGTTCGGCACGTAACCGGTGCCCGGAACCACAACCGAAGCGCCGTAAGGACCAGCGGCAAACTTCGCGAATTTCCAGGCAGCATCGACCTTGGACTGATCTTCGGTGAGGATTACAACCGCATTGCCGCCGGTTGGCAGACGACCCTTTTCCGGGTTGATGAGCGGGATTTTTGCAGTGCGCATATCAAACTTGTCGCCGACATTCTTGATCGTGTTGCGCAATGCGCCCGTGGTCTGGAAGGCAAAGCCCACCTTGCCAGCAGCAAAGGCCTGTTCGCCAGCAGCCTTGGTCAGAACCGGCAAACCGCCTTCTTTGACCATGCGGTCAACGAGTTTCAGCGCGGCAAGGCCTTCCGGTCCGTCGAAGGCGACCTTCTTCTCGTCTTCGGTCAGCATAGTGCCGCCTGCGCCGAACAGAAGTGCAGAGAACATCCAGTCGTCGCCCTGCCAGCGGAAGTCGATGCCTTCATTGCCGTTGCCGAGCGCCTTGATCTTGCCGCCGAGCGCGATCACTTCGTCCCAGGTCGTGGGCGGCGTGTCGGGGTTGCCACCGGCTGCGCGCACGAGATCGGCATTATAGTACATGATCGGGTTGGAGGTTGCGAAAGCAAGGCCAACCTGACGGTCGCCGACGCGGGCAAGCTTGAGGATATGATCGGTGAAGCCCTGCGCTTCCATATCCTTTTCCTTGTCGACCAGCGGCTTCATGTCGACGCCGATATTGCGTTCGGCAAGAACGCGCAGACGGTTGAGGCCGGTGAAGGTGATATCCGGCATTTCCGACGTGCCAGCCTGACGCATGATCGTCTGGATGCCTTCCTCATAGGTGGCGGAAGGGCTGACGAAGTTGATCTTGATGTCCGGATTTTCTTCCATGAACTTCTTGGAGATGTCGGCCATGACATCCTTGAAGAAGCCGGGCATTGGATAATGCACGTTGAGCGTGGTGTCGGCAAAGGCTGGCGAGCCGAGGCCGATGGTCAGGGTAGCGAGGGCACCAAGTGCACTTGCAAGGCGTTTCATGATCAACTCCTGTGAGTGGGATAGGCGTAAGAGGTCAGCCTTTGAGGCCGGTAAGGGTGATGCCCTCGATGAAGCGGCGCTGGGCGGCAAGGAATGCCAGCAGCAGGGGCAAGGTGATGATGAGTGTGGCGGCCATCAGCGCGCCGTAGTCGTCACCGGCTTCGGCTGCGCGGAAGTAGAGCAGGCCGAGCGGCGGCGTGGCGCGTTCCATCCCGTTGACGACGATCAGCGGCCAGAACAGATCGTTCCAGTGTGCGACGACGGAAAAGATGGAAAAGGCGGTGATGGCGGGCCAGGCATTCGGCACGATCACACGCATGACGATGCCTGCTTCCGACATGCCGTCGAGGCGGGCGGCGCTGATGAGATCATCGGGCATGGCGCGGAAGAATTGCAGGAACAGGAATATGCCGAACACCGAGATGAAGAACGGTGCGCTCAGTGCAAAATAGCTGTTCAGCACGCCAAGCTGGTTGAAGCCGACATAGAAGGGCAGTGCAGTTGCGTGGATCGGAACCAGCAGCCCCAGCATGACGAGAACCATCATGGCGCGCTGGCCGCGAAAGTTGAGTTTCGCCATGGCATATGCGCAGGGAATGGCGATCACCACCTGCACCACCAGCACCAGTCCGCAGACGACGACGCCGTTGAACAGCAGTAGCCCCATGGGCACGCGGGTGAGGGCTTTGGTGACATTGTCCAAGAGCGCCCAGTTATGCGGGATCAACGACAGCGACGACGAGAAAATGTCCTGCTGCGACTTGGCTGCGGTGGACAGCATGAAGATATAGGGCGCCAGAAAAAGCAGCGCACCAAAGGAGAGAAGACCGAGGCGAAACGAACGGGCAAGTGACATGGAAGGTCCCCTCAATAATGCGTGCGGCGGTCCAGCACACGGAACTGGAGCAGCATCAGAACGATCAGCACGGCGAGGAAAATCACGGTCATGGCCGAGGCGTAACCGACGCGGAGGAAGACAAAACCTTCTTGATAGATGCTCCAGAGCAGAACTTCGGTGGCCTTGTTCGGACCGCCTTCGGTGAGCGTCTTTACGGTTTCGAAAACCTTGACGGCATTGATGATGCTGATGGTCGTGACAAACAGCGTGGTCGGTCCGAGCAAGGGCCAGGTGACAAGGCGAAAGCGCTCCCAGCTGCTTTTCACGCCGTCCACTTCGGCGGCGGAATAAAGCTCGCGCGGAATGGCGGTGAGGCCCGCCAGAAACAGCACCATGTTGAAGCCGACGCTTTGCCAGACGCCAATCAGCGCAAGGCTGATCAAAGCCGTGTCGCTGGAGCCAAGCCAGTTGGGGCCTGTAATGCCGATCATGCCGAGCAGCGCATTGACGGGGCCAAGCGTGGGATGAAGCAGGTATTGCCAGACGGTCGCCATGGCAACGAGCAGCGAGGCAACCGGCAGAAAATACACGGTGCGGAAGAAAGACTTTCCGCGCACTTCGCCTTCAATGAGGATCGCGACGCCAAGGCCGAGAAACACCGAAGCCGGTGCGACAATGGCCGTATAGATCGCGGTGTTCTTCAAGGAGATGAGAAAGGTGCGGTCGCTGAACAGCTCGACATAATTGTCGAGGCCGATGAATTCGAAACCGGCATAGCCAAGCTCGAAATTGGTAAAGCTCCAAAAGACAACAGCCGCGGTCGGCAAAAGGATCAGGAGCACTGTCAGGAGAATGGCTGGCGAGGCGAGTTTCCAGGCCAGTCGTTCCTCGCGCCGCCGCGCGTTTTCGGCGGCAGTGCGGGCGCTGACTGCGCCGGGCCGGGCAAGGGCGATGTCAGACATGGGCCACTGCCTTTTCCACCGGTGCGATAGTCACCACATTCCCGGCGGGCTGGCGCAGACGCGCGCCGTCATCGCCGAAGAGATAGGCGTTATCTGCATCGAAATGCAGGCCAACCGGCAATCCGGGCGCTATATGGTCGGCTTTGACGGGTTCCAGCTTGACGATCAGTTCCTGCGCCGAGCCCGGCGCTTTTACATAGACCAGTACCTCGGAGCCGAGAAATTCGATGCGCGACACTGTCCCGGTGATGCCGGTCTTGTCATGCGGCAGAAGGCGGAAATGTTCCGGACGGATGCCGACGCGGATCGTCGTGCCCGCATAGGCGGCAACGTTCTGAAGAATGGGACGGCCAGCGAAATGGACGCTGCCCTGATCGCTGACCAAAGCGTCCAGAATGTTGATGCGCGGGGTGCCGATGAACTGGGCCACTTCGATATGGCGCGGATCGTTATAGATCGCGGTCGGCGTATCGATTTGCAGCAGCTTGCCGCCCATCATGACGGCCACGCGGTCGGCCATACTGAGCGCTTCAGCCTGATCATGCGTTACATAGATCGTCGGAACACCGGCGCGGCGATGCAGATCGACAATCTCGGCGCGGGTATGAACGCGCAGATTGGCATCGAGATTGGACAGCGGTTCATCCATAAGGAAAACGCCGGGCTGGCGCACGAGCGCACGGGCAAGCGCGACACGCTGGCGCTGACCGCCCGACATCTGGCCGGGCTTGCGGTCGAGAAGATGATCGATTTTCAGGCTGGCGGCGGTGGTTTTCACCTGCTTCTGGATCGCGGCGCGTTTGGCGCGCTGGCCGGGAACAAGCGGCCCAACGAAGGGCAGGCGTTCGGCTGTGGTCATATCGCGCATGGCCAGCGGCACGGCGATGTTCTGCGCGGCGGTCAGGTGCGGGTACAAGGCATAAGACTGGAAGACCATCGCGATATTGCGGTCGGCTGGATGCGCGCCCGTGATGTCGCGGCCTGCAAGAGAAACATCGCCTTCGTCGGCATGATCAAGGCCAGCAAGAATGCGCAAAAGCGTGCTCTTTCCGCAGCCCGACGGGCCGACGAGGGCGATGAATTCGCCCTCCGCCACGTCGATGCTGATGCCGTCCAGAATGCGGTTGCCGCCATAGGACTTCCCGATATCGCGAATGGCCAGCGTGCTCATTGGCTTGCCTCTTCGCTGACCTTTTCGCCGTCGCCGCTATGATGCGGATAGACTTCGTGCACCACGTCGTCGATCACGTAAGGCGTCAGTTCTTCAATGCGGACGATGGTGCTTGTCGCCGTTTCGCCAAGCTCGTGCACGACAGCGCCGAGAATACGCTCGCCGGGCAGATCGCGCTCCATCGCGCCAACGATGAAGGCCGCCGCCGGTCCCCAGATATAGCTGGTACCGAAAGCTTCGCCCGCCCAAGCGCGGTGCAGGTGGCCACTGGCATGTAGCTGCACGTTATATTGTGCGAAGAGGTCATAGAGACGCTGGCGTGCAACCGGGCGGATGCCCCAATAGCCGCTGTCGCCTTCTTCTGGATCATCGACAAAGAGCGGCTTATGCGCGAAGACGGCGACGGGCTTGCCGCCTGCGTTTTCCAGTACATTTTCCAGCCACTGGAACTGTTCTTCCTCTTCCTCACTGCCGGTGCCGATGATCAGGCTGTTGAGGCCGACGATCAGCCATTCGCCGAGGTCTTTGGCCCAGCGGTCGGGACCAATATGGCGCTGCCAGCGCGCAAGGCGCTCAGCATTGACCGGCTGGTGGCTTTCCGGCAGATGGCCGATGTCGTGATTGCCCGGCACACTGAGGACAGGGGCGGAGAGCTGTTCGAAACAGCTGCGGCAGAATTCGAGATCGGCTTCGACATCGGCGCCGTCAACGGCAAGGTCGCCGGTGTGAATGATCAGGTCGGGCTTCTGCTGCTCGACCCACGCCACGAGCGGTTCCCAGTTCGGGTTGAAATGCGTCTTGATCGGGCTGAGATGGGTGTCGGTGATTTGAACGATCCGCATGGGTGCGCTCCCTCGTGGCTTGTGGGACGATCGCAGCGGTGCCGTTCAGAGCATTCCTTAGACAAATAAGTATATTTGGCGTCGAGATAGTGGCTCTTAACAGCACCTTAGAGCACGGTTTGATGTCATCGATCCGAAATGCACTCTAAAGGCCGCGTTTGCCGCTGCTGACTTGCTTATGCAGCGGCTTCTGCGGGGGCTTGTATGCCTCTTGTGTGACAGTCCTGATGCGCCAGGATGACAGTTGGGTGACATCTTCTGTGGGGAATCAGCCATAGGTGATTTGCTGATTTTGCAGGCAGTCCGGTTGTATTGATGCCTGTTCCATAGGCGCTCTTATTTGAGCTTGCGGCGTCTCGTGACGGGCAATTTATCGGTAACTATTTGTTTTTACATCATATAATTGCGCGTCTGAGCTATGCAGTAAACGCATGGCAGCATTGCGCTAAAGTTGCATTGCAAAAATCATGAGCAGGGAGCATATAACAATCATCTCAGCGCCGCGTTTCCTCCTCCCATTTGCGCGGGCTGAGTGTTCCCCTCTGGAGGTTTGCCTCAAAGGCACCTTCAAAACTCAAAGCCAGACATTTGTCTGGCTTTTTTTTTGGCTTTTCGCCTGTTTCTTGGCCGTGATGGCTGAGCTGAACAAACTACAGATACCGTTTGTCTTCCAGCTGTCTGTTCTGACAGGGGCCTCGACGATTAGTATTTAAAGCGCAGATACGAAAAAGGGGCCGTGAGGCCCCTTTGTCATTCATCGTTTCGAAGTGATTAGCGCAAGCTGGCGCAGAAGCGCTGGATGCGGTTGCAGGCTTCTTCGAGCAGCTCATCGGACGTTGCATAGGAAATGCGGAAGTTCGGTCCGAGGCCGAAAGCCGAACCGTGAACCACGGCAACGCCTTCTGCTTCGAGCAGCTCGGTGACGAAATCTTCGTCGGTTTCGATAACCTTGCCAGCTTCGGTCTTCTTGCCGATCAGGTCAGCGCAGGACGGGTAGACGTAGAATGCGCCTTCTGGCGTTGGGCACTGGATGCCCTTGGCCTGATTGAGCATCGATACGACCAGATCGCGACGAGCCTGGAAGATTTCCTTGTTCTTCGGGATAAAGTCCTGCGTGCCGTTGAGTGCTTCAACCGCAGCCCACTGGGCAATCGAGCAGGCGCCGGAGGTCTGCTGACCCTGCACCATGTCCATGGCCTTGATAAGCTGTAGCGGGCCAGCGGCGTAACCGATGCGCCAGCCGGTCATTGCATAGGCCTTGGAAACGCCGTTCATGGTCAGCGTGCGCTCATAGAGCGACGGCTCGACCTGGGCAGGCGTCGTGAAGACGAAATCGCCATAGACCAGATGCTCATACATGTCGTCGGTCAGGATCCAGACCTGCGGGTGACGCACGAGAACGTCCGTCAGCGCCTTCAGCTCGGCTTCCGTATAGGCAGCGCCCGTCGGGTTCGACGGCGAGTTGAAGATCAGCCACTTGGTCTTCGGCGTGATGGCCTTTTCCAGATCGGCGGCGGTCAGTTTGAAATTGTCTTCGATCTTGGTGTTGATGAACACCGGCGTACCGCCGTTGATCGCGACCATTTCCGGATAGCTGACCCAGTAAGGCGCAGGCACGATGACTTCATCGCCGGGGTTCAGCGTGGCCATGAAGGCGTTGAACAGGATCTGCTTGCCGCCCGTGCCGACGATCACCTGATCCGGCGTGTAGTCGAGACCGTTTTCACGCTTGAACTTGGCGACGATGGCCTTGCGCAGTTCAGGGATACCGGCAACAGGCGTGTACTTCGTTTCGCCGCGATTGATCGCGTCGATGGCGGCCTGCTTGATATTGTCTGGCGTGTCGAAATCGGGTTCGCCCGCACCGAGACCGATCACGTCCTTGCCTTTGGCTTTCAGTTCGCGTGCTTTCTGGCTGACCGCGATGGTCGCAGATGGCTTTACGCGGGAAAGGGCGTCGGCGAGAAATGCCATGATAGATCTCCATAGATGGCAGGCTCTGTTAACCGCACTGGGAACGGCGCGGTTTTGCGAATTTTCTATGTCGCATCGGCAAAGGAATCGCAACAGATGGATTGGCATTTGGCCGGTATTTCGGGGTTTTCTCGAAAATGTGTTGCGAAAAGTGCCGGATAGATCAGTCTTGCTGACATAATATCTCAATGAAACTGATTGGACAGGCCGTGACGCAGGCAGAGATAGTGCTACGAAACAGGAGACATCGATGCTGACCATTTACGGACAACCCGATTCAGGAAATTGTTACAAGCCCCGCCTGCTGCTTGCCCTGCTTGGCAAGCCTTTTCGCCATGTGACGGTCTCGTCGCGGGACGGTTCCACACGCAAGACGGACTATCTCGCCAAAAACCCCAATGGCAAGGTGCCTTTGCTTGAGCTCGATGATGGACGCATGCTGGCGGAATCGAACGCGATGCTTCTCTATCTGGCTGAGGGGACACCGTTTTTGCCCGCTGACGCCTATGAGCGTGGGCTGGTCTATCAGTGGTTGTTTTTCGAACAATATAGCCACGAGCCCTTCGTGGCGGTAAGCCGCGCGTTGCGGCTTTATCCGGAACGGGCACAGCTGGCGACACCGGAACGTCTGGCCTCGTTACAGGACGGCGGTAACAAGGCGCTTGGCGTCATGGAAACGCAGCTCGAAAAGACGCCCTATCTGGCGGGCGAGGCTTATACGGTCGCCGATATCGCGCTCTATGCCTATACGCATGAGGCGCATCTGGGCGGCTTTGACATGCAGCAATATCCGGCGATTCAGGCCTGGCTTAAACGCGTTGCCGCGCATCCGGGCCATGTGTCGCTTGACTGGCTGCCCTGAAAGCCTGTTCCAAAAGTCGTCCTGTGTGGCTGCAAATTGCAATTTTCTCCATTCCGGTGCTCACGTATCTAAAAGTACGCTCCGCTCCGGTATTCGAAAATCACCAATTTCGCACACACATGCCGCTTTTTGATTCAGGCTATGAGAATTTTCAAACGGTACAAATAATTAGAGCGCCGATCAGATCGGCGCTCCAATATTTCTAGCCACATTCAGGCAATGCCGGATGGGACATCCAGCCGCTAAATGTATTAGGCTGCGACGAGGTTGTCTGCAGACGAACGGCCCGAACGGCGATCCTGCACGATCTCGTAAGAGACCTTCTGACCTTCGTTGAGCGTGGCAAGGCCAGCGCGCTGAACGGCAGAGATGTGAACGAAAATGTCCGTGCCGCCCTGGTCAGGCTGAATGAAGCCGAAACCCTTGGTCGTGTTGAACCATTTAACTGTTCCCGTAGCCATGGGAATGTCCTTTGTAACGATAGTAATTTTTAGTCCGTATGCTCCGCACACGTCCCTGTGGATCGAATTTATGGACAGGAGATCGTTAGGAAGCACGGCAGGCCGCACGGGTCTCAAAGTCACTCGACCGAAAAATCGATTGCCGGACTATATGCGACAAATTTGACCAGCACAAGAGAGCTAGAATGCGTGAAGGGCGGTTGATTTGCTAAAAAAATCGCGGCTTTAACGATAATGGAAGGTAATTTTTATCTGAAGCGCAGTCTTTTGGGCGATTGCACGCCCCGACCGCACTTAGCAGAAAGGTTCTCGACATAATATTGCGGGCTAATATTAAGACGTAAACGGATCGACCATGTCGGAAAAGTCAGGCATCGCGTTTCTTTGACTTTTGCGTGATATGCATAACGCGCATGTTGTGAATTGCCCGCGAGTTCGTCACAGGGATTAGCGATTGGGCACGTGGTGAGGCAAAATATGACGTCTGAACCGGAACAGAAGCAGCCGAAGCGCAGTGCGCCGAAGAAAAGCCGCAGGCGCGGGAAGTCCCAGCGTACGGGCATCAAAGGCTTGCTTACGCGTCAGCCGGTCCGCGACGGCAACGATCTGTTCTCGCAGCTCTCCATGATGACCGGCGCTTTCTGGAGTTCGCCGGTGCGTACTGCGCTGATAGCGCTTGGAACCGGCATTTTTGTGCTGATCGTGCTGATTGCGATCGGACAGGTTGCAATCAATCGCTGGAACGAGCCCTTTTATGATGCGCTGGCGCGCAAGGATTTGCAGGCTTTCTTTCACCAACTGATGGTCTTTTTCGGGATTGCCGGTACTTTGCTGGTGCTCAATGTCGCGCAGACATGGCTGAACCAGATGTTCAAGCTGAAGATGCGCGAAGGTCTTGCGGGCGATCTGGTCGGTCAATGGCTGGCGCCGGGGCGAGCGTTCCGGCTGGCCAATGCGGGCGAGATTGGCATCAATCCAGACCAGCGTCTGCATGAAGACGCCCGGCATCTGGCCGAAACCTCCTGCGATCTCGGTATCAACCTGCTGCAATCGACAGTCATTCTGGTGAGCTTCGTCGGCGTGCTCTGGTCGCTGTCGAGCGGCTTCATTTTCCATGTTGGCGGCTACAGCTTCCCGATCCCTGGCTATATGGTCTGGGCGGTGGTCATCTATGCCGCCTCCGCATCGTGGCTGACATGGATCGTCGGGCGCAACCTCGTCAATATCAACGCCAACCGCTATGCCCGTGAGGCGGATTTCCGCGCCTCGCTGATGCGGGTCAACGAACATCTGGATGCTGTTACCCTTTCACGCGGTGAGGCGGACGAGCGGCGTCGTCTCGATCTGGATATCGACGCCGTACTGGCCGCGATTCGCAAGATCGTTTATGCGACCACGCGATTGACCTGGGTGACCGCCGGTTATGGCTGGCTCACCATTGTCGCGCCGATTCTCGTTGCCGCGCCGGTCTATTTTTCCGGCGGACTGACCTTCGGCGGTCTGATGATGGCGGTCGGCGCCTTTACGCAGGTGCACAATTCGCTGCGCTGGTTCGTGGATAATTTTGGCGCCATCGCCGACTGGCGCGCGACGCTGCTTCGTGTCGCCACGTTCCGGCAGGCGATTCTACGCATGGATGAATTGGGCCGTCTCGACCGTCAGGTCGATCTGGCCGTCAACGAGGACGACAGAATCAGTCTCGACGATGTGTCGATCGCAGCACCCGATATCTGCCTGCGATTGTCGAAGAGCGCCTTTGCGGTCAAGCCGGGTGAGCGGGTGCTCGTAACCGGTGGAACCGAGACGCAACGCACATTGCTGTTCCGGGCGCTGGGCGGCCTGTGGCCCTGGGGTGAGGGGCGTATCGGCATGCCCGCCAATGACGGCGTCGCCTTCATGCCGCGCGCACCCTATTTGCCGCCGGGCACGCTGAAAAGCGTGATCGTCTATCCGTTCGATCTGAAGAAGTTCTCGCCCGAAGCACTGGAAGGTGTGTTGCAGCGCGCCGGGCTTGCGCGGCTTATCGGCAGTCTCGATCATGTTACCCGCTGGGAGCGGGTGCTGACCGATGACGAGCGGCAATGTCTCGCCTTTGCGCGGCTCATTTTGCAGGAGCCGCAATGGATCATCATCGACGGCGCGCTCGATGGGCTCGATGCCGAGGCCTATGATCGCATTCGGGACATTTTGAACAATGAGCTGAAGCAAGCCGCGGTGATCCATCTGGGCAAGCCGCACCTGCATAACGGGCTTTTCTCGCGGCAGGTCAATCTGGAAGAAGATCCTGATGGAAAGCCGCTGGAAATTCCTGCTTTGAAGAGCGCATAAAAAAAAGCCGCCGGATCACTCCGGCGGCTTTTTTGTTTATCTATAGAGCGGGTTATGCGCGGAAGTAATCCTGCAGCGGGCGGACTTCCAGCGAACCTGCCTTCAGCGCCGCGATGGCTTCTGCGGCCGATTCGGCACCTGCCATGGTGGTGTAGTAAGGCAGCTTCTGCATCAGCGTTGCGCGACGGATCGACTTGGAGTCGGACACGGCGCTGGCGCTATCGGTCGTGTTGAAGACCAGATGGATCTGACGATTGCGGATCGCATCTTCCACATGCGGACGGCCTTCGATGACCTTGTTGATCTTGATCGCTTCGACGCCGTTGTCAGCGAGGAAACGCTGCGTGCCGCCCGTTGCCATAACACGGAAGCCGAGGCTTGCGAGCTTGCGCACAGGCGCCAGAACGCGTTCCTTGTCTTCGTCGCGTACCGACACGAACACGGTGCCTTCACGCGGCAGTTCCACGCCAGCACCAAGCTGCGCCTTGGCGAAAGCCAGTGCGTAGTCGTAGTCGAGGCCCATGACTTCGCCGGTCGAGCGCATTTCCGGTCCGAGCAGCGTATCGACGCCCGGGAAGCGGGCGAACGGGAACACGGCTTCCTTGACCGCGATATGCGGACGCGACGGTGCCTGCGGCTTACCGCCGTAAGCGCCGAGCGCGTCTTCAAGGCTTTCGCCAGCCATAATGCGGGCAGCGACCTTGGCAATCGGGGTGCCGATGGTCTTGGCAACGAACGGCACCGTACGCGAAGCGCGCGGGTTGACTTCGAGGATGAAGATTTCGCCATCCTTGATCGCGAACTGGACGTTCATCAGGCCGCCGACATTGAGCGCCTTGGCCAGTGCTTCCGTCTGACGTTCGAGTTCGGCAACGGTTTCAGCCGAGAGCGAGTGAACCGGCAGCGAGCAGGCGCTGTCGCCCGAGTGAATACCGGCTTCTTCGATATGCTCCATGATGCCCGAAACAAAGCTGTCCTTGCCATCGCAAAGGCAGTCGACGTCTACTTCGATAGCCTGGGTCAGGTAGGTATCGAACAGAAGCGGGTTCTTGCCGAGCAGCGTGTTGATCTGGCCGGTCTTGTCGTTCGGATACTTCGCCTTGATGTCTTCCGGGACCAGTTCCGGCACGGTGTCGAGCAGGTAGGCCTGCAGCGTGCGCTCGTCATGGATGATCTGCATGGCGCGGCCACCCAGGACATAAGACGGGCGAACGACCAGCGGGAAACCGAGGTCGGCAGCGACGAGGCGAGCCTGTTCGACCGAATAGGCAATGCCGTTCTTCGGCTGGTTCAGGTCGAGCTTGACCAGAAGCTTCTGGAAGCGGTCGCGATCTTCCGCAAGGTCGATGGCGTCCGGCGAGGTGCCGAGGATCGGAATGCCAGCCTTTTCAAGCGCATTGGCGAGCTTGAGCGGGGTCTGGCCGCCGAACTGGACGATAACGCCGTGCAGCGTGCCCTTTTCCTTTTCAACGCGCAGGATTTCCAGCACGTCTTCCGCCGTCAGCGGTTCGAAATAAAGACGATCCGAGGTGTCATAATCGGTCGAAACCGTTTCCGGGTTGCAGTTGATCATGATGGCTTCGTAATCGGCATCGCCGAGCGCGAAGGCCGCATGGCAGCAGCAATAATCGAACTCGATGCCCTGACCGATACGGTTCGGGCCGCCGCCGAGAATGACGACCTTCTTGCGATCCGAGACTTCGGCTTCCGAACGCGGCTGGCCGACGAAGGGCGTTTCATAGGTCGAGTACATGTAAGCGGTCGGCGAAGCGAATTCGGCGGCGCAGGTATCGATGCGCTTGTAGACCGGATGCACGTCGAGATCGGCGCGCAGCTTGGCGACGTCCGTCGCTTCCTTGTTCGTCAGGCTGGCAAGGCGGGCGTCGGAGAAGCCCATTGCCTTCAGCATGCGCAGGTTCTCTGCGTCCTGCGGCAGGCCATGTTCGCGAATGCGCGCTTCGGTCGAAACGATGGCTTCGATCTGTTCAAGGAACCATGGGTCGATCTTGGAGGCGTCATGCACCTGCTCGACGGTCAGGCCGAGGCGCATGGCCTGCGCAACCATGCGCAGACGATCCGGCGTTGGCGTGCCGATGGCGGCGCGGATAGCGTTCTTCTCGTCGCCTTCCTCGATGTTCGGAATGGCGATTTCGTCGAGGCCGGTCAGGCCGGTTTCAAGACCGCGCAGCGCCTTCTGCAAGCTTTCCTGGAAGGTACGACCGATGGCCATCACTTCACCGACCGACTTCATGGCGGTGGTCAGGATCGGCGAGGAGCCGGGGAACTTTTCGAAGGCAAAACGCGGGATCTTGGTGACGACATAGTCAATCGACGGTTCGAACGAGGCTGGCGTTGCGCCGCCGGTGATGTCGTTGTCGAGTTCGTCCAGCGTGTAGCCGACGGCGAGCTTGGCCGCGACCTTGGCAATCGGGAAGCCGGTTGCCTTGGAAGCCAGAGCCGAAGAGCGCGAGACGCGCGGGTTCATTTCGATGACGATCATGCGGCCATTGGCCGGGTTGATCGCGAACTGCACGTTGGAGCCGCCGGTTTCGACACCGATCTCGCGCAGCACCGCAATCGAGGCGTTACGCATGATCTGGTATTCTTTGTCGGTCAGCGTCAGGGCTGGCGCCACGGTGATCGAGTCGCCGGTGTGCACGCCCATCGGATCGAGATTTTCGATCGAGCAGATGATGATGCAGTTGTCCGCCTTGTCGCGGACGACTTCCATTTCATATTCTTTCCAGCCCAGAACCGACTCTTCAATCAGAACTTCGGTCGTCGGCGATGCGTCCAGACCGCGCTCGATGATTTCGAAGAATTCCTGACGGTTATAAGCAATGCCGCCGCCGGTGCCGCCGAGCGTGAAGCTCGGGCGGATGATGGCCGGAAGGCCGACAAAGTCGAGCGCCTGCGCTGCCTTGGCAAGGGCATGCGTCATGTAGCGCTGCTTGCGGTCAACTTCGCCGAGCTGCCATTCGGTTTCGAGCTTGTCGAGCGCCTTGTCGAGGTCGCTGCCGGTGTACTGGGTCTTGACTTCCGCACGCTTGGCTTCGTGACGCTTGCGATCCTCGTCCTTGATTTCCGTCGCATTGGCGAGCATGGAATCGGGCGTATCGAGGCCGATCTTTTCCATGGCTTCACGGAACAGCGCGCGATCTTCCGCCTTGTCGATGGCCTCGGCATTGGCGCCGATCATCTCGACATTGTAGCGCTCCAGCACGCCCATGCGGCGCAGCGACAATGCGGTGTTCAGCGCGGTCTGGCCGCCCATGGTCGGGAGCAGCGCGTCCGGGCGCTCCTTGGCGATGATCTTGGCAACGACTTCCGGCGTGATCGGCTCGATATAGGTCGCGTCCGCCAGATCGGGATCGGTCATGATCGTGGCCGGGTTGGAGTTGACGAGGATGATGCGGTAGCCTTCCTCTTTCAACGCCTTACAGGCCTGGGTGCCCGAATAGTCGAACTCGCAAGCCTGGCCGATGACAATGGGGCCCGCGCCGATAATCAGGATCGATTTGATATCTGTACGTTTCGGCATGGGCGCTCATCCTATCTTCTTCGCGCGCATGATCTTATCCGAAAACCGGTTCCCATTTTCGGGATCATGCTCTTGTTTTACGCATGCCTTTGTCTCGAAACCGGTTCCCACTTTCGAGTGACATGCTGCTTAGCCTGCCAGAAAAGCCCGCACGGTTTTCCGGCGGGTTGGCAGCGTATGAATTCTGTGGGCTAAGCGGGCCTTATAGGCAATGATGACCCAAAGCGGAACCCCACAAATACGCTTATTTCAAAGAAAATGCGGGCATTCACGAAAAATCTTGGCCGAGCGCAGTTTTCTTGTTCGGTGACGCGCCGGTGCGGTAACGCTCCAGCGCCGTTTTCTGGCTCGACCGGCTGACGGGAAGCAGCGTCCCGTCGCGAGTTTTGACGTTAAGCGCGCCATTGACGCGCTGCAATTCTGCGACATGAGCGTCAGCCACCCAATGCGAGCGGTGGATTTGCAAACCCGGCGTTTCGCCGATTTCTTTTACTGCATCGGAAAAGCGGATCAGGATGAGTTCCTTGCCCCGGCTGGTGACGACCTGCGTGTAATGATCATCCGCCGACAGACGCAGCAGCGGGCCGCGATTGCCCGGTTGCAGGCGATTGAGAAGGGCAGGGGCTTCGGGGCTCGTGCTTGAAACGGTTTCGATGTCTTTGCGAACCGTCAGATAGGCAAGGACGCAGAAGAGCGCGCTGAGCGGCAGCGAGACCGCCATGTTACCGACAAGTGTTCTGAACGTCGGAATTCTGGTCAAAAAACCATAATCGACGAGGCCGACCCAAAGGCCAATGGGAATCGCCGCCAGAAGCGCGCCTGTCATCATGCGCGCAAAGGTGCTGGCGACCCATGGCTTCAGCAGGGAATCCGCCAGAACAGCGAATAAAATGGCGATGGACCAGCCGCCAAACTGGACCAGCAGCCAGTAGAAGAAGCGGATGGCGACGGGCATCGAACCCGTGCCCAGTGCAGCCGTTATCGTGAAGATCAGCACCACCACAAGAAACGTCATCCAGAGGCGGAGCGCGCGCAAAATGACCGTCATTTCACGAAGCGCGAATTGCACAATACCGCCAGCCACGAAGTTTTCCTGCATTCCACGTCATTCCAATTGAGCCGAGCGCAGTGTTGTCGAAGGAAGGTCGAAATTCAACCGGAGCCTTGCCATGAATTTCGAGCCGCTTCTCCACGCACCGCTTGCTGTCCAGCTGCACGTCGCCACCGTCATACCCGCAGCCTTGCTGGGCGCATTCATTCTTCTGCGCCGCAAGGGTACGCGACTGCACAAATATCTTGGGCGCATCTGGATGGTGTTGATGGTTGTCACCGCGATGACGAGCTTTTTCATACACCAGATCAACCTGTTCTGGGGTTTCAGCCCGATACATATCCTGTCTGTGCTGGTTATCGGCGGATGCATCCGGTCAGTGATCGCTGCGCGTCAGGGCGAGATTGACCTGCATCGCAAAATCGTGCGACAGGTCTATTTTCTTGGCATTGTCGGGGCTGGGCTCTTTGCCTTCCTGCCGGGACGCATCATGCATGCCGTGGCGTTTCCGGATGCTGGCGTCTCGCAGCTTGCGACAGGTGCGGCGGTGGTCGTGGCTGTCTTGCTTGGAAGCTCATTTCTAAGGCACAGGTTTCGCGCCATTCGATAGGAAAACTCCCGAAAGCAAATATTGCGGGCGAGTCTCCGTTTGTGATGAGGCTTGCCATTTACTTTTTATATTGCGGTGGCAACTCTTTATGCGACAATTATACGAGATTGATTGATGCGCCGCGCAGGTTTGCTGCGGCCGGTGTTGAGGGAGTGGGCGTATGCGCTGGCAAGGTCGTAGGCAAAGTGACAATGTGGAAGACCAGCGTGGCGGTGGTGGCGATTCAGGCGGCCAGGGCGGCGGTTTCGGTGGTGGCGGACCGGGTTTCCGCGTCGTGCGCGGCGGCGGCATTTCCGGCATCCTCATTTTGATCGTGATGTTCTTCGTGCTGCGCGCCTTCGGTATCGATCCGATTCCGATTCTGTTTGGCGATAGCGGCATGGGTTCGTCTGTGCAGACGCAACAGCAGCAGTCCAGTGGCCGCACGGTTGCCGAGGGCGGAACTGTCGCCAATGACGAGATGACCCAGTTTGCCCGCACGGTGCTCGCTGAGACGGAAGACGTCTGGAGCGGTATTTTCCAGTCGCGCGGCCAGACCTATACCAAGCCGACCATGGTTCTTTTCACCGGTCAGGTCCGTTCGGCCTGTGGTTTTGCCTCTGCCGCCTCCGGGCCGTTCTACTGCCCCGGCGACCGCAAGCTTTATATCGATCTAAGCTTCTATGACGAACTGGCGAACCGCTTTGGCGCATCGGGCAATTTCGCGCAGGCCTATGTGCTGGCGCATGAAGTCGGGCATCATGTCCAGAATTTGCTCGGCATTCTCCCGAAGTTCAACCAGATGCGCCAGCAGATGAATCAGGCGCAGGCCAACCAGATGTCGGTTCGTGTGGAGCTTCAGGCCGACTGCTTTGCGGGCATCTGGGGTTATTACACCCAGCAGAAGGGTATTCTGGAAGCGGGCGATCTTGAAGATGCGCTCAATGCGGCTCACCAGATCGGCGACGATACCTTGCAGCGTCGCAGTCAGGGTTATGTCGTGCCGGAAAGCTTCAGCCACGGCACATCGGCACAGCGCGCCAAGTGGTTCAAGCGCGGTTTTGATACCGGCAAGCTCGAATCCTGCGATACGTTCAGCGGCGATATCTAAGCTGTTCTGATCATTTCATAAAAGGCGGCTTCGGCCGCCTTTTCTTTATGCTGTATACAGTGGTTCGAATCATTTTCATCGACCTGTATCAAGCAGGCTTGTCGTAGAATAATTTTCCCTATAAAGGTTTCGCGTCGGCGCGGCCCTTATCCAAATCATGCGTGACGCTCAACTTTGAGCGGCGATGACGCGCGATCCTTTCCAACATTCAAATCATGATGCTTCCTGCGGCACATCCGCATGAGCATATTCAGGTGTTCCAATGCTTGACCCCAAATTCGTAAAGCGGGGCCTTTGGCTGGTCTTCATGACGCTGTTTCTCGATATTATCGGGATCGCGATCATCATGCCGGTTCTGCCGGCCTATCTCGAAGAACTAACCGGCGCAGATATCAGCACGGCTGCCGTGGACGGCGGCTGGCTGCTGCTGGTCTATGCGGCGATGCAGTTTCTGTTCGCGCCGCTGATCGGCAATCTCAGCGACCGTTTCGGACGGCGGCCGGTTCTGCTGGCCTCCATTCTGACCTTTGCAATCGACAACCTCATCTGCGCGCTCGCAACCTCATTCTGGATGCTGTTTGTTGGCCGCGTGCTGGCGGGCATCAGCGGTGCAAGTTTTGCAACAGCATCCGCCTATATTGCGGATGTCAGCGATGACAGTAATCGCGCGCGCAATTTCGGCCTGATTGGCATTGCCTTCGGCGTGGGCTTTGCGCTCGGCCCGGTTCTGGGCGGACTTCTGGGTGAATTCGGCCCGCGCGTTCCGTTCTACGGCGCGGCGTTGCTGTCTTTCATCAATTTCGTGCTGGCATACTTCCTGCTGCCGGAAACGCTGTCCCTGCAAAACAGGCGCAGCTTCCAGATTGGGCGTGCCAATCCGCTCGGCGCGTTGAAGCAGCTGCGTAGCTATCCCGGTATCGGCTGGGTTATGGCGGTGTTCTTCCTGTACTGGCTGGCCCATGCGGTCTATCCGTCGGTCTGGGCCTTTGTCGGGGCCTATCGTTACAACTGGAACGAAGCCCAGATCGGGCTATCGCTTGGCATGTTCGGCATCGGTACGGCGTTCGTTATGGCGGTGGTGCTGCCACGCGCACTGCCTATTCTGGGTGAGCGTCGCACGGCCATCACCGGTGTGCTTTTTTCCTGTCTGGGTATGATCGGTTATGCCATCGCATGGGAGGGCTGGATGGTCTATGCGGTCATTCTCATGACGGCGCTGGAAGGCTTTGCCGATCCGCCGCTGCGCAGTATCGCTGCGGGCAAGGTTCCACCTTCCGCGCAAGGCGAGTTGCAGGGCGCGCTGACCAGCGTTTCGAGCATGACGACGATTATCGGTCCACTTCTTTTCACGCAGCTCTTCAGTCATTTTACCGGAACAAACGCGCCGTTTGATTTTGCCGGTATGCCCTATGCGGTTGGGGCAGGGCTGATCTTCATCGCGCTGGTCGTGGTGGTGGCGCGGGTTCATCCCAAGCCAAAGCCGAAGATGGCGGATGTCTAAAGGCTATAAATGCGCATCAAAAAAGCCGGGGTGTTTGCCCCGGCTTTTTATTTGCTAACAATGTGTTAACCGCACAATCTCAGATTTTGATTCACGCGGCCTGTTCGCGTTCCGGCAAAAGGGCTTCGCCCTTCTTTTCGCGGATGAGGTTGATGAACCGACGGAAGAGGTAGTGCGAATCCTGCGGGCCGGGCGAAGCTTCCGGATGGTGCTGCACGGAGAAGACCGGCTTGCCGATGACGCGCAGACCGCAATTGGTGCCGTCGAAAAGCGAGACGTGGGTTTCTTCAACATTGTCCGGCAGCGATTCAGAATCGACCGCAAAGCCGTGGTTCATGGAAACGATTTCCACCTTGCCGGTCGTGTAATCCTTGACCGGATGGTTTGCGCCGTGATGGCCCTGATGCATCTTCTCGGTGCGGCCGCCAAGTGCCAGCGCCAGCATCTGGTGTCCAAGGCAGATACCGAAAACCGGCAGGCCGCTGTCAACCAGCTTGGCGATGGTCGGCACGGCATATGCGCCGGTGGCTGCCGGATCGCCCGGGCCGTTCGACAGGAATACGCCGTCAGGATTGTAGGCCAGCACGTCATCGGCGGTTGCCGTTGCGGGCAGAACCGTCACCTTC
This sequence comes from Ochrobactrum sp. 19YEA23, assembly GCF_029909865.1. Taxonomy (NCBI): domain Bacteria; kingdom Pseudomonadati; phylum Pseudomonadota; class Alphaproteobacteria; order Hyphomicrobiales; family Brucellaceae; genus Ochrobactrum; species Ochrobactrum sp. 19YEA23. Next base: position 43,194 of record NZ_JASAMQ010000008.1, on the reverse strand, counting down.
GCGCCGAGGCCTGCAAGCAGACGCAGAATGTTGCGCTTCACGCCGAAATCGAGCGCGACCACATGATATTGCGGATTGTCGAGTTCGCCGAAGCTTTCGCCCTTGATCCAGGGTGTTTCGTTCCAGACCTGGCTTTGGCCGATGGTGACATCCTTGGCGAGGTCGAGATTTTCCAGACCGCTCCAGCTAGCAGCGCGCGCTTTCAAGGCGTCGATGTCGAACTTGCCGTTCGGGTCATGCGCGATGACGGCATTCTGCGCACCGCGTTCACGGATCAGCGCAGTGAGGGCGCGGGTGTCGATGCCTGCAAGCGCGATGACGCCGCGTGCCTTCAGCCAAGCGTCGAGGTCTTCGCTGGAGCGATAGTTTGACGGTGCGGTGATATCGGCCTTGAAGATCGCGCCGACTGCGCCGTGGCGGTTGGCTGGCGTCAGGTCTTCGATATCTTCGACATTGGTGCCGACATTGCCGATATGCGGGAAGGTGAAGGTGACGATCTGTCCGGCATAGGACGGATCGGTCAGGATTTCTTCGTAACCGGTAAGCGCGGTGTTGAAGACAACTTCCGCTTCGATTGCGCCGGTCGCGCCGAGGCCCTTGCCTTCGATCACGGTGCCGTCAGCAAGAACCAGAACGGCGGTTCGCTTTTCAGTTGTCCAGGGTGCGGTTTTCGGGGTCGTTTCGGTCATATCTGCACTCCTGTTTAACTTGCGACACGCAATCCGCGCCACGTTTAATGTTTTAGCTTTTCAGCATACGCTCATGTTCCATCCCTCCAGCTTCACCCCTGTAACCGGGCGAATGGCTTGAAAGACGGAGCGTCAATGGTCATATACGCGCCAACAGGCGACGGGGTCATATATGCGCCAAAAGGCAGCGGGGATTTCAAATCTCCCACTGCGAGCATGTACCGATGTCCTGCTAAGCCTCGATCAATAGAGAAACTTGAGCGTTGGGTCAATCGTCCGCGCGCACTCATTCGGGAAATAATCGCGATAATTATCGCGTTATTGTTCTCCGGACGGGTAGTTCGGACAGCTCATGACTGCGCGCGATTGCTTTATGGGTCACGTTGCGAGTAAGAAGAAACAAACACTGTCAGGAGACAATTCGATGCTTCGCCAGGAGATTTCCCAGGCCCTCACAACCGCGCTCAAGGCGCAGGAAAAGCGCCGCACGTCGACGCTGCGCCTTATTCTGGCTGCCGTGAAGGACCGCGATATCGCCAACCGCACCGCTGGTAAGGACCCGGTCGGAGACGAGGAATTGCTGGGTATTCTCGGCAAGATGGTCAAGCAGCGCGAAGAATCAGCGCGCATCTACGAAGAAGGCAGTCGCATCGAGCTGGCCGACGCCGAGCGCGAGGAAATCGTCATCATCTCCGAGTTTCTGCCGCAGCAGATGACTGAGGAGGAAGTGAAGAAGGCTTGCGAGGACGTCATCGCTGAAATCGGTGCGCAGGGTCTGCGCGACATGGGCAAGTGCATGGCCATCCTGAAGGAGCGCTATGCAGGCAAGATGGATTTCACCAAGGCAAGCGCGCTGGTGAAATCGCTTTTGCAGTAAACATCGATTTGACTGGATACCGAGAGGCCCTCGCCAATGGCGAGGGCCTCTTCATTTGCGCATGATCAGCTTTGCTTGACGGTCTTGAGGCGCGTTTCGCTTAAGAGGCCCTGTTCTTCCAGTACCGGATAGGCCATCGAAGCCAGAAGCGAGTTGATCTGCTTCAAATCGCGGATGGTATCGAGATGGATGGTGCTGGTCTCGATACTGCGGGTTGAGCCTTCGCGCAGACGCGAGAAGTGGCGCAGACTTGTCTGCTTCTCCAGTTCGCGTAGGCGGTCCTTTTCCTGAACGAGCTGGCGCGCCGTGCGTCCATCACGCGAGACGACCACGTTGAAGGCCAGATGCGCATTGGCCAGAACCATGGCGTGGAAGTGGCTGAGTTCCTCCCAACCTTCTTCGGTAAACTCCAGCTTGTGGTCCATCTTCTTCTGCACTTGCGCCAGCATGTTGCGCACGATGATGTCGCCAACCTGTTCAAGCTTCACGCAAGCGCCGAGCAGTTCCTGCATCCGGAGGGCTTCGAATTCGCTCAGATCCTGTGAGGCAAGCCGGGTGAGGTAAAGCTTGATCGCCGCATGTTTCTTGTCCACACGGTCATCAAGGGCGGCCAACTCGTTGATACGGGCCTGATCCGGCTTTTCATAAAGATCAATGATGCGGCGCAGCATGACTTCGACCGTATCGCAAACGCCCACCACTTCGCGGGTGGCATTGGCCAGCGCCTGCGACGGGCGGTTGAGTACGCCTGCGTCGAGTGCGCTATATTCTTCCATTTCCAGCGGCTGTGTGGGTGCTGGAGTCTTGTCGGCATTGATCTTGACGAGCGCTTCGGTGGTGCGCAGCACCAGTCCGGAGAGCGGAATACCCGCCAACATGACGATCACGTTGAACAGAATATGCGCGTTGACCACCTGCGATACAGGATCGGTGCCGAGGAAAGCTATCGACGGCTTGAAGGCTTCATAGAGCACCAGCATGACCAGCGAGCCCGCGCCACGCATCAGGAGGTTGCCGAGCGGCACGACGCGGGTTTCAGGCGGGGCATTGCGGGTGAGGATTGGCGCGATGATCGAGGAGCCCAGATTGACGCCGAGCACCATGACCACGGCCAGTTCCGGATGGATGAGGCCGCGCGATGCGAATGTGGTCAGCAAAATGACGGCTGCAACGCTGGAATGGAACAGCCATGTCATCAGCGCGGCCAGCAGATAGGTGGTGATTGGGTCGCTCGACAGATAGTCGACGATCACCGGCAGAAGTTCGCTCTGGCGCAACGGTTCGGTGGCCTGTCCGGTCATTTCCAGCGACATGATCAAGAGGCCGATGCCCACGAGAATGCGCCCGATCTGCCGCCAGTCGCGGCGCTCGGTGGTCATGAAAATACCGGTGCCAATGACAAGGCAGAGCGGAACGAGAATGGTCAGGTCGTAGCTCAGGATCTTGACGACCAGAGCCGAGCCGAGTTCGCCACCGCGTACGGCCATCAGACCTGCGACACCACTGACGAAGCCCGATCCGACGAAGGAACCGACCAGCAGCGTCACGGCGGTAGAGCTTTGCAGGGCGACGGCAAGCACGAGACCGAAGGCGACCGATAGAAGCGGGTTCTGCATCTGGTTGCGCAAACGTCTGCGCAGGCGGTCGCCATAGGCGCGCTCTACCCCGGTTCGCACCATGCGGGTGGCCCATAGGAGGAGGGCGACAGCGCCAGCAAGGTGCAAAAGGACCAATGAACCATTCACGGCGAAATCCCTTCGGGTTGGTGGTTGGTGTTGGAAGCTAGAATTATCTCCACAAAACGAAGAAAATATGTTCCGGCTAACGAAATATCCAAGAGATATGGGCTTATTCGCGTCTAAAATCAACAGCTCATAATTGAATGTGAATGTTATATGACAGTTTTATGACAGATGCATGGTTGTGAAACGACCACATAGAAGACTGTGATTAGCGGGGAGGGCGGAGTAAGCGCGATGGACGCCGGGGGTGACGGTGCTTATATGTAGAATCTGTTTGCAAACACCGAAGACATCGCCGTGCCTGGGACCCTCTGGTCCACGGGCATATTGATGTTAAGGATTGATCTGGAAGTGACACCCGCAATGCGTTTCCCACCCTCCTTTCTCGATGAGATCAGAGATCGCGTACCGATCTCGACGCTGATCGGAGCGCGGGTTTCTTTCGACCGGAAAAAGAGCAATCCGCCGAAGGGCGATTTCTGGGCCTGCTGTCCCTTCCACGGCGAAAACACGCCGAGCTTCCACTGTGAGGACCGTAAGGGACGTTACCACTGTTTCGGCTGTGGCGTGACTGGCGATCACTTCAAGTTTCTGACCGAACTGGAAGGCTTGAGCTTCCCCGAAGCCGTGGAGCGCGTGGCCGACATGGCGGGCGTGCCGATGCCCGCGCGCGATCCTGAAATGGAAAAGCGCGAGGCACAGCGCGCAACGCTTTACGATGTCATGGAACTGGCGACGCAGTTCTTCGAGGCACAATTACAGAGTGCTGCCGGTGCCAAGGCGCGCGCCTATCTGCGCGACCGCGGGCTTTCCAGCGCGACGCAGCAGGCATTCCGCATGGGTTATGCGCCAGAATCGCGCAATGCCCTGAAAGAGTTTCTGGCGGGCAAAGGCGTATCGCGCGAACAGATCGAGGCTTGCGGTCTCGTGGTGCATGGCGAGGGCATTGCCGTTTCCTATGACCGCTTCCGCGACCGTGTCATGTTCCCGATCGAGGATCTGCGCGGACGCATCATCGCCTTTGGCGGTCGTGCACTTTCTGCGGACGCACCTGCCAAGTATCTGAACTCGCCGGAAACCGAACTCTTCCACAAGGGGCGGGTGCTTTATAACGGCCTGCGCGCTCGCAAAGCCTGTCAGCCGCAAAACGGCGAACCGGCCAAGCCGATCATCGCTGTCGAAGGCTATATGGATGTGATCGCGCTGGCGCAGGCAGGCATTCATCATGTCGTGGCGCCGCTCGGCACCGCGCTGACCGAAGAGCAGCTCGAACTTCTCTGGCGCATCAGCCCCGAGCCAGTCCTGTGCTTTGACGGTGACGGCGCGGGACTTCGCGCCGCCTATCGTGCTGCCGATCTTGGTCTGCCGACTTTGCAGCCGGGCAAGTCGTTGCGTTTTGCGCTTTTGCCGGAAGGGCAGGACCCCGACGATCTGGTCAAAGCGGAAGGTCCGGCGGCATTCCATGCCGTGCTGCGTGACGCCAGACCGCTTGTCGATATGATATGGACGCGCGAAACCATTGGCGGTGTGTTCGACACGCCGGAACGGCGCGCCGAACTGGAAGCGCGTCTGCGCGAAATCACCAGTCGCATCGCCAATGAGGATATTCGCCGCCATTATGGTCAGGATATGCGCGAACGCGCCCAGGCATTCTTCGGGCAGGGGCGGCAGCAGAACGGCCAGCGCAATGGGTCGTTCAACCGCCGCAACGACAACGGACGTGGACGCGGTGGTCCCGGCATGGGCGGCAGCGGACGTCTTGCAATCTCCGACAGTCTGGTGCGCTCCACGCTGGTCAAGGGCGGACGTCCCGGTGCAGGCACCCATGCGCCCTTGCGGGAAACGGCAATTGTGCTGACGCTGCTCAACCATCCGCGTTTGATCGAGGAAGATTTTGAAACGATTGCCGGGCTTGATCTGGCGCATGACGCGTTGAAGACACTGCATCTGGCGATGCTCGATGTTCTGGCCTCCGACCATGTGGACAACGGCGAGGCCATGCGTCACGCGCTGGTCGGCGCCGGGCATCGCGATCTGATCGAAACGCTGGAACAGACGGTGAAAGGTGCGAGGCTCTGGACCGCAACGGCACTGGCAGCGGAAGATGACGCACGCGAAGCATTGCGTCAGGCGCTTCACTTGCATCAGCGCGCCCGCACACTACATAAGGAGCTGCGAGCCGTTGAGGCCGCTCTTGAAACCGATGAGACGGGCGAACTTTATGCGCGCCTCATCGACATACAAAATCAGATTTTAAAGGCAGATGCGACTGAAGCCCTGATTGACGGGTTTGGTCTGTCGTCTGGACGCTCACCCGGCGGTTTCTGATTCGGCAGGCCGAATCACTTTATTGAAAAGCACCGGGATTACGGGGTTGCAGACGGTCAATAGCGCTCTAATTAGCCCGCGGATAGGCCGCGACAACAAATGATTCGCTTTTTAAGGACGAATCAGGTGAGTCGCTCTTGACGTATGGCGTAAATGACGGAATCACGACAGTTCGAACAAGGATAGAACGGATAGCGATGATGTTCCGATACCTCTGCTCCGTGTGAAGCGAGATGCGGAACAAGGGCAAAAAACCGTTGCGATGACGTGAGGTCACCGGATCTGCCCACAGAAAATCGATCACGATGGAGTCTGATACCGAGGGCAGGGTTAATCCGCCATTAACGGCAAATCAGCTACTCGCAGAATCAACCGGCGGCTTGCGGTCTCGCAAAACCGTTCGGACACTCTATATATCTTAAAAGCGACCGGGGTCGCCTGGAGAAGAACATATGGCAACGAAGGTTAAGGAAAACGAAGAAGCCGAAGTCGAGCGCGAAGGTGCTGCCGACGGTCCGCTTCTCGACCTTTCTGACGATGCTGTCAAGAAGATGATCAAGGTCGCGAAGAAGCGTGGCTATGTGACCATGGACGAGCTGAACGCCGTTCTTCCTTCCGAGGAAGTGACGTCGGAACAGATCGAAGACACCATGGCCATGCTTTCCGACATGGGCATCAACGTCGTTGAAGACGACGAGCAAGACAACGATCGCGAAGAAAACAACAACGACGACGACGCGGAAGAAGGCGGCGATCTGGTCGAGACCAGTGGCACTGCCGTTGCCACCACGACGACCAAGAAAGAGCCGACCGACCGTACCGACGATCCCGTGCGCATGTATCTGCGCGAAATGGGTTCGGTGGAGCTTCTGTCGCGCGAAGGCGAAATCGCCATTGCAAAGCGCATCGAAGCCGGTCGCGAAACGATGATTGCCGGGCTGTGCGAAAGCCCGTTGACCTTCCAGGCCATTATCATCTGGCGCGATCAGCTGAACGAATCCAACATTCTCCTGCGCGAAATCATCGACCTCGAAACCACCTATGCCGGTCCGGAAGCCAAGCAGGCCCCGGTCATCGAGCGTGTGGAAGAAGAACGCCCGCGCGACGACAAGCCTGTGCGCCGTTCGCGTGACGACGACGACATCACCAATGTCGGCGGCGACATGCCGGTGGAAGAGGAAGAAGAGGACGAAGACGAAGCCAACCTGTCGCTGGCGGCTATGGAAGCCGAACTGCGCCCGCAGGTCATGGAAACGCTCGACCTCATCGCCGATACCTATAAGAAGCTGCGCAAGCTGCAGGATCAGCAGGTTGAGGGCCGTCTGGCCGCGACCGGCGAACTCTCCTCCAGCCAGGAGCGCCGCTACAAGGAACTGAAAGACGAGCTGATCACTGCCGTGAAGTCGCTCTCTCTCAACCAGAACCGTATCGAACAGCTGGTCGAACAGCTTTACGATATCAACAAGCGTCTGGTTCAGAACGAAGGCAAGCTTCTGCGTCTTGCTGAATCCTTTGGCGTACGTCGCGATGAATTCCTCAAGGAATATCAGGGCCACGAACTTGATCCGAACTGGGTTGAGCGCGTTGGTCTGCTGTCGGCTCGCGGCTGGAAGGACTTCGCCAACAAGGAAGTGGGCACAATTGCCCGTCTGCGCAGCGAAATTCAGAACCTCGCCACTGAAACCGCGATTTCGATCGGCGAATTCCGCCGCATCGTCAATCAGGTGCAGAAGGGCGAACGCGAAGCCAGCATCGCCAAGAAGGAAATGGTCGAGGCCAATCTGCGTCTCGTGATTTCCATCGCCAAGAAGTACACGAACCGTGGTCTTCAGTTCCTCGATCTCATTCAGGAAGGCAATATTGGCCTGATGAAGGCGGTCGACAAGTTCGAATACCGTCGTGGTTACAAGTTCTCGACCTATGCGACCTGGTGGATTCGTCAGGCAATCACCCGTTCGATTGCTGATCAGGCGCGCACCATCCGTATTCCGGTGCACATGATCGAAACGATCAACAAGATCGTCCGCACGTCGCGCCAGATGCTGCACGAAATCGGTCGCGAGCCGACGCCGGAAGAACTGGCGGAAAAGCTTGCCATGCCGCTCGAAAAAGTGCGCAAGGTGCTGAAGATCGCCAAGGAGCCGATCTCTCTCGAAACGCCGGTTGGCGACGAGGAAGATTCACATCTGGGCGATTTCATCGAGGACAAGAACGCGCTTCTGCCGATCGACGCCGCCATTCAGGCGAACCTGCGCGATACGACGACCCGTGTTCTGGCTTCGCTGACGCCACGTGAAGAACGCGTTCTGCGTATGCGCTTCGGTATCGGCATGAACACCGACCACACGCTCGAAGAAGTCGGTCAGCAGTTCTCGGTTACCCGCGAACGTATCCGTCAGATCGAAGCGAAGGCACTGCGCAAGCTCAAGCATCCGAGCCGTTCGCGCAAGCTGCGTTCGTTCCTCGATTCTTAAAAAAGGGGAGCACCATGTCGTTTTTGAAGCGCCTGTTCGGCGGCGGTGGAGAAGCTGCTGAGACATCAGCGGAGCCGAAAGAGGCCGGTCGTACCGAGCACAAGGATTTTCTGATCGTCGCCACGCCTTACAGCGAGGGCGGTCAGTATCAGGTGTGCGGTGTGATCTCCAAAACGATCAATGGTGAGCTGAAGGAATATCGCTTCGTTCGCGCCGACCGTTGCCCCGGCATCGAAGATGCCGCCAGCATTGCGCTGAACAAGGGTCGCCAGATCGTTGACGAGCAGGGCGAGCATATCTTCCGCTAATCGTCTCCATTTCAAAAGAAAGCGCCGCGCATGTACCCATGCGCGGCGCTTTTTATTGGTTTGTCCCGCTGATTAGAGCGGATCCGGTTAAAACGGAATCGTGGAACCGCTCTATCTATTTGTTTTTACGCATTATCCCACGCAAAACCGCTACGCACTTTTGCTGGAAATGCTCTAGATCAGTGCGGATGGCACACAAAGGCAACCATTCTGCGCACAATCGGCAAAAGCATCAGCAGAACAGGGAAAGCCACGATCCACGAAACCACCCATGAACTCATCCAGTTGGATGCGAGTTCGGGATGGGCGAAACCGAGACTTTTTGCTGTGGCGATCAGGGAAACCACAAGCGTCATCAGCATCGAAAGAATGAGCGGCATGACGATAGAAGCGTAACGCGCTGGCAGCTTTCTGCGACGCGGCGTGTCAGAATTTGACATAATAGTACCTGAAATTCAGAGCGGAAAGCGGAAGGCAACGATCAGTGCATCGACGGCCGTTTCCGGTCGGTTGATGCGTTGCCTGACGTTAGACGCTTACGATCATTGGGATGACTCTTGTGACTTAGCCCACGCAGGCGGGGCTTTCAATAGTCAATTAGCAGTACTCATCAGCTGCAGTCAGGGCGGCGATTTGTCCACGCCATTCCCGACATAATTCCGTTATAGGCTCAATCATGACCGACAAACCCTTCTGGAAAACCAAAAAGCTCAATCAGCTGACCCGCAGCGAGTGGGAAAGCCTGTGCGATGGTTGTGGCCAGTGCTGTCTGCATAAGTTGCTGGACGACGATACCGACGAGATTTATTGGACAAGCGTAGCCTGCACGCTGCTCAACCCGGAAACCTGCCAGTGTCGCGATTATCCAAACCGCAGGGCTACCGTGCCGGATTGCGTATTCCTGACGCCAAAAATCGTAGATGAAGTGAACTGGCTGCCGGTGACCTGCGCCTATCGCCTCGTTGCCGAAGGCTCCGACCTCTATTGGTGGCATCCGCTGGTTTCCGGTTCGCGGGACACTGTGCATGAGGCGGGGATTTCCGTGCGCGGCAAGGTAACCGCCTTCGATCACGACATGGAAGACGAAGAAGATTATCTCGATCACATGGTTATGCCTGATCGAGACGCGCTCTAATTTATAACATTGCTTAAATTTAATTATTCGGTTCAGAGAGATAAAAGAGCTTTTTATTCATCCTAATTGATTGAATTTAATGCCTTTTTTAGGCCACCTTTCATTGCTTTCGTTTTTGCTGAATGGCAGATGAACGGCAGCTTTCTTTTTCGTTCATCTTCCGGGGGCTAATGATCGGGTGTCTCAGGCGGAGGGCCTGACACTCAATTGGAAGAGGTTCAACATGTCCGCTATTTCGCTCAAGTCGTTTGCCGTTACCGCTGCACTCGGTCTTGCCGCCGTCTTTACGGTCGGCGCATCGGCGAATGCCGCGTCTCCGATGACGGCACCGGCTGTCAGCACTGCTGCACATGGAGCTGTTGTTAATGTCGATTATCGCGGTCGTCCGCATCATGGACGCCCGGTCTATCGCGGTCCTGCTTGCTCGGTTGAAGCTGCCAAGATGAAGGCAAATCGCATGGGCATTCGCAATGCGCGCGTTGTGTATCGTGGCAAATCCGTTCAGGTGCGCGGCTATCGTCATGGCCGTCCTGGCGGTGTCGTATTCGCCAATGCACGCGGCTGCCCGATCATCCGCTGATCGAACACAATGAACAAAAGCCGGGCTGATCCACTCAGCCCGGCTTTTTTATGTCGGAAACAGTCGAATAAAAAAGAGGCGCATTGCGCCTCTTTTCGCTGGACCGAACCTGCCGTTATTCCTTGATCTCGAATACGACATTGACCGAAACGTTGAAGCTGTTTTCACCGGCTGCGACAGGAACCGAATCCTCCGGAGCCGCGGCAGCCATCGTCTTGAACTGGCCGCGTGCGATTGGCATCGGCATGGGCGGACGGCCCTGTTCGGAGATTTCAATAACACGACCGAGACCGACGCCAGCAGCATCGGCAAGCGTCTTGGCCTTGGCGACAGCGTCGGCCACAGCGCGCTTGCGGGCTTCATTGATGGTCGCGGACGGGTTGTCGTTGACGAAGTTCAGATCGCCGCCCTGATTGACGCCAAGCGTGATCGACTGGTCGAGGATTTCACCAACCTTGGTGAGATCGCGAACGCGCACGGTCAGGCTGTTGGTGACCGCATAGCTCGTGATGTTTGGCTCCTTGAGACCGTTCTTGTCATCAGGGAAGACATAACGCGGCTGAATATTGATGCCGCCGGTCTGGAGATCACGTTCCTCGATGCCTGCCTTTTTCATGGCGTCCAGAACCTTGGTCATGGCCTCGTTATTGGCAGTCATGGCTTCGCGGGCGGTCTGGGCTTCGCGCAGCACAGTGAGATTGAGAATCGCCATGTCGGGTGCGGCGGTGGTGGTGCCTTCACCGGTCACGGCAATGCGCGCAGGCTGTCTCGACATCTGGTTCTCCTGGGCTGCGGCGGGCAGGGCCAGGGCACCTGCAAGCATGATTGCCGAAAAAGAGGCTGCGATAAGAGTGGTAGCGCGGTTTTTCATGAAATCTCCTGTAGAGAAAGTTGAGGCAGCTTATTGTGAGCGCTCCGGATTTGCCGGTTCGCTTTATCGTTGAAATCGTTTGTTTCTTAAGTTCCCTCTCATGCGCGTCGCCATGATATAAGAATAGAAATGCCGGTTTAATGCAACCGAGAGCTTCGAATCCTGACTGTCTTGGCGTCCGACGCCATGCATCGCAATCGAATATGTGCGCATTAGGGCGACTGGCAGATTTGACAGTTGTATCTTCCGTTTCTTTAGGGTAGGTCCAGTGTTGCGTGGGGCCTGTAGCTCAATTGGTTAGAGCCGGCGGCTCATAACCGCTTGGTTGGGGGTTCGAGTCCCTCCGGGCCCACCATTTCCTTTAAAAGCAAAGACTTGCAAAACAGCCTTCGTGTTACGAAGGCTGGGCTTCTTGCCGTCTGCGCTTGTCCAAACCTCAGCGCGTTCATCATTCTTGGATCATATCCGCGACCCGCTCTGTCGGGTTGATTTCGCAACGGTTGGCCGTGCGCGAATGGCGGATTAGCCTCTCAAATTTTCAACAAATTTTTAGGCGTTTGTTAAGGAAATAGTAACGCAATGTTATAATTTTTAAATAAGCGTGATTTTGTAATATTATGGAGGTTTTGGGCGATGAGGAAAAATGCAACCACCGTTGCGTTAGCGCTGGCAGGGTTGGTGGCGAGTTCTCTCGTGGCTACGGCAAAGACGAATTATATCGGAGAATTCAGGGACTGGGGTGTTTATCAAAACACTGATCTTCCCGGTAACAAATGCTATGCTTTGACGGTTCCGATTAAATTTCACCCCGTAGATGTCAGGCACGGCGATAATTTCATTATTATTTCCAAGGCAAGCGGACAGTACAGTCCACAGCTCGTCATGGGCTATGATCTCAAGTCGGACAAGGCCGTGAATGTCATGGTTGATGGCACTGCGTTTCCATTCTTCAGCGAAGGCAATCGCGCCTGGGCGGAGAATGTCGCCGATGAAACGCGGATCATGCAGGCAATGCGCGCGGGCAAGACGGTCAATGTGCAGGCGGTCTCAGCGCGTGGCACGCAGACGCGCTATACATTCTCGCTGATCGGGCTGTCAGCATCGCTCCAGCGCGTGGATGGCTGTTGATACAGCCACCAGAAAGAAAGACCCCGCCATGGCGGGGTCTGGGGTTCTGTGGCATTAGAGCGGTTCCGATTAAAACGGAATCGTGGAACCACTCTATCTATTTGTTTTTACGCATTATCCTACGCAAAACCGCTACGCACTTTTGCTGGAAATGCTCTAGAGGCCGAGGAACGTGAACGGTTCGGTTTCCTTGAACTGATCATTGGCCATGCCGGAGAATGTATGGGTCTGGTCGGGGCCGAGATCAAGCTTCTTCACCTTGCCGGTTTCGGGTGAAAAATCGATCTTGTTCAGGTCCATCCAGAATGTATTCGGCGTCAGCGCGGATTCAAAGAAATAGAGCTTGCGCTTGTGGTCGGCCACGGTGCGCCAGCGGGTCGATGAAATATTGGGCTGATCGGGTGTGCTGATGCCGAACGGCACCGAGACATTTCGAATCACGCTGAACACGCTGGCAATGGTCTTCACCGGGTCTTCCGTTTTGGGAATGGCATCGACGTAGAAAGACGCCCGGGCAAAGCGGTCAGCGGCGCGATTGGTGCCCGGCAGCATGACCGTTCCGCCGATATCTTTCCAATAGGCGTTCAGCGCAAGCTGCTGATCGAAAGTGGGCGAATTGGTCATCACCGGATATTGCTTGCCGTGATGGATGACCTGTTTTCCATCGATATATTCGATGATGGCGCTGTCGCCGCTGGAATCAGACATTGCGAGATGCAGCGTGGCGAGACGATCTTCGCCCGGCACCTTGTCGGTTACGATATTGAACGGGTTGTCGCTCAGCGCTTTGACGGCTTCATCGACGGTCGCGAAATTGTCGAGGACATATTGCGCCCAGGCGGCGATGCTGAGGCTTGGGTGCTTTTCATCGAAGGGCGGATATTCCGATTCCACCAGCCAGAGCACGCTTGCCGAAAGCCCGGCTTCATTGAGGCCGTCGGTGGTCGAAATATCGTAGCCGGAGGCGATGACGCTGCCATATTTGGATTGCCACTGGACGGAATTCGGCCCGGCTTCGCCGGAGCGCTTCATGCCGCGTGGAAAAATCCATAGATTGGTCGCGACGTCGACTTTCCAGTCCATGGAGCGGGCTGTGATGATCTGATCATTGGCGCCGTGATAGACGAGGCGCGTGCAAGCCTCGGCGACAGGAGCAGCAATCATGCTGCCTGCCACAAGCATCGCCGTGCATGTGGCGGCAAAAGAACGTTTCAATATCGTCATGGATGGCCCCTGTGGTGTCTTCGTTTCAATGCAGGATCGGAACGGATTGGCGTGCAACGCCCCGTAGCGCGATATAGGGCATGGGGTGGGGAAGAAAAGCGGATGCGTGACGCGTTCCGTGCGTTTGAACTAGTGATGGCCCGTATTACCGCCGGGCTTGCGATTGACACCCTGAAGGATAACTTCCAGAAGCCAAGGTTTTTTTTCAATGACCTCGGTCAGGTCATTGGCGCCAATGCAAAAACCAGCTTCCCTGAGCATGGTGTCCGCGGCTGCGCCTGAACCGTTCGTCTTGTCGAGGGACAGATGGTGTGCGCGACGCAGCAGCATTTCCGCCGGTGTAAAGCCGCCTTCCGCGAGGCTTTTTTCTATCCGGCGCTGAAGCTCTTCTGGAAGAAGCATAGTGCGATGGTCCTCATTGATATTCGGTGTGGTTCGAAGCGGCTTGCTTCAAAGAGATCTAAGTCCGACGCCCCACCCGTCACTATAGATAGGCCTATTGAACAATTTGAGAATATGAAAAGCGAAATTGCCGGGTCTCTCCTCGCAGAATGCATTTCCACACACATGAACAAAATTTTGCCTTTGTTTCCCTTGTTTGGGGATTTGTCGGCTCTTACATAGGGTTAAAGCCTGAACGGGGAACGGCGTCGCTTTTTGTCGATGTCGGGAGAGGGCTTCGTTGAGAGATGAACAATTTAACGGTTTGCAATGGCCACCCTACGTTATTTTATATGGCCCATGATTTTTACAGTCGTGGGTCTCGCGGCTGCCGTCTGGCTCGGATACGAGATGACCGGCACCTTTGGGGGGATGGTCTCCGTCTTCATCATCTGCGCTGTCTTGAGCGTTCTTGAGATATCGCTCTCATTCGACAATGCGATTGTAAATGCGCGCATTCTGCGTGACATGACACCCGAATGGCAGCATCGCTTCCTGACATGGGGCATCATCATCGCCGTTTTCGGCATGCGCATCATTTTCCCACTGGCTATCGTCGCGGTCGCCATGTGGACCGATCCGATTTCAGCGCTCAAACTCGCCATCTGGCAGCCGAATGAATATGCTCGGGTCATTGCCGAATCCCATACGGGTATAGCGGCTTTCGGCGGTACATTCCTGCTGATGGTCGGCATGAAGTATTTCTTCGACGTCGAAAAGGATGTGCACTGGATCAAGGCAATCGAAAGCCGCATGTCCAAATTCGCATCCGTGCAGGGCGTGGAAATCGGCGTGGCCATCGCGCTTATCCTGTTTTTCTCCTACCAGCTCGATGCGGTTCACGCGCATACGTTCCTCGTTGCGGGCCTGTTCGGCCTCCTGACCTTCCTGGCGGTTGAAGGTCTGGGTGAAGTGCTGGATGCCACGCAGGAGCAGATGGACATGGTCCATCGCGGCGGTCTGGGCGCTTTCATCTATCTCGAAGTGCTTGATGCAAGCTTCTCGTTCGACGGCGTTATCGGCGCATTCGCGCTGACGACGAACCTCTTCATCATCGCAATCGGCCTTGGCATCGGCGCCTTTTATGTGCGCTCGCTCACAATCATGCTGGTTGAGCGCAAGACACTCGGCCAATACCGCTATCTGGAACATGGCGCGTTTTACGCCATCATGGTTCTGGCGGTGGTCATGTATGTACAGACGCTGGTTCATATACCGGAAGTCATTACCGGCCTGATTGGCGCGGTTCTGATCGGTCTCTCCTTCATGTCGTCGCTGCGCTATAACCGGCTTAATCCGCACTGGCAGGATGAAAGCGAAGAGGCCACTGGCCATTAAGCTTCGATACCAATGATTGGAATGGGCGGCTTCAAGCCGCCCTTTTTGTTTGCGTTCCGGATCGGGCAGGGTAAGCCATAATTGTCGACCCGCTTGACCGAATCGCCAGAATTGATGAGCCTCAGCTCTGCGCTCACTATGCGCTTAACGTGCTGCGGCCAGTCCGGGGGAACTGTGAGGTCGGTCGGCTGCGGTCAAACTGAAGGGGACATTCATGGTCGTTACCCGTTTGAGCAAGACCGCTTTCGTAGCGGCAATCGCTTTCTTTGCCACGCTGGTGGCCTTCGGCAACATCACCGATTACGGCACCAATTTCGCATTCGTCCAGCATGTGCTGATGATGGACACGATCTTTCCCGATGCATCGATTAAATATCGCGCCATCGATAATCCAACCCTGCATCACGCGGGTTATATTCTGATTATTGCCGCTGAAACGCTGACCGCCATCCTGTGCTGGATCGGCACCTTCGCGATGCTGGGGCGGCTGACCGATCGCGCTGCCAGCTTCAACCGTTCCAAGAAATGGGCCATTGCCGGGCTTTCACTTGGCTTTCTGGTCTGGCAGGTCGGCTTTATCTCGATGGGCGGCGAGTGGTTCGGCATGTGGATGTCACAGACGTGGAATGGCATCGAATCGGCCTTCCGCTTCTTCATCACCATCATTGCCGTGCTGATCTACGTGGTCATGCCCGATGGAGAGTTAGAGTAAATGTGCGGCTAAAGCAGGCTCGTCGATCAGTTCGACGCCAGCCTGCTTCATCTTTTCCAGCATGCTGCTGATGGAACCGTTGAGGTCGATGCCGCGGCAGGCATCGAGCTGCACGCGCACCTGAAAACCTTGCGCAACCGCGTCGAGCGCGGAATAAGCGACGCAGAAATCGGTTGCGAGACCAGCCAGCGTCAGCGACCCAATGCTGCGTTCGCGTAAATATCCGCCAAGGCCGGTCGGCGTTTCACGGTCGTTTTCGAAAAAGGCGGAGTAGCTGTCGATACCGAAACGGAAGCCTTTGCGGATCACCAGTTGCGCCCGTGTCCATTGCAGGGCGGGGTGAAAATCCGCACCGTGGCCGCCTTGCACGCAATGGTCGGGCCAGAGCGTTTGCGGCCCGTAGGGCATCTCGACCATCTCGAAAGGGGCCTTGCCCGGGTGGGTGCTGGCAAAGCTTGAATGACCCGCCGGGTGCCAGTCCTGTGTCAGAATGACATGTTCGCTTTCATCGATCAGACGATTGACGGCAGGCAGGATTTCGTCGCCATGCGCGACGGCCAGCGCGCCGCCGGGGCAGAAGTCGTTCTGGACATCGACGACAATAAGGGCATGACCGATCATAAGCGCTCCTGCTTCATTTCCAGCTTTTTCACAGCGACTATAATCAGCCCGTTTTCCCGAAACCAGCGAATATGCACGTTCTGGTATAACATGGATAAGGGTGCTAGGGACCGCGCTTGGCAGTGACAATAAAGGCAGGGATCACCATGACAGACGAAATCACGCGCGACAGCAACGGCACGCAATTGAATGACGGCGATTCCGTCACGCTGATTAAGGATCTGAAGGTCAAGGGAACCTCGACCACGCTGAAGCGCGGCACGATGGTCAAGGGCATCCGCCTGACGGGAAACCCCGCCGAAGTCGATTGCAGCACCAAACAGGTCAAGGGCCTCGTACTGAGGACCGAGTTCCTGAAGAAAGCTTGATTTAGGCGTCGATCTCCACGCGACCGCGCGGACGGCTGCAACAGGCGAGAATGTAGCCTTCCGCGATTTCATCATCGCGGATGCCGCCATTGTGGTTCATCTCGGTCTCGCCGCCGAGGCACTTCACCTTGCATGTGCCGCAAATGCCGAATTCGCAGGCGCTCGGTATTTTCAGGCCGCCATTGCGGGCTGCAAGCAGGATCGTGTCGTTCTCGGTGCATTCGACTTCGATGCCCGAGAGGCTGAAGACGACACTGGCTGCGGCCACCGCAGGCGCTGCCGGTGCGGCGGCAGCAGCAGCGGGCGAGGCGGGCGCCAATGCACTTGGCACAGGCACTGACGAAATCTCGCTCGCGGGCTGGAAGCTTTCCTGATGATAATTGGCCATGTCGAAGCCGGATTGTTCCAGCAATCCGCGCACGCCGTTCATGAACGGTTCCGGGCCACAGCAGAATACCTTGCGGTTCTGGAAGTCTGGCGCAAGCAATTCAAGCCGCGCACGGTCGATACGTCCGTGCAGGCCCGGCCAGACGTGGCGGGCCGAGGATTGCTCGACGACGAAGGCCAGCCGCATGGCGTCCATACGGCCGGAAAGCAGTTCCAGTTCCTTGCGGAAAATAATGTCGTCCGGTGTGCGGGCACAATTGATAAAGGCTATGTCGGTTCCCGGTGCGCAGTCGAACAGCCAGCGGGTCATGGACACCATCGGCGTAATGCCGGAACCAGCCGAGATGAACAGGTATTTTTCGCTCGGATGATTGGCCAGCGAAAAGTCGCCATTCGGGCCGTAGGCCTTGATCTTCATCGGCGGGCGCAGATTGTCGAGCATCCAGCGCGTGCCGATGCTGTCCTTCTGTGCCTTCACGGTCACCGAAATATGGTAGGGCCGCGACGGCGTGGATGACAGCGTATAGGTTCTGAGCACAGGGCCAAGACCGTCCGCTCGCTCCAGCGGCAGTTCCAACGTGACGAACTGGCCCGGCGTATAGCGGAACCAGTTGCCTTCCTCGGTCTTGAACGAGAAGGTCATGACATCTGGCGCTTCTTCGATGGCTGAAATGCATTCCAGCATTTGCAGCCTGTCGTTCCACGGCAGCATCTCATCCAGATATTTCAGAGGCTGCATGGCCTTCTCGCTTGTCTATTCATATCAAAACGGGACAGGCCGGACTTGATCCCGGCCTGCGGCTTGGTTCGTTCAGCGGGCCTTGATCAGGCCACGCGGCTCAGCTTGGCCGCTTCACCACGCAGGCGCGGCGTGATCGTATTGGTGTACCATTCGAGGAACTGCATCACGCCACCTTCATGCTCAACCGAATAAGGGCCGGGCTGATAGGCGGGCGAGCGGATGCCGACGGCATTTTCCTCGACGATCTGCCGATCCTGATCGTTTGTCTGTATCCACACATGGGTCAGTTCGTCCAGATCGTAATCGACGCCTTCGACCGCATCCTTGTGCACCAGCCATTTGGTGGTGACGAGGGTTTCCTCAGCACTGATTGGCATGACGCGGAAGGAAATGGCGTGATCGGCCATCAGGTGGTTCCACGTGACCGGATAGTTGAAAAGCAGCATCGCGCCAATATTGGTATCGCCTGCAACCTGTTCGCTGAGCGGCTTTTTGACTGCGGCCTTGCCCGACATCGTGTAGCTCACAGCATCGCGCAGAAGCGGAATGCGGGTGATGCGATAGCGACCGTCTTCGGACATTTTGAATTCCGCCGGCAGACCGGCGCTGGCGCAATTCTTCCAGAGCTGGTTGATTTCCGGGTCTTCCATGACACCCTGCACGCCGGTTGCTGATGGCGCTTCGGGATAGGTGCGGCAGAGTTCCGGATGGTTGGCCGCGCAGTGATAGCACTCGCGATTGTTTTCCCAGACCAGTTTCCAGTTGCCCTTTTCGATGATCGAGCTTTCGAAAGCGACCTTGGCGTCCTTGATATTATGCGGCGCGAGATAGGGTTCGACCAGATCGCGGAAGGCGGCGAAATCCGGCGCTTCGTCGGCGACGCAGATATAGATATAGCCTGCAACCGTCTCGCAATGTACCTGCTTCAGGCCATATTCGGCGGGCTTGAAATCCGGGCCTACCTGGCGCGCGAACAGCAGGCGGCCGTCCAGTTCATAGGTCCACTGGTGATAGGGGCAGACGAGCTTGGCCGCCGTGCCTTTTTCGGCAGAACAGATGCGCGAGCCGCGATGGCGGCAGGAATTGTGGAAGGCGCGAATACCGCCCTGTGCGTCGCGCACGATGACGACCGGATAAGCGCCGACCTGCACGGTCATATAGGAGCCGGTCTTCGGCAGTTCGCAATCATGGCCGACAAACAGCCAGTCGCGATAGAAGATGTTTTCCAGATCCAGCTTGTAGTAATCGGGATCGGTGTAAAACTTCTGCTCCAGGCTGAAATTGGGGTCGCGCCCGGTCAAAAGTCCCAGCATTTCGTTGCGAACGTCCATCATCACGACCCTTGCTTCATCTTCGTTAGGATCGGCATTTGCTGTTCTCCCAGCGACCTTGGCCTGATCCGGTGTTCCCTTTGTCTTCCAGAAGCACGGCTTTTGCCGTTACATCAATGGCTTGTCTGCTCCCGCTTCGGGGGCCGGACTGGCTTCTGTTGTCATGATTCAATCACTGAAATGTTCTAAACGCGCATTGGGATGCGACATGGATTTCGCGTAAAGACGACACGCCAAAATGTCGCTTTTGCGGCAAGGCGTATAACAGCAAATATGCGTGACAGCTGGCTGCAAAGCATTTCCGGGATTGCCAACTGGTGGGAAAGATAGTTACCACACCAACCAGACAGAATTTGTTTCATTCCGTGGGAGGTCCAGAGGCCATGAAGCGTTCAGAAATCAACGAGATTATCCGCGAAAGCGATGCGTTTATCCGCTCATTTGGCTATGTCATGCCGCCCTTCGCTTACTGGACCCCGGAAGAGATGAAGCTGCGGACGGGCAGCGATGCCGCAGCCATTCGCGATGCGCGTCTGGGCTGGGACATTACGGATTACGGTCAGGGCAAGTTCAAGGACCTCGGCCTTTTCCTGTTTACGACACGCAACGGCAATGCCGATGACCTCAAGCGCGGCGGCGGCATGCTTTATGCTGAGAAGATCATGATCTCGCGCGAGAACCAGTTGTCGCCGATGCATCGCCATGTGGTGAAGGCCGAAGACATCATCAATCGCGGTGGCGGCACGCTGGTGCTTGAACTGTTCAACTCGCGTCCCGATGGCAGCGTCTGCGAACAGTCCGATGTCACTGTCGCGACCGACGGTCGTCTCGTGATGCAGAAGGCGGGCGCGCATCTGAAACTGTCGCCCGGTGAAAGCGTGACGCTTCTGCCCGGCAACTGGCATGCCTTCTGGGGCGAGGGCGGCGACGTGCTGATCGGCGAAGTCTCGACCGTCAATGACGATCTCACCGACAATATTTTCCGCGAGCCGATTGGCCGCTTTTCGAACATTGAAGAAAACGAGAAGCCGCTGCATTTGCTTGTATCTGACTATGACAAGTGGCTCTAAGCCAACAGATTTCGGCTCTGGCCGCCTGCAAATGGCGTGATTTTGCGCTTCCGGTGCTCACCTACATTAAGTAGGCTGCGCGCCGGTTCTCAAACCCCACCATTTTCGGCAGGCCATAACCGGAATCTCCTCAGGCGGATCGGCCTAATCAAACTGAAGGACTGAACATATGAAGCTGGCGATGATCGGTACGGGCTATGTGGGTCTGGTTTCGGGCGTGTGTTTTGCCGAATTTGGCTTTCACGTCACCTGTGTCGACAAGAACCCGTCGATCATCGAACGGCTTGAGGCGGGCAAGGTCACGATTTTCGAGCCGGGTCTCGATGAACTGCTGACCCGCAACATCCGTGACGGGCGGCTGGACTTCAGCACTGATCTTGCATCAAGCGTTGCCGATGCGGATGTGATTTTCATTGCTGTCGGTACGCCGTCCCGGCGCGGCGATGGCGAGGCCGACCTGCAATATATCGAAGCGGCAGCCGACGAGATTGCTGCGGCGATGAAGCCGGGCGCTGTGGTTGTCATCAAGTCCACGGTCGTCGTCGGCACCAATGCGCGCATCCGCGACCGCATTGCCGCAGCGCGCCCAGGTGTGGCGTTCTCCATGGTTTCCAACCCTGAATTCCTGCGCGAAGGCTCGGCCATCGAGGATTTCATGCGGCCGGACCGCGTCGTGGTCGGCGTAGAGGACGAGAGCGGCAAAGCTGCGATGCAGCGTCTCTATCGTCCGCTCTATCTGCGTGAAACGCCGATGGTCGTGACATCGCTCGAAAATGCCGAGATCATCAAATACGCAGCTAATGCCTTTCTGGCCATGAAGGTGACCTTCATCAATCAGGTCGCAGATCTGTGTGAGAAGACCGGCGGTAATGTGCAGGAAGTTGCGCGCGCCATCGGGATGGATAACCGCATTGGTTCGAAATTCCTTCATGCTGGCCCGGGCTTTGGCGGCTCATGCTTCCCGAAGGATACACGCGCCTTTGCCGCGACCGGTAAGCGTTACGACGCCCCGCAGTCGCTGATCGAGGAAGTGATTTCCATCAACGAAATGCGCAAGCAGTCGATGGCGGAACGCATCGTTTCTGCTGCGAAGGAAAGCGGCGCAAAGACAGTCGCGGTGCTTGGCATCGCGTTCAAGCCGAATACCGATGATATTCGCGAGTCTCCGGCACTGGACATCGTGACCGCAATCCAGAAGGCCGGGATTTCAGTGCGGGCGCACGATCCGGAAGCCATGGATGCAGCCAAGGCTGTTCTGCCGGGTGTGATCTGGTGCAGCTCGGCCTATGAGGCGGCGGAAGGCGCTGGCGTGGTCGCGCTTCTGACCGAATGGAACGCCTATCGGGCGCTCGATCTCAAGCGCGTTGCAAAAGCGATGACTGGAAAAGTTTTGATCGACCTGCGCAATGTCTATAAGGCTGAAGATATCACAGGTACCGGCCTCGATTATCGTTCGGTGGGCCGTACAGTAAAGGTCTGATTGTCGGATAGGTTCTTAGAAAATGAGTGCGTCAGGACGGACAGTTCTGGCGCACTTTTTTGATCTGCTACGGGCAGCGCTTTATTCGCTCGCCGTGATCTGCTTCTTCTCATTGGCGATCAGCCAGAGATTGCGGACATAGACAACGAGACCAAGACCCTGTCCCGCGATGAATACGGGGTCCTTGCGCTGGATCGCATAGATCAGCAGCAATGCGCCGCCGAAGAGCGAGAAGAACCAGAATGCCACCGGCATGACGCTTTTCTTGGCCTTCTCAGATGCCAGCCACTGCACGACAAAGCGCATGGTGAAACAGGCCTGTGCGATGAAGCCAAGCACGATCCAGCCATCCCACTGAGCGACGAAAACTTCGTGCAGCCAATGCGACAGGCTGTTGAAAATGTCAGTCATGGGTAATCTCCGTCACACGCGGCACAACCTTGCGGCGCTTGCGCAGCCACCAGACACCATAAAGATCGAGAATGCCACGCAGTCCGCGATCGAGAATGCCGTAATTGGATTTGCCGTGGCGGCGTTCGCGGTCGACCACATCCACATGCACGACATCGAAACCTTCGCGCAGCGCCAGCGATGGCAGATAGCGGTGCCAGCCGTCGAAGAAAGGCAGCTGGCGGAACAGGTCCGTATGCAGCGCCTTGAGGCCGCAACCGGAATCGCGCGTCTTGTCCTTCAGGATAGCGCCGCGCAGATTATTGGCGAAGCGCGACGACAATTGCTTCAACTTGGTATCCGTGCGCTTCAGGCGCTGGCCGGCGGCAATGCCATAACCTTCGCCAGCTTCGACGAGCGCGTCGACCAGCATTGGCAGATAGGCCGGATCGTTCTGGCCGTCGCCATCCATCGTCACTACAATATTGCCGTGTGCGGCAAAAACACCGGAACGCACCGCCGCGCTCTGGCCGGATGAGCGGTCATGGCGCAAATGGCGCAGCGGCTTGCCTGCATGGATGCGCCGGGCAATCACATCGCTTGTCGAGTCCGTCGAGCCGTCATCGACGACAATCACTTCATAGGCGCGACCCTGCATCGCGGAATCCACTTCATCCAGCAAAAAGGCCAGATTGTCCGCCTCGTTACGGCAGGGGATGACAACAGAGATTGTCGGTGTTTCCACGCAGAGTGTTCCTTCGTTCCTTGCGCTATTCTTCAAGCGCAGGCTCCATTTTCGATGTCTGGAGGCCCGATATCGCGCAAGCCGCGGCCAGTTTTTTCAGCATCGGCTTTTCCCGAAACCGATAATCACTTTCGGGGCCGATGCTCTAGCACTGAATACCCGAAGAAGCCAAGATGCTTCAAGAAATCGTGAGCCAAGCCCAACAGAAGAGAATGCCGCCGCTTCTTAACCGGACTTCGACAGAGACGGAAGGGTTTCCGCCAGCCAATCCAGAAATTTCTGCGTCACTTCGTTTCGATTAATGTCGTTGAGACTTTCATGGCGGGTTTCTGCGAGGATCAGGCAGGTCACCCGTGTGAACCCCATGCGCTGCATGCGCTTCGCCAGCCGGGAGACGGCAGCACCTTTGGCAGTAGCCGGATCTTCGCTGCCGCCGACCAGATGAAAGGGCAGGTTGCGCGGGATATTGCTGAAGTTGCGATCATCCGCGCCGCGCGCGGTCATGTGCACGAGATCGAGCCAAAGGGATACAGTGGCGTCGAAGCCGCAGAGCGGGTCGGCGACATAGGCATCGACCTCCGCCGGGTCGCGCGACAACCAGTCGAAGAGCGTGCGATGGCCGGGAATGGCGCGGCCCCAGGCGCGGAAGGTCAGTTTCGGCAACAGGCTGCTTGGAACATCCGACCCTTTCAGCATGCGCTCTATATAAAGAAGAGCCGCAGCGGCTTTAGCTTCAAGCCCGCCGTCGAAATTGGCATTCCAGACTGCAGCGGCGTCCACCGTGTCGGCATGGTCCAGCACATAGTTCAGGGCAATCAGACCGCCCATCGAATGCCCGAACAGGACCACCGGCAAGCCAGGATGCTCAAGATGGATGTGGCGGTTCAGTGCCAGAACATCGTTGATGGCCACATCATGGCCTTGCTTTTGTGAAAACATTCCTCTCGGTGCATGAGCGCCAATATTCACGCCATGGCCACGGTGGTCATGGGCATAGACGTGATAGCCAGCCTCTGTGAGCGCTTTGGCAAACCGGCCATAGCGCGCGGAATGTTCCGCAAGGCCGTGGCATATCTGAACGACAGCGCGCGGTGTATCGGCAAGCGCGCTTCGAAACGGCAGTTGCGTCGCGTCGGACAGGGAGATGTGATGAACGGTTTCAAACAACATTTTGCCATCTGATTTTATGCCGCGCAAATAGTCAATTCCCCCGTTGAACGCGGTATTAAAAGAGGCATGACAACGTTGTATGAGCGAATTTTAGGCAAAAGCGTTTTTTGTGCAAATTCTGCTTGAAATGCGTGAAAAGCTGGGCAAATCTACGCTCAACGGGGAATTACAGGGGCTTTGACGGTTATAAAGGGCGTCATTTAGAGAAATCCAAGCCATCATTTGCAGGCCGTCCGATGAAAGGGAGGAAACTTTCGCGGACGGTGGCCAGAGGGGAAACCGGGTGACGGAAATATCCGCGCCCGGTTTCATTCTTTTAAGCCCCATTTTTCAAGCGCGTGCTTCTTCGAACAATGTCTTGCCCGTCATTTTTGTTTTACGCGATGGCGTTTGCGTCTGCTCTTTATTTGGCATACATACGCCTCAGCAATTTCCGCGCGGTTCGGCTTCGCATGAACCCGCCGCGCTTTCCAACCCGTGGAGACGACGCGCTTTATGGCACGCCAATTCATTTATCATATGTCCGGCCTGAACAAGGCTTACGGAGCCAAGAAGGTTATCGAAAACCTTCACCTGTCATTCTATCCAGATGCGAAGATCGGTATTCTCGGCCCCAACGGCGCCGGTAAGTCGACGATCCTCAAGATCATGGCCGGTCTCGACAAGGAATATACCGGCGAAGCCTGGCTCGCAGACGGCGCTACGTGCGGTTATCTCGCGCAGGAACCGCATCTCGACCCAGACAAGACTGTGCTCGGCAACGTGATGGAAGGTGTGGCAGCAAAGACCGCCATTCTCGACCGTTACAACGAACTGATGATGAACTATTCTGATGAAACTGCCGACGAAGGCGCGGCGCTTCAGGATGTCATCGACAGCCAGAACCTCTGGGATCTGGAAAGCCAGGTTGAAATGGCGATGGAAGCGCTGCGCTGCCCGCCAGCCGATGCCGATGTCACCAAGCTTTCGGGCGGTGAGCGTCGTCGCGTTGCACTTTGCAAGCTGCTGCTGTCGAAGCCTGACCTGCTGCTGCTCGACGAACCGACCAACCACCTTGACGCCGAAACCACCGCATGGCTGGAAAAGCATCTGCGCGAATATCAGGGCGCTGTCCTGCTTATCACGCACGATCGCTACTTCCTCGACAATGTGACCGGCTGGATTCTCGAACTCGACCGTG
Source organism: Ochrobactrum sp. 19YEA23 (assembly GCF_029909865.1). Taxonomy (NCBI): domain Bacteria; kingdom Pseudomonadati; phylum Pseudomonadota; class Alphaproteobacteria; order Hyphomicrobiales; family Brucellaceae; genus Ochrobactrum; species Ochrobactrum sp. 19YEA23. The sequence goes on along the minus strand of NZ_JASAMQ010000008.1, from coordinate 17,863 downwards.
GTCGTGGCATTCCTTACGAAGGCAACTACTCGGCTTATCTTGAAGCCAAGGCCAAGCGTATGATTCAGGAAGGACGTGAAGAAGATTCGCGTCAGAAAGCTCTTGAGCGTGAGCGCCAGTGGATTGCCGCGAGCCCGAAGGCGCGTCAGGCCAAGTCGAAAGCACGTATCAAGGCTTACGATCAGCTCGTTGAAGCTGCGGAAAACCAGCGTCCGGGCGATGCCCAGATTCTGATCCCGGCAGGTGAGCGTCTCGGCCAGGTGGTTATTGAAGCTGAAGGTCTGACCAAGTCGTTTGGCGACCGTATGCTGATCGAAAACTTGACCTTCAAGCTGCCTCCAGGCGGTATCGTTGGTGTTATCGGCCCGAACGGCGCCGGTAAGTCGACGCTGTTCAAGATGATCACTGGTCAGGAAAAGCCGGATTCCGGTTTGATCCGCATCGGTGATACTGTGCATCTTGGCTACGTCGATCAGAGCCGCGATCACCTTGATCCGAACAAGAATGTCTGGGAAGAAATTTCCGGCGGCAACGACATCATCAAGCTCGGCAAGTTTGAAATGAACTCGCGCGCTTATTGCGGTGCGTTCAACTTCAAGGGCGGCGATCAGCAGGCCAAGGTTGGTAACCTTTCCGGTGGTCAGCGCAACCGTGTGCATCTTGCCAAGATGTTGCAGGCAGGCGGCAACGTTCTCCTCCTCGACGAACCGACCAACGATCTTGATACGGAAACGCTGGCAGCGCTTGAAGATGCGCTCGAAAAATACGCTGGCTGCGCTGTTATCATCTCCCACGATCGTATGTTCCTCGATCGTCTGGCGACGCATATCCTCGCTTTCGAAGGCGACAGCCATGTTGAATGGTTCGAAGGCAACTTCGAAGACTATGAGGCTGACAAGGTCCGTCGTCTCGGACCGGAAAGCGTCAACCCGAAGCGGGTGACCTACAAGCCGCTTACCCGATAATGACTTCCAAGGCCGGTGCATCGCACCGGCCTTTTCATTTGATGAAAGGAAAGACGATGAAAGACTGGTCCGCAAAGCAATATCTGAAGTTTGAAGATGAACGCAGCCGCCCGGCGCGCGATCTTCTGGCGCAGATACCCCTGACTGCACCGCGCAAGGTGGTGGATATTGGCTGTGGACCCGGCAATTCGACCGAGCTTCTTGTGGAGCGCTGGCCGGATGCTCAGATCGCGGGCTTCGATACATCGCCGGATATGATCGACAAGGCGAAGGCCCGTTTGCCGGATGTGGAGTTCTTCATCAGCGATGCCGCCAGTTTCGAGCCGGATGCCGAAACCGACGTGTTGTTCTCCAACGCAGTCTTCCAGTGGTTGCCTGATCATATCGAGCAATTGCAGCGACTGTTGTCCTTGCTGCAGCCGGGCGCATTTCTGGCGATCCAGATGCCGGATAATATGGGTGAGCAAACCCATGTCGGGATGCGCGACGTTGCCAAGACTGAGCCTTTTGCAGCCAAGATCGGCAAGACGGGCAGGGGCGTGTTGCCGCCGGTCGCCACCTATTACGATGCGCTTGCAGCCGATGCGGCGCGGATTGATATCTGGCACACGATCTACAATCACCCGCTCGCAGGCGTCGATGCCATTGTGGAATGGGTCAAGGGCACAGGCCTTCGACCGTTCCTCGACCCGCTGGATGCGGATGAGCAGGCGGCCTATCTCGCAGCCTATAAGGAGCGCATCGCGCCCCATTATCCGACGACTCGCGACGGCAAGGTGCTGCTTCGGTTCCCGCGCATCTTCATGGTTGTTCAGAAGCGATAATCATGCCGAAACCGGTCACTACACGGGGATGTGATTGATGCTCTCCGTGTCGATGGCCGCGTTGATCCAGGATTTTTGCAATTATTTCAAAGAACTGCGGTGGGCGGTGGCAGGTGAATTGTCGTCGCCCGCTTTGCCATTCGTCACGGGTCAATAGATTGCATGCAAACGATTTTGCACCTATGGTCTGGTCGCATTCTGGACCTGCGCTAATTTAGCGAGCATCCTTATAACGTTGCGCTTTATCCAACAGTATCGCTGTCGTTCGATGTGGGTAGCAGAATCCGCTTTTGGGAGTTTTTAACATGAGCAATGCAGGAACGCATGTCGATGCCAATGGCGAGGTCGAAGCGGCGCATGACGCCCACGATACGCGCCGTCGTGTCTATGCGATTGTGGCCAGCGCCTCAGGCAATCTGGTTGAATGGTATGATTTCTACGTTTATTCGTTTGGTGCGCTTTACTTCGCATCGCAGTTTTTCCCCGCTGAGGATCAGACCAGTCAGCTTTTGAATGCAGCTGCGATTTTCGCGGCTGGCTTTTTGATGCGTCCGATCGGCGGCTGGTTGTTCGGCCGTATCGCCGACAAGCTGGGCCGCCGCACATCGATGCTGATTTCCGTCACCATGATGTGTTTCGGCTCGTTTGCCATCGCTATTCTGCCGACCTACGCCTCAATTGGTGTGCTGGCTCCGGTACTGTTACTGATCGTGCGTCTGTTGCAGGGCCTTTCGGTCGGCGGCGAATACGGCACGACAGCGACCTATATGAGTGAAGTGGCGCTTGCTGGGCGTCGCGGCTTCTTCTCGTCGTTTCAGTATGTCACGCTGATCGGCGGCCAGCTTCTGGCCGTGCTGGTAATCGTGCTCCTCCAGTTCATGCTCACATCCGAGCAGCTTCATGCCTGGGGCTGGCGCATCCCGTTCGCAATCGGCGGTCTCGCAGCCATCGTGGCGCTCTTTCTGCGCCGCACGCTGCATGAAACCACGACTGAAGAAACCCGCAACAGCAAGGCTGCCGGCAGCTTCGCCACCATCTGGAAGCATCATCGCAAGGCGTTTCTGGTGGTTGTCGGCTTCACGGCAGGCGGTTCGCTCGCCTTCTATACCTTCACCACCTATATGCAGAAATATCTGGTCAACACGGCTGGTATGAGCAAGGAAACCGCCAGTGAAACGATGACCTTCGTGCTGCTGGCCTATATGCTCATGCAGCCGCTGTTCGGCGCGCTTTCCGACAAGGTCGGTCGCAAGACCATGATGATCGGCTTCGGCGGTATTTCGATCCTCACGACGATCCCTTTGATGACGCTGATCGGCTCGGTGCAGAGCTCGACCATGGCCTTCATCTACATCGTGATCGCTCTGGCCGTGGTGAGCATGTACACCTCCATCAGCGGTATCGTGAAAGCCGAGCTTTTCCCGGCGGAAGTGCGTGCACTCGGCGTCGGTTTCTCCTACGCTATCGCCAATGCAATCTTTGGCGGCACGGCGGAATATGTCGCGCTGTGGTTCAAGCAGCAGGGCATGGAAAGCGGCTTCTTCTGGTACGTGACCATCATGATGGTCATCGTCTTCGCGGTCAGCATCTTCATGCCGAACCCGCGCAAGCACGGCTATCTGCAAGGGCATGGGTCTGTCGATTAAGCAGACCAACACTCAAAACGATCAAAACGCCGCCTCCGGGCGGCGTTTTCACATCTCCACCGCTTCGTCGTCTTCCGGCGATAAAAGCCGCGTTGCACGCCATTCCGTCAGCTTTGAATTGATTGCATCCAGCACGAAGAAGCGGGCGGAATCCTTGTCATATCCGTCATCGCGTAGCGTATCGTAATCCGTATGGGCATGGCGCACATGCGCCACCGTGGCAAGCCACACCGCCGTGGATGGCGGCAATGTCTTCATGTGCGGGGCCAGAGCCGCCGCTCTGATCGGTTCCGAATCCGAATAGGGGACCGCTGGAAGCAGCAATGTGAGCGATTTGGCGATTGCCTTTTGACGCATAGTGCTCGCACGCATGGCGCTTTCCTTTCCCGCATTCACTGTGAACGAATCCCCAGCTCGATTCATTCTGCCATGAAAAGCGCTTGCATAGGAATGCCTTTCCATATAAACATATCTTTATATGTTTTTAAGCGCAGCGTGGGTTGCGTCCAACGGAAGAGCTGAAGATATGGCCGGTTTGCAGTTGCAACTCGATCAGATGGTGGATGTGCTGAAGGCGGTGGCAGAGCCAAGCCGTCTGCGCATTCTGGCGCTTCTGGCGCGGGGCGACCTGACGGTTTCCGATCTGACGACCATTCTCGGCCAGTCGCAGCCGCGCGTGTCACGCCATCTCAAGCTATTGGGCGAAGCCGATCTCATCGACCGCTATCAGGAAGGGGCATGGGCCTATTTCCGGCTGGCGGACAATGCGATCTGCGGTGATCTTGCGCGTGGCTTGCTGGCGCGTCTCGACCGTTCTGATGCGCTGGTCGAGCGCGATCTGGAGCGGCTATCACAGGTCAAGTCCAGCCGTCAGGAAAAGGCTGCGGCCTATTTCAGCGCCAATGCGGGTAGCTGGGGCGAAATCCGCAAGCTGCATGTGTCCGAAAATGCGGTAGAAATTGCGCTCAAGAAGATCGTCGGCGAGAAGCCGTTTCAAGCCATGCTCGATGTCGGGACTGGTACCGGGCGCTTGCTGGAGCTTTTCGCGCCGCTTTATGCGCGTGGTCTCGGCATCGACATTAATCGCGACATGCTGGCGGTAGCCCGCGCCAATCTCGATCTTGCAGCCATCGGCAATGCGCAGGTGCGTCAGGGCGATGTTTATGCCCTGCCGGTCGAACGCGAGAGCTTCGATCTGGTGACGATCCATCAGGTGCTACACTTTCTGGACGATCCGCTTTCGGCGATCCGCGAAGGCGCGCGTGCGCTGCGCCCGAATGGTCGTTTGCTGATTGTCGATTTTGCGCCGCATACGCTCGAATTCCTACGCGAAGACCATGCGCATTTGCGCCTCGGCTTCAGCGACGAGCAGATGCTGGGCTGGATGAAGGAAGCAGGCCTTGAGCCTGAAAAGACGCTGGAGCTGACCCCGAAGGGTGCAAGCGGCGATGAGGGACTGACCGTCAAGCTTTGGCTTGCACGCGATCCGCGTCTGCTCATTGCTGATCCGGCAAAGAATGAATCAAGCATGACGGAGACAGTGTGATGGGTTTTTATGGTCTTTCCCGCCGACCGGATGTCGGCCAGACCACCCGGGTATCGTTCGAATTCTTTCCGCCCAAGTCGGAAGAAATGGAACAGCGCCTCTGGGAAACGGTCACACGGCTGGCGCCTTTGCAACCGGAATTCGTGTCCGTCACCTATGGTGCGGGCGGCTCGACGCGTGAGCGTACGATCCGCACTGTCGCGCGTATCCTGAAGGAAACCGATATCCAGCCTGCGGCGCATCTGACCTGTGTGGATGCAACGCGCGAGGAAGTCGACCGCGTAGTCCGCGAGTTCGCCGATCTCGGCGTCAACCGTTTCGTCGCCCTGCGCGGTGATCCGGCTGCGGGCATTGGCGAAAAATATGTGCCGACAACCGGCGGCTATCTGAATGGCGCTGATCTGGTCGGCGGCCTGCGCCAGATTTCGGATTTCGATATTTCGGTTTCGGCCTATCCGGAAAAGCATCCGGAAAGCCCTGATTTCGCAACCGATATCGACATGCTGAAGCGCAAGGTGGACGCTGGCGCCACGCGCGCGATCACGCAGTTCTTCTTCGAGAACGATCTTTATGAGCGTTATGTTGAGCGCGTGCGCCGGGCTGGGATTTATATCCCGATCGTTCCGGGCGTCTTGCCGGTGCATAATTTCAAGCAGGTCAAGAATTTCTGCGCCCGTTCCGCGACGCATATTCCGGCCTGGCTGGCAGAGCGTTTCGACGGGCTGGAAAATGATCCGCAGACGCATCAGCTGGTGGCTGCGGCCATCGCCGCCGAACAGGTTATGGATCTGATCGAACGCGGCTTGCAGGACTTCCATTTCTATACGATGAACCGCGCCGATCTGCCCTATGCGATCTGCCATATGATCGGCATTCGCCCCAAGACCGAAGCGGCTCTGGAGCCTGCATAAGTCCTTTACGAGACCAAGAAAAAAGCCCGCCGTTTCGGCGGGCTTTCTGTTTCTTGCGAGACGGGTCTATCCTCGAAACCTGTGTCGCCGTAATGGTCTGATGCGTCTGCTTTACGGTATGACGCCTGCTATCAACGCTGCAACAAATGCAAATGCTGCACAGATCATGAGGACATTCAAAGATCGTGTCAGTCCCATCGGTCTGTCTCCTTCATATGCGCCAGACAAGCGCCCGGCGCGCGCTGGTAGAGACTGGAATCTAAGCGCAAAAAGCCGCGAACAAAAGAAGATTTCGTACTGCAACCTGGCGTGATTGCGAAAAAAACCTTCTGTTTACCACCTAAGTTATTGAAATTTCTGACCTGAAAAATCTGTTCACATTTCATGAAAAAGACACAGAACTGACAGGATTTACGGGGCAATTGCCACAATTTCCACAGGCTGTTTGCAGCGATACCCCGCTTTTCGTCAGCGGATCAGGGCGAGAAACGCCGACAGAGTCACCACGGAAATGACTGTCGAATAGAGAATGACATTGGAGGTGATGGCTGCCTCGCGCCGATAATGTTCGGCGAGCATGAAAGGGCCGGTGCCCGTCGGCAAGGCCGCGAGAAGGGCAGCGCTTTCCGCCATCAGCGGCGGCAATTCGAACACATAGACTGCAAGCAGCCATGTGGCGAGCGGCTGGACGATCAGCTTGACCGAAACGAGGAAGGCAATGGCGTTGACGCTTTCGCGTTCGACCTTGCGCGATTGTGCGAGAAACAGACCGAGCGCCACAAGCGCGCAGGGTGATGCTGCGCCGCCGAGCATTTTCAGAAAGGTTTCGGCAGGGGCGGGGATCGTCAACCCGAGGAAAGAGAAGATCGCTCCGAGCGCCGGTGCAAAAAGCAGTGGATTGCGGATGAGTGAGCGAACGACTTTCCAGACGAGATGAAACGGCTTCTTTTCGGTTTGCAGACCGATTTCGATCAACACGATCGCAAATGCGAAAGTGACGCAAACGGTGATGATGATGGAGATGGTGGTTGCGGCCAGAACGCCGGAGCCGAAAGCGATCATCGACAGCGGAATGCCCATATAGCCCGTATTGGGATAGGCGGCATTGAGGCCGTCGAGTGCTGTATCGGCAAGCGGCAGCTTTCCGCGCAGCCGCACAAGAAAGGGCAAGACGAAGGCGATGGCGCTGCTCAGCAGGAAGACGGCAATGAATCCCGGCTGCCAGAGTTCGCTGCCATGGGTATTTGCCATGATGTCGAACAATAGCGCAGGCAGCGCGAGATAGACCACGAAGCGGTTCAGCTCTGCAATGGCATGTGGTCCCAGTATTTTCAGCTTGAAGGCGCCCCATCCGGAGAAAATGAGCGCAAATACAGGCAGGACGACGAGCAGGGTAGTGAGCATGAAACAGGCATTCGTGATGAGAGCAGAATAGGAAAAGGCGCGGAGATGATCCCGCGCCTTATGATGTTCTTAGAGCTTGTCCAGAAGCTCCTGGGTTGGCCAGGAATCGGCAGGCATGCCAAGCCGCATCTGTTCGGCGCGCACAGCATCGCGAGTCAGGAGACCGTAAACGCCGTCGATCTTCGCGCCCATATCATAGCCGCGTGCCTGAAGCTTCGTTTGCAACTCCTTCATCTGCTCCTGCGTCAAACCCGGAATCGGATTGCCGGGATCGAATGCAGGCGCACCGGCAAGGCGCGTTGCAAAATAGGCGGCGGTCGTCGCGTAGACGATGGACTTGTTCCATTCGACGAAGACGTCGAAATTCGAATAGGACAAAAAGGCCGGGCCCTTGCGGCCAAGCGGCAGCAGCAGAGAGGCATCGCCGTCATCGGGTCCGAGTGGACCATTCAGGCCGGTCACGCCCTGCTCAGCCCACCAGGAATGCGGCTTGCGATTGGTGCGGATGGCTTCTTCCCAGGGCAGATCCTTGGTGATGCGCACTTCTTCCAGCCACGGCTGGCCGCGTTTCCAGCCCAGTTCGGAAATCATGCGACCAGCGGTCATCATGGCGTCAGGAACGCTGTTCTTCAGATCGACCTTGCCGTCGCCGTCACCATCGACGCCGCGCTCCAGATAATCCTTGGGCAGAAGCTGCATCATGCCGATTTCGCCAGCCCATGCGCCGGTCGTGCTGGCATCAACAACGCCCGTGTCGAACAGCTTGAGCAGCGCGATCAGCTGCGGACGGAAGAGATCCGGACGGCGGCAGTCATAGGAAAGGGTGACGAGCGCGTTCAGCGTGTCGAAGTCGCCCTGAATTGCGCCGTAATCGGTTTCAAGGCCCCAGAAAGAGGCAAGAACCGGACCCGGCACGCCGTAGGTTTCTTCAACTTTCTTGAAGACATCGGCCTGTTTGATCAGATTTTCCCGGCCTTTTTTCAAGCGCGCTTCGGAGATGAGGCGCTTGGAAAATTCGGTGAAGGTCAAATTGAAAACAGTCTGCTTGCGATCCCGGTCGAGCACTTTCTGCTCAAGCGATGCCTTGTGCAACTCGCTGATACCCTTTTCGCCGACGCCCGCTTCACGCGCTTCCTTGGCCAGATTTTCGATCCACTGGCCAAGATCGGTTTCGCATTCCGGCTTGGGTGCATTGACGGCAGTTTCAGCGGGAACCGTGGGTGTCGGAGAGGCATTGGCGGTCTGTGCATTCGACACCGCGGTCGAAGCGAGCAGGGCGGCTGTCATGATGGAAGCAACAAACTTCATCGGTAACTCACACTCGTTTTGCAGGGAGCAACAGGTCCCTTCCAAGGATTGCTAAAGCTATTGCCCCAACAAGCCATGGAAATGAAGCAAAACTTGATGTGTGAGCTCAAACAGGCCCGTCTTAACGGGCCTTGTTGCTTTCCAGCCACTTTTTCCACGTGGCGGCGTCGCCCGCGAAGACATTGATGTCTGCATCGCCCTTGATGCCCGGAATGACGCCCGTGCCGGTATATTGCCAGAACGTCCACGGATGCGGGCCGTATTTCTCATCCGGATGACCGGCGACCGAGCGCAGCCAGAACGGATAGTCCGGAATCTGGCGCAGATCATTGTCGTCGAAGAAATCGACGGTCGTGTAGATGATCGGACGCTTGCCATAGTGCTTTTCAAGCGCGGCAAGGAAGATGCGCATTTCCTTGCGCACAACCGCCGCATTGGGCCGTAATTTGCAGGTTGGCGATTGCGGGTTCCATTCCATATCGAGAACCGGCGGCAGCGCGGAAGGATCGCGCGGTACATTCTGGATATACCAACGGGCCTGTTCGATGGCCGGACGGCAGAAATAATAGAAATGATAGGCGCTGCGGGGAATGCCCGCCTCGCGGGTGCCGTTCCAGTGTTCGGCGAAGCGGTCGTCTACTCGGTCGCCGCCCTCGGTCGCCTTGATGAAGGTAAAGGAGATGCCGCTGGCGCGCACGGCGCTCCAGTCGGTGTTGACCTGGTATTTTGAAACGTCGGTGCCGTGGATCGGATAGTGCCACGGCGTCTTGCCGGTCCAGTCATGCGGATTGCTATCACCGAAGCGTGGCGCCTTCACTGATCCCGATGGCGGCGGAATACGGGCAACCGTGCCGTGCTTCTTCACATCGGAAAAATCGTAATCCACCGTCGTACAGGCCGAAAGCAGAAAGACGCCCATGCAGGAGGCAAAGCAAGAGCCAAGAAAATTGCGGCTGGCCAGACGGCTCATGAGACGTTTCATGCAGGGTTTCCGGTGTCGCGAATCAGTCCCTACAACGGTTACGCGATCCGCGACCGGTCGTCATCAGCCCAGTGCTGTTCTTGCTCCTAATTTTAAGCTGAAGCGCGAATAACGGCTATCCACGCAAAGCCGCGATAAAGCACGCGGCGCTCCGCCGACAGGCCGCGCTCGGCTGCAAGCCGCTCACATATGGCGAACATGTCCTGCCGCGGCGTTACATGGAACCAGTCGAGCCATGTGTAGAGACCGCGCTTGAACCATCCGGGCAGGCGGGACTGATCGCCGAAATCGACGACATGCAATTCACCATCCGGTCCGAGATGCCGGATGCTTTCGCGAATGACCGATTGCCACTGCGGAATCATCGATATGGCGTAAGAAATGAAGATGCGGTCGAAGCCGGTTTGACGGAAAAGCTGCTCGGGATCGAACTGCGCCGCATCTGCAAGTTCCAGTTGGGTACGGCTTTCGATCCCTGCACGTTTGGCGGCGCTGCGGGCGGTATCCAGCATCTCTGCTGAAATATCGATGCCGTAAAGTTTGGCATCGGGGTAGTGCTGCGCCGTTTTGACGAGGTTGCGACCGGTGCCGCAACCGATTTCCAGAATGCTGCCGCCGTCTGGCACATGGAGTGTCGCGATCATCTGGTCGCGACCCAGAAGGTAATATTTGCGGGTCGCATCATAGAAATGACGCTGATGGCGGTAAACCTTGTCCATCAAACGCGCATGGCTTGCACCCTGACCATTGCCCTGTGCGCTCGCACGGCTTCCTTCCGGGCTTTGCAGCATATCAGGCGTCCTTCAGGACATAGAGGTGAAATCCGCCATAGATCGACGAGCGGTCGCGGTCGTGCAATGCGCGGGATTCTTCGGCGCGATATTCCCAGCGGCCGAGGATTTCCGGTGCAACACGACCGGGCAGCAGGCTCGGTTCGGCGGCGGTACGGAAAATTACGCGAGCGCCCGGCGCGGCAGTGCGTGTGATTTCGTTCCAGACGGCATTGAGCTGGCTGTCGTTCATCCAGTCCTGCGCGTCGAGCAGGATGTAGCGATCCACCGATGCAGCAGGCTTGGCGGCGAGAAAATCAGTGTAATTGGCGTTCTGGACCGTCATGCGGTCGGCGCGGGCGCGCACCGTTTCGAAATTGGCGCGTGACAGATAAGGCGGCAACGGGCCGGTTTCCTCATCGCCGCTATAGCCGCGCCCGAAGGCCTGCCAGGCGAAGTAGTTTTCCGTCAGCGGAAAGCCGCAGGCGAGCTTTTCGAGGCGGCTGCGCAGCACCTCGGCCATGTTGCCGTTTCCAGCAGTGGCAAGCGCGTCATATTGCTGGGGTGGAATGCCGAGGCCGAACAGCGAGGATTTACGCGCCGTCGCCCAGCGCACCATGCGCTTTTCAAACAAAGGCGCCAGCGCCGTGTCGAAGAAGCTGCGCTGTTCTTCGATGGTGCGCGACTTGAGGATATCGCGTGGGTCGATGCCGTAAAGGCGCGCCACACGGTGCCCCATGCCGATGAACACACCCAGCAGGCCGTGACGGTAGAGGTCGCGCCAGAAGATCGAAATGCGCTGGCGACCGTTCCACTTGCGCTTTTCCCAGTAAGCGCGGCTTTCGGCATCGAGATGCGGACGCACGAAGCGCTTGTAGGCGGCAAGGTTGGTCTTGTCGTCTGCCTTGCCATAAAAGCGGTAGAAGGCGTTGTAATCCGGCAGGTTCTTGAGCGCTGCGAGCTTTAGCCGGTTGAAGGCGACGTGCGCCTCGTTGAGATCCACCGCTTCCACGCGCGCCGGATCGGCAGTGAGGTAAGACAGAGCGTTACAGCCGCCGGACGCGATGGTGACGATGCGATGACCGGGCTGAATTGCGAGCGCTGTCATATCCACATCGGGGTCTTCCCAGATCTGCGGATAGACCAGCCCCTTGAAGAGCCAGGCGAACAATCTTTCCGAAAAGCCAGCGCGGGAAAGCGCATGGTTCTGGGTTACTGCACGTTTCAGAATGGTACCGTCAGCTGATTGTTCGGCCATAAAATTCCCCTTTGGGACGAATCCCGCGCTTGGTTTCAAAAAGTTAAACACCGGGGCATGACAGGGGATTGACGGATTAATGACCGCTTTCTGACAGCGAAATGCACGAGTAAGTGCCTGCAATCTTGGCGTTTTATTACGGGCGGTAAGACTATTTGAGAGAACCTTTCCTCTTCGCTGCCGTTTTCTTCTGTGACGGTGGGTATCGACAGGACTTCTGTGCCTGATCCAACCGCAAAAGTGATCGACCGGTAAGGAGCCGGCCGGACACGAAGAAAGCTACGAAGAGAGCAGAGGGGTGTTTTGCGCAAATTGCGCCATGCTCAACAGGGATAAGCTCGCAACGAGCAAACCCACGCTAGGAAGGAGAGCCAATATGAAGAAGTTTCTGATTACGTCTGTTGCCGCTGTGTCGCTTCTGGGCCTTGCCGCCTGCAATGAGAAGAAGGATGACGGCGCCAGCAACGCTCCCGCACCGGCACCGGCTGCGCCTGCCGCACCTTCGAACAATGATACGACGACCACGCCTGCAACGCCGGCTCCGGCTACTCCGGGCACGGGTACAGGCGGTACGGGTAGCGCGCCTGCTAATTAAGCGGGATTGTTATTTAGCACCCAGCAAGTGCGGGCAAGTTGCAGCCGGTGAGCTGTCATAGTCCCGTATGGTAAATGTCTTACGAATGGCGATCCGGGAAACTGGATCGCCATTTGTCCCAGAAGGAATTGCATTGAATGAATGATCCCGCGGCATTTTACGGGAAAGACGGCGCGCAAGCGATTTCCGTGTTTAAACGCAGGCTGTCTTCGGCTATGGCTTTGATCATGAACCGTAACACCTTGTTCTTCGTTGCCGCCATTGTTCTGGTTGCGCTTGCTGCTTGCGGCAAGGGCAATGACGAGAAGGCCGCTGCTCCGGCGCAGGATGGCACCGCTGTTTCGCAGCCTGCCGCACCGGCGGAAGGGGCATCGGACAAAAAAGGTCCGGATCTCGTCAAGGCCTTGCGTGACAATGCCGGTGTGAATACGCCCGAGGAACAGGCCGCTGCCATTGAACGGGCGCGCACCAACGCCGTTTCCGCTGCAAAGGCGGTCGGACAGAATGAAGAACAGGCTCAGGCCGCGGGAGAAGCGGCTGCCGCGACAGCGCAACGCTCTTTCACTGAACGCCAGAACGCGGTGCAATCGAACTGAGTTGGGCCAATGTTCCGGTTGTATGTTTGAAGCGCAATCAGCGCAATAATCTTTCGATGCGGCGCATTTCTCATCACAGACCGGTGATAAGAGCATATAAATAATTGTTTTTTCGACCGCACTTCATGCGGGCGGTTTTCAGCAGCGACGGAATTTTGTAGAACAGAACCATGTCGATTTGGGTTCGCATCGGTGAGTTTGTGGCGTCAGTGACGTCGAACGCTATTACAGGCGTTATCGAGGCTGTGCGCACCGTTTTTGAAGGCGATGCCGATACGCGCAGGCGGGTTGCTTTCTCCATTGCCATGATCGCCCTGTCAGCCAAAATGGCGAAAGCCGACGGGGTCGTGACGCAGGACGAGATACGGGCCTTTCAGGATATCTTCGCGGTGCCGCAGGAAGAAACCGCCCATGTGGCGCGGCTTTATGATCTGGCCAAGCAGGATGTGGCAGGCTTTGAAAGCTATGCCCGCCAGCTGGCCGGTCTCTGTCAGGAAGGGCAAAGCGAATGCCATCTTCTGGAAGATATTCTCGACGGGCTGTTTCATATCGCTAAGGCCGATGGCTATGTCCATGAGAAGGAAATGGCGTTTTTGACCGAGGTTGCAGGCATCTTCGGTTTTGACGAAGTTGCCTTCGACCGCATCGCAATACGGCATGTGCAGCGCGGCGAGGGCGATCCCTACGCCATTCTCGGCCTTGAGCGCGGTGTGTCGTTCGACGATGCGCGCAGCCGCTATCGGACGCTGGTCAAGCAGCATCATCCCGACCGGCTGGTCGCGGAAGGTCTGCCGCTGGAATTCATTACTATTGCCAATGCGCGTCTTGCTGCCATAAACGCTGCCTGGGCAAGCATAGAAAAGCATTTGGAGGCTGCGTAATGCAGGAAACGAGCGGCGCAACCGAATTTCGGGACGAGGATCAGGATCTGGCCGAACTGGCGCTGAAGCAGGCCGACTTTGCGGGCGCTGCGCTCGATCCTTCGCCTAATTTCGGTCCGCGTCGTGACGGCAAAACGCCTGTCTATCTAATCCTGCATTATACGGGTCTGGCAACCGCGCAGGAGGCCGTCGACATTCTCAAGTCGCCGGAAATGCAGGTCTCGGCCCATTATCTCGTTCACGAGGACGGGCAGGTGGCACAGATGGTGTCGGAAAAGGCCCGTGCCTGGCATGCAGGCAAAAGCTTCTGGAAGGGCGAGACCGACATCAATTCAGCCTCCATCGGCATTGAAATCGTCAATCCGGGGAATCTGGAAGACTATCCGCCTTTCAAGGATGCGCAGATCGAGGCAGTCATTGGCCTTTGCCGTGATATTTGCGAGCGTTATGCCATTGCGCCGGAAAACGTGCTTGCGCATTCGGACATCGCACCGGCGCGCAAGACCGATCCGGGCCACAACTTTCCGTGGAAGCGTCTGCATGATGCGGGCATTGGCCACTTCATCGAGCCGACCTCGATCCGTGGCGGTCGGTTTCTGGCGCGGGGCGAGCAGGGGCAGCCTGTGGAGGCATTGCAGTCCATGCTGGCGCTCTATGGCTATGGGGTCGAGATCACCGGTGTCTTCGATGAGGACACGGAAACGGTGGTTAAGGCATTTCAGCGTCACTTTCGGCCACAAAATGTAGACGGTGTGGCTGATGTTTCTACCATAGATACCCTCTACAGACTGATTTTTTCCCGCCAGAATGTTACCGCCTGAGCGAGCGGCGGTAACGGGATGACTTTCGCAATTTAATTCGAATTTCGTTCAAATTTTCAAAAATTTAGCCGAATCACTTTTCCGGCTCCGCCTGTGCGGAGGGTTGCCGAATTGCGCCCGTTTGAATCAGTTTTGTTACAACCTGTAAGACGATTTTACTTTTGCAACCAATCTTCGGCTGCATTTCCCCGTCAGATCATCGATTAATCCCGGCGGAAATGGGCCTTGAGAGCCTATACCAACCGGGACCTGAATAAACGGGATCGTCTCCCCCCAAGACGGGCGCTCCCCCATAAGAAACGTTCCAAGACGGTAGGTTATGAAAGTAAAGTTTGTTATTGTTAGCGCCCTTGTTGGCGCGATGAGTTCGTTTGGCCTGAATCCGGCGCTTAGCGCCCCTGCAAGTGAACCAACCAACCTCGCAGCTCTTCTCAAGGCGCGTCAGCAGAACAAAGTTGCTGAGGCCGATAAGGCAAAGACTTCGGTTAAAAAGGTGTCGGTCATCACCAACCGTGCTGCGCCTGTGGGCAAGGGTTCCAAGTCCGGTGGCTCCAGCCGTTCGACCAAGAGCGGCGGAAGCTATTCGCAGATTATCAACCGCTACGCTTCCACCTATGGCGTGCCGTCCTCGCTCGCGCATGCTGTCGTGCGCCACGAAAGCAATTTCCAGCCGAATGTGCGTGGTGCTGCAGGCGAAATCGGCCTGATGCAGATCAAGCTCTCGACGGCGCGCGCCATGGGCTATTCCGGCTCGGCCAAGGGGCTTTATGAACCGGCCACGAACATCCAGTACGGCATGAAGTATCTCGCTATGGCGCAGAAGCTGGGCGGCGGCAGCACCTGCGGCACGATCCTGAAATACAATGCCGGTCATGGCGCAACGCGCATGAACCCGATCTCAGCAAAATATTGCAGCTCGGTGAAGGCATATATGGCCGGGCTTTAAGCTCTGTTTTGGAGTTCGCTCCAGAATTTACGTCGGCGGTTGCGTAGAGTTTCAAGCCGTTTGATGTGAACGAAAAGCCGGTAGCGGTTTTGCTACCGGCTTTTCTGTTGCTTTTTCGGACAGAAGCGAATTTATACGCGATGTCAGTCGGTCGGGCAGCCGCGCTTGTCATATGCCGAAAGGCGGCAGGTGAGGAAAGTCCGGGCTCCATGGAAATACGGTGCCGGGTAACGCCCGGCGGGGGCGACCCCAGGGATAGTGCCACAGAAAGTAAACCGCCTCGTCTTCCGTATCGTTGTGCAGAAGCTGCAACGACAGGGATGACGAGGTAAGGGTGAAAGGGTGGGGTAAGAGCCCACCGCGTCTGCAGCAATGGAGACGGCACGGTAAACCCCACCGGGAGCAAAACCGAATAGGGACGGCGCGCCGGTTCGCAAGGACCGGCAATCGGTTTCCGGATCAGTCGTCCGGGTGGGTTGCAAGAGGCGGGTGGCGACATCCGTCCCAGATGAATGGCTGCCACGTCGGGCGAAAGCCCGGCCATACAGAACCCGGCTTACAGACCGGCTGACACTACTTTAGAGCGCCGATCTGATAGGATCAGATCGGCGCTCTAACTTTTTTACGCGCATCTTGTTCCGAAAACCGTTTCACACTTTTCGGGATGCGCTCAAGATCAGAAAAAGCCCGGCTTTGAGCCGGGCTTTTCCTTTCTGCGGCGCGGTTGCTTGGGAGGCGCTGCTTTGATTGGATCAGATCGGCACGCCGCTGAAGAAATCGTAGATGAGCTTCAGGTTCAGCACGACAATGATGACGGCGGTGATGGCCGCGAGGAAGGTGACCCAGCGCGGAGCGACCAGCGATCCCATCTTCTTCTTTTCTGCTGTGAACATGACCAGCGGTATCACCGCGAAAGGCAATTGCAGGCTCAGCACCACCTGCGACAGGATCAGGAGTTCCGTCGTACCCTGCGAACCGTACATGATTGTGACAACAGCGGCGGGCACAATGGCAACAAAGCGCGTGATGGCGCGGCGCAACCACGGTTTCAGCCGGATGCGGATAAAGCCTTCCATGACGATCTGCCCCGCCATGGTGGCGGTGATGGTCGAGTTCAGGCCGCAGCACAGAAGCGCGATGGCAAAAAGCGTTGGCGCAAGCGATGATCCGAGCAGCGGGTTGAGCAGGGCATGGGCTTTGTCGAGATCTTCCACGCCGGTATTGCCGGTCGCGTTGAAGCTTGCTGCCGCGAGGATCAGGATCGATGCGTTGACCAGAAGCGCGAAAGTGAGCGCGATGGTGGAATCGAGCGTCGAATAGCGAATGGCCTCGCGCTTTTCAGCGGTCGTGTGCCCATAGTCGCGGGTCTGCACGATGCCCGAATGCAGATAGAGATTATGCGGCATGACCGTCGCGCCGATAATGCCGAGCGCTATATAAAGCATGTCCGGGTTGCGGATGATTTCAACGGTCGGCGCAAATCCGAGAATGACCTCATTCCATTTCGGCTGGGCCATCAGAATCTGGACCAAGAAGCAGATCGCGATGACGGCCAGAAGCGTCATGATGAGCGCTTCGACGCGGCGGAAGCCCTTGTTTTGCAGATAGAGCACCAGAAGCACGTCGGCGGCGGTGATGATGACGCCGATTTCGAGCGGAATGCCGAATAGAAGATTGAGGCCAATGGCCGTGCCGATAACTTCGGCAAGATCGGTGGCGCAGATTGCGAGTTCCGCCAGAAGCCATAGCGGCCAGGCGAGTATGCGCGGATAGGCGTCGCGGCAGGCCTGCGCCAGATCGCGCCCGGTGGCGATCGCAAGCCGCGTGCAGAGCGCCTGCAACAGAACGGCCATCAGATTGGACAGAAGCACGACCGAAAGCAGCGCATAGCCGAAGCGGGAGCCGCCGGCGAGCGAGGTCGCCCAGTTGCCGGGGTCCATATAGCCGACGGCGACAAGATAGCCGGGACCAACGAAGGCCATGGCCCTGCGAAAGCGCGACCCGGAGCGGTTAACCGCCACGGAGCGATGAACATCGGACATAGAGGCTTCGCCTCGATCCCGCCGCCAGCCTTCAAAGGTGACGTCGTGACCTTCGGATGGGCCCGCACCATGGGGTGTCATTATAAAGACCTTTATTATCAATATGCACTTGCAAACTATTTGCATTTAATAATGGCAGACGGGTGATGCGTCAATAGTGTGGAGGGGAATAGGGGAATAGGGGAATAGGGGAATAGGGGAATAGGGGAATAGGGTAGGAACTCGGAGCCTCTAAAAAAATCGCTTGCGCCGAACGAGCGCCCGCGATCCTCTTCCCTTACTCCCTTACTCCCTTACTCCCTTACTCCCTTACTCCCTTACTCCCTTACTCCCTTACTCCCTTACTCCCTTACTCCCTTACTCCCTTA